>NZ_JASISY010000009.1:99534-149945 GCF_030063365.1 Cryobacterium sp. PH29-G1 | reverse complement strand
CTGGGACGCGGGGGTCATGCTCGCCGGACGGCGGTCGTGGTGGCGGATCGCGGCCGATATCGAGGACCAAAGCGCCCGCCCCCTCGTGCCCACCCGTCGGGGATCCAAAACACCCCGCGCAAAGCCAATGCTGATCGCAACGGGGCCCATGCACGTGTGGTCGTGGGATATTACTGATCTGCGAACGCAGTGGCGGGGGAAGGCGTTCAAGGCCTACTCAATCATTGACATTTGGTCGCGCAAGATCGTCGGCTTTCGGGTTGAAGAGCGCGAGAGTGACGACCTCGCGGTGAACATGTTCGAGACCGCGTTCAGTGAGCACGGCACCCCGAAATTCGTCCACGCCGACTCCGGCCCGTCGATGCGTTCGGATGCGCTGGCCGTTCTGCTCAGCGGGCTTAACATCACCAAGACCCACAACCGGCCCTACGTGTCCAACGACAATCCGTACTCCGAATCGGAGTTCCGAACGATGAAATACCGCCCCAACTACCCCGGAACATTTGACAGTCTCGAGTCCGCCCGCGACCACCTCAACGGCTACGTTCCTTGGTATAACACGAGCCATAAACACTCCGGCATCGCGTTGTTCTCGCCGCAGGAAGTCCACGACGGCTCGTGGCGACGGGCGCACTTCAAGCGCGACCTCGCTCTGCAGAAATATCACCGCAAGCATCCGGAACGATTCTGTGCACGACCCACCACACCGGCACCCGCCGGCGTCGTCGGAATCAATCATCTTCCCGACAGAAGCGTCAAAAACTAACTCCGGTGACTCCACACAGCTTGACATCGCGCGGTTACGCGTCGCGCGGGTGCTGCGCCAGTGCGCGGGGGTTGCGCCTCCCGCGTAGCGGCGCAACTCCCGCGCGGCAGTGTGAAATCCAGCGCAGTACAGGGAACGGACCGCTAGCGGCGGGCCTGCTGGTCCAGGTTGTCGATCAGTGCATTGGCAAGCCCGACCAGAATGGCAATCTGGTCTTCGTCGCGTTCAATCCACCGAAATTCGGGCACTTCCGCCACGGGCACGAAGTCGAGGTGCTGTTCCCAGACCAGCAGGGTGCGGTCGGCCCCGAGCACGTACTGCTGCCACCACACCTGTCGCAGGTAACTGCGCGGAATGCTGCGCCACGGTTTACTCGTGGTCTTGATCTCGGCCAGGTGTAGGTCGCCGTTCGCCGCAACGCCAACGCCGTCGGGGGTGGCCAGATGCCGCGGATGCGACGGCGAGCGAAATAGATTCGTGCTCGGCTCGATACCGTAGTTTTCCAGAACCCAGGCGGCGATAACCGGTTCCCGGGCCCGCCCGTGGTCGGTGTAGCTGTTGCCGGTGAAGCTCGTGCCGTGCATTTTGTCGTGCGCGGCGTTCAGTATGGATTTTGGGGTCGACAGTTTCGCGACATCCGTTGCGGTAATGCCCTGATTGCGTGCGCGCAGCCAAGCCACCCGATCGGTGGAATCGGCGACGATGCGCAGCGTGTGCGGCGCCGGTGCCGGCACCACGCATTCTTCGGGGTGCGCGGAGGGCTGGTCCAGGTCGAAGAGGGACAGCGTGGAATACGGCACTCCTCTATTGTGTGCCCGCGCGCGGTGCCCGCGCGCCACCGCCACGGAGAGCCGCGGGATTGCTGGCCGTAGACCCGCCCGCGCAAACCACCCTCGGCAGCTAGGGCAAACCACAGGCCACCGAGGGTGCACTCATAGCCTGTTCATAGACAACTGCCCGATACTCTGAAGAATGAGCACACGCGAGAGCACCCACACCGGCCACGGCCCGCGCCTGACCAAGGTCGACGGCAGCGCCATTCGGGTATTGGTCGTGGATGACGAACCTGCCCTCACCGATCTGCTCTCGATGGCCCTGCGATACGAAGGCTGGGATGTGCGCACCGCCGGCGAGGGCCGCCAGGCGCTCACCATCGCCCGCGAATTTCGGCCTGATGCCATCGTGCTCGACATTATGTTGCCCGACATTGACGGCCTCCAGGTGTTGCAGCGGGTGCGCGCCGACGGCTACGAAACTCCCGTGCTCTTTCTCACCGCCAAGGATTCGCTCGACGATCGCATCGCGGGGCTCACCGCCGGCGGCGACGACTATGTCACCAAGCCGTTCAGCCTTGAAGAGGTCGTCGCCCGGTTGCGGGGACTCATCCGCCGGTCCACCCTCGCCGTGGCCGACTCCACCGACCCGCGCATTACCGTCGGCGACCTCACCCTCGATGAAGACAGTCACGAGGTCTTTCGTGACGGTACCGCCATCGAGCTGACCGCGACCGAGTTCGAGCTCCTCCGCTTTCTCATGCGCAATCCGCGCCGGGTGCTCAGCAAAGCGCAGATTCTCGACCGCGTATGGAGCTACGACTTCGGCGGCAAATCGAGCGTCGTGGAGATCTTCATTTCGTACCTGCGCAAGAAGATCGATGCCGGCCGAGAGCCGATGATTCACACGGTGCGCGGCGCCGGGTACATGCTGAAAACCACCTGATGCCAGGGCCACAACGGATGACGCGCCGTAGTCGACCACGCTCGACCTGGACCCTGCAGCGGCGACTCGTGCTCACCGTCGTCGGGCTGCTCGCCCTGGTGAGCATCACGATTGGGGTGGTGAGCGTGGTCATTTTAAGGGCCTCGCTGCTGGATCGACTGGACGAGCAGCTCGTCTCGGCCGCCGACCGATCCGCGACCGTACTGGGCGGTGGCGACCTCGATGGTGACCGCCCCGGCGGTGCCCACTTCGGCACTCCGACGGCCGACAAAATTCTCAGCGGCCCCGCCCAGCCACCAGGGCTGCTGGCCCTCGTCTATGACGGGTTGAGCATCACCACCGGCTACACCGACGACCAGAGTGGGGCGATCGAAGAACTCTCGGCCGAGCAGGTGCAGCAGCTCGCCAACCACGTCAACCAATCCGCTGCGGTCACGGTGAACCTCGGCGGTGAGCTCGGCGACTACCGGGTGCAGCCCAAAACCTCGCGCAACGGCACCATCTATCTGGTTGGACTGCCGCTATCGGGCGTCGCAGCCACGGCGACCCAGCTCGCCCTGATCATCACGTTTGTTTCATTGGCCGGGCTGATGGTGGTCGCCATCATTGCGGCCTGGGTGGTTCGGCTGGCGCTGCGCCCACTGCAACGCGTGACCGCGACCGCCACCCGGGTGGCGCAACTGCCGCTGGATCGCGGCGAAGTCTCGCTCAACGACCGGGTTCCGGCCGACGACACCGATCCGCGCACCGAGGTAGGCCGGGTTGGCGCGGCGCTCAACCGCATGCTCGACCACGTTGACCTCGCCTTGGAATCCCGGCAGGCCAGCGAGCGCAAGGTGCGCCAGTTCGTCGCCGACGCGAGTCACGAATTGCGCACCCCGCTCGCCTCCATCCGCGGCTATTCCGAGCTCACTCGGCGCAGCGGCCAGGAGCTGCCGCCCGACGCGATGCACGCTCTCGGCCGCATCGAATCAGAGTCGGTGCGCATGACCGGCCTGGTCGAAGACCTGCTGCTCCTGGCCCGCCTCGACGAAGGTCGCGAACTCGAAATGCGACCGGTGGACCTCACCATGTTGCTCGTCGACGCCGTGAGTGATGCACACGCGGCCGGCCGCGATCATGTCTGGGACCTCGAGTTGCCCGACGAGCCGATTGAGGCTATCGGTGACGAACCACGCCTGCGGCAGGTCATCACGAACCTGCTGGCCAATGCGCGAGTGCACACGGATGCCGGCACCACCGTGGTCGTAGCCCTCGCCGCCGTTGGCGATCGGGCCGTCGTCACGGTCACCGACAACGGTCCGGGCATTCCCGCGGACCTGATGAGTACCCTGTTCGAACGGTTCGCCCGCGGCGACGCCTCCCGGTTTCGCGGCACCGGCAGCACCGGACTGGGCCTCGCGATCGTGGCAGCGGTCGTCGCCGCGCACCATGGCGCGGTCACCGTTGACAGTGAACCCGGGCGCACGCAATTTCGGGTGGAGCTGCCGCTCGCCGCTGGCTAGGCGACTAGTCGGGCTCGTTCAGCCGTTCCAGCAGGGTCGCGAGCTGGTCGAGTTCGGCGGCCGTCCATCGGCCGAGCCGTCGGTGCACGAGGGCCGTACGGTTGCGGCGCACCTCGGCGAGTTTCTCTTCGGCGAGCGGTGTGAGCGCGAGAAACCGTGCGCGCCCGTCGCTTGGATCGACGCTGGTTTCCACGAGTCCGAGCGAGCAGAGCAGCTTGGCCTGACGGCTGATCATGCTCCGATCCACCGCGAGTACATCGGCGACAGCGCTGGCATGGGATTCCCCCTGTCGCGCCAGCACGCGCAGCAGCGCCAGCCCGAACGGTTCCAGCGCGGGGTCGATCACGGCCGCAGTAGAGCGTGTGCTGGCGCGAATGCTCGCGGCCAGCATGGCCATCTGCGTCTCAACACGGGCGAGCTCGGGGATCTCGTCATTTACCGTGGACAGCTCGACTGCCTCACTCATCGCGTGCCGTGGGGGTCGACGATGTCTCATCGCCTGATGGTGTGATGATGCGAATCGATTGCGTCTCGTGGGCCAGCCCCACCGGTCGCAGGCCAGCGGATGCCGCGCTCACGTCGATCAGAATGTCTTCCACGTCTTCGACCTCCCGTCGCTGTGCCGATTCCGGCGCTGACTCTGATTTTACGGTCGCCTCGCGGGCCCGGTCGATTCCGTTCTCAGTGCCCAGCGGATGATTGGGCAGGAGCGACACCATGAGCAGGGTTACGAGGGCGAGCGGTGCGCTGATCAGGAAGATCGTGCCCACGCCAGAACCGTAGGCGGTTTCCACGACGATTCGAATCACTCCGGGCAGCAGGTTGACCTGGGGGATAACGCCGTCGCCGAGGAGTCGGGCGGCATCCGCTTGATGGGTCGGGCTGAGGCGCCCGACGCTGCTGGTGATTTGCGTGGCGACGACAGTGCCGAGAATCGATCCCATGACCGAGACGCCGACCGCGCCGCCGAGACTGCGGAAGAACGTCACCGAGCTCGTGGCCACGCCGAGGTGCCGCACCTCAATGGTGTTCTGCACGACCAGCACGAGGTTCTGCATGACCATGCCCAAGCCGGCGCCGAGCACAAACATATAGGCGCCGACGAACACGAGGCTGGTGTGCACATCAAGCGTGCCCAGCAGAGAGGTACCGACGAGCATGAGCACGGAACCGGAGACCATGATCGATTTCCAGGTGCCGCGGCGGCTGATCACCGTACCGAACAGGGTCGACGAGATGAGCAGGCCGCCCATCATCGGAATGGTGAGCAGGCCCGACTGGGTGGGTGTGGCGCCGCGGGCGAGCTGCATGTACTGGCTGAGAAAGACCGAGGTGCCGAACAGGGAGACCCCGACCGCGAGGCTCGCAATGGTGGCGAAGCTGAAGGTGCGGTTGCGGAACAGCCCGAGTGGAATGATCGGTTCCGGGGCCCGAAACTCGACGATGACCGCTGCGACGAGCAAAACGACGGCGCCGATCACCATGGCGAATGAGGTCAGCGACTGCCACTCGAACTGCGAACCGGCCAGCGTCACCCAGATCAGTAGGAGCGAGATACCACTCGTAATGAGCGCGGCGCCGAGGTAATCGATGCGCACGACGCGTTTGACGCGGGGCGGCAGGTGCAGGGTGCGCTGCAGCAGAATGATCGCCACAATCGCCACGGGGAGGGCGATGAAGAAATTCCAGCGCCAGCCGAAGGCATCCGTTACAACCCCGCCGAGCAGCGGGCCGCCGATGGTGCCGAGGGCCATGACCGCGCCGAACAGGCCGGCGTAGCGGCCGCGCTCGCGGGGGCTGATGATGTCGGCCATGATGATCTGGCTCAGGGCCACGAGACCGCCGGCACCGAGGCCCTGCAACACCCGGAAGGCGATGAGCATGCCCGCATCCTGCGACAATCCGGCCAGAGCGCTGCCGATCACGAACACGGCCAGGGCCAGCTGAATGAGCAGCTTGCGGTTGAACAGGTCGGCGAATTTGCCCCAAATCGGCGTGCTCACCGTCGTTGCCAGCAGTGTGGCCGTCACCACCCAGGTGTAGGCAGACTGCGAGCCCTTGAGATCGCTGAGAATGAGCGGCAGCGACGTGCTCACGACGGTGTTGGCCAGGATCGACACGAACATACCCAGCAGCAGTCCCGACAGGGCTTCGAGCACCTGACGGTGCGTCATGGAACCCTGGGCGACCGGTTCTCGAACTGTGCGGCTGGCGCGGGACATGCGACTCCTTAAGTGATTGACAGCTATCAACAATATGCGGGTAGTTGATGCATGTCAACCACTTTGACGGCCTCAGGCTTCGTTCAACCCGAAAGCGGATGCCGTTCCCACGATTTGCACGCACCCGAAACCTGCCGTACAGTAAACCTCAGCCACAGACCGCCGGTTGCTGCGCTATGTCGAAAGACAGAAGCGCAGACGAAGGTTCATTCACGTGAACGGCCCGCGCAGGTGTTCGAAGTTTTAGTTACGATCTTTTGGATTGTTCCCCAAGCTCCGGCGCCCTGCGCTGGAGCTTTTTTCATGTCTGCGCCCCGGGCTACCCGGCACATGATTATTAATGAGGAGCACCATGGCGAACAAGGAAGCAACGGTCGCCGAGCTTACGGAGAAATTCCAGAGCTCGACCGCCGTTCTGCTCACCGAGTACCGCGGTCTCACTGTTGCGCAGATGAAGAATCTGCGTAAGTCCATCAGTGAGGACGCCACGTACGCCGTGGTAAAGAACACGCTCACCAAGATTGCGGCCAACAAGGCCGGCATCACCTCGTTCGACGAGGAACTTGTCGGTCCGTCCGCTATCGCCTTCGTGCACGGAGACCCCGTCGCCGTCGCGAAGACCCTGCGTGCCTTTACCAAGGCAAACCCTCTCCTGGTGGTAAAGGGCGGTTACTTTGACGGTAACCCGCTCACCGCAGCGGAGGTTGGCAAGCTTGCCGACCTCGAGTCCCGCGAGGTGCTGTTGGCCAAGCTGGCCGGCGCCTTCAAGGCATCGCTGTTCGGAGCCGCTTATCTCTTCCAGGCACCGCTGTCGAAGGCTGTTCGCACCATCGACGCGCTGCGTGAGAAGCAGGAGTCCGCGAACTAGGCACCTGCCTCGTCTCGCGGTATTGAATTTTTAAGAAACTAGAAGGAGTACATCATGGCAAAGCTTTCCACTGAAGACCTGCTTGAGCAGTTCAAGGGCCTGACCCTCATCGAGCTCTCCGAGTTCGTCAAGGCGTTCGAGGAGACCTTCGAGGTCACCGCAGCCGCTCCCGTCGCCGCTGCCGGAGCCGCTGGCCCCGCCGCCGCTGCTGAAGAGGTTGAAGAGCAGACCGCGTTCGACGTCATCCTTGACGCCGTTGGCGACAAGAAGATCCAGGTCATCAAGGTTGTGCGCGAGCTCACCAGCCTGGGCCTCGGCGAGGCCAAGGCCGTTGTCGATGGCGCGCCGAAGGCCGTCCTCGAGGGCGTTGCCAAGGACGCAGCCGAGAAGGCCAAGGCTTCCCTCGAAGAAGCTGGCGCCACCGTAACCCTCAAGTAGTCTGCGCCCCGCAAGGGGCTCTGCTTCTGAGCTTTACGGCCTGTCTGTCGACAGGCCAGTGTGAACGGGCGTCATCTCCTTCGGGAGATGGCGCCCGTTTGTTGTCTCCGGCCCTCCGATAGATATACATAGCCTAGCTATGTATAGTTAACGGATGTCCACTCCACTTCGTTCCCTGCTGGGCGACCTCGTCACGGTCAACCACCGACTCACTCGATTGGCGGCACGTTCCACCGGCAGCTCCGAGTCGCCCGCGGTCTGGCGCACGCTCGGTGTTTTGAGCAGTGGCGGCCCGATGCGGCTCGGTGAACTCGCCGAACTCAGCCGGGTAGCGCAGCCCACCGCCACCAAGCTGGTGACCAACCTCACCGCTCGCGGTTGGGTCATTCGACTCGCCGACCCGGCGGATGCCCGGGCGACACAGACCGCGATCACCGCCACCGGTGCCGCCGCGCTGGCTGGCTGGCGCGATGAACTTGCCGGTGCCATGCTGCCGCTGTTCGCCGACCTCGGCGCCGACGATATCGCCGTGCTGCAACGCGCGGTCGAGATTATTGGTCAACGCGCGGACGCCGCGGCGCAGTTGCCGCCAGGAACTCCGGTCGCCTTACCGGCCGAGGCGCAGTCATGACCGGCGAAAAGGCCGTCGGCACGAATGAGGCCGGCAGCATCCTGCACCAGCCGCGCGCTGTATGGGCGGTGGCTTTTGCCTGTGTGATCGCCTTCATGGGCATCGGACTCGTCGACCCGATCCTGCCAGCCATCGCCAAAGACCTTGAGGCCACGCCCACCGAAACCGAGATGCTGTTCACGAGCTACCTCCTGATCACCGGCGTCGCCATGTTCTTCACGAGCTGGCTGTCCAGCCGCATCGGTGCCAAGCGCACCCTGCTGATCGGCCTCTCCCTCGTCGTGGTCTTTGCCCTGGCCGCTGGGCTGTCGGGCAACGTGGAATCGATCATCGGTTTTCGCGCCGGCTGGGGGCTCGGAAACGCGCTCTTCATCTCCACCGCCCTCGCCACCATCGTGGGTGCGGCATCCGGCGGAACGAGTTCGGCCATTATTCTCTACGAAGCCGCCCTCGGACTCGGTATTGCGATCGGACCCTTGTTGGGCGGACTCCTCGGCAGCCTGAGCTGGCGCGGGCCGTTCTTCGGTACCGCGACGCTCATGGCCATCGGCTTTATCGGCATCGTCGTGTGGATGAAGACGGATACCCGCAGCTCGGAACCGACGCCGCTGTCGGCGCCCTTTCGCGCCCTGGCCAACCCGGCGCTCGGGGTGCTTGCCGCCGCCGCGTTGTTTTATAACATCGGGTTCTTCGTGCTGCTCGCGTACACGCCGTTTGCCCTGATCCCGCTGGGGCTCGGCAGCGCCGTCACCCTCGGTCTCATCTTCTTCGGCTGGGGCCTTTCGCTCGCGGTCACCTCGGTCTGGGTGGCCCCGCTGCTCACTCGCCGCCTCCCGCGCACCCTCGTATTACGGCTCGTGCTGCCCCTGCTGGCCCTGGATCTCGTGGTGGCCGCCCTGCTCATCGGTTCGGCCCCCGGCCTGGTTCTGTGCGTGATCGTGGGCGGCATGCTGCTCGGCGTGCTCAACACCGTGCTCACCGAGTGCGTGATGGAAGCCACCGACCTGCCGCGGTCGGTTGCCTCCTCGGCGTACTCCGGCGTGCGCTTTCTCGGTGGCGCCATCGCACCGCCGGCAGCGACCCTACTTGCCGGAGCGATCGCACCCTCGACTCCCTTTTTCGCGGCGGCAGCATCCGTTCTCATCGCCACGCTCATCGTGTTCCTCGGCCGCAAGCGCCTGCGGCGAGCGGATGGCGCCTTCGTCGGCGTCGAAGAAGAGGCCGAGGCCATCAGTGCCGGCGACCGCTGATCGGACGGGCTGCAGGCACACTTTGCCTGAGGCGCGGTACGCGCCAGGCGGCGTGAGCCTCAGGTGGAGTGCTCGGACGGTGTGCGCGGCGCGCTGGTACTGGAGCGAATGACCAGGCTGGTCGGCAGCACGGTTGATCCTGCGCCCCCGCTGCGATCGGCGAGTTCGGCCAGCAACGTGCGAACGGCGAGCTCGCCCTGGGCCCGCGGATGCTGCGCCAGGGTGGTGAGCCGGAACATTTCGGCGTGTGGATGTCCGTCGATACCGATCACGCTGAGCTCGGTCGGCACTCGGATTCCCAGCTCGCGCGCCGCCAGAATGAGCCCGAAGGCGATTTCATCGCTCGCCGCGAAGATCGCGGTCGGTCGTCGTCGCGGGTCGCCGAGCACTGCCAGACCCAGGTCGTACCCGCCGGGCATCGTGAGTTCACAGGCGTAGAAGCGTCCGCTCACGGGGAGCCCGGCGGCCATCATCGCCGCGTGAAAACCACGCAGGCGATTGCTGTGCACCTGAAAGTCCATCTCGTCTATCTGGCTGCCGCCCACGTGCACGATCTCGCGGTGCCCCAGGCTGAGCAGGTGTTCGGTCGCCAGCCGGGCCGCGGCCACGTCATCGATTTCGATTGTCGGAACGCCCCGGATCGGACCGCCGATCCCGACGAGCGGGCGGCCGAGCCGGTGCAGGTGGTCGACTTCTTGCTCGCTGAGGGCTACTCCGACCGAGATGATGCCGTCGAAGCGCTTGCGGGCAAGAAAAAAATCGAAGACCCGGTCGCGTTCGGGGGACTCCGGCGGCAAGTTGTACAGGGTCATGTCGTAACGCTGTGCCAGGAGCGCTTCTTCCATGCTCTCGAGCACCTCGGCGAAGAACCATCGGCTGATGAAGGGGATGATCACGCCGACGCTCTGCGTGCGTCCCGTGACCAGGCTGGCCGCATTGGGTGAGGCGACGTAGCCAATTTCGTGAGCGGCGGCGACGACCTTCGCGCGCGTCTCGGCCGAGACGTAGCCGCGGCCGCTGAGCGCTCGGCTAGCTGTCGCCTTGGCTACGCCGGCAAGGCGTGCCACATCGCCGATCGCACTCATGCCGCCTCCGCCTTTGGGGTCTCTGCGTTCACATTAGCGCGCTGGGGACCTGTATGAAACCGGTTCCAGCGTGGCTCTTGATTTCCTGTCGCCATCCTTACTAAAATTTGGTCACCGGAGGCAAGAGCAACGATATCTTTGCCATTTCGTTATGCTCGCGCTCTTGCTATCCCCAAAAGGGTGACGTAATTTATGGTCTGGAACCGGTTCCCTAATTTTGGTATCCGCGCGCATTGCCTTACGCGCCACCGTCCTGATCAATCCTGATCAATCCGGCACAACCAATCCGGCACAACTCGATCCGGCACTACTCAATGAGGAGATAAAAGATGCGGCCTTCCCTGCACCGTCGATTTACAGCACCCATCGCGATGGCGGCGATTGCTGGTCTGGCTCTGGCCGGTTGTTCCGGCGGCCCCGGGGCCACCACCAATGAAGCCGGAGCTGCTGGCGACGGCGTCGTCACCGTCTACGGCACTATCGCCGATACCGAAGCCAAGCTGCTCGAAGAGTCTTGGGCCGGTTGGGAGAAAGACAATAACATCGACATTCAGTACGAATCGTCGAAGGAATTCGAATCCCAGATCTCCATCCGCGCTCAGGGCGGCAACGCTCCCGACATCGCGATCTTCCCGCAGCCGGGACTGATGAAGGACCTCGCGTCGCGGGGCTTCCTCAAGCCCGCACCTGATGCCGTCGCGGCGAACGTCGATGAGGGCTGGTCTGAGGACTGGAAGGCCTACGGCACCCTCGACGGCACGCTGTACGGGGCTCCGCTCATGGCCAGCGTCAAGGGCTTCGTCTGGTATTCGCCGGCGAAGTTCAAGGAGTGGGGAGTCGAGGTGCCCACGACCTGGGACGAACTGCTCTCGGTGACCAAGACCATCCAGGAGAAGACCGGCACGGCTCCCTGGTGCGCCGGCTTCGGCTCCGGTGACGCCACCGGCTGGCCGGGAACGGACTGGATCGAAGACCTTGTTCTCCGTCAGGCCGGCGCTGACACCTACGACAAATGGGTGAACAACGAGATCCCCTTCACCGACCCGGCCATCAAATCGGCCTTCGACTCGCTCGGCGAGATTCTGCTCAACCCGGACTACGTGAACGCCGGGTTCGGTGACGTCAAGTCGATCAACAGCACGCCGTTCGGTGATATTGCCACCCCGATCTCCGACGGTACCTGCGCGCTGACCCACCAGGCTTCCTTCTTCGATGGTTTCATCACGGATGCCGGCGGAACGGTCGGGCCGGATGCCGCTGTCTGGGCCTTCATTACTCCTCCGGTCAAGGCGGGCGGCCAGGCCGTTACCGGCGGTGGCGAGATCGTCGGTGCATTCTCCGATGACGCTGACACTCAGAAGGTGCTTGAATACCTCTCCAGTTCCGATTGGGCTAATAGCCGGGTCGGTCTCGGCGGTGTGATCAGCGCCAACAAGGGCCTCGACGCCTCCAAGGCAACGAGCCCAATCCTGCAGCAGGCCATCAAGACCCTGCAAGACCCCGACACCACGTTCCGCTTCGACGCTTCCGACCTGATGCCGGGCGCCGTGGGATCGGGAACGTTCTTCAAGGGCATGGTCAGCTGGATCAACGGCACGCCAACTGATGATGTGCTCACGAGCATTGAAGCGGGCTGGCCGAGCAGCTAACGAGAGTTACTAGCACCCAGGCCTGAGCACCGTGTGCCGCCCGCTTCGAATACGGGGCGGCACACGGTGCGCTCCCGGTGTACGGTATCGATACGTTTTCACCACTTCTCGGGCGATTACCAGAGTCCACTGTCGTACTCGAAAGGTTACAGATGTCCGCATTCTTCTACTGGTTGGCGCAATTGCCACCGCTGGCACAAATCCCCATCGTTATCTTGGCCTTTGCACTCGTGGTCGGTGCCATCCTGTTCTTCGTCGAGATAGCTCCGCGCACCGGCCGCCTGTATACGGGCATCCGTCTCGCCGTCTGTGTGCTGGCTCCGCTGCTCATTCTGCTCGTCGCCAACTCCTATACCTGGGCGATCATCGGCGCCGGTGTGCTCGGTCTCGGTTTTTTCTACATCGACTACCGGGGGCGCAAAGGAGCCGGATACCTGTTTCAGCTCATCGGTTTTCTGGCGCCGGCCATGCTGCTGCTGGCCATCGGCCTCGTGATTCCCACCATTCAAACCACGGTCCAGGCCTTCATGAGTTCTCGTGGTGACCGGTTCGTGGGCCTGGACAACTTCGTCTGGATTTTCACCCAGCCCAACAACGTGCGCATTGTGCTCAACACGATCGTGTGGGTGCTCATCGTTCCCACCATTTCAACCATTGCCGGCCTCGCCTACGCGGTGTTCATCGACAAGAGCCGCGGCGAGAAATACTTCAAGATATTGGTCTTCATGCCGATGGCCATTTCTCTGGTGGGCGCATCCATCATCTGGCGGTTCGTCTACACCGCTCGCCCGGCCGATCAGGATCAGATTGGGCTGCTCAACCAACTCGTCGTGATGTTCGGCGGGCAGCCCGTGGACTTTCTCGCTGTTTCCCCGTTCAACACCCTGTTCCTCATCGTCATTCTCATCTGGGTGCAGACCGGTTTCGCCATGGTCGTGCTCTCTGCCGCGATCAAGGGGGTGCCGATCGAACAAATGGAAGCCGCCGAACTCGACGGAACCAACGCCTGGGAGAAGTTCCTGAACGTGACCGTTCCGGGCATCCGCAGCGCCCTCGTGGTCGTGTTGACGACGATTTCCATCGTGTCGCTCAAGGTCTTCGACATTGTGCGCACCACGACAGCAGGATCCAATCAGACCAGTGTCGTCGCCAACGAGATGTACACCCAATTCAAGAACTTCGAGCAGGGCCGCTCGGCTGCCTTCGCGCTGGTTCTGTTTCTGTTGGTGCTCCCGATCGTCATCTACAACGCCCGCCAGATTAAGAAGCAGAGGGAAATCCGATGAGCGCGGTAATGCCCGTAGAACTCCCACTTGATGAGCAGACCAAGCGCCAGATCCGCCGCGGCGAGCGTCGAATGGAATCAAAAATTGCTCGCAAAACCAAGAAGCGGCTGACCAGCCGCGGCGCCACCATCGGTGCGCTGATCATCGCGGTGTTGTGGTCGATCCCGACCCTCGGATTGCTGGTCTCGTCATTTCGCCCGGCGCAAGAGGTGCGCACCACCGGATGGTGGACCATCTTCACCAACACTGGGGTCACCTTCGACAATTACACCGCGGCGCTCGCTGCCGGCAACAGTCAACTCGATCTGGCCGGTTCGTTCATCAACTCGGTCGCGATCACCCTGCCCGCCACGCTCATTCCGCTGATGGTCGCGAGCCTCGCCGCGTACGCCTTCGCCTGGATCGACTTCCGCGGCAAGGACATGCTCTTCATCGGCGTTTTCGCCCTGCAAATCGTGCCGATTCAGATGGCCCTCGTGCCGTTGCTGCAGTTCTTCTCCGGCGGAACCATCTTCGGTTACCCGGTGGTGGAGGCGCTCAACCCCGGCAGCGGATACTCCCAGGTTTGGATCGCGCACACGATGTTCGCTCTGCCGCTGGCCATCTATCTGCTGCACAACTTCGTCTCCGAAATTCCGAGCGAGGTCATCGAGGCTGCACGGGTTGACGGCGCCGGTCACGGACAGGTCTTCTTTCGCATCGTGTTGCCGCTGACCATGCCGGCCATCGCCTCGATCGCCATCTTCCAGTTTCTCTGGGTGTGGAACGACCTGCTGGTGGCGCTGATCTTCGCCGATGGTGCGGTCGCTCCGATGACGAAGCTGCTGGCCGAACTCTCCGGCGCCCGCGGGCAGGACTGGCATCTGCTCACCGCCGGCGCGTTCCTGTCGATCCTGGTTCCGCTGATCGTGTTCTTCTCCCTGCAGCGCTTCTTCGTGCGCGGCCTCCTGGCCGGGTCGACCAAGGGGTAAGGGCGACCGCTTCGGGGGCGGATGCCCGTGGCCCGGCCGGCCGCGGGCATCCGTTCTGAGCGGTGTTGGTTGACGTTTAGAGTGAATGCATGAGTGGAATGCACGGTACCCCGGGCCACGGCCCGCGGCAACAGTCGGGTGTGGAACGACCCCGCAAACGGGTGAGCGGAGCGGATGCGGCAGCGCAGCGCGCCGAAAATGCTCTCGCCCCGCGCATCCCGCACCTGCTGACGCGGATCAGCGCCCTGTTCGCCCCGCATCGCACCACGCTGATCATCACCGTTGTGCTCGTTCTGGTCAGCGCCGCCCTCTCCGTCGTACCGCCGCTGCTCACCCAACGCGCCTTCGACGACGGACTGTTTCCGGCCGCCGGCACCCCGAACCTCTCGGTGCTCGGCACACTGGTGGCCCTCATGCTCGGTGTTTTTTTGGTCAACGCCCTGCTCGGTGTCTGGCAGACCTGGCTCACCGCGAGTGTGGGCAACAAGGTTATGGGCGCGCTGCGGGTGCGGTTGTTCACCCACCTGCAGGCGATGGAGTTGAGCTTCTTCACCAAAACTAAAACCGGCGTTATCCAATCACGACTGCAAAACGACGTCGGCGGTGTGGCGACGGTGCTCACCAACACCATCTCGAGCATCCTCGGCAACACCGTCACGGTGATCGCAGCCTTCGTGGCCATGCTGCTGCTGAACTGGCAGTTGACCATTGTGGCCGTAGTACTGATGCCCATTCTGGTTTTCGCGCAGCGCCGCGTTGGCCAGGTGCGGGCGCGCATCGCGGGCAAGACGCAGGAATCACTGTCGGACATGACCGCGATCACGCAGGAGACGTTGAGCGTGTCGGGTATTCTGCTCTCGAAGAGTTTCACCCGGCAACAGAACGAGATCGATCGGTACGCCCAGGAGAACCGCAACCAGGTGCGACTGCAGGTGAGCCAGCAGATGAGCGGCCAGTGGTTCTTCGCCACGGTGAGCGTGTTTCTGTCGGCGATTCCCGCGATCGTGTATCTCGTGGCCGGGGCGCTCATGTTCAATGGCACGACGGATGTCACGCCCGGCACCATCGTGGCGTTCACCACGGTGCAGGCGCGCCTGATCTTTCCGCTGCTCGGCCTCATGCGGGTCGCGCTCGACTTGCAAACCTCGAGCGCGCTGTTTGCCCGCATCTTCGAATACCTCGACTTGGTGCCCGCGATCAGCGACAAGCCGGGTGCTGCCTCGGTGCCGTCGGCCGGCAGCGCGCGTGGCCGGGTCGAGTTCGACCATGTGCGGTTCAATTACCCGGATGCCGGTGGCGACGCCCGCCCCACGCTCGACGATGTGTCATTGACGATCGAGCCGGGGCAATTCGCGGCATTCGTGGGGCCGTCGGGCGCCGGAAAAACCACGGTGTCCTACCTGATCCCGCGTTTCTACGAGGCCTCGGCGGGCCGGGTGCTGTTCTCAGGCCTCGACGTGCGCGACCTGCAACAGAAGTCGCTCGTGTCGCACATCGGAATCGTCAGCCAGGAGACGTACCTGTTTCACGCAACGATCGCCGAAAACCTGCGCTACGCCAAACCCGACGCAACGTCTGACGAGCTGGTCGCGGCGGCTCGCGCCGCCAACATCCACGACACGATCGATTCGTTTCCCGACAAGTACGACACGATGGTGGGGGAGCGCGGCTACCGGCTTTCCGGCGGTGAGAAGCAACGTATCGCTATCGCCCGGGTGCTGCTGAAGGACCCGCCGGTGCTCATCCTCGATGAGGCCACGAGCGCGCTCGACTCCATCTCGGAGAGTGTGGTGCAGGCCGCTCTCGACACCGCCAGCCACGGCCGAACCACCATTGCCATTGCGCACCGCCTCTCCACGATCGTCGACGCCGACGTGATTTTCGTCGTCGAGGCCGGCCGTATCGTGGAGCGGGGCACGCACGCCGAACTGCTCGCTCGGGGTGCGGTCTACGCGAGTCTCTACGCCCGCCAGATCACCGCCGATTCCCCCGCGCCGGCCCCCTCCGCCCCCTAACCGCGCCCTCTTTCCTGCCCGGGCCCGGGCCCGGAAACTGGGCCCAGGCTAGATCATGGGCCCAGTTGCTGAAGGTGGGCCCGGGCAGCGCGCGCGGTCGGAAGGGGCTGGGGTGGCGGGTGCGGGGTGAAGGCGGGCTAGGACCGGTCCGTGAGCATCCCGGTCATCAGATCGATCTCGGACTGCTGGCTCAACACCACCGAGGTGGCGAAGGTCTGCACGGTCGCATTCGAGCTGCGCTGGAGCACCGCCTCGGCCATCTCGATCGCGCCCTGGTGGTGGGCGATCATCACGACGAGAAATTGGCGCTCCGCTTCAGTGCCGGATGCCGCGGTGAGCGAGGCGATCTGCGCGGCGGTCGCGAGCCCGGGCATGGGGTCCCCGGCGACGTGGGCGGTCTCGGACTCTCCGGCCGTTCCGGTCGTGTGGGTTTCCTCGTGCGACTCACCCGACAGGGTCGGCCGAGTCATCCAGGTCATGGACGGTTCCGGGGGGAACTGCGGCAGCCCCCAGACGGCCAGCCATCCCGACATCTGCCCGCTCTGCTTCGCCTGCGTCGTGGCGATGTCGTAGGCGAGCAGGCGCACCGGCGCATCCGTGGTGCGGTCGCGCACGATCATGGCGAGCTCGACGCCCTGATTGTGGTGTTCCTGCATATCGCGGGCAAAGCCGGCCTCGGCACTGGCCGTATCGGGTGTGGCATCGACAATTGTGCTCAGCCGCCCGGCCGAGAACGCCACGGCTCCGACGACGAGCGCGGTGACCACAACCGTGACCATGATGGCACGCAGCAGGGCGCGGCGCGGGTGCGGCGGGACGGCATCCGCTGATCGAAACTGCGCGGATGTCGCCGGTTGCGCGCTATCGGACGTCACGGTATCGGTCTCTAGGAGACCTTGCCGGGGGCGTCGATCGCACCCGAGCAGGCGGCGCCGTCTTCGGGCACGTTCGTGCTCTTCCAGAACTCGGTCAAGAACTCGGCGATGCGGGGATCGTCGGCGCTGTCGACCTGCAGCTGTGCATTCCAGGCGCTCAGCACAATCGGTGCCGGAATGTCGTCAAAGGGGGAGAGGACTACGTAGCTCGAGGGCAGTTCCGCCTTGAGCTGGTCAAGCTCGGCGTCGGAGATGGACGGGTCATAGGTGATCCACACGGCACCGTGCTCGAGCGAATGCACGGCGTTCTCGTTCGGAACCGCCTGTTCGTAGACGCCGCAGTTGAGCCAGGCCGGGTTGTGCTCGCCGCCGGCGGGGGGAGACTGTTCGTAGGTGACCGCCGTCTCGACGTGGCCGGCCGTGTTGCTGAAGGTCTCGACCCCATCGATCTTGGAGGCATCGCCGGCGCCGCCGCCGGCATAGTTGGCGGCCTGCGGAGTGAGCACGAAGGTCGTCACGATAAGGGCGATGACCGCGACTCCGGCCAGCGAACCGCCGACAATACCGATCAGGCGGTTGCGCTTGCCGCGCTTTTGCTGGCGGTGATATTCCTCCAGCTTTTTTGCGCGCTTCGCGGCACGTTCGCTTTTGAGGGATGCTTTGTTTGCGGGGGATCCGGGCTGGGGGGTCACGAGGGCCTCTCTGTTGGAGCTACTTCCATTCGAACGTATCAGCCACCTCTGGTGCTTCCCCGGGAGCCGGTCTCACAGTTCTTTCTCAGCCTGGTCGCGGGCTCTCGCCGCCCGATAGAGTAGATCCGTGCCCGCTCATTCGTGTTGTTGCTGCTGTCGCTAGTCGACCCTCCACGAACGCTCCCGGCCACCGACTTCCGGTGTGCAATCCGAGGCCGTGCCTGCCCATCCGCGCGCGGCTCGATAGAAGGAATTCCCCATGAAAATCGCAGACACCATTCTTGACCTCATCGGTGACACCCCACTGGTCAAACTCCATAAAGTGACGGAGGGACTGACCGCGACGGTGCTGGTGAAGCTTGAGTACCTCAACCCGGGCGGCTCGGCGAAGGACCGTATCGCGGTGCGCATCATCGACGCCGCCGAGCGCGACGGGCTCTTGAAGCCCGGTGGCACGATCGTCGAGCCCACCTCGGGCAACACCGGTGTCGGCCTGGCCCTGGTGGCCCAGCAGCGCGGCTACAAGTGCGTGTTCGTGCTGCCCGACAAGGTCGGCGAAGACAAACGCAACGTACTCACCGCGTACGGCGCCGAGATCGTCGTGACGCCGACATCCGTTGCGCCGGAGGACCCCGAGTCCTACTACAGCGTCTCCGACCGGCTCGCCCGCGAGATTGACGGCGCTTTCAAGCCCAACCAGTATTTCAACCCGAACGGACCGCTCAGCCACTACGAATCCACCGGCCCGGAGATCTGGCGTGACACCGACGGAACGGTCACCCACTTCGTGGCCGGCGTCGGCACCGGCGGCACCATCACCGGCACCGGCCGCTACCTGCGCGAGGTGTCGAAGGATGCCGTGCGCATTATCGGCGCCGACCCGGAAGGGTCGGTCTACTCCGGCGGCACCGGTCGCCCCTACCTGGTCGAGGGGGTCGGCGAAGACTTCTGGCCGGGCGCCTACGATCCCACGGTGGTGCACGAGGTCATCGCCGTCTCCGACGCCGATTCCTTCGCCATGACCCGTCGGCTCGCCCGCGAAGAGGGAATCCTCGTCGGTGGCTCCAGCGGAATGGCCGTCGTGGCGGCACTGCGCGCCGCCGAGAAGCTCGGGCCCGACGCTACGATCGTCGTGCTGCTGCCCGACGGGGGCCGCGGGTATCTCGGCAAAATCTTCAACGACGGGTGGATGCGCAGCTACGGTTTCAGCAACGCCCCGGCCGGTCACACGGTCGCCAATCTGCTCGAATCGAAGACCGGGAGCCTGCCGGCTTTGGTCTACGTGCACCCGAGCGACACCGTGCACACCGCGATCGAAACCATGACGAGCCAGGGGGTGTCGCAGCTACTCGTGCTGAGCGCCAAGCCGCCCGTCGTTATGGGTGAAGTGCTCGGTGCGGTCGATGAGCGCGCCCTGATGGGTCTCGTGTTTTCCGGCGATGCCCAGCTCACCGATCCGGTCGGTTCGATCGTCGGCGAAGCGCTCCCGCTGATCGGCGTCAACGAGCCGGTCGCGGCGGCCCGCGCTGCCTTCGCCGAGCATGACGCTCTGCTCGTGACCGACGGCGGCAAGCCGCTCGGCGTTATCACCCGCCACGACCTGCTCAGCTATCTGAGCGTCTAACTTTCAGTAACATCCACACGCTCGGTTTCGGGCGCATCATCAGTAGGGAGCCTGTAATGGCCAACACCCAGAAGTTCGACACCATCGCCATCCACGCCGGTCAGGCCTTCGACCCGACCACCGGCGCCGTCATTCCGCCGATCTACCAAACCTCCACCTACGTGCAAGACGGTATCGGCAACCTGCGCGGGGGCTACGAGTACAGCCGTGGCGGAAACCCCACCCGCACCGTGCTCGAGAGCCTGCTTGCCGCCCTCGAGGGTGGCAAGCACGGCTTGTCGTTCGCGAGCGGACTCGCCGCCGAAGACACCATCCTGCGCGCCATCCTGAAGCCGGGCGACCACATCGTGCTGGGAAACGACGTTTACGGTGGAACCCACCGGCTCATCAACAAGGTGCACGCCGCCTGGGGAGTGCAGAACAGCACGGTGGAGATGAGTGACCTCGCGGCGGTCGAAGCGGCCATCCGCCCGGAAACGAAGATTCTCTGGGTAGAAACCCCGAGCAACCCGCTGATGAAGATCAGCAACATCGCGGCGCTCGCCGAGATCGCGCACCGCCATGGCGTCGTCGCGATCGTCGACAACACCTTTGCGTCGCCGGCGCTGCAGCATCCGCTTGAATTCGGCGCTGATGTCGTCGTGCACTCGACCACGAAGTATCTCGGCGGCCACTCCGATGTGCTTGGCGGCGCCCTGATCATGAACGACGATGCCCTGTACGAAAAGGCCCAGTTTCTGCAGTTCGCCGCCGGACCGGTATCGGCCCCACTCGATTCCTGGCTCACCGTGCGGGGCATTAAAACCCTCTCGGTGCGCATGGACCGCCACTGCAGCAACGCCCAGGCCATCGCCGAGTATCTTGACGGCCACCCCGCGATCGAGCAGGTCTATTACCCGGGACTGCCCAGCCACCCGGGCCACGAACTCGCCTCGAAGCAGATGTCCGGCTTCGGCGGCATGATCTCCATCGCGTTTGTCGGTGGTGCAGCAGCCGCGCGCCTGTTCGCCGAGTCGATGCACCTGTTCCAGCTGGCTGAATCGCTCGGCGGCGTGGAGTCACTCGTGAACTATCCCTCCGAGATGACGCACGCTTCGGTGCGCGGCACCGAACTGGAGGTTCCCGACAACATCGTGCGTCTGTCGGTCGGCATCGAAGATGTCGCCGATCTCATCGCCGACCTCGAGAGCGCGCTGCCCCGCAGCTAACCCCCGGGCAGGGCAGCAAGGCTGTATGTGACTGTCACATTGCGGTCCGGAGCGGCATAATAAAGTTGCGGGCACAATTGTGACCGCTCACACTCGAGCAAGGTCGTCCAGTGACAGTCGATATGTCTAACGGGCGTGCGCCGAGCATTCGAGACGTTGCGCGCCTCGCCGGAGTCTCGCACCAGACCGTGTCGCGTGTACTGAACAACCACCCGAGCATCCGCGATTCCACCAAGGCCCGGGTGCTCGAAGTCATTGAAGAGCTGCAGTATCGTCCCAATCGGGCCGCGCGCGCACTGTCGCGCGGGCGGTCCCGCACCATTGGCGTGTTGTCAGCGTCGAGCGCTGAGTATGGCCCGGCGAGCAGCATTGCCGCGATTCAGGACGCGGCGCGTAACGCGGGATACTTCGTCAACACGGCAAACCTCGACCGCCGGGATCCCAGCTCAATCACGGCGGCCGTGAATCACCTCATGTCGCAGTCCGTGGAGGGGATCGTGGTGATCGCTCCGCAGGTGCGGGTGTTCAACGCCCTCAAACTCCTGTCCATTGATGTGCCGTACGTGACGCTGCAATCCACGGGGAGCCTCGACACGAATGCCCTGTCCGTGGACCAGATTGCGGGTGCGCGACTGGCCACCCGGCACCTGATCGACCTGGGGCACCGTGATATCTACCACCTCGCCGGTCCGCAGGACTGGATCGAGGCCGAGGCGCGCATGCATGGCTTTCTCGAGGAGATGGGGGCCAGGGACGTTCCGACGACCGCACCCATCCTCGGCGATTGGACTGCAGAATTCGGTTATCACGCCGGTCGCGAGCTGTTGCAGGTGCGGGACTTCACGGCGATTTTCTCCTCCAACGACCAGATGGCGCTTGGGCTCATACACGCCATTCGGGAGGCCGGGCTCGACGTGCCGCGCGATGTCAGCATCGTGGGCTTTGACGATATTCCCGAGGCCGCGCACTTCTGGCCGCCACTCACAACGGTGCGGCAGGACTTTTCAGAACTCGGCCGGCGCTCGGTGGCGCTATTGCTGTCTCAGATCAATGAGACCACGCCTGACAACCCGGGGTCCATCATTCCGGAGCTGATCGTTCGGGGCTCAACGTCGCGCCCGGCTTTCTAGACACTCGACGGATTTTCGACCGATACAAAAGCGAAGCAAATTCGCACTTGACACGGCGAGTACCCGTACCGCTAACATGAACACACGGCAATGTGACCGATCACATTCGGTCGACACCCGCCGATGGATTCATGGTCTGTCGGTGATCCGCCCATACCATTCGCGGTGCTTTCCGCGCGCAGACCTGACATAGGAGTCGATTCCGTGAGCAAAACTGATGCGCTCTCGCACGCCGGGCACTCTGCCGTCGGCGACGATGAGAACTACGTGATCGGTGTCGACTACGGAACTCTCTCCGGCCGCGCCGTCGTCGTACGCGTCTCGGACGGCGTCGAACTCGGCTCTGCAGTTTTGGACTACCCGCATGCGGTGATGGACACGATCCTGGCCGCGACCGGTGAGGCGCTTCCTCCGGAGTGGGCGTTGCAGGTTCCGGCCGACTACACCGCAGTGCTGAAGAGCGCGGTTCCCGCCGCCGTGGCGAACGCCGGAATCGACCCGTCGCGGGTCATCGGAATCGGCACCGACTTCACCGCCTGCACCATGATTCCCGTACTCGCTGACGGAACCCCGCTCAACGAAATCCCAGAGTATGCCGGCCGCCCCCACGCCTACGTCAAGCTCTGGCGCCATCACGCCGCGCAGGCGCAGGCCGACCGCATCAACGACCTGGCCTTCGAGCGCGACGAGAGCTGGCTGCCGCGCTATGGCGGGCTGATCTCGAGCGAATGGGAATTCGCCAAGGGCCTGCAACTACTCGAAGAAGATCCTGAGCTCTATCACCGCATGGACCACTGGGTCGAAGCTGCCGACTGGATCGTGTGGCAGCTCACGGGGAACTACCTGCGCAACGCTTGCACCGCCGGCTACAAGGGCATCCTGCAGGACGGCCAGTACCCGAGTGAGGCCTTCCTGGGCACGCTCAACCCCGCTTTTGCACGTTTCGCTCTCGACAAGGTGGCGCACGCGATCGGCCAGCTTGGTGCATCCGCCGGAACGCTGTCGAAGGAGGCCGCCGGCTGGACCGGACTCCCCGAAGGAATTCACGTGGCTGTCGGCAACGTGGATGCGCACGTGACCGCTCCCGCCGCGCAGGCAGTGAACCCCGGTCAGATGGTGGCGATTATGGGCACGAGCACGTGTCACGTCATGAACTCCGACGCGCTGGCGGAGGTGCCGGGAATGTGCGGCGTCGTCGACGGCGGCATTGTTTCCGGGCTCTACGGCTACGAAGCTGGCCAGTCCGGCGTGGGAGACATCTTCGCCTGGTACGTCAACAACCAGGTGCCTGCCCGATACGCCGACGATGCCCGCGCACTCGGACGCAGCGTGCACGAGCACCTCACCGAGCTCGTCAAACATCAACCCGTCGGTGGCCACGGACTCATAGCCCTTGACTGGCACAGCGGCAACCGCTCGGTGCTGGTTGACCACCAACTATCCGGGCTCGTGATTGGCATGACGCTCACCACGCGGGCGGAAGAGATCTACCGCGCACTGCTTGAGGCCACAGCCTTCGGAACGCGCACCATCGTGGAAGCCTTCAACGCGAGCGGTGTGCCGGTGACCGAATTTATCGTGGCCGGCGGCCTGCTCAAGAATGCTTTTCTCATGCAGACCTACAGCGACATTCTGCGCCTGCCGATCAGCACCATCGCGAGCGATCAGGGTCCCGCGCTCGGCGCGGCCATCCACGCCGCGGTCGCCGCTGGCGCCTACCCGGACGTGCGCGCGGCCGGTCAAACTATGGGCAAGCTCAACAAGAACGTTTATGTGCCCAACGAGTCATCCTCCGTCGCCTACGACGAACTGTTCGAGGAGTACACGCGGCTACACGATTATTTCGGTCGCGGCGAGAACGACGTCATGCGCCGCCTCAAGTCAATGAAACGTCGGGCCGCTCTCAGCGGTCGGGGCGCGTTGGTGACCACATGAGTACCTATGGGCCGCAGGTCGAGGTCGTTGTTGCCCGGGTGCGGGCCGAAATCACCCGTCTGCACGCCGAACTGTTTCGCAACGGTCTCGTTGTCTGGACCGGCGGCAACGTCTCCGGACGTGTCCCGGGGGCCGATCTCTTCGTGATCAAGCCCAGTGGCGTTGACTACGCCGATCTGGCTCCCGAGAACATGATTCTCTGCGACCTGGCGGGAAACGTCATACCGGGTACGCCGGGGGCCGATCGGTCACCCTCCAGCGACACCGCCGCACACGCCTACGTCTACCGAAACATGCCGGATGTCGGGGGAGTCGTGCACACGCACTCCAGCTACGCCACCGCCTGGGCCGCCCGGAACGAGGCCATTCCATGTGTCATCACGGCGATGGCTGACGAGTTCGGCGGGCCGATCCCCGTTGGGCCTTTTGCCATCATCGGTGATGATTCAATCGGCCGCGGCATCGTGGAAACGTTGACCGGCCATCGGTCGCGGGCCGTGCTGATGGCCAACCACGGGCCGTTCACGATTGGCAGAGATGCCCGCGACGCCGTGAAGGCGGCCGTGATGGTGGAAGACGTCGCGCGCACCGTACAGTTGGCCCGCGCGGGCGGCGAACTCGTGCCCCTGCCACAAGACGCCATCGATGCCCTGTTCGACCGATACCAGAATGTTTATGGCCAAGCGCCGCAAGGAGAACTGAACTAATGGCGCCTCTCTCCACGACCCTGGACCACTACGAGGTCTGGTTTCTCACCGGAAGTCAGAACCTGTACGGCGAAGAAACGCTGCGTCAGGTGGCCGAGCAATCCCTGCAGATCGCGCGTGCCCTCGACGGGAATTCCGACCTGCCCGTGAAGGTGGTGTGGAAGCCCGTGCTGAAGGACTCCGAGTCCATCCGCCGTGCCGCCCTCGATGCCAATGCCGATGACCGCGTCATTGGCCTCATCGCCTGGATGCACACGTTCTCGCCGGCGAAGATGTGGATCGCCGGCCTCGATGCGCTGACCAAACCGCTCCTGCACCTGCACACACAGGCGAATGTGGAACTGCCTTGGGGTGAGATCGACTTCGACTTCATGAACCTCAATCAGGCCGCGCACGGCGACCGCGAGTTTGGCTATATTCAGACGCGCCTCGGCGTGACCCGCAAGACCGTTGTCGGCCACGTGTCCAACCCAGCCGTGTCGGGCAGCATCGGCGCCTGGACCCGCGCCGCGGCCGGCTGGGCGGCCAGCCGCAGCATGAAGCTCGCCCGTTTCGGCGACAATATGCGCTACGTCGCTGTGACCGAGGGGGATAAGACCGAAGCCGAACTTCGCTTCGGTGTGCAGGTTAACACCTGGCCCGTGAACGAGCTGGCCGAGGTCGTGCATTCCATAGCGGATGCGGACATCGATACCCTGATCGCCGAGTATGACGACCTGTACGACGTTGTTCCCGAACTGCGCAAGGGCGGGCAGCGACACGAGTCGCTGCGCTACGGCGCTGCGATTGAGCTGGGCCTGACCAGCTTTCTCGAGGCCGGCGACTTCGCCGCATTCACCACCAGTTTCGAAGACTTGGGCGCACTGCGTCAGCTTCCCGGCCTTGCCGTGCAGCGGCTCATGGCCCGGGGCTACGGTTTTGGGGCGGAGGGAGACTGGAAAACATCCGTTCTCGTTCGCGTAGCCAACGTGATGGGCGCCGGCCTTCCCGGCGGCGCGAGTTTGATGGAGGACTACACCTACGACCTCACCCCCGGCGCCGAGTTGATTCTCGGTGCGCACATGCTCGAAGTGAGCCCGTCTCTCACGACCGCCAGGCCGACGCTCGAGATCCACCCCCTCGGCATCGGCGGTCGTGAAGACCCGGTGCGCCTGGTTTTCAGTGCCGACCCCGGCCCCGCCGTGGTTGTCGCGATGAGCGACATGCGTGACCGTTTTCGCCTCGTGGCGAACGTGGTCGAGGTTGTTGACCCGCCGAGTGCTCTCCCCAATCTGCCGGTGGGACGAGCCGTCTGGCGTCCCGAACCGGACTTCGCCACCTCGGCCGCCGCCTGGCTCACCGCGGGTGCCGCCCACCACACCGTGATGTCGACCGCCGTCGGCATCGAGGTGTTCCATGATTTCGCCGAGATAGCCCGCACCGAGCTTCTCGTGATCGATAAGACCACCACCCTGCGTGATTTCACGCGTGAGGTGCGTTGGAACCAGTCGTACTACCGATTGGCGCAAGGCTTTTAGCATTTTTCGTACGTCGCAGCTTTACTATCCCGCCTCACCATCAACGATGATTCAAGAAGGAAACACAGTGAAGAAGAAGTCAGCACTCTTCGCCGGACTCGCCGCCGGCGCCATGATCATGGGCCTGGCCGCCTGCTCGAGCTCCGGCACCACCGGTTCCGGCGGTGCCGGCGACGGCGGCCTGATCGGGGTCGCCATGCCCACCAAGAGCTCGGAGCGTTGGATCGCAGACGGCGACGCCGTCAAGAGCCAGCTCGAGGAGCAGGGCTTCAAGGTTGACCTGCAGTACGCCGAGGACGACATCCCCACCCAGGTCTCGCAGATTGAGAACATGATCACCAAGGGCGCCGAGGTTCTCATCGTCGCCTCAATCGACGGCACCACGCTGACGAGCGTGCTCCAGGACGCAGCGGATGCCAACATTCCCGTCATCGCCTATGACCGCCTGATCCGCGACACCGAGAACGTCAACTACTACGCGTCCTTTGACAACCTCAAGGTGGGCCAGCAGCAGGCCTGGTCGGTTCTTAACGGTCTCGGCCTGACGGAGCTCGACGGCACCGCCACCGCGGACGCCCCCGCCGGCCCGTTCAACATTGAACTTTTCGCCGGAAGCCCCGATGACAACAACGCCACGTTCTTCTTCAACGGCGCCATGCAGGAACTCCAGCCCTTCATCGACTCGGGCGTGCTCGTGGTGAAGAGTGGCCAGACCGATTTCAACTCTGTTGCAACGCTGCGCTGGGATGGTGAGGAGGCCCAGAGCCGCCTCGAGAACATCCTCACATCGACCTACTCGGACGGTAGCAAGGTCAACGGAATTCTCTCCCCCTACGACGGCATCTCGCGCGGTATCATCTCCGCCCTCCAGGGTTCCGGATACGCGGTTGACGCTACGTGGCCGATCATTTCGGGCCAGGATGCCGAAATCGACTCCGTCAAGGCCATCAACTCGGGTGAGCAGTACGCGACGATCTTCAAGGACACTCGTCAGCTGGCCGCCATCTCTGTCGAGATGGCCGTCGCCGTGCTCAACGGAGACACCCCCGAGACCAACAACACCACGGATTACGACAACGGCAAGATCACTGTTCCCTCGATGCTGCTTGACTCGCAGATCGTCGTCAAGGACAACATCCCCTCCGTGCTGATTGACTCCGGTTACTGGACCGAAGCCGAGATCAACGGCTAATCACTGCCTCGGCAGCGCGAAGCCGCCGGCGGGAGACCTCGCCGGCGGCTTCGCCCCTCCACCGTCTTGACCCTGATAGCTGAAGAAGGTACTCCGTGACCACGAACATCCTTGAGATGCGCACCATCACCAAGACGTTTCCCGGTGTTAAAGCGCTGGCGAACGTCTCCCTCAGCGTCGCCCGCGGTGACGTCCACGCCATTTGCGGTGAGAATGGTGCCGGTAAATCCACGCTCATGAAGGTGCTCAGCGGCGTGTACCCGCACGGCACGTACACGGGGGATATCGTCTTCGAAGATGAGGTCGTGGAGTTTCGAGACATTCGAGACTCCGAGGCCAAGGGCATCGTTATCATTCACCAGGAACTCGCGCTCAGCCCATACCTCTCTATAGCTGAGAACATCTTCCTCAACAATGAGCAGCGTGGGCCGCTCGGCCTGATCGACTGGAACAAAACCAACCTGGAGGCCGCGAAGCTGCTCGCCCGCGTGGGGCTGCGTGAGACACCGACCACCCGGATCATGGACATCGGTGTTGGCAAGCAGCAGCTGGTCGAGATCGCCAAGGCGCTGTCCAAACGCGTAAAACTCCTCATTCTTGATGAGCCCACGGCCGCACTCAATGACGAGGATTCCGACCATCTGCTCAACCTGATCCTGCACCTCAAGGGCCAGGGCATCACCTCGATCATCATCAGCCATAAGCTCAACGAGATCAAGAAGGTCTCCGACTCGGTCACCGTCATTCGTGATGGACGAGCCATTGAAACCATGGCGAAGCTCGAGGTGACAGAAGACCGCATTATCAAGGACATGGTCGGACGAGACCTGGAGCACCGCTATCCGGATCACACGCCGAACATCGGCGAAGAGATTTTGCGCGTGGAGGATTGGACCGCGCACCACCCGCAAGACGTGACGCGCGTGGTGGTGAACAACGTCAACCTCAGTGTCCGTGCCGGCGAGATCGTCGGAATTGCCGGTCTCATGGGAGCGGGCCGTACCGAGTTCGCCATGAGCCTGTTCGGCCGGCGCTACGGCTCGCGCATTTCCGGGCGGGTATTCAAACACGGCACGGAAATCAAGACCCGCACGGTCTCCGAAGCGATCGAACACGGAATTGCCTACGTGACGGAGGACCGCAAGACCTTTGGTCTCAACCTGATCGACGACATCAAACGCAATATCTCGATGGCGTCGCTGGGCAAGCTCACCAGGCGTGGCCTCGTCAATGACAACGAGGAATACAAGATTGCCAACGAGTATCGCACGAGCATGAACATCAAGGCTCCGTCGGTGCTGGCCAAGGTCGGCAAACTATCCGGCGGTAACCAGCAGAAAGTTGTGCTGTCGAAGTGGATTTATTCAGACCCCGACGTGCTCATCCTTGACGAACCCACCCGCGGTATCGACGTTGGTGCAAAGTACGAGATCTACACGATCATCAACAAGCTCGCGGCGGCCGGAAAGGGCGTCATCGTGATCTCTTCGGAGTTGCCGGAGCTGCTCGGTATCTGTGATCGCATCTACACAATTTCGGAGGGTCGCATCACGGGCGAATTCCCCATCGAGGAAGCCAGCCCGGAGCTCCTCATTAAACACATGACCATGGAAAAGGCCCGCTAGCGTCGGCGCAGCGGAAAAGGAGAAACGCTCATGAGCAATGAAACGACGCCGCAGGCCGATCCGGCCCCGGGCTTCCATTCCAACCCCAGCAGTAATAAGGCCGCATCCTGGCTCACCCACCTCCTCGCGGACCTGGGCAAGAACGGCATTTTCATCGCCCTCGTTGTGGTCGTGGTGCTATTCACTATCCTCACCGACGGCATCCTGTTGCGTCCGCAGAATATTTCCAACCTGATCGTGCAGAACGGGTACATCCTTGTTCTTGCTGTCGGCATGGTCATGGTAATCATCGCCGGGCACATCGACCTGTCGGTCGGGTCCGTTGCGGCTTTCGTGGGTGCCTGCTCCGGCGTCTTCGCGGTGACCTGGGGACTGCCATGGTGGTTATCCATCATTCTGTCCCTCGGTATCGGCGCCCTGGTTGGTGTCTGGCAAGGATTCTGGATCGCCTACGTGGGGATCCCCGCGTTCATCGTGACGTTGGCCGGCATGCTCATCTTTCGCGGTCTCGCCCTCGCCGTTCTCGGCAACGCCAACATTGGTTCGTTCCCGGCAGAGTATCGCGCGCTCGGCAACGGGTTCCTAACCGACCTGTTCGGTGAATTCGAATATGATCCGTTCACCCTCGGCATCGCGGGTATTGCGATCCTGGCATTGATCGTGCAGCAGGTGCGCACTCGAGTTGCCCGCTCCAAGTACGGCCAGGACGTTGAGCCCATGGTGTGGTTTGTGCTCAAGCTCGTGCTCATCACCGCGGCCGTCGGCTCGTTCGCGCTCGCGCTCGCTTCGTACAAGGGCATTCCCGTAACCCTGATCGTGCTGGCCGTTCTCGTCCTCATCTACGGCATCATCATGAATCGCACAATCTTCGGCCGCCACATCTACGCCATCGGCGGCAACCGCCATGCGGCTGAGCTGTCGGGCATCAAAACCCGCAAGGTGGACTTCTACCTGTTCGTGAATATGGGGATCCTGGCTGCTCTCGCTGGACTCATCTTCACCGCACGGCTGAATCTCGCCGGCCCCAAGGCCGGAGACGGGTTCGAACTGGAAGCCATCTCGGCCGCCTTCATCGGTGGCGCAGCCGTTACCGGCGGTGTGGGGACAATCGGTGGTGCCATCATCGGTGGCCTCATTATCGGTGTTCTGAACAACGGTATGTCGATTCTCGGAATCGGTATCGAGTGGCAGCAGGCCGTCAAGGGCCTCGTGCTCTTGTTCGCTGTGGCATTCGACGTGTACAACAAGCGCCGTTCGGGTGGCCATTGAGCACTCTCGGGTAGCTGCTTCACTGCTGGCAAGAGCCGAAACGCATGGCGTTTCGGCTCTTTGCTTGCCGCAACCGGTGCATGCGGGAACCGGAAGCCGCACGGGTCGGTCTGCATCGTTGGGACCGGCCCGTTTGCGCGTCAGGGCGCGATCTCGCTGCCCGTGACCGGTCGGTGCGCGACACGCCGATCGAGATTCCACAGGCAAAATTGTGTCGAGACCGGTGCCTGTGGATAACTCGGCCCGGTCCCGCGGAATTTGGGTGTTCTTGCGCCGCAGGACTGTGTGAAACATGTGGAATGTCGGTGGATAACTACATAAATGTAATTACTGCATGTAGTGGCTATTCCGCTCCGCGATCACTAGATGTAGTATTGAGACTCTCGCCAGGCCCTGCGGCCCGGCAGTGCACTTGCTCACTTTGTACGACGATCCCTGACGAATTCTCGCCCGCGGTCGAAGAGTTTTATAGAACATACTTGCGAAGTATGTCGAACAGTTTTAGACTTGAACAGCCAAGAAGAAAGGTCATAACCATGGCGATCACCGTTTACACGAAGCCCTCCTGCGTGCAGTGCACGGCCACCTACCGTGCCCTCGATAACAAGGGCATCGAGTATGAGGTGCTCGACCTGTCGGTCGACGAAAACGCTCTGGAGGCCGTTAAGGCTTTGGGCTACCTGCAGGCGCCCGTTGTCATTACCGACGAAGAGCACTGGTCAGGCTTTCGGCCCGACAAGATCAACGCACTCGCCGCACGCCTCGCGTAGGTGAGCGCAGCCCACACGCCCAGCACGCTTCGCCTGCCCGGACTGTGCCCGATCAGAATCGCCACGTGATATGACTGACATCGTGTATTTCTCGAGTGCCTCGGGTAACACGCAGCGGTTCGTGGAAAAGCTCGGTCGACCGGCGTCGCGCATACCTCTTTACCCGCGCGAAGAACCGCTCGTGGCCGAGGAGCCGTTCGTGCTGTGCGTTCCCACCTATGGTGGCGGCAGCATGGGCGGGGCCGTGCCCAAGCAGGTCATCAAGTTCTTGAACAACGAGACCAATCGGTCGTTGATTCGCGGCGTCATCGGCGCCGGCAACATGAATTTCGGTGCGGGCTATTGCCTGGCCGGCGACATCATCGCCGCCAAGTGCAAGGTGCCCCACCTCTATCGCTTTGAAGTATTTGGAACACCGGATGATGTGCGCATCGTTCACGACGGATTGGAAGAATTTTGGAAACAACAGCCGTGAAGATCACGCCCATGGACGCACCGTCGGGCATGGACTACCACTCGCTCAACGCGATGCTCAACCTGTACGGCCCGAACGGGGAGATCCAGTTCGACAAAGACCGCGAGGCCGCCCGCGAGTTCTTCCTGCAGCACGTCAACCAGAACACGGTGTTCTTTCACTCGCTGCGCGAGAGACTCGACTACCTGGTGGAGAAGGAATACTACGAGCAGGCCGTGCTCGACCAGTACTCGTTCGAGTTCATCACGAGCCTGAACGACCTGGCCTACTCCAAGAAGTTCCGCTTTCAGAGCTTTCTCGGCGCCTTCAAGTACTACACCTCGTACACGCTGAAAACTTTCGACGGTAAGCGCTACCTCGAGCGTTTTGAAGACCGCGTTGTCATGACGGCCCTGGGTCTCGCCGCGGGTGATAAGAAGCTCGCCGTTGCTCTGGTCGAGGAGATCATCGCCGGCCGTTTTCAGCCCGCAACCCCCACCTTCCTAAACTCCGGCAAGGCTCAGCGCGGCGAGCTCGTCTCGTGCTTCCTGCTGCGCATTGAAGACAACATGGAGTCGATCTCCCGCGGCATCAACTCCTCGCTGCAGCTGTCCAAGCGCGGCGGCGGTGTGGCCCTGCTGCTCAGTAACATTCGTGAGGCCGGCGCGCCGATCAAGCAGATCGAGAACCAGTCCAGCGGCATCATTCCCGTCATGAAGCTGCTCGAAGACTCCTTCAGCTACGCCAACCAGCTCGGTGCCCGCCAGGGTGCCGGCGCTGTCTACCTGCACGCGCACCACCCCGACATCATGCGTTTTCTCGACACCAAGCGGGAGAACGCCGACGAGAAGATCCGTATCAAGACCCTCTCGCTCGGTGTGGTCATTCCCGACATCACGTTCGAGCTGGCCAAGAACGACGAGTGGATGTACCTCTTCTCGCCCTACGACGTGGAGCGCGTCTACGGAGTGCCGTTCGCGGACATTTCGGTGACCGAGAAGTACCACGAGATGGTCGATAACCCGCGCATCAAGAAGTCGAAGATGAAGGCGCGCGAGTTCTTCCAGACCCTCGCCGAGATTCAGTTCGAGTCGGGCTACCCGTACATCATGTTTGAAGACACGGTGAACAAGGCGAACCCGATCAAGGGCCGCATTAACATGTCCAACCTGTGCTCCGAGATTCTGCAGGTGAACACTCCCACGACGTACAACGAGGACCTCTCGTACAACGAGATCGGCAAGGACATCTCGTGCAACCTCGGTTCGATGAACATCGCCCTGGCGATGGATTCCGGCGATCTCGGTCGCACCGTTGATGCCGCCATCCGTGGTCTCAACGCGGTGTCGGAGCAGAGCCACATCAGCTCGGTGCGTTCGATCGAAGACGGCAACGACCGCTCGCACGCCATCGGCCTTGGCCAGATGAACCTGCACGGCTACCTCGCCCGGGAGCGCGTCTACTACGGCAGTGCGGAGAGTATCGACTTCACCAACATTTACTTCTACACGGTGCTGTTCCACGCTCTGCGTGCCTCCAACGCGATCGCCACCGAGCGCGGCCGCACGTTTGAGGGCTTTGAAGACTCCGCCTATGCCTCGGGCGAGTTCTTCGACAAGTACACCGACCAGGTCTGGGAGCCGTCGACGGCTCGCGGTGCTGAGCTCTTTGCCCAGGCCGGGGTGTCGATTCCGACGCAGGCCGACTGGGCCGAGCTGAAGGCATCCGTTATGGCGCACGGTATCTACAACCAGAACCTGCAGGCGGTGCCGCCGACCGGATCGATCTCGTACATCAACAACTCCACCGCATCGATTCACCCGATCGCGGCGAAGATCGAGATTCGCAAGGAAGGCAAGCTGGGCCGCGTGTACTACCCGGCGCCGTTCATGACGAACGACAACACCGAGTTCTATCAGGATGCCTACGAAATCGGCGCCGAGAAGATCATCGACGTGTATGCCGCAGCCACGCAGCACGTCGATCAGGGGCTTTCGTTGACCTTGTTCTTCAAGGACACCGCGACGACCCGCGACATCAACCGCGCCCAGATCTACGCGTGGAAAAAGGGCATCAAGACCATCTACTACATCCGCCTGCGTCAGATGGCGCTCGAAGGCACGGAAATTGAGGGTTGCGTTTCCTGCGCGCTGTGAGCTTGCCGAACGTTACCTGTATGAACTTTGGGAAAAGGAACACCTTCAATGATTGACAAGCTCAAGCTGGTCTCGCACGTAGACGCGATCAACTGGAACAAGATCGAAGACGAAAAAGACGTCGAGGTCTGGAACCGACTGACCAACAACTTCTGGCTGCCGGAGAAGATTCCGCTCAGCAACGACATTCAGTCGTGGAACCAGCTCACGCCGGTGGAGCAGCAGCTCACCATGCGCGTGTTCACCGGGCTGACCCTGCTCGATACGATCCAGGGCACCGTGGGTGCCGTGTCGCTGATTCCGGATGCGATCACCCCGCACGAAGAGGCCGTGTACACGAACATCGCGTTCATGGAGTCGGTGCACGCCAAGAGCTACTCGTCGATCTTCTCGACGCTCGCTTCGACCAAAGAGATTGACGAGGCGTTCCGCTGGTCGACCGAGAACGCGAACCTGCAGCGCAAGGCCTCGATCGTGATGGACTATTACCAGGGCGACGACCCGCTCAAGCGCAAGGTCGCCTCGGTGCTGCTCGAGTCGTTCCTGTTCTACTCGGGCTTCTACCTGCCGATGTACTTCTCCAGCCGGGCCCGTCTCACCAACACGGCCGACCTCATCCGCTTGATTATTCGGGATGAAGCGGTGCACGGGTACTACATCGGCTACAAGTTTCAGAAGGGTCTCGAAAAGGAGACGCAGGAGCGCCGCGACGAGATCAAGGATTACACCTTCAATCTCGTGTTCGAGCTCTACGAGAACGAGGTGCAGTACACCCAGGACCTCTACGACGAGCTCGGTCTGACCGAAGACGTCAAGATGTTTCTGCACTACAACGCCAACAAGGCGCTGATGAACCTGGGCTACGAGGCGATCTTCCCGAAGGATGTCTGCGACGTGAACCCGGCGATTCTCTCGGCGCTCTCACCGAACGGCGACGAGAACCACGACTTCTTCTCGGGTTCGGGGTCGTCGTACGTGATCGGCAAGGCTGTCGTTACCGAAGACGACGACTGGGACTTCTAGCAAGAGGGACCGGTATGGTTGGGCACCGCGGGCTCAACCACGGGACCCGGATCCCGGAACACAATTGATTGGAGCGTGCGCCATGGCCCAAAACCCCAAGCAGAGCAACAAGGTTGCACGAGCAGCAAGCTCCGGTATGCGGAACGCACGGTTCAGCGCCGCAGCCGAGACCGCGGCCACGAGCGCACGGGCCCAGAGAAGGAAGAAGCCCGCCAAGTAAATTGGTGACTTCGCGCGAGGCCCAAATTCCGCCCTCGGGGTGCGAGTTTGGGCTCTCCGTCTTTTTCCGGGGCTGCACGCCGCGGTGTCTCGCGGAGCTCCAGTGGCATAACGTCACCACGCCACATCGACCCGGGTTTACGGCTCGGGGTCGTCGCCGCGCGACGCAGCGATCGCAATGAGCCGGCGCAGCACGTCGAGGTCGATGTCGTTGAGCTTTCTCACGTAGACGCAGCCCATGCCCTCGGTGTAGGTGCCGAGCTGCGGAAGTAGGGCGGCGCCCTCGGGGAGATCTTTGAGCCCGTAGATCGACAGTTGCGCCTTGCGCGGCGAGAAACCCGCCTTCGGCCAATCGCCGCGTGTGCGCGGGTTCGCGGGCGACACATAACGAAAGCTCCCGTAACCCACAATCGACGGGCCCCACATGACGGGCGTTGCGCCGGTCTCCTCGCGGAAGATCGCGTCGAGGGTCTTGCCGTCGTCGCGACGTCGGGCTGGTGTCGCTGCGTTGAGAAAATCCTCGACGGAAGCATCCGTCGGTTGCGTCTTGTTCTCGGCCATGACCCCAGTATGGCGCGCGCCACGAGTCATGCCGGGACTTCCGCCTCTAGCCGCGTCCGAGCGGATGCGGGATAGTGAATGTGGGTAGTGACTCTGCTGCCCTCACCGGGAGGCCGTCAATGACGCCGCCCCCTTCGAAAGACGAGGTAGACCCGTGAACCGGAAGATAGTCGTCGGCGTTCATGAATTAGAGACCAGTGCCACGGCACTGGAATGGGCGTTGCGCCGGGCCGAGGCACTGGACGCTCCCGTGGTGCTCATGCACTCGGTGCCCGCCGCCTGGCTAACCGAGAAATACGGTTACTACAACAGCATCATCAACGACGAGAAGTCACTCGTTCACCAGATCGAGGCGCGCGCCGCTGAGCTCGCGCCCACGGTGACGGCCACGGGAGCGCTGCGCACGGGGTCAGCCCAGCACGTGCTCAGCGAGCTGTCAGCGGACGCCAGCCTGATCGTCGTGGGAACTCACCGCAAGACCGGGGGTGCTGGCGACTTCTTCGGCAGCGTGAGCATGCAAGTTGCCGCCCAGAGCGCCTGCCCGGTGGCGATCATTCCCGAAGTGCTGTCGGGTGACCGAACCGGCGTCGTGGTGGGTGTGGACGGCTCTGCTGACGCCCTGGCCGCGATGGAATTCGCCGCAGCCGAGGCAGACCGCACCGGCCAGGAACTCACCGCGGTGTATGCGGCGCGCGTGCCTACGCAGCGAGTGCTCAAGCACATCCCGGAAGAAAGCATCGCCGCGCGCATCGAGGAGGAACGCCTGGTGCTGGCCGAATCTGTGGCCGGTCTCAGCACCCGTTACCCCGACCTCGTCGTGCACCAGGTCTTCGTGACCGACGAGACCCCGGCCCGGGCGCTCCTGCGGGCAGCCGCAGCGGCGCAGCTTCTGGTGGTCGGGAGTCACGGCCGAGGCGCGCTGAGCCGGCTGTGGATGGGCTCGGTCAGTCACGAGGTACTCGGCGAGGCTGCCTGCCCGACCGTCATCATGCGCACCAAGCACAAGAAGTCGTAGCGACGTCACGGGGCAGCGTATTCGGGCGGTGGTGCCGGCGCCGGGTGCGGGGACGAAGTTGAACGAGGCAGACGCGGGGTAGACGACGCGTCTGCCTTGGCAGGGAATTTCACGATTTGTTAGGCTAATACGTCTTGTCCCCCGTTTGCGTCGCCAGGGGAAGGACGCGTCGCTCCAAACCGTGAGGACTCAATGTCTCAGCATGCCCCCCATTCCACTGTGACCGATGAAGCACCATCCCGGGTCAATAAGACCGTTTTTTTCGGCTCCGCCAGTGGCATTATCGCCATCGCCCTGTGGGCCATTCTTGCCCCTGCCAACGCGAGTGCTGTTATCGGTGCTGTCGTTGGCTGGGTGTCGACCAACCTCGGCTGGTATTACTTTCTGATCGTCACCATCGTTCTGGTTTTCGTCGTTTATATCGCTCTGTCCCGGGTCGGCAAGACTCGGCTGGGGCCGGACCACTCGCGTCCGCAATACAGCCTGTTCACTTGGACCGCCATGCTCTTCGCGGCCGGGATCGGGATCGACCTGATGTTCTTTTCCGTGTCCGAGCCGGTCACTCAGTACCTTGCACCGCCCACCGGAGACGGCAGCACCCTCGAAGCGGCCCGCCAAGCCATGGTCTGGACCCTGTTTCACTACGGCATCACTGGCTGGGCCCTCTACGCGCTGATGGGCCTGGCCCTGGGCTACTTCGCCTACCGGCAGAACCTGCCCCTGAGCATCCGCTCCGCGCTGTATCCGATCTTCGGCAAGCGCATCCACGGCCCGATCGGGCATTTCGTGGACATCGCGGCCATTCTGGGCACCATTTTTGGTATCGCCACGAGCCTGGGCATCGGTGTCGCCCAGCTCAACTACGGCCTCACCTTCATGTTCGGCACCCCGCAGTCCCTGTTCGTACAGGGTTCCCTCATCGCCTTATCGGTGGTGATGGCCACCATTTCTGCCGTGACAGGCGTGGAACGCGGCATCCGCCGGCTGTCCGAACTCAACGTGCTGCTCTCTGTGGGACTCATGCTTTTCGTGCTCATCGTCGGCAATACCTCGTTTTTGCTCGACGCCATCGTGCAAAATGTCGGTGACACCCTGAGTCGGTTCCCCGGTCTTACCCTCAACACCTTCGCCTACGACCGCCCGGACGCCTGGCTGAACGGCTGGACCCTGTTCTTCTGGGCCTGGTGGATTGCCTGGGCACCGTTTGTGGGCCTGTTCCTGGCCCGGATCTCCCGCGGCCGCACCATCCGCCAGTTCGTTTCCGGTGTTCTCGTCGTGCCGTTCGCGTTTATTCTGCTGTGGATCGCCATTTTCGGTAACAGCGCCCTGGCCATCGTCATCGGCGGTGACGCTGGCTTCGGCGAAATTGCCATGAACTCGCCGGAAAAGGCTTTCTACTCACTACTTGACCAATTCCCGATGGCTCCGGTGACCGCCGCAATCGCGACCTTCACCGGCCTGCTCTTCTACGTCACCTCGGCTGACTCCGGCGCGCTCGTGATGGCAAACTTCACCTCGCATTTGAAGAACTCCGAATCGGACGGCCCGAAGTGGCTGCGCGTGTTCTGGGCGGTGACCACCGGCGTGCTGACCTTTGCCATGATGCTCGTGGGAGGGATTCCGGTGCTGCAGAACGCGACCATTATTATGGGTCTGCCCTTCTCCGCGGTGCTGCTGTTGATCATGCTGGGCTTGTATCGAGCTCTTCGCGTTGAGCAATCCGTAGCCGACAGCTACCGGGTCAGCCTGCCCGGGCTGCTCTCCGGGCGCAGCGGCGACCCGGCCCGAGCGCGCAACTGGCGCCAGCGGCTCACCCGGGCGATGAGTTACCCGGACCAACGCCAGGCCGAACGGTTCGTGTCGACCGTGGCGCTGCCAGCGCTGCAGGAAGTACACGAGGAGCTCCTGACCCAGGGCGCCGAGGTGACCCTGACCGAAGGGGTCGTCGAAGGGCTGCAGATTCACCACCTTGACCTGTTGGTGTCTATGGGGGACGAGCGTGAATTCAAATACCAGATTTACCCGGTGCAGCTGGACATGCCGACCTACGCCGTGCGCAGCACGTCGGAGCAGGGCAAGTACTACCGGATGGAGGTGTTCTCTCTTGAGGGCAGCCACGGGTACGACCTGATGGGGTACAGCAAGGAGCAGGTCATCACCGATGTGCTCGACCACTACGAGACACACCTTGATTTTCTGCACCTCAACCGCACCGAGCCGGGCAACACCGCCCTGCCCGACGACCAGACGTCCAAGGACAACTGGGAAGCCGATTACGACTCCGAAGACGTGAAGAAATGAGCACCATGACCTCGACCCTATTCATCAACGGCACGTGGGTGCCCGCCGCCGACGGCGGTACCCGCCTGATCAGCTGCCCGGCCGATGGCGAGCCGGTCGGTACCGTGTCCGAAGCCACCACAGCGGATGTTGAGGCTGCCATTAACGCCGCCCGCACCGCCTTCGACAGTGGCATCTGGTCTACGGTGCCCGCCCCGGAGCGCGGCGACTTTCTGCTGCGCGTGGCCGCGGAACTGCGGGTGCGCAAGGCCGAGTTCGCCCGGGCCGAAACGCTCGACACCGGCAAGCGCCTGGTCGAGAGCGAAATCGACATGGACGACATCGCCAACTGTTTCGCCTACTTCGGCAAGCTCGCCGGGCAGGATGCCGGTCGCATCGTTGATGCCGGCGACGAGAGCGTGGTCAGCCGCATCGTGGTGGAACCGGTGGGTGTCTGCGGGCTCATCGCCCCGTGGAATTACCCGCTTCTGCAGGCCGCGTGGAAGATCGCCCCGGCGCTCGCCGCGGGAAACAGCTTCATTCTCAAGCCCAGCGAACTCACCCCGCACACCTCCATGCTCATGATGGTGCTGCTCGACGACCTCGGCCTGCCCGCCGGGGTTGCCAACCTCGTGCTCGGGGCCGGTGCCGTGGCGGGTGCTCCGCTTTCCAGCCACCCCGACGTTGACCTGGTCAGCTTCACCGGCGGCCTCGAAACCGGTAAAATTATCGCGGCCGCCGCCGCCGGAACCGTGAAGAAGGTGGCCCTCGAACTCGGCGGCAAGAACCCTAACGTGATCTTTGCCGATGCGGACTTCGATGCCGCCGTCGACAACGCGCTCAACGGAGCCTTCGTGCACTCGGGGCAGGTCTGCTCCGCCGGCGCGCGAATCGTGGTCGAGGCATCCATTGCCGAACGTTTCGTGGACGAACTGGTGCGCCGCGCCAACCAGATTCGGCTGGGCGGTCCCTTCGACCCCGACGCGGAGACCGGGCCGCTGATCTCGGCTGCGCACCGCGACAAGGTGAGCGCCTACGTGCAGAAGGGACTCGCCGAGGGTGCCCGACTGCGCTGCGGTGGTACCTGGGGCACGGGCGAGCTCGAGAAGGGCTTCTACTACACGCCGACCATTCTCGACCAGGTGGAACGCGGCATGAGCGTGGTCATCGACGAAGCCTTCGGCCCGGTCGTGACCGTGGAAACCTTCGAGACCGAAGATGAAGCCGTGGCTATCGGCAACGACACGGTCTACGGCCTCGCCGGAGCAGTCTGGACCCAGGATGCCGGCCGTGCGCAGCGCATGGCGAAGCGCTTGCGCCACGGTACTGTCTGGATCAACGACTTTCACCCGTACCTGCCGCAGGCGGAATGGGGCGGTTACGGTCAGTCCGGCGTGGGACGCGAGCTCGGCCCGAGCGGACTGGCCGAATACCAGGAAACCAAGCACATCTACCAGAACACCGCCCCGGCGGTCACCGGCTGGTTTGCGGCGCGTTAAGGAGTGGCACAGATGACCGAACTGACGACGACTGAATTCGACTACGTCGTGATCGGCGGCGGATCCGCGGGAGCAGCCGTTGCCGCCCGGCTCAGCGAAGACCCCGACCTGCACGTCGCGCTCGTCGAGGCCGGCCCCGACGACCGCGGCCTTGACGCCATCCTCAAGCTGGACCGCTGGATGGAACTGCTCGAGTCGGGGTACGACTGGGACTACCCGATCGAACCGCAGGAGAACGGCAACTCGTTCATGCGCCACGCTCGCGCCAAGGTGATGGGCGGATGCTCCAGCCACAACTCCTGCATCGCCTTCTGGGCACCGGCCGAGGACCTCAACGACTGGGCCGGCAAGCACGGCGCGACCGGCTGGGAAGCCGCGAACACCTTCCCACTGTTCAAGAAACTCGAGAGCAACAGCGACCCGGCGCCGCACCACGGCCACGACGGTCCGGTGCACCTCATGGACGTGCCGCCGAACGACCCCTGCGGCGTGGCGCTGCTCGACGCCTGCGAGCAGACCGGGATTCCCCGAACCACGTTCAATTCCGGCAGCACCGTGGTGAACGGCGCCAACTTCTTTCAGATCAACCGGCAGGCTGATGGCACCCGGGCATCCTCGTCGGTGTCGTACATTCACCCCATTATGGAACGGGCGAACTTCACCCTGCTCACCGGTCTGCGTGCTCGTCAGCTCACCTTCGACGCCGCCAAACGATGCACCGGCGTGCTCGTCGTCGACGCAGCCGGGCGCACCCGCGCGCTCACCGTCCGCGCCGAGGTCATTCTCTCGGCCGGCGCCATCGACTCCCCGAAGCTGCTCATGCTCTCCGGCATCGGTCCGGCCGCCCAACTGCGCGAGCACGGGATCGAGGTGCTCGTGGATTCGCCCGGCGTGGGCGAGAACTTTCAGGACCACCCGGAAGGTGTGATTCAGTGGGAGGCCAAGCAGCCGATGCCGACCGAGTCCACCCAGTGGTGGGAACTGGGCATCTTCACGACCACCGACGACGGCCTCGACCGGCCCGACCTGATGTTCCATTTCGGTTCGGTGCCGTTTGACATGCACACGGCCCGGCAGGGATACCCGACCACGGAGAACGGCTTCTGCCTCACCCCCAATGTCACGCACGCCCGCTCCCGCGGAACGGTGAAGCTGCGCAGCCGCGACTACCGCGACAAGCCGCTCGTCGACCCGCGCTACTTCACCGACCCGCACGACATGCGCGTCATGGTCGCCGGCATCCGCAAGGCCCGTGAGATCGTGGCCCAGCCGGCCATGGCGGCCTGGGCCGGCGTCGAGCTATACCCCGGTTCCGCCGTGCAAACGGATGCCGAGATCACGGATTACATCAGGAAGACCCACAACACTGTGTACCACCCGGCCGGAACGGTGCGAATGGGCGCCGTTGACGACATCGGTTCACCGCTCGACCCCGAGCTGCGCGTCAAGGGCGTCACCGGCCTGCGCGTGGCCGATGCCTCGGTAATGCCCGAACTCGTGACGGTGAACCCCAACATCACCACGATGATGATCGGCGAACGCTGCGCCCAGCTCGTGGCAGCCGATCGCGCCACGCGTTAATCTCGGGCACGCCGGTCCGGCCCGAGCGAGCCGCTCGGGCCGGACCGGTTAGGTGCCCCCGCGGAGGGCCGTGATCGGCTCGATATTGGAGGCGCGAACCGCGGGATAGGCGCCGGCGGCCAGGCCGACGAGCGTGCCGACCAGGGCGGCGCCAATGGCCACGATGGGATCGAGAATCGGCGTCCACCCCTGCAACAGCGACACCACGACGACCGCGAAGACCCCGAGCGCTGAGCCGATCAGGCCACCGAGCAGACCGATCACGGCCGACTCCACGATGAACTGCCGGGCGATATCGCGCTTGGTCGCTCCGAGCGCCCGGCGCAGGCCGATCTCGCCGACCCGTTCCATCACGGAGAGCAGGGTGACGTTGGCGATGCCGAGGCCGCCGGCCAGCAGCGCCAGAATTCCGAGCGTGAGAAAGACGATGTTAATGTCGGCCTGGATATTGTCTTGCAGCGACGACGCCGCGGCGGGCGCCTGCACCTTGAAGTTCTCGGGCGCGTTCGGATCGAGCGCGATCGGTGCCTGTCGGGCCACGAGCTTGCCTGCCCCGACATCAATTTGCACGTGTAGTTCGGCGGGAGCGGACAGGCCGAAGTCGGTGCGCGCGGTGTTGAGCGGCACAACGACGGCATCGAGCAGGTTGGTGCGACGCTCAACGCCGTCGATAATGCCGATCACCGTGTACGGAACTTCGCCGATGAAGATGGACGGCTGCGAGTCGACGCGGTTGATGCCGAGTGTCTCGGCCGCCCGGGCCCCCAGCACAGCCACCCGGTCGGCCCGCTCGTCGTGCCCGGCATCGAAGTAGCGCCCGGTGACTACCTCACCGCGCACCGCGGCGAGCAAGCCCGGCGAGGTGGCGATCAGGTTGGGGCTCAGCGTTTGCGCGGCCGAGGGATCATTGACGGGAACGGATGTGATGCGCTGGCCGGCCACATCCACATCGGCCACGAGACCCGCCTGCTCCACCCCGGCGAGGCGATCGACCCGCGATGGGGCATCCCACGGCAGCCGACCGGTCGCCTGCTCAGTACCGCTCGAGTTGCGGGTCGAGGCCGGTTCGATCATGATCTGCGTGGCCGAAACGGCATCGAACTGGTTTGAAATCTGCCCCGCGGCGGTCTGCGCAAATCCGATCGTAACAACCAGGGAGGCAATGCCGAGCACGGTGCCGAGGGTCGTCATCACGAGCCGGCTGGGGCGGGCACCCACCCCGTAACTCGCCTCGACGAGCAGATCCTGCACCGAGAACCGGTTGGCGCGGGCGATGACCGGAACGATACTGTCCGCGTCCGACGCCGGAGTTGCTTGTACCGTCGGCTGCGGCATCCGCTTACCGAAGAACCTCACGACAGCTCGCTGAGGCGACCGTCGGTGATGCGCACGCGCCGCTCGGCGCGATCGCTCACGGCCTGGTCGTGGGTGATGACGATGAGAGTGAGGCCGTCGGCGTGGAGTTCTTCGAACAGGTCCATCACCTCGTTGCCGGTGGCCTCGTCGAGGTTGCCGGTGGGTTCATCGGCGAGCAGCAGTTCGGGCGAGGCGACGACGGCCCGTGCCACGGCCACGCGTTGCCGTTCTCCGCCGGAGAGAGTACCGGGCAAAAAATCGAGTCGGTGGTTGAGGCCCACCCGATCGAGGGCGGCGCGGGCGCGATCCTCCCGTTCGGCGCGCGGCACACCGCTGTACAGGGTGGCGAGCAGCACATTGTCGAGCACCGTGCGATGCGGCAAGAGGTGGAACGCCTGGAAGACGAAACCGATGGTGCCGCCGCGCACGATCGCGCGCTGCTTTTCGTCGAGCAGGCTCGTGGATGTGCCATCGAGGTGGTATTCGCCGACGCTCGGCCGGTCGAGCAGACCGAGCAGGTTGAGCATCGTGGATTTGCCCGAGCCGCTCGGACCGACGATGGACAGGTAGTCGCCACGATCCACCCGCAGGTTGATCGATTTGAGCGCCTGCACCTCGGGCGGGCCGGGAAAGGAGCGCGTGACGTTGACCAGTTCGACGACGGGGGCCGCGATCACCGGCCCACCACGACGAGGTCTCCGACTCCCAGCGAGCCATCGATCGCGGTGATCTCGACGAAGCCTTCGGCGGCGAGCCCGGTCGTGACCTCGACCAACACGGTTTCGGCGCCATCACCCGGGTCGAATTCCACGCGGGATTCTCCGCCCGGTCCGGCGGTGAGCGCGGCGAGCGGAACGGCGAGCACCTCACCCTCGGTTGAACTGACCGGCACGCGCACGCGCACGTTGCTGCCCTGCACGGCCTGGATCTGTTCGTCGGTGAGCGCGTCGGGTGCGAACAAGACGGTGAAACGGCCGCTGGCCGGTTCGCCGCTGGCCGGTTCGGACGGGAGTACCGAGGTGATCGTGGCGCCCTGGTCGCCGTCGGGCATAGCGAGAACGGCGGGGGCGCCGACTTCAAGCAGGGCGGCGTCGCTTGCGGTTGCCGAGCCGGAGATGACGAGCGTGGCACCCGAGACTCGCATGACCGGCCCGCTGATGCTCGATCCGCGCTTCACGCTGATCTCGTCGACCCGGCGGGGGAGGCCCGGCAGGTACAGTACTTCGCCGGCCGGCAGGTAGGCGAGCGCGCCGTCCCTGGCGTCGCTGAGCGTTTCTCCGGCGCGGGTCAGATCGGCTTTAGCCGCCGTGACCGCGGCCTGTTCGGCGCTCGCATCGCGGGGGGCCAGGGCCTGGCCCTGACGCGCGACGGCGAGGGTGACGGCCTCCTCGGCATCCGCTATTTCATTCGGGGTGCCTTCGGTTTTGGCCAGGGCGAGCACCCGCTGAGCGCTGCGCACGAGGTTGCCCTGCTCGACCACGTCAACGTTCGACGCGGCTGACTGCACGACGGTGAGCGCACCCGTGGCGCTGTCAACGGATGCCTGCGCGCTCGCGACACCGGCTTCGGCGTTGCTGACCGCGCTGGCCACCTCGGTGCCGCCGGTGGGCGCCGGGTAGCCGACCTTGGCGTAGAGCGCTGTGACGGCGCTCGCGGTCTGGGCGTCGAACACGTCGGAGTCGAGCGCTCCGGCATCGATTCCGGCGACGCTCAGACCCTGTTTGAACTGCAGTACGTCGGGGCCGGACACGCCGACCCTCAGGGTGCGATACACCGGCAGATCCCCGGGCAGCACGATCACCGGGCGGCCGGTGACCTCGAGCGCGATCGAGGCCGTGTCGAAAATAGCGGCGACCTCGGGAACCTGCCCGGTGACGATGGGGGCACCGGCGAGTTCGCCGGTTTCGATGCTGACCTCCACCGAGTCGGCATAGGTCGCGTCGCCGCGCATGGTGACGTCGTTGGCGAGCGTACGGTTTTCGACGGGAACGGTGATCAGGCCGGCGGCGGGAGCATCGGCATCCGCTGCCGCTTGGCCGGGGGAGACGATCAGCTGGCCCAGCCCGAGGCCGGCAACGAGCGCGACGATGGCCACCGTGGCCATTACCCAGATCACCCGGTTGCCGGCGAACAGGCGCCGCCAGCCCTGACTACGTGACCGGGTGACCGGGGTGGCCGCGGGGGCTGGACCCTCAGTTTTGTTCTGTCGTCGACCGAACGCGCGAGCCAACTACTTGCCTTGCTCGTAGTCTGCGATGAGCGCGTCGAGCTCGGTTTTGTGATCGATGATGAACTGCTCTTCAAGGTCAAACTGAACCTTCGTCGAGGCCTCGGTGTACTTGAGGTCTTCGGTGCAGGTGTAGTCGACCATGGCCTGGGCAAGTTCCTCGTCACGCAAATCGGCGAGGGCTTTCTCGTCGGGAGCTGACTCCGTGGCGCTTTCATAGAGCGTGTTCATCGCGGTGGAAATCGCCTCCTGCGCGTCGGCCTTCTTCGAGAAGTTCGCGTAGCCGGCATCGGCCATGCAGGCCGACCATTCGGCATCGAGCTTGACGAGCGCGGGCGACGTCTGCGCACTCTCATACATGGCACTGATCGCGTCGTAGAGCTCCGCATGGTCTTCCGGCGACGGCTGATCACCATTGGCCTCATGGCTGGCGACGCCCTGGCAGCCCGACGTTTCCCAGTCGTACTCGTAGGAGCCTCCTTCGCCGAGCTCGTCCTCGGTGGGCGTAACGCCGTAGAGCACCTCGTAGTATGCCGCCTGCTCGCCCTCAGACAGGCTCATCACGTAGTCCTGGTTCGGGTCGACGAACGCCTCGCCCTGCTCCTGCTGCTCGGCGATCTGTTCCGGCGACTGACTCATGCCATAACCGTTCTCGGCCACCCACTTCTTGGTGCCGTACTCCTCGCCATCGTCACTCATCATGCCGTTGTACTGCGAGGTGTCGACCGGAACATAGTCAAAGCCTTCGTCGGCCATGCAGGTGGCGATGAGTTCTTCCTGGTCTTTTTGCAGCGCTATCCCGGTTTCTTCGTCGAACCCTTCGTACATGGCCGACATGTACTTCGACAGCGGGCTCTCGGCCGGGTCGAGCTTTGCGTTCGCCTTGTCGGCGCTGCAGCCGGCAAGCGTCAGTGACAGAAATGCGGCGGCCGCAACGGCCTTAAATAGTGCGCGATAGCGCATAGAGTTCCCCTTTGAATGTTGACCACTGGTCTGGGCTAGGCCGCTGACGGATCGCCCCCCGATCCCCATAAGCTAGCGCATCGCGGGCGCGAATGGGGGTAAACGCCGAGTTGCAGCGCTACAAAGACCATACCGTTCGGTCTCTTTCAGGCGCAAGCCGGTGTTCCGCCGGCGCACCGCGGGCCGGGGTCAGCGGGTGCGCAGGTAAACCAGCTGCGCGCGAACGGATGCTTCGGCCGCGAACCGCACCGCGGCATCCGTGTCGGCATAGACCAAATCGGTCACCTGCGCCACGCTCGCGTCCGAGCCGAGGGTTGCCAGCGCGGCACGCACCTGATCCAGCCGCCCGTGGCGGTGAGCGAGGTAGGCCGTGCAGATAGCGGCCAGGTCGGGCAGGACCGGGCCGTGGGCGGGGAGCACGAGCGCCGGTCCGAGATCGCGCAAGGCCTCGAGCGAGGCCAAATAGTCGGCGAGCTCGCCGTCGATGATCGACGTTCCGCGACCCAGCACGGTGTCGCCGGTGAGCACGGAGCCGGTGGGGCCGTCGCCCGGCAGGTGCAGGCAGACCGAGTCGTCGGTGTGGCCGGGGGTGGCCAGAACGCGGATGCTGGTGTCGGCGAGCATGATCAGCTCCCCGGCGATGAGCGGGGCGCCGTTGACGCAGTAGGCCGCGTCCAGCGCCCGAACGGGGGCGCCGGTGAGTTCGGCGAAGCGCGCACTCGCCGCCGTGTGGTCGGCGTGCCGGTGCGTGATCAGCACGAGTTCGACCTGGCCGGCCGCGGCCAGGGTGGCGAGGTGGCCCTCATGAAGCGGCCCGGGGTCGACGACGACGACGGAGGGGGAGGCGGGCGCGCCGATGAGGTAGCTGTTGGTGCCGTCCAGCGTCATCGGGCCGGCATTCGGCGCGAGCAGGCTGCGGGTGAGCGGGCTCGTGCGCTGCGGGTGGGCAATGTTGGCGGGCATAGCTCGCAGCTTAGCGACAAGCGCCACGGGCGGCACCCCGATGCCGGGGTGCCGCCGCAGTGCGCTGGTTAGGGATGCACGATGATCTTGACCGCGGTCTCGTTGTGGTTGATCAGGGTATCGAAGCCCTCGGCAATCAAGTCGTCCAGGGCGATGCGCCCGGTGATGAAGGGTGCCAGGTTGACCCGGCCCTCTTGCACGAGCTTGATGCTGGCCGGGTGATCGCGCACGTAAGCGATCGTTCCGCGCAGGTCGATCTCCTTCAGCACGAGCTTCTGCATGTCAACGCTGGCCGGCTTGCTCCAGATCGAGACGTTGACGATGACGCCGGCGGGGCGCACCGCGTCGAACAGCTGGTTCAGCACGACGTTGACACTCGTGCACTCGAAGCACACATCCGCGCCGCGGCCGTCGGTGAGTTCCTGCACCCGGGCCACAACGTCTTCCTTGCTGGGATCGAGCACGTGATCGGCCACTCCGGTGACGCGCGCCTTCTCCTTGCGCGCCTCGCTGAGTTCGGACATGATCACGGTGAGGCCCTCGGCCTTACAGACGGCGGCGACGAGCAGACCGATCGGGCCGGCCCCACCGATGAGGGCGACATCGCCGGCTTTGGCGCCACTGCGCACGAAGGCGTGGTGTGCCACGGAGAGCGGCTCGATGAGAGCAGCTTCGTCCAGCGGAATATCACCGATCGCGTGCACCCAGCGGCGGTCGACGACGACCTTCTCGCTGAGTCCGCCGCCTCCACCGGCCAGGCCGATGAAGCCCATCTTCGTGCAGAGGTGGTAATTGCCGGCCAGACACGGCGCGCACTCGTTGCAGACGAAGTAGGGCTCGACCACGACGTTGTCTCCAACGGAGAGATCGGTGACGCCCTCACCCAGCGCGGAGACCGTGCCGGAGAATTCGTGGCCGAGCGTGACCGGTTCTTCTTCGTGCGAAAGCGGGTGCGGGTGGCCCTCGGCCGGGATGAAAATCGGCCCTTCCAGATACTCGTGCAGGTCGGTTCCGCAGATTCCACACCAGGCCACGTCAATGGCGACGGCCCCCGGGCGAAGCTGGGGTTCGGGAATGTCCTCGATGCGAATATCTGCGGGCCCGTGAAAACGTGCTGCCTTCATAACTGTCACTACTCCTTGAAACCGAAACGCGGTGCAGCGACGGTGCCCTCGTGGCAAGGTGCGTTGCGTTTCGGCGTCTTTTAAGAGTAACGGCCTTCACCCCCCGGGCGCTGGGTCGAGGTGCCAGCATTATGGTGGGGTGAACGACACAACACCTAAGGACAACGCGATGACGCGAGTGACAGAGCCCAGCGCAGCACCGGGTGGGGACGCCCCCATCGGGGTCGCGGCCACCGTTATCTTGCTGCGCGACGGTGCGAACGGCCCCGAAGTACTGTTGCTCGAACGACCCCGCCACCGGGGCTCGTTTGCCGGTGCGTGGGTGTTTCCCGGCGGCGGCGTCGATCCCGAAGACCGGCTGCCAACGGATGCCGCGGAGCTGGCCGACGGCGTGGGCCCGGCCGCTGACGATGCCGCCAATATCGCCGCGCAGGCCGAGGCCGTCGAACAGCTCGCGGCCCGCCGTGCCGCCGTACGCGAGGTGCGCGAAGAGACCGGGCTGAACGTCTCGCCCGGTGCGCTCGTGCCCACCGCACTGTGGGTGCCGCCGCGCAGCGCACCGAAACGGCTGCGCACCTGGTTCTACCTCACGACGGCCCCGCCCGGCCCGATCGTGCTCGCCGAAGACGAGGTCATCGACTACGCCTGGCTGCGGCCGGAGACGGCGCTGGAGCGGCACGCATCCGCTGCGCTTACGCTGATTGCGCCTACCTGGGTGACGCTGCATGGGCTGCAGGGCTTTGCTTCGGTGGTCGACATCGTGGCCGGCGTCGGTGCGCGCGGGCTGGCGCACTACGAAACCCGGCTCGGTGCGAGCGACCGCGGGCAGGTGCTGTTCTGGGCGGGCGATGTGGCCTACGACGATGACGCGCTCGCCGAGCAGGCCGGCGGGCGGCACCGCCTCGAGATCGGCCAGGTGCCGTGGGTGTACAGCGCCAGCGGGCTGGACTAGCCGGCCGATCTACTCGGCCGCGTCAATCGGCCGGGGAAATCTTGGGCAGCAGCGACACCGCTGTGCAGCCCTGGCCGTCGACGAAGTTCAGGCAATCGTCGAAGATGGCCGAGAACGGTTTCAGGGTCGAATCACCGAACCAGGCGTTGTAGAACAGCCAGAAGTTGAGGTTGCCGTAGGTCGAGCATCCGTCGCCCTCATTGCCGGCATTCTCGACGGCAGCCGGGTTGGGCTGGTACGGCGTGTAGTTGTACAGGTTGGCTGTGGCCTGATTTTCGAGGCGCACGGCGGTGGCGCCGCACTCGGCGTTGGGGTTGAAGCCCACGTCGACGGAACCGATTTGAAAGGCACGGTCGGGTTCCTGCGTGTACTGGCGAAACTGCCAGGCTGCGTGGTAGACCTGATTGAAGAAGCCGAAGTATTGGGCGTCGCAGTCGGCGGTGTCGGGGCAGCCATAGCCGGTGGCGCGCAAATAACCGGATGCGCTCGGCCGAGTCAGTAGGGACTGCTCCTTCTGCAGCAGCACCAGCAGCACCTTGGGGCTGATCGTGCACGCCGCCGCGATCTTCGCGATGATGCGGGCGGCCGGCTCGTTTTTGGCCCCGGAGTATGCCCGGCAATGGCCGTCACCCTGGTTCGGTTGACTGGTTGTCGTCTCGCGGTATTCCCAGAGGCACGGCACGCCGTCGCTCGGCCGGCACGAGCGCTGCTGAAGAAAATCCGCGATCTCCTGCTCGGTGAGGGCGTCGGGGTTGAAGAAGTTGTAGTCGCTGATGATGAGGCCGGGGTCGAAGGTGGCGGGAGGTTCCGCGGCTGCGGATACGGCTTCCTGCGCCTGCGTGGGCGCCTGCGTTGGCGCCTGCGTTGGCGCCTGCGTGGGCGACGCGGCCGTGGGCGACGCGGCCGCGGGCGCCGTGGGCAGCACGATGAGCGTCGCCGCGAGCCCGACGAGGCCCGCCCCGGTCGCCAGAATGCGCAGGTGACGACGAGTCTGCGCGAATAATCTCATACCACGACACTAACCGGGGCCGGGGGTGAGCCCTCCCACGTCGCGCGGGACATGCGTCGGTGCGCGGGAGGCGCAACTCC
>NZ_JASISY010000009.1:0-99524 GCF_030063365.1 Cryobacterium sp. PH29-G1 | reverse complement strand
GGGGGGGGGGGGGGGGCGCCCCCCCCCCCCCCCCCCCCCCCGCAACTCCCGCCCGTCGCGGTACGCGGGAGTTGCGGCCACGCCCGAACTCCCGCGTACCGGCGTACCTCCCGCGCAAGGCGGCGCGAGGCAGCGGATGCCCGCCACAGCAACTCCGCGCACCTGCATAATCCGCGTGCGCTGGCCTGGATGTCGTGCACCGGCGTGAATGCCGTGCACCGGCGTGATTTGCGTGCATCGGGCCCACCTTATGCAAGTGGGCCCATGATCTAGCATGGGCCCACTTTCCGGGCCCGGGCCCGGGCAAAGGAGGGCGGGCGGGGCGAGAAGGCGGGCGGGCGGCGCGGGGGCTAGACGGGCGGGGCGGGGATTACTACCAGGGGGGACTGGATGTTGAGCACGATGGAGTGGCTCACCGAACCGAGCAACAGCTTCGTGACGCCCTTGAGCCCGTGGTTGCCCACCACGAGTAGAGCGGCACCGTGGGCGGCGTCGAGAAGCGCCGACTGCGGGGCGCCGCGCAGCAGCGAGGCACGAATGTGGAGTGCCGGAAACCGCCGCGACACCGCGAGCAGCGACTCGTCGAGGATGCGTCGATGCGAGCTCTCGATGGACTGCAGAAACCGGGCGTCGGGCTGGGACGTGTCGCGCCACACCAGCGGTTCCTGCCAGGCGTGGATCGCGTGCAGTTCCTGGCCGGTGCGATCGGCCTCCGCCGCAGCGAAGTCCACGGCGGCCGCCGAAGCGGCCGAACCGTCGACGCCGACCACGATGCCCGTCCGGTTCATGTTGTCACTCTCCGGAATGATCGCGACCGGTCCGTTGGCCGAACTGGCCAGCCGGGCGCCCAGCGACCATTCATAGCGCAGGGTTGATCCGCGGCGGCGGTGAGTTCCCACCACGACGAGGGTGTCTGCGCCGCTCAACCCGCGCAACTCCGCGATCGGGTCACCCGAGCGCAGATCGGCGTGCACGGTGAGTGCCGCGTGCTGTTGGCCCACCCGGTCGGCCTCATCCGTGAGCACCTCGCGGGCGCGCTCCACCGTGGACTCCTCCACGAAGTAGTCGGCCGATGACACCGTGTGATCGAGGACGTGCACCAGGGTGAACTCGCCGCCGTCGGCGGATCGGGCGAGGGCCCAATCCAGGGCTGATTTGGCGGGGTCCGTTCCGTCCCAGGCCACCACAGTCTGGCTCGGTGTGGGTGTGTGCGTCATGAGCTCGATCCCTCCCGTGGTGCAGCAGCACGAGGGGGATCTCGTGACCATCACCAACGACTAATACTCAGATTAGTCACGACCGGTTCCCCCGCGTAGGGCCTTAAGTCACGTCGCGAACTATTGTCACGCGGTGTCGAGCGAGCCGGTGTTCAGAAACGGATGCTGCGGCGCGGCGGTCGACCGTTGCAGGAGCACGGCACCCCACGCCTCGGCGCGGCGAACCTCGCCCGGCACCAACGCAATGCTCTTGGTCACCAGAAAACTCGTCGCGCCGGACACCAGATCGGCGCCCGCTTCGAGGAGGTGCTTGCCGATGCTCTTGGCGGCGTGCCCGGTCAGCAACACCGGCCCCTCCTGGCGGGTGTCGAATGCTGCGGCCCGGCAGGTCAGCCCGTGCAGGGAGTCGAGCCATTCCCGCACTCCGTTGCCGGCGGCATCCGCTTCGAGATGGAGGATGTGCTGGGGTGTGACGGCGGCGTCGATGGCGCCCCGCCGGGTGCTGGGCCGACTCATGCCGTGCACGTGGGTGGGGCCGCCGACCACGAGCAGGTCAATATTGCTCAGGTCCACTCCAGCCGCCTGGCTGGCGGGGATCAGGATCACCTCGGCCGGCGCCAGGCCGCGCCCGATCGCCTCGGCGACGAGACGGGTATTGCCGTACATCGATTCGAAAACGATCAGGGCGCGCATGGTGCCTCCAAGAGATTATTGCGAACTAACGGGAAATGACAACCTTGAGCGCCTTGGTTTCGGCGGCGCGACCGAAGGTGTCGTAGGCCTCAAGAAACTGGTCGAAGCTGAAGTGGTGCGTGGCTAGCTTCTCGGCCGGCAGCTTCTTGCTCGCCACGAGCTTGAGCAGCATCTTCGTGGTGTTGGCGTTGACCAGTCCCATGCTGATGTTGATGTTTTGAATCCACAGGTTCTCGAGGTGCAGGTCGACGGGCTTGCCGTGTACGCCCACGTTGGCGACGTTGCCGCCCGGGCGCACGATCTCGGTGGCCATGGTGAAGGTCGCCGGAATGCCGACGGCCTCAATGGCCACATCCACCCCGGCGCCGTCGGTGAGCGCCAACACCTGGTCTTTCCAATCGGCGGCACCGGACACGACCGTGTCGGTGGCACCGAAGTCGCGAGCCCGCTCCAGGCGGTTCTCGTCGAGGTCGATCGCGATGATGGTGGCGGCCCCGTAGAGGCCGGCGGTGGCGATGGCAGCGAGGCCAACCGGGCCCGCGCCGATCACGGCGACCACATCGCCGGGCTTGACCCGGCCGTACTGCACGCCGATCTCGAAACCGGTCGGCAGAATATCGCTGAGCATGACGCCCTGGTCGTCGCTGACCCCCTCCGGCAGCTTGTGCAGGGAGTTGTCGGCGTAGGGCACGCGCACGAACTCGGCCTGGGTGCCGTCGATGAGGTGACCGAACACCCAGCCGATGCCTGAGGCACCCTCGTCGCCGAGACAGTGCGAGTAGAGCCCGTTGCTGCAGTTGCTGCAGTGGCCGCAGCTCTTGATGCAGGAAATGATGACCCGGTCGCCGACCTGCAGGTTGCTCACCGCCGAGCCGACCTCGGTGATCGTGCCGACACCCTCATGGCCGAGGATGCGTCCCACCGTGACGGCGGGAACGTCGCCCTTGAGGATGTGCAGGTCGGTGCCGCAGATGGTTGTGGTGTCCACACGCACGATGGCATCGGTCGCACTGTGCAGCGTCGGGTCGGGAACGTCGGTCCAACTCTTCAGGCCGGGGCCGCCATAGACAAGTGCCTTCACGGATATCTCCTTGATTCGCGAAAATGGGCGGCTGATCCACCCGTCATAGTTACGGTACGACCGAAAAGATCGTGCGACTAGGGTCGAAAGTCCCCTCGCGTCGCCTTCGCCGGTTGCCACCAAATATCAGCCCAATCGGGACTTCCGGCCCTATTGGTTCGATGCGTTGGCTGACAGGATGGACTCAAGGCGATGGGCATCAGCTTTTCGCTCGTAGCGGGATTGCACTGCTGCGCCCCCCGATTTAGAACGAGGTAGAGCGATGAACCGGACGATCGTGGTTGGCATTGATGATTCAGCTGCCGGCGAGACCGCCCTGGCGTGGGCCATGACCCGGGCCGAGACGGTGAAAAGCCCGGTGACCCTCATGCACACCGTGTACGAAACCTGGCTGGCCGACGGTTATGGCTACTACGATTCCATCCTCGACGCGGAGAAGAAGCTGCTCGCCGACGCCGCGGAGCGGGCGGCGACCCTGGCCCCCACTGTCGTCACCCAGACCGAGCTGCGTACCGGCAGCGCCCCGCGCGTGCTCAGCGAGTTGTCGAAAGACGCTGCTCTCATCGTCGTGGGCACGGACCAAAAGGGCCGGGTTGAGGGCGAGCTGTTCGGCAGTGTGAGCCTGCAGATCGCCGCCCTGTCGACCTGCCCCGTCGCCGTCATCCCCGCGCTGCCCGATGAAGTGCGCTCCGGTGTGTACGTCGGCGTCGATGGTTCGGCTGACTCTGTCGCCGCGGTGGCGTTCGCCGCCGCGGAGGCTGACCGCACCGGCCAGGAACTGTTCGCCCTCTACGCGGTGCGCCTGCCGAATCGTCGGGTGCTGCGCAGCATCCCCGCCGACGCCGTGAACGAGCGGATGGAGGAGGAACGCGTCGTGCTGTCGGAGAGCGTGGCCGGCCTCACCGAGCACTATCCGGACCTCGTGGTGCACCAGATTCTCGAATCCGATGAATCACCGGCGCGGGCGCTTGTCTCTGCCGCCAAGCACGCCCAATTGCTCGTCGTCGGCACTCGGGGTCGCGGATCGCTGCAGCGGCTGCTGATGGGATCGGTCAGCCACGAGGTGCTGCTGCACATCACCTGCCCGACAATTGTCACCAGAACCACCCGTTCGTAGGGTTAACCCCCCGAAGTCATGCCAAGGTTAGAACACCAGATGGCGTGCTGAAGGGGGGTCGACCACGATGACGGATCAGACCGCCACCGAACTTGCCCTCACTCAGGACCGCATGCGCGGTCTGCTTGACGCCGTCGTGTCGGTGGCTGAAGACCTCAGCCTGGAGGCGGTACTCGAACGTGTCGTCACCGCGGCCTGCCAGCTCGTGCAGGCCCGGTACGGCGCACTCGGCGTGATCGGCTCCGACCAGGCGCTCAGTCACTTCGTCACCGTCGGCTTCGACGAAGAAACCGTGCATCGAATCGGTCCGCTTCCGGTCGGGCACGGCGTGCTGGGTCTGCTCATTCGCAAACCGCACCCCATTCGCCTGCACGACCTGCACGACCACCCGGACTCGTTCGGGTTTCCCGCCCATCACCCGCCGATGAAGTCCTTTCTGGGCGTTCCGGTGCGCGTTAGAGACACCGTCTTCGGCAACCTTTATCTCACCGAGAAAATGGGGGGCGGCGACTTCACCGACGAAGACCAGGAGCTGGCCGTCGCGCTCGCCGCAGCCGCTGGCGTCACGATTGAGAACGCCCGCCTCTACGACGAAGCCCGGGCCCGCGGACGCTGGCTCGAAGCGGTCGCTGCCATGAGCCGCGACCTGCTGCGACCCGACGACGGCGAGAACGGCCTCGACGTCGTCGCCGAGCGGGTGCTCGCGGCGTCTGGTGCCGATCTGGCCGTGATCGGTTTTCCGACCGATGACAGCCTGTACTGCGCGGCTGCGGCCGGCGCCACGACGGGCAGCAGTGGTACGGCAGCCGGCCTGGTCGGTACGACCGTGCTGTTGCAGACCGACGTTCTGCGCGAACTGCAGGAGACCGGCCGGTCTCTGTCGCTCGCCACGCCGCCCCTGCAGAGTACGGATGCCGCTCCCGAATCCGCCGCCCCGTGGTCGCAGCTGGGCTCCACGCTCATCGCAGCGCTCGGGCCGGCCGGCGCGGGACAGGGCGTGATCCTGCTGTCGCGGGCGCCGGCATCCGCTGCGTACAGCGTCACCGACGTGGAGATGAGCGCGGTGTTCGGCGCTCAGGTCTCGCTCGCCCTTGAACTGGCCTCGGTGCACCGTATGCGCGAAGAACAGGCCGTGCTCGGCGATCGCGACCGCATCGCCCGCGACCTGCACGACCTGGTGATACAGCGGCTGTTCGCGGCCGGACTGAGCATGCAGAGCCTGCGGCGGTTCACGAATGATCCCATCGCGTTGGAGCGCATCAACGCCGTTACGACCGAGCTCGATGACACCATTCGAGAATTGCGCGACACGATCTATTCGCTGCGCGGAATGGCCCAGGACACCGGCACGCTGAGCAGCCGCATTCTGGGCGTGATCAAGGAGGGGGCGCAGAGTATGCCGTTCGCTCCGCGCATCCGCTTATCGGGACCGATTGATTCGCCGCTCGCCGACGATCTGAGCAGCAGCCTGCTCGCGGTACTTTCGGAGGGGCTCAGTAATGCTGCCCGGCATTCCCAAGCGAGCTCGATCGACATTTCGGTTGATGCCCAGCTGGATCGCATCAAGGTCGTCATTGCGGACAACGGGTGCGGTTTCAACAAGCCCACGCGGCGCAGCGGCCTGGACAATCTCAAGGAACGTGCGGCGCTGCTCGGCGGTAAATTCTCGGTGCGCAGCACCCCGGGCGAGGGAACCCGGCTGCGCTGGTCGGTGCCGGTGCCGGAAATTACCGTTGGTGTGCGTCTCCACGTTTCGCAACGTACACGGCAGCCTGGGTTCGGCGTTGAAAATCTAGCTTCGCCAGCATCGACGACACGTAATTCTTAACCGTCTTCTCGGCTAAAAACATGGTCTGACCGATTTCACGGTTGGTCAGGCCCCCGCCGATCAGGTCGAGCACCTTGCGCTCCTGCGCGGTGAGTGACGCCAGTCGGGCGTCTTGCGGGTCGGCCAGACCGGCGATGATGCCGGCCTTCACCGCCGGGTCGAACAAGGATTCACCGGCGGCGGCTCGACGGATTTTACCGAGCAGGTCGGTGCTGCGGATTTCTTTGAGCACGTAGCCGGCCGCGCCGGCCAGCACCGCGCCACGCAGCGCCTGTTCGTCGTCGTAGCTGGTGAGAATAAGGCACTGCTGTGCGGGATCGACCGAGCGTACGTCGCGACAGACCTCGATGCCGGTGCCGTCGGGCAGGCGGGCGTCGAGAATAGCCACATCGGGCTGTAGCTGCAGAATCATGCCGATGGCTTCCGTGGCCAGTCCACTGTCGGCGACGACGTCGAAGCCTTCGCCCTCGAGCAGTTCGCGCAGGCCGCGGCGCACCAGCTCGTGGTCGTCGAGAATGAAAACGCGAATGGGAGCGGCGTCGGTCACCTCGGCCGTCGTCGGGGCTGCGCTGGGTGGCAGGTTCATGGTGATCCTTCGGATGGGGCCGGGCAGTAACTATTAACGCTCTGGGTGTTAACAGTGTTGCGCGCGGTCACGCCCGGAGACTAGGGCCAAAGGTCCGTTCCTTAGGAACGCACCAGGCGGGCGATGGCCGCCGACGCCTCCGTCATCTTGGCCTCGGCTTCGGCGCCGCCGGCCATGGCCGCGTGCAACACGCAGTGATTGAGGTGGTCGTCGAGCAAGCCGAGGGCGACCGATTCGAGCGCGCTCGTCATGGCCGAGATCTGGGTGAGAATATCGATGCAGTACTTGTCGTCGGTGACCATGCCCTGCAGCCCGCGGGCCTGCCCCTCGATTCGGCGCAGGCGCTTGAGGTAGGCATCCTTATTGGAGATATAGCCGTGCGGGCCGTCGTGGGTCTCACCCGGGTCTGACTCGGTCATCACACTGTCCTCTGCATCGTTCGGAACCATACCCACACTTTACCCCCTCGGGGTATAGGGTGGACAAGTACCCCCAAGGGGTATCTCCGAATGAATGCTCATTCGGGGGTTGAAGTCAGTGAGGTTTGACTATGAGCACCACCACCGCCTATTCCGTTGCAGGAATGACCTGCAACCACTGTGTTGCGAGCGTGACCGAAGAGATCGGGCTCATCGCGGGCGCCGAAAACGTGAGTGTTGACCTCGTTAAGGGCGGCACCTCGCGGGTGACCGTCACGAGCGCCGATGCGCTGGACCGCACCCTGGTTGCCGCCGCCGTCGAGGAAGCAGGCTACCAGCTGGTAGCCGCCGCCTGATGGCCGCCGACCTCGGCCAGCCGGTCGACCTTCTCGTGGGCGGTATGACCTGCGCCTCGTGTGCCGCCCGCATTGAGAAAAAACTGAACCGGATGCCCGGCGTCTCCGCCACGGTCAACTACGCCACCGAAAAGGCGAGCGTGGTGTTGCCCGCCGATACGAGTATTGACGATGCCATCAAGACCATTGAGGCCACCGGCTACACGGCCGAGCGGCCGCTGCCGCCCAGCGTGGCGGCCACACCCGAAGGCGCGCCAGACGCCGCAGCCCTCGAGGTGTCGGCCCTGCGCCAACGCCTGATCATCTCGAGCGCGTTGGCCCTGCCGGTGGCCGCCCTGTCGATGATTCCCGTGCTGCAGTTCACGAACTGGCAGTGGCTGGCCCTGACCCTCGCGGCCCCAGTCGCCGTCTGGGGTGCCTGGCCATTTCATCGCGCCGCCTGGGTGAACGCTCGCCACGGCGCTGCGACCATGGACACCCTGGTGAGCGTCGGCGTGCTCGCCGCGCTCAGCTGGTCGCTCTACGCCCTGTTCTTCGGTCTGGCCGGTGCTCCCGGCATGACCATGAGTTTCGAGTTCTCGGCGACTCCGGGTAGCGGCGCCAACGAGATCTACCTCGAGGTGGCATCCGCTGTCACCGTGTTCATTCTGGCCGGTCGCTACGCGGAGGCGCGCGCCAAGCGCAACTCCGGTGCTGCCCTGCAGGCGTTGCTCGAGCTCGGCGCCAAAGAGACCACGCTGCTGCGGGATGGTGTGGAGAGCCGCATCAGTACCGCGCAGCTCGTGGTCGGTGACCAGTTCGTCGTACGGCCGGGCGAGAAAATCGCGACCGACGGCGTGATCGTTGATGGCGCATCCGCTATCGATGCGAGCCTGCTCACCGGCGAATCGGTGCCGATCGAGGTGGGACCCGGTGACAGTGTCGTGGGTGCCACCCTGAACTCCGGCGGGCGGCTCGTGGTGCGGGCCACCCAAATCGGTGCCGACACCGAACTGGCCCATATTGGGCGCATGGTGGAACAGGCCCAGACCGGCAAGGCCGAGGTGCAGCGCCTCGCTGACCGGATCTCCGGAGTGTTCGTGCCGATCGTGATCGGGCTGGCCCTGGCCACCCTGGCCGGCTGGTTGCTGGTCGGCGCCGGCGCGGCGATGGCCTTCACCGCGGCCGTGGCGACTCTGATTATTGCCTGCCCCTGCGCGCTCGGGCTGGCCACGCCGACCGCGCTGCTGGTGGGAACCGGGCGTGGCGCACAGCTGGGCATTCTGATCAAGGGACCCCAGGTTCTGGAATCCACGCGCCGGGTCGACACGATCGTGCTCGACAAGACCGGCACGGTCACCACCGGGCGAATGACCCTCTCGACCGTTGAGGTGTACGAGTGCGGTGACGAAGATGAGCTGCTGAAACTGGCCGGGGCGGCCGAGAGCGGGTCGGAGCATCCGATCGCTCGCGCCATCACCCAGGGAGCGCGCGCGCGGATCGGCACGCTGCCGGACGCGACCACGTTTGCGTCGGAGCAGGGGCTCGGCGTGCAGGCCACGGTGGAGGGACGCGAGATTCTGGTCGGACGACCGGCCTGGCTCACCGACCGGTGGCACATCACCGTTCCGGTCTCGATGCAGGCCATGATGGCCACCGCCGAGGGGCTCGGAAAAACCGCCGTCATGGTGGCCTGGGCGGGCCAGGTGCGTGGCGTGCTCACCGTCGCCGACACGATCAAGCCCACCAGCACCGCCGCGATTGCGCGCTTTCGTGCGCTCGGTCTGACGCCCATGCTCGTGACCGGTGACAATGAGATCGTGGCGCGCAGCGTCGCGGCCGAGTGTGGCATCACCGACGTGACCGCCGGAGTGCTGCCCGCCGATAAGGCCAAGGTGATTCGGGAGTTGCAGGCGCAGGGCCACGTGGTGGCGATGGTGGGTGATGGCGTGAACGATGCCGTCGCGCTCGCGACCGCAGACCTAGGCATTGCCATGGGGTCGGGCACGGACGTCGCGATCGAGGCGAGCGATTTGACCCTGATGCGCAGCGACCTGCTCGCGGCGGCGGACGCCATCCGCTTGTCTCGGCGTACCCTCGGAACGATCAAGGCCAACCTGTTCTGGGCCTTCGCCTACAACGTCGCGGCGATTCCGCTCGCGATGGCCGGGCTGCTGAACCCGCTGATCGCCGGTGCCGCGATGGCACTGTCGTCGATCTTCGTGGTGACCAACAGCCTGCGCCTGCGAGGTTTTCGGGCGCTCCCCGCCTAGCGCCCGCTCCAGTTTCCGGGCCTGCTCCTGTTTCCGGGCCCGGGCCCGGAAACTGGGCCCAGGCTAGATCATGGGCCCGGTTGCATAAGGTGGGCCCTGAGCGAACGGATGCCGCCAAACCGGCTCGCGAGTTGTGCGGCGATACCCGCTGGGGCATCCTGATACTGGAGGCAAATGTGAAAATTGTTATCGTAGGCGGAGTTGCCGGTGGCATGTCGGCGGCTACCCGATTGCGTCGACTCGACGAGACGGCCGAGATCATCGTGTTCGAACGCGGCCACTATGTGTCGTTCGCGAACTGTGGCCTGCCCTATTTCGTCGGGGGAGTCATCCGCGATCGCCGTGAGCTGCTGTTGCAGACCCCCGAATCCCTCCAAGACCGCTTCGCCCTCGACGTGCGCATCGACACCGAGGTCGTGCAGATCGACCGCGTGGCCCAGACCGTCTCGGTGCGCAATCTGCTCACCGGTGCCGAGAGCGTCGAAGACTACGACCGTCTCGTGCTCGCCGCCGGTGCCACGGCCCGCTCCGCCGCGACCGACAGCGCCATTCCCACGCACACGCTGCGCACGGTTGACGACGTCGATCACATCACGGCGGTTCTAGCCGACGTTCATGCCGACGGGGGCACGGCATCCGCTGTGGTCATCGGCGGTGGATTCATCGGTCTCGAAGCCGTCGAAAACCTGGTGCACCGCGGCCTGCACGTGACCCTCGTGCAGCGTGGGCCACAGATTTTCACCCCGCTCGATGGCGAAATGGCCGCGCCGGTGCTCGATCGGGTGCGCGAGAGCGGCGTCGATGTGCGATTGAATACCACCGTCACCGGAGCCGCTGAGCCCGGCAGGGTGGGGCTCAGCGACGGCACGACGGTGCCCGCCGACCTCGTGATCGACGCCAGTGGCGTAACGCCCGACGTGACGCTCGCCGAGCAGGCGGGCCTTCGAATCGGTGAAAGCGGCGGCGTCTGGGTCGACGGCACGCAAGCCACCAGTGACCCGCGCATCTTCGCGGTCGGCGACGGTGTTGAGAAAACGGATGCCATCGACCGCTCCGGCGTGCTCATCACCATGGCCGGACTCGCCAACCGCCACGGGCGTTCCGTCGCCGACAGTATTTCCGGCACCGCCGAGCATGCCGCCCCGGCTCTCGGCACCGGAATCCTCGGAATCTTCGGCCTGACCGTGGCCCTGGTCGGGTGGAGCGAAAAGCGTCTGATCGCGGCCGGCCGCGCCCACCGCATCGTGCACACGCACCCCTCCAGCCACGCCGGTTACTACCCCGGCGCGGAGGGGATGTCCATCAAGCTCCTGATCGATGCCGAGTCCGATGCCATTCTCGGTGCCCAGATCGTGGGCGGTGCCGGGGTGGACAAACGCATCGACGTGCTCGCGGTGGCGATGGCGGCGGGGTTGGGGGCATCCGCTTTGGCCCGCCTGGAGCTTGCCTACGCGCCGCAGTATTCCTCGGCGAAGGACCCGATCAACCAGCTCGGCTACGTCGCCGACAACCTGGCGCGGAAAACCAGCGTGAACGTGCAATGGCACGAGCTGGCGGAGGCGCGCGTCTCGGGCGCGGTGCTCGTGGACGTGCGATCGGCGGGCGAATTTGCCGCCGGCAACATTCCCGGTGCGCTCAACGTGTCGCTCGATGAGCTGCGCGATCGGCTGGGGGAGCTGCCGCGGGTGCGGCTGATCGTGCACTGCCAGGTCGGCCAGCGCGGGCACACCGCAGCGCGTATTCTGTCTCAGCATGGATTCGACGTGCGCAATCTCGACGGCGGCTACCGCACCTGGCTCGCCGGAACATCTAGCCTTAGTTTGTCCCCCACCGTTGAAAGGGTTCTGGTATGAAAGAAATCACCGTCACCGAGCTGTCCACGCTGACCGCACCCGTCGTTATCGACGTGCGCGAAACGTGGGAGTACGACGAGGCCCACGTGCCCGGCGTAACGAACATTCCCATGGGCGAGGTCGTTGCGCGAATCGGCGAGATTCCAGCGGATGTGCCGGTGCACGTCATCTGCGCCGCCGGCGGACGCAGCGGGCAGGTGGCCGAATACCTGGCCGCGCACGGCCACGACGCCATCAACATTGCCGGGGGTACCGGCGCCTGGCGGCAGGCCGGCCTTCCCGTTGAGCAGGGGGCCTGAGATGGCGATCGAAGCCGCTGTTGACCCTGAGCTTGGCGCCGCTGCTGCGGCCGTCGCCACGCAGGCGGCCGAGCAGAAGAAGATTCTGAACCGGTTGCGGCGCGCGCAGGGCCAGCTCACCGCGGTGATCGCCGCAGTCGAGGGCGGCGGCAACTGCCGCGACGTCGTCACCCAGCTCGCCGCGGTGTCGAGCGCTTTGGATAAGGCGGGCTTCGTCATCGTGTCCACGGCGATGCGCGATTGCCTGGCCAACCCCGACAACGAGAACTCGCTCACCGTGCCGGAGCTGGAGAAGTTGTTTCTGACGCTCGCGTAGCAGCATCCGCTTGCCGGGCCCACCTTCTGCAAGCGGGCCCATGATCTATCGTGGGCCCGCTTTCCGGGCCCGGGCCCGGGCAATTAAGAGAGTTAGGGGCGGGCGAGCAGGAGCTCGGCGAGCAGATGCTCGACTCGGGCCTTGATCTCATCGCGAATCGGCCGTACGCTCTCGATCCCCTGACCGGCCGGGTCGTCGAGCTGCCAATCTTCGTAGCGCTTGCCCGGAAAGATCGGGCACGCGTCGCCGCAGCCCATGGTGATGACCACGTCGGCCTGCTTGACCGCCTCGATCGTGAGAATCTTCGGCACGTTTCCGGCGATATCGATGCCCTCTTCGGCCATCGCTGCGATCGCCACCGGGTTGATCTGCTCCTTCGGTTCGGAACCGGCCGAGAACACGTCGACACGCTCCTCGGACAGCGCGGTCAGAAAGCCGGCGGCCATCTGCGAACGGCCGGCGTTGTGCACGCAGACGAACAGTACGGAGGGTTTCATAGAACTCTTCTTTCTCGAGGGTGAACTAAACGAGGGTAACGGAGGGAGCGCGCTCTAGGCGAGGGTGCGCGCGGATGCCGCGGCCGGCGTCGCCGCGTCGGCCGCCGGCATCCGCTCGGCGAACAGCCGGGGCTTGAGCCAGAGCGCAACGTAGACCAGGGCGACGAGGGCCGGAACCTCGATCAGCGGGCCGACGATGCCGGCCAGAGCCTGGCCGCTGAGCGCCCCGAACGTGCCGATTGCCACGGCGATCGCGAGCTCGAAATTGTTGCCGGCAGCCGTGAAAGCGAGGGTTGTGGTGCGCTCGTAGGTCATGCGCAACAGGCGTCCGGTGACAAACCCGACGCCGAACATGACCGCGAAGTAGACCAGCAGGGGCAGCGCAATGCGGGCGACGTCGATGGGGTGATCGATGACTTGCTGGCCCTGCAGGGCGAACAGCATGACGATCGTGAACAGCAGTCCCCAGAGCGCGAACGGACCGACCCGCGGCAGAAAACGTGCCTCGTACCAGTCGCGGCCGCGCCTCGCCTCGCCGATGCGCCGCGACAGGTACCCGGCCAGCAGCGGTATGCCCAGGAACACCAGCACGCTCGCGGTGATCGCCCAGATCGAGAACGACGCGCTCGTCGTTGACAGGCCGAGCCAGGCCGGCAGCACCTGCAGGTAGAACCAGCCGAGCGCGCCGAAAGCCACCACCTGGAACACCGAGTTGACCGCCACGAGAAAGGCGGCCGCTTCCCGGTCGCCACAGGCCAGGTCGTTCCAGATCAGCACCATGGCGATGCACCGGGCCAGTCCCACGATGATGAGGCCGGTGCGGTACTCCGGCAGGTCGGGCAGAAAGATCCAGGCCAGGGCAAACATGAGGGCCGGGCCGACGAGCCAGTTCAGCAGCAAAGACGAGATCAGCAGGCGCTTATCACCGGCTACGGCACGGGCATCCGTGTAGCGTACCTTGGCGAGCACCGGATACATCATGACGAGCAGGCCGATGGCGATCGGCACGCTGACCGAGCCGATCGTGAAGGCGTGCAGCAGCTCGCCGACAGCCGGCACGTACACGGCCAGCAGCAGGCCCAGGCCCATGGCGGCGAGGATCCAGACGGGCAACAGCCGGTCGATCGCGCCGAGCCGAGTGGGGGAAGTCGCAGTACTGTTCACGAATCTCCAGAAATTTCTGACAGCGTGCGGTACCGCAAAGCGCGGTAACATTGATCGTTGTCGATGCCTACGCTAGAACACTGCATCGACCAATGTCAATCTAAGGAGACAGTGTTCAGATGACGTTTACTCGAGCATTGCCTCTGGCTGATATTTCGCCGGGCGCTCCCGCCGGCACCGATCAAGCGGATGCCGTCGCCTGCTCCTCCTCGATGGCCCGGGCGGCCATCGCCCCCGAACACGCCGATGCCTTGGCCCGCTCCATCAAGGCCCTCGCCGACCCGGCTCGGCTGCGTATCCTCTCCATCGTCTCCGCGCACGCCGATCAGGAAGCCTGCGTCTGCGATCTGACCGACCAGCTCACGCTCAGCCAGCCGACGATTTCGCACCACCTCAAGGTGCTCGTGGAGGCGGGTTTTCTGCTGCGCGCCAAACGCGGAACCTGGTCGTACTACAGCCTCGTTCCCGGCTCGCTGGATTCCGTCGCCGGAGTGCTCGTCGCTATCTAACCCGTCATGCGCAGAAAGGGAGCCAGCCGTGAGCACCGTCGTGATCGTCGGGGTGACGCCGGGGCAACCCGACGCTGTCGTGCTGGAAGCGGCTGTTGTGGCGGCTCAGTTTCATGCCGAACTGGTCTGTGCCACGGTGGACGCCGGCCGATACCTCGTTGATGAGTACGCGGATGGCAGCATCATGTCGCTGCCGGTCGATCCCGACCTGCTCGACCTCGACGAGGAGGGTTTTCCGATCGCGCTGAGAACCCACCTCGCGACCCTGCTCGATGGCCGCGATCTGGTGTGGTCGACCCGGGCTGTAGCCGGTGACCCGGCACGGGCTCTCGCGCACCTGGCCGACTCCCTCAATGCTGCTTTGATCGTGGTCGGCACCCGCGAGCGGGGGATGCGGGCCAGCCTGCAGGAGTTTTTCGGCGGCTCCGTCGCCGTGCACCTCGCGCACCGCCAGCACCGGCCGGTTTTGGTCATTCCGCTGGCACCGGTCGCCTTCCGTGATGAGTTGCCGTGGGAGTCGGGCGACTAGGGCGTGTATTCTGGCCACGGCGTCGGACCCCGCCGGAGCATCCGCTCACACTGCTCGCGCTGATGGCTCCCACGGATCGCGACGGAACCAGCGACCGACCAGGTAGGTGAACCATCGATACGATTACGCCGCGTGCCGTGCACCTGAGATGGCGCTACCTGGGCCTCGTCTTTGTCGGCGGAACCGTGGGCACGGCCCTGCGTGAAGCGCTCACCCTCGTGCTGCCGCCGGTGGATCTCGCCGCGGGCGCTCGCGTGCCGCTGACTACCCTCGGGATCAACCTGCTCGGAGCACTATTGCTGGGTCTGCTGCTCGAGGCCCTCGTACGCCGCGGGCTGGACGCCGGCGGTCGTCGCACGCTGCGCCTGCTGGTTGGCTCTGGCCTGCTCGGCGGGTTCACCACCTACAGTTCCCTAGCCACGGATAGCGCGCTGCTGCTCCGTGGCGGCGATATTGGCGTCGCCGTGAGCTATGCGCTCGGCACGGTAGTGCTCGGAGGCCTCGCCACCTGGCTCGGCATCGTGATTGGCGCGGCGCTGCACCGACGCACGCACGGTGGCCGGGCATCCGCCGCGGGGGAGAACGGATGACCCCGCTCCTGTTTATCGCCGTCGCCGCAGCCGGCGGGGTGGGCGCGGTGGCGCGCCTGTATCTCGACGGCCTCGTGGGCTCCCGCCTCGGCGGCGCCTTCCCGTTCGGAACCACGCTCATCAACGTGACCGGCTCGCTTCTGCTCGGCCTGGTCACTGGACTTGCCATGAACCATCTGCTCGCGTCGGAATGGAGCCTCGTGCTCGGCGTCGGGCTGCTCGGAGGTTATACGACCTTCAGTACGGCGAGCATCGAGACCGTGCGGCTAGCGCAGGCGCATCGCTACCTGGCTGCGCTGGCCAATTCAGTCGGCATGCTCGTGGCCGCCGTGGCCGCCGCCGCGCTGGGTCTGTGGGTCGGGCTCGCGCTCGGCTGAAGTCGCCGGGCCCATGTTATGCAAGCGGGCCCATGATCTATCCTGGGCCCGCTTTCCGGGCCCGGGCCCGGAAACTCGCTAGTTGCCGGCGGTAATCTGCGCGGTTACGAAGGCTTCGAAGGCGGCGGCGTCGGTGAAGGATCCGGTGTAGCTCACGCCGTTCACCAGCACGGTCGGGGTGCCCTTGACGAGGTCGATGTCAGAGTTGGGGATGGGCCCCGAGAGTGCGCGTTTCGTCGACGCATCGACCCAGCCCGAGTAGGTCTCGTCGGCGATGCAACTGGCGACATCGGAGGAGGTGACCCCGGCGCCGGCGACCAGGCTGGCCAGCTCGTCATTCGTGAGGCCGCTCGAGTTCTCGGCGGGCTGGTTGGCGAACATGGCCGTGTTGAAGTCGAGAAATTTATTGGGTTCGTAGGTGGCCACGCAGGCCGCCGCGTTCGCGGCGCGAGTGGCGTACTTGGTGCCCGAGGACAACTGGTCGAGAATCGAAATCGGGTGCATCTCGAGCGTGGCGTTCCCGGCGGTGACCCAGCTGGTGATCTGCTCGCCGTTGGTGGCTTCAAAGTTGCCACAGATCGGGCAGAGGTAGTCGAGGTACATCACGATGTTGGCCGTGTCGGTCAAGGTACTCTGGTCGGTCGCGATGGGATCGGCATCCGCTGCCTGGGCCGCCGCCGTGGCGGCAGAGACCGTGGTGCCGTCGCTGCCGAGCAGGATGCCGTCACTGGCCATATTGGCCGGACCCGGCGCCGCCGGAGCATTCACGTTGTTTACGATGATGAGGGCGACGATGGCGACGACGGCCAGCAGGGCGACACCGACACCGCCACGCAGAAAGAATCGGTTGCGTTTGTCCCGCTTGACCTGCTCGGCGCGCATCAGCCGGGCATGCTCGCGGGCCTCCTCACGGCGGTCTTTTTTGGGCGGACGGGCCTGACCGGAAGTGCTCATGCGGGAGTTCACCATTCATTCGTCGCTGTGCCGCGAAAGCAGCCGTTGCCTACGACGTTAGCGGTCGCGCCTAACCGTCTGGTTCATGCTGGCTGACAGGCGGCTGGGAAATCGCCCGGGCGGACGCATCCGCGGTGCCCCGCCGGTGGGGCAAACGGATGCTCGGCCAGCGCTGGATTCTCCGCCGGATCATCGGTTCGCGGCGCCCGGGGGCGCGCTGCCGAAGCGATGCGGATGGCCGCGGCGCAGCGGTTTAGGCGGTCGCGTGCGCCGCGTACTGGGTGCGAATGACCGGCTGAAAGTCCGGGTTCGGCTCGGCTGCAATGGCCGCGGCCCAGGTCGGGCGGGTTCCGGTGAGAGCCCAGGCCGCCTGCACTGCTCCGCCATCGGCGACATATTCCCCCGGCGTCGGCACCACGATCGGCGCCGCGAACACTTGGGCGGCGATCGCGCGCACGGCCGGGTTCTGCGCGGCTCCACCGATCAGCAGAATGCGGGTGACGCTCACGTGCAACGACTGCACCGCGTCGAGGCCGTCGGCCAGCCCGCACAGCATTCCCTCGATCGCGGCGCGCGCGAGGTTCGGTCGGGTCGTCGACGCGAGGGTCATCCCGAAAACGGATGCCGTCGCCTCCGGCAGGTTCGGCGTGCGCTCGCCGGCGAAGTACGGCTGCAGCACGAGGCCTTGTGCTCCGGGCTGGGCTTCGAGGGCGAGTCGGCCCAACTCGTCGTAGTCGACACCGAGTAGAGCCGCGATCGAGTCGAGCACCCGGGCGGCGTTGAGGGTCGCGACCAGGGGCAGAAAGTCTGCGGAAGCCGACGCGAAGCCGGCGACCGAGCCGGAGGTATCCGTTGTGGGTTGATTGGTGACGGCGAAAACGGTGCCGCTCGTGCCGATCGAGACGATGACGTCGCCGGCACTCGCGCCGAGGCCGAGGGCGGCGCCAGCGTTGTCGCCGGCACCGGCGGCGACCACGATCCCGGCCGGGAGCCAGACGGCGTCGGTGCCACCGCGTTGCGATGCGACGCCGGCCTGTTCGTCGGCGCCGAGCACGCGGGGGAGTATGGCGCCGTGGCCGAGGGCGAGTTCAAACAGGTCCAGGTCGTACTCTCCAGTGCTCGGCGACCAGTACGCTGTGCCGCTCGCGTCGGAAGGGTCGGTGGTGAGTGCGGTGAGCACGGGGCCGAGGGGATTGGTGTCGGCCGGGCCATCGGCGGAGGTGTCGGCTGGGCCGAAGCCGCGCAGGCGCCAGCTGAGCCAGTCGTGCGGCAGCGCGACGGCCGCGACCCGGGCCGCGTTGGCCGGCTCGGCGTCCCGCAGCCAACGGAGTTTGCTGGCGGTGAAGGACGCGACCGGAACGACACCGGTGCGGGCGGCGTAGTCCTCGGCGCCCACCTCGGCGAGCAGGTCGTGGGCGGCCGGGGCGCTTCGGGTGTCGTTCCAGAGCAGTGCCGGTCGAATGATCCCGCCGTCGAGATCAAGCACCACCATGCCGTGCTGCTGGGCCGCGATCGAGATGGCGGCGACGTCGTCGAGGCCGCCGGCATCAGCAACCGCCTGCTGCAGGGCGTCCCACCAGGCGGCGGGGTCGACCTCGGTGCCGTCGGGGTGGCTGGCCCGGCCCGAACGCACGAGCGCTCCGGTGTCGGCGTCACGAATGACGACCTTGCAACTCTGTGTCGACGAATCGACCCCGGCAACCAGCGTCATGACATGTCCGTTCGTAGTTTGGGTGGCATAACTCCTGCAATTTGCGGCGTTGCCGAGTCGCTTTGCCGCAATTACGCGGAAGTCGATGCGGCCAGCTGATGATTTGCAGGAGTTATGCGCGGTGGTGGCAGGGGCAGTGGCAGGGGCAGGGGCAGGGGCTAGCGGGCGCCGAGCAGGTGCTCCAGGGCGAGCTGCTGCAGGTGCACGAAGCCGAAGCCCTTGCCACCGAAGTACGCCTCGGTGTCGAAATCCTCGTAGGAACCCCGGTCGGCGAGCAGATCGTCGTAGCTTTCACCGGCGGCGAGGGTGTTGGTGGACAGTTCGGGTACCTTCGACGCGGCGAGGGCGGCCTGCACCTCGGGGTCGGCGCGGAACGCGGCGGCCCGCTGCTTGAGCAGGAGATAGGTGCGCATGTTGGCGGCGGCCGAGGTCCACACCCCGGCGACGTCTTCCGTGCGTGACGGCTTGTAGTCGAAGTGTCGCGGTCCGCTGTAGGTCTGCCCACCGTTCGGGCCGCCGTTTTCCAGCAGGTCGACCAGTGCGAACGCGTTCTGCAGGTCGCCATGGCCGAAGACCAGATCCTGGTCGTACTTGATGCCGCGCTGACCGTTGAGGTCGATGTGAAACAGTTTGCCCTGGTACAGCGCCTGCGCGATGCCGGCGGCGAAGTTGAGCCCAGCCATCTGCTCGTGCCCGACCTCGGGGTTCACGCCGACCAGTTCGGGCCGCTCGAGGGTTTCGATGAAGGCCATCGCGTGTCCGACGGTCGGCAGCAGAATATCACCGCGCGGTTCGTTGGGCTTGGGCTCGATGGCGAAGCGGATATCGTAACCCTTGTCGGTCACGTAGTCGCCGAGCAGGTTCACGGCCTCGCGGTAGCGTTCGAGCGCCGAACGGATGTCCTTGGCTGAGTCATACTCGGCGCCCTCGCGGCCGCCCCACATGACGAACGTCTGGGCGCCGAGCTCGGCGGCGAGGTCGATGTTGCGCAGCACCTTGCGCAGGGCGAACCGGCGCACGGCGCGGTCGTTCGAGGTGAAGCCGCCGTCTTTGAAGACGGGGGCGCTGAACAGGTTGGTGGTGACCATCGGCACGACGAGGCCGGTGTCGGTGAGCGCCTGCTTGAGGCGGTCGATCTGTGACTGGCGGACGGCATCCGTCGAACCGAAATCGAACAGGTCGTCATCGTGAAAGGTGAGGCCGTAGGCGCCGAGCTCGGCCAGGTTGGTGACGGCGTCGACGACGTCGAGCGGGGGCCTCGTCGGGCCGCCGAACGGGTCGCTGCCGTTGTAGCCGACGGTCCAGAGTCCGAAGGAGAATTTGTCGTCGCGGGTGGGGGTCAGGCTCTCGGTCATGTCACTTCTTCCAATTCAGCTGCATCGATGATTTGTTGATTCCTCAAACATATATCAAAGAGCGGCGATTGTCGCGTCAATTTGGTGCTGCAGTTCCCCGGAACGGATTCCCAAGGCCGCACCGCCCAGACAGCCGACGCGGGCGTCTGGGCGAAGTATTCACCGAGGTCAAGGACGCCGGCTTTGACAACGCTGACCTATTCGATTCCTGGATTCGCCCGGGAGACCTCTCCACCGCACGCCTGGACGAATTGAAGGCGACCGCGGCCGCTGTCGGAATCGGCGCCCCGTCAATCTCAGCGATTCGGCGCAGCGTTATCGACGAGGCCAACTGGGAAGACAGCCTCGCCTGCAGCCACCGCACGCTCGACGACGGAGTCGCCCCGACGGCGATTTTCGCGGCGAGCGACAGCATCGCTCTGGGGGTGCTCGCCGAGGCGCATCGTCGCGGGCTGCGGGTTCCCCAGGACCTCAGCGTCGTGGGATTCGACGGCACCAGCAACGGCGCGTTGGCGGTGCCGCGTCTCACATCGGTGGCCCAGCCTTTATTCGACATGGGAGCGTCGGCGCTGCGCTCCGTGCTGAGATTGTCCCGCGGCGAGCGAATCGACGCCAACCATATCGAGTTCGAGACGAAGCTGATCGTGCGGGAATCAACGGCTCCGCCCGCTGCGATGGACCGAGCGAAGCCCTGAGCGCGTCCCGACCGGGGCGCGCGATCGACCGGCTACACGTGGTCGCGCCAGCTGTGCTCGGGGGCGAAGCCGAGCATCCGCTTCGCCTTGTCGATTGACAGGAGCGTCTCGTGCTGTCCAACGTGCTTGGTGACCGAAACGTTCGGAAAGACCTCGGCGGCAAGGGTCGCCGAGGAGCGCGTCATCACGGTGTCGGCCGCCGCGATGATGAAGGCCTCGAAGCCCGGCTGGGCCTTCTCGAGCGCCCGCAGCACGGCCTGGGCGCCGTCGCGGCCGTCGATGTAGCCCCAGAGGTTCCACTTGCGCAGGGTGGCGTCGGCGTCGTAATCGGGGAAGGCCGCGTAGTCGTCGGGATCCATCACGTTGGAAAAGCGCAGTGCGGTGATGCTGAGCAGCGGATCCCAGCGCACGAGCTGGATGGCCATTTGCTCTTCGAGGTGCTTGACCAGCGAATACGTGCTCTCCGGGCGGGCCGGATACTCCTCGTCAACGGGAATGTACGGCGGGTCTATGTCGAACGGCAGGCCCAGGGTCGTCTCGCTCGAGGCATAGACAATCGTCTTGATGCCCGCTCGCCGGGCAGCCTGGAACACGTTGTAGGTCGCGAGCATATTGCTGTGAAAGGTAGTCACGTCCGGCGCGATTCCCGGGGCCGGAATGGCGCCGAGGTGCACGAGAGCGTCGAAGCCATCGGTACGGTCGTCGATGCCGAACATCACGTCAAGAACCTGGCCGTAGTCGGTCAGGTCGATCTTGGTGAATCCGGAACCGCGAGCTCCAGACCGGTCGAGGTTGGTGACTGTGTGGCCCTCGCGGGTCAGGCGCGCGACAACGCTGCGCCCGAGCTTGCCACTGCCACCGGTGACGGCGATTCTCATAAGTACTCCTTCGTCAATTTTCTAAGCGGATGCTGCCCGTCACGCCTCGCTGCTCCGGCCCGCGCCGTCCATGATTTGTTGACATTGGCAACGTATCACTCGCCGGAGCCCGTCCGGGCAGTAACCTGAAGTCTGATCGAAAAAACGAGTCGAGAGTCGAGAGCAGTGAACGCCATGCAGGGCAATAATCACGACGACGTGCGCCGGCACAACCTGTCGATCATTTTGCGCCTCGTACACCGCGGCGGCGCCACCTCGCGCGCCCAGCTCACCCGCCTGACCGGCCTGAACCGATCGACGATCGGTGCCCTGGTCGCCGAACTCGCCGAACACGGACTGGTCGAGGAGCGTACCCCCGACCCGACCAAGCTGGCCGGGCGACCCAGCCCGATCGTTGCGGCGAGCGGCCAAGTCGTTGCCATAGCGGTGAACCCCGAGATCGACGCGATTACCGTGGGAGTCGTCGCCCTCAGCGGCGAGGTGTACCGCACCATCCGTCGTGCGACGGCCACCTCGCCGACCGCGACCGAGGCGGTGCAGCTCACCGCGAGCATCGTTGCCGACCTGCGCCGGGAGATGAGCGAATATTCCATAGTCGGAATAGGTGTGGCCATGCCCGGATTGGTGCGGGCGTCCGACGGTCTCGTGCGCCACGCCCCGCACCTCGGCTGGGTGGATGAGCCGTTCTGCGACCTGCTGGCCGCCGCGACCGGGCTGCCCGTCGTCGTCGCCAACGACGCGAGCCTCGGCGCCAGCGCGGAACGCTACTTCGGCGCCGGGCAAGGCATGACCGACCTGATCTACCTCAACGGCGGGTCGAGCGGCATCGGCGGCGGACTGATCGTAGGGGGCGTCGTCGCCGGCGGCCGGGCCGGCTATGCGGGCGAATTCGGGCACACCCGGGTGAGTTCCAGCAGTCGCACCGACTCCGCCGGCATTGCCGGCACCCTCGAAGCCGAGGTGACCAGGGATGCGCTGCTCGAGGTGCTCGGCCTGCGCGGCAGCGAAACGGATGCCGATGCCCTCGAACGCGCGCTCCTCGCCTCCGATTCGCCCATCGTGCACGCCGAGGTCGCCCGTCAGCTCGACTTTCTTGCGGTCGCTTTGGCCAGTGCCGTGAACGTGCTCAACCCGCAACTGATCGTGCTCGGTGGCTTTCTCGCCGCCCTGCACGCTGCCGATCCCGACCGCCTCAGCCGCGCCGTGGCCGCGCGCACCCTCGGGGCCGCGTTCGACGAGGTGCAAATCGCCCCAGCGCTGCTGGGGTCGAATCTGCTCACCGTTGGCGCCGCCGAGCTGGCCTTTGAAGCCCTGTTACTCGATCCGCAGGAAATCGTGGGGAATATTGCCGCGCAGCCCGTGCTTGGGGTTAGAGCGGCCGAGTTGGTCGCCGCGACCAATTTGCACGACCCGCACCTGCCCGACTAGCCAACCAAGGACATCCGCTTTCGTGATTACTGCCAGCATTCCCGTGATTAGCGCCGCGCAACTCGCTTCGACCGCCGCGCACCCCGGGGACCAGCTGAGTCGTCGCCAGCGCATCGTCTACATTCTTATTCTCGGTGCGCTCACCGCCCTCGGGCCGTTCACCATTGACCTCTACCTCCCGGCCTTCCCCACGCTGGAGAGCGAGTTCGGTGTGTTGCCGTCGGTCATTCAGCTCACTCTCACCGGAACCATGATCGGGTTCGGATTCGGGCAACTGGTCGTGGGGCCCTGGAGTGACAAGGTGGGGCGCCGACTGCCTCTGATGCTCGCGACCGGTGTGCACATTCTGGCCTGCGTGGGCGCCGCCCTGTCGAACGACATCGTGATGCTCGCGGTGTTCCGCGTGCTGCAGGGCTTCGGGGCTGCGGCCGGCGCGGTCGTGGCCATGGCCATGGTGCGTGACCTGTTCGGCGGCAAGCCGCTCGTGCGGATGCTCTCCCGCCTCGCCCTGGTGAGCGGCCTGGCACCGGTGCTGGCGCCGGTGATCGGCTCGCAACTGTTGCTCGTCATGAACTGGCGCGGCATCTTCTGGGTGCTCGCCGCCTACGGCGTTGTCGTCATTCTGGCGGTCGCGTTCTGGATCGTGGAGACGCTGCCCGAGAGCGAACGCCACGCGAAGGGCCACAATACCCTGGCGCAGCGCTATAAGGCGGTACTGAGCGACCGCACGTTCGTGGGCGTCGCGATCATCGGGGCGATGACGTTCACCGGATTGTTCTCGTACCTGTCGGCGTCGCCGTTTTTGTTTCAGGACGTCTATAAGTTCAGTCCGCAGGAGTACGGCCTGCTGTTTGCCATCAACTCTCTCGGCGTGGTCACCGGTGTGCAGCTGAGCTCGCGCCTCATGCACCGATTCAACATTGGGCCGCAGTGGATACTGTCCGTTTCTACTGTTGTCCTCCTGCTGACCGCCGGCACGATCGTGGTGCTTGACGCTGCCGGTATGGGGCTGTGGGGCACGCTGATTCCGCTCTGGTTCTTTATCGCTGCCTGCGGCTTCAGCCTGCCCAGTGTGCAGGTCATCGCGCTCAACGCCCACGGTCACGAGGCGGGAACGGCGGCGTCGCTGCTCGGCGCGGCTAACTTCGGTGTGGCGGGTTTGATCTCGCCGATTGTGGGAGTGCTCGGCGTGGGAACGGCGATACCGATGGCATCCGTTATGGGTGTCACCGCGACGATCTCGATTCTTTCGCTCTGGCTGATCGTGCGCCCGCGCAGCGTGCCCGCCCTCGGCCGCTAACCAGCCCCCGGCGACCGGCCCCTCTCCGTGACCGGGCCCACTGCGTGACCGGGCCCACTGCGTGACCGGGCCCACTGCGTGACCGGGACTACCTTGTGACCGGGCCCACCTTGTGCAACTGGGCCCGCGATAGATCATGGGCCCAGTTTCCGGGCCCGGGCCCGGAACGCCTACGATGGCGGGATGACTAACCCGGAACGTGCCGCAGACCCCGCCGCTCGCCGTGTGTCGCGCCGCTGGCCGGTCATCAGCGGGCTCTCCGCCGTGGCGCTGGCCGCCCTGCTCGGCCTCGTCGTGGTGGTGCGGGCGAACGGCCTCGCGCTCGAGCTGGACACCGAGTGGATGGACGAGATCATCGAGCACCGGTCTCCGGTCTGGGAGATTCCGTCGCTGTTCATGAATTCCCTCGGCGGCGGTGTCTTCGGCGTGATCGTGGTGCCGCTGGTCATCGTGCTGGTCATCCTGCTGAGCAAACGACCGTGGGCCGCCGGGTACTACCTGGCGGCGACCGCTCTGAGCGCCGGCGGTGTGCAGGTCTTGAAACAGGTGTTCGGCCGAGCCCGGCCCGAAGACATGCTGGTCACCTCGGATTACGGGTCGTTCCCTTCTGGGCACGTCGCCAACGCGGCCACCATGGCTGTCTGTCTTGCCATCATCGTTCCGCGGCTGTGGGTGGCGCTCGCCGGCGCCGCGTACACCATCGTGATGCTGCTCAGTCGTACCTATCTGGGGGCCCACTGGCTGACCGACACGATCGGCGGGGTGCTGCTCGGCGCCGGTGTCGCCATCGTATTGTGGGCTCCGTTGGCCGCCAAACTCGACGGTGAACGAGAGCTCGCGGCCCGTCGGCGGCTGGAACATCGGCGACAGAAAGTAGTCGGGCGCTAACGACCCGGCTGGTCTAGATTCCCAGACGCGCGACACGTCGCGCGCATCGGGGCACCAGCAGCGGCCGGAGTCGTGCCAGCTCGCCCATGGTGAGCGGGTCGAGCGGACGCACGACGGAAACGTCGAGCGAGTCGATCAGATTCTCCAGGCCGGAGCGCGGCCAGATCTGGCCGCGCAGGCGCAGCAGCACCCCTCCGGCGGAATCGAGCAGGTACAGGTGGGGAAGGGTCTCGACGGTTCCGCTTTGATACAGCTCGACGAGCACGACGCTATTGATATCGGCCGCACTGATTCGCAGCACCCGCCCCAACAGCTTGCGGCATTCCAGCCCGTGCGGGGTGACGGTCACGCGCATCCGCTTGGCACCGAGTATGCCCACCACGGCCAGGATGGTCAGCCCGAGCTGAACGGCGGCAACATACGGCCAGGTGCCGCGGGGAATGGCGAGCCAGTACAGCACGATCAACACCGGGACAGTGAGGGAGAGGGTCGCCACAACAGAGCGTGCGACGAGCTGGCGGCGGGTTCGCAAAACCGGCAGTTCTCCCGGCTCGGTCCCCTCGTGCACCATCAGTAAAAATCCTTCCCCCGATTTGAGTATGGCGCATTTCGGGCATCATTTCTGCCCTAACTGTCGGGGTAGACGAATCGGTCTGATTCGAGTACGGCGGTCTGCCGGTGAATGACCGGACGCAGCCCTGCCGGTGCGCCCGGCGTAGAGTTGGCTCCGTGCACTCACGGGGCGTCCGCGATCGCGGCAACACAGCAAAGCGGCATCGACTGCACCCGGCGCAGGTGGTCGTGTTCGGCTTTGCCCTGACCATTCTGGGCGGCACGGCCCTGCTGATGCTGCCGAACGCTCGGGTCGGACCCGACGGGGCCTCCTTTGTGGAGGCGCTGTTCACCGCGACGAGTGCGGTGTGTGTGACCGGGCTGACCGTCGTTGACACGGCGAAGTATTGGACACCGTTCGGCCAGATCGTTATTTTGCTGCTCATCCAAATCGGCGGCTTCGGCATCATGTCGTTCGCTTCGGTCGTGGGCCTCGCGATTTCACGCAAGCTCTCGCTGCGTTCACGCATGACCGCGGCGGCCGAAACCAAGAGCGTCGGGCTGGAAGACGTGAAGGGGCTCGTGTTCGGTGTCGTGCGAATCTCCCTCGCCATTGAGGTGACGGTGGCGCTGTTGCTCGCGTTGCGCTTCATGATCGGCTACGGCGAGCCGGTGGGCCGGGCCGTCTGGCTCGGGGTGTTCCACTCGGTGTCGAGCTTCAACAACGCCGGCTTTGCCCTGTTCAGCGACAACCTCATGGGCTTCGCCACGGATGCCTGGATCTGCCTGCCGATCGCGGCCGCCATTATTCTCGGTGGCCTCGGCTTTCCCGTGATCGTGCAACTGCGCCGTCAGCTGCGCACGCAGGTGCGGCACCCGTTCAAATGGTCGATTCGCACCTGGACCATGAACAGCCGCATCGTAGTCTCGGGCACGATCGTCTTGCTTATTCTCGGAACGGTATATATCACCGCCGTTGAATGGTCGAATATGAATACGCTGGGTGCCCTGGACTGGCCGGGCAAACTGCTGGCCGGTTTTTTTCAATCGGTACAAACCCGCACCGCCGGTTTCAACAGTGTGGATATCGGACAGCTCGATTCCGCCACCCTGCTCGGTATGGATGTGCTCATGTTGATCGGTGGTGGTCCGGCCGGAACCGCCGGTGGCATCAAGATCACCACCTTCGCCGTATTGTTCTTCATTCTCTGGACCGAGGTGCGCGGCCAGGTTGCCGTGAACGTCTTCGGCAAGCGGCTATCCCGGGCGGTGCACCGGGAGGCCATTACCATCGTTCTGCTCGCTGTCGGCGTCATTATCTCGGCAACCGCCGCCCTCATGCTGCTGACCGACTTCTCCCTCGACGCCCTGCTGTTCGAGGCCATCTCCGCATTCGCCACCGTGGGGCTCTCGACCGGGATTACCGCGGGCCTGCCCTGGGAAGGTCAGATTATTTTGGTTCTACTCATGTTCGTCGGCCGGCTCGGCCCCATCACCGTCGGTTCGGCCATCGCCCTGCGGGAACGCCATACGACCTACGAACTCCCCAAAGAAAGGCCGATCATTGGCTAAATATTCGCTGTTCGGGCATCGCGACCCGGTGCGCCTCGCTGAAGCAGAGTCGGTCGTGGTGATCGGGCTCGGTCGGTTCGGCAGCGCGCTCGCCCTCGAACTCATGAAAAGCGGCACCGAGGTGCTCGGCATCGACGGTGACGAGGAGGTCGTGCAGTCGCATAATCGGCTGCTCACCCACGTGGTGCGCGCCGACTCCACCAAGGAGGCGACCCTGCGCGAGCTTTCCGTGCCGGACTTCTCCAGCGTGGTCGTGGCCATCGGCGGCGACATCCAGGCGAACATTCTCACCGCCTCGCTGCTGCTCAAGCTCGGCATTCCCAACATTTGGGCCAAGGCCGTCAGCGACCCGCACGGCGAAATTCTCACCCAGCTGGGTGTCAACCACGTCATCTACCCGGAGAAGGACATGGGGCAGCGCGTGGCCCACCTGGTGCGCGGCGCCATGCAGGACTACATCGAGATCGGCGAAAACTTTGCGTTGGTCAAGACGGCCCCGCCGCGTTCGCTGATCGGCGTACCGCTCGGCGAGGCCAAGGTTCGTGCTCGCTTCGGTATCACCGTCACGGCCTATCACCGCCCCGGTAAAGGCTGGAGCTACACCTCGCTGAACACGGTGATCGAAGACGGCGACATCATTCTCATCGCGGGGGAATCGGCGCGGGTTGAAGAGTACAGCCTGATGCGATGAGCGGTCCCTTCGCTTTTCTCGCGGATGCCCCGCTGGGCACCCGGGTTGTCGTGCGCACACGCAGTGCGGGCGGGTACACCGATGCGTTGGGGTTTCTGCGGGACCGCACCGCGGCATCCGTTTCGGTGGAAACCAAACGGGGACTGGTCACAATCGCCATGAAAGACGTGGTCGCAGCGAAAGAAGTTCCCCCGGCACCCGAGCCGCGGGCGCGCCGCAGTTAGCTCGGGTTCTGGTTCGGGGTTGACCAGTCGGTTCCGAGATCGACGACGCAGAGGTGCGGGCCCACGAACGGGCGCAGCTCGACCGCGCTGTCGTCGTGGCCCAGCGTGCGGGCGACCCGCTGAATGAGGCCGAGGTGCACGGCGCAGACCACGCCGGGGTTCGCGCGGGCCGCTTCGCGAAACGGGCAGGCACGCAGCGCAATGGACTGGCCGGCGTCGTCGAGTTCCGGAGCGAATTCGAGCTGGTCGAGCAGCTCGACCAGGGGCGTGGCGCCCTCGTCGGTGGATGCTTCGAGGTCGCCGGAGAAGGCCTCCGACCATTTTTCACCGGCCCGCAGAGCCCGGGCCCGACCGCCGTCGTCGTCCTCGGCGAGCACGCTGGCCAGCGCGTGGCTGAGCTGCTCGTGTGCGTCGCCGCCCGCTGCGGAGACGGCGGTGAAGCGGATGCGCGGCCGGCCACGCTGGCCGGACCGGTCGGGTGCGCGTTCAAGGAGCCCAGCGCCCAGCAGGTGGTCCAGATGAAACCGCGCGGTCGTGACGTGCAGGTCCATCTGGCGGGCGACGGCTGCCGCGTCCTGCGGCTCGCCGGATTCGACCAGAAAGGCCAGCACGTTGCGCCGGACCGGTGACGAAAGCGCGGCGTGCCAGGCGGGACTGCGTTGTTCGGATTCCACGATTTAACAGTAGTCCTGCTTTGGGAGTATGCGTGTGCTTTTTATTCAAAAAGGAATCTGGCCCGCCCGGCGGAGATCGCTGTGCGGGCCAGGTGCCCGGCGGATCCCGGCTAGTCCTGCGGTTAGAGAACGATGCGCAGCGGGTCCTCGAGCAGGATCGCGAGATCACGCAGGAACGCGGCCGCGACGGCACCGTCGAGCACCCGATGGTCGGCGGTCAGGGTCATGGTGACCATGGGTACGGTCACCAGAGCTCCCGCACGGACTGCCGGTACGTCTTTCGCTGCCCCGATCGCCAGAATGCCGGCTTCGGGTGGATTCAATACGGCGGTAAAGGAATCAATGTCGAACATGCCGAGGTTGCTGATGGAGAAGGTGCCCCCGGACATTTGGGCGAGCGACAAGTTGCCGCTGCGGGCCAGGCCGGCTAGGGCGCGGGTCTCGGTGGCGATGGCGCTGAGGGACTTTTGATCGGCGTCGACAACCACGGGGACGAGCAGCCCGTCGTCGGTCGCGACGGCCACGCCGACATTGACGTGCGGGTGGCGCAGAATGACGCCGGCGCCCCACGACGCGTTGACCGCGGGGTGCGCCCGTAGGGTCATGGCGCTGGCCCGCACGAAGAGGTCGTTCAGGCTCACTTTGGTGCCGAGCGCGGTGAGCGAGGCGTTCACCTCGGTACGGAACGCGACGAGGCGCTCGACGTCGACGATGCGGGTGAGGAAGAAGTGCGGCACGGCCTGGCTCTCGGTCAGCCGGCGAGCAGTAACGGCGCGGATGCGGCTGACCGGCACGGCAACGGAATCGGTGGCAGTGCGCGGCCCACCGGGCGTCGCACCGCTGGAAGGGGTGGCACTGGTCGCTGTAGCACCAGGCGCTGTGGCGCTTTGAGCTGCGGCGCCTGTCTCGGGCTGCGCTGCGGGAGCCGAGGTCGGCGTGGGCGTTGGGGTGCCCGTCTCCCGGTCGGCGATAGCTGCGTCCACATCGGTGCGAGTGATGCGCCCCTGCGGGCCGGTGCCCACGATGCTGTGCAGGTCGATGCCGTGCTCGCGGCCGATTTTCCGCGCCAGCGGAGAGGTGCGCAGCTCGCCGGTGGGCGTTGCTGAGGTTGCGGGATCGCTGGTGCCGGAGGGAGCCGGAGCAGAGGGAGCCGGCGCAGAGGCATCCGGTGTCGTCGCCGGTACTGCTGGCGCTGGTGTTGCTGCCGGCGCCGCGGGTTCCGCTCCGTCAGCGACGATGTTGCTGCCGTCGCCGATGCGGGCAACCGGGGCGCCGATCGGCACGAGGGCTCCGGTGACGACGAGCAACTGCTCGAGGATGCCATTGTCGAAGGCTTCGAGATCCATCGTGGCTTTGTCGGTCTCGATCTCGGCGAGCACGTCGCCCTTGTGTATCTCATCGCCGACCTGCTTGATCCAGCGACTGAGTTCGCCCTCCTCCATGGTGTCGGAGAGGCGGGGCATGATGACGTCGGGCATGGCCGGCTCCTAATTGTCGATCGAGGCGGAAGAAACGGGGGCGAGGTTGAGCACCTCGCGCACCACGCGGGCGAGGTCGGCGCTGCTGGGCAGCGCCGCTCGCTCGAGCGATTTGGCGTAGGGCAAAGGCACCTCGGCGGCGGCGACGCGGCGCACCGGGGCGTCCAGAAAATCAAACACGCCCTCGCCGATGGTCGCCGAAATTTCGGCGCCGATGCCGTAGCTGAGCCAGTCGTCTTCGAAGACGACGGCGTGCCCGGTCTTCTGCACCGAGGCGCAGATGGTGTCGCGGTCCAGTGGCCGCAGGCTGCGCAGATCGACGACCTCGATCGAGAGGCCTTCGGCCTCGAGTTGGCGAGCCACCTCGAGGGCGGTCGTGGTGCCGCGCGAGTAGCTCACAATGGTGAGGTCGGTGCCGGGTTTCACGACAGCGGCCTTGCCAATTTCGGCGATTTGTTCGCCGTCGGGCACCTCGCCCTTGGCGCTGTATAGCGAGAGGTTCTCGAGAAAGATCACCGGATCGTCATCGCGAATGGCCGCGGTCAGCAGCGCTTTAGCGTCGGCCGGGGTCGACGGAGCGACGACCTTGAGCCCGGGAATGTGGGCGTACCAGACCTCGAGGTTCTGCGAATGGGTCGCGGCGAGCTGCTGGCCGCCACCGCCGGGCATGCGAATGACCAGCGGAATAGACACCTGCCCGGCGAACATCGAACGCATCTTGGCCGCGTGGTTGACGATCTGGTCGATCGCAATGAGGCTGAAGTTGATGGTCATGATCTCCACCACCGGCCGCATGCCGAGCATTGCCGCACCGAGGGCGGCGCCGACGAAACCCTCCTCGGCGATCGGGGCATCAAGTACCCGATCCGGTCCGAAAGCTTCGAGCAGCCCGGCCGTGATCTTGTAGGAGCCCTCAAAGACACCGATCTCCTCGCCGATCAGAAAAACCTTCTCGTCGTGCTCGAGTTCGGCGCGCAGGGTCTCGTTGAGCGCCTGACGGTAGGTGATCGTGCGGGTTGTTGCTATGTCGGTAGTCATCACAGGGCATCCATAACGGGTTCTCCGGGCAAAGCGGATGGCGCATTCGCCACCGCGGTCGCGTACACGTACGCGAACAGGTCCGTGGGGTCGGGCTCCGGGCTCTCCTCGGCGAAGGTGACCGCCTCGGACACCCGCGCATCGGCGGACTCGTCGATGGCGGCGGCATCCGCTTCGCTGAGAACGCCAGAGGCGATCAACTCGGCGCGAAAGCTCGGAACCGGGTCGGACTGCTGGGCGATCGCCGTATCATCGGCTGAGCGATAGCGGGCCGGATCCACCACGGAATGGCCGCGCAATCGATAACACATGACCTCGAGCAGCACTGGCTGGCGCGACTCGCGCGCTTGTTTGAGGGCAGAGCGGGCAGCATCCCGAACGGCGAGCACATCATCGCCGTCGACCCGCAGACCGGGCATGCGGTACGACGCGGCACGCTTGTACAGCTCCGGTTCGGCGGATGCCTTTTCCACCGTCGTGCCCATACCGAGCCCATTGTTGACGATCACATAAACGATCGGCAGCTTCCACAGGCCGGCCAAGTTGAGCGATTCGTGGAACGCCCCGATGTTGGTGGTGCCGTCACCGAGCAGGCACAGCACGGCGGCAGCGTCGGGACCGGCCGCCTCGCGGTATTTCAGTGCGAGTGCGGCGCCGGTGGCCGGGGGGATCTGCCCGCCGACGATGCCGTAGCCGCCGAACAGGCGTGTTTCGGTGTCGAACAGGTGCATTGAGCCGCCGCGACCGCCGGAGACACCGGTGACCTTGCCGAACAATTCGGCCATCACCCGCTCGGGCGACAGGCCGCGCAGCAGCGCGTAGCCGTGATCGCGATACCCGGTGAACAGGTAATCGCGGGCCTCGACGGCCGCCATCAGACCCACCACGGTTGCCTCTTCGCCGAGGTTGAGGTGGCAGTAGCCGCCGATCCTGGCCCGGGCATACATCTCGCTGGCGCGCAGCTCGAAGGCGCGCACCAGCGACATTCGTTCGTAATAGCCTCGCAGGGGCGCGTTGGGTTCGCTACCCGGTTCATCACCGGGAGCCTCGACGGGGTTCGGTCGTATGCGGGCTTTGGCCGCCATGTGGTCCCACTTTCCTTCTGACTGCGTTCGTTAATCCTACGTCTTTGAGGGGAATATTTTCCTTTCAAATCGGGAGGTGGGTAAGGGGGTGCAAAATCGGCGCAAATGGGGGCCGCCGATCATGTGAAGACATAATGGAGCCATGGCCGCCCAACCCCCGAGTTACAAGACGCTCGCCAGCCTGAGCAGAATGAACCTGCTCTACCAGCTGCAGAGCCGCGGAACGATGACGGTGAACGACCTCGCCGAGGCCACGGGACTGCACCACAACACCGCCCGCGAACACCTCGACCGGCTGATTAACGATGGTTTCGTCACCTGTGCGCCCGAGGCGCGTGACAGCAAGGGCCGCCCCAAGATGCTCTACAGCGCCGCGGGCGGGGTAAATACCGAATTGGGTTCCATTCGCAGCCGCAAAATCGCGGCCGCGCAGGAACGTGCCGAGCAACTGCGCCGGATGCTGCCGCTACTGCCCGTCGGCCAACCCACGTTGGCCGGCTGCACCGGCCCGGCAGCCCAGCGACAGCTCGACGCCCTCGATGACCACCTGGACCAATCCGGTTTCGACGCCCGGATGGCCGCCGACGGCGACCAGCTCAACCTGCACGACTGCCCGTACTCGGAGATGATCAGGGAGCACCCGGAGGTGTGCGGCGTGCATTACCGCCTGATTCAGGGCGTACTGGAGCAGGCCGACGGCCCACTGCGCGCGGTCGGCCTCAACCTCAGCAATGCCCCGCATCACTGTGTGATCGACGTGGTGGCCGCGCCGGCGGCATCCGCTGATGAGCCCGCCGAGGAGCCGGCCGGGACGCACACCGATCCGTCCCGCGCAGCGCCGAGGACGTTCCGAGACCTTCGCCGCTAGAGTTCGGCACCCATGCCGGCAGAGGGCTCGTCCCCCCGTTACCTTGTTCGTAACCTCGGATGGTGTGATTATCTGAGGGAGTTGGCCTGTCGGGTCCGGCATGATTGTTGCCCCCGGTCCGGCCCCGCCCGCCTCGTTTCCGCATGAGCCGCCGCACGTGCGCACAACTCCTGCAATTTCTGCGGCACCGCGCTCTCCACCCCGGAATTACGCGCACGATGAGCAGACGGTGCACGAATTGCAGGAGTTATGAGCCGGGGCCGAAACATTATTCACGGTCTTTTGCGGTTGTCGGCCTGGCGGGCAGCGGCGAGGCTCGTTCTGAGGGTGAGTGCTGCTTCGGCATCCCCGGCAGGCAAGGGGCACCGTGAACAAACGCAACGGCACGACGTTCGGATCATCTCAGCCTGGCACCGACGGCCCGGTCGCCGACTCGCTGCTGAAACTCGGCCGTTTTCTGCGCCGCGGCGAGACCAGCGACGATCTGCGCAGCGTGTTCAAAAACGGCGGCCGCGGTGCCGACACGTTTTACCGTGATCGCTGGACCCACGACAAAGAGGTGCGCAGTACCCACGGTGTGAACTGCACCGGCAGCTGCTCCTGGAAGGTGTACGTCAAAGACGGCATCATCACCTGGGAAACCCAGCAGACCGACTACCCCTCGGTCGGCCCGGACAGCCCCGAGTACGAGCCCCGCGGCTGCCCCCGCGGCGCGGCTTTCAGCTGGTACACCTACTCGCCCACCCGGGTGCGTTACCCCTACGTGCGCGGCGTGCTGCTGAACCTCTACCGTGAAGCGAAAGCACGCCTCGGCGATCCAGTGCTGGCCTGGGCCGAGATCACCGGCAACCCCGAAACCGCACGGCAGTACAAGAGCGCCCGCGGCCAGGGCGGGCTGGTGCGCGCCAGCTGGGATGAAGCCGCCGAAATCGTCGCCGCCGCCCACGTGCACACCATCAAAAAGTACGGCCCAGACCGGGTCGTCGGCTTCAGCCCGATTCCGGCGATGTCGATCGTGTCACAGGGCGTCGGCAACCGGTTCATTTCGATGCTCGGCGGCACGATGCTCTCGTTCTACGACTGGTATGCCGACCTGCCGGTGGCCAGCCCGCAGGTGTTCGGTGACCAGACCGACGTGCCCGAATCGGCCGACTGGTGGAACTCCAGCTACCTGATCATGTGGGGCTCCAACGTGCCCGTCACGCGCACCCCCGACGCGCACTTCATGGTTGAGGCCCGCTACCGCGGCCAGAAGGTCGTCACCGTCTCGCCCGACTACGCCGACAACTCCAAATTCGCCGACGAATGGCTGGCCGTGCACCCCGGCACCGACGGCGCCCTCGCGCTCGCCATGGGCCACGTCGTTCTCAAGGAATTCCTGGTCGATCGCCGCACGCCGCGCTTCATCGAGTATATGAAGAAGTTCAGCGACTCGTCCTACCTGATCGCGCTCACCCCGCGCCAGGATGCCTGGGTTCCCGGCAAATTTCTGACGGCCGACGCGCTGCCCAGCACCGACGCATCCGTGTCGAGTGCCGCCTTCAAAACGGTCATGCTCGATGAGAACGCCGAGCCGTTCGTGCCGAACGGGTCGATCGGCCACCGGTTCAGCGAGGCCGACAAGGGCACCTGGAACCTCGACCTCGAGGGCCGCGACCCGCTGCTCTCCATAGCGGATGCCCCGGACTACGACGGTGCCAGCGTCGCCATCGACCTGCCCCGCTTCGACGTGACGCCCGATGTCGGCCAGGACAGCCCCGGCGAACAGCACGCCGGCGCCGCCGGGATCGTGCGCCGCGGGGTGCCCGTGCGGGAGGTCGCCGGTGTGCTCGTGACGACCGTGTTCGACCTGCTGCTCGCACAGTACGGCGTCGGGCGACCCGGACTGCCGGGCGAGTGGCCCACCGGCTACGACGACGCATCCACCCCCGGCACCCCCGCCTGGCAGGAAGAGATCACCTCGGTGCCGTGGCAGGCTGCCGCGCGTATCGGCCGCGAATTCGCCCAGAATGCCGAAGATTCGCAGGGCCGCTCGATGATTCTGATGGGTGCCGGCACCAATCACTGGTTCCATTCGGACACCATCTACCGCGCCTTTCTCGCCCTCACCACCATGACCGGCTGCCAGGGTGTGAACGGCGGCGGTTGGGCCCACTACGTCGGGCAGGAGAAGGTGCGCCCGCTCACCGGATACGGCCAGTACGCGTTCGGTCTGGACTGGGTGCGCCCGCCCCGCCAGATGATCGGCACCGGCTTCTTCTACCTCGCCACCGACCAGTGGCGCTACGACGGATTGAGTGCTGACACCCTCGCGAGCCCGCTCGGCGTCGGCACTTTCGCGGGCCGTACTACCGCGGACTGCCTGGTCGAATCGGCCAAACGTGGCTGGATGCCCAGCTACCCCACCTTCAACCGCAATTCCCTCGACCTCGTCGATGATGCCGTCGCCGCCGGTCAGGAACCGGCCGAATACGTGGTCGATTCGCTGAAGGACGGCTCGCTCGAGTTCTCCTGCGAAGACCCCGACGCGCCCGAGAACTTTCCCCGCGTGCTCGTGGTGTGGCGGGCCAACGTGCTCGGCTCCTCCGGCAAAGGCAACGAGTATTTTCTCAAGCACCTGCTCGGGGCGCCCTCCGCTGTGCGCGCGGTCGAGTCGATGCCGGCCCGGCGGCCGACAACCATGAAGTGGCACGAAAGCGCCCCGGAAGGCAAGCTCGACCTGCTGGTCACGAGCGACTTCCGCATGACGAGTACCACCATCTACAGCGACGTGGTGTTGCCGCCGGCCACCTGGTATGAGAAGAACGACCTGTCGACAACGGATATGCATCCGTTCATTCACTCCTTCAACCCGGCGATCGCCCCGCCGTGGCAGGCCAAGACCGACTTCGATATCTTTCACGTGCTCGCCGCGAAGATCTCGGAGCTGTCGGTCACGCATCTCGGCGTGCGCAAAGACCTCGTTGCCGCACCGCTCTCGCACGACACCCCCGATGCCATGGCCACCCCGCACGGCACCGTGCTGAACGACCAGCCGCTCATTCCCGGCGTTACCATGCCCAAACTGGTCGTCGTCGAACGCGACTACCCGGCCTTCGCCGCGCAGCTCGGGGCGCTCGGACCGCTCACGGCGAAGCTCGGCATGGTCACCAAGGGGGTGAAATTCACCCCCGACGTGGAGGTCGAGTACCTCGGCAAAAAGAACGGCCTGGTAGCTAGCGGCCCCGCTGCCGGCCGCCCGCGCCTGTCGACGGCCATTCATGCCTGCGAGATGGTGCTGGCCCTCTCGGGTACCACCAACGGCCGCCTCGGCACCCAGGGTTTTCGGCAGCTCGAAGAACGCACCGGAGTCAAACTCGCCCAGCTGGCCAGCGACAACGAGGGCCGCCGGTTCTCCTACCCGGATGTGCAGGGTGCGCCGGTGCCGGTGCTCACCTCCCCGGAATGGTCGGGTTCCGAGCACGGCGGTCGTCGTTACAGCGCCTTCACCATCAACGTGGAACACCTGAAGCCCTGGCACACACTCACCGGTCGCCAGCATTTCTACCTCGACCACGACTGGATGATCGAGCTCGGTGAGCAGCTGCCCATCTTTCGGCCGCCGCTGGATATGCACCGACTGTTCGACGATTCGATCGTCGGCGCCACGACGTCAACGGGAGCGTCCGGATCAGAAGGCCACGCCGAGGTCGCGGTGCGCTACCTGACCCCGCATTCGAAGTGGTCGATCCACTCCGAATACCAGGACAACCTGCTCATGCTCTCACTCTCCCGCGGCGGGCCGACCATCTGGATGAGCCCGCAGGATGCCGAGAAGATTGGCGTACGCGACAACGAGTGGATCGAGTCATACAACCGCAACGGGGTCGTCGTGGCGCGGGCGATCGTGTCGCACCGGATGCCGGAAGGCACGGTGTACATGTACCACGCGAAAGACCGCACCATCAACGTGCCGGTCGCGGAAACCAGCGGTATGCGCGGCGGCACCAACAACTCGCTCACCCGCATCCTCTTGAAGCCCAGCCATCTGATCGGCGGCTACGCCCAGCTGTCCTTCGCCTTCAACTACCTCGGCCCGACCGGGAACCAACGCGACGAGGTCACCGTGATTCGTCGTCGCAGTCAGAAAGTGGACTACTAATGCGTGTTATGGCCCAGATGTCGATGATCATGAACCTCGACAAATGCATCGGATGCCACACCTGCTCTGTCACCTGCAAGCAGGTCTGGACCAACCGCACCGGCGTTGAGTACGCCTGGTTCAACAACGTGGAGACCCGGCCCGGCATCGGCTACCCGCGCGAGTACGAAAACCAGGAAAAGTGGAAGGGCGGCTGGGTGCGCAATAAACGTGGCCGGCTGCAGCTGAAGGCCGGCGGGCGGCTGAAGAAGCTCTCGCAGATCTTCAACAACCCGAACCTGCCGCAGATCGACGACTACTACGAGCCGTGGACCTACGACTACGACATGCTCACCACCGCGCCAGCCGGCACTCAAAGCCCGGTCGCCCGACCGAAGTCGTTGCTGACCGGCCAGAACATGGACATTAAATGGTCGGGCAACTGGGACGACAACCTCGGCGGCTCGCAGGAGACCGCAGCTCTCGACCCGATTCTGGCGACGATGAGCGAGCACGTGAAGATGGAGTTCGAAGAGACCTTCATGTTCTACCTGCCGCGCATTTGCGAGCACTGCCTCAACCCCGCCTGCGTGGCCGCCTGCCCCTCCGGCGCCATGTACAAGCGCGAAGAAGACGGCATCGTGCTCGTCGATGAAGACGGATGCCGCGGCTGGCGCATGTGCGTCTCCGCCTGCCCCTACAAGAAGGTGTACTTCAACCACAAAACGGGCAAGGCGGAGAAGTGCACGCTCTGCTACCCGTTGATCGAGCAGGGCAAGCCCACCATCTGCTCCGAAACCTGCGTCGGACGGCTGCGCTATCTGGGCCTCATGCTCTACGACGCCGACGCGGTGCTCGCAGCGGCCTCGATCGAAAACGACCAGGACCTGCTCGATGCCCAGCGTGCCTGCTTTCTCGACCCGTTCGACCCCGCGGTCATCGCCGCAGCCAAGGCGGAGGGCATGGCCGACGACTGGATCGAAGCCGCTCAGAACAGCCCCATTTACAAGCTCATCTCCGAGTATGAGATCGCGTTGCCGCTGCACCCGGAATACCGCACGATGCCGATGGTCTGGTACATCCCCCCGCTGTCGCCCGTGGTTGACGTGGTGAGCAACTCCGGCAGCGACGGCGAAGACGCCCGCACCCTGTTCGCCGCGATCGACAAGCTGCGCATCCCGGTGGAATACCTCGCCGGGCTGTTTTCGGCCGGCGACGTCGTTCCGGTTGAGCTGTCGCTGCGCAAGCTCGCCGCGATGCGCGCGTACATGCGCGACATTAACCTCGGCAACGAGCCCGACGAGCGCATTCCGAACGCGGTCGGCATGACCGGTGAGACCATCACCGCCATGTATCGGCTGCTCGCCATCGCCAAGTATGAAGACCGTTACGTCATTCCGAAAGCGCACGTGGAGACCGCGCGGGAGCTGGAAGAGCTCGGCTGCTCGCTCGACACCGACGGCGGCCCCGGCATGGGCGGGCCCGGCGCGGCCGGGCACTCCGGCCCCTTCGGCAACACCGTCGGTATGCCGCTCGGCGCCACCGTCGACAACTACAACGAGATGACCGGGCGTTCCGGTACCAACTCGTCCAGTGCCACAGCCCCGACCACCCCGGGCCGGATCAACCTACTCAACTGGAACGGCGGCGGGGTGCCAGAGGGCATGTTCCCGCCGGTAGCGGATGCCGGGAGCCCGGCGTGAGCACCCGCCCGCTCCGTACCCGGATGAATTTCGGCTTTCGGGCGCCGAAGGTGGCACCGAAATCGATCGCGGCTGTTCCGCTGACGCCCGAGCAGGGCGTTATTGCGCACATGGCGGCGTCGATTCTGCTCGACTACCCGACGCCGGAGCGTCGTGCGCAGTTTGCGCTCGTCGAGGCATCCGTTGTGGATCTGCCCCACCCGTTGCGCCGCACCTTCGACGAGTTTTTCGCGGCGGTCAACGACCAGAGCCAGCAGGAGCTTGAAACCCACTTCACCGCGACCTTCGACCTGAAACGCAAATGCTGCCCGTACCTCACCTACTATGCGGCCGGGGATACCCGCCGCCGCGGTATGGCGCTTGTGCGCTTCGTCGAGGCCTACCGGGCGGCCGGCTGGCAGGTCGGCGCCGACGAACTTCCCGACTACCTGCCGATGGTGTTGGAATTCTCGGCGCGCTCCGACTCGCCGATCGCGCAGGAGCTACTCGCCGCGCATCGCGACGGCATCGAGGTTCTGCGTACGGCCCTCGAGAAATTCGACAGCCCCTACGCCCGCATCGTCGAGGCGGTGTCGCTGTCGCTGCCCGTGATCGACGAGGAGACCCGCGAACGCTACCTCAACCTCGTCAATGAGGGACCGCCGACCGAGACCGTCGGTATGACCTACCTCGGAAATCTAAAGCCGTTTTCCGCACATGCAAACGAGGACGTGAGAGTATGACCGCCTGGGATTTCCTGCTCTGGGTCGCTTTTCCCTACGCCGCGACGGGCGTGTTCGTGGTCGGCCATCTGCTGCGCTATCGCTACGACCAGTTCGGCTGGACGTCACGATCGAGCCAAACCTACGAGAATCGACTGCTGCGCTGGGGCTCACCGATGTTCCACTACGGCATTCTCATGGTGATCGGCGGGCATATTGTTGGCCTGTTCATTCCCAAGGAGTGGCTGGAGTTCTTCGGCGTGACCGAGCATATGTACCACCTCGGCGCGACCTGGCTCGGCAGCTTCGCGGCCGCGCTGACCGTGACCGGGCTGGCCATTTTGATCTACCGCCGGCGCCTGACCAAGCGGGTGCTTTTGGTCACGACGGTGATGGACAAAGTCATGTACGTATTCCTGGCCGGCACCATCGCCTTCGGGACGACCGCCACCGTGCTGTACCAAATTTTCGGCGGCGGCTACGACTATCGTGGGTCGATCTCGCCGTGGATCCGCTCGCTGTACAGCCTGCAGCCTGATCCCGCCCTGATGAGTGATGTGCCGTTCTTCTTTCAACTGCACGTGCTCACCGCCACGACCTTGTTTCTGCTCTGGCCGTTCACCCGGCTGGTGCACGTGTTTTCAGCGCCGCTCGGGTACCTCGTTCGTCCCTACGTGGTCTACCGGTCCCGGGATAATCCTCGCGGTGCCGGGTCGCGGGCACCCCGTCGCGGCTGGGAGAAAAGCGAACGCCCCGTGCAACGCGCACGCCGGTAGTATTCCAGCATGTCGGTGCAAATCAAGCGGGCGTATGCTGCGGCATCCGCTGATGATGGATATCGGGTGCTCGTGGATCGGCTCTGGCCGCGCGGCGTTTCGAAGGAGCACGCCCAGCTCGATGAGTGGCTCAAAGACGTCGCGCCGTCGCCGGCGCTGCGCACCTGGTGGGACCACGACCCGGAACGCATGGAGGAGTTTGCGCTGCGTTACCGAGCCGAACTCGATTCGAATGCTGAGACGCAGGCCGGCGTTGCGGCGTTGCGGGTGCGGGTCGCCGCGGGCGTTACCACCCTGGTCTACGGGGCGAAAGACCCGCACGTGAACCATGCCAGGGTGCTCGCGGAGTACCTCGACGAGTAGCCGGGCGGCCCGGCCCGCAACCGGGTGCGGTGTGGGCGAGGGACAGCGGAAGAACTAGACGGTGGCGAACTCGTCGACGAGTGCGCCGTCGACGAGGTGAACGCTGCCGTGCATGCGGGGCAGATGCACGAGGTCGTGGGTGACCAGCAGGGTTGACGTGTTCAACTCATCGGTGAGCCGCAGGATCAGTTCGATGATGCTGGCGCCACGTTCCTGATCCAGAGCGCTGGTCGGCTCGTCGATCAGGAGCACACTCGGATCGTTCATCAAGGCACGGGCAATGTTGACCCGCTGGCGCTGCCCACCGGAAAGCTGATGGGGACGCTTGGTGCGCTGGTCGCCGAGGCCGACCGCGTGCAGGAGCAGGTCGGCACGCGCGGTGGCCTTCGCCCGGTTCTGCCGGCTGCTGCCGGCGCCGAGTTCGTTCATCACGGTGAGCTGCTCGCTCGCGGTCAGGGAGGGGATGAGGTTGGGCTGCTGAAAAACGATGCCGATTTTGTTGCGGCGCAGTTCTGTCCGTTCGCCGGGTGTCAGTCGGGTGGCGTCGATGTCGTCGATGAGGACTTCCCCGGAATCCGGGCGAATGAGGGTGGCAGCGACAGCGAGCAGACTCGATTTTCCCGAGCCGCTGGGGCCTGTGATGCCGGTGACGGTGCCGGGCCGGGCAGTGAGGCTGACGCGGTCGACCGCGGTCAGGCGGGAGTCGCCGTCGGAGAAGGTGAGGGTGATGTTACGGAGGCTGATCATCGGTTGCTCCCAAGGGCGGTGAGGGGGTCGGCGGATGTGACGGAGCGGAGCGCGAATGCGGCACCGGCGAGGCCGAGCACGATCATGATCGCGCCCGGGAGGAGGGTTGTCAGGGGACTCAGCATGAACGGCAGCGCACTGCCGGCGAGCGAACCGAGAACGGCCACGAGCCCCAGGCCGATTCCAATGCCCAGGACCAGCACGATCAGCGCCTGTCCGAGGGCGTCACGAACCAGTGAACCGGTGCTGGCACCGAGGGCCTTGAGCACGGCGATGTCTCCCTTGCGCTGCATCGTCCAGACGGTGAAGAAGGCGCCGATCACGAGCCCGGAAATGCCGAACAGCATCGCGACCATGAGCAGCAGGGATCCGATCTCGGAGCGGAACGCGCTGAGCGCGGTCAACGAGCTGAGAATGCTCTGGGACACTGTCGTGTTGTCGGTATCCGCGGCGGCCCAGTCGGGATCGCCGCTCACGGCGAGCACGGTGGCGTACGCGTCGGGGCTCCCCGTTGCGGCGGAGTAAGCCTGCCAGTCGTGCAGGGTCATCTGCACGACCGGAGTGTGGCTGTACCAGCCGTTTCCGGATATGGTCTGCACCGAGTAGATTGTGCCGGCGATCGTCACGTCGTCTCCGGTTGTGACACCGAGGTCCGTGGCAGCGGGGTCGGAGAGACTCAGGAGGCCATTAGCCGAGGGGGCGGTGGAATCAAATCCCGGTTGCACCCCGAAGACGGCGATGGCGGCACGCGTGTCACCGGCTTCGGCGCGCGTCTGGCTGATCCCGATCGGTTCGGCGGAGGTGACACCATCCGTTGCCGCCCAATTGGCAGCCTCGGGCTCGGTGATGCTGGAGTCGGAAAAGCTCGTGCCGGCGTCTCCGGTGCTGGGGGCGGAGAACACGATCCGGTCGGCGGGAATGGCCAGCACGCCCGATATGTTCTGGGTGGCCAGGCCGCCCGTGAGACCGCTGAGGAACCCGACGAGAACGGTGATGAGGGCGACAACAGAGCCGATGAGGATAAACCGGCCCCGAGCAAAGCGGAGATCGCGTAACGCGACGAACATTTGTGCCTTTCCTGCCATCCCTGTGACGACTCTCCCTACTTTCCCCTCTCGCCGTGCGTGGGTCATCACCCGGCCGGACGGCAGTGTGCGCCCCGAGGGTGGACCGCGCCGTCATCCTTTTGGAGGATGACCATCCTCGGCGATCACGTAACGTTGAACCGTGGCCCCGAACGCATTGACCCCCGTTTTCGTGGGTCTGCGTACCGGTCTGCACACGCTGTTTCTGGTCTTGACCGTTCTGGTGGTCGCCGGCGCGGTGTTCGCGCCCACCGACAGCAGCATCCTTGTCATCGTTCTGGCTGCCGTGCTCGTTCTGACGTACGGCCTCGGCGGGGTGATCGTGCGCTCGGGTGGCGCCCGCGGCAGACGCCTGCGCTGGCTGGCGGTGTTGACGCTCGAGTGGATGGCTTTGCTCTGGCTCAGCCCCGAGGCCGCGTATCTGGTCTTTCCCCTGTTCTTTCTCTACCTGCACCTTCTTGGCCGATGGTGGGGGTCCGCCGCAATCGTGGTGTCGACCGTTGTGGCGATCGTCGCCCTCGGGCTGCGCGGCGGGTGGACCGTCGGCGGGGTGGTCGGCCCACTGGTCGGTGCCGGTGTTGCGCTGCTGATCGGCCTCGGCTACCAAGCTCTCGCGCGCGAGGCGGCGCAGCGCGAGGCCCTCATGGCCGAGCTGCTCGCCACCCGCGGTCAGCTCGCGGCGAACGAGCATGAGTCGGGTGTGCTCGCCGAACGCGCCCGTCTGGCGCGAGAAATTCATGACACTTTGGCCCAGGGGCTTTCCAGCATCCAGATGTTGCTGCACGCCGCTGAGCGGGCCGATCCCGACCGGCCGGGAGTGGAACATATCCGGCTCGCACGCGAGACTGCCGCCGGAAACCTGGCCGAAGCGCGCCGCTTCATTCGCGAACTCACCCCGCCGCAACTAGACGATCAGGGTCTCGGTGGCGCACTGCGCCGGCTCGCTGCAACGCAGTGGGCCAGCCAGGGACTCGCGGTGCAGGTGCGCGTTTCCGATACGGTCACGCTGCCCATGCACCTGCAGACGGCGCTGCTGCGCATTGCCCAGGGTGCCATCGCCAACGTCATCCAGCACGCTCATGCCAGCACGGCGACCATCGCGCTGGCCGTTAGCGCGGAAGAACTGCGGTTCACCGTGGAGGACGATGGCGCGGGCTTCGACCCCAACGGTTCGGCGCTGAACTCGGTCGAGAAATCGGATTCATTCGGGCTCGTGGCGACTCGGGAGCGTGTGCAGCAACTCGGCGGCACCCTCACCGTCGATACGGCGGTGGGTCAGGGGACCACCGTGATCGTTGATCTTTCCCTGAGGGAGACACCATGATCAGGCTCGTTATAGCGGATGATCACCCCATCGTTCGCGCCGGCCTGAACGCACTGTTCAGCTTGGAAGACGACTTCGAGGTCGTCGCCGAAGCGGCCACCCCCGACCAGGCCGTGGCGGCTGCTGAGCGTGAAAGCCCCGACATTGTGCTGATGGACCTGCAATTCGGTGTCGGTGAATCCGCCACCGGAGCCGACGCCACCCGCCGCATCCGGGCCCTCGACGCGGCTCCGTACGTGCTCGTGCTGACGAACTACGACTCCGATGCCGACATTCTCGGCGCGGTCGCGGCCGGTGCCAGCGGCTATCTCCTCAAAGATGCGCCCCCGCACGAGTTGATTGCCGGGGTGCGTGCCGCCGCAGCCGGCGAAAGTGCCATCGCGCCGGTGATCGTGTCTCGGCTCCTGACCCGGATGCGCGCCCCCCACGCCAGTCTCAGCGCTCGCGAGATGCAGGTGCTCGACTGCGTCGCCTCCGGCCAATCCAACACCGAGATCGCCGCCAAGCTCTTTGTCAGCGAAACCACCGTCAAATCCCATCTCGCGCACATCTTCACGAAACTGGACGTCAGCTCGCGCACCGCCGCGGTCTCCGCCGCCCGGCAACGCGGCATCCTGCGGTAACCGCCCGGAGCTGCGCGGATCCCGCGCGCCGTGTGGCGCGGAACCTGCGCTGGTGCGCGGGTGTTGCGCCTGGCGCGCACTGGCGCAACTCGCGCGCGACCGCCAGTGCACCGGGCTCAGGACGGGGCGACCACGGTGTCGCAGCGCCAGCAGCGGGCCGGCAGCTCGCCGGAGACGTAGGCGCCGCATTCCGGGCAGACCTGTTCGAGCCAGCAGGCCGGATCGCCGCCGATCGGTTCGTCATCCTGGGTCATCGGTGACCTCCTCGTTTCAGTATGGCCCCGGGCGGGAAAAAACCCGAGGCCCCCGCTGGAGGAGCGGACCTCGGGCAGCGACGGGAGCGTCAGCTCGGGTTGGGTGCACCGGGGCGGGCGTAGTAGAACCAGGCCAGACCGGTGCAAAACAGGCAGAACACGGCGCAGCCGACGAAGAACGCGGTCGGGCTCATCGCGGTGAGGGCCATGCCCACAATGAACGGTCCGAAGGCAGCGATCGAGGCGGTCCAGCCGATCGCGCCGCCGGCCTGCCGCTTGGGGAAGATCATCGGCATCTGCTTGAACGTTCCCGCGTTGGCCAGGCCGGAGAAGAAGAAGATGATGAGCATGCCCGTGAGAAAGCCGTAGAACTCATCCACGCTCGTCGGCGTGAGAAAGAACACCGTGATGATTGTGCCGACGGTCATGCCCGCGCCGCCGAGGAACGTGAAGATGGCGCCGCCGAACCGGTCGCATAGCGGCCCCGTTGCCGCCCGCACGAGGGCACCGAGGACCGGGCCGATGAAGGCGAAAGCGAGCGGGTTGGGGGCATCGGGAAAGTCGCCGTAGACGTTGAGAATGATCAGGCCCATTTGCGCGGCCAGACCGCTGAACGCGCCGAAGCTCATCAGGTAGATGGCGGTCATGATCCAGGTGTGCTTGACCTTGAAGATGTCGAGCTGCTGCCGAAAATTGGCCTTGATCGGCACGCGTCGCAGAAAGACGAGGGCGAGGATGATCGCGAGGAGCACCCAGGGCACGAGTACGAGTCCGCCGTTGTGTAGCCAGACCAATTCGCCGTTGGAGTCGCTCTCCGGGGTTAGGGCTGCGGTGCCGAGCAGGCCGAAACCAACCACCCACGGGGTGAGTAACTGAATCAGTCCGATGCCGAAGTTGCCGAGCCCCGCCTGCAGACCCAGGGCGGTTCCGGCGAGGCGCTTGGGAAAGAAATAGCTGGTCGAAGCCATGAACCCCGAGAAGCTGCCACCGCCGACACCCGCGGCGAACGAGAGTGCGAGCAGTACCCAGTACGGGGTTGAGGTGTCTCGGGCGACGAGCGTCCAGCCGATCATCGGCAGCAGGAGCAGCGCACTGGCCAGGACGACGAGTGTGCGGGTGCCGAGAATCGGCGGCAGAAACATGAACACGAGCCGGAGCATCCCAGCGGCGAGCCCGGGCAGGGCGACGAGCCAATACAGCTGGCTGGTGCTGAGGTCGAACCCGATGTCATTGAGCCGCGGAGCGATCGCGCTGACCAGGTACCAGGCCGCGAACGCGAGGGTCATGCTGAACGTGGTGATCCACAGGGTGCGCCAGGCGAGGTGCGAATCCCACGTTTCTTCGTGTTCCGGATCCCAGTTCGAGAGGTCCGGCTTCAGCGTGGTGACGACGCGTGGTGGTGAGACGGGTGACATGGGGTTCCTCGGCTGTTTGGTCGGGCAGGGGCCCGATGGTTTAGCTGTGCTGCGCAGCCAGCTTGTTCGCTTCCCGACCGCGGTGCATGGCGCAAACACCGTGACAAATGATTTCGGCGCACGCGGATGCCGGTTAGCGGCATCCGCTTCTCGTGGGGGAGCCGGGCGCCGCCCAGCGGGCCGCGGTACTGTGGAACGGTGAAAACTCAGCTCAAGCTTGGGGCCGAACTCGGGGCCGTCGTGATCACCGTGTCTGATCGCTGCTCGCGCGGTGAACGTGAGGATCGATCCGGTCCGGCGACCGTGGATGCGCTCGGCGAGGTTGGTATTCCCTGCGGGCCACCTCGGGTCGTGCCCGACGGTATCGAGAGCGTCGCCGGGGCGATCTCGGCCGCGCTCGGCGACGGCGCCCGCCTCGTCGTGACAACCGGCGGCACCGGCGTTTCGGCACGTGACCTCACGCCCGAAGGCACCGCCACGCTGTTACGCACGGTACTGCCCGGCATTTCCGAGCGGATGCGCATGCTCAGCGTCGCGACGATCCCCACCGCGATGCTGTCCCGTGGCCTGGCCGGCATCGCCGATTCGGTCGGCAACAACGGTGCCCTGGTGGTGAACCTGCCAGGTTCGGTCGGCGCGGTGCGCGACGGTGTGGCCATTATCGCGCCGCTCGTGCGGCACATCATCGACCAGCTCGACGGCGGCGATCACTGATGGCTGCGGCCCCGCTGGATTTTGCCCGGGTGACCGAGTCGCTGCTCGACGTGGGCGAGCACGTGTCCGCTGTGTCCGGACCGGAGCACGGCGCCGTGGTCACATTCATCGGGCAGGTGCGCGACCATGATCCGGATGCGGTCGGCCGCGTTACCGGCCTGGATTACAGCGCACATCCCGACGCTGGGCGCATTATCGGTGAGATCGCCGACCGGGTGCGGGCGGAGCATCCGCTGGTGGTGTTGGCAGTGAGCCACCGCATCGGACACCTCGAGGTGGGCGATCTGGCCCTCGTGGCTGCGGTCGCGAGCGCGCACCGGGGTGACGCCTTCGCGGCCTGCGAAAGCCTCGTGGAGTCGGTGAAGGCCGAGGTTCCGATCTGGAAGAAGCAATATGAACTCGACGGAACCCATTCCTGGGTCGGTCTGTAGCGTCCTTCGAGTGGTTAGCCGCCAGCGAAGGGCGGGAGCACGTCGACCGTGTCGGTGGACGCGAGCGTGACCGCATCGTCGGTGGCGCGCGCACCGTTCACGAGCAGGGAACACAGCCCGAGTACGCGCCCGAACTCGCTGCCGTAGCGCTCGCCGAGCTGGGCGCGCAATTCGCCGATCGTGCTCGCATCGAGCGTTGCCGTATCGGCCTCGGCGGCTTCGGCGGCGCCGGCGAAGAAACGCAGGGTGGCCATCAGAGTTTTTCCGGTGCCCAGTCGAGGGCGAGTTCGCTGGCGGCGGCACAGGCGGCTTCAATGTCGGCGCCGGTTCCACCGTTTTTCGCGGCGGCGAGGCCGATCAGAAAGGTGCTGAGCGGTGCGGCCGGGCGGGCCACGTTGTGGGCGACATCGCGGGCCACATCGAGCAGGTCGCCCACGGGTACGTCGGCCGGGTTGAGCTGGAGCCGGTCGGCGAGGGCCGTGAGCCACGCGTCGAGCGCTTCGGGGGGCAGCGGTGCAGAGCTCATCTGGTCACTCCTCGGGTCGGGTCACTGCGTCAGGTGCACCGGTCAGGCGAGCGGTGCTGCTCTCCACATCTTCCCATGTGTCGACGTCAGTACTCGCTGTGGATTCGTCCAGGAGCGCCGTGAGATGGAGCCCCTCGAGCAGTATGCGCATGCTGGCACCGTCGACCCGGTCGCCGAGGCGGGCCATCGCCGCACGAAGCGCCGGTGCCCGGTAGAGTGCGGCGAGCCACTGGGGGCGGCCGTGGTTGTCACTGAAATGCACTCCGTCAACGTTGTCGGCCTCCCCGGTCTGCACCAAAGCGGATGCGCAGACAAGGAGAGTGCGGGCAGCCTCGGCTCCCAAGGGGAGATCGCAGGCGAGCACGAGCACCCAGCCGGCGGGTTCGTCGAGAGTCGGAGCGTCGGCTAAACCGAGAGTGAGAGCGTCGGCTTCATCGCGAGTGGGAGCATCGGCGTCGTGTGCGGCTTCGTGTGCGGCTTCGAGTGCGGCCAGGCCGGCGGCGAGACCGGCGACCGGGCCACCGAAGGGAGGGTCTTCGAGCGCCCAGACAACCGAGACGGCATTGCCGTGTCCGTCGATGGCGGCCGGACGTGCTTCGGCGGGGCCGACGACGACGGCCCGCTCGGCCAGCGGGCGGGCGTCGAGCACGCGGGAGAGCAGGGTACGCCCGGCGACCTCAACCGCGGGTTTGAGTGCGCCGCCGAGGCGGCTGCCGCGCCCGCCGGCGAGCACGATGAGGTCGACCCGGAGCATCCGCTCAGCTTTCGGCGCGGAGCCAGTCGCCGCTTTTGCCGCCGCTCTTGGCGAGCAGGCGCACGTTTTCGATGGTGACGGATTTATCGAGCCCCTTGACCATATCGACCACGGCGAGGGCGGCGACCGAGACGGCGGTGAACGCCTCCATTTCGACGCCGGTGCGGTCGGCGGTGCGCACGGTGGCGGTGATGCGCACGCCGTCATCCTCGACGATCAGGTCGACCACGGCGCCGTGCACGCCGATCACGTGGGCCAGCGGGAGCAGATCGGCGGTCTTCTTGGCGCCCTGGATTCCGGCGATGCGCGCAACGGCAAGCACGTCGCCCTTGGGCGCTGTGCCGTCGCGGAGGGCGGCGATCACCGGGGCGCCGCAACGCACGAATCCGGCGGCCGTGGCGCTGCGCACGGTCGGAACCTTATCGGTCACGTCGACCATCCGGGCCTGCCCGGACGAATCGAGATGGGTGAACAGCTGGGCGGGCACGGCCGCGCCGGTCGTGTCGGTGGTGTGCGTCATGATGTCAGCATGACAGTGATGAGGTCGCCGCCACGAACCTGAGTCGTGCCTTCAGAAATAATGGCCAGCCCGTTGGCCTGCGCCAGGCCGGCGACCAGGTGCGAACCCGACCCGCCGCGGGAGGCCGGGCGCACCTCGACGCGGGTGGTGCCGGTGCTGGCGCCCGTGCTGGCTTCCCGGGGGTTGTCGGCCGGTGCGTGCTCGAAGACGGTGCCGGTCGTGACAACGACCGGCATGTACTGGGCGCGTCCGGGCGGAGATGTCCAGCCGTCGACGACGGTCGCCGTGACCTGGCGGCGGTGCAGCTCGGGCTGGCCGAGCAGTAGCCGCAGCGCGGGACGCACGAACACCTCGAAGGACACGTAGGCGCTCACCGGGTTGCCGGGCAGGGCGAAGATGAGCGGTCCCTGCGTGCCGGCGGGCCAGCGCCCGAACCCTTGCGGTTTGCCGGGTTGCATCTTCACCGGTCCGAAGTGCACGGTGCCGAGCGGCTGCAACACGGCTTTGACCACGTCGTACGCTCCGACGCTCACGCCGCCGGAGAGCACGATTACGTCGACCGTTCCGGCCAGTTCGGCCAACACCGCGCGCAGGGTGTCGTCATCGTCGGGCACGGCTCCGATCCGCACGGGGATGCCACCGGCTTCGGCGACTGCCGCCGACAGCAGAAAGGAGTTGGAGTCCGGAATCTGTCCGCGCCGGGTGGGACTGCCCGGGGTGACGAGCTCGCTTCCGGTGGAGATGACGGCGACACGCGGTGCGGGATGTACGAGCACCGTACTGGTTCCGGCGCTGGCCGCTGCCGCGACCCGGGCCGGCCACAGCACGCTGCCCGCGGCGAGCACCCGGTCGCCAGCGTGGGCGTCTTCGCCGGCGCGACGAATGTGCGCTGCGGCGACGGGTGCCTGCCGGATCGCGACCAGGTCGGTGCCCTGGTCGGTGTCTTCGATCGGCACGACGGCATCCGCCCCATCGGGAATCGGTGCGCCGGTCATGATGCGGGCGACCTGCCCGGGCAGCAGTCGCGGGTTCTCCGCGGTGCCGGCAGCGAGGTCGGCCACCACGGGCAGCGTGATCGGATTCTGCGCGGAAGCTCCGAGCAGGTCGGCGCGGATAACCGCGTAGCCGTCCATGGCCGAGTTGTCGAACGGAGGCGTGTCGGTCGCAGTCAACACGTCCTCGGCCAGCACGAGCCCGCGGGCCGCGTCGAGGGGCACTCGCACCGCGGGAAGCGGAGCGACGCTGCCGAGCACGATGGCGAGTTGCTCGACAACGGTGCGAGCGGAGGCGGCCGGCGCGCAGGCATCCGCCCGCCCGGCCGGTGTGAGGTGTGCGTGCGCGTCGTGTCGTTCGGGGGCGGTCATGGCCTAAACCAGGGTGTCGGACGGGCCGGCGCTGCCGGAGTCATCGCGTGCGGACGCATGCCGCCCGGTTGTGGCGGGCTCGAGCGACGCCCAGTGGCTGCCGACCCCGGGCGCGCGCCCGGCCGTGACGAGGTCATCCCACTCGACGATTCCTCCGGTGAGTACCGAAACGTCGGTGAATCCGGCCTCGAGCAGTGCGGCGGCGGCCCGGGCGGCACGGCCACCGGCGTGGCAGTGCACGATCAGCGGGGTGTCCTCGGGCAGCGATGCACGGGCGCTGTCCGAAAGTACTCCCTCGGTCAAAAGCTCCCCGATGGGCAGCAATTTGGCCGTGGGAATCGAGCTTTCGGCGTGTTCGCTCGGCTCGCGCACGTCCACGACGAGAAAGCTGTCGGTGCCCGCACGCAAAGCGGCGAGGCGGTCGACGAGTTCGACGCCGGACACCGCGGCAGCGCTCGCGGCATCGGCCGCGTTGTCGGCTTCGAGGGCGGCTGCGTTGGCGGCTACTTCCGCGCCGGTCGGCTCGGCCGCTATGCCGGTGCCCAGCAGCGGAATCTCGCTGAACCGGCCCGACAGGGCATCGATGACGAGCACACGACCGATCAGCGGTGAACCAATTCCGGTGATGAGCTTGATGGTTTCGGTGGCCATGAGCGACCCGACCTGGCCGCACAGCGCGCCGAGAACACCGGCGTCGGCGCAATTGGGCACCGCGCCCTCGGCCGGCGGCGTCGGAAACAGGTCGCGCAGGTGCACGCCGGTGATTCCCGAGTCGGCCGGCGGCGTGGCCCAGAACACCGAGAGCTGAGCGTCGAACCGCAGAACGGATGCCCACACCAGCGGCAACCCGAGCCGCGCGCAGGTATCGTTGACGAGAAACCGGGTGGGAAAGTTGTCGGTGCCGTCGATGACCACGTGGTAGCCGCCGAGGATCTCGGCCGCGTTGCTCGCAACGAGGCGTTCGGCGTGCCGCACGACCGTGGTTTCCGGGGCGATCTCGGCGATGCGCTCGGCGGCGCTGTCCACCTTGGGCCGGCCGACATCTGCTTGCCCGTGGGCAATCTGCCGCTGCAGGTTGCTCGGTTCCACGTCGTCACCGTCGACAATGCCGATGGTTCCCACGCCGGCCGCAGCGAGGTAGAGCAGGGCGGGGGAGCCGAGACCACCGGCGCCGAGCACGAGCACCCGAGCGTTGGCGAGGCGGCGCTGGCCGAGCTCGTTGAGCTGGGGCAGACGACGCTGGCGGGCAGTGCGCACGGATTCGGCGGCGCTGAGCCGTTCGACGGGCTCGACAAGAGGAGAAATGGCCATGGCTTAACGCTAGGCGCTGCGCGGCCGACCGGCGACCCACATCCGAAAACGGTACCCAGGGTTGAGCGGACGCACGTCGCCACCCCTACCTCCGATAGAGCCCGATCTGCATGCGCAGGTGCACGCCGAGTTCGGCCACCGCGGCGAGCGTGCGCCGATTGAGCTGGTGCAGGGGAATCGGCCCCGACCCGGCCAGCGCCGGGTCGGTCGGTACGACGATGAGACTGCCGCGCCCCCGCGCCGTGTGCAGGCGCGCGATCAGGCGCCGGGTGCGCGCCGGTCCGAACACTCCGACGGCGACGACGGTAACCCGGGCGAGTCCGGCCGCGCCGTACCGGGCGCCGATCGTGGCGAGGGTTCGTTCCGCCCCTGCAAGGCCCAGCGGCGTGTTCGCGGTGACGATAACGGCGAGGGTCGTGACCGATTCGACCAGGTCGAGTCCCTCGCCGTCGGCGTGCGGGCCGAGGTCGTGCACCCCGATATTGTCGATCCGCGGCGCACTATCTCCGTGCGGCAAGCGGATGCCCAGCTGCCCCGACGAGTGGTCCGCCAGCGTCGGCGCGCCCCCCGGCATCGATCCGAGCAGATCGTAGATCAGCGCGGTGATCGTTGTTGTGCCAACCCCGCCGGCCGTTCCTGAGACGACGATGTGCAGCGGTGCCTGCGCCACGGTCATGCGGGCACCTCGATCGCTTCGACCGGGCTGTGCGCAACCTCGTTCGCCGCGGCATCAACGATTTGCACGATCCGGGCGCGGTCGCCGCGACGCACGAGTCGGCCGCGACCCGGCGTCATCTGCTCGGCGTACACGCCGGGGGAGATCTGGCCTTCCGAGCGCTCGCCCGAGAGGATCAGGGTCGTTGCACCGGTGTCGCGCAGCGACTGCAGCACCACGTCGTACAGTGCACGGGTGGCGCCGGCGACCGGCCGGGTCACGATGACGTTCAGCCGCAGTTCGCGGGCGCTCGGCAAAAACGCCAACAGCGGGTTCAACGGTTCGGTGCCTCCTGAGGCGAGAACGTCGAGGTCGTCGGCGATAATGACAATGCGCGGACCCACGGAACGGTCGGCCGAATTCTGCCGTCTCGTGAGCTCCTCAGCGATTGCGGTCGACAGGGTGCGCGCGGCAACGCCGGACTCGGCCGAACCGCCGAGGTAGTCGTCGTCGCAGGCGTTGGAGAGCGCGCCGCGCACGTCCATGACGCCGATGACCAGTTCGTCGGGTGTGTACCGCTCGGTCAGCCCGTGAATAACGCCGAGCAGAAAGTTGGACTTGCCCGAGGCGTGGTCACCGAACACGAGCACGTGCTGGTCGCGGCCGGCGAGGTCCAGGAACGCCGGTTCCATGGTGTCCTGCCGCAGCCCGATGGGCAGTTCGTCCGGAGAATCCAGCGCGTCGGGGAGTTCCCGTCGGGAGAAGCGCTCCGGCAGCAAGCGGATGGGCGCCGCCGAGGGTCCATTCCAGCTGTGCGAGGACCGCACGGCGAGCGCCTCCAGCTCGACACCGATGAGTTCGTCGGCGGTGTCCTCCAGAACCGGCAGCGCGATCTGCGCGAATAGTCCGCCGTCGGTCAACGCGCGCCCGGGCTGGTTAGCGCGCAAGGTCGCCGCGAGCTTGCGGCCGACCTGCGAGTCCATCGGGTCGTTGAGGCGCAATTCGACGCGGGTACCGATCAGCGGCTGCTGCGTCATCCGCAGCTCGTTCCATCGGGTCATCGAGAGCACGACGTGCACTCCAAAGCTGGAGCCGCGCTGCAGCAGATCGTACAGGGCCGGTTCGAACTCTTCGAACTCCGTGCGCAGGGCGCCGAAACCGTCGATGAGTAGCACGATGTCGGCCGAGACCAACTCCGGGATACTACCGGCCGCGTGCAGCGACCGCAGCGTCGGCAGCGAATCGATCCCACGGTCGGCGAAGAGACGTTCACGCATGTTGAGCATGCTGCCGAGCTCTTCGAGTAGGCGTCGGAGCCGGTCCGGGTTCGATCGGGTCGCCACGCCACCCACATGCGGAAACCCGTTGATTCGGGTCAGGCCCGACCCGGTGAAGTCCATGGCGTAGACGCTGACCTGCCGCGGCGTGTGGGTGAGGGCGAGCGAGGCCGCCATGGTGCGCAGGAACATGCTCCGCCCGGATTGTGGTGCACCGAAAATGACCAGGTGGCCACCGCTGCTGGTCAGGTCGACCATCCACGGGTCCTGACGCTGCTTCTCGGGTTCGTCGAGCAGCCCCATCGGCACGTGCATGGTGGTCACGGGCTCGTCGGTGAGCACGCGCGACAGGGCAAAACGCTCGGGCAGCGGAGCCAGCCAGACCGGGGCCACCGGCCGGGCTGCCCCGCGCAGTTCGTCGACGGCCGCGTCGACCAGCACCCGGCCGGTGCCCGGCCGGGCCAGTGCCTCTTCGGCGGTTTCCGTGTCATCCCGGCGTCCGAGCCCGTTGTACAGCGGCAGCGGTCGGGCTTCGAGCCGCACGGCCGTGGCCGCGTCATCGGCCGGGGACATGTCGGTGGCCGCCGGCCCGGAGACATATCCCGAACGGAACCGGCGATACACCGAGGTGTCCACCTTGAGATAGGCGTATCCGGGAATGGCAGGCAGGTGAAAGGCATCGGGGGTGTCGAGTACGATCGCCGATTCCGACGCTGAGAAGGTGCGCAGGCCCACGCGGTAGGACAGGTAGGTCTCGAGGCCGCGCAGCTTGCCGGACTCAATGCGCTGGCTGGAGAGCAGCAAGTGCACGCCGATCGAGCGGCCGATCCGGCCGATCGTGAGCAGCAGGTCGACGAAATCGGGTTCGGCGGCGAGCAACTCACCGAACTCGTCGATGACGATGAGCAGGTGCGGCAGCGGGGGCAGATCGGGCCGGGTCGCCTGCACCGCACGGTAGTGCGTGATCGATGGCGCATTGTCGGCGTCTTTCAGCAGCTTCTGCCGGCGCACAACCTCGCCGGCAATGCTCACGCGTGCACGCTGGGTCAGTTGCGGATCGTCGGCGAGGTTGTCGATAATGCCGGCCACGTGCGGAAGCCCGGCGAACGGGGCGAATGCGGCGCCGCCCTTGTAGTCGACCAGAACCATGCTGACATCGTCGGGACCGTGCGAGAGAGCGAGCGCCAGAATCAGCGTGCGCAGCAGCTCGCTCTTGCCCGAACCGGTCGCGCCGATGCACAGACCGTGCGGTCCCATGCCGAGCTGCGCCGACTCTTTGAGGTCGAGCAGTACCGGGTCGCCGAAGTCGTCGAGCCCGATCGGCACACGCAGAAAGTCGCGCGGTGACCGGGGCTCCCACGCCTCTTGGGTATCGAAGCCGGCGATCGAGCCGATGCCGAGCAATTCGGCAATGTCGACGGCTCTGGCCGATTCGACCTCGTCCTGCCGGGTCAGACTCAACCGCAGCGGGGTGAGCATCCGCGCGACGGTCTCGAACAGGGCGCCGGAGATTTTATCGAGCTCGGTCTTTTGCACCAGAACCTGCCCGGAGGCATCCGCTCGCGCGTCGGTGATCTCCGCCGCGCCATCGGCCACGGTCATCCGTACGGTGACATCGCTCGGTTCGTGCAGGCGATCGCTGAGCAGGTGCACCATGGTGATTTGCAGGTCGGTCGGCGATAGGTCGGCGTCGGGCACCGGCAGAGCGGATGCGACGTGGCCATAGTCGTCGATGAACACGATCAGGCGGGAGTTCTCGGCGCCGCCGCTGCGGCCGCTGCTGCGCTTGGCGGTCGCGGCCAGCTGGGCCCGGTCGCCGAGTTCCTGGCCAAGTACCTTGCGCAGCGCGTCGGCGTCGGACGCGACGCGACGGGCCGGGATCGGTCCGTCGAAGGTGGCCTCGTCGACGAAATGGGGGAGCAGATCAACGCCGGCCCAGTCGGACGCCGCCGAGGGAGGGTAGGCGATGGCCATGCGCACATCGTCGGGGGCGTGCAGGGCGGCGAGCTGCAGAATGAGCGCCCGGGCGGCCTGAACGGCATCCGCTCGTTCACCGATGATCGCGACAGTGCCGGCGCCATCGAGGTTGAGCGTGACGGGCATGCCGCGCACCATCGAGTAGTGTGCGGTGACCTGACCGGCCTCGCCGGCCAGAATCGGGTCGAAGGGTTGCACCGGATTCGGCTCGGCCGGAACCGAGAGGTTGAACCAGGGAACGTCGCCGAGGCCGAGGCGAGGCTGCAGAAAATCATCGTGGTGCCGGCGACGTTCCCAGAGCCGGCCCGGATCGCGAACGAGTTCGATCAGGGCGGCCGGGTCGGGATTGAGCAGGCTCGCCGTGGCGCGGGTGTCTTTGCCGGTGCGGCGCATGCGGGCACGCAGCACTTCGAGGTAGTCGAGGTAGCGCTCGCGCTGCACCCGCCGAGTGCGCGCCGCATTGCCGCGCTGGGTGAGGGCCATGGCCAGCCCACCGACGATTGCCACGATCAGAATGAGCGCACCGATGACCATGAACAGGGCCTGACCGCGCAGGGTCACCATCATGATGACGCTGGTGCCGGCACCGAGAACGGGAATCAGCGCCTGCACCGGAAAGCCGCCCTGCGCGCCGTCCTGCATTGCCGGTGGTGGCGAGATCAGCTCGAGTTCCGGGCGCTGCAGCGGCCTGGTCACTCGGGTGGGGCGGTGGACGAGTTTGAGGGTCATCGACGTGCCTCGCTGTGCTCTCGCCCGGCGGCGAGCGATCGGTGTGCTTCGGTCATGACGGTGCCCGCCAGTAGTGCGTGTGAGATGCGGGTGCGTGCGGCTCGGGCCGCGCTGGCCTGCGGGGTCGCGGAGCCGCTGCTCGGGTCGTACGGAATACGAATCACCGGCGTTTCGCTCGGCGCCGGGGCGCCGGGGGCACCTCGACTGGCCGTTCCGCCGACGTCGACGATGACCAGCACGACCCGCGGGCCGTCTTCCAGCCCGCGCAGGGCCGGCAGCACTGCCGCGGCCTCTTCCACTGCGTGCCGCTCCGAGCGGCAGACGACACACACGACGTGGCTGGCCTGGGTGACCTGGGCCAGATCGATCTGCCAGCCACGCACGCCCCAGTCGGTGACGACGAGGTCGAAGAATCGTGAAATCGGGTTGATCTGGTCGAACCAGATGCGGCTGGGCGCCGGCGTGGTCGGTTGCGCGCGGTCGCGCAGGTCGAGCCCGACCAGTCCGGCGGGGGAGCGGAGCAATCCGTCCGCTGCCTCAGCAGCCGACGAGGGTGAAGCGAATGCGCGCAGCGGGCGCAGGCCCAGCGCGCTCGCCCCGGGGTTATCGACGATGCCCGCCTGCCAGAGCATATTGTTGGTGCCGGCCGAGGCGTTGACCCCGAGGATGAGACCGGTGCGGCGGGTCGCGAAAATGCTCGCCAAGCTCGCCGCCACGATCGAGGCTCCGGTGCCGCCGGCGAGTTGCACCACGCCGATCCGTCGGTTCAGGGGCAGCGGCGCGCGAATGGCGGCATCCGCTCGGCTGAGATCGTGCAGGTGGGCGCTCGCGCTGCCCCACACTGCCAGCGGCGCCGAACGAATTCCCAGCAGCGGCACTAGAACGTTCCGAGCAGGTCGGGGTAGACCTTGAAGACGCCGAGCAGTACCGGCAGCAGCGAGACGACGGCCACCATTTCGAGGGCATTGCCGAGTCGGCGCAGGCGGGCCCGGCCGTGCGCCGGCGGATTCGCCGCGACAGCGACGACGCTGACGAGGGCTGCCAGGGCGAGGTAACCGCCCACGAACGGGTCGGTGCTGTGCGCGAGGGCAACCACCAGAATGGCCACCACCGCGCTTGTCCACAGCACGATTGCCTGCACCGCGAGCGGAAAAGCCCTGGTGCGCAGCACCGTCACGAGCAGCACGGCCGCGCCGAGGGCGATCGCCCAGCCATCCTGCGATCCGGCGAGCACACTCGCGGTGACCAGCAGCGGCAGCGCCACCGCCACCGTCGACCAGGTCAGCGACCGGTAGGCGTCGTTCACGGTGGTGAGCACAGTGTCGCGCTGGGTGAGCCGGCCCGCAATGACGAGGTCGTCGAGCCCGGTCAGGCCCGAGGTGCTCATGGCATGCCAGGGCAGCAGGCCGCAGATGAAGGTGGCGACCACACCGACGACGGCAGCAATCTGCAGATCATCGAGTCCGATGGCCGCGGCGACCAGCGCGAGGGCGCCCAGCAGAACCCCGATGTAGCTGGCGCGCACGGCGGGACCGATGCGCAGTCCAACGCCGAGGGTGAGTCCGATCACCATCCAACCGAGCACGAAAGTGAACAACCCTGTCGTTGCCGCGGTGCGCGCAGTGACCGAAAATACGGCCGCTGCGGGGTGCACGGCCAGCGCGATTTGAAAGGCGAGCGCGGGAACCAGGCCGAGGGCTGTCGCGCTCACGGCGATGGCCGGCCACTGCCGACCGATCCGGCCGAGGGTGATCGCTGCTCCGACCAGCACCGCGAAGCCGATCAGAATGATCGTGACGTTTTGCGGTGACCAGACGGCGTCGTGTGCCCACGACCAGGCTGCCGCCGCCGCAAACAGGCCGATCGCGCCGGCTCCGACGCCGCGCCGATGCGACGGGCTCCACAGCCCGCGGCGGTCATCGCGGGCTTCGGCCACGACATCGGTCACATCGGCGACTTCGGGCGGGGCCGGTGCTTCGTCGACGCGCAGCAGGCGCAGAAGCTCGCCGGCGGCCACGTTCTGTTCGGCCAGAGTGAGGGCGGTGTCGAGCTGTTGCCCGGTGGATCTGATCAGGGTGAACGGGCGCGCGACCGAGGCGGTTTTCTCGTCGAGCAGGTCCATCAGCTGCGGAATGAGCGCAGCGACGGTTTCTTCGTTGGGTACGACGATCTCGGCTTTGCGGCTGAGGCCCACAACGGTGAGCCGTGTGAATACGCTCATGACTGGGCCGCCCGCGCGGCGAGCAGATTGATCACGAAGGAGACCCCGACGCAGGCGGCGCAGCCGACCGCGGCGAGCACCATGCTGCCGATGAACCGGCGCACGTTGTCGTTGGCCGCGCGACGTTCGGTGAGCTCACCGAACAGAAAGGCCGCCCGCAACCGGGCCCGATGCGTTTTGACGGTTTCGAGGAGCAGCACATCTGAGTCAGATGACATCGATCAATTCACTTTCGGTCGGGTTCAACACATACTGCGCGGTGCCACCGCGCACCAAAAACGAACGGTCGCCGAGGTGAACGCTCCAGCCGGGCGCCGCAGCGACGCCCACGCCGGCCGGCAGGATCTGCCGCTCACCGGCATCCGTTATCAGCGTGGTGCCGTTGGCCGAGCCGAGGTCGGTGACGATGAGCGCGGTGCCGGACCAGCTGATGAGGGCATGGGTTTTCGACAGGGTGCGCGACATGTCGGTCCATGGGAAGAGCGGATGCTGCGCGCCGCCCGGTTGATTCGCCGGCCGCCGGCCGATCAGCAGGGTGGTGCGTACCTGCTGGGTCTGGCCGCTGTCGAGCACAATCGTGACGTGGTCGGTCGACCGTTTCTGCGGTTCGTACCCGTCGGGAGAGCTCGGAGACGAATCGGGCGGGGCCGAGGCAGTGGAGGGCCTGGGAGCGGAAGGCTTGGCGGTGGAGGCCGCGGCGGTGGAGGCCGTGGGCGTGGCCGACGTGGGCGTGGCCGACGCGGGAGGGGTCAGCCGGGTTGTGGCCAGCGGGTCGTGCACCACGGCCAGCGGGTCGCGGCCCTGGCTGAGGTCGGCGGTGACGGTGACCCGGGTGCCGAGGGGGCGTGGCGGGCGCAGCACGAGGGCGACGACGCCGAGGGGGGTTCCGCTGAGGCCATCGACGCTGCGCAGCCGCAGCAGGTAGCGGCCGAACGAGCGACCGTGTTGGGCATACAGAAACGAGTGCGCGCCGATATAGCAGAGGGCGACGGCGGCCAACCACACCAGCGCAGCGGTCGGCCCGCTGCTGAAGCCGAGCACCAGCATGGCCACGAGCAGTACGACCAGCGGCGCGGCATCGATGAGATAAGCCCAGCTCCGTCGGCCCAGCGTGGCGGCGACGACGCCCACGAGCATCCCCGCGTCAGGCGCGCGGCCGAGCGCCGCATCTACCCGGATCACGCCGCAACGGGAACAATACGCACCACGCTGCGCGAGCCGGGCGCCGCACCGGCCGCAGCTGATCGCGCCAACCAGTGCACTTCCCATGAATATCCCCCAATGGTGCCCGGGGCTGGGCAGAGTCCCCCTGTGTGGGTCATAGACTACCGGCTTCACGCGTTGAATCACCGCGCACAGATTGGCAAACTCTCAGTCGGTGCAGCCCAGCAGCCCCTCGTCCGTGCAGACCTGCAGCCTCTCGTCCGTGCAGCCCAGCAGCCTCTCGTCCGTGCAGCCAGACCGACCCTGGTTGAAGCGCATAACTCCTGCAATTTGACCGGGCCCCGCCAAAGATGCGCGTGATTCCGGGGCGAGAGTATCGGTCGGTCGCAATTTGCAGGAGTTATGCGCAGGGGAAGCCGGGAAAGATGAGGGGGAAGCCGGGAACGCCGACGGCCGGGGAGGACCGGGACCGGGGAGCGGCGCACGCTAGGCGTAGCCGCAAATGCGGTGATATTGTGCTGATTATGACGCACTATCGGATCAGCGAGGCGGCCGAGCTGCTCGGAGTGAGCGACGACACCGTGCGACGCTGGGTCGACACCGGGCGACTGGATGCCGCGGCCGATTCCGCCGGACGCCTCGCCATCGACGGCGCCCAACTCGCCGCCTTCGCTGCCGAGCAGGCGAGTACGCCCACCGATCCGTCCAGTGTGGGCCGCAGCGCCCGCAACCGGTTCGTCGGCATCGTCACCGCCATCACCATGGACACCGTGATGGCCCAGGTCGAACTGCAGTGCGGTGCGCATCGCGTGGTTTCGCTCATGTCAAGCGAGGCCGTGCGCGAGCTCGGGCTCGAGGTCGGCTCGCTCAGCGTGGCTGTGATCAAGGCCACCAACGTGATCGTCGAAACGCCGGGTCGCGCATGACGTCGCCGCGCGCGGTGCCGGTCATTCTCGCCGCGGCACTGCTCATCGCTCTTGCTGGGTGCGCGCCCACGGCGGCAAATCCGGGCCGGCAGATCACCGTCTTTGCGGCCGCCTCCCTCACCGCGCCGTTCACGCAGATCGCGGCAGCCTACGAGGCGGAGCACCACGGCACCACCATCGCCCTGAACTTCGCCGGGTCCTCCGACCTCGTCACGCAAATCACCGAGGGCGCCCCCGCCGACGTTTTCGCCTCTGCCGACACCACCAACATGGCCAAGCTCACCGCTACCGACCTCGCCGACCGCCCCGTCGACTTCGCCACCAACACGCTCAGCATTGCCGTTCCGCCGGGGAACCCGGCCGGCATCGCGTCGTTCGCCGACCTCGCCCGGCCCGGGGTGAAAACGGTTGTCTGCGCGCCACGGGTGCCGTGCGGCGCGGCCACCGTCACCCTCGAGACGAACACCGGCGTCACCCTCACGCCGGTCAGCGAGGAATCATCCGTCACCGATGTGCTCGGCAAGGTGAGTTCGGGTGAAGCGGATGCCGGCCTCGTCTACGTCACCGACGTGCGGTCGGCGGGCGCGAGCGTGCAGGGCGTGCCGTTCCTCGAGTCGACCGGCGCGGTGAACACGTATCCGATCGCTGCGCTCGCCGCGTCGACGAATCCGGCCCTGGCTACCTCGTTCACGCAGTATGTCACCGGCCCGGCCGCGCGCGAGATTCTGAAAGCGGCCGGTTTTGGCACCCCCTGACGAGCGCTCGCGCCGGAGGCCGGGAACAGCCCGCGTCGACGCCGTTCCGCGCTGGGTGTTCGGGATCGCCGCCGTCGGTGCGCTCTTCGTGTTGCTTCCCCTGGTGGCGATGGTCGGCCGGGTCAACTGGGGGAACTTCCTCGAGCTGGTGACGAGCGAAGCATCCGTTTCAGCACTGCTGCTCAGCCTGCGTACGTCGAGCGTCGCGACGGTGCTGTGCATTCTGCTCGGGGTGCCGATGGCACTCGTGCTCGCCCGCACCCGGTTTTCCGGGCTTCGCCTGCTGCGCCCACTCGTTCTGCTCCCGCTCGTACTCCCTCCGGTGGTGGGCGGGATCGCCCTGCTCTACACGTTCGGACGACGCGGCCTGCTCGGAGAGACCTTTGAGCTGCTGGGCATCCAGATCGCCTTTTCGACCACGGCCGTCGTGCTCGCCCAGACATTCGTGGCGCTGCCGTACCTCGTGCTGAGTCTCGAAGGCGGTCTGCGCGCGGTGGGTACCCGCTACGAAGCTGTCGCGGCGACGCTCGGCGCGGCTCCCACCACCGTGCTTCGCCGGGTCACCCTGCCGCTCGTGCTGCCGGCGCTGGTGTCCGGCGCCGTGCTCTCCTTCGCCCGGGCGCTGGGCGAATTCGGTGCCACGCTCACGTTCGCCGGAAGCCTGCAGGGCGTCACGCGCACCCTCCCGCTCGAGATCTATCTGCAGCGTGAGATCGACCCGGATGCCGCGGTCGCCCTCTCGCTCGTGCTCGTCGTCGTGGCGGTGCTTGTCGTGGGCTTCGCCCACCGCGGAGCCAACCCCGCCACCGGCTTTCTGCGTCGGGCCCCCCGATGCTGAGCATCGACGCATCGATGCCGGAGCGGGGCCTTGAGGTGTCCTTGCGGGTCACCCGGGGTGAAACCGTCGCCATTCTGGGGCCGAACGGCGCCGGAAAATCCACCCTGCTCGGTGTGCTCGCCGGCCTCGTGCGGCCCGAGACGGGGCGCGCCGAACTCGCCGGGCGCATCCTCTTCGACCTAGGCAGCCCCGGTTCCCGCGGCCCTGGTCACGCTGCGGCTGATGCCGCCCCCAGAACAGATCGCGACCAGCGGATGGCGCTCGTGAAGCGGCCGATCCCGGAGCGGATGCCGAGCCGAGGCGAGCGCTGGCTGCCCGCGCACGCGCGGGGTGTGGCCCTGCTCGCGCAGGAACCACTGCTGTTCCCGCACCTGAGCGCCGCGTCGAACGTGGCCTTCGGGCCGCGCAGCTCCGGCGCCGGCCGACACGAGGCGCACTCCCGCGCGCTGCACTGGTTGCACGAGGTCGACGCCACGGAACTCGCCGACCGCCGACCCACCGAGCTGTCCGGGGGACAGGCGCAGCGCGTGGCCGTGGCCCGCGCCCTCGCCGCGGAACCGCAACTCCTGCTGCTCGACGAGCCGCTTTCCGCCCTGGATGTGGCCGCCGCCCCGCTCCTGCGACGGATGCTCCGCCGGGTGCTCGTCGACCAGACGGTTCTGCTCGTGACCCACGACGTGCTCGACGCCCTGACCCTCGCCGACCGCGTGGTGGTGATGCACGACGGTCACATCATTGAAGAGGGACCCACCCGCGATGTCCTGGAACGCCCACGCACGCGATTCACCGCCGATCTCGCCGCCCTCAACCTCATCACCGGAACGAGCACGCCGGCCGGCGTAGTGACGGATGCCGACGCATCCGTCGTCCTGCCGCGCACCGACGCCGTCCCCGCCGACATCCCGGTCGGCACGCGAGTCGGTGTGGTCGTTCGGCCCGCGAACGTTATGGTCTACCGCACCGCACCGCGGGGCTCGAACCTCACGGTGTTCCGGGCGCTCGTGCGCGATATCGAGCCTCGCGGCGACGTCGTGCGGGTGCGGTCCGACGTGCTCTTCGCCGACCTCATTCCCCGGGCGATCGCCGACATCGACATCGAGCCGGGCACCCTCGCGTTCTTCGCGTTCGATTCCTCCGAAGCGGTCTCCTACGCTCTCTGACACCGCCCGCTCAGCCAACCGGTCCGGACCGGGCGTGGTCATGCGGCGTCACCAGGCGGATGCCGCGCGAGGTCGCCCAGGCGGGCGTCGGGGCACGCGCTCGAGAGCTGGACGCGCACGTCCGCGCTTTATTGATCTGGGTACCCTATCCTGAGAACTCACCAAACCTTGGGGGGCTCTCGATGGCCGGCATGAAATTCGCAATGGGATCTGACGTCTTGTCGCATCTGACGAAGAAGACGAGTTCCTCGTCCGACGACCTGGGGTCGCTCGTGAAGCAGCTGTTCGAAGCCGCGGCGCCGCTCGAGGGACGGTTCAACGGTGCCGGGCGTGCCGCGTTCGACCGCTTCAAGAACGAGACCGATTCCATCTCCGCCGAGTTGAACGGCGCTCTGTCGTCGATCCTCACCGGTATCGCCGGGCAGGACCTCGCCTTCGGGCAGGCCGACCAGGAGCTCGCCGACCAGACGACATCAGCACAAGCCGGGGCGGGTTTCGACTCGGCACGGTTCGGTTCACGGGGATAGGGGGCAAGCTCATGGCAACAGGCGGAAACGCGACGGATCGTCGCGACTACGATATTGCAGCATCACAGAATGCGCAGGACAACTTCAACGCGATCGCGGGCCGGCTCGAGGCCCTGATCGACCAGCGTGACGGCGACGTGAAGGCTATGATGGCCGACTACCAAGCCGACGGCGTGTCGGAGGAATACGCGTCCAAGGAAATTCGCTGGAACACCGTGGCCGGGCAGGTGAAGCAGATCATCACAGCGCTGCGCTCCTCGCTCGCGTCCAACGATGAGACCGCCCAGTCGGCTCTCGCCCGCGGTCGTTCGGCCGTTCAGAACATCGGATAGGCACAGATCGTGTCGTGTCGCCGGTCCCAGGCGTGGACTCCGTCGTCGTACCCGCTCGCCGGCGGGCAGGGAGCATGACCGGCTGGAGTATCGACCCCTCCGGAGTGCAGTCCGTTCTCGCCTCGGTGGAAACCGCCGCGACCGAACTGCGCACGGCGCTTGATTCCGCGTCGACGTCGTTCGCCGAACTCGCCGCCGGCGCAGGCCCGAACATGGCCGATGTCCCCGCAGCGATCCAGGCGCTGATGGAGAGCGAGCAGGGCCGCCTCACCGGGATCGGCAACCGCATCACCGCCGGGTCGCTCGGCGCGAGCACGGCCACGATCGGCTACATCCAGGGGGATGAGGAGATGGCGGCCACCGCGCAGACGGCGGCCACCCGCGCCGCGTCATCCGGTGACCTGTCGTTCTTCGACACGTCCGGAACACCCTGATGGCCGCCATGACGGTGACGAGTTGCCAGGTCGACGGCGACCTGATCAGGCCCGACATGATTCCGGGCGACGACATCGACCCCCCGGCGATCGCCGGTTCCGCGACCGGGTTCTCGACCGCAGGAACCGCCGTGACCGAAAAGGGCGCGGCCGTGGTCACCCAGTGGGCGGCGCTGTCCGGTGTATATGTCGCCCCGGAATCGCCAGAACTTCTCGACGTGATGAACCCGGTCTCGGTGGATTCCGCCGCGCTCGGCCAGACCTTCACCGCCGTGTCGAAGATCATCGCGGACTTCGCCGACCAGGTGGCGCCCCTGAAGACCCGCCTCGCCGCGATCCGCGAAGAGGCGCGCGCGTTCGTCGCCCGGGTGTCCGGCGGCGTCACCGTGGACATCTGGGATGGGGACCACCCGGCCTACGAGGCGGGAATGCTCAGCTTCATGGTCACGGATTTCTCGGACATGGGCCCGCAGACGATCAGCTGGCGTGAGCACAAGCCCTCCGTGCAGGAGAACGCAGACCTGATCCAGCGAGTGAACGCCGAGGCAGCGGCGCTCGACCAGGTTCGCGCGGACTGTGTGAACGCCATCAACGGCCTGCGCACCGACCAGTGTGTGGTTGGTGTCGTGCCGTATACGGCGGCCGACCTGAACGCTGAAGGCGTGACCCTGCCGTGGGGCGCAGCGACCGAGGGCGACCGCTCGTGTTCGGAATCGACGGACGCGGCGATCGTGGACTTCGGCAAGGGCTTCGGCGGGGCCGTCGTTGGCTCGGTCGAAGGATTGGGAGCACTGTTCTCGTACAATGCGGCGACCGGAAACTGGGGCGACGGCGACATGGCCGGTAAGGCCTGGTCAGGTCTCGGCATGCTCGGTGCCGGTCTCGTGCTGGCCGGTCCGGTGAGCATCGCCGTCGGCCTCGTGCCGCAGAAAAACGTGCCAGAGTGGCTGCACGGAACGCAGGATTTCATCAACGGCTCGCAGGAGCAGCTCCTCGCCGGGGTCAAGGGCATGGTCGCGTCCGACCAGTGGGCCGAGAACCCGGCCGGTGCGCTCGGCGCGACGACGTTCAACATCGGCTCGTTCTTCATCCCGGGTGCCGGAGTGGCGGCCGGCGGCGCGAAGGTGGCCTCCATCGGCGGCAAGGCCGGGCTGGTTGTCGCCCACGTGGCCGAGGTGGTGCTGCCCGGTGTCAACGTGGCGTCTCGAGGAGCGATGTCCCTTACGCTGCACGCGGGCCAGGGCCTCACCGTGCTCGGCGACGCCGCGAAACTCAACATCGCCGGCGGCGCCTCGATCGGGCGCGCGTCGCTAGCCCAAGCGATGCATTCCCTCGCCGACCAGATCCCCACCGTGCGCATCGAACCTGGCTTCGCCGCGATCACACCCGATGCCGCCGTCTTCGGCGCCCCGCCTCGCCTCGCCATCGGCGACCCCGGCAGCGGCGGCCACACCCTGCACACCCTCGCCGACCCGCCGCACGTTGACACGCCGGTTTCCCCCGCCGCGAATCACGTCGACACGCCAGCCACGACGCCGGGTCAGGTCGCAGACACTCCCGCCGGAGGCACCCACGGTGCGACTCCTGACGGTGCGACTCCCGCTGGTGCGACTCCTGACGGTGCGACTCCCGCTGGTGCGACTCCTGACGGTGCGACTCCCGCTGGTGCGACTCCTGACGGCGCCGCTCCCGCTGGTGCGACTCCTGACGGTTCAGCCCCTGCAGAGCACGCCCCTGACGCATCGACGCCCCCTGCAGCGCACGTGCCGCCCCACAGCGATCTGCTCGCCCCGCCGCCGGGTGCTGCGGCCGTAACGCCTGCGGTTCCCGACCTGTCGGCCATCGATGCGAAGTATCGCATCGGAGGCACCGGCGACATAGCCGCCGGGCAGCTCGACGCCTGGGCCGCCGAAGTCTCGGCCGCGTATCCGACCCTTTCCAAGAGCGAAGTGATCGGCGTGCACGACTATACGACGGGGTCGTACACGGAGATGAACGGGTACCTGCGCGACCTCGGCCACACGCCTGACGTGCCCGCCCTGGAAGCGCGAATCGACGCGACCACCGCCGGTCTCTCCAAGCTGCCGCCGGTGGACGCCACGAGCTGGCGGGGCGTCACGTCGTTCCCGGGCTTCCTGGACGGTTTCGTCGTGGGTAAGCCGTGGTCGGACCCCGCGTTCGTGAGCTCGTCCATCGACTCCACGAAGGCATTCCCCGGCGACGTGGTCTTCACGATTCACGGCCGCACCGGAGTCGACGTCAATCCGTTCTCCGCCTTCAAGCACGAGGTGGAAATCCTGTTCCAGCGCGGAGCCGAATTTGAGGTTCTGAACAAGCAGCAGGTCGCCGGCAAGTGGCAGATTGACCTGCGCGAGATCGTCAAATGACCCCCGTGGGGCCCCTCAACGCCGAGGCTTCGGCGAGGGTCCGCGCCCGGGTGCTTCTGCTGCGCTCCGGGATCCGTTCCGAGGCCGAGCGCCAACTGGGCCACCCGATCAATTTCAATAAATGGATCGACACCATGGGCGGTCCGCAGTCGGGCAACGAAATCCTGCTCGAGCGGCTGGCATACGTGTTGCGACACTTGCAGGAGATGGTGCAACGGATTCCCGGTTCGTCGTTACTGCTGTCCGCGAATCGCGTCACCGTCGATGTGCCGTTCGAATCGTCTGTCGCCATCACGTTTGAGGCTCATCAGAGTCACCTGTCGACCGGCGGCGCCGATGCGGAGCGCGAGATCGGCGTCTTCCGCGATGCCGAGCTACTCACACGGGCCGCACTGTGGCTGTTAGGGGCGGCGGCGTGGGGCGACGAGTGGATCGAAGCCCGGGCGCTGCCCCTGTCGATCCTGCCTCCCGCCGACGGCAACCGCTACAGGCTGGTGGGTCCCGATCAGTTCGAGGGGGTACGGGTAGAGATCGCGCTCGAGTCCGACGCTGTCGCCCTGTCGCGTGCCTGCGCCCACCCGGTTGCCGACCTGATCGCTGCGGCGAACGCGCTGGCCGTCCCCGACCCGACAGCCTTGGCCGCCCGACAGTCCGCGGCCGCGGAGCGGCACCGCGATCGGGTACGGGGTTGTCTCGTGGGCGGTGCCATCGGCGATGCCCTGGGCTATCCCGTGGAGTTCTGGCCGGTCGACCGCATCCTGAGCGTGGTCGGACAGGCGGGTGTGCGCGACTACCTGGCCCTGCCGACCGGCGAGGTCGGCGCAGTGAGCGACGATACGCAAATGACCCTCTTCACAGCGGATGCCCTCGCGCACGAGCCCGGTCTCGCGAGCGATCCTCTCGCCACGCGAAACGCGCTCGCGCTGGCGTACCTGCGCTGGTTCGACACCCAGCAGGGTTGGGAGAGCCGACCGAATCCAGCGGACACGGCGCCCGGGTTGATGAGGGAACGCTGGCTCTACGCTCGTCGGGCTCCCGGAAACACGATCATGGGCGCGCTGTCGCAGATTACGGATCGCAGCGTTTCGGTGCCGGACGCGCATAACGACAGCAAGGGGTGCGGCACCGTGATGCGGAGCGCCCCGTTCGGTTTGGTTCTGCGGTGGGGCCCTGAGGAGGCCTTCGCCGCCGCGGCATCCGCTGCTGCCATCACCCACGGGCATCAGGTGGCGCAGGTTGCCGCGGGCGCGCTTGCCCTGCTCGTGCGTCTGCTGGCCGCGGGCGGCGAGCTGGAGCAGAGCGTTCTGGCGACGCGGGACTACGCCGATTCCCAGGAAGGGTACGGTGCCAACTACTCGTCGCAGGCGCTCGAGCTAGCCCTCCTGAAGTGGCGCCGCGGAACTCCCGCCACCGAAGCGCTCGAGTCGCTCGGGGCCGGTTGGATCGCCGAAGAGGCCCTCGGCATCGCTGTCTATTGCGCGCTCGCCTATCCGGCCGCCCACCAGGTAGCGGATGCCTTGGCCCTCGCGGTGACGCACTCAGGTGACAGCGACTCCACAGGTGCGATTTGCGGCAACATTCTCGGAGCGCTGCACGGGGAGTCGGCCCTGCCGGCTGCGCTCGTGGCCGGGGTCGAAGGACTCTCCACGACTCGCGCTGTAGCCGATGCCCTCGCCGGAGCGAGATGATGGAAGACCCACCCGACGCAAGAGACGAGAGCCCCGCAATGTCAACGGCCGATCCGCAGTCACCCGTGATGAAATTCCTCGCGACCCTGGACAAGATTCCGCCCCGCCCGGGGCTGGTGTTCCACGGACTTCGCGTCGATCCGGGCGCGGGAGCGGTCACGCTGATCGGACTCGTCGCGGCGTCGCGCAACCCTCGGGTGGCCACCGAGAATTTCGACACGCCCATCCTTCTGGCGGTCCTCACGCGCACGGGCCGCGACCTTGCGCCACTCTCGGGCAACCCGGCCGAACAGGAGACAGTTCTGCTGCCCGGAACCGTGTTGCTCGGCATCGAACGTTTCACCCTGGCCTCACCCGCGGTCGAGGTCTGTGTGGTCGAGGAGATCAGCGTCGGTGAGGCTCCGACGACGCCGACGGGGTGGCCCGCCACCCGCGACGAGTTGAGGAGCGTCGTTGAGGCCGGCATTGACGCCGCGTTTGCCGAGGCGGCCATGCCTGTCGCGTCCCCAGGCAAGTTCACCGCCGACCTTCCCCTCTGATCTCCTGCAACAGAGGACCCAACTCGTGAGTTTGATGAGAGCATGACTGACGAAGCGATTGAGCTGTCGCCGGAGTTCACGAAGTGGGTCGATCGAGCCGAGTACGCCATCGCATGGAGTGCGCCGCAGAACGCCGTCGTCGTGGCGGACGTCGGCGGCGAAATTCGGTTCTACATTCGCGGGAGCCGGGAACACGGGTTCAGGCTCTCCAGGGCCGAGCGGAGCGAACCGAAACGATTTGTCATGGAATCGACGGACCTGACGGATATCGAGCGGTACCTGGCCGTGGATCTCGCCGACGACGTGCGGCAGCGGGAAGGCCTCGCGGTGCTGCGCGTACCCGGTCGCGTAGGCGAGTATGCCGACGGAATCAGTGGTTGCGTAGACGATGGCATCGTGACCATCGTGGTGGGTCACGGCTCGTCGATCCGGTTTGTGAAGCGCGACCCGTATGGTCCTCAGCCCGACGTGCAGTTCTCCCATTTCGCCACGGCGAGTGTCGCCGAGATCATCGAGTCGGCGCTGAGTCCGTCGGGCGGCCCACTCTTCGCATATCCTTAAAGTGGACCAGTGGCAACGGGCGGGGGAATCGGTGACTGACAACGCGAGCGTGGAGCATCCGCTTGTCGACTTTGCGGGTGACGGGTACGTGGCCACCATCAGTGACGCGCCTCTCGTGGCGGCGACCGAGGGGTTCGCGAGCCTCGCGATCGACGCCGCAGGGGTGGGCAAGCGCCTGATGCTCGTGACGACTCCCGAGTCCCGGGTGACGTTCGGCATGCTGCAGCTGCTCGCCGCCATCGGGGCCGCCTGGGTGGTGCGCCGGGCCGACGGGGCGTTGCGCGACGCCCTCACCGGACGTGCGATCGCCACCTTCGACGACGCTTTTCGGCCCTCGACGACCGAAATGCCGGATGCGGCGGCCGACTACTTCGCACCGGTGCCGAACACGCAGCGCTGGCTGCAGATCACCGTATCCGTGAATCACCCGCCGCGCGAGAAGACCGTACTGGGCGGCTCGGTGGAGCTGCTCGCCGGGCAACTCGCCAACGCCGTGCCCGTGGCCTGGGGCGTGAACGAACCGGCCGGCCTGCACTGGAACCGCGACAACGTGACGCGGTTCGTGCGTGGCCGCATGCCGCGCGAATCGAAGATCTACGTGGCCGGGCGCGGCGAACACGCCATGACGGCCACGGTGCGCATCAGCCGCAGCTCCCGCGGTGTCACCGAGGAAACCAAGATTCTCGTGGCCCTCGGCGAAGACGAGGCGGTGGCGCGCACCCGGATCGAGGAGGCGCCGGCCATTCTCGGGCGGTTGGCCGATGCGCAGTCGGTGCTGGTCGCATCCGCCTTTCTGTTGCGTGGTCGTGCCGACCTGTCCATCGACCCCGTTCTCGCGGCGCCGCCGGTGCCGGTGGCGGTCGTGCTCGGCCCGCGCGCCGTGCAGGACCTCGCGATCAACCTGGCGGATGTCGCCGCTCGCTTCGGCGCATTCCGCGCCGGTCGGGCGCGCATCCCGTCACTCGTATTGCCGTTCACCCAGGAGGGGCGGGGCAGCTGGCAGCAGTTCGTCGACGTGGCGGCCGAGTTCAGCGCCGTCGACGTGGCGAAGGCGTTCGGCCTGCCGGATGCCGCCTCTGATGCGCGCCGGGGAGGTGCCTGATGAGCCACGAACTCGTGATCCTGTCGCCGCGGCCGATCGACCTGGCCGACCACCTGATGGCCGCGGTGGACATCGACCCCAACCTGGGTGTGCGCACCGTGTGGAGCGGCGGGGGAACCCAGGTGTGTTCCGCCGACGGCACGGCGCTGGTGACCGTGCTGGCCACGAAGGGTTTCGACGTGGCAGACGACGTGGAGCGGCTGCTCGGCGTTCGTCCCGACGTGGCGCACGCATTCTGGACCGAGCTGTACGCGCCCCGGGGCGCCCCGGGCGAGCTGGGCGAGCGGATAGCGCGGGCGCTCGCCGGCGTGGTCGAGGGCGAGCTGTTCGTGCGTGCTGCACAGCGCCTGAGCTGACACCGAGGTGACCGCGCAGCTGCGCTAATGTCAGCGCTGGCCGGTAGCGTGGGGGGTACACCTCACGAAGGAGCACCATGAACTCGATCGCCTTGCTCATCGAAGCCTTCGGGCGCGTCCAGGGAACGGTGCACGAGACCCTCAAAGACGCGAGCATCGACACCCTCACTTTTCGAGCGGATGCCGACGCCAACTCGATCGCCTGGCTCATCTGGCACCTCACCCGCGTGCAAGACGACCACATCGCCGAACTCGCCGGCCACGACCAGGTCTGGACCCAGGACGGCTGGCAGGAACGGTTCGGACTGCCGTTTGACTCGTCAGCCACCGGCTACCGCCAGTCCAGCGCCGACGTGGCCGCCGTGCGCGCCGACGCGGCGCGACTCGGCGGCTACTACGACGCCGTGCACGCAAAAACCGTGGCCTACCTTGAGACTCTCGCCGAAGACAGCCTCGATGACGTGATCGACCGCCGGTGGACCCCGCCGGTCACCCGCGGAGTGCGTCTGGTGAGTGTGCTCGACGACGACCTCGAGCATGCCGGCCAGGCCGCTTTCATTCGCGGATTCGCGGAACGTTCCGGCAGCTGACCGGCGTTTCACGCACCGATCGCTTCACGCGCGAGCGTGAGCAGCAAACGCTGGTGTCTGGCGCACACGCACGCCCGATCCAACACACTGCGGTGATACTTCTGGCGGAGAATGGGGGATTCGAACCCCCGAGGGCTTTCACCCAACACGCTTTCCAAGCGTGCGCCATAGGCCACTAGGCGAATTCTCCTGGCCGCCGTTGCAATAAAGCAACGGCACCAGAGAATCTTACCTGTTTCCGGAGCGTGCTGCCGCCACCCCCGCAGACGGTCCCGGTTGGTGCCGCTTCGCCGCGTGCCCTAAACTAAGGGTCGGCTCCTCGCGTGGTGTCATCTCGGCCAATTCCCCCAGGACGGAAACGTAGCAAGGGTAACTGAGCTCTGGCAGGTGCGCGAGGAGTCTTTTCTATGCCCGCCCCCGCCCCGATACCCCGCGAGAGCGGAAAAATGGTTGCTTCAGCACCGCCATAACAACGTTTTTCCCGCTCTCGCCTGAAATAGTGCTTGAGAAAATGGCCCCCATTAGGCCGACGACGCGGGAGTCGGGACCTTTGGCACTTGGTGCAATGTTGAGGCTCAATAGGATGGAAGAAGCGTGGCTATGTCGCCGCGCGACAATGCGGAGGACCGATGATCGACGATTCCGGCACCATGACCTGGCCTTCGCGCGCGCCAAAACCGCTCAGCGCATCGGCCCTCGCGAGTATCGACGCATGGTGGCGGGCCGCGAATTATCTCGCCGTCGGCCAGATCTACCTCCTCGGCAACGCCCTGCTCACCGAGACCCTCACCAGCGACCACGTGAAGCCGCGCCTGCTCGGCCACTGGGGCACCACGCCCGGTCTCAACTTTCTCTACGCGCACCTCAACCGGGCCATTCAGGAACGCAGCCAGAGCACCATCTACATCACCGGCCCCGGCCACGGCGGCCCGGGAATGGTCGCCAACGCCTACCTCGACGGCACCTATACCGAGGTGTACACCAACATTGAGCAGAACGCCCACGGCGTGCAGAAGCTGTTTCGCCAGTTCTCCTTTCCCGGTGGCATCCCCAGTCATGCCTCGCCCGAGCTGCCCGGCTCCATCCACGAGGGTGGCGAACTCGGCTACGCGCTCAGTCACGCCTACGGGGCAGCGTTCGACAACCCGAACCTGCTCGTGGCCGCGGTCGTCGGTGACGGCGAGGCCGAAACGGGCCCGCTCGCCACCAGCTGGCACTCGAACAAGTTCATCGATCCGATTCAGGATGGCGTTGTGCTGCCCATCCTGCACCTCAACGGGTACAAGATCGCCAACCCCACCGTGCTCGCGCGCATCCCCGAAGACGAATTGCTCGACCTCATGCGCGGCTACGGCCATACCCCCTATATCGTCGCCGGCGGCTTCGACGGCGAAGACCCGATGCTCGTGCACGCCCGCATGGCCGAGACGCTCGACCTGGTGCTCAACCAGATCGCTGACATCAAGGCTGCCGCGGCCGCAGCCGCCGCCAACAACGAAGATTTCGCCCGCCCGCGCTGGCCCATGATCATTCTTCGCACTCCCAAAGGCTGGACCTGCCCCGCCATTATTGACGGCGTGCCGGTGGAGAACACCTGGCGGGCGCACCAGGTGCCGCTCAAAAACGCCCGCGACACTCCCGCCCACACGGCCCTGCTCGAGCAGTGGATGCTGTCCTACCGTCCCGCAGAACTGTTCGACGAACACGGTGCTCCCGTGGCAGAGATCCGCGCCCTCGCCCCGACCGGTGACCTGCGCATGAGCGCCAACCCGATCGCCAACGGCGGACTGCTCCGCCGAGACCTGCACCTGCCCGACTTTCGCGATTTCGCGATCGAGGTGGCTGAGCCCGGCGCCACGCTGAGCGAGGCGACGCGAGTGCTCGGCGGCTACCTGGCCGAGGTCATCCGCTTGAATCCCGACAATTTTCGCATCTTCGGCCCGGATGAAACCGCGTCAAACCGGCTGGCGCCCGCGGTCTATGAGGCCACCGACAAGCAGTGGGACGCCGAGATGCTTCCCGGCGACACCAACCTGGCACGCGCCGGTCGGGTCATGGAGATGCTCAGCGAGCACCAGTGCGAGGGCTGGCTCGAGGGCTACCTGCTGACCGGGCGGCACGGGCTGTTCAACTGCTACGAAGCGTTCATTCACATCGTCGATTCCATGTTCAACCAGCACGCCAAATGGCTGAAGGTCACCGCCGAGATTGGGTGGCGGGCGCCGATCGCAAGCCTCAACTACCTGCTGAGCTCGCACGTCTGGCGGCAGGATCACAACGGATTCAGCCACCAGGACCCCGGTTTCATCGACCACGTCGTCAACAAGAGCGCCGACGTCGTGCGGGTCTACCTGCCCTTTGACGCCAATACGCTGCTGAGCACCTACGACCACTGCCTGCGCAGCGTCAACTATGTGAACGTCGTCGTGGCCGGTAAGCAGCCGGCTCCGAACCTGCTCACCATGGAAGAGGCCGTGGCGCACTGCACCCGCGGACTGGGCATCTTCGACTGGGCCGGCACCGAAGTTGCCGGTGAGGAACCGGATGTCGTGCTCGCCGCCGCCGGCGACGTACCGACCCTGGAGGTGCTCGCCGCCGCCGAGATTCTGCGGGAGAACCTGCCCGACCTCAAGTTGCGGGTCGTGAACGTCGTCGACCTCATGCGCCTGCAATCCGAGGACGATCATCCGCACGGCCTGAGCGACAGCGCTTTCGATGCTGTCTTCACGCCCGACAAGCCGATCATTTTCGCCTACCACGGCTACCCGTGGCTGATCCATCGGCTCACCTACAAACGGCACGGTCATGACAACCTGCATGCCCGCGGCTACAAAGAGAACGGCACGACAACGACCCCGTTCGACATGGTCATGCTCAACGATCTCGACCGATACCACCTCGTCATGGACGTCATCGACCGCACCCCCGGTCTCGCCGCCCGCGCCGGCTTACTCCGGCAGCAGATGCAGGATGCGCGCCTGGCCGCGCGCCAATACACCCGCGACCACGGGGAAGATCTTCCCGACGTCGCCGACTGGTCCTGGTCGAAAACGGATGCCGCCCCCGCCGCTGCCGAGACGGGCAGCGACAACGTGTAGCCCCCTACCGACCGGGCCTGGCCCGAAACTCTACTAACCCGAAAACGTTTGAATGGACATCGTGGCTCGCAGTATTTACATCACCAGTGCCGAAGGTAATACCGGCAAATCTTCGATCGCGCTCGGCGTGCTCGACACCCTCACCCATCTGGTGGAGCGGGTCGGGGTATTTCGACCGGTAGCCCGCACCGCGACCGAACCCGACTATGTCGTTGAACTTCTGCTGCGTCACCTTCAGGCCAATGCCGGCCCCGGTGTTGCGGCCGGGCAAACCTATGAGCAGAGCATCGGTGTCAGTTACGACGACGTCAACACCGACCCCGAGGCAGCCCTGGCCCGCATCGTTGCGCGCTACAAGGCGATCGAAGCGCTGTGCGACACGGTCGTCGTCATCGGCAGTGACTACACCGATGTCGGCAGCCCCACCGAACTCGCCTTCAACGCTCGCATCGCCGCGAACCTCGGTGCGCCCGTACTCCTCGTGCTCGGCGGTAGAGCCGGCCCCGGCGAGGGCGAACGCCTCGGGCAGAGCGACGCCCGCTCGGCCGTGGACATCGGCCACCAGACCGACGTTGCGCTGGCCGAACTACGCGACGAACACGCATCCGTTTTGGCGATCATCGTCAACCGGGCCGACGAAACGGCCCTGGCCGAGATCATCGACGCGGTGCGCGCCACGACCAACGCCCAGCCGGCGCGCTCGGGCGGAGCGTTCGGGGTGCCGATCTGGGCCATCCCCGAAGACCCCTACCTGGTGGCCCCGAGCATGCAGAGCATCATGGTGGCGACCGAGGGAACCCTGATCAAGGGCGACCCGGCGCTGCTGGCTCGCGAGGCGCTCGGTGTTGTCGTTGCCGCGATGTCGATGGTCAACGTGTTGCCGCGCCTCATTGAGGGCGCCGTCGTTGTTGTGCCCGGCGACCGTGAAGACGTGCTGCTGGCCGTGTTGCTCGCCAATGCTTCGGCCACGTTCCCGTCGATTGCCGGCATCGTGCTCAACGGCGGCTTCGAGCTGCCCGAGGCCATCCAACGCCTGATGGAGGGCCTCGCGCCCTCGCTGCCGATCATTATGACCAAGCTCGGCTCCTACGACACGACCATGCGCATCACCCGCACCCGTGGGCGACTCGCCGCCGATTCACAGCGCAAGCACGACACCGCACTGGCCCTGTTCGAGACGCACGTTGACGCCACGGCACTGCTCGACCGTCTCGACGTGACCCCGACCGAGGTCGTCACCCCGCTCATGTTCGAGTACGCGCTGCTCGAACGGGCACGCAGCAACCGCAAGCACATCGTGCTGCCCGAAGGGGAGGACGACCGTGTGCTGCGCGCCGCCGCCACCTTGCTGCGCCGCGATGTCGTTGAGTTGACCATTCTCGGTGAGGAATTCGAGGTGCGTTCACGCGCTATCGGCCTCGGCCTCGATATTTCCAAGGCCCAGGTGGTGAGTCCGTACGACGACGTGCTGCGCCTGAAATTCGCCAAAGAATACATGCACCTGCGTGCCCACAAGGGCATCACGCTGGACCAGGCCAACGAGGTTGTCACCGATGTGAGTTATTTCGGTACCATGATGGTGCAGCTCGGTCTCGCCGACGGCATGGTTTCCGGTGCCACCCACACGACCGCGCACACCATTCGCCCCAGCTTCGAGATCATCAAGACTCAGGACGGCGTCGGGGTGGTGTCGAGCGTCTTCCTGATGGCGCTGGCCGACCGCGTGCTCGTCTACGGAGACTGCGCCGTCATCCCCGTGCCCACCGCGGAGCAGCTCGCCGACATCGCCATCTCCGCCGCCGCGACGGCCGTGCAGTTCGGTATCGAGCCGCGCATCGCGATGCTGTCCTACTCCACCGGATCCTCCGGTGAGGGCGCCGACGTCGACAAGGTGCGCACCGCAACCGCTCTCGTGCGTGAACGGCGCCCCGACCTGCTCGTTGAGGGCCCGATTCAGTACGACGCTGCAGCGGATGCCGCGGTCGCGGCCACAAAGATGCCCGGTTCGAGCGTGGCCGGCCGCGCCACGGTGTTCATCTTTCCCGACCTCAACACCGGCAACAACACCTACAAGGCGGTGCAGCGCAGCGCCGGTGCCGTCGCGATCGGCCCGGTCTTGCAGGGCTTGCGCAAGGCCATCAACGACCTGTCCCGCGGCGCCCTCGTGCAGGACATCGTGAACACCGTCGCCATCACGGCCATTCAGGCGGCCGGGCTGGCCGGTGCAGCAGGCTCCGAAACGCCGGCGCTCACCACGTCGAACGGAGTGACCCGATGACCGCGGTTCTGGTCGTCAATTCGGGCTCCAGCTCGTTCAAGTACCAGCTCATCGAAATGGACACCGAGACCACTTTGGCCAGTGGCCTGGTCGAACGCATCGGCGAGGTCGTCGGCGACGCCGTGCACTCCATCGCCGGGGTGAAAGCCGCGGTATCGGCGGCCGAGGCGGCGGCGGAGACGCACAATCCGGCATCCGCTGATCAAAAATGGAAGCGTGAGCTGCCCATTCCCGACCACACGGCCGGCTTCGCCGTGATGCTCGAAGCCTTTGCGACGCACGGGCCGTCGCTCGCCATGCACACGCCGGTGGCCATCGGGCACCGGGTGGTGCACGGCGGAGCACGTTTTCACCAGCCGACCCTGGTGACGCCGCAGGTTGAACGCGATATCGACGAGTTGTCCGGGCTGGCGCCGCTGCATAATCCCGGTGCCCTGCAGGGGATCGTCGCGGCCGTTGCCGCATTTGCCGATATACCGCACGTGGTCATCTTCGACACGGCGTTTCATCAGACGCTGCCGCCCGAGGCCTTCACCTACGCGATCAACGCCGATTTGGCCGAGCGGTTTCGTATTCGGCGCTACGGTTTTCACGGAACGAGTCACGGTTTCGTTTCGCGGGAAGCCGCAAATTTTCTGGACCGCCCCATTGAAGACCTCAACCAGATCGTGCTTCACCTCGGCAACGGCGGATCGGCCTGCGCCGTCGCAGGAGGTCGTTCGGTTGAGACCAGCATGGGGATGACTCCGCTGGAGGGCCTGGTCATGGGAACGCGGTCGGGCGATATCGACCCGGGAGCGCTCTTTCACCTGCACCGTCGGGCCGGCCTCGACTTTGCTGAACTCGACAAGCTGCTCAACCGGGGCAGCGGTCTGCTTGGGCTCACCGGCCGGGGCGACATGCGCGACGTTATCGTGGCCGCGGCCGCGGGAGACGGACCGTCGCAGCTCGCGATCGACGTGTACGTGCACCGGATCAAGGGCTATGTCGGAGCGTATTACGCGCAGCTGGGGCGCGTTGACGTGATCTCGTTTACCGCCGGAGTGGGCGAGAACGCGCCGCTCGTGCGCGAGCGTGCCCTCGCCGGGCTGGAGGCGCTGGGGATCCGCATCGATCCGGTGCGCAACAATTCCGCCGAACGGGGTGCCCGCGTGATCAGCGCCGATGATTCTGCGGTCACCGTGCTGGTGATTCCGACCAACGAGGAGCTCGAGATCGCCCGCCAGACGCTCGCTACTGTCGCTCCGGAGTAACTACGAGTTGGAGATCGTGCAGGTTCCCGTGCCGATCAACAACGGGAACGTGCCGTGGGCGCTCGAAACCAGCGAGACCCAGCCACTGGAGTGCACGGCCGCCACACCGACATCGGCCGTGCCGCCGAGCAGCCCGCCCAATAGTGAGCCTTGGAACGTTGAAGTGTAGGTGCCCGAGGAGGGCCCTGTCGTGGTCACACCGTTCCCAAGTAACACGGAGGCAAGACCGAGAATGCCCGAGCTTGAGAAGTAATACCGGGCGTCTGAGCCGGTGAACCCGGTCACCGGGTAGTGCCAGGTAATCCTGATTCGCGGCGTCAGGCTCAGCGATACCAGCAGGCTCGACGCCACACACGTGTCAATGACGGGTGCGGGCACCACGAAGGCGGTCAGCGTGGCTGTCGCGTGCTCGGCATCCGCAAAACTCGCCTCGGTCACTGCTGATGTCGGTAGCCCGACGAGCAGGACGGCAGTCACCGCGAACCCGACCGCGGCGGTGCGACCCGCGCGGGCGCTCATTGAAGCTGCGGTTCGGGCTCGGCCGGCCACCAGCGGCGGGTGAGACGCGCTAGGCCCGCCGTGGCGAGGCCAAGCGTAATGGCGCCACCCGACACGATCGCGGGCAGGTAGATATTCGTTCCGGTGCCGGGCAGGGATGCAACCCGTGCCGGGGATGCGGTGAGTTCGCCGCTGGCCCCCGATGCGCGAAGCCGAAGCTGAACGGTCTCCGCTCCGATGTCGTTCGAATGATTCCGCCAGAGCCGGATCATGAACCAGGTGTTCTCTGCAGCGTCAAACTGGGCCAGTTGCCGCGATATGCCGTCGACCGGAACGGCGGCCGGTGCACTGATCAGGGTCGCCCCCGATGCGCAGGAGTGATGTACCCAGCGTTCGGGGCAGCTGCTGATGGTGTCGAAGAGGCCGAGCAAGGAACTGCCGGTCCCGATCAGGTTCACGACGACGCTTCCCGTCTCGGTCGTGGTGGAGGTGACCCCGACCTGCCACTCCACCGAATCGGTCCAGCTGACCCGCGCCATTTCCGCCTGATCACCGATCGACAGTAGTTCCAGGTTGCTGCCGCGAATGATCTGTTCGCTCGGACTCGACGGGCGCACCGGTGGGGCATCAGAAGCAGCGTGCGCCGCCGGCGAAACGATGAGTCCCGACGCGCACAGGGCCAGGGCCGCCGTTACGATCGACCCGGACTCTGGTCCCGAAGCCGGTGGTACCTCGGTAACCATCACGGGTTGGTGCTTCACCGGCGCCACGGCCGTTCTGTTCGGCGGCGTCGCGGCAACGAGCTTCACGGTCGTCGATGACTCGACCATCACGGCGGTGGCTCCGGCCGGCGTCGGAACGGTCGACGTGACCGTCGTGGGTTCCGCAACGTGCGGCACCGGCGAGCTCACGGACGGGTTCGAATACGTTCCCGCGGCAGTCATCGTCACCCCCGCTGCGGCTGCCAACGCGGGCGGTGACCTGGCCAGTACCGGATTCAACGGAACCCTGGCCGCCGGTTTCAGCGTTCTCGTTCTCCTCCTCGGCGCAGCGCTGCTGACAATCAGAGGGCGCAAGTTGCACCTTCTCTCCTAGACCCGTGCGGCCCCGGCCGACCCCCCGCCGCCGGGGCCGCACGTTTTCCCGTCCCTCCTAGACTCGTGCGGTTCCGGCTTCCTCTGGAGCCGCACGTTTTACGCATCACCCCTAGACCCGTGCGACCCCGGCGACCCCCCGCTGCCGGGGTCGCATGTTTAGTTTCCTGCTCTTACCCGGGCGTGTGTCACTCCTCTTAATAGGGGTGCCCTGTTGCGGCCCGGCATTGTCTGCATGCGGCTCCCGCGCGCGGGCGAGTGTCGGTGCGGGCAAGTACCATTGAGAACGTGGTTACCGCCCTGTATCGCCGCTACCGGCCAGAGACTTTTGCTGAGATGATCGGCCAGTCCCAGGTGACTGAACCCCTGATGACTGCCTTACGCACGAACCGGGTGAATCATGCCTATCTGTTCAGCGGCCCGCGCGGCTGTGGCAAGACCACCAGCGCGCGCATTCTGGCGCGCTGCCTCAACTGTGCTGAGGGCCCCACCGATACCCCGTGCGGCGTCTGCCCGAGCTGCGTTGAGCTCGCCCGCGGCGGCGGTGGTTCCCTCGACGTCGTCGAGATCGATGCGGCCAGCCACAACGGCGTCGACGACGCCCGCGACATTCGAGAGCGTGCCATTTTCGCGCCCGCGCGCGATCGCTACAAAATCTTTATTCTCGACGAAGCGCACATGGTGACGCCGCAGGGGTTCAACGCCCTGCTCAAAATCGTTGAAGAACCGCCGGAACACGTGAAGTTCATCTTTGCGACCACCGAACCCGAAAAAGTGATCGGCACCATCCGCTCGCGCACCCATCACTACCCGTTCCGGCTGGTACCGCCGGGGCCGATGCTCGAATACGTGCAGCAGATGTGCGACAGCGAAAAAATGGTCGTCGCCCCCGGCGTGCTGCCGCTCGTGGTGCGCGCCGGCGGAGGCTCGCCGCGTGACACCCTGTCTCTGCTCGACCAGCTCATGGCCGGTTCCGACGGACAATCCATTGAGTACGAGCGCGCCGTCGCCCTGCTCGGCTACACCAGTGCTTCCCTGCTCGACGAGGCCGTCGATGCCATCGGTGCCCGCGACCCTGCGGCGGCATTCGACGCGGTCGACCGGGTCATTCAGACCGGTCAAGATCCGCGCCGGTTTGTCGAAGACCTCCTCGAGCGCATGCGCGACCTCATTATCGTCGCCGCCACGAGCGTCTCAGGCGCTGCGGCCGTGCTGCGCGGCGTGCCGCAAGACGAACTCGAACGTATGAGCGCGCAGGCCGCCGCGTTCGGGCCGGCCGAACTCTCGCGTACCGCCGACATTCTCAACGCCGCGCTCACCGAGATGAGCGGGGCGACCTCGCCCAGACTCCACCTCGAGCTCATGATCGCGCGCGCCCTGATTCCCGCCACCGACGACACGACGCGTGGCGCACTGGCCCGGGTCGAGCGCCTCGAACGCCGTATCGGAGTCGACGGTGTCGCGCCGGTCGCCGTCGTTCCCGCTGTCGTTCCTGCTGCCGCTGCTGCCGTCGTTGCCCCTGCTGGTGCGGTGCCCGCTGTTGCTGAGCCGGCCGGCACCCGGGCGACGACGCCGGATCCGCCTGCGGTTGCAGTCCCTACTGCTCGTGCTGCTGCTACCACTGGTGCCGCTGCTACCACTGGTGCTGTTCCTTCTGCCGGTGCGCCGTCCGCTCCGCCGGTCGAGCAGGCTCCGACCGCCGCTCCAATCGTGTCCCGCCCCGCCGTCGTTCCCGGCACTCCGGTCTCGTTGCAGCAGATGAAAGACGCCTGGCCTGAGATTCTCGAAGCCGTACGCACCGAGAAGACCACGGCGTGGCTCGTCGTCTACACCGCGCACGTGCTCGGACTGAACGGCGATGTGCTCGCACTCTCGTTCCCGAGCCAGGCCGATGTCGACAGCTTCAAACAGCAAAAGGTAGCCGGCATGGGAACGAGCGACTTTCTGCGCACCGCAATCGTTGCCGTCCTCGGTCTGCGGGTCAAATTCATCGCTCGTGTCGATGCCACCCGCGAATCGCCCTCGGCCGGCGCCTCCGCGCCCGACTCGTCGCCCATCACCGCGGAGCCTGCGCCAGCGGCCCCCCAAGCGGAACGGTCCGAAGCCTCGCCAGCGTCTGCCGCAGTCGAGACTCGACCTGCCGGCACGGCCACATCGCCCGGGCAGGCACCCAACGGCACACAAACGGGGGCACCGGCACCGGGTGGTAGCGCGTCCCCGTCAACATCAACGGCCGCGTCAACCCCCGTTCAGGCGCCCACTCCCGTGCGGGCGCCAACGCCAACGCCCCCGTCCGGTGCTGCCGCCAAGCCGGCCGTTCCCGCCCCCACCGCACCGGCGGGAGCGTCCCCCGTGGCCAGCGCCACCAGCGGATGGGCGACCGTGGCGATTCCCGGCTCGGCTAACGGTCCGGCGGTACCAGCGCCGGCTGACGGCGGGGCTGACAGCGGCGCTGAAGTTGGAGCCGAGGGTGGAGGTGAAGTCGTGGCCACAGGCGGGAGCGGCGTTTCGGCGCAGGCCACAGCACCCGTGGCGGCGCAACCATCAGCAACTCCTGCGGTGCCGCCGTCGCCCGTTCGGACAGCTCCACCGTCGTCGAACCCTCAGCGCCCCGATGAGCCGCCCTTCGACGATGTACCCCCTCCGTTCGATGACGATGTGCCACCCGAGATGGATGGGCCCGCCGAGGAACGCGTGCACAACTACGCGTCGCACGCGGAGTCATCCGCTGCGCCGGTGAGCAGCGCGCGCGGCCAGCAGTCCTCCGGCCAGCAGTCCTCCGGCCAGCAGCCCTCCGACCAGCGCAGCGCGCCGACCCAGCGTCAGAATCCGAACGCGTCCCCACAACGTGCTGGCGCAAAAGACCCGACCCGGGCGCCGTCTTTCACCGAGAAACAGCGTTACGGCGAGGCCGTTGTACGCGAAATTCTCGGCGCCACCTTCATCGAAGAGCAGCCGTACATTGCGGCGTCCCGAACCAGAAACGACAATTAGACCATGTATGAAGGCATCGTTCAGGAACTGATCGACGAGCTGGGCCAGCTTCCCGGCATCGGCCCAAAATCGGCCCAGCGCATCGCGTTCCACATCTTGCAGACCGAGAAATTCGATGTGACGCGGCTCGCCAACGTGCTGCTCGAAGTGCGCGACAAGGTGCGCTTCTGCGACATCTGCGGCAACGTCTCCGAACAGCCGACGTGCCTGATTTGTCGCGATCCGCGCCGCAACCCCGCCTCGATCTGCGTGGTGGAAGAGGCCAAAGATGTCGTCGCGATCGAGCGCACCCGCGAGTTCAAGGGCCTGTATCACGTGCTTGGCGGTGCGATCAGCCCGATCGACGGAATCGGGCCCGATGACCTCCGCATTCGCCAGTTGATGCAGCGCCTCGCTGACAACACCGTGCAGGAGGTCATCATCGCGACCGACCCGAACCTCGAGGGGGAGGCGACCGCCACCTATCTTTCGCGCCTGCTCACGACGCTCGAGATTAAGGTCACCCGCCTCGCATCCGGGCTGCCGGTCGGTGGCGACCTCGAATATGCCGATGAGGTCACCCTCGGCCGCGCCTTCGAGGGCCGCCGCGAGGTCACCCACTAGCCCGCGCCTTCCCGCCGCGCCCGCCCGCCCGTCCGTATTGCCCGGGCCCGGGCCCGGAAACTGGGCCCATGATAGATGGTGGGCCCAGTTCCCGAAGGTGGGCCCGGCGAACGGATACACCGCTCTCGGCACACGCGCTGCGTCACATGGTGGGCGCCGGGAGCACCAGCATTTAGGATAGGAACTTGGACGCGGTGCGCAGTACAGGCCCGCACACCCCCAACTCAGGAGTCATATGAGCTTGATCGTGCAGAAGTTCGGCGGGTCATCCGTCGCCGATGCCGAAAGTATCAAGCGGGTCGCCAAACGCATTGTTGACACCCGCAAGGCCGGCAACGAGGTTGTCGTGGCCGTTTCGGCGATGGGCGACAGCACCGACGAGCTGCTCGACCTGGCCCACCAGGTCACCCCGCTGCCCGCCCCGCGCGAGCTCGACATGCTGCTGACCGCGGGCGAACGCATCTCGATGGCGTTGCTCGCGATGGCCATCAAGAGCCTCGGCTACGATGCCCGCTCCTTCACCGGCAGCCAGGCCGGCATGATTACGGATGCCCGCCACGGCTCCGCGCGCATCGTCGACGTCACGCCCGGACGCATCCGATCGGCCCTCGACGAGGGAGCCGTCGCCATCGTCGCCGGCTTCCAAGGGTTCAACCGGGACACGAAAGACATCACCACCCTCGGCCGCGGCGGCTCGGACACCACCGCCGTTGCGCTTGCGGCTGCCCTCGGTGCTGACATTTGCGAGATTTACACGGATGTCGATGGCATTTTCACCGCCGACCCCCGCGTCGTTCCCCGCGCCCGCAAACTCGAGCGGGTCACGAGCGAAGAAATGCTCGAGCTCGCCGCTGCGGGAGCCAAAGTTCTGTATATTCGCGCTGTGGAATATGCCCGCCGCCACGGTGTGACCCTGCACGTGCGGTCGTCCTTCACCAACAGCACGGGCACCATCGTGTACAACGCCGCGACCGCGCGAGAAAATGGAGAAATCGTGGAAGAGCCAATCATCGCCGGAATCGCCGCTGACCTGAGCGAAGCGAAGGTCACCGTCGTCGGTGTGCCCGACATTCCCGGCAAGGCCGCGCTGATCTTCAAGATCGTCGCGCGCACCAACGCCAACGTCGACATGATCGTGCAGAACGTGTCGGCGGCCTCGACCGGGCTGACCGACATCTCGTTCACGCTGCCCAAATCGGAGGGTCAGCAGGTACTCACCGCGCTGACCAACGAGAAGGAACTGATCGGCTTTAAGAGCCTGCAGTACGACGACCAGATCGCCAAGCTCGCCCTGGTGGGCGGCGGCATGCGCACCAATACCGGTGTCTCGGCGAAGCTGTTCGAGTCGCTCTACGAGGCCGGAATCAACATCGAAATGATCTCCACGAGCGAGATTCGCATCTCGGTCGTCACCCGCGCCGACACCATCAACGAGGCCCTCCGCGTGGTGCACACCGCGTTCGGCCTCGACGGCGAGATCGAAGCCGTCGTGCACGGCGGCACCGGCCGCTAGCCGCACCCGCCCACACCCGCCCACACCCGCACCCCCGTCCCGAAGCCCGCCCCCGCCATCCCCTGATACGCACCCCGCCAGCACATCCCCGTCGCATAACTCCTGCAATTTGTTCCGGTACTTTAGAACTCCCCGGAATCACGCGGGAGTGAAGCGCCGGGCGGCGAATTTGCAGGAGTTATGGGCGGGGGCGGGGGAACCTCGCAGTATGAAGTGCCCGTGAGGGCGACAGACGTTAGGAATAACACGTGACCACCTCAGCCAGCACAGTCGGCATCAATATCGGCGTCGTCGGCGCCACCGGACAGGTCGGCGCCGTGGTGCGTCGGCTGCTCGAGGAGCGCGACTTTCCGGTCAAGAGCATCCGCTTCTTCGCCTCGGCGCGCTCCGCCGGCACCACCCTCGCGTTCAAGGGCGTGCCGATCACGGTGGAAGACGCCTCGACCGCCGACCCGACCGGCCTCGACGTAGCGATCTTCTCGGCCGGGGCCACGCTCTCCAAGGCGCAGGCGCCCCGCTTCGCAGCGGCCGGTGTGCTCGTGGTCGACAACTCCTCGGGCTGGCGCATGGACCCGGACGTTCCCCTCGTCGTGAGCGAGGTCAACCCGGAAGCCATCAAGCAGGCCGTCAAGGGCATCATCGCCAACCCGAACTGCACCACCATGGCCGCCATGCCCGTGCTCAAGGTATTGCACGATGAGGCCGGGCTGCAGCGGCTCATCGTGAGCACCTATCAGGCGGTCTCCGGCAGCGGTCTGGCCGGCGCGTTCGAACTGGCCAGCCAGGTGCGCGTTGCCGCGCAAGACGAGAACCTGTTTCAGCTCGTGCACGACGGCAGCGCCGTCACCCTGCCCGCGCCCACCATCTACGCCCGCCCGATCGCCTTCGACGTCATTCCGCTGGCCGGCTCCATCGTTGATGACGGCCAGTTCGAGACCGACGAAGAAAAGAAGCTGCGCAACGAGAGCCGCAAGATTCTCGGCCTGCCCGACCTTCTGGTCTCCGGAACCTGCGTGCGCGTGCCCGTCTTCACCGGCCATTCCCTCTCGATCAACGTCGAGTTCGCCAACCCGATCAGCGTCGCGCGCGCCCAGGAGCTGCTCGCCACCGCGCCCGGCGTGGAGCTGACCGATATTCCCACCCCGTTGCAGGCGGCGGGGCAGGATGCGAGCTTCGTCGGTCGAATCCGACAGGACGAAGGCGTAGCGGATGGCCGTGGCCTGGCCCTCTTCATCAGCAACGACAACCTGCGCAAGGGTGCCGCACTGAACGCCGTGCAGATCGCCGAACTCATCGCCGCTGACCGCGTCGCCGCCTAATTCGAGTCGCCGCCGCACGCGAATCCGTCACTCCGTTATGACGAATCCACGCCGCAGGCCGCCATCGCGAAGCAATTCGCGTAGGCTTTGACCGCGTGAGTCGAATTGGGGTAGAGGGCGTGCTACAGCGCGTTTCGTTCGGTGTGTTCGGCGTGCTCGGCCTGGTGTTCATCGTCGGCTCGATCGGCGTGATCGCCGCAGACCCCAGCACCCGTGCGCCGGCCGTTTTGGCCGGGTTGCTCTGCGTGATGGCGCTCGAAATTGCCTGGATCCGGGTCGGCAGCGTCGCGCACCGGTCGCCGGCCATGAGCCTGCCGGTTTTGGTCGTGCCCGCCCTGACGCCGGTTCTGCCCGATCAGGCCATCATCGGCGTCATCATGCTCGGTGTCTTCATGGCACTCCTGGCCGAGTCTCGCCGCCTCGACGTGTCCGTCTACAGCGCGGGACTGGCCGGTACGGCGAGCCTGTTCTACATTCTGATCGAGTGGTTGCTCACCCTCGTTGCTGTTGGGCCCGTGCCGGCGGCGGGGGTGGCATCCGCTGGATACGTCATGTTTGTCTTGGCCGTCGAGGTGCTGCGAATGCGGCTGATCGATGCGCCATCCGATCGTGGCGGACGCCCCCTGATCTCCCCGCTGCGCCTGTCGCTGCTGATATTTGTTCTCGCCACCCTGGCAATGGCATCGGTGTATTGGGCCGACGCGGGGCTTCCGACCCCGGGTATCGGCCGCACGGCGCTGCAAACCGCGGGGGGCACGCTGCTGGGCAGTCTCGTGGTGGCGCTGGTAGCCATCGTGGCGCGCACGGTGTTGCACATGCGGCGTCGACTAAGCGGCCTCGTGCTGGGCAGCAGCATTCTCAGTGCCACCCGAAGCGGCGATTCAACGGCTGACGTGGCCGAGTCGCTGTGTGAGGCCGTGTCCGTTGCGGTCGGCGTGCAGTCCGTCGCGTTGCAGGCGGAGCCGGCTGCGACCGGTCAGATCGGCACCCGGATCAGCTTCACCGACGATGACGCGAGATTCGTCGTCGCCCGCCGTGACCTCATGGACGGTGCCTTCACCCGCGTCGATCGCCGTGCGTTCGAGGCCCTCGCCGCCACGGCCGAACTGGTTATGCAGGCCAGACGAAATTTGGATGGCATCACCGCGCGCGCCAATACCGACGCGCTCACCGGCCTGCCCAACTACGGTGCATTTCAAGAGGCTCTCGACACGATCAACAGTAAACGCGGTGAAGCCGAGGCCATCGCGGTCTTGTTCATCGACCTCGACGCGTTCAAACACATCAACGACACGCACGGACACCAGGCGGGGGATTCGGTGTTGCAGGTCGTTGGCCAGCGGATGCGCCAGGCCGTGCGCCCGCACGACGTGGTCGCTCGCGTCGGCGGCGACGAATTCGTGATCATTCTCACCCGGCTCTCCGCCGTGTCCGAAGCGGTCGGTCTGGCCGAAACCATTCTCGCCGCGGCCACCCTGCCGATTTCCCTCGGCGAGATCACCCTCTCCCCGCGACTCAGCATCGGGCTGGCCTTCTCGGCCCTTGCTGAAACGGATGTTGCGGAGCTGGTTCTCGACGCCGACGAGAGCATGCTCGTGGTGAAGAAGGCGCGGCGTCGGGGAACCGCCGCCGCGGCCAGCAGCATCCACATTTCGGCCCACCGTTCTTCGCAGTACAAAGCCGACGTGGCGCGGGCGATTGACCACGACGAACTCGACGTGGCCTACCAGCCCATCGTCAGCCTGGTCACGGGCAAGATTTGGGCTTTCGAGGCGCTGCTGCGCTACGTCGACCCGGAATTCGGGGCGATATCCCCGCCGGCTCTGGTCGAGCAGGCGAAGAACCTCGGGCGGTTTGATCTGCTCACCCGCCAGATTGCCGTGCGCGCCATGGCAGCGGCAGCAGAATTTCGCCTCGCCGAACCGGCAATCGTGTGTATGGCCATCAATGTGGATGCCGATCAGATTGCCCAGGACCGGTTGGGCGCGTTCTTCGAAGACCTCTTTCTGCAGCACCCGGGCATTTCACTCTGCCTCGAATTCAACGAACGTTCAGCCGTGCGCGTGTCGCCATCGATTCGCCAGCAGGCCGACCGCCTGCGTGATCTGGGCATTCTCATTGCCCTTGACGACTACGGATCCGATGACTCTTCCGTGGATTCACTCGTGCGGGTGCCGATGGACATCCTCAAGATCGACCGCAGTCTCGTCGACGACCTCGATGACATCCGCCAACGCGAGGTGCTCACAGCGCTGCAGGGTTTCGGCGACAATCTCGAGTACTCGATGATCGTCGAGGGGGTCGAAGACGAGGCAATGGCCGACCAACTGGCCAGGCTCGGCATTCGCAGCGCCCAGGGCTTTCACTTCGGAGTGCCGCAGACCTTCGTCGAAACCATTGCGCGACTCGATGCCTTCGGTGCGCAGGCGGTGCGCCCGGCGCGCCCGGATGACCCGCCGCGGCCCACGAACACGGTGCGGGTTGATCGTCGATCCGCGATGACCCACCACCAGTAAGCGACCGTTCGTGACCAACCTCGGCCACATCGACCACGCGCAGCGATTGCGGGTCGAACGTTCCGTCTTCATATCGCAGCTGCTCGTTACCGGCGCGACGCTCCTGCTTCTGGGCGTTGCGGGTCTTTTCAACCCCGGACTGTTTGCGAACTCCCTGTTTTTGGCCGGCGTGCTCATCGTGTTTCTGGCCACCGGCCTCGCCGCGGCAATACCGTGGCGTCGCATCAGCAAGAACTGGGTGGTGGTGCTTCCCCTGCTCGACATTGTCGGACTCGTCACCGCGCGTGAGGGCGAACCGCTGATGGGTACGACATTTCTGCTCGTGCTCCCGGTGATCTGGTTGTCGACGCACTATCGCGGGGTTGGTGCTGCCGGCAGCGTCATCGTCACCACCGTTTTGCTGTGGACGGCGGGTGTCGTGCGCGCAGAGCCGCTGTCCAGCGAAGAAATTCCCCGGCTTGCCATCGTGCCCATCGTGTTGGTCTTTGTGGCCGTGACGACGTACACGACAACGCGCCGCGCTGCCGCCCAGCGGGTGCTGCTCACCCAACAGTCGGTGCTGTTCGAGAGCGCGCTGCGACGATCGCGGCGCCAGGAGCAAACCCTCGACGAGATCTTCAACACGGTGGACTTCGGCGTGATCGGCTTCGACCGCAACGCCCGGCCGAACCTCGTCAACCGTGCCCAGCACGACATGTTCGAGCAGTTCGGGGTTCGTGGCGGTGATGTGTCGAAGCTGGTCATTTATCACACGGATCAGGTGACCCCCTTTGCGGCCGGTGAGCGACCGTTCGAGCGAGCCCGGCGCGGAGAAACGGTCGACCGCACAGTATTTTGGATCGGCGAACAGGGCACGCAGCAGTCGGCCGTGCTGGCATCGGCACGTCCGATTCTCGACGAAAATGACCAGTACGACGGCGCGGTGCTGATCTCGCGAGATGTCACCGCCGAACTGCGCGCGGTCAAGGCCAGGGACGACCTGGTTGCTTCGGTGTCCCACGAGTTGCGCACCCCCCTCACCTCCATCATGGGCTACCTGGAATTGGCCCTCGACGACAACAGTCTCGATGGCTCAACCCGGCGCATGCTCGAGGTTGCGACCAAGAACTCCGACCGGCTCCTCACGATGGTGAGCGACCTGCTCACGACGGCCAGCGCCGCGGGGGAGGGCCTGCACCTGCACCTCGCCCCGTGTGACCTGGCCGTGATTGTGCACGATGCCGCCGAAGCGATCCGCCCGATGGCCACCAATCGCAGCATCGCTGTCGTCGTGCGTGACCTCCCGCCGGTTCTTCTCACAGCGGATGCCTTTCGCCTGCGCCAGGTGATCGACAACCTGTTTTCGAACGCCGTCAAATACAACATCGCGCGCGGTGTCATCACCGTTGCGCTTGTGGACATACCCGATCACATTGAGATTCGCATGACCGATACCGGTCGGGGCATGACCCCGGACGAGCAGACCAATCTGTTCGACCGATTTTATCGGGCCGACTCAGTGCGGGGCTCCAGCGTGCACGGTACCGGGCTCGGGCTCAATATCAGCCGAGACATCTGCCGGCAGCACGGCGGCGACCTGCGCCTGGAATCGACGCCGGGCCGGGGTACGACGGCCATCATGACGCTTCCCCGCCCGAGCTGATCCGCGTGACCCCGACCCGAAAGGCGCGACGCGCATGAATCTCGATTCCCACACCCTGCAGACGATGAACGGCGTTGTCGTCGCGCTCTGCACCGTCGGCTTCACCCTGAACACCGCGTTCAAACTCAATGACACAGCCGGGCGCATGTGGAGCCTGGCCTACGTGGCCGGAATGATGACCATTGTCGCTCATGCCGTCGGTGGTCAAGAGCCGACGACGGGCTGGGCGAACCTGGTCGGTAATATCACCGTGGTTGTGGCCGTCGCGGCGGTCTGGGCCGGTGCCCGCCGTTTCAACGGCCGCCGAGTGAGCCCCTATATCGCCGCCGGGATGGCTGCGCTGGGGCTGCTCACCATCGTCACGACCCTGATAGACGGCTCAGGGGCCCATCCCACCAGTTCGGTCGTGGTGTCGCTGAGCGTTGCCCTTCTGGCCGTGTTCGGCGGAGCGGAATTCGTGCGCGGACGGCTGCGACGCAATCTCAACGCACGCATCGTGGCGGTCACGCTCGGCCTGGCCGCGCTCGCCGCCGCACTGCGCGCACTCATGTTTCTCGCGGATGGCTTGACGGGCACGGTCTTCACCACCCAGATTCATTCAATTTTCGTGTCGACGATGACGCTGTGCCTGGTCACGCTCGGCACGATCGCCCTATCGGTGCTGCGTGCGGAGAGCATATCGGGAAGCGCCGTCGGCGACCTGACGGATGGCATCCACTCGGCGGCTGGTGTGCTGTCGAACACGGCATTCACCCAGGCGGCGACCGACCACCTCGCCCGGGCCGAAGAAGCCGACGTGGCTCTCGCGCTGATCGGCGCCGACATCGACAACCTGCCGGAGATCAACACGGCCTTCGGCCGGATGGCGGGGGACGAGGCGATTGCCCGGTTTGCCGCGAAGCTTCGTGGCAGCGCTCCGGTGATGTCGCTCATTGGGCACCGGTCGAGTGGGCGCTTTCAGGTGCTGGTGGTGGCGGCCGCCGGCTATCTGGCCCATGATCTGGCCGAACAGATGCAGATCGCCTTGGTCGAGGAACCGTTGCACGGAACCGCCCTCATTCGACTGACCGCGAGTTTCGGCATCGCCAGCACGGGCGATCACGGCTACTCGCTGTACGCACTTGACGTGGCCGCGACCGCCGCAATCGATACGGTGAAAGCGGATGGCGGCAACGGCGTCGCCCTCGACCCCGCACCGGGCGCCGCCAATTCGGCACCTTGATCCGATCTTGAGCAAGTCTTGCAGCAGATCAGGCGCTAATTTCCCCTGCCGGCGGCGTCTTGATGGCAGGGTTAAGGAGATGAATTCTCACCTCCCCGATGACGCCCTGGCGCGTCGATGCCGGCACCCTGTGGTGCCCCTGGTGGACGTGGCGAGCTTGCACGAACTCTGCCAGGATCTTGGCGGCGACGTGCGAATTCAGAAGCGATTCGTGAACGATTTCATTGCCCTATGGCAGCCGCGAGCGGTGCGCCTCGGCACGGCACTGGCCGCATCAGACGTGGAAGCGGCCGACGTGGTGCTTCTGAGCATCCGCTCGAGCAGCACCATGCTGGGGGCCCGGCGGCTGGAATCCTTCGCCACCCAGTTGCACGGCGCGTTGCGCGCGCGCGACCTATCGGCCTGTGCGCGGCAGCTGCCGCAGCTCAGCCTCGTCGGCAGCGATACCTGCCGAGCGTTGTCGCGCCACCTGGCGCGCGTACCGGACTAGTTCGCCGTGGCGTCGACCGCGGCGAGGCGATAGCCGACGCCCCGCACGGTTTCCAGCCAACGCGGAGCCGCGCTGCTATCGCCGAGCTTGCGCCGCAGGTTGCCCATGTGCACCTCGACGGCACGCCGATCGGCCTCGTTAACCGGGTAGGCGCTTGCGTGGGCATCGCCGCGCAGCAGCAGGGCCAGATCATTCTTGCTGCGCACCGCACGCTGCGCGGCGAGTAGCGCCGCGAGCAGATCAAACTCGGTGCGCGTGAGCTCGAGCTGTACTCCGCCGAGTTGCACGATGCGCTCCATTTTGCTTAACCGCAGGCCGTTGTGGCTGAACCAGCCGTCAGCCGGCTCCGCTGGCGAAGCCTTGGGTGTCGTCGGCTCGGCGTCGCTCAGCGTGCCCTGATCAGCGATGGATGCCCCCGCGACCGTCCCCGCGGGCGTGGCGGCGGATTCTGCGGCGCTGGCGGCATCCGCTGTCACGGGGTGTCGGGGTCGACGCAGCATCGCCTCGATACGTGCGCGCAGTTCCCGCGGTCGAAACGGCTTGGTCAGGTAGTCGTCGGCGCCGGCCTCGAGCCCCATCAGGGTGTCGATCTCATCGTCGCGGGCGGTGAGCATGACGAGGTAGGTGGTGCTGAACGTGCGAATGCGTTTGGCCGTTTCGAAGCCGTCCATGCCGGGCATGCTCACATCGAGGGTCGTGACGATCGGGTTGTGGGCCCGCACCGCATTGATGCCGTCGAGCCCGTTGCCGGTCGCGATCGTCTCAAATCCGGCCTGCGTGAGCACGGCTTCGAGCAGGTTGCGAATGTCGGCGTCGTCTTCGATGATGACGGCAACGCGCCCCGCAGTATCTTCAATCCCCATCTACCCAGTATCGCCTATTCGGGGGTCGGGCCCGAAAATATTCTCGGCGCGGTCGGGCCCGGCGCGTGCCGTCGTTCAATCGGTCCGCTCCCCGCGCGGTCGGGCGCGTGCGTGGGCAGCGATACACTCGACAGTGTGAATTCTCAGGGAACCGTTGACGTAGTCCTCATTGGTGGCGGCATCATGAGTGCCACCCTCGGCACGCTTCTTAAGGAGCTGCAGCCCGACTGGCGCATCGAGGTGTACGAGCGTTTGGGTGAGCTGGCCCAGGAGAGCTCGAACCCGTGGAACAACGCCGGTACCGGCCATGCCGGGCTGTGCGAACTCAACTACATGCCGCAGGCAGCCGATGGTTCGGTCACCGCCGACAAGGCCGTCGTCATCAACGAGCAGTTTCAGATCAGCCGACAGCTGTGGGCGCACCTGGTGCAGATCGGTGCCCTGCCGGAACCGAACAAGTTCATCAACTCCACCCCGCACATGACCTTCGTGCACGGCAAAGCCAACGTGGAGTACCTACGCAAGCGCCACGCCGTGCTGGCCACCCAACCACTGTTCGCCGGCATGGAATTCAGCGACAATGTCGAGAAAATCGGCACCTGGACTCCGCTGCTCACCCGCAAGCGTCCGGCTGGCCAGAAGATCGCCGCCACGCGCATCGCGAGCGGTACCGACGTTGATTTCGGCGCCCTCACCCGCTTTCTGTTCGAGAACCTCGAAAAGCAGGGGGTCACGATGCACATGAACGAGCAGGTCGTTGGCCTGAAAAAGAATGCGGATGCCACCTGGCGGGTCAAGCTGCTGCGCCAGGTCGGTCAGACCCGCAGCACCGTCAACGCCCGCTTCGTCTTCGTCGGCGCCGGCGGTGGCGCCCTGGCGCTGCTGCAGCAGAGCGGAATCCCCGAAATCAAGGGGTTCGGCGGATTCCCGATCAGCGGACAGTTTCTGCGCACCACCAATCCGAAGCTCGTCGCGCAGCACCAGGCCAAGGTGTACGGCAAGGCCGCCAAGGGTGCGCCGCCCATGTCGGTGCCGCACCTCGACACCCGCGTCGTCGACGGCGAAATGTCGCTTCTGTTCGGCCCGTACGCCGGTTTCAGCCCGAAGTTCTTGAAGACCAGCACCTGGTTTGACCTGCCGTTCTCCATTCGCACGCACAACCTCGGCCCGATGCTCGCCGTCGCCCGCCACAACTTCGACCTCATGAAGTACCTCGTCGGCGAGGTGTTCGCTTCGCGCAACGCCAAGCTGAAGGCCCTGCGCGAATTCATCCCCGCCGCGGTCTCTGACGACTGGGAGCTCATCACGGCCGGCCAGCGCGTGCAGGTCATGAAGAAAGACGCCAAGCTCGGCGGCGTTCTGCAGTTCGGCACCGAGGTCATCACCTCCTCCGACGGCTCCATCGCCGGCCTGCTCGGCGCTTCGCCGGGAGCCTCGACGGCCGCCCCGATCATGGTTGACCTGTTGGCCCGCTGCTTCCCCGACCGCATTGATGGTTGGAAGCCGCGCATCCGCCAGATGATTCCGAGCTACGGCACCAAGCTGTCCGGCGATCCGGCCGCTGCCGCCGCCTCGCTCGCCGCTACCGCCGAGGTTCTGCACCTCAGCAACTAGCTCCAGAACTTCCCGCACCCGCTGCACGCGAGGGGACAGCTTCGGCCCCTTGGGACCGGTTCATGGGGCCGAACATGGCATCTCGCGAAGTTCATGGGGCCGAACGTGGCATTTCGCGAAGTTCATGGGGCCGAACGTGGCATCTCGCCCGCGCGACGAGGCGCACTGCCCGTGGACCTACCGGCAGGTCGAACGCGTCAACCGCACCGCCAAGGCGAGTGGGGCTGCCGGCAATGCCAGGTGCCCGGCGCCGCGCCTTGGAGTGCCGTGGTAGTTCGGTAGGAGAGACCTGTCAACCCCTTGAAAGCACGTAAGCGCAGAGGTTTACTTAAGGACCAAAGCGGCCCGGAGGCAGCAAAGTGAACCCGAACAATGACGTTTCGGATGCGGAGAACCTGCGCGAATTGCAGCTCGGCATCCTCCAGCTCACCCCCACGGAATGGCTAGTGCGAGACTCCGAAATGCCGGGCGATGACCCGACCGCCCTGCTCGGAGTGATTGAGCAGACCGGTGATGCCTACGAGGTCACGAAGCTCGGCGTGCTCGGCACGCGCTGGTTCTACACTTCGTTTGACCAGGCCCGGGCTTGCTTTCTGCTGCGGCGTGACCCGGCCGCAAGTTCGATGGCCCAGGCGGGCAGGTCGGCTGTCTCGCGCGTCACGGACTAGCGACACCGCGCGCCGATGCCGCGCGCCGATGCCGCGCGCCGATGCCGCGCGCCGACGCCCCGCGCCGACGCGCTGACCGGGTGTTGATGCGGGGAGTCGGGGCGGGGCATCGGGGCCGTGTGGTTGCCTACATGTCGCGGCTGTCGGCATCCGTTGTGGGATTGGTGCGCTGCTCTTCCTTCTTGACGGATGCTTCGGTGCGATCCAACAGATCGCTCACCTTGGTCTGGGCGACGGATGCGGCGTCGCGGGCGATGGACTCCGCCTGCGAGATGACCTTCTGCGTGGCCGGATCGCCCCACAGTTCATGGGCCTTCGCGGTGAGCCGGTCGTAGGCCTGACGCCCGGCCTTGGACCCGAGCACGAAGCCGGTCGCAGTGCCGGCGAGAAACAGTAATTTGCCCTTCATGGTGACTCCTCTGAGTTGGTGGGTAGTGAGCGGGTTAGGCGGTGGGCTCGTCGCGGTTGGGGTCTTCTTCGGCCACGTCGTGGCCGACCAGATCCGGATTCGACGGGTTGTCGGCGGGATCGATATCGGCGAGATCGATATTGTCCCGGTTGGCCTCGTTGTCGCGGTTGTCCTGGTCATCTTCGGCGTCGTTGTCTGGCTCGGCCGGGGTGGCCACGGCGGCTTCTCCGGGAGTCGACCCGTCGTCGCTCGGTGCCGGTCCGTCGGGCCCGTCGCTGGCGCTGGCGACCGGCACGGCCGAGCCGGCTCCCTTTGCGGTGCTCTCCGCGGCCGGGCCGTCGGGACCGTCGGGCCCCACCAGCTGGTCGGGATTGCTGGGCGTGCTCGGAGCGTCGGGCGGGTCGAGGGGCGGTTCTTGAACGGGGTCAGAGTCGTGGGTCACGGGCATACCTTTCGGACGGCGACGGAAACGCCCCAACGGGGCGGCAATCAAGTTATACCCCGAACGAGTGACATTCACTGAAATTTACGCCTCGTCACCGAGGAGGAGAGCGCGGAGTGCCGTTTCGGCCGACACGCGGCCTGCTGGATCGATGGTTTCACCGGCGCGAAACAGGTCGACAACTCGCGGGTCGACATAGCTCGTGCGGGCGATCGCCGGCGTGTTGCCGAGAACCTTGGCGGCTTGCCGCATCGCCTCGGCAACGGCACGGTCATCCGCGCGACGGCTGTGCGTGGCCGCGCTCGGCGCACGGGCAGCGGATGCCGCCGGCTCAGCCCCGGCGAGCGTCACCCGTGCCGCCAAAGCCTGCGCCAGGCTCTGCGCGGCAGCGATCGTGCCGCGCAGGGTACGAAAATCCTTCGCGCTGAACTCGCCGCCGGTGCGTTCCTTGATGAAATCGTTGATGTCCGCCGCCGTGATGGCGCCCTCGACATCGCCGTGCACCCACGACAAAAGCGGTTCGTTCGGCCGGTCGCGCAGCCGGTCGCGCAGGTAGGTCGCGAGGTCGGCATCCGTTATTACACCCTGAAACTGCTGCCCGCTCTTGGCCGGAAAATTCAACCGCACCACGTCGCCGCGCACCGTGACGTGCGAGCAGAGCAGCGTCGACAGCCCGTGGCTGCCGTAGGTGTCGGCGTAGCGCTCGCTGCCGATGCGCAGCGAGGCGAGGTCGAGCATCCGAAACGCGGCCGCGAGCGCCCGCGTGCGGGGTGGGCCGTCACCGCGCAACTCCCGCGTGACCTTGCTGCGCACCCGGGGCAGTGATGCGGCCAGTTGCAGGGCGCGCTCGAACTTGAGGCGGTCTTTCTGCTCGCGCCAGACCGGATGGTAGATGTATTGGCGACGCCCGGCGGCATCGATCCCGATGGCCTGGATGTGGCCGCGGGGGTGCGGCGAGATCCACACGTCGGTCCAGGCGGGCGGGATCGCGAGGGCGGCGAACTGCTCGCGCAGGTCCGTCTCGGTGACACGGTCTCCGCCCGGGTCGCGGTAGCTGAACCCCGACCCAGCGCGTCGCCGGGTGTACCCCGGACGGGTCGGGTCGCTGCGTCGCAGCCTGGTCATGCCCGTGCTCGCTGTGCTCGCATGACCGAAACATTACTGCGAGTCGCCCCGGTCAGCGCGAAGCGGATGCCGGATCGCGGGTTGGCACGCGTGGCGGCACTCGTTGGGGCCGTGAGCCCATGTAGATCAGGTGTCCGCTGCCGGAACTAGGTGTACCCAGCTTCGGCCCCTCGGGCGCGTGGGCTGCACGCGAAGGGACAACTTCGGCCCCTTGGGACGGGTTCATGGGGCCGAATGCGGCATCTCGCCGCGCGAGAAGCCCAGTTGCACGCGAGGGGACAGCTTCGGCCCCTTGGGGCCGTGGGGCGAACGCGAGGGGACAACTTCGGCCCCTTGGGCGCGTGGGCTGCACGCGAGGGGACAGCTTCGGCCCCTTGGGGCCGTGGGGCGAACGCGAGGGGACGACTTCGGCCCCTTGGGACGGGTTCATGGGGCCGAATGCGGCATGTCGCGAAGACCATGGGGCCGAATGAGGCATGTCGCGAAGACCATGGGGCTGAATGCGGCGGGAGCCGACCCGGTGCCGTTCACCCTGCTTGCCAGCCTGATCATCGGCCTGGGTGCCGTGGCTCTCACGGTCGGGCGTCGCCGCGGCCGCACCGGCCTGGTGCGCTGAGGCGCGGCATCCGTCGGTCATCCCATGGTGACCGGCGGATGCCGCCCGCGCGTTCCGACCGGCGGAATCCGCTTTGCTCCGGGTTTTTCGAGCACCACTTGCACTTTACTCGTAACTGTGTTCGACTTGAGTCATGCGGTGGAGTTCACAGAAACTACAAACTGAGCAGGTCAGCGCGCTGCCCGGCCTGGCTCGCCTGAACAACCTCGTGCGCAGCGTGCAAACGCCCGAGTTCGCCGGAATTACCTTTCATGAAGTGCTCGCCAAGTCCGCGCTCAACCGGGTTCCCGGGCAGAGTGCGCTGCCATTCGGGTACACCATCAACCCCTACCGTGGCTGTTCGCACGCCTGCACCTACTGTTTTGCGCGGCCCACGCACGAGTACCTCGACCTCGACGCCGGCAAAGACTTCGACAGCGAGATCATCGTGAAGGTCAATGTGGCCGAGGTGCTCAGACGCGAGCTGGCCAAGCCCACGTGGGGGAGGCATCCGGTTGCCCTCGGCACCAACACCGACCCGTACCAGCGCGCCGAGGGACGCTACCGACTCATGCCCGGCACTATCGCGGCCCTCGCCGACAGCAATACGCCCTTCTCCATTCTCACCAAGGGCACCCTGCTGCGCCGCGACCTCGACCTGCTCGTCGAGGCGAGCGCGCACGTTCCGGTGGACCTGGCCATGTCGATCGCCATTTATGACGACGAGCTGCAGCAGGCGGTCGAACCCGGCACCCCCACCACGAAGGCGCGCCTGGCCACGGTCACCGCCGTGCGTGAACGCGGACTCGACTGCGGCGTCTTTCTCATGCCGATTCTGCCGTTTCTCACCGACACCCGCGCCCACCTCGACGAGGCCCTGCGGCAGGCTAAGGCGGCCGGCGCAACGAGCGTGCTCTACAGCGGTCTCAATCTCAAGCCCGCCGTGAAGGACTGGTACCTGCACTGGCTGCAACGCGATCACCCCGAACTCGTCGGCCGCTACCGTGAGCTCTATGCCGGCGGCCAATACGCGCCCAAGGAATACCGCACCTGGCTCGCCGCCCGCATCAAGCCGCTCATCCGCGCACACGGTCTCGAGCGTGGCGTGGTCGACCCGGCTACCGGCGGCCTGCGGTCCAGCGCGCTGCCGGCGTCGCCCGAACGGATGCCCACCCGCCCCGCTACCCCGTCCGCGCGCCCCACGTTCACCCCCGCGCCCCGGTCGTTGATCGCCGCCGAACTCCCACCCGATCTAGCCCCCACCC
>NZ_JASISY010000008.1 GCF_030063365.1 Cryobacterium sp. PH29-G1 | reverse complement strand
GTGGAAGTGGGGACTAAAGACCCATGGAGCTGACCGGTACTAATAAGCCGATAATTTGATAACACTCAGTTTGAAGAAGCTGCTTTAGCGTCCACTATGTGGTTCTCGATGTACGGTCGAGAACAACGCTCCTTTCAGGGGAGCTCTATAACTAAAAAATATAGAATCGATTCACATCACAATGTGTTTCGGCGGCTATAGCGAGAGGGAAACGCCCGGTCACATTCCGAACCCGGAAGCTAAGACTCTCAGCGCTGATGGTACTGCAGGGGGGACCCTGTGGGAGAGTAAGACACCGCCGGACTTAACTTAGAAACACCAGAATAGCCACCCCCCGGGGTGGCTATTCTGCTTTAACACCACCCCACGCGCGACCGCATGCCCCACCACGGCCACCCACGGGTGGCCTTTCTCGTTAACCCGACACGCATCCTCCAACGCACACTGCAACGCGTCCAGCAACGCGTCCAGCAACGCGTCCAGCAACGCGTCCTGCAACGCGTCCAGCGGATTACGACCACGACCACGACCAGGACGAGGACGCGGTTCTGCGAGTTGGTGGGGCGTCCGCTCCTCAGCTCAAACAGTGGCATTTATAGGGGAGACATCCGAGACAAACATTCGGATACCTCCCCAGAAAATCCCATAACTCGACACCCCGCGAACACCCCACCAACCCGCCCACAACACGAACAACCCGGGCACCGGGACTGGCAGAGAACACCGCAGCTACCCCGCTCGCAATACAAACACCCTGCGAACACCCGCGTGCACCCGCGAACATCCCGCGGGTGCACGCGGGTGTTCGGGCATGCCCAGGCGCTGGTCGGGTCGCCGGTGCACGAAAAAGGCCACGCACAGGGTGCGTGGCCTTTCGTCGTATCGGTCGGTGTCAGTGGCGGCGCAGGCCGTCCAGAGCTACCGCGAGCACGTCGTTGGCGAGCTGAGCGGCATCTTCCGGGCCTTCGGGGCGATACCACTCGGCAATCGAATTGACCATGCCAAAGAGCAGACGAGTGACTACGCGAGGATCGATATCGCTGCGCAGCGAGCCCTCGTCTCGAGCCTCAACGACGAGCGCCGAGACGGCGCGGTCAAACGCGCGCCTTCGGGTGAGAGCGAGACGCTCTACGTCGGTGTTGCCGCGCACACGCAGCAGCAGGGTGACGTAGGCCAAACGCGTCGTGAGTACGCGCACGGCCCCTCGAAGAACGTGCGCCAGACGGTCGATCGCGCTGCCGGTCAGAGCACCGGACTCCAACAGCACGCCCTCGAGCCCGTTGAGGGCCTCGTCGAGGGCGAGCTGGAGTACTTCGTCCTTGGAGGAGAAGTGGTGGTAAATGGCCGCCTTTGACAGCGTCAGGCGCGTGGCCAGAACTCCCATCGAGGTCGCGTCGTAGCCAAATTCATTGAACGCGGTGACGGCGATTTCGAGAATGGCGCGCTGGTCGTAGCCGGGGCGTCCGCGTTTGGGGGTGTGTACGTCAGACATAGATCTCGAGTCTCTCACGCAGGCGTGGGATCTACGACCGGCTAGCGCAGGTCGTAAACGCGCTTGTGCTTGCCGGTGCTGCGTTCCAAGGTGCCCGGTTCGACAACAAGAACGTTGACGCTGGAACCGATTCGATCCTTGATCAGAGCGATGAGCAGGGCGCGAGCGACCGCCGACGCGGCTTCGTCGGCATGTTCGTGCCGTTCGATGCGCACGGTGAGTTCGTCCATGCGCGACGGACGGGTCAGTTCGAGCACGAAATGCGGGGAGAGGTGATCAATGCCGAGCACGATCTCTTCGATCTGGGTCGGAAAGAGGTTCACCCCGCGCAGAATGATCATGTCGTCATTGCGTCCGGTGATTTTTTCCATGCGGCGCATGCCCGGGCGGGCGGTGCCGGGCAGTAGGCGCGTCAGGTCGCGCGTGCGGTAGCGGATGACCGGAAAGGCCTCTTTGGTGAGGGAAGTGAAGACGAGTTCGCCCGTTTCGCCGTCGGGTAGCGAAACTCCGGTGTCACCGTTGATGATTTCGGGAAGGAAGTGGTCTTCCCACAGGTGCGGGCCGTCCTTCGACTCAATGCACTCATTGCCGACGCCGGGCCCCATAACCTCGCTGAGGCCGTAGATGTCGAGTGCGTCAAAGTCGAGTCGGTCCTCAAGTTCAAGACGCATCTGGTTGGTCCACGGTTCGGCACCGAGCACGCCGGCTTTGAGGCTCGACCGGCGGGGGTCCAGGCCGGCCGCGACCATGGCGTCGGTGATGGTGAGCAGGTAACTCGGCGTGGACAGGATGACGTCGGGTTCGAAGTCGGTGATCATCTGGATTTGCTTGTTGGTCTGACCGCCCGACATGGGGATGGCGCACGCGCCGAGTGCTTCAATGCCCGCGTGGGCGCCGAGGCCGCCGGTGAACAGACCGTAACCGTAGGCGTTGTGCACCTTCATGCCGGGGCGCACGCCGCTAGCGCGCAGGCTGCGAGCGACCAGGCCGGCCCACATGGCTAGGTCCTTCTTGGTGTAACCGACCACGGTCGGCAGCCCCGTCGTGCCGGAGGACGTGTGAATGCGCGCGACCTGGTCCATAGGCACCGCGAACATGCCGAACGGGTAGGAGACGCGCAGGTCTTCCTTGGTCGTGAACGGCAACAGCTCCACGTCTTCGAGGGTGCGAATATCGTCGGGGTGCACGCCGGCAGCATCAAACTTGCGCGTATAGAGGGGTACGTTCTCGTAGGCGTGCCGCACGGTGTGCTGCAGTCTCGTGAGCTGAAGGGCCCGGATCTCGTCGCGGGACATCCGTTCTGCCACATCGAGTTCTTCTCGTGCGGGTGCGTGCAGACGGGTTTTGGTCAGCGTTGACATGATGCCTTCCGAAAAGGTTAGAGGTGGTTGCGGGTGGGGACGGGCAAGTTGGTGGTGCGGCTGCGGCCGCGAAATTCCGCCACGGTGACATCGTCATCAACGGTCACGCGTACGTCGTAGATGCCGCTGCGGCCGCTCTTCACGCGCAACAGTGCGGTAGCGGTCAGGTTCTGGCCCAGTGTGGTCGGCTTCAGAAAGGTGATGTCGGCGCCGGCCGCGAGGGTGACGTGGTGTGAATCGTTGCAGGCAATAGCGAACGCCGTGTCGGCGAGGGCAAAAATGAACCCGCCGTGGGTCACGTCAAAACCATTGAGCATGTCGTCGCGCACGATCATCGAGACGACGGCATGGCCCGGCTCGTTGCGCTCCACGATCATGCCGAGAGAAGCGGATGCCCGATCGCGCTGCATCATGGCGTGGCTGCCGACGGGCTGTGCTTGCGTCATTCGGTTCTCCTCATTGAGTTGCCGTGCGGTGAGCGTTCGGCGTTGCGGTGCTGAAAGCTTGCATCCTCGGGGGTTGCCCGCCCGATAATGTGACTATATACTAACTGAACGATCGGTTGGTAATAGTTTGCCGATCCGTGCGTATTTTCCCGACGTGCATTACCTTAGCGCCGCCCGCACACCCCATGACCACCGCAGTCAACGCAGACCAGGAGCCGATGATGACAAGCACCATCACGCCCGCTACGAGCGCTATCAGCGTCGAAGAGCAGCAGTTCAACGACTTGATCGAAGCCGACTCGCGCATTGAACCGCGCGATTGGATGCCCGAGGGGTATCGCAAGTCGCTCGTGCGCCAGATCTCGCAGCACGCGCATTCCGAGATCATCGGCATGCAGCCCGAGTCGAACTGGATCACCCGCGCCCCCAGCCTCAAGCGCAAGGCCATTCTCATGGCCAAGGTGCAAGACGAAGCCGGACACGGGCTCTACCTCTACTCTGCCGCGCAGACCCTCGGTGCTACCCGCGATGACATGACGGATGCCCTCATCGCCGGCAAGGCGCGTTACTCCTCCATCTTCAACTATCCCACCCCGAGCTGGGCCGATATGGGCTCGATCGGCTGGCTCGTTGACGGCGCCGCCATCTGCAACCAGGTGCCGCTCTGCCGCGCGTCCTACGGTCCGTACGGCCGAGCAATGGTGCGTATCTGCAAGGAAGAATCCTTTCACCAGCGTCAGGGCTTCGAGATTCTGCTCGAGCTCATGGCCGGCAACGAGGAGCAGCGCCAGATGGCTCAGGACTCGGTCAACCGCTGGTACTGGCCCGCACTCATGATGTTCGGCCCGCCCGATGACGACTCGCCCAACTCGGCGCAGTCAATGGCGTGGAAGATCAAGCGTCACTCCAACGACGAGTTGCGCCAGCGTTTTGTAAACATGCTTGTTCCTCAAGCCGCCGTGCTCGGAGTGACCCTGCCCGACCCCGACCTGCACTTCAACGAGGAAACTCAGCAGTGGGACCTCGGAGAGATCGACTGGACCGAGTTTCACGAGGTGCTCGCCGGCCGCGGCCCGAACAATGCCCAGCGACTGCAGCGTCGACGCGACGCCCACGAAGACGGCCAGTGGGTGCGCGAAGCGGCCGCGGCCTACGCACGCAAACAATCCGCACTCACCACCACTCTCGAAATGGCAGCCTCATGACCACTCCTGGCGATTCCGCAGCAGAACTCTGGCCCCTCTGGGAGGTCTTCGTTCGCTCCAACCGTGGCCTCAGCCACGTTCACGTTGGCTCACTGCACGCTCCCGACGAAACCCTCGCCGTGCGCAATGCGCGCGACCTGTACACCCGGCGCAGTGAGGGCGTCTCGGTCTGGGTTGTTCCGGCCGTCGCGATCACTACGAGTGACCCCGACGCCAAGGGCGCCTTCTTCGAATCGCCCGCCGGCAAGAACTACCGCCACGCGAGCTACTACTCCAAGAGCGAAGGAGTGAAGCACCTGTGAGCGACGACACCACGGCGGATGCCCCCGCTGACACCCATGGCGACGATCACGGCCACGTTGCCGTCGATATCACCACGCTCGATGCCGAACTCATCGAGGGCCCGTCTGACGCTACGGCCGACATCGCCGAATACGCCCTATGGCTCGGCGACGACTCACTCATCCTGGCTCAGCAGCTCGGTGCCTGGATCTCGCGCGCACCGGAGCTCGAAGAAGACGTCGCCCTCGGCAACGTAGCCCTCGACCTCATCGGGCACGCCCGATCGCTGCTGCACTACGCCGGCACCGCATCGAACAAAACTGAAGACGACCTCGCCTACTGGCGTACCGAACCTGAATTCAGGTCGCTGCACATTGTCGAGCAGCCCAATGGCGACTTCGCGCACACGATCGCGCGCCAGTTCATTGTGTCCCATTACCTGTTCGAGTTGTACAGCCGGCTGCGGGCATCCGCTGACGCGACCCTCGCCGCAATCGCGGCAAAAGCGGTGAAAGAGGTCGACTACCACCGCGACCACTCCAATCAGTGGGTGTTGCGCCTCGCTCACGGCACCGACGAATCGCGCCGCCGCATGATCACCGCTCTGAGCGACCTGTGGCCTTACGTCGAGGAGATCTTTCGCGACGACCCGCTCATCGATCGTCTCGAAGGAGTCGCCGTTCGCCCGTCGAGTCTGCGCCCGGCGTTCGACGCCGCGATCGCTCCGGTGCTTGCCGAGGCCGAGCTCGAAATTCCCCGCGGATTCGTCGCCTCCGGCGGCGGCCGTACCGGCAATCACTCCGAGCATCTCGCCTTTCTCCTGGCCGAAATGCAGGTGCTCACCCGCGCCCACCCCGGAGCGTCATGGTAGCCAGCGACAGCAACGCGGCTGACCTGCACACCGCAGAACTGCACGAGTCGCTCGCCCGCCCGCGGCCAACCGACGCGGCATCACTCGCCGCCTGGACGATCGCCGCCGAGGTCGTCGACCCGGAGATTCCCGTGCTCACGATCGAAGATCTGGGTGTGCTGCGCTCGGTCAACGTCACTGACGATGCTGTCGGGGTTACCCTCACGCCGACCTACAGCGGATGCCCCGCGATGGACGCCATGCGCGACGACGTTCTCGAGGTGCTCACGAAGGCCGGCTACGAGAACGTGACGGTACGACTGGTGCTCAGCCCGGCCTGGACCACCGACTGGATGAGCGAGATCGGCAAGGCCAAGCTCCGCGAATACGGCATCGCCGCCCCCACCGGGCATGCCACCGTGCGCGGTTCCGGCCCGGCCGGTCCGATCCGGCTCACAATGGCCGTGAAATGCCCGCGCTGTTCGTCACTGAACACCCGCGAGCTGGCGCACTTCGGTTCCACTTCCTGCAAATCCCTCTACGAATGCCGAGACTGCCTCGAGCCGTTCGACTACTTCAAGGTGCTCTAATGGCTGCAACACGTCTCGATTCCACAAACCAGGGCGCCTCGACCCTGGCGCCGATCAAGCACCGTGCACGCTTCCACACCCTCACGGTGGCTGAAGTACGCCCGCTGACCGCCGACAGCGTCGAGGTCACCTTTGCTGTTCCGTCCAAACTGCAGGGTGCGTTCGACTACCTGCCCGGCCAGCACCTCGCGCTGCGCGCCACGATCGACGGCCAGGAACTACGCCGCAGCTACTCGATTTGTCGGCCGGCAACATCCGGTCAAATCAGTGTTGCGATCAAACGCGACCTGGGCGGCGCGTTCTCCACCTGGGCCAACAGCGAGCTGCACTCCGGCGACGAGATCGACGTGATGAGCCCGCAGGGCAGCTTCACTTCGACCCTGCACAACCTCGATCACAAACACGTCGTCGGCGTTGCTGCCGGCTCGGGAATCACCCCGCTCATGGCCCTGGCCCACACGGTGCTCTCCGCCTCGGAAACGTCGATGTTCACGCTCGTGTACACCAACCGCACGGCGCTCGACGTGATGTTCCTCGACGATCTGGCCGAGCTGAAAGACCGTTACCCGGCCCGTCTCGCGCTTTATCACGTGCTGTCCCGCGAGCAGCGGTCTTCATCGTTGCTCTCCGGCCGCATCGACGAAGAGAAGTTTCGGCGCATGCTCGAGACCATTCTGCGCCCGGCCACGGTTGACGAATGGTTTCTCTGCGGTCCGTTCGAGCTGGTGCAGTTGTGCCGCGACACCCTGGAAAGCACCGGCGTCGACCGTTCTCTGGTGCGCTTCGAACTGTTCACAACGGGGGAGCCATCGGCGGCCAGCGGCGACCGCGGCCGGCCCGTCACTATCGGCAAGGGCGACAAGACCTTCCAAATCGAGTTCACGCTCGACGGCCAGAGCAACACTGTCACCACCCCGGTCAACGCCAACGAGAGCATCCTGAATGCTGCCCTGCGCGTGCGCCCCGACGTGCCGTTTGCCTGCGCCGGCGGAGTCTGCGGCACCTGCCGGGCCAAGCTGGTCAGCGGTGACGTCACGATGACCGAGAACTACGCGCTCGAGCCCGACGAACTCGCCCGCGGGTACGTGCTGACCTGCCAATCACACCCGACCACCGACAGTGTTGTCGTCGACTACGACGTCTAGCAGTACTGCGTCCAGCAGTACGACGATGAGTACGAAGAAAGCGGATGCCGTGATTGAGCTCTCGATAGATAACGACGTCGCCTACGTGGTGCTGAACGCGCCAGACAAACTCAACGCCCTCGATGAGGCCGCGGTTGTCGAGTTGGACGCGGCCTACCAAACCGCCGAGCGGGCCGGGGTTCGCGCGCTCGTGCTGCGCGGCGAGGGACGGGCGTTCTGCGCCGGCCGCGACATTTCGGCCGTCGATCCGCGAACGGACGACGTGCTGGGCTACCTCGGCGACCTCGTCACGCCGCTGCTGCAGCGCATGAGCCGGTTTCCGGCCCCGACATTCGCTGCTGCGCACGGCGCGTGCCTCGGCGTGGGTCTCGGGCTGCTCATCGCCACCGACGTTGTCTACGTCGCCGACACCGCCAAGATTGGCTCGCCGTTCGCGAACCTCGGCGCCACGCTGGACTCTGGTGGGCACGCCCTGTTCGTGGAGCGCCTGGGTGCGCACCGCACGCTTGACCTGATCTACAGCGGACGGTTGATGACCGGGGCCGACGCCGTCGCCGGTGGCCTGTTCAGCCAGGTCTTCCCGGCCGCGGAGCTGACCGAGGCGACCGTGCAGGCGGCCGCGCACGCGGCATCCGGTGCAACACAGGCATTTCTGGCGAGCAAGGCGCTTGTTCAGTCGCTGCGCGACGAACGGCTCGGACTTTGGCAGAGCATGAGTGACGAGAGCGCAGCGCAGGCAGCGCTCTGCGCCACCGGCGACTATCGCGAGGGGTTCGCCGCGTTCCAGCAGAAGCGCAAACCCGCTTTCACCGGTCGCGCCTGACCCATCTGCGCCACCCGGTTTCGGAGTAGTACCCGCAACCGGTCAGGCGATTGCGAGCATTCCGGCAGCGGCCAGGGCGAGCGCGAGGCCGAGCCACTGCACCGGCGCGATGCGTTCTTTGAGAACGACGGCCGCCAACAGGATAGTACCGGCCGGGTACATTGCCGTGAGCACGCTGACCACGGTCAGGTCGCCGAGGCGCAGCCCGAGCAGCAGCAGAAAGTTGGCGCTGACGTCGATCACGCCGCAGGCCACAGCGAGCTTCAGCCCGGTGCGCGCGATCGATCGGTCGACGGCGGCGGGGGGCACGGCTGCGGGTGCCGCGCCGGGCTCCCCGACCAATACCGGTACGGTCACCGCAGCACGGCGTCGACGTGCACGCAGGGCGACGAGGCCGACAACGGTGAACATGATGCCCCCATTGACCACGCGATTGAGAACAAGCGGAACGAGTCCGCTGTCCGGCGGCGTCTGATCGATCAGAATCATGAAGGTGCCGATCATGCTTCCGGAGCCGAGCGCCATGACAATTCCGAGCAGGCGTGGCCGTACCGCGCCGCGCTCGGGTACGAACCCAACCAGCACGACGGCGATGAGCGCCAAGCCGAGCGCCCAGTAGCCGATGGGCAAAAACCGCTCCCCGCCGAACAGACCGGCGGTCATCGGTACGATCGCTGAGACCACGGCGGTCAACGGTGAGAGGATGCTCATGGGCCCGATAGCGAGGCAGGCGTAGAGCAACGTGATCGCCAGGGCCCCGGTCACCCCGGAGAGGGCGCCCCAGAAGACTGCGGATGACGACCATTCGCCGGCGACGAAGGGCAGCAGGAGCAGCACCACGAGCAGGCCGGAGACGGCAGAGACCGCCGTCACCAGCATGGCGCTGATGCGCTTGGCGGCAAGTCCGCCGAGAAAGTCGGCCGAACCGTACACGACGGCCCCGGTGAGTCCAAAAAATGCGGTCAGCATAGGCAATTATCCTAACGCTGGCGGCGGCGGCGATCTCACAGGACAGAAAGTATTGCAGGGGTGAACGCCCCAGCGAGACCCCCATAATCAATGCGTTCGTCTCGGCATTTCAGCACTACTCTTTCGGCAACATCGAAGGAGACCTGACATGACGCACGTGAGCTCGCTCAGCCAGCGCGGCCGCATCCTGATCCTTACCGTGATGGTGACCATCCTGTGCGGTGGTGCAACGAGTGTGGCGTCGGCGCACAACAATGAGGTCGGATCGGTCCCGAAAGACGGGGCCGTGGTCACGGAGCAACCGGGCGAGTTTTCGGTAACGACCAATGACGAGCTGTTGAATGTCGGCGCCAGCCTGATGCAGATCAGTGGCCCGGCGGAGGCCCCCGAGTACTACGGAGACGGGTGTGGCCGGGTTGAAGAGGCCAGCGTCGAAACCGAGGCCCAGCTGGGCGCACCGGGAACGTATACCGTGACCTGGCAGTCGGTGTCCATGGACAGCCACTCAATTTCGGGTCAGTTCAGCTTTGACTGGCAGCCAGCCCCCGATCAGGTTCTGGCGACCGGGTCGGCGACGCCGCCCGAGTGTGCCGGTGCCACAGTGGTGACGGCGATGGATGCATCGGGTGCCGTCCCGGGCGCTGCAGCCGTCGCTGTCGGCGAGGATGGTGTACCGACCATCGCTTTGGTCGGCGGGGGAGTCCTGCTCGTCGTCCTCGGTGCCGCTGCCGCTCTCATCGCTCGGCGCCGCCGCGACCGGGCAGAAGCACGCAGCCTGGCCTTCCACTGAATTTGTGTCGTCGGGCTTTCGGCCGACTTCCCACGGTTCGTGGGGCACGATGAGCGTTTTGTGGTTGACGCAACGTACTCTGGTCAGGTGACAATGGGCGAGCGATGACGACGAGGTGGGCCCGTTTCGCGCGCGGTTGGATCGTGGCCGTGTTCTCGACCTTTGTCGCCGCCCTCTCGCACACGCTTGGTGGTGCTGCGGCACCCGGTTGGCTGGCGGTCGTCGTGTCGCTCGCTTTCGCCGGCATGGTGTGCGTCGCGCTCTCGGGCCGCACCCTGTCATTGTGGCGCGGCACCGTATCCGTTCTGATCAGCCAGTTCATCTTTCACGGGTTGTTCTCCCTGGGGGCACCCGGCGGCGCGCTCGGAGCCGACGCCATCGCCGCCTCCGGCACCCACCAACACGCAGCACTGCCCGGTCTGATCGACCCGACGGTTCTGGCCTCGAGCACGCACGCACTACACGCCGGCACCTCAATGTGGCTCGCCCATCTCGGAGCAGCGACTGTGACCGTTCTCGCCCTTCGGTTCGGGGAACGCGCCTTCTGGGGCCTCGTTGACAGCGTTCACCTGGGCATCCGCACCCTGCTCCGGTCGACACAGCTGGTGGTACCGGTGGCCAGCCCACACCGGATCGGGCATGATGCCCCGGTGCTGACGCCGCGCAATCTGGTTCTCGTCCTGTCTCCGATGCGCCATCGTGGCCCACCCGCTGTCGGGCTCGCCGCCTGACCCCGCAGACCAGACCATTTTCTTCGCCGCGCCGAACGAGTAGCAGAGGCTTTGCCCTGCACCGTTCGGTTCACGCCGTCACCCCATCTGAAGGACCATCATGAAGTTCACGACCCCCATTTTCGCCGCCACCGCCCTGACCATCGGCGCCGCACTCGCGCTCACCTCCCCGCTCGCCGCGAGCGCCCACATCGCGGTGGACGCGCCCACGACCGCCGCCGGCGCGTACACGGTGCTGACCTTCGCGCTGCCGCACGGGTGCGATGCGTCCTCGACGACATCGGTCAGCATCGGCATTCCCGAGAACATCGCGAGCGTCACCCCCACGGTGAACGCCGGTTGGGGCGTTTCGGAGACAGCGGTTGACCTCGCGACGCCGATCGATGACGGCGAAGGAAACACCATCACGACCCGCACCGGTGCCGTGTTGTACACCGCCGATACCCCGTTCCCCGATGGCCTGCGCACAACCTTCGCGCTGAGCCTGCAACTGCCCGCCGATGCCGAGGGCGAGACGCTGGAATTCCCCGTGCTGCAAACCTGTGAAGCGGGCGAAACCAACTGGAACGAACCGACGGTCGCTGGTGGAAACGAGCCCGCTCACCCGGCGCCCGCCATCACCGTGACCGCAGCCACCGAAGATGAGCACGGCCACGCCGAAGCCGAGGCCACCGACACCCACGACGAGGATGCGGCCACGACGGCTACAGCCTCGTCCGATGACGTACTCGCTCGGGTGCTGGGAGCCGGCGGACTGGTTGTCGGTGCCGTCGGCATCGTGCTGGCCGTCACCGCCCGCCGCAAGCAGTCGGTCTAGTTACCGTGCGCGGCAACACGACAGTCCCCGGAACCTTCACTTCTTCGGCGCGTGCGGTGAATCATCGGCCGGCGCGACCGACGGTTCGCCGCACGGTCCGAGCGGTATTCGCGGTCGTCGTTGTTGCCGCGGCCGTGGGCTGGGGCGCAGCCCCGGCATCCGCTCATAACTACGTCGTCGGCTCCTCGCCGGCAGCCGATGCGGTGGTGACCGAGCAGCCCGGTTCGTTCTCGGTCACCACCAATGACCTGCTGCTCGATCTGGGAGGGACGGGATCCGGCAGCGCGATGGTGATCACCGGACCGGCCAGTGCGCCGCTGTTCTACGGTGATGGCTGCGCCACGGTCTCCGGTGCCACCGTGGAGACCGTGGCGCAGCTCGGCGCGGCCGGGGTGTACACGGTGATCTGGCAAACGGTCTCCACCGACGGCCACGCGATCTCCGACGAGTTCACCTTTGACTGGCAGCCGGGCCCAGACCAAACACTGGCCGAGGGGGCGGCCACGGCACCATCGTGCGGAACCGAAGCGGATGCCGGCGCCCCGGATGCCAGTACCACGCCTGCCTCAGATGCCGGCGTGACCGGTTCCAACGATGGCACCCTGGAAACCGTCGCCTGGATCGGCGGGACTTTGGGCGCGGTGCTGCTCGCTGTGGGAGCGACCCTCATCGTGCTGCGCCGGAAGCCCCGCGCCTGACTCGTGCCCTGACTCGTGCCCTGACTCGTGCCCTGACTCGTGCCCGGAGTCGTACCGATCCAGTTCGAGCGGGGAACGTGTCAGGGGGCGCGGGTAAAGTTGGGCAGGTGAGTTGGAACGCTGAGCTGCCCGGAAACCCTAACGCCGTCGAACCACCCCGTGGCCGTGCTGCGTTCAATGATGTCGATGCGACCAGTGACATCGGGCCGAGTGACAGCGGGACCAGTGACATCCGGCCGAGTGACTTCGACGCACCGAGCGATCTTGACGCTCCCGACGACTTCGACGCCCCGCCTCCCGAAGTCGACCGGCAATACGGCGGGCGGGAGCCCGCCGGGAGCTACGCCGGGGCGGCTCGGGCCGCAGCTCCGGTTCGCGCCGCGTCGCGCAAATTCACAACCGCGGCCGAAGCCTTGCACACAGTGTTCGGCTACGACTCCTTTCGCGGCGACCAGGCCGAGATCATCGCTCAGGTCGTCGACGGCAAGGACGCCGTCGTGCTCATGCCCACCGGTGGCGGCAAGAGCCTGTGCTATCAGATTCCGGCACTCGTGCGGGCGGGCACCGGCATCGTGGTGTCGCCGCTCATCGCCCTGATGCAAGACCAGGTCGATGCGCTCACCGCTGTGGGCGTGCGCGCTGAATTTCTGAACTCCAGCCAGGATTCCGCGACCCGCAGCCAGGTCGAACGCGATTACCTGAACGGTGACCTCGACTTGCTCTACGTCGCCCCCGAGCGGCTCTCCAATGAGGCCACCAAGCGGCTGCTCGCCCGCGGAACCATCGCTCTGTTCGCCATCGATGAAGCTCATTGCGTGTCGCAATGGGGCCACGATTTTCGGCCGGACTACCTCGCGCTGGGCGAACTCGCCGACCGTTGGCCGGACGTGCCGCGCATTGCCCTCACCGCCACGGCAACCGACGCCACACACCAGGAGATCACGACCCGCCTGCAGATGGGCGACGCCAAGCACTTCGTGGCGAGTTTCGACCGGCCCAACATCCAGTACCGCATCGTCGGCAAGGCCGAGGTACGCAAGCAGCTGCTGGCATTTCTGAAGACGGAGCACCCCGGCGATGCTGGAATCGTCTACGCCCTCAGCCGCAAGACGGTCGACCAGACCGCCGAGTTCTTGCGCGCCAACGGCGTGAACGCACTGCCGTACCACGCCGGGCTCGACGCGGGCGTGCGCGCGCGCACCCAGTCCCGGTTCCTGCGCGAGGAGGGCGTCGTCATCGTCGCCACGATCGCCTTTGGCATGGGAATCGACAAGCCCGACGTGCGTTTCGTTGCCCACATCGACCTGCCCAAGTCGGTCGAGGGCTACTACCAGGAGACCGGTCGCGCCGGCCGTGACGGGGCCCCGGCCACCGCTTGGCTCGCCTACGGCCTGCAAGACGTGGTGCAGCAACGCCGCATGATCGACACGTCGGCCGGCGACCTCGGCCATCGTCGCAAACTCTCTGCCCACCTCGATGCCATGCTCGCCCTGTGCGAAACGGTGCATTGCCGCCGGGTGAACCTGCTGCGTTACTTCGGCCAGGCCAGCCAGCCCTGCGGCAACTGCGACACCTGTCTGGAGCCGCCTGAAGCCTGGGACGGCACCATCCCTGCCCAGAAACTTCTCTCCACCATCGTGCGCCTGCACCGCGAACGCAACCAAAAGTTCGGTGCCGGGCATCTCATCGATATTCTCCGCGGCAAGGAAACCCCCCGGGCCACCCAGTACGGCCATATGTCGCTCAGTACCTGGGGACTCGGCGCCGACCTCAGCGACCAGGCCTGGCGCGGCGTCGTGCGCCAGATGCTGGCCCAGGGCCTGCTGGCCACCTCCGGCGAATACGGCATTCTCGTGCTGACGGATGCCGCGGCTGAGGTGCTCATCGGCGGCCGCACTGTGCAGTTGCGGCGTGAACCCGACCGCCCCGCGCGGTCCAGCGCTGCTCGCCGGCCCAGCGCAGCGAAGGTGGCCGCGGCCGACCTCAGTACCGCTCAAGAATCCCTGTTCGAGGCGCTGCGCGCCTGGCGGTCGGCGGAATCGAAGGAGCAGGGCGTGCCCGCCTACATCGTGTTCGGCGATGCGACCCTGATTGCCATCGCAGCGGCCGGCCCGTCGACCCTCGCTGCTCTCGACGGCATCACCGGCATCGGCGCCAAGAAGCTCGAGGCCTACGGAGAAGCTCTCCTCGAAGTCGTAGCCGCGTCCGCCTAATCGCTCGCTGCCCTACCGTGAGCCCTGGCCGGCCGCCGGTGGCCGCAGGTATTGTGGGGGAGGGCAGGTCTTCGGGGGTAGTGGTTGTAGGGAACATACAAAGCGGATGCCGTGGGCGGCATCCGCTGTTGTCGTCCTGGCACCGCGCATTTCGCGCCCGCTCACCGGGGTCCTAACGTTGCGATCATCACTTTCGCGCGAACAGTTAGGACCAACCATGGTTGACACGGCCCAGCGCTCCAGCACCGGATCGACGACGTCTGACCCCAGCTTCGACCTCAACGTCGACACCGGCCCCATCAAGTCCATTGGTGACCCGACCGCTCCCGTGGTCAACGTCGCGGCACTCGGACGTCAGCTGCTCGGTACCTGGGCCGATGTGCGCCTCGCTGCCCGTGAAATCACCGCGCGCCCCGATATGCAGCGCATCGAAGGCCTCTCCATGGCCGACCACCGGCTGCGTGTCCTCGAACAGCTCAAAGCGCTCGCCGCCAACGGCCTCGTGCTTCGCGCTTTTCCCACACACCTCGGCGGGCAGGACAACCATGGCGGCAACATCGCCGGCTTCGAAGAACTCGTCATCGCCGACCCGAGCCTGCAGATCAAGGGCGGCGTGCAGTGGGGCCTGTTCGGTGCCGCCGTGCTGCACCTCGGTACGAAGGCGCACCACGACAAGTATCTGCCGGGCATCATGGACCTCAGCGTGCCGGGTGCCTTCGCAATGACCGAAATCGGCCACGGCTCCGACGTCGCGAGCATCGGCACGACCGCGACCTTCGATACCGAAACGGGCGAGTTCGTCATCGATACCCCGTTTCGCGCCGCCTGGAAGGACTACCTCGGTAACGCCGCCAAAGACGGCATCGCCGCCGTGCTGTTCGCGCAGCTCATCACCCAGGGTGTCAATCACGGCGTGCACGCCTTCTACTTGCCCATTCGCGATGAGAACGGCGATTTTCTGCCCGGCATCGGCGGCGAAGACGACGGCCTCAAGGGTGGCCTCAACGGCATCGACAACGGACGCCTGCACTTCACCGGGGTGCGCATTCCGCGCGAGAATCTGCTCAACCGGTACGGCGACGTTGCCGAAGACGGCACCTACTCCAGCCCGATCAGCAGCCCCGGCCGCCGTTTCTTCACCATGCTCGGCACGCTGGTGCAGGGTCGGGTGTCGCTCGACGGCGCCGCCACCGCGGCATCCGCTCTCGCGCTGACCATCGCGATCACCTACGGCAGCCAGCGCCGCCAGTTCAACGCCGGGAGCAGCACCGACGAGGAGGTCATCCTCGACTACCAGCGACACCAGCGCCGGTTGCTTCCGCGCCTCGCCACGACCTACGCGCAGACGTTCGCGCACGATGAATTCCTGGTGAAGTTCGACGAGGTGTTCAGCGGCAAAGCCGACACCGACGACGACCGGCAAGACCTCGAAACTTTGGCCGCCGCGCTCAAGCCGCTCTCCACCTGGCATGCGCTCGACACCCTGCAGGAAGCCCGCGAAGCCTGCGGCGGCGCCGGTTTCCTGGCCGAGAACCGCCTGGTTGGACTGCGCGCCGATCTCGACGTTTACGCCACCTTCGAGGGAGACAACAACGTGCTCCTGCAGCTCGTTGCCAAACGTCTGCTCACCGACTACAGCCGCAAATTCGCCAAAGCGGATGCTGGCGCCCTCGCCCGCTATGTCGTGCAGCACGCCGCCGGTCGCGCCTACCACGGCACCGGCCTGCGCACCCTCGGACAGACCGTGTTCGACCGCGGGTCGACCGCTCGCTCCGTCGATGCGCTGCGTGATTCTGACGTGCAGCGTGAGTTGCTCACGGACCGGGTCGAAAGCATGATCAGCGAGGTCGCCGGCAAGCTGCGTGGCGCCACCAAACTGCCCAAGAAGCAGGCGGCCGACCTGTTCAACGCGCACCAGAACGAGCTCATCGAGGCGGCCCGCGCGCACGGCGAACTGCTGCAGTGGGAGTCGTTCACGCGGGCACTGGACGCTCCCATGGATGCCGGAACCAAGCAGGTGCTCACCTGGCTGCGCGACCTGTTCGGCCTTGGCCTGGTGGAGAAGAACCTCGCCTGGTACCTCATTCATGGTCGACTGTCGGCTCAACGAGCGCAGGCCGTCACGGCCTACATCGACCGGCTCATCGCGCGCATCCGCCCCTACGCACTCGACCTGGTTGACGCGTTCGGTTATTCGCAGGACCACCTGCGGGCCACGATCGCCAGTGGCGTCGAGCGCGAACGCCAAACCGAAGCCCGAGACTACTTCGCTGCCCAGCGGGCGTCCGGAACTGCGCCCACCCCCGAAAAGCCGGTCAAGAAGTAGGCCCTGCACGTCGTACCGCTGCACGTCGTACCGCGGTATGACACAGGGGGCGCGCAACCATCCCCCAGGTTGATGCGCCCATCTGCTGCACGCCGTACCGTTTTGTTGGGGGCTTCAGTGCAGTCAAACGGGGCCTCACCCACAAACGGAATGAGGCACTTTTGATTCAGGCACAATCCCTGACCAAGCACTACGGAAGCAAGACCGCGGTCGACGCGGTCGACTTCACGGTGCAGCCCGGCAAGGTCACCGGGTTTCTCGGGCCGAACGGCGCGGGCAAGTCCACCACGATGCGCATGATTGTCGGACTCGACCGGCCGAGCGCTGGTTCGGTCATCGTCAATGGCAAGCCGTACCACGAGCACAAGGCGCCACTGCGCGAAGTCGGCGTGCTGCTCGACGCCAAGGCCGTGCACACCGGTCGCAGCGCCTACAACCACCTGCGTGCCATGGCCGCAACCCACAGCATCCCCACCAGCCGGGTGCACGAGGTCATCAACCTCACCGGCCTCGAGTCCGTCGCCCGCAAGCGCGTTGGCGGCTTCTCGCTCGGCATGGGTCAGCGCCTCGGCATTGCCGCAGCGCTGCTCGGTGACCCGGCCACGCTCATCCTGGACGAGCCGGTGAACGGCCTCGACCCGGAGGGCGTGCAGTGGGTCCGCAAGCTCACCAAGCAGCTGGCTGCCGAGGGACGCACCGTGCTGCTCTCCTCGCACCTCATGAGTGAGATGGCGCTCACCGCCGACCACATCATCGTGCTCGGCCGCGGCCGAGTGATAGCGGATGCCTCGGTCGCCGACATCATCAAATCGGCCGCCCAGGACGCAGTTCGGGTGCGCACCCCGCACACCGTAGCCCTCGCCACCCTGCTGGCGCAGGCCGATGTCACCATCACCAACGTCGAGCCGGACGTGCTCGAAATCAGCGGCCTCACGGTGAACGAAATCGGTGACCGCGCCGCGGCCGCCCAGATCTCCCTGCACGAACTCTCCGCGGTGAGCGCCTCGCTGGAGGAGGCCTACATGAAACTGACCCAGAACGAAGTGGAGTATCGCACCGGCGACGCTTCCAGCCACACCGAAGCGGAGGTCGCTCGATGAGCACCGTAGCCCAGTCAACCCAGCCGTCCGCAGCCCGCGCATCGTTCGTGCCGACCGGGTCCGGGCTCAGCTTTGGCGGGTTGCTCCGCTCCGAATCGATCAAGTTGTGGAGCTTGCGCTCCACCTACTGGAGCTTCTCACTCGTCATCGTTGCCGCGGTCGGCATCGCCCTGTTGATGTCGTTCGCCATGTCCGCAACCTTCGATTCCACCAACGGAGCCCTGGGCGTCGACAACGCTCAGCTGTTCGTTCTCGTCTCCACAGCCGGGCTGGCCCTCGGACAGCTGATTGTCGCCGTTCTCGGCGTGCTCTCGATCAGTGGCGAATATTCGAGTGGCATGATCAAGTCGACCCTCACCGCGGTGCCCAACCGCCTGCCCGCACTCTGGGCCAAGGTCACCGTGCTGTTTAGTTTCACCTTCCTGGTGGGTCTGTTCAGCGTGGTCGCATCGTTCCTCGTGGCCGTTCCCATCCTGGGCGCGAAAAACATTTCAGTGAATCTGTTTGACAGCGCTGTGCTGCTGCCGTTGCTCGGCAACGCGTTGTTCCTCGCGCTCATCGCGGTGTTCGCCATCGGTATCGGCACCATTGTGCGCAGCAGCGCCGGCGGCATCGCGTCAGCGTTGGGAATCATCCTGCTCCTGCCGACGGTCGTTGGCCTGTTCTCGATGCTCGTCGGGTGGGTCGCCGACATCATGCCATTCCTGTTCACCTCGGCCGGTTCCGAGATGATCACCCCGAACACCATGGAATCCTGGCAGGCCTTCCTGGTCGTCCTGGCCTGGGTCGTGGTGAGCCTCGGCGCCGCCGCGCTGCTGCTCAAGCGCCGCGACGCCTGACCCGTACCATCGAAGAATGAGTACTCACACGGTTCCCCCCGCGCGCGACCTCGCGCCGGGGGGAAACGTGCATCTGCCCACTCCGCCCGGAATCGTGCGGCGGTTCTGGACCAGGCATCCGCACGTGGCCGACACGCTCATCGTATTGATCTACGCCGTACCGATGGTGTTGACGCTCTTGCTCAACTCGCTGGATGCCGATCCGCCCCCTGTGCGCGACACTCTCCTCAACGCCGCCCTCGTGCTGCTTCTGGCGACAGCACTGTTCTTTCGCCGACGGATGCCACGGCTCGTCTTGGCCGTGACCTGGGTGGGCCTGCTTAGTTTCGCTGATTACGGCGACGCGTACCTCGTTGCGCAGCTTCTCGCGCTCTATGCCGTCGCGGTGTACGTCGATGTGCGCAGCGCGTGGTTCGGGTTTGGGGCATCCTCGGTTCTGGTGAGCCTAGCCGTCTGGTATTCCACCGACTCAGTGAACACTCCCTGGCTTCCGGTTGCCATCACCATGTCAATCATGATGCTCGCCGCCACCCTGATTGGCGTGAACACGGGTAACAGCAAGCGGTATGTGATTTCTTTGCTCGACCTCGCGGCACAGTTGACCCGCGAACGCGATCAACAGGCGCAGCTCTCGCGCATTTCCGAGCGTTCCCGGATCGCGAGCGAAATGCACGACGTGGTCGCCCACAGCCTGTCCGTCATGGTCGCCCTCGCCGACGGTGCCCATGCCATAGCCCCGAAAGACGTCGAGCGATCCCGGGCAGCCATGCTCGACGTCGCTGCCACCGGGCGCCGATCAATGACCGAGATGCGGCGCCTGCTCGGGGTGCTCGATGCCGGCACCGAGCCGGCCCCGCGTGCCCCGCAACCGGGTATCGATCAACTCGCCGACCTCGTCGAATCCTTTCGATCAACTGGGCTTCCGGTCGTGTTGGAACGCAGCGGCCGCCCGCCGGATAACCCGAGCGTGCAGCTGACCATCTTTCGTTTGGTGCAGGAGTCACTGACCAACGTGCTGCGCTACGCCGATACGCCCACGCACGTTGTGGTGCGGCTGAAGTCGGCACCAGGAACGGTCGACATTGCCGTTAGTGACAACGGTCGGCCGCACCGCGAACCGAGCGCTCACTCGCTCGGTCGCGGCCTGATCGGCATGCAGGAACGGGTAGCCATCTACGGTGGAACCTTTGAAGCAGGAACAGGGCTCCACGACGGCTGGCGCGTGCACGCCGCCATGACCTTCGAGATCGAGAAATGACAAACGCCGAAATGACCTCACCAGCCGCGCAGGATTCAGCGCTCCCCGATCCGATCCGCATCCTGCTCGTCGACGACCAGACGCTGCTGAGGGTCGGTTTTCGAATGGTGCTCGAGGCCGAAGACGACTTCATCATCGTCGCCGAAGCGGGCGACGGTGCCCAGGCGATTGCGCTCGCCGCGAGTCTGCGTCCCCAAGTCATCCTGATGGACGTGCGCATGCCTGGTCTCGACGGGATCGAGGCGACCCGGCAGATTATGGCTGCCCAGCCGGACACCCGGATCATCATCCTGACCACCTTCGATCTGGATGAGTACGCCTTCGGTGGGTTGCGTGCCGGTGCGAGTGGCTTTCTGCTGAAAAATGCCGAACCGGTGGAGCTGATCGCGGCGATTCGCACGGTGGTCTCGGGGGAGGCATCCGTTTCGCCGCGGGTGACCCGGCGCCTGCTCGACCTCTTCGGTACCCAGCTGCCACAAACGGATGCCCCCGATGCGTGTGCTGCCGCCGCCGTCGCGGCCCTCACCGAACGGGAGACCGAGGTTTTTCTCGCGATCGCCGAGGGGCTCTCCAATCCCGAACTCGCCGAACGGTTCTTTCTCTCGGAGTCGACCGTGAAGACCCACGTCGGACGCATCCTGCACAAACTCGGCCTGCGCGACCGGGTGCAGGCGGTCATTCTCGCTTACGAGCACGGTCTCGTCGGCCGCTGACCGGGGCGAGCTCCGGGGGTGGGGCATAGGCTCGAGGTATGCGTACCTTCTACCCCGAGTGTGAACCCTACGAAACCGGCATGCTCGATGTCGGTGACAACCAGACCATCTACTGGGAGGCCTCGGGCAATCCCGACGGCAAGCCGGCGGTCTACCTGCACGGCGGCCCGGGTGGCGCGTCCGGCCCGGACCAGCGTCGAGTGTTCGACCCGGCGAAATACCGCATTATCCTGTTCGACCAGCGCGGCTGCGGCCTCAGCACACCGCACGCGAGCGAACCGGACATCGACCTGGGCGTCAACACCACCTGGACCCTCGTGGCCGACCTGGAAAAACTGCGCGAGCACCTCGGCATCGACCGCTGGTTGGTCTGCGGTGGATCGTGGGGCAGCACCCTGGCTCTCGCCTACGCCGAAACGCACCCCGAGAAAGTCACCGAACTCGTTGTACGCGGCATCTTCACGCTGCGGCCGGTCGAGCTCGACTGGTTCTACGAGGGCGGCGCTGCGGCGATCTACCCCGACCTGTGGGAGTCGTTTCTCGCGCCGGTTCCCCAAAATGAGCGCGGCCATTTGATCGAGGCCTACGGTCGGCTGCTGCACGACCCCGACCAATTCGTGCGCGAACGTGCCGGCGTGGCGTGGGCCACCTGGGAATCGTCGACGATTACCCTCATTCAGGAGCCCGATAAGATCGCGCACTTCTCCGATCCGGCCTTCGCTGTGGCGTTCGCCCGCATTGAGAATCACTTTTTCGCCAACAAGGGCTGGTTCACCCCCAACCAGCTCATCGACGACGCCTCCCGCCTGGCCGATATTCCCGGCGTCATCGTGCAGGGGCGCTACGACATGTGCACCCCGGCCTTTACCGCGTGGGACCTGCACAAGAACTGGCCGGAGGCCGAGTTCAAGATGATTCCCGATGCCGGCCACGCCTTCGACCAGCCCGGCATCCTCGACGCGATCATCGAGGCGACCGACCGCTTCGCCGGCTAGTGCGCTGAGAATTTATCAGGCGATCCGTACGGATCTGCAATACTGACCGCATGACCGACTCGAACTTCGACTCCCTCGCCGTGGTGGTGGTGAACTTCGGGTCGTCCGCGCTGCTCGAGGCGAACCTGCGGCCCTTGTCCCGGTCGGCGCCGGGGCTGCAGGTGGTCGTCGTCGATAACTTCACCGATGCGGCCGAGCAGGCGAGGGTGGCGGCGCTCTCCGAACGGGAAGACTGGCAGCTGGTGCTGTCGCCGACCAATCTCGGTTTCGGCGGCGGCATGAACCTCGGCGTTGCGCGGGCGCAACAAAACGGCCGCATCCACTTTCTGCTGTTGAATCCGGATGCCGCGATCGCCGCAGACCAGGTGGCCAGACTGCTCGAACTGGTTCGAATGCATCCGCTCACCCTGGTTTCGCCCCGCATTCTGCGGCCCGACGGCACGGTGTGGTTCGACGGCAGCGACCTCTACCTCGAGGATGGGCGGGTGCGCGCGACCCGCAGGCGCAGGGATTTTGCGCAGCAGCGGGTCACGCCGTGGCTCAGCGGTGCGTGCCTGCTGATCAGCGATGAACTGTGGTGCCTGACCGGTGGGTTCAGTGACGACTATTTTCTGTATTGGGAAGACGTCGAACTCTCGCACCGGGTACTGCAGAAGGGTGGATCCGTCACGGTCTGCGCCACCGCGCAGGCGATCCACGCCCAGGGCGGCACACAGGGCGCCGGCCAGCACAGCGCCGGACAGGCCAAGTCGTACTCCTACTATTACTACAACGTGCGCAACCGCCTCGTCTACGCGGCCCGCAACCTTAACGACGACGACGACCGCCGCTGGCGCCGCCACAGCGTATCGGCAGCCTGGGAAGTCGTCTCCCGCGGGGGTCGACGCCAGCTGCTGACGTCGATGCAGCCGCTTCTCGCTGCGATGCGGGGTTTGCGTGATGGGCTTGCATATCGACCGGCTTCCGCCGGTTCCCCCCGATCTGCCCCCAGTGGTACTGCCCCCGGTGGTACTGCCCCCGGTGGTACTGCCCCGACCAGACGGTCCTAGCGGCGGCGCCGCGTGAACCGTTTCGCGTACTCGCGCAGGGTGACCAGGTCGGCACGCCGCACACCGTAGAACTGCAGGGGGTTGATCCCGAACTTGCGATACATGAATACAAGATTCAGGTTGCTGGAGATCAGGTTGCCGGCCAGGGTCGCCAGTGCGGCCCCCATCGCCCCGAGCAGGGGGGCCAACAGGATCAGCATGGCAATGTTCACCAGGCAGGCGATCAGTAGTGACATGCTGCGCAAACCGGGTCGCCCGCGCGCGCTCAGACCGGAACCACCGATCGATCCGGGCGTACCCAGCACTACCGCGCCGAGGAGCACGGCGGCCACCGGCAGCGCCGGCCGAAAATCTTCGCCGAACAGAAACGGCAGCCACCACAGCATGCTGATGCCGAGGAACAGGGCGGCGAGGCCGGACAGCAGCGTCGAGATGCGGGCCGATGACGCGAGGCGCGCGTCGACCGAATCGGCAGCATCCGTCACAAAGGTCACGTCGCGCACTGCCTGGTTGATGATCAGCGGCAGCTCGCTCACGCTCACCGCGACGACGTAGAGCCCGAGCTGATACGTACCGGCGAATGGTGTCATGAGCACCTGGTCGAGCCGGGACAGCAGAATCCCCGACAGAGAGCCGACCCAGATGCGTACTCCGTAGCTCAGTAGACCAGCCGTACGGGCCTCGCGCGGAACGTCGAAGGCTCGCGGGTCGAGGGTGCGCATGCGCCCGATATATACGAACAGCCCGGTCACTGGCATGGCCGCCACGGCGATCGTCGCCACGAGCGGTGTCAGGGTGCCGGTGAGCCAGAACGGAATGAGCACGGCGAGCCGCAAGGAGGAGGTGACGATGCGTTCCAGCGCGACGAGCCGCCAGCTTTGGGTAGCGGAGGCGACCCCGCGGAACACTCCGACCAGGAGGTTGGGCACGATGGCCAGGCAGGCCACCAGGATGAGCTGCTGCACGGTGGGGTCGCCGCCACTGAGCCAGGCGGCAGACAAGACGACGGCGCCCATGGCCAGCAGCCCGGCCACAACCAGAATCAGCATGCCCCGGTTGGACGCGTTGCGGGCGAGGGCGGGGTTGCGGGCGATCGCCCAGGTGACAGCTTCGGGAACACCGAAGGTTGCGAGGGTGACCACGAGGGCCAGCGGTGCGGTGGCGGCTGCCACGGCGCCACGACCGTCCACACCGAGGGCCTGGGCCAGAATCGGCCCGGAGAACAGCGCAACGAGCGGGGGGAAAGAGTTGCCGATCAGCGCAATCGTCATGTTGCGTGAGACCGAGCTTGGAGCGGCTGGACGTGGTGCTGTTCGGCGGGGTGTCGGGTCGGCTGAAAGCTGAGCAGAGCCTCGGGTCTGCACGGGGCCGCGGGGGCGTCTAGGTGCCATCGCCGTTGACCGTTCGCAGCGCCGACCTCGCCGATACCGCCCCCGTGTCGCTCGGGTCGTCGCGCAGCATGCGCTCGCGTTCGGGTTCGCCCACGCACGCCGCGAACTGGGCGTCGTTGCCGCCTTCGATCACATTCTGTCGGTAGAGGGTACCGCGCTGTGATCCAGGAATCGCCGGGTACTCGGCCTGCCGCTCACCGACTTGGCGGGCGCGAATCCCGCTGCGCACCGCGACCGAAAAGACCCACAGATCGTCCGCCCGCGGAGCCGCGCGCAGAAAAGTGTCACCCGCCAGACGTAGGGCATCGAGTAGTTCCAGCGGGTAGTAGATGCCGGAAACGCCGGTGCAGAGAGTTCGAAAATTCGCGACGGTGCCGAGGGCGGCGACCCACTGCGAATACGGTGCCACGCGGTCGCCGTCGAAGGTGATCGTGTGGGCGCGATGTCCGACGACATCACGTGGATGCCGCCCTGCCGCCCGCAGCAGTTCCGCGAGCCATCCGCGCGGGTACAACACGTCGTCGTCGGCGGCAACCAGCGGAAGCGTCGGGCCGGTCAGGGCGTAGGGATACTGCTTTTTGTGTGGCCCGTAGTCGGGGCAGCGGAGAATCTCCAGGCCCCGTCGCTGCAAGCGGAGGAGGGTGGCCGGAGGGTGTGCCGCTGCCGCTGCGTCGTCGAGCCAGAGAATGAGCCGCCGGGGGCGAATTCGACCGGCGGCGATGGTTTCGAGGGCGTAGAACACCAGATCAATTCGGTGGCCGAAGGAGGTCAGGTTCACCACGACGGCGCCGGTTCCGGTCGCGGGCCGGCGGCTGAGCCTGTTGGCGACCGTCAGGCCGGCGAGGCGCGCCTTGATCCTGGCGCGCTGCGCCAGGTCGGCCGGGTCGCGGCGCACGTCGGCTACGAGCCGACCGAGTTTATTGATAACCACAGGCTGCTTCCGGTAGCACGATGAAAATCCCTCACGAAATCGCCACTATACAGGCCATGCGGCCCGTCCCCGAGTCCCCTTCTCGGGGGGTGACGTTCCCTCAGTTTGAGGTGGATCGCCCTTGTCGCTGCGGTCCAGTGCCGTCTATTCTTGTGCACGATGCGGCTGTGCAATAAGAAACGATGCCCGAATCGTTCCTGTACGGCCCGGGTGGTGGTGGCTAGTGTCCTCTCAGGTACGTTCCAACGGCACCGCAGCTCTCCCCGCCGCGGTGCCGCCGCCACGCACCCGCGCGGGTCGTTTCGAGTACCGGGTACCGCCCATTGTCAACAAAATTATTGCCGTGGTCGTTCTGCTCATCGTCGCGATGCGCCTCGACATCACCCAGGGCGTCACCCTGGGTGCCGTGATCTGCGTGGCGTTGTTTCCAGTGTGGATTCCGGTGCTGCGCCAGTTCTGGGGCGCCCGACTGTTCTTGGTCGTGGGGGTCGTCGCAATCGGCTCCGGCATCTGGCTCACAGCCCTGTCCGCGCCCACGCACGACACAAGCCTCGGCCAGGCGTTCGGTGCGATCGCCGGTCTGGTCGGCTTGCTTTCCGGCGTCGGATTCGTGCTCTGGGCGCGCACGGTCCTGCCCGATTCGCAGATCGCGATTTGGTACGGCGCCGGAATCCTGCTCGGTGTATCGCCGTCGAGCGAGTTGTACGCGGCAAACCCCTGGCGGTTCGGCTACTCGGTGGCGCTGACCATTCTGCTGCTCGGAATAGCCCTCCAACTGCGCCGCCGCGGTTTGGAACTGGCGGTCGCGCTCGTGCTCACGGTCGTAGCGACCATGACGGATGCCCGCTCCGCGTTCGCCTTCATGCTTCTGACCGTGCTGCTGGTGGCCTGGCAAATGCGCCCCACTCGGCCCACCCGCGGCACATCGGCGCTGCGGGCCGTGCTCGGGCTCGGCGTGCTCGGTCTGGTCGTCTTCAACGCGATCCAAGCCCTCATTCTTGATGGTGCCCTCGGCGAAGCCACCCAGCAGCGCACCGTCGCCCAACTCGAAGAGACCGGTTCGCTCATCCTCGGTGGCCGTCCCGAACTCACCGCGACAATCGCGCTGATGCAACATCAGCCGTGGGGATTCGGTGTGGGAACCGCGCCCAATCCGCAAGACGTCCTGGCGGCCAAGAGCGGTATGGCCGCGATCAACTACGACCCGAATAACGGGTATGTCGATAATTACATGTTCGGTGGGCACATCGAACTGCACTCGATCATCGGTGACTTCTGGGCGGGTATGGGCATTCCAGGGCTTCTGCTTGCCCTCGTTATTCTCGTGCTGATCGTGCGCAGCATCGGCGTGCACGTGGCGAGCAACACCGCCAGCGCCGTGCTGCTCTACCTGGGCATCAAAGCCGTCTGGTTCATGCTCTTCGGCCCGTTCTTCAGCTCCTCGGTGCTGCTCGTTCTCGTGCTCGGACTGCTCATTACCCGCACAGCGCCCGCCAAGGCGGATGCCGCGCTGCTGCGCCTGGCGCCGGTGCGGCTCTGGCAATGAGCGCTACCGGCACAGCAACCGAGCGCATCGGCTGGGTTGATACCGGTCGGGGCATCGCCATCCTGCTCGTCGCCCTGTTCCACTCGGCAAATTGGCTGCTCGGGGCCGGTTTTGATATCCCCTATTGGCGTGAAATCAACGAGGCGCTGTCGTCGATGCGCATGCCGTTGTTCTTTGTCTTGTCTGGGCTGTTCGCCCCTAAATGGCTCCTCAAGCCGTGGCGTGACCTGTGGACGGTGAAAGTGCGCCTCTACCTCTGGGTGTTCCTGCTCTGGGAGGTGATCGGCTCCATCGTGTTCCTGCTCGGTCAGACCATGAAGGGTGAGGGCTTCGGCCTGCGCGATGCCGTGCTGGGCCTCGCGGTGTCACCGATTCTGCCGCGGTTCGAGCTGTGGTTCATCTGGGCGCTATCGATCTTCTTCGTCGTCGCCAAGCTCAGCCGTCGGGTGGATCCACGGCTCCAACTCGTCGTCGCCGGCGCCGTCTCGATCGTTGCCCTGAGCGGCCTCGAGACGGCCAATGTGGGCTGGTCCGGCTCGCTCAAGTACTACTTCTTTTTTCTGGCCGGGATCTACCTGCGCAACTGGATCATCCGTATCGGTACGGTCGACAATACCCTGCTGGTCGGTGCGGCCATGGTGCTGTGGGTGGCCGTCACTGCCGCCATCGCGTTGCTCGGACTCCGAGACGTTTTCGGCCTGTACTTTGTGAACTGCCTGGTCGGCGTGGTCGGCGGCATTGCGTTCAGCCGCACGCTGCGCGGCGTTCGCTGGTTCGGTGCGATCGGGCGTATTACGCTGCCCATCTATCTGGCTCACACGCCCATCGTCATCCTGATTTCGTTCGTGCTCTCGCTGCCCGTGATCTTCCCCGCCGTCGCTGTCATCGCACCCGTGCTGCCGCCGATTCTCGCGCTCGCCGCCGTTCTGCTCGCCCTCGCGCTCCACCGGTACGCGATGCGAAGCTGGCTGCGGTACGCCTACGAACCGCCACCTTTTATAACCGAGCTCGACGCGCGCCCTGGCCGTCTGCGCGCGGTTCGTCCGGGTGAGGAGCCGACATGACTGCGACGCCGGCAGTCCCTCCGGCTCGCGAAGCGTGGATCGACGTCGCGAAGGGAATCGCAATCACCCTGGTCGTGCTCTATCACGCCATAATGTACCTGGACCAGGTCGGGCTGGCGGGTGCGCTCGCTCCGCTCAATCCGCTGTTCGACACGTTTCGCATGCCCCTGTTCTTTTTCATGTCGGGGATTTTGGCTGCTTCAGCCATCCGTTTGCCGTACTGGCAGCTGTTTCGCAAGCGCATCTCGCTGCTGTTGTACCTTTACGTCGTCTGGGTGGCCGTGCAGACGTTGTTTCTGATCGCCCTCCCACCGATCAGCCCGTCGGGAGGGCCGAACGCCACGTGGGCCAGCATCGTTACTTTGTTCGCGCGCCCCAGCTCAAATTTGTGGTTTATTTACGCCCTGCCGTTGTTCTTCACCCTGGCCTGGCTCATGCGGCAGTGGTCGCCGCTCCTGCAGATTGCCCTCACCACGGTCGTGGCGGTGCTGTTTGGTGCGCAGTTGCTGCACACGGGGTCGCCGTGGGACAAAATGGGCAAATACCTCGTGTTTTTCATCGCGGCCATCTACCTTGGGCCGCTGGTGCGCCGCCTCGTTCCACGCGTGCGGTGGTGGCATGTCGCGCTGCTGTGCGGGGGATACGGCGCGTTGGTCGTGGTCACGACCAAGTTCACCCTAACCAAGGTTCCGTTCGTGCTGCTCGTACTGAGCGTGCTCGCCGTGGCCGTTGGCATCACGGTCGCGGCGGTGCTGGCACGGATCGCGGCATTCGACTTCGTTCGTTCGCTCGGTTCGCGCACCCTGCCGATCTACCTCGTGCATACCTTTCCGATGACGGCGTTCGCGGCCATGGTGGTCGCCTTCGACGTGCACGTTGCGACCGTGCTCACGACCTTCCTGCCGCCGCTGCTCTGTGCCGGGGCGATCATTTTCGCTCTCGCTCTACACCGACGGTTCCACGCGGTTCCGGGTATTTTCACGGTGCCCGTGCAGTCCTGGGTCATTGCGTCGAAGCGCCCCGCGGTAGCGATGAGGTCATGAAGTTAATTTGACGTATTTTCATTTTTGGGTAACACTCTAATAACTATCGGCGACTCCCTGCGGTTGCCTTACGCGCATACCCGAACGTGCACCACCCGAAATGACTTCATGAGCGACACTATCCCACGTTCCCATCGCCGACCCTCAGCCCCCAGCCACGACAGCCGCCACCCCTCCGCCACCATCGATGCCACAGCTCGCGCTGTGTGCCCAGAAGCGTCACGTTCGTTCAGCAAGAGAAGAGTCAGCTCCTTGGCTGCGGCTGTATTGGCCGTCCTTCTGCCGCTGGCTGGATTGGCTGCTCCCGCGCAAGCCGCAACCGCAGGTACCGTGCGCACCGCTACGGCGAGTGCCGACACCACCGGAGTTCCGTCTGGGACGACACTCAAGGTCTATACCGGCGACCTCAACATCACCAAGGCCGGCACGGTCATCAGCGGGCTCGACATTCGCGGCCTCGTCAAGATCAACGCGATCAACGTGACGATCAAAAACTCGATCATTCGCGGTCGAAGCCTCAGCGCCCCGGCGGCCTTGATTAATAATCTGGGCGGACGTTCCGGTTTGAAAATCATCGACTCGGAACTCTACCCTTCGAAACCGTCTCCCGATGTGAACGGAATCTACGGCTACAACTTCACCGCGACCCGTCTGGACATCCACGGAGTCATCGACGCCGTGCACATCACCGGCAGCAACGTCACCATCGCCGACTCCTGGCTGCACGGCAATCTGCACTACGCCAGTGACCCGAATCAGGGCGGCAAGGCGAGCCACGATGACTCCATCCAGATTCAAAAGGGCAGCAACATCAAGGTGTACGGAAGCACCCTGACCGGCTCCCACAACGCCGGGGTGCAGATTACCCAAGACACCGGAGATGTGTCGAACTTCTCCTTCAAGAACAACTTCGCCGACGGTGGCGCCTGCACAATCAACGTGGCCCAAAAAGCCTATGGCCCCATCTACGGCACTGTGGTCACCGACAACAAGTTCGGCCGCAACACCAAGGTGACCAACTGTGCGATCATTTCGCCCGGAACGACCAAGATCAGCACGGCCCGCAACTACTACACGCCCGATAGCAAAACAGTCACGGTGCATGCCGGTTAGGTCGGTTAGGTTCCCCCGCTAGCTGCCGCGGCGATTCCACGCGCTACCGGCGGCCCCAGTGGGGCGTCCCGTTCGAGCGCGCCCCAAGGTATTCACAACTTTTCATTGACCGAGTATTGCCGATACGAAATGCTGTACCCACGACCGGCGGCTCCCTTCAGCTGCCTCGCCCAGCACGTCCCGAAACGTGTGCAGGACACGAAATGACATTAATGACATTCACCGCGAAATTGCACCGCTTGCCCACGAACCAGAAAGTATCTTCCCCCTTCCGTCGTGCTCGCCCGAGGGTCATCGCTTCTGTCGCACTCGGACTCATGGGCGCCTCCATCGGAATCGTGCCAGCCCAAGCTGCGCCGCTGAACTACACGGTCACCCCGTGGGGCGCTGGGCTGTCCGTGAGCCCCGCCGCCGACGTCTCCTCGGGATCAGGCCTGTCTCCGGCGCAACTGCGCTGGCTTCTGGCACGGCTCAAATCACCGGTGGCTCCGGAGCCGGTGATTTTGAAGCCGGTGGTTCCTGAACCGGTGGTTCCTGAACCGGTGGTTCCTGAACCGATTCTCACTCCCGCGCCGCTACCGGTGCCAGCGCCAGCGCCTGTGCCTGCTCCAGCTCCAATTCCGGTACCGGCACCCGTGCCTGTTCCCGTGCCTGTTCCCGCTCCGGCTCCGGCGCCCACTCCGCCGTCGACGGTGGGCATCCCGAATGAAAGTAACACCGGTGTGCCGGCCGGTACAGCGCTGACCGTGCATTGGGGAGACCTGATCATCACGGAGGCCAGCACCGTAATCGACAGCCTCGACGTTCGAGGCATGGTCAAGGTCGAAGCATCCGACGTCACCATCAAAAACTCGATCGTGCGTGGACGAGCCTTGAACGGCCCGATGGCCCTGATCGGCAACCTCGGCGGTTACCGGAACCTGCGCATCATCGACACGGAGCTTTTCCCGTCCGCGCCGTCACCCGACTTTCAGGGAATCTACGGCTACAACTTTGAGGCTACCCGGGTCAATATCCACGGCGTGGTTGACGGCATCCATCTCACCGGTGGGAATGTTGCCATCACAGACTCGTGGCTTCACGACAACCTGCACTATGACCGAGATCCCAACCAGGGCGGCACACCGAGCCATGACGACTCCATTCAGATTCAGGAAGGATCGAACATCCTCATCGATGGCAATCGGCTGACCGATGCATGGAATGCCTCCGTGCAGGTGACACAGGACCGCGGTGGCGTGTCCAATTTGACCATCTCGAACAACATCGTCGATGGCGGTGGATGCTCCATCAACCTCGCCGAGAAAGCGCACGGACCCCTGCACGGGGTGGTTGTCAGCGGCAATACTTTCGGTCGCAATACCCGGGTCGACGACTGCGCGGTCATTGCGCCGTCGACCACGAAGGTGCTGATGTCTCACAACTATTACACGCCCGACGACACCCTCGTGGAGGTCCATCAAGGTTAGCCCTCGGCCGCCGAGCCGGCCGCCGAGCCGGCCGCTGAGCCGGCCGCTGAGTAGGCAGGGCCGACAGCCGTGCGCCCGCCAGCCACGGGCGAGCTGAACAAACGTGATGAATTCTCGCTATAGTGCGAGCGGAAGCGTTCCTGGGCGACGGCCCGAGCAGCCCGGGTTGCCCGACGAGCAATGATAGGAATCTGATATGTGGCGAATGCGTGCCCCGGTAGTATCACTAATCGCTTTAGCGTCTCTGATCGGGGCATTTCTTATTCCCGTTCAGGGTGCTCTGGCCGACACGGCACCGCCGGACAATTCTCTGCCCACAACCGTCGCGGCCGATTCTCTACCCACGGCGCAGATCAACGGTGTGGTGTGGTCGCAGGTGATCGTGGGTGACACCGTGTTTGTCGGAGGCGAATTCACTCGTGCACGACCGGCCGGTGCGGCCTCGGGCACGAGCGAAGTGTCGCGCAATAATCTCATGGCCTACAACGTGACGACCGGAGTGATGACATCCTTTAATCCGAGCCTCAATGGCACGGTCAGGGCCATCACCGCTTCCCCGGACGGTTCCCGCATCTACGTCGGGGGCGCCTTCACCAAGGTGGGCACGCAAACCCGAACCCGACTCGCGGCCTTCGATACGGCTACCGGAGAGTTGGTGTCAACGTGGAAACCCACGGCGAATTCCACCGTCAGGGCCCTCGGAGCATTCGCTGACACGGTGTACGCCGGGGGCAGCTTCACATCGGCCAGCGGGGAATCCCGGCAGAAGATCGCCTCGTTCGTCGGTTCTACGGGCGTGGTGGGAGCGTGGAAAGGGAACGTGCCTGACGGCGCGGTCAACGCGCTGACCGTCTCGCCGAGCGGGGATCGCGTTGTTATTGGCGGTTCGTTCACGTCGTACAACGGTTCGACGACTCCGGGCTACGGCATGGCGGCGACCGATTCAAGCACCGGAGCCGGCCTGATCTGGAACATCGGCAAGCTCATCAAGAATGCCGGGCCCAATGGGGCCATCCTGTCGCTGAGCTCGGATGAGGACGGTGTCTACGGTACCGGGTATGACTACGGTTCCGGCGCGATGTTCGAGGGTACCTTTCACGCGAGTTGGCGCAATGGCAACACCGTGTGGATAGAGGACTGTCACGGCGATACCTATTCGGCGGTGCCGGTGGGAGACGTGGTTTACACCACCGCCCACGCTCACTTCTGCGGCAACATTGGCGGTTTCGGGGAGACGAGCCCGCGCAGTTATCACCGCACCCTGACGTTCACCAAGGCTGCCACGGGCACTATCACCCGAAATGTGACCGGGGGCAGCTATTTCAACTTTGAGGGACGGCCGAGTCCGACACTGCTGGCGTTCTATCCGGATATCAACACCGGAACCTACACCGGGCAGGGGCAGGGGCCGTGGAATCTCACCGCGAACTCCCAATACGTTCTCTACGGCGGGGAGTTCACCATTGTGAACAACAAGCGACAGCAGGGCCTGGCGCGATTCGCCGTCACCTCGATCGCCCCCAACACAGAGGGGCCGCGGGTGAGCGGCACAAACTTTCTGCCCAACCTGGCCACGCCGACGGCCAATACCGTCGCCGTCACCTGGACGTCCAACTACGATCGCGACAACGAACAGCTCACCTACGAGGTGTTGCGCGATGGCGTCGTTGTCGAAACCCAAACCGGGCTGTCCACGGATTGGAACCGGCCCGACATCACCTGGACCGACACCGGTGTGACCGGGGGAACGGCCTACAGCTACAAGATTCGGGCCATTGACCCGTTCGGTAATACGGTAACCGGCGCGGCAGCGACCGTGACGGCAACCGGATCGGGCGAACCGGATCCGGTTGTCACCTATGCGCAAGATGCCTTCGGGCGCAGCGTGGGCTCGGGGCTGGGGACCGCTGACACGGGAGGCAAGTGGGCGAATCTTTCGCCGTCCAGCAATTACTCCGTCGCTGACGGGGTGGCCCGTTTCACGATCGAGCCCGGCCGGATCGCGGGAGCAGGGCTACTCGCCGTGTCCCAGACGGATGTTGACCTGAGCGTGACAGCGACCCTGACATCTCAGGGAACACCGGCCACCATTATTGTGGTCGGTCGCAAGGTCGGCTCAAACGAGTACCGCGCGAGCCTGCAGTATTCCGTTGCGGGCGATGTGACCCTTCGTATCGCCGGCGCTGCCAATCGCACACTCGCCTCCACGAGTGCGACCGGCGTGACCGATGCTGTCGGCGCGCCGTTGCGTGTCAGAATGCAGGTCGTCGGGGTGTCGCCGACCGTGATCGCTGCCAAGGTGTGGAAAGCGGGCTCTGCGGAGCCGACCGCATGGCAGGTCTCCGTGAGTGACTCGGCCTCCGCGCTGCAATCGCGCGGGTACGTGGCCCTTGCGCTGTTGCCGGGTGTCTCGACGACCCCAGCGACGGCCACCTTTGATGAACTAGTCGTCACCGAGGCAGCTGAGTAGCGGGCGTCGGGGTCGAGCGGACTGTTGGAATCCGCTCGGCCCCGCTGTGGGCCAGACGTCAATGGAGCGGGGACAGGCTAGGACGTCCCCTCGGCTGCGTGCGCTTTCCAGCGTGCGCTCAGATCCGGTCTGGTCAGCGCGTCAAGCGCTCGGCGCAGCATGGTGCTGGAGGTATTGACCGTGTATGGAAAGTACACGACGTCGACGCCGACCTCAGCAAACTCGCGCTCCAGGCGAGTGCCTCGAGGGGTGCCGCGCCAGTCATCACCCTTGAAGAACACGTCGAAACGCACCTGACGCCACGTCTCCAGCTTGTCCTCGACGACTTCGGCAACCGCTTCGTCGACAAACGAGATATGCCGCACGATTTCGAGGCGCTCAAACAGAGGCACGACCGGAGTGATTCCCTTCGTCAGCTGGAGCATCTCATCCGAAACTACGCCCGCGATCAGGTAATCGCACTGGCTCTTCGCGTGCTTGAGAATGTTGAGGTGGCCCACATGAAAAAGATCAAATGCGCCGGCGGCATAGCCGATCCGGAGTGGCGTCGTGGGGTCGTTGGCGGTTTCGTCGATGTCTGATGCCATTTCGGTGCTCAAGTTTCTCTCAGGGTGCTGCGCGGAGCGCGGAACGATTCGGGTGGAGAGTATGGGGCGCGGTAATGAGGAATCCTAGCGTTTCTGGCCGGGCGTGGCTAGGGCGGCCGGTCAGCGACTCACTCGCACAGTTCGGCCCCGCGCAGTGCTGCCGCCTGCGGGCTGTGCAGGAAGCGGGACTCGGTGTATTTTCTGCACTGCGGCGGTAGTTCCGCGGCCGCAAATCGCGCAAAGAAGAGGTTCTTCAATGTTGTGGCAATTCCGTTCCCCGGTTCCCGCGCTCATCGCCCTAACGGCCCTCGCCATGACGGTTCTGACCGGGGCGGGTCTGGCCCAAGCGGATACGTCGCCGCCTGTTGTGGCGATTCCGCGCACCGTTGCGGCGGATTCTCTGCCCACCGCGCAGATCAATGGTGTGGTGTGGTCACAGGTAATCGTGGGGAACACCGTGTACGTCGGTGGTGAATTCACCAAAGCGCGACCGGCGGGGGCGTCGGCCGGTACAAGCGAGGTGTCGCGCAATAATCTCATGGCATACGACCTGTCGACGGGTGTGATGACGTCTTTTGATCCGAGCCTCAATGGCACGGTCAGGGCGGTCACCGCTTCCCCGGACGGTTCCCGCATCTATGTCGGGGGTGCGTTCACCAAGGTGGGCACGCAAACGCGGACACGCCTCGCGGCCTTCGATGCGTCCACCGGGCAGTTGGTGTCGACGTGGACGCCCACGGCGAACGGCACGGTGCGGGCCCTGGGAACTTTTGGCGGCACGGTATATGCCGGCGGGAGTTTCACCTCGGCCAGTGGCCAGGCTCGTCAAAGAATCGCCGCTTTCAGCAGTGCTACGGGCGCTCTCGGGGCGTGGAAGGGGAGCATTGCCGATGGTGCGGTCAACGCGCTGACGGTCTCGCCGAACGGCGACCGCGTTGTCATTGGCGGTTCGTTCACGTCGTACAACGGCGCGACGACGCCGGGCTACGGCATGGCTGCGACGAATTCAAGCACCGGGGCCGGCCTGACCTGGAACATCGGCAAGCTCATTAAGAATGCCGGGCCCAATGGGGCTATTTTGTCGCTGACCTCTGACGCTGACGGGGTGTACGGCACCGGGTATGACTATGGTTCCGGTGCGATGTTCGAGGGTACGTTTCGGGCGAGCTGGTCGAATGGCAACACCGTCTGGATCGAAGACTGTCATGGCGACACCTACTCGGCGGTGCCGGTGGGGGACGTCGTATACACCACGGCCCATGCCCACTTCTGCGGTAACATCGGCGGTTTCGGGGAGACGAGCCCGCGCAGCTACCACCGCACACTGACCTTCACCAAGGCTGCCACCGGCACTATCACCCGGAACGTGACCGGCGGCAGCTATTACAACTTCGAGGGCAAGCCTCGGCCGACCCTGCTGGCGTTCTATCCGGAGATCAACACCGGCACCTACACCGGCCAGAGCCAGGGGCCGTGGAATCTCGCGGCCAACTCCCAATACGTTCTTTACGGCGGTGAGTTCACCATCGTGAACAACAAACGGCAACAGGGCCTGGCGCGCTTCGCCGTTACCTCGATCGCCCCCAACAAAGAGGGGCCGAAAGCGAAAAGTTCCGACTTTCAGCCTACGCTCAGCACTCCCAGTGCTAACTCGGTGCGGGTCACCTGGACGTCCAACTATGATCGCGACAACGAGCAACTCACTTACCAGGTGCTGCGTAATGGTGTCGTCGTGCGTACCCTAACCGGGCTCTCCACCGACTGGAACCGGCCCGGAATCAGCTGGACCGACACCGGGCGATCCGGTGGAACGACGTACACGTACCAGCTGCGGGCTACCGACCCGTTCGGCAACTCGGTCACCGGATCTTCGGCGAGTATCAAAGCCACCGGCGGGGCTGCACAGGTGAAGCCCGACGCAACCATTGCGCCGAGCGCGCCGGATAACATCCCCGATGCGACGCTGGCCCCGGAGCTGGCCCCGGAGCCAGCTCCGGAAAATGCGCCGGAGGTCCTGCCCCTGCCGGACCCCGCCCCCGACCTGGAGTCTGATCTGGTGTTTCCCGGGCAACAGAGCGCTCCGAATTCACCGCCGGCAGCGGATGACACTCGTCGTGCGATCCCCGAGGTGCCCGCCACCTAACAGCGTGCGACCACCCGAGCGATGAGTTCGCGACGACGACCGGCCGAGTAGAACGGGTTGACCTGAGCCGGTGCGGGCAGAGGGGCCTGTGTCTTCAAGCTGATCGCCAAGCCGACGAGCGCGGCCGCAATGTCGCGAGCGGGGGAGTTTGTGCGGCGCACCCCCAGGCCGCCAACTACCGGGAGAACTTCTCCCGCGCCGCCGTCGGCGAAACCGACGGATCGAACGCCGACCCGCCACGCCTCGATCGGCACCAGCCCGAATGGTTCCGGCGTTGATGGAAAACAGGCAACGGCATCGATTTCATCGGCGATGGCCGCCACGGATGCCGCTTCACCGCGGTATTCAATGCGCGGATCACGTTGCACCAGCGCCCGCACGTCCTCCAAGGCGTCATCCTGCCCGGGGTACGGGGCGCCGAAAAGCAGGAGCTTCCAACCGGAGCCGGACAGCGAAGGCGATTGGAACGCCTGGGCGACTTCGAGGTGGCCCTTGTGCCCGTTGACCCTGCCCACAACGGCCAGCGTCAGCGGGTCGTGCACGGCGCGGGTGGGGATCGCTTCAACTTCGCTGAACACCGGAGATGTGACCGTTAAGCGATCACGGCCCACGCCATGGTCGTGCAGCCAGTGCGCTGTGGCTTCGCTGCACGCGCACACCGGAAAGGTGCCGGGGGCCAACAGCCCGCGCACGAGCAGCCCGCCAACTCGACCCAGCAGCAGCTCATGCACCGAGACGTAGAAACGCCGACGGCGCACTCGCAGCAGGGGTATGTAGGCGCTGAGTGCCAGCGTCCACAGCACGACGATGTCGGCCAGGGCCACGTCTCGGCGCAAGGTTAGCGGATGCAGCAGGTCGGCCAGTTTGCTGCGGCGCAGCACCACCAACGAGGGATCAACGACGACCGACACGGCCGGCCTCAAGTGCGCCAGGTCGGTGGCCAGTGGGCCGGCGTGCGGAACCACAACGAGCACGTCGTGTCCGAGGGCCACCAGGCACTCCACCTCCTGGCGCAGCACCTTGGAGGCGCCATAGGCATCGTTGCTGCCGTGCAGGATGGCAATTTTCATGTCTGTCGCCTCGTCGTTCGAATGCTGCTCGGGTCGGGTTTTCACACTGTACAGCGTGAGCGGATACCCCCGGACAGCGTGAGCGGACACCCCCGTACGGGGCGCGTGCACCCCCTAGGAATGCGGGTGTGCCCCGTGTATTAATGGCTGCAGTGTATTTAACAGTTGCACGGCGGCTCTACCCGATCGTGTAACCACCCGAGCATTTTGGAGATCCACCATGTCAGTGCGCCAGCCCGTCGAGAACAGCTCCGGCCCCGCCGCGGGGCGGCAGGCGAACAAACGGCGGCGCGTCTGGTGGATCATCGCATCCGCTGTGCTCGCCCTGCTCATCGTCGTGCTCGTCGTCGCCGGGGTCGCCGCGTCGAATAGGGCCGAGCCGAGCGCGGCCGGGGCTAGCGCAAGCGCCACGCCGAGCCAACGGCCCTCTTCCACGCCGAGCGCGGTGCCATCGTCCGACGCATCGCCCGACCCGACTTCTGCAGTACCTCCGGAGGCGGCTCCCGGACCGACCGAGGTCGTGGCGGAACCGGCACCGCCTGCCGCGCAGGCGCCCGTACCGCTGACCGACTCCGCCGCCGCCGTGCCCGGCGTGGTGTTCAGCATTGGCAAACTGGAGGCGGTCGACGGAGTGGCCCGCGGACCGGGAGAGGTCGGCGGTCCGTCCCTGCGTTTTGCCGTGTCCGTGCGCAACGACACGCCAGACGCCGTGGCGTTGACGTCCACTGTCGTCAACCTGTTCTTCGGCGACGAACAGAGTCCCGCCACGGAACTGACGGCTTCGGGCGGAGCTCCGTTCCCCGAATCGGTCCCCCCTGGGGCGACCCGGCAGGGAGTCTTTGTTTTCACCGTGCCGAGCGATCAACGCGATCGGGTGCGCATCGCCGTGGATTACTCCGCTGGCGTGCCGATCGTGCTCTTTGAGGGCGCGGCACCGCGCTGATCGCGGTTTCTGAGGGCTGCCCCGAACGGGCAGGGGAAGGCACCCCCGGAAAGGGGGCATTCATCCGTGAAAGATTCTCACTATACTCCGAGGAACGCGTCGGCTAGCTGACGGCCCGGCACCTCACCCGAGTAAGGAATCCTCGTGCGCCCTCTGTCTCGCCTGCATGCTAATCGTCTGCACGTTAGCCGTTCGACGGCGCGATCCGATGACTCACTGACGGGAGGTTCCCGGTCGGTGCAGTCCGGCTGGATGCGTGTACTAACCGGCACGACGGTATCCGTGACCGTACTGGCGGGTGTTCTGACGGCCCCGCTGATGGCGCAGGCCGACACGAGCCCGGTGGATGCCGGCACCCCGGTAACCGTTGCCGCCGACTCCCTGCCAACGACCCAGATCAACGGCGTCGTCTGGTCCCAGGTGATTGTCGGCAACACGGTCTACGCCGGCGGCGAATTCACCACGGCCCGACCCGCTGGCTCAGGCCCGGGAGTTAACGAGGTCGTGCGCAATAACCTGCTCGCGTACAATCTCACAACGGGTGAGTTGATCGCGAGCTTTAATCCCGACGTTAACGGTACCGTTCGGTCACTCGTCGCATCCGCCGACGGCACCCGCATCTACGCTGGAGGATACTTCACGACCGTCGGAGGGGTGGCTCGATACCGCCTGGCCGCGTTCGACACGGCCAGCGGCTCGCTCGTCTCCAGCTGGGCGCCGACGGTCAACGCCTCGGTGAAGAGTCTGGCGATCTACGGCGATACCGTCTACGTCGGGGGTGTGTTCACTTCGGCCAGCGGGGTCGCCCGCAATCAAATCGCCGCATTTTCCGCGTCTAACGGAGCACTGCGCAACTGGACCGGAAACCCGGTCGGCGGGTCGGTCAACGCGATGACGGTCTCGCCAGACGGCACCAAGGTTCTCCTCGGCGGTTCCTTCACCTCCTACAACAACAGTGACGCTCCCGGGTATGGCATGGCCGCCACGGACTCGGTCACCGGGGCGTCCCTGCCCTGGGCAGTGAACACGATTATTCGCAATGCCGGCGTCAATGGTGCCATCACGAGCCTGACCTCATCCGCGGATGGCGCCTTCGGTACCGGCTATGACTACGGCAGCGGGGCTAACTTCGAGGGCACGTTCCGTGCCAACTGGAGCGACGGATCACTCATCTGGATGGAAGACTGCCATGGCGACACGTATTCCGCAGTTCCGGTGGGCAACGTTGTGTACACCACGGGCCACACGCACTACTGCGGAAACATGGGCGGGCCCGTCGAGACCTCGCCCCGCTCGTATCACCGCACCATGACCTTCTCCACGGCGGTAACCGGCACTCTCACCCCCAATGCGGTCGGCAGTTACTTTAGTTTCACCGGCAAGCCAAGCCCCAGTATCTTGACGTTCTATCCGGAGATCAATTCGGGCACCTTCACCGGTCAGGGCCAGGGGCCGTGGACCGTCACCTCCAACGGTCAGTACCTGATCTACGGCGGAGAATTCACCAACGTGAACAACAAGGGCCAGCAGGGGCTGGTTCGCTTCGCCAGCACGTCCATCGCCCCCAATAAAGAAGGCCCGCGCGTGGCAAACGCGGCCTTTGCGGCATCCGCTTTCGTTCCCACCGTAGAATCCCTGTCGGCCGGTACTGCCCGGATCGGGTGGAAAGCGGCATTCGACCGGGACAATGAACAGCTCACCTACGAGGTGCTGCGGGACGGCGTCTCCGTCGGTACGGTGACCGGCCTGTCAACGGACTGGTCCCGACCGGCTATGGGCTTCACAGACACCGGACTCACGCCGGGCCAGACCTATTCCTATCGGGTCAGCGTTCGAGACTCCTTGGGCAATCTCAAAACCGGCAACCCGACGAGCGTGACTGTCTCCGGTTCCGGCGAGTACAACGCCTACGCCAAGACCGTAATGAGTGACTCGCCCTCGTCGTACTGGCCGCTCGGTGAACCCAGCGGTACGACGGCCTACGACTGGGCTGCGGGCTCAAATGAAACCACGGGCACCGGTGTCACGCGCAATGTGGCCGGGGCGCTCGCCGCAGACTCGGGTACAGCCTCACGATTTAGCGGCACCACGGCGGGAACGGCCGCATCGTCCGCCTTCGAGACGCCACGGGGCGCCTTCACCGTTGAAGCGTGGGTGAAGACCACCACCACCCGCGGGGGAAAGATCATCGGACTGGGCAGCGCGGCGACCGGTGCCTCAGCGGCCTACGATCGTCAGGTCTATATGGACAACGCCGGACGTATCTGGTTCGGCGTGAAGCCGGGCATTCTGCGCACCGTGAATACGACTGCGGCATACAACAACGGGCAATGGCACCACATCGTCGCATCGGTCGGGGCCAACGGAATGTCGTTGTACGTCGATGGGGCTCTGGCCGCCCAGCGCACCGACACTACCTCGGCCGCTCCAATCCAGGGGTACTGGCGCATTGGTGGTGACAATCTCAGCGGCTGGACCAGCCGACCGACGAGCGACTATATCGCGGCTGATATTGACGAGGTTGCCGTATACAACACGGTTCTCAGCGCCAGCGCGATCGCCCGGCACAACTCGGTCGGTCGATCCGGTCCGGCGGCGAACGTGCCGCCAACCGCTTCATTCAGCAGCGCTGTCAGCTATCGCACGCTGAGCGCGGACGCGTCGGGGTCTGCCGACTCCGACGGCACCATCACCAGTTACGCTTGGAACTTCGGTGATGGCGTCGTCGCAACCGGCGTCACCGCTACGCACTCCTACGCGTCCGCCGGTAGTTACCCGGTCACGCTCACCGTCACCGACAACTCCGGGGCCAGCACGGCTACGACCCGAACGATCGTTGCCACCAACCCGCCGGCGAACGTGCCGCCGACCGCTGCTTTCAGCTACCAGACGACACCGCTCGCGATTGCGGTGGATGCCTCGGCCGCCGCCGACAGTGACGGCACCATTACCAATTACGCCTGGAACTTCGGTGACGGTAGCACCGGCACCGGAGTGACCGCGTCGCACGCCTACGCGTCCGCGGGGAGTTACACCGTGCTCCTCACCGTGACCGACAACTCGCTGGCAACCGCGCAGACCACTCAAACTGTTCTGGTGCCGGACGTTGATCCGACCAGCCCGTTGGCCACCGACGGGTTCTCCCGCACCGTTGCGACCGGGTTGGGCTCCGCAGACACCGGTGGAGTTTGGTCCACAACCGGTTCCGCATCGAACTACTCGGTGAGCGGCGGAGTCGGAGCGCTCAAGGCCTCCGCCGGAGGAACCGTCAACGCCTATCTCTCCGATGTGTCCCTGCTCGACACCGACATGCTCGTAACGACGACTCTCCAGCAGGATGCGACCGGTTCCGGCGCGTACACCTCCCTGATCGGTCGCCGCGTGGGCACGGACGACTATCGAGTGCGGATGAAAAACCTGTCGACCGGAGTGGTTCAGCTGCAGCTTATGCGTGGTGCTACCACCCTGAAAGCTCAAAACATCACCGGCCTGACCTATACAACGGGAAGTGCGGTGCAGCTGAGACTGCAGGTCACGGGTTCGACGCCGACCACCCTTCGCGCCAAGGTCTGGGCCCTCGGCACCCCGGAGCCAACCGCGTGGCAGACCACGGCGACAGATGCAACTGCCGCCCTGCAGACATCCGGTGCGGTCGGACTGTCCTTCTACCTGGGGTCGACCGCTACTGTCTCACCCGTCACCGCCACCTTTGATGATCTCATCGTGACGCGAGCCAATTGAACCTAGACGCACTCACGAAACCGTTGTTTAGTCGCTTCCGCATCATTCGCACCACAACAGAGGAGGTCGGTCATGTCGCCTGTCAACCGATCCACGACTGACCAACGCGTAGTCATCGCCGTGCTGACCTATCGGCGCCCCGTTGACCTTGAGGAACTCCTGCCGGAGCTGCTCGACCAAGCCGAGATGGTGCTCGCGCCGGTAGAGATCGTCGTCGTCGACAACGATCCCGATGCCGGTGCGCGCGCCCTCGTGACCGAGCCCAGTTGGGTGCACGAGGGAGAGCCGGCCTCGATCCCGCCGGCACCCATACGGTACGTGCACGAACCAACGCCGGGTATCGCCGCGGCTCGTAACCGTGCGCTGCAGGAAGGGCGCGACGCGGATCTGCTCATCTTTATCGACGATGATGAACGGCCCAGCAGCCACTGGCTCGTGCAGCTGCTTGACACCTATTCGGCCTACCGACCCGCTGCTGTCGTTGGCCCGGTGCTCTCGCAGTACGATATCGAGCCCGAGCAGTGGATTCGCGCAGGCGGATTTTTTGAGCGTCGCCGTTTCGTAACCGGTACGCCGGTAGCACTGGCCGCCACGAATAATTTGCTGCTCGATCTCGCCCAGGTGCGCCGGCTCGGGCTCAGTTTTGACGAGCGTTTCGGGCTGTCCGGCGGGTCGGACTCGCTGTTCACCCGGCAACTGCACCAGCGCGGCGGGCAGATGATCTGGTGCGATGAAGCCACCGTCATCGATATTGTGCCGGCAGATCGTCTCACCCGGGAGTGGGTGCTGCACCGTGCGTTCCGCATGGGCAACACCTGGAGTCGGATCAACCTGGACGAAACGGAAAATGGCCGACGTCTTCTCGTTCGGATGAATCTGCAGGCGCGCGGTGCCGTACGGGTCTGCGGGGGGATAGTGCGTTACCTCGCCGGATCACTCGTCGGACAGCTGCCGTTGCGTGCCCGCGGCCTGCGTACGGCCGCTCGGGGCGCGGGGATGCTGGCCGGTTCGGTGGGGTCGGTCTATCACGAGTACAAGCGTGGCTAGCAATCGCATTCTGACCGACCGGGCCCGACTGTACCGCACCCTGCGCAGCGCGCACCTCGAGCGTGCGCACGAGTTGCCGACAGCTGCCATTCTTTATCGTATTAAGAGGTATGACTTTCACGAGGAACTCACCGAGGGGCTCGTCGTTCTGCAGGCCCGCCCGGTGAGCGCCGCCTGGAAATTGGCCCGTTCTCCGGTCACGATCCTCGAAATCTGCGAACCGCTCATGCTGTCCAGCGTGTGGGCCAGTGCGCTGGCGATTAGCGCGCTCCGCCTCCGGGCACGACTCGGCGGTCGCCCAGCGACCATCGTCACCTACGCTCTGGAAAATGCTGATCCATTCGAACGCGAGTGCGGCGCACGATCGCGACTGCGCCGCACTCTCAACGGTATTGCGGCCCGCTTTGTGTGGCACCAAACCGACCGCATTGTCTTCGGCACGGATGCTGCTCGGGTCACCTACCGTGTGGCGCTACCCGAACCGGCTCGTGACGCCATCTCCGCCGTCATACCCGCTTTGCCCGCTCCGTGCGGTTGCCCGCAGGATACGGGCAACGACTCGGGTCGGGTGGTCTTTCTCGGGGCGTTCGTTCCGCGCAAAGGGCTGCCGAACATACTCGCGGCCTGGCCGCAGGTGACCGCGCTTCGTCCCGATGCACGCCTCACCCTCATCGGCAAAGGCGCTTTGGAGAGTCTGGCGCACGAGGCCGTTGCGAACGACCCGACGATCGAGCTGATCGTCGACCCATCCCGCAGCGAGATTCACCGGCAGTTGCGGCGTGCGTGCGTGCTGGCGCTACCCAGCCAGCCGACGGCCACGTGGCGCGAGCAGGTGGGGCTGCCGATCGTCGAGGGCCTCGCACACGGCTGTCGCATCGTGACCACGACCGAGACCGGCCTCGCGACCTGGTTGAGTGAACATGGCCACGGCGTGGTCGACCCGGACAGCGCGCCGGAGCAGCTAGCGGATGCCGTGGTTCAGGCCCTGCGGGCTCCTCGCCCCGCCGCAGACGACTTGCCTGCTGTCGACGGTCGTCTCGCCGCGGACGAGTGGCTGTTCGCCGGGTCCTGAGCAGCGCCGTCCCCGGCTCGTCTGACCGCCCAGCTAGTCTGACCGCCCGGTTAGTCTGATCGCAGTGAACGCACGGCGCAGTCATACGCTTCTATGTGGTCGGCTGCTCCGGCAGCCCACCGGCGGTTCGATAGGTCGGGGGTGAGAGTGCTGCGCGGTCGCCGTGTCTGCGCGATCGTGTCGACCAAGACCTGAGGCGACAGCGGTCCGTCATAGGTGAAAACCCAATCCGCACCGATCTCCTCGGCCAGTGCTGTGGTCACAGCGTTCCGTGGCACCAATACTGGGCGGTTTAGCGATAGTGCCAGCAGGGCGGCGCCCGAGTTGTGCATCTCGGCGTACGGCAGCACGATCAGTTGCGCGGCACCGATGGCATCCACCAATTCGGTATCGCTCGCGTGGCGCAGCATGAGCGCGATGCGTGGGTCGTCGGCCGCAGCGACCCGCAGGCGTCGGGCCAGTTCCGGTGATTGGGGTGATCCGACGATGCGCAGCGTCGCTGCGGTGGTTACCGTAGCTTCCCGTACGGCGTGCTGCGTGTTGGGCTCAGGGTCGCTCTTGTTGAGTTGTCGAAAAGAGTCGACCAAGACGTCCACGCCTTTATACGCACGAATGAGACCGAAATAGAGGAGGCGGCCAGGTATGGGCGTACCCGGCGTTTGGGCCGAGTACCAGTCACGATAATCGCCGTGCGGAATGGTGCAGGCCAGTGCGCCCGGCGGCACCGGGGTGAACGCATTGAGCCGAATCCACACGGTGGTGCGTTCATCGAAGCGTCGAAGTAGCCGTTGATCGTGCCGGGGCGACGACTCGTGGCTGCGTACATTGTGCACGGTGCGCACCACCGCCGTTCGGCGCCATCGCAGCCGCGCGAGAAACAGACGAACCAACATCCGTCGCGCCAACGCCCGCGCTGGCGTGCGGCCCTGCAGCAGAATTTCGGGCCAGTGCACGTGGAAGACGTCGTAGCGTGCTGTGAGTGCGCGCCGCCAGGTGAAGCCGAGCACCTCCACATGCGGGCTGATCGACCTGCTCAGTTGCAGCAGGTAGGGATTCGTCGTGGCGCGCCCCTCCGGAAACGACTGGAGGACCCGCACTATGACGCCCGCGTCGGCTCCGACGTGCGCGATTTGCGGAGACTCGTCTTGTCGAAGGTGGTGCGCGGCGCCCGGGTGGGCGTGACCATGTTCGCCGTGACGCGACTCGCTGTTCCCGGAGTGAGCTGGATAGCACCGGTCACCGGGGTGAGCGGTCCGTAGTAGACCTCGGCGCGGCGCTCACGCACCTGGTTGAGCACAATGCCGAGAATGCGGGCGTTGACCGCTTCGAGCGACTCCAGGGTGGTGGCCAACTGCTGGCGGGTGGTCGTTTTATAGCGAGCGACCACGATGGCACCGTCGGTGAGGTGTGCCAGGCCGAGAGCATCCGTGGCCGGCAGCAGGGGCGGCGAATCAACGACGATGAAGTCGTAGTCCGCCAGGAGGCGCTGCATTAGGGTTTTCATCGCCGCCGAACCGAGCAATTGGCCGGGGTTGGGCGGTACGGCGCCGGACGGCAGCACGTCGAGCCCGTCGGACCAGCGCACGATCGCGTCTTCTGGACCGACATCGCCGAGAAGTATGGTGGTGAGGCCCACATCGCCTTCGAGATCGCACAGTTCCGAAATCGACGGACGTCGGAGGTCGGCATCGATCAGAAGTACCCGCGACGAGCGTTCCGCCATCGCGAGGGCAAGGTTGATTGCGGTCGTCGACTTGCCGTCGCGCGTGACCGCTGAGGTGACCACGGCGCTGCGCGGAGGGCTGTCCACGTCGATGAATTCCAGATTGGCCCGAACCCGACGATACGCCTCGGCCAGCGCGCTGTGTGGCATCACCCTCATCACCAGGCCGGCCGGGTCGGTGCGCTTCTTTCGACCGACCTTTCCGAGCAGAGGATCGTTCGAGACGCGGTTGAGATCCTTTTCGGAGCTGACCCGAGTGTCAAATACCTCACGGGCCAGCGCATAGAGCACGCCCGCGACCAGACCGAGCAGCAAACCGGTAATCACGAACAACTCCGTGTTGGGCGCAAAAGGTGCGCCCGGAAGCTGGGCAGGAGAGACCGTCTTCAAGGTGATCGACGGCAAATTGTCGGGCCCCTTCGGAGCCAGATTCTCCACGGTGGTCGCGAGCGAGTCAGATATAGCATCGGCGAGCGACACCGCTTGCGCCGCCGAACGGCTGGTGACGGTGATGTTGATGAACACCGTATTGATCGGAGTGACCGCGGTGACCCGCGCGGCGAGGGCCTGAGCGGAAATATTCAAGCCCAGCCGGCTGATCACCGGTTCCAGTACCGTCGGCGTTGTGGCGAGTTGGGCGTATGACTGGACGAGGTTTTGCGTGAACGTTGACGACTGCAAAAGTTCGCTGGTGGTCTCACCACGGTCGCTGGTGACGAAGACGCTGTTGGTGGCCTGGTACTGGGCGGGAATTGTGGAGGCATAGCCCCACGCCGCCGCGCCGCCAATCAGGCCCACAATGACGATGAGCAGCCACCGTCTGATGATGGTCCTCAAATAATCGATGGGTTCCACAGCGTTCTCCGTCCGTTTGCGCCCACACTACAATCAAGCTGACCAAAACTCACGTCTGAAGGCGAGGGGAAGCATCCCCAGTACAGGGCACACACCACGGACTTCGATGGGGAATGGCGGATGCTCGATTAGGGCCGGGTGATTTCGACGTGGCCCAGCTCGGTCATATCGCGGAACCACTTGCCCAGCGCAAGGCCGAGGTAGAGCGCGTTGGCAATGAAAAGCAGGGTGTACAGGCCCAAAAAGGCCGGGGGAGCGCCGAGCAGTACGAAGGCCAGGCAGAGCACACCGTAGTCGGTGGGCAGGCCGAGGAGGGACCGCGTCATCGACCGGGGAGCCGTGGACACGGGGGCCAGCGGTGCGTGCTTGGCTTTGAGAAGGTCATTGAGAATCATTGCGAAGAACGACACCGCGGCCACGGCGGTGAACCCGATGGGCACGAGTAGCCAACCCGAATCTGTCAGCGGAAAATGCGTGAACATCGTGACGAGTACCGCGAGGTGCAGGGTCGATATCTTGATGGAATCAACGACATGGTCAAGCCATTCACCGGAGGGGGACCCTCCGCCACGTAATCGCGCGACCTGGCCGTCAGCCGAGTCGAAGGCGTACCCGATGGCGAGCAACAGCCAGACGAGGATTCCAAGCCACCAGCTCGGCTCACCGATAGCGAGTAGCCCGATGGCGCAGAAGGTGAAGACGGCGCTGATCGCGGTGACGTTGTTCGGGGTGAGACCCAAACGAAAGGCGCCCGCCGCGAGAAAACGCCCGACCCGGCGATTGACGTAAACGGAATACGGCGGTGCGCCACGGGCCGCGGGCTTCTGAGCCGACGACAATCGGCGTACCGTATCGAAGTAGGTTGCGGTCGACGCGGAAGCGTGGGTCGGAGTGCGGGTCATAAGGTGATCCCCCTGGATGGTTCATTCGACGGTTGTTGAGTCATGCTGTCGGGCAGGCTCCAGGTCGACACCCCGGCGCGGACGTTGCTTTGCCGGTGCGTGCTGTAGCCGACGGCCACACGTCGGGCGAGCTGTTCGTAGCTGGCCGTGACGCTATCCCAGTTGTACAGCTGCTCGGCGCGCTGCTGCAGCGCTGACGCCACCTCGGCGACGTGGTCGGGACTCGCTTCGGAGTCCTCGAGCAGGGTGCTGAGGGTGTCGGGTCGTGAGAAATACGCACCGTTGTCGCCGAGAACTTCTCGATTAAACACAACGTCCCACGCGATCACCATGGTTCCGGCGCCCATCGCCCGGAGGAGCGAGGGGTTGGTTCCTCCGACCGAATGACCGTGCAGGTAGGTGCTGGCGTGCGTGTAGAGCTGGTCGAGCTGGTTCTGATCCCACACGCTGCCGAGCATGCGAATACGAGGATCAGATGCGGCCAGGTCGGCGATGCGCGTGATGTGGCCGGCGGCGTACGGTGCAGAGCCGACGACGACGAGCGGCAGGCGCGCATCGCTCGCGCGATATCCCTCGACGATGACGTCGACGTGGTTCTCCGGTTCGAACCGGGCAACCACGAGGTGGTAGCCGCCGGGTTCGAGCCCGAGTTCGGCGAGGCGATCGGTTGGGGTGTCGTGCAGAATTCGGGTGCCGTAGGAGATCAACTCCGTAGGGATGGAAAACTCGTCCCGGTAGTAGTCGACGATTCCCTGCGCGTCGGCGATGAGGGCATCCGCTTCACGGACCGACAGTTCTTCGGCCCACCGATAATAGCGCCGACCGGCACCACCCCATTTGCCCCGTTTCCACTCCAGCCCGTCAACGTGCACGACGCTCGGTATTCCGCGCAGCCGCAGCAGGGGAACGAACGGGGCGTTGGCCGCGTTGAACACGAAGGCGACATCGGCCCGTTTGTGCAGGGTCGCGTGCAGCACCGACAGCCCGGTGTGGCTGAGCGTTTCGAGAACCTTGTGGCGCAGCGCCGGCAATTCGACGAGCCTCATGCCGAGGTATTCCCGGGGTGCCGGCTGCGCGGCGCGGCGGCAGTAAACCGTGACGTCGTGGCCGCGATTGACGAGTCGTCGCCCGATCTCCTCGACGGCAGTTTCAAAGCCGCCATACGCAGCGGGTATGCCGCGGGTGCCGATCATTGCGATGTTCAGACGCCGGCGGCCGGTGGTCGCCGGGTGGTCATTCTCCGCGGTCATATCAGTACGCCCCTACCGGTTGAATGACAGTTTTAAAGGTGCGCCAAATGATCATTAGGTCACCGGCGAGCGACCAATTCTCGACGTAGTAGAGGTCCAGCCGCACGCTGTCTTCCCAGCTGAGGTTGGACCGGCCGTTGACCTGCCACATGCCGGTGAGGCCGGGCTTGATGTACAGGCGACGATGCACGTGGGTCTCATAGACCTGCACTTCTTCGGGGAGCGGTGGTCGCGGTCCGACGAGGCTCATCTCACCGACAAAAATGTTCCACAGCTGGGGCAGCTCGTCGAGCGAATATTTGCGCAGTACGCGGCCGATCCTGGTGATCCGCGGGTCGTTGCGGATCTTGAACAACACCCCCGCCGCTTCGTTTTGGTCGAGCAGGCCCGCCAGATCGTCTTCCGCGGACTGCACCATGGATCGGAATTTGATCATGCGGAACATCTGACCGTTGCGACCGCACCGCTGCTGCCGAAACAGCACCGGGCCGGGACTGTCCATTTTGATGAGCACGGCGATCACCGCGAGCACGGGCAGTAGAAGCAACATAGCGAGACCGGTGGTGACGACGTCCAGCGTTCGTTTCAGGGCGTGACGCCCGCCCTCGAACCGGGGAATCTCGACATGGATCAGTGGCAGGCCGTCCACCGGACGAAAGTGGATGCGCGGACCGGCCACATCCGTGAGCCGACTGGAGAGGACCAGCTCAGCCGAGGTGCCTTCAAGATCCCAGCCGAGGTTGCGAATGTAGGAGCTGCCGCCGCTCGGCTGACCGGCCACGATGACCGTGTCGACGCCCATTGCGGCTGCCGCCGACGCGACGTTGTCGAAATCAGACACGATCGGCACCGTTCGTTCGCCCGCCGAGATCTCCTCGCCGATGCCGTTTTCCAGGGCAGCGCCGACGATGTAGTACGCAGCGCCGGATTTGGTGTTGATTTGACTGACGACGTACTGCACGTCTTCGCGATTTCCGACGACAATCACGCGAGACAGGTAGTGGCCGAACTTGCGCTGGTGCAGCAGCCATTTGCGCCATAGCCACCGTTCCAAAACGAGCACGACTATGCCGATGGGCAGCGCGAGAACGAAGTAGAGACGGGCGATGTCAATGTGAAGAATCAGGAATGCGATAGCCAGCATGCCGAAAGTGATGACGCTGGCGTTGACAACCTGCTTGTACTCGCTCGCTCCGACACCGATGACACGGGAATCCCGGGTGTGGAAGAGTGCGAGGGTGGTCAGCCAGGCAGCCACGATGAGCAGGGACACGAGCCAGTAATTGGCGCTGAAAGACCCCGGAACGGCGGGAATGCCATTGACGCCGAATCGGACGACCAGCGCAACGCTCACCGCGAGCACGATCACGGCGCTGTCAGTCAGGCGCAGTTTGGTGCGGTACCGCTGCGCCCAGATCAGCCCGGATGAGGGAGTGTCGAGGGCTATGTCGTGTTGTTCCGACACTGCCCGATCCACAATCCGTAGCCTGGGCACGCGGCCGAGCGGGAATGATCTTGCAAAAGAAAGGTGCGAATCTGATTCACTCATTCGATTTTCCCCCTACAGTCGAACGTGAAAACTGCTTGGTGCGATAGCGGCCGGTGTGGTTGTTGCTGCGGGACCGACCCAAGGCTTGCGGAAGAATTGGTGACGGTGAGTCGGCGGAATGGAGTTGTTTCACGTATTCATTCCCAGCAGTCGGGTTTACAGGAACGGGTGGTGGCAATGACAAAATGACGATGCTGGCATTTGTCGTTGGATGGGGCGGGGCGTAAGAAGATGATTCTTTCTCAGCAACTTACTGGCAGACACTACCTCGATTCAAGTCGGCGGCGCTGTAACCTCTACAGGGGACAAAATGCCCTGCCGGGTGAGAAATACCCGTAATCGCGCGCTTCGTGAGCTCATCTGCTGAGTCTTGGCGTGAAACTTTTTACCCTCGGCACCCGGTGTTTGCGGCACCCGGCTGCGGCGGGGGACGCCCTGGACTGCGATCGAGCCACCCGTCGGAGGCACCCAATGGCGGGGTCCTAGGCTGGTATGACCGCACCGATCGTCGGGAAGAGTTCACATGACCGTAAGCATTCCGAAATTTGCCGTTATCGACGGCCACAACGACCTCGCGTGGGCGTGCCGTGAGCACCGTGACTATTCGGTCGCCGGGCTCGACTACGAGTGCGATTCTGGGCACAGCGCAGTGCAAACGGATATCCCCAAACTGCGCCGGGGCGGGGTACAGGGCCAGTTTTGGTCGGTATGGGTGCACACCGACCTCGAGGGCACCGATTCGGTGCAGGCCACTCTTGAGCAGATCGACTTCGTACACCGGCTGATTGCGGCCTATCCCGATGATTTCGAACGGGCCGTCACCGCGGATGATGTCGAGCGCGCCCAGCGGCGCGGCACAATTGCGTCGCTTCTCGGAGTCGAGGGTGGCAACCAGATGAATAATTCACTCGCTGTGCTGCGCGAGTACGCCCGACTGGGCGTGCGCTATATGACACTGACCTGGAATTCGTCGACCGAGTGGGCGGATGCCGCTGTCGGTGCTGTGACCCACAATGGCATCAATGAGCGCGGCCGGGCCGTCATCGCGGAGATGAACCGGATTGGAATGATGATCGACCTGTCGCACGTCTCCGCGGCCACCATGCAGGACGCCCTCGATGCCACAGCGCTGCCCCTTTTGTTCAGCCACTCCTCGTGTTTCGCGCTCAATCCGCATCCGCGCAATGTGCCGGATGCGATTCTCGCCCAGCTCGCCGCCAATGACGGTGTTCAGATGATCACCTTTGTGCCGGCGTTTATTTCGGCCGAATACCGACGCTGGGAGGACGCCGGATCGGTGGGGGAGAAGCCGGTCGTAACGGTGGCGCACGTTGCCGACCACGTCGAGCACGCCCGCGCGGTGGCCGGAGTCGATCACATCGGGCTCGGCGGCGACTTCGACGGCTGCCCCGACATGCCGATCGGCCTGGCAAACGTGTCGGAGTATCCCAATTTGTTTGAGGAGCTGGGGCGTCGCGGCTGGAGCGACGTCGATCTCGCCAAGCTGGGCGATCAGAACGTGCTGCGCGTGCTGCGCGCCAACGACGACGCCTACCGCGCCTTCGTGGCCTAACCGTTTCGCACGTGGAAAAGTCGCACTGCGGCATCCGTTCGCGAGGCGGGTCTCGACTCTGCACAGATGTTGCCCAGTGGGTGTGTCTAGACTTCAACTAGGCCGTGGAATGCGGCCCCGGACGACGGATCAGTACCCGGAACGCGACAAGACTGGCCGAGGAGTTTCAGTCATGTCGTGGATTTTGCTCGTAGTCTCCGGAGTGCTCGAAGCTGTCTGGGCAACGGCGCTCGGAAAATCCGAGGGTTTCACCAAACTCTGGCCGACGGTTGTCTTTGGGGGCGCCCTTGCGCTCAGCATGGCCGGTTTGGCGTGGTCGATGCGGGAGATTCCGGTTGGGACGGCTTACGCCGTGTGGGTCGGAATCGGGGCAGCGCTCACTGTGACCTGGGCGATGATCAGCGGCGATGCCAGCGTGTCGTGGGTAAAAATTGCGCTGCTGCTCGGCCTGATCGGGTGCATCGTGGGCCTCAAGCTCGTCGATGGCCCGCACTGACCCCCGAAGACAAGTCTGCGTTCAACGAGTTTCCGGGGTTCTGGCGAATTTCGCGCTGTGCTGTGCGGACGACCCAGTCACGGCCTTGCTGGTCCGCCTCCCATTCCGCCAGCGGCTGCGACGCCTTCGACGACGGTTCCGGCGGTCTGATCGCCGACCGTGACCGTATACGTCGATCCCGCAACGAGACTTGCGTCAGAGAGCACGACGGACTGGAACGTTTTTGCCGAGCTGAACTCCATGATGAGCGCGCCGCTGTCGTCAAGCACCTGCACGCTCTCGCCAGCGCCATAGGTCTGGTCGAGGGCGGCGGAAAACCATCCTTGAGCGGATGACGCGTCGGGGGAGACAGCCATACCGGTAGTTCCGACCGCGAGTACGGTTCCGCCATCGACGACCAGGGACCCGTTGGTGTCGAGTGCGCCCTCCCGGTCGCTCGATGAGCCGAACACCGTGACGGTACCGCCGGTGAAGAGTGCCGAACCATTGGAGTCGATGCCGTCGCCCTCTGCCTCGACGGTGGTCTCCCCGCCGCTGACTGTGACCCACGCGCCGTCGTCGGCCTCTTCAATGCCCCCAACGTCTGTGGTTGTGCTGGTGCCACTGGTGGCGTTGATCCCATCGTCGCTGGCGTGAACGTCGAGGGCGCCTCCCTCGATCGTGATGTAGTACGACTCGACGCCTTCGTAAGAACTCTCGACAGCGGTGGTGCCGCCGGCGACAACCAGGTTGACCTCGGACTTGAGCCCGTCATCCGTCGCCGTGAGCATCGTCTCCCCACCGGTGATCACCAGGTCGGTCTGCGCCTGCATGCCGTCGTCGCCCGCGACCAAGTCGAGTGTTCCGCCGGAGATGAGAATGAATCCACGCGTGTCGTCAGTTTCGTCATCGGACTTCAGTGCGTCGCCTCCGGCATCCACCGTGACGCTGCCGCCCGCGATGGTCAGTGAGTCTTTCCCTCGAAGCCCGTCGTCGCCGGCAGTGACCGAGATGTTCCCTGACAACACCATGAGGTCGTCCTGGCTCGTGATCCCGTCGTTCAGACTGCTGTTGACCGTGAGCGAGCCATCGCCGGAAATTGTCATGTCAGCGTCGCTGAACAGTGCGGCGTTGGCTTCGTCATCGTCGCCGGTTGAGGTGAGCACATTGGTTCCGCTCAGGGACACGGCGACGTCCTCGGCGTTCAGTACCGCGATCGCCGCACTGGTTGAGCTGGAGATCTCCGCGCCGTAGAGGATCAGGGCGACAACGCCTTCCTGGTCGGTGTCGACAACGACTTGCCCGTCGAATTGCCCGGTCACCACATAGGTTCCGGCGGCAGAGATGGTGACGGTTGAACCGGTGAGGGCAACGCCGTCGCCGTCTGCGGATGCTGTCGTACCACTCAGCGTGATCGTCACTGCGCCGTCCGTCGTCCACTCGTCGTCGTTCACCGTCGTTGAGTTCGCGTTGGCCGCGAGCACCTCGGTGGCGACTGCCCCCGTGGTGAACGACGAGATGCTGGAGGAAGTTGTCGCGGTCGTGGTGGCGGTGTCTGCCGCCGGCGACGAGCATCCAGCGAGCAGCAGGCCACCGATTATGAGCGTACTGGTTGCCGCAGCGAGGGTGTATTTCCTGTTTTTCATATTGCGCTCCTTGAGAAGTGTCGGCGAAAAGTGTCGGCGCAGAATCCGCGCTCGTGTGGTGGGGGAAAGATTGGGAGGAAGCTCGGTATCGCCGCGCGCGGTGCGCTCGTTTCGACGATCAGCGTGGTTCGGTCATGGCTGGTGAGTCGTCTCGACGCAAACTTCAGCTCGCTCGAAGGCGATAGCCCGCTCGATGGCGATCATTTTTGGCGGAAACCACGGTGGCCCCTGTCGGTTGTTGGTGACAGGTACATCTCAGCAGCGCTCCCTATGAGCTTTCTATGAGCGAGATAAGAGCGAGTTGAGTGTGGGGTGCGTGAAAGACTTCCTGCGGCAGGCATCCTGCCGCAGGTGCAGCGCTAGCTTCGGACCCCGAGTGCTCAACTGCCGAAATTAGAACCTGGTGAGTTCGCGGGAGCGTTTGCGCCCGGGGAGCGCGAACCACCGGCCATCGTGTTGTCCGACGCGGATAGGGTGGGCGAATGCTGCGGTGACGTTCTCGGTGGTCAAGACCTGTTCTGCCAGCCCTGCTTTGAAAATGCGACCTTGCGCAATGAGAGCGGCATGGGACGTCGTGGACGGTAGCTCTTCGAGGTGATGGGTAACGAGGATTGATGCGAGTCGCGGGAAGTCGTGCTCAAGTGCGTCGATGGTTTCGAGGAGTTGTTCACGCGCAGCGACGTCGAGCCCGGTTGTGGGCTCGTCGAGAAGGAGCAAATCCGGTTCGGCGATCAGGGCACGGGCGATGAGTGCTCTCCCGCGCTCTCCTTGCGAAAGGGTCGGCCATCGGTCTCCGTCTTTGCCGGTCAGCCCCATCTGGTTGATGAGCTCCGCCGCGAGTTGGATTTGTTTGAGTGTGGGCTCCCATCGAGGCGGGGTCTCGATGGAGCCGGTCAAGCCCGTCAGGACCAGATCGCGAATCGTGAGGGGCGACTGCAGCGGGTGACGAGGGTTGACGTGTCCGATGGACCGACGGAGCGCCTGCAATTCGACCCGACCGAGTCTTTGGCCCAAGATCTGCACAGACCCGGAGGTCGGGTGCGTAACGGCGGCGGCGAAGCCGAGGATGGTGCTCTTCCCGGCACCGTTAGGTCCGAGGAGAGCCCAATGCTCGCCCGCTCGAACCGTGAGGTCGACCGCGTCAAGGATGGTGCGATTGCCGCGTCGGAAGGTGACGCTACGAAGCTCGACAACGGTGGAGTCGATGGTCACGAGAGAGCGCGATGTATGCCGGCAAGATGCGCCCTGCTGGACTGGGCAGCAGCTGCCGGGTTTCGGTCGGCGATCGCTTCGACCAGAGCGCCGTGTGCTGATTCGTCGTCTTCTGAATTGCCGATTGGTCGCAACTTGAGCATCTCTATCATTGCCAGGCGGACTCGCGGTACGAAACCATCGAACAGTTCCATCATGACGTCATTGTGACCTGCTGCGACGACCTCGCGGTGAAACCTCATGTCGGCGTCGACAAAATCTTCGACGGAAAGGTTCGCATCGGAGCGGCGTGCAAATGCTCGGCGTATCGCTCGCAAATCTGATGGGGTCCGCCGGTGCGCTGCGAGGGAGGCGGCCTCGGCTTCGATCGCGATACGAGCCTCAAAGACAGACAAAATTGACACGCGACGCAGCACAACATCCCAGTCCTCGGTGATATCGGTAGAGATCACGAAGACGCCCGAGCCTTGACGGCTGTCGAGCACGCCCTTGCCGGCGAGCTCTCGGATTGCCTCGCGCAGCGTGGAACGCCCGACACCCACCCCTAGCGCCAAGGTCGTCTCTGCTGGCAATTTGTGTCCCAGCGGCCACTCGCCGGAACGAATTCGCCCCAAGAGTATCTCTGCCGTCTGCGCGGCCAGCCGGTTCCGCTGGATCACCAATGCCATGTTGCCTCTTCAGTCTCTGGACGCATCTACGTACTACTCCAACTACTCTACTCCTCCGACAAGTTGTGTCTGAGGTCGAGTTGGAGGATTGTATGTCGACGCGGACCATGCCAAATGCGGGGTACTTGACGTTCCAACGTTGTCGCCTCCAACCCGCTGAGAATCTTTATCGGATCTGATGACGCGGGATATTCCAATAAAGAGAAGCTCAAAGCTGACCTTGAAGAGGATGGTCTTGTCGAGGTCGTTGTTGACGTTGGAGTCGATAGAGAAGGCCACGCGCCGTACCCGGTAATAGCTGTAGCAGCGGCAGTGCGGGTCGCTCGCGGCGGGTTCGACAGAGCTCTGCTCATCTGTGGCACGGGACTCGGCGTAGCGATCGCTGCTAACAAGGTTGCTGGTGTGCGGGCTGTGACCGCAAACGCCCAGCTTCTCATGCCCCCCGACAGTGAAACACCCGCGTGCTGCGGTCATGATGATCGCTATTTCAATTGTGTCCAAAATGTGGCCACGGGGAGAAAACGTGGCCGAGCCGGAGCCCGAAAATGGACATAAAAAAACCACTCCCCGAGATACTCGCAAGCGAGTCTCCTAGGGAGTGGCGGTGGTGGCCCCGACCGGCGTCGATCCGGTGACCTTTCGATTTTCAGTCGAACGCTCTACCAACTGAGCTACAGGGCCCCAAAGCTGCGTCAAAAACGCATCTTCTAAGGAAAAAAGCCCTTCCTTTCGAAAGGGCTATTGCCTTTGCGACCCTGACCGGACTTGAACCGGCGACCTCCGCCGTGACAGGGCGGCGCGCTAACCAACTGCGCTACAGGGCCTCGAGTAAAACTGTGAATCTGTGTGTGAGGCACTAGGTAAGACTATTCTATTTTCTTGCTACTTTGTGCACGTGCATTTTGCGTAGCCCCAACGGGATTCGAACCCGTGTTAACGCCGTGAAAGGGCGCCGTCCTAGGCCGCTAAACGATGGGGCCGTGAGCCACAGATTTCATGGCTGCCGAAGAGTAAGCATACGGTCTTGTGGCGCGAAGGCCAAATCGGCGCGCGCAGCATCCGTTGGAATGATCAATATTTAGCGATTGGCCTTGATGCCGCGCCCCCCGGATGGGCGGACCAGCGGGCATTTCCGGGGGGAGATCGCTAAGGACGCTGGGTGAATCGTGCCCGCTTTGTTACTCTGAGGAGTCTGCGTCAGCGCACGTCGTGACTGTTCAAGCCTGTTGGGAAACAATGATTCGTACTAGAAGTGTGACCGGCCGCGGAATTTTGATGTCCGCCAGCAGCTCGCATGTGAGCCATCGGTGGCCACGACATACCCTGGCGCTCACCAGCATCATGGCGGCCATGACCCTTCTGATTACCTTGGTCAGCCCCGTCGCTCCGGCCCGCGCCATTGACTACCCCTCGTGGCAGGACCTACAGAACGCCAAGGCGAACACCGCCTCGGCTGCCGCGCAGGTGACCGCTATCGAAAATCTCATCGCCGGCTTGCAGGTGAAGGTTCAGGAAACTCAGGCCGCCGCCGAAAAGAGCGCGAGCGAACTTGAAACCGCCCAGCAGGAGTTCGACGACGCCACCCGCCGCGCGGCCGACATTCAGTCCCAAGCCGATTCCAGTAAGAGCACAGCGGATGCGGCCACCAAACAGGCTGGCCAGCTCGCCGCCCAGCTCTACCGCACCGGCGGCACCGATCTCAGCGTGAACCTGTTTCTCGAGGGGGAGGGTGACGGTGCAGATGCCGACCTGCTGCTGGCGAAACTTGGCAACATGAGCAAACTCGTTGAGCGCAGCTCAGACGTCTATGAGTCGGCACAGTCGGCCACAAACAACGCCCAGTCGCTCAGCGACCAGGCCAAGGTGGCGCAGACCGAACGCGAAACCCTACGTGTCGCCGCTGAAGAAGCACTAGCGGCGGCGCAGGACGCAGCCGCGGCGGCAGCCAGCGCCCTGGTCGAGTCCGAAGTCAAGAGTGCGGAGCTGGAACAGCAGTTGCAGTTCATGCGCGACGCCCAGGCGACGACGACAGCCGGATATGAGGCCGGCGTAGCCGAGCGCGCCCGACTTGAAGCTATTCGTGTCGCGGCGGCCGCTGCGGCGGCCCGGGCTGCGGCGGCGGCTGCGGCAGCTGCAGCAGCCGCGAACAGCGGCGGCTCCGGCGGATCCGGCAACTCCGGGGGATCGGTGAACACGTCTGGCTGGGCCGTGCCGGCCAGCGGACGCATTACCGCCGGCTACGGCCCCCGGTCGGTCATCTGCAACGGCGGCGCGTGCAGCGGCAGCTTTCACTACGCCACAGACCTCGGGACCGGCTGTGGCGCGCCCATCTACGCCGCCAATGCTGGCGTCGTCACCTGGGCCGGACGCCTCGGCACCTACGGCAACTTCGTGAAGATCAGCCACAGCGGCAATGTGTCAACCGGTTACGCCCACATTCGTGACGGTGGCTACAACGTGAGTAGCGGGCAGACCGTCGCGGCCGGGCAGCTCATCGCCTATTCCGGTGAAACCGGGGCCGCTCAGGGGTGCCACCTGCACTACGAAGTATGGATCGGTGGAAACCGCATCAATCCTGTTCCATTTATGGCCGACCGGGGAGCATCACTTGGCTAAGAGCAGCACGACAACAGTTGGCACGACGGCACGCGCACGGGTTCGTACAACATCCAAGCGACTGCTCTCTGCGGTGGCAATCGGAGCGGTTTCGGCGGTCACGGCATCCGTGGCTGCCGGCGGTGGCGCGGCATTCGCTGCGCCCGATTACCCCAGCTGGAACGACGTCGAAAAGGCCAAGCAGAACGAATCGACAAAACAGGCCGAGATCGCCACGCTCGGCGACCTACTCGACGGACTGGCGAGTCAGGCCGCGAAGGCGGTCACGACCGCGCAGATCGCGGCCGAGGCCTACCGCGTGACGCAAGATGCCCTGGATGCGGCCACCGCGCGGGAAACCAGCCTGAACGAGCAGGCTGAAGCGGCTGACGCCACCGCGGCGACGTCGAAGATGCGCGCCGGCCTGATCGCCGCACACCTGGCCAAATCCGGAGCCAACGGATTGTCGCTCAACCTGTTTCTGAACGGCAACAGCGCGGACGACCTGCTGAATCAGCTCGGAACGGCCAGCAAGCTCAGCGAGCAATCCGAGCAGATTTATACCGAAGCCGTGCAGGACAAGAACGCGGCCGAATCCCTCGGTAAGCAGGCCACATCGGCGACCGCAGAACGCGAACGCCTCACGGAGGAGTCCAAGACCACCTTCGACGCGGCCACCGCCAGTTCTACCGCAGCCCAGAGCGCTTACGACACCCAGCAGCGCAAGTCGAGCGAGCTGTTTGAGCAGCTCGCCCTGCTCAAAGACACCACGGCGGAAGCCGAGCGCACATTTCAGGCCGGCGAGGATGCCGCTGCCGCGGCCGCCGCGTTCGCGAAGGCGCAGGCATCCGCTGCGGTGATAGCGGATGCCGCAGCGGCGAAAGCCGGTCGCACCCCGGCCACCGCAGTCGGTTCTGGTTCTGGTTCTGGTTCAGGTTCTGGCTCGACGCCGGTCGCCCCCGTCGCGGTCGTAGCGCCCGCTGCGCCGGCTGCACCCGCTGCACCAGCCGCACCGGCAGCGCCCGCGGCTTCGACTCCGGCTCCGGCGCCGAATGCCGGTGTTGTTGACACTGCCCTCGCGTTCGCTCGCGCCCAGCTCGGTGACCGCTACGTCTTTGGGGGCTCCGGTCCCGACTCGTGGGACTGCTCAGGCCTGACCAAGGCGGCCTACGCTGCAGCCGGCGTGTACATTGGATCTCACTCGGCGACGAACCAGTACAACACCATGTCGCAGCAGGGCAAGCTCGTCTCCTTCGCTCAGGTACGGGTGGGCGACCTGGTGTTCTGGGGCAGCCCGGGCAACTACTACCACGTGGCGATTTACGTGGGCAACGGCCAGGTCCTCGAAGCGCCCAACCCCTCAGCGAGCGTGCGGATACACAGCATCTGGTCGTCCTGGGCCGTGGCACCCTACGTGGGCCGACCGGCCGCTTAAATAAATACGGGCTTCCCCCGCCGGCGTACCGGTGGGGGAAGCCCGTTTTTCGTGCGAGCTAGTGACCTTCTTCGGCCAGCTTGGCAATGCCGTCAACCACGATCTGATTGGCTTCGGCAGCGTCGCCCCAGCCCTCCGTCTTGACCCACTTGTTCGGCTCAAGGTCCTTGTAGTGCTCGAAGAAGTGCTCGATTTCCTTGCGGGTGTACTCCGGAATGTCGAGGACGTCCTGGATGTGGTCCCAGCGCGGGTCGCCGGCCGGAACGGCGATGACCTTGGCGTCTGAGCCGCCGTCATCGGTCATGTTGAACACTCCGACGGGGCGAACGGACACGCCAACGCCCGGAAAGAGCGGGTAATCAAGCAGCACGAGAACGTCGACGGGATCGCCGTCGAGGCCCAGCGTGTTCTCGAAGTAGCCGTAATCGGTCGGGTACATGAAGCTCGTGTAGAGCACGCGGTCGAGGTAAACCCGACCGGTTTCGTGGTCTACCTCATACTTGTTGCGGCTCCCGCGGGGGATTTCGATGACTGCGTCGTATTCGGCCATGGCCTTGTTTCTCCCTTGATCTAAGTCTGCGGATAACGTTACTGGATGGAAACCACCCGCCGCCCGCGCCTCACCCCGGCCATCGCCGATATTCGCCGGGCCGTGCGCGCGCTGCTGCCGGCCGAGGGGCTCGTGCTGGTGGGCCTCAGCGGTGGGGCCGATTCGCTCGCACTCGCCGCGGCGACCGCTTTTGAAGCGGGGCGCGCCGGAATTCGGGCCGGGGCGGTCATCGTCGACCACAACCTGCAAGACGGGTCAGCGGATGTCGCGGCGACGGCCGCCGAGACCGCCCGCCGACTCGGTCTCGATCCGGTCCTGATCATGAGCGTGAACGTGGACAGCGACGGAACCGGACCGGAGGCGGCGGCCCGCACCGAGCGGTACGCAGCGTTTGACGAAGCCCTCGCACAGAGCGGAGCGAGCGCCATTCTGCTGGGGCACACCCTCGATGATCAGGCCGAGACCGTGCTGCTCGGCCTCGCTCGCGGCTCCGGACCGACGAGCCTGCGCGGGATGGCGGCGCGAACCGGGCCGATTCTTCGACCGTTGCTGGGCATCCGTCGAGCGGTCACCCGAGCGTTCTGCGTGGATGCGCACCTCGAGTTCTGGACCGATCCGCAGAATTTTGACCCGCGCTATGCCCGGGTGCGGGTGCGCGAAACGGTGCTGCCGCTACTGGAACGCGAGCTCGGTCCCGGTATCGGGGTAGCGCTTGCCCGTACCGCCGACGCCCTGCGGGAAGATTCCGATGCCCTCGATGAGCTGGCCGAGTCGGCGCTACACGTGCACTGGGCGCACGGACAGATCTCGGCGGCCGCGCTCGCGGCGCAATCGCCGGCCGTGCGGCAACGCATGATCCGTGTCGGAGTGCACAATCTGTGCGGGGTGTCGCTGAATCGCGGTCAGACCTTGGCCGTGGCGGCCCTCGTGACTGATTGGCGCGGACAGGGGGCGCTCAGCCTGCCAGGTATTAGAGTTATACGGCAGGACGGAATATTGATTTTCTCCGCGCCTGGACCCACCTGACACAAAGGAATGATCTTTCCACATGGAACCTCGCGACATTGACGGCGACCTCACCGAGATCCTGATCAGCGAGGAGCAGATTCGAGCTCGTCTGGCCGAGATGTCCCGTCAGATCGAAATCGACTACGCGGGCACCGACTTGCTGCTGGTGGGCGTACTCAAGGGTGCGGTAATGGTCATGGCCGATCTGGCCCGCGAACTTCATCACCCGATCACCATGGACTGGATGGCCGTTAGTTCCTACGGCTCCGGCACGCAGTCCAGCGGCGTCGTGCGCATTCTCAAGGACCTTGACACCGACCTCTCCGGGCGCAACGTGCTCATCGTCGAAGACATCATCGACTCCGGCCTGACCTTGTCGTGGCTGTTGGCGAACCTGAAAACCCGCGGTCCGGCATCCATTGAAATTTGTGCGCTGCTGCGTAAACCGGATGCCGCGCGCGTTGATATCGACGTGAAATACGTTGGCTTCAACATTCCGAACAAGTTCGTCGTCGGCTACGGCCTGGACTACGACGAGAAATACCGCAACCTGCGTTCGGTGGGTATTCTGGCCCCGCACGTCTACTCCACCGTCGCGGCCGCCGCGCTCTAGGAGCGCACCAGCGCATCAGCCTGAGTTCTCCTTTGGGCGAACACACGGCATTCCCTTGTCATCGAGCGCTAGCCTGAGGTCACCATGAACGTCAAGAAGTTACTACGCGGCCCCATTCTCTATATTGTGCTCGCCATTATCGCCGTCTGGGTGGGGTCAAGCCTCATCACCATGAGCGGATTCCGCGAGGTCAGCACCCAGGAAGGCCTCGCCTACCTGAAATCCGGCAATGTTGCCGAGGCCACCATCGTCGACGGCGAACAACGCGTCGACCTCACCCTGACCAAGGCGAGCGGCGACCTCGGAACGCAGGTGCAGTTCTACTATGTCGCCCCGCGTGGCGAAGAAATCATCACCGCGGTGACCGCTGCGAACCCGAAGGATGGTTTCACCGACGAGGTGCCGCAGCCCAACTGGGTGCTCTCCGTTCTGAGCTTTCTGCTTCCCGTTCTGCTGATCGGTGCCTTCTTCTGGCTCATGATCTCGATGCAGGGCGGCGGCAGCAAGGTCATGAAGTTTGGCAAGTCCAAGGCCAAGCTCGTCTCCAAGGAAAGCCCACAGGTCACCTTCGCTGACGTCGCCGGCGCCGACGAAGCCATCGAAGAGCTCGAAGAAATCAAGGACTTCCTGAAGGAGCCGGCCAAGTTCCAGGCCGTCGGTGCCCGCATCCCCAAGGGTGTGCTGCTGTATGGTCCTCCCGGAACCGGTAAGACCCTGCTCGCCCGCGCCGTGGCCGGCGAGGCCAACGTGCCGTTCTACGCCATCAGCGGTTCCGACTTCGTCGAAATGTTTGTCGGCGTTGGAGCCAGCCGCGTGCGTGACCTGTTCAGCCAGGCCAAGGAAAACGCCCCCGCCATCATCTTCATCGACGAGATCGACGCCGTCGGCCGTCACCGTGGTGCCGGAATGGGCGGCGGTCACGACGAACGTGAGCAGACCCTCAACCAGCTGCTGGTTGAGATGGACGGCTTCGATGTGAAGGCCAACGTCATCCTCATCGCAGCCACCAACCGGCCGGACATTCTCGACCCGGCCCTGCTGCGCCCCGGCCGGTTCGACCGCCAGATCGGCGTTGACGCGCCCGACATGCTCGGTCGCAAGCGTATCCTCGAGGTTCACTCCAAGGGCAAGCCAATGGCGGAGGGCGTTGACCTGGAAGTGCTCGCCCGCAAGACGCCCGGCTTCACGGGTGCCGACCTGGCCAACGTGCTCAACGAGGCTGCCCTGCTCACCGCACGATCCAACGCCCAGCTCATCGACAATCGAGCCCTAGACGAGGCCGTCGACCGGGTCATGGCCGGTCCGCAGCGACGCACCCGCGTTATGCGTGACAAGGAAAAGCTCATCACTGCCTACCACGAGGGCGGCCACGCCCTCGTCGCCACCGCGATGAACTTCACCGACCCGGTGACCAAAATCACCATCCTTCCGCGCGGACGCGCTCTCGGATACACGATGGTTATGCCGCTCGAAGACCGCTACTCGGTGACACGCAACGAACTGCTCGACCAGCTCGCATACGCCATGGGTGGCCGCGTCGCCGAAGAGATCATCTTTCACGACCCGACCAGCGGTGCCTCCAACGACATCGAAAAAGCCACGGCCACGGCCCGCAAGATGGTCACCGAGTTTGGCATGAGCAGCGTCGTCGGCCCGCTCAAACTCGGTCAGGGTTCGGGAGAAGTCTTTCTCGGCCGCGACATGGGACACCAGCGGGACTACTCGGAACGCGTGGCCGAGAGCGTCGACCGCGAGGTGCGTCAGCTGCTCGAAGACGCCCACGACGAGGCCTACGAGGTTCTGATCAAGAACCGCGTGATTCTCGACAGTCTCGCCTCTGCCCTGCTCGAGCACGAAACGCTCGATCAGACCGCCCTTGCCGAGATCTTCGCGAACGTCGAGAAGCTTCCGCCGCGCCCGCAGTGGCTCTCCAGCGACAAGCGACCGGTTTCCGACGTGCCGCCGATCGCAATGCCGGCCCCCAAGGCTCCCATCGACGGAGCAGCCGTCGACGGTGGCATCTCCAGCGGCGACGCCGCCACCGCCAAACCCAAGCGCGCGCCGGCTCGCAACCCCCGCCCCGCCACCGCCTAGGCGCTCGTGGCAGTGGACAGGGCGCGCATCCAGGCGGCCGTCTCGGAGATTCTCGCTGCTATCGGTGAGGATCCCGAGCGGGTCGGCCTGGAAAGCACGCCACGACGAGTAGCGGATGCCTACACCGAGTTCTTCGCGGGACTCGGCCAGGACCCCCAGGACCTGCTGCAGGACTTCGTGCCCGTCGGTGACAGCACCGGTGAACTCGTTCTGCTGCGCGATATCGCCTTCCGTTCTGTTTGCGAACACCACCTGCTGCCGTTTCTGGGCACCGCTCATGTGGCGTACCTGCCCCGCGATCGAGTTGTGGGCCTCGGTCGGTTGCCCGCCGTGGTGGAGACCATCGCGGCGCGGCCCCAACTGCAGGAACGACTCACCGAAGAGATCGCCGACGCGCTGCAACAGGGGCTCGATCCCCTCGGCGTGCTCGTCGTTCTGGATGCCGTGCACGGCTGTGTCGGCACCCGCGGCCCGCGACAGAGCGCCAGTTCGACCGTGACCATGGCCTCCCGCGGTTCCCTGACCGAGCCGGCGGCCCGCGCCGAAATCATCGCGCTCATTGCGGCGGGCGGATGACACTCATCATGGGTGTGCTCAATGTCACCCCCGATTCCTTCAGCGACGGCGGACAGTGGGCGTCAACGGATGCCGCTATCGAGCACGGTCTGCTGCTGCACGCTCAGGGCGCCGATCTGATCGATGTGGGCGGTGAATCTACCCGGCCCGGTGCCACCCGCGTCACGCCGGAACTGGAACAACGCCGCATCATTCCCGTGGTCACCGAACTGGCCAGGCAGGGGCTGCGGCTGAGCATCGACACGCTCAACGCCGCGACGGCCCTCGCTGCGGCGAAAGCGGGCGCGAGCATCATCAATGACGTGTCCGGTGGGCTCGCCGACCCCGGCATGGCCGCGGTCGCGGCCGAAACCGGCCTCACCTATGTAGCGATGCACTGGCGTGCTCACGCCCAACAAATGGACACCCTGGCGGAGTATGACGACGTTGTCACCGACGTCATCGCCGCTCTGGGTGCCCGGGTCGACGCGTTGACAGCGGCCGGGGTGGATCGGGAGCGGATTGTGCTTGACCCCGGACTCGGGTTCTCCAAGAAACCCGAGCACAACTGGCAGCTCATCAACCGGCTTGACGCATTCGCCGAACTGGGCCTCCCGGTGATGGTCGGAGCATCGCGTAAACGCTTTCTCGCTGCGGTGCTGCCGGATGGCGCACCGGTCATCGCCCGCGACCTGCCGACGGCCGTCGTCAGCGTGCTGGCCGCCCAGGCAGGCGCGTGGGCGGTGCGCGTGCACGACGTCGCGGCGACCCGCGCGGCCCTCACTGTGCTCGACAGTGTGGCGCGATCGACGATGGGAACACCGAGAGACGTGCCGGGCGGCATGCAACGTCCGTCACAATGGACCCATGACTGATTCGATCACCCTCACCGGCCTGCGGGTGAACGCCCACCACGGCGTCTACGATTTTGAGAAAGAAAACGGCCAGGAGTTCGTCATTGACGTGACCGTCTGGCTGGATCTGATGACGGCTGCTGCGAGCGACGACGTGACCCAGACCATCCACTATGGCGAACTGGCCGAAGAGGTCACCGACGCGGCCCGACACAACCCGGTCGACCTCATCGAAACCGTTGCGGAACGCATCGCGAACGTCGTGCTCGCCCATGCGCCGGCGCTCCGGGTGCGGGTCACGGTTCACAAGCCATCCGCTCCGATATCGGTGCCCTTTACCGACGTAGCCGTGCAGATCACCCGGTCGCGGCCATGACCGGTGCCGCAACACGCGTCGTGCTGGCCCTCGGCAGCAACCTCGGCGACCGGGCGGGGACCCTGACCGGTGCCGTGCGCGATCTCGCGGCTCTGCCCGGTGCCGCATTCGTCGCCCTGTCGCCCGTCTATGAATCCGCCGCCGTGAAACTCGACGGTGTGGACGAGACCGCCCCGCGCTATCTCAATGCCGTGCTGACCATGGACTATATCGGCGACCCGCACACCCTGCTGCACGCCGTCAACGCCATCGAGGCTGAGCACGGTCGGGTGCGCGCCGAACGCTGGGGTGACCGCACGCTCGATATCGATCTCATCGTGTTCGGTCAGATGAGCGTCAATGATGAACGCCTGACCCTGCCGCACCCGCGGGCAGCGGAACGCGACTTCGTGCTCGCTCCCTGGCTCGACCTGGATGCGGACGCCGCCATCCCCGGCCGCGGGCTGGTGCGCGACCTGCTGGCCGCGACCGCCAACACCGTGCGCCGCATAGCGGATGCCACGCCCCCCGACTCGGCGCCGAGCGTGCCGCGATGAAGCGTTCGCACGCGACCGGCCTGCTCGCCGTTCTGCTGATCGGCCTGGTGATCGGCTTTCTGGTTGAGATCGCCTTCGCGGCATCGGGAGCCCCGATTGTGGTTCCCCCGGTAACCCTGCCGTTGACGTTGGTTCTGCTGGGCGCGCTCGTCGTGAGTCTGGCCCGGCAGGTACGCCAGAGCAGCCGGCGCAAGGCGCTGCGGCGCATCGATCCATTCTGGGCGATGCGGGTTGCCGTGCTCTCCAAGGCGACGTCGCTGTCGGCCTCACTGCTGCTCGGCGCCGCCCTCGGCGTGGTGCTGTACGTGCTGACCCGATCGGTGGTCCCCGCGCTCACGTCGCTCTGGCTCGCGATCGGCATGGCCATCGGTGGCGCCGTCATGCTGGCGGCCGGCCTCGTAGCCGAACATTTTTGCACCCTTCCGCCCGACGACGACACCGACGAGTCCGGAGGTACGCGTGCCTGAACGCGAAGTGCCTGATGCCAGCCTGCCCGAAGCGCACTCGCCCGATCCGTCGGAGCGGCTGGAGCTGCCCGACGTCGGGGAATGGAAGCGAGTCTCTCCGAAACACGTGCTGGTGGAGATTGTCGGTACCATCGTCAACGGCGTCGTCATCTGCGGCGGAGCGACCCTGCTCTGGCTGCTGCTCGACCAGACCTGGGCACTGTGGGTGGGTATCGCGGTGCTCGTCGTGACCGTGGTCAACCTGGTATTCGAACCGCGCCGCGTGCGTGCCATCGGCTATCAACTGCGGGCAGACGACCTGCTCTTTCGCCGCGGGATACTGTTTCAACGTTTCGTTGCGGTGCCCTACGGGCGCATGCAATTGATCGACATCAACCGCGGCCCGGTCGCGCGCTGGCTCGGCCTGGCCGATCTTAAATTCGTGACGGCCGCGGCATCGGCCGGGGTCTCGATTCCCGGCCTCGCCGAGGCCGACGCCGAGAACCTCCGCGACCGGTTGGTCGAGCTCGCGGAGAGTCGTCGGGCCGGGCTGTGAGCGATCCGGTCGCTGCGGTTCCGGCGCCCCGCGCGGTGCCGCGCACCGACCTCACCGACGGTGAATGGCATCACCTGCACCCGGCCACACCGCTGCTGCGCGGCGGCATCTTCATGGTGGCCATTATCGGTTTCCTCGTCGCCAACCTGCGCGAACGGCTCATCGACCTGTTCATCGGCGAAGAGAACTACGCCGGCAACCCGATCGACGAGATTTATCAACGCGGAGCCCTCGGCTGGGCACTTCTGATCATCGCGGGCGTGCTCATCGTCATTCTCGTGGTGTTTTACCTCTCCTGGCGCATGCATACCTTTCGCGTGAGCGGCGAAATCGTCGAGGTGCGCACCGGACTCATCTTTCGCAGCAATCGCAAGGCCCGTCTGGACCGCGTGCAGGGCGTCAACCTGGCCCGACCGTTGTTTCCCCGTCTGTTCGGCGCGGCCCGGCTCGAAATCACGGTGGCCGGACAAGACGGCAACGTGCAACTGGCCTACCTCGGCTCGAAGCTTGCGGATGACCTGCGCCGAGACCTGCTGCACCTCGCCTCGGGCCTGCGCCAGGCTCGACAACCGACCACCCCGCCGGATGCGCTCGCCGCACCATTCGTCACGTCGCCCTCGGCCGTGACGCCGGCACCACACGTGAACCCGGCGCTGATCGCACCCGGTGACGATGCCGCGGCCACCCCGCATTCCGCCTTCGGTGATTTCGCGGCTGCCCGCTACAGCGAGTTTGTGGCCCCGGAGCTGGACCCGGATGCCGCCCCACCCGAGTCGGTCGTGCGCATCCCACCGGGGCGGCTGATCGGGTCTGTCGTGCTCAGCGGCTTCACCGTCTTTCTGATTCTGGCCGTCTTCGGGCTCATCACCAGTGTGATCGCCGGAAGTAGCGGCTGGGTGCTCGTGGCCGTACTGCCGGGCCTGATCGGCAGCGTCGGCTATTACTTCTCCCGCATCACCAAACAGTTGCGGTTCACGATCGCGGGCACTCCCGATGGGGTGCGTATCGGCTTCGGTCTGCTCTCCACGAGCAACCAGACCCTGCCGCCGGGGCGCATCCATGCGATCAAGGTATCCCAGCCCATTCTCTGGCGCCGGTCCGGCTGGTGGCAGATCAACATCAACACGGCAGGGCAGGCTTCCGGTCGTAGTTCCACCCCCGCCACGAGCTCCATCATCCTGCCGGTCGGTACTCTGGCCGACGTCGAAAAGGTGCTCCAAATGGTGCTGCCCGGGTTTGACACCGATACTCATCGTGCCCTGATCGAAAACGGCATGCTGGGCGGTCGCAAACGCGATGCCGGCATTGCCGATTTCTACAGCAACGCGCCAGCGCGTGCGGTCTGGCTGCGCCCGTTCTCGTGGTGGCGCACCGGCTGGGCGGTTTCGGGCAACGTCGCGCTGATTCGGCGCGGCGTACTCTCCCGCGACTTGATTCTCGTGCCCCTAGCCCGCATGCAGGGCGTGGGCATCAGCCAGGGCCCCGTGCGCCGTCGGTTGCGCCTCGCCTCGGCCGATCTGCACACGGTTTCCGGCCCGGTTTCCGCTTCCCTCAGCGTCCTCGACGTCGACGAAGCGTTGGTGCTCTTCACCTGGATGTCGACGGGCGCGGTGCGCTCGGCCCGCGCCGACACCAGCCATCACTGGAGTCAGACCGAGGCTCCCACCACGCCGACAGCAACGCCAGGAGCAGCCGAATGAATGTCAAACCGGGACGCCTCGGCGTGGGAATCATCGGTGCCGGCCACGTCGGCCCCATTCTCGGCGCGGCCCTCGCGGGGGCCGGCCACGCCATTGTCGGCATTTCGGCGATCTCGCGGGCGAGCCGGGACCGCGCCGAAGCCATCTTGCCGCTGGTCCCTATTCTGACCGTGCCCGAGGTCGTCGAACGCAGCGAACTGGTCATCATTGCGGTACCCGACTCGCAGTTGGCGAGCCTCGTGCAGGGCCTCGCCGCGACGAACACGTGGCGGCCGGGCCAGCTCGTTCTGCACACCTCCGCGCGCTACGGCACCGCGGTGCTCGCGCCGGCGCAGGCCGCTGGCGCGATCCCGCTCGCCATCCACCCGGCCATGGCCTTCACCGGCACCAGCCTCGACCTGGCCCGGCTCGCCGACAGTTACTTTGCCGTGACCGCGCCCGGCCCGGTGCTGCCGATCGGCCAGGCGCTCGCCGTAGAAATGGGCGGCGAACCGCTCATCGTCGACGAGAACGACCGGGCCAGCTATGCCGAAGCCATTCAGATCGCCACCTCCTTCTCGACCTCGATCGTGGAGCAGGCCACCGGGTTGCTGGCCGGGATCGGCCTTGAGCAGCCGGGAGCTATCCTTGGACCGCTGTTGCGCTCTGCAATGGAGAACGCCCTCGGGCGCACGAGCGGCGGCCGACTCGACCTGGCGGGATTCGACGAGATTGAGCACCATCAGCATCCGCTTGACGACGACCGGGAGGTCGAATGAACAACATTGAAGTACTCAGCACCATCCCCGAACTGCGCGATCGTCTGGGGCAGGCCCGCGAGCGCGCGGCGCTGACCGGCGCAGACACCCGAATCGTGCTCGTGCCGACCATGGGAGCCCTGCACGCCGGTCACCTCGCGCTGGTGCGCCGGGCGCACGCGCTCGGCGACATCGTGGTCGTGTCGATATTCGTCAACCCGCTGCAATTCGGCGCCGGCGAAGATCTGGACAGCTATCCGCGCACGCTCGACGCCGACCTCGCAGCCCTAGCGAACGAAAATGTGACGTTTGTGTTCGCGCCGAGTGCCCGCGAGATGTACCCGGGCGGGGCGAGCGATACCCGGGTCGTTACCGGCGAGGTCGGCTCCCTGTATGAGGGCGCTGCACGCCCGGGCCACTTTGACGGCATGCTCACGGTTGTTGCGAAACTGCTCAATATCGTGACACCCGACGCAGCCGTGTTCGGCCAAAAAGACGGGCAGCAGGTGTTTCTGGTGCAGCGGATGGTCGCCGATCTCAACGTGTGCAGCGCGATCGAGGTCGTGGAAACCGTGCGCGAACCGAGCGGGCTGGCCCTGTCGAGCCGTAATCGCTACCTCGACGAGCCGCAGCACACTGCCGCACAGGCGCTGTTCGCCGGGCTGAGTGCCGCCGCCGCGGCCGGTCCGGACGGCCCGACTGCCGCCCTCGCCGCAGCGCACGCGCGCATTGACCTCGAACCGCTGGTTAAACTGGACTATCTCGTGATCGTGCACCCGCAGACTTTTCTGGTCGTGCCGGGCGACTATCACGGGCCGGCCCGGATGCTCGTGGCCGCGAGGGTCGGCACCGCCCGGCTGATCGACAACGTGGCGATCCGTCTCGGGTGACCCGCAGTATCCGCTCACACTTGAACTGACAGCACCAACGGAGAACCGCATGAGCCAGAACCCCACCACCGCCTCGCACGACGACGCTGAGGGCTTCTCCGACGCGGAGATGAACGAGCAGAAGGCCGTTCGCCTCGGCAAGCGCGACCGCTTGAACGCGGCTGCCGCGAGCCCTGCTGGCGGGGCCTACCCGGTGTCGGTACCGGTCACACACACGATTCCGGCCGTGCGCGCCGATTTCGGCACCCTCGAAGCGGATGCCACCACCGGCGTCATCGTCGGCTTGGCCGGCCGCATCGTGCACCTGCGCAACACCGGCAAGCTCTGTTTCGCGAGCCTGCAGAGTGGCGACGGCACCCGGATTCAGGCGATGGTCTCCCTCGCCGCCGTCGGTGCGGAGTCCCTCGCCTCGTGGAAGGACCTGGTCGACCTGGGCGACCATCTGTTCGTCACCGGCGAGGTCATCTCCAGCCGTCGCGGCGAACTGTCGATCATGGTCACCGACTGGCAGGTCGCCGCCAAGGCGCTGCTGCCGCTGCCCAACCTGCACAGCGAACTCAGCGAAGAGACCAGGGTGCGTAGCCGCTACCTCGACCTGATCAGCCGCGAACAGGCCCGCACCAACGTACTCTCCCGCTCGAAGGCCGTTGCGAGCCTGCGCAAGACATTCACTGACCTCGAGTTCATCGAGATCGAGACCCCGATGCTGCAGGTGATGCACGGCGGCGCATCCGCTCGCCCCTTCCAGACCCACAGCAACGCCTTCGACACCGAGCTCTTCCTGCGCATCGCACCGGAACTCTTTTTGAAGCGCGCCGTGGTCGGCGGCATCGACCGCGTCTACGAGATCAACCGCAACTTTCGCAATGAGGGCGCCGATTCCACCCACTCGCCCGAATTCGCGATGCTCGAGGCCTATGAGGCGTATGGCGATTACAATTCCATCGCCGATCTCACCCAAAAGTTGATTCAGGATGCCGCCTTCGCCATCGCCGGCTCACACGTGGTGACCTGGGCTGACGGCACCCTGTTCGACCTTGGTGGTGACTGGGACCGCATCGGCATGTACGACAGCCTGTCGGCGGCAGCCGGCATCGTGATCACCCCCGAGACACCGCTCGCTGACCTTGTCGCCCTCGCCGCGCGGGAAGGCATTGAGATTGATCACCCCATTCACGGTAAGTACGTGGAAGAGCTGTGGGAGCACTTCGTCAAGGGTGACCTCGTGCGCCCCACCTTCGTGATGGACTTTCCGATCGACACCAGCCCGCTCGTGCGCGGCCACCGTTCCGTGGCCGGCGTCGTCGAGAAATGGGACCTTTACGTGCGCGGCTTCGAACTGGCCACCGGCTACTCCGAGCTGGTTGACCCGGTCGTGCAGCGCGAACGCTTCATTGAACAGGCGAGCCTCGCCGCCGGGGGAGACCCCGAGGCCATGCGCCTCGATGAAGAATTTTTGCGCGCTCTGGAGTACGGCATGCCGCCGACCGGCGGCATGGGCATGGGCATCGACCGAATGCTGATGGCATTGACGGGCCTCGGCATTCGCGAAACGATCCTCTTTCCCCTGGTGAAATAAATGAGCTTCCTGCCTGACGACGAATTAAAGCCCGACAAGGGCGGCCGCAAGCCGCCGTCGATGAGCCGCATCGCTCTCTGGGTGATTGTCGGCGGCATCGGCGTGTACTTTCTGAGCAGCGGCATCATCGGCCTGCTCAGCAAGTAGCCGGGATCGCAGCCTTTACGCGTAGGCTAGGACCGTGATTGAGAACTTTTGGGGAAACGCGATCTATTCGGTCGTGCCCACCATCCTGCTCGGCCTCGTCTTCTGGATGCTGATGCGCTCAATCCTGCGCGCCGACCGCACCGAACGTAAGGTGTACGCCCAAATCGAAGCCGAAGAACGCGCCAGGCTCGGTCTCGACAAACCGGTCACCTAAACCCGATGTTCGGTGTCGACGGCTCGACCATCACCGTTCTGCTGGCCCTGATCGTTGACTTCTCCGTACGAGTCGTTGCCATCATCGTGGTGCCGCGCAACCGACGTCCCATGTCGGGCATGGCCTGGTTGTTGACCATCTTCTTCATTCCCTACCTCGGGGTTCTGCTCTTTCTGCTGATCGGCTACCGTACGCTGCCGAAGAAGCGCCGGCTGATGCAGGATGAAATCAACGCGTTCATTCTCAACAGCACCGACGGCATGGAACTGGTTCGCCGCGACCACCCGTGGCCGACCTGGCTGGAATCGGTCGTCGAACTGAACCGGAATCTCGGAGCGATGCCGCTCGTCGGTGACAACACGGCAAGCCTGATCGGCGAATACCAGGTGGCCTTCGACACCATGATCGCCGACATCGACCGGGCAAAAAAATACGTGCACGTCGAGTTCTACATTCTCTCGCTCGACCACACCACGGCGCCCTTCTTCGACGCGCTGGAGAATGCTCACAACCGTGGCGTAAGAGTGCGGGTGCTTATGGACCACATTCAGTCCATGCGCAAGCCCGGCTTTCGTCAAACCAAGAAACGACTGACGGATGCCGGCATTTCGTGGGAGCTCATGCTTCCGGTGCAGCCGTTCAAGGGCAAATGGCAACGACCAGACCTGCGCAACCACCGCAAGCTGCTCATCGTTGATGGGCTGGTGGGGTTTATGGGATCGCAGAACATCATCGACCGCTCGTACAACATGAAGCGCAACATTCGACGTGGCCTGCAGTGGAAAGACTTCATGACCCGGCTGGAAGGCCCGATCGTGTCGGGGCTCAACGCGATTTTCATCACGGATTGGTACAGCGAGACCAACGAGCTTCTCACCCGCGACATCGAGCCGGTGCATCCGCGGCCCGTGACGGACGCCCTCGACTGCCAGGTGGTGCCGAGCGGCCCCGGGTTCAAGGGAGAGAACAACCTACGGCTGTTCCTCGCCCTGCTCTACTACGCGCAGGATCGCATCATCATCACCAGCCCGTACTTCGTGCCAGACGAATCGATCATGTACGCCATAACGACAGCCGTGCAGCGCGGGCTGCACGTGGAACTCTTCGTGTCGGAGATCGGCGACCAGGCTGTCGTCTACCACGCCCAGCGTTCCTACTACGAGGAGCTACTGACCGCCGGCGTGCGCATTTACATGTACAAGGCGCCTTACATTTTGCACGCCAAGCACTTCACCATCGATGATGAGGTCGCGGTGGTCGGGTCGAGCAATATGGACCAGCGTTCGTTCAGCCTCAACATGGAAGTGTCGCTCATGGTGCGCGGGCGCTCGTTCGTGCGCAATCTGCGCGCCATGGAAGACGAGAACCGTCGCAACAGCCGTGAGCTGACCCTGGAGGAATGGCGCAAGCAACCCCTGCGCTCCACCATCCTCGACAACCTCGCCCGGCTCACCTCGGCCGTACAATAACGACCGTCCGGCGGGGGCGGACGGGGGCGGCGCACAGTATCCGTCACGCCTAGGGCGAACAAACACGCGCGAGCGGCGCAGGCTGGCTACTCTCGATGTAACGGCACCAACTGCCCTGGCGCCAAGGGAGCGATCATATGTTTGAGAGATTTACCGACCGAGCTCGTCGCGTCGTCGTTTTGGCCCAGGAAGAGGCCAAGATGCTCAACCACAACTACATCGGTACCGAGCACATTCTGCTCGGGCTGATTCACGAGGGTGAAGGCGTCGCCGCGAAGGCTCTTGAGAGCCTCGGCATCTCGCTGGATGCCGTGCGCGAGCAGGTTCAGGACATCATCGGCCAGGGGCAGCAGCAGCCCACCGGCCACATCCCCTTCACGCCGCGTGCGAAGAAGGTCCTCGAGCTGAGCCTGCGCGAAGCGCTGCAGCTCGGCCACAACTACATCGGAACCGAGCACATTCTGCTCGGACTCATTCGCGAGGGTGAGGGCGTTGCCGCCCAGGTTCTCGTGAAGCTCGGCGCCGACCTCAACCGCGTGCGCCAGCAGGTCATCCAGCTCCTCTCCGGTTACCAGGGCAAGGAGCAGGTGCAGGTTGGCGCCAACGAGCAGGCGGCCAGCACGGCCGGCAGCCAGGTGCTCGACCAGTTCGGTCGCAACCTCACCCAGATGGCCCGCGACAACAAACTCGACCCGGTCATCGGGCGCGAGAAAGAAATCGAGCGGGTCATGCAGATCCTCTCGCGTCGCACCAAGAACAACCCGGTGCTGATCGGTGAGCCCGGCGTCGGCAAGACCGCCGTCGTTGAGGGCCTCGCCCAGGCCATCGTCAAGGGCGATGTGCCCGAGACGCTGAAGGACAAGCAACTGTACTCGCTCGACCTCGGCTCGCTCATCGCCGGTAGCCGCTATCGCGGTGACTTCGAAGAGCGCCTGAAGAAGGTCACCAAGGAGATCCGCACCCGCGGCGACATCATCGTCTTCATCGACGAGATCCACACCCTGGTGGGTGCGGGTGCCGCCGAGGGCGCCATCGACGCCGCGTCGATTCTCAAGCCGCTGCTCGCCCGCGGTGAGCTGCAGACCATCGGTGCGACCACCCTCGACGAGTACCGCAAGCACTTCGAGAAGGATGCCGCACTCGAGCGCCGCTTCCAGCCGATCCAGGTGAACGAGCCGTCGCTGCCGCACACCATCAACATTCTCAAGGGACTGCGCGACCGCTACGAAGCGCACCACAAGGTGTCCATCACCGACGGTGCCCTCGTGGCCGCGGCGAATCTCGCCGACCGCTACGTCTCCGACCGGTTCCTTCCCGACAAGGCCATTGACCTGATCGACGAGGCCGGCGCTCGCCTGCGCCTCTCGATCCTGTCGAGCCCGCCGGAGCTGCGCGAATTCGACGAGAAGATCGCCGTGGTGCGTGCCGCCAAGGAGCTCGCCATCGAGGAACAGGACTTCGAGAAGGCCGCCGGCCTGCGCGACGAGGAGAAAAACCTTCTCGGTGAGCGTCTGCGCCTTGAGAAGAAATGGAAGTCGGGCGACGTCAAGACCACCGCGGTCGTCGACGAAGGCCTGATCGCCGAAGTTCTCGCTCAGGCCACCGGCATTCCGGTGTTCAAGCTCACCGAAGAGGAGTCCTCGCGGCTCGTCTTCATGGAGAAGGCCCTGCACCAGCGCGTCATCGGTCAGGAAGAGGCCATCTCGGCGCTCGCCAAGACCATCCGTCGCACCCGTGCCGGTCTGAAGGACCCGAAGCGTCCCTCCGGATCCTTCGTCTTCGCCGGCCCCACCGGCGTCGGCAAGACCGAGCTGGCCAAGGCCCTCGCCGAGTTCCTGTTCGACGATGAAGCCGCCATGATCTCGCTCGACATGAGTGAGTACGGGGAGAAGCACACCGTTTCGCGCCTGTTCGGTGCGCCTCCCGGGTTCGTCGGCTTCGAGGAGGGTGGCCAGCTCACCGAGAAGGTGCGGCGCAAGCCGTTCTCCGTGGTGCTGTTCGACGAGATCGAGAAGGCTCACCCCGACATCTTCAACTCCCTGCTCCAGATTCTGGAAGAGGGCCGGTTGACGGATGGCCAGGGTCGCGTTGTCGACTTCAAGAACACCGTCATCATCATGACCACCAACCTCGGCACCAAGGACATCTCGGGCGGACCGGTCGGCTTTCAGCTGGAAGGCGACACCACCACCGGGTACGAGCGCATGGCCGGCAAGGTGAAAGACGAGCTGAAGAAGCACTTCAAGCCCGAGTTCCTCAACCGCGTGGACGAGATCATCGTGTTCCCGCAGCTGACCAAGCCGGAGCTTCTGCAGATCGTTGACCTGTTCATCAAGCGTCTGGGCGTGCGTCTGCTCGACCGCGACATGACCGTTGAGGTCACCCTTCCGGCCAAGGAGCACCTGATCGAGGTTGGATTCGACCCGACGCTCGGAGCGCGTCCGCTGCGTCGCGCCATCCAGCGCGAGGTGGAGGACCGCCTGTCAGAGAAGATTCTGCAGGGGGAGCTCAACGCCGGTGACCACGTGCACGTGGACTACGTCGACGGCGAATACATCTTCACGACGACGACCCGGGTCGACCCGGTCGGCGTGGGAGTGAACACCGCCGCCGCAGTTGGTACCGGTCCGAGCACGCCCGACCTCGCCATCACGAGCGACTAGCCCGGTCAGAGTGGGCCGAACCCGGTGAGACCGCGGTCTCCACGGGTTCGGCCCATTTTTTTGTGTCCCAGCGCATAACTCCTGCAATTTCACGACGCCCAGGCGCCACCCCGTGTCTTTCCGCCGGTCACCGGTACGGATGCCCGCAATTTGCAGGAGTAATGCGCGAGGAATGGAAAAAGGGTTGCTCAAGCGTCCATAGACTAGTTGTTTGACCTGCCTGGGCCACGAAAGGGACGTCTGCCATGAGTGAACTGGAATATTCGGTGCGCCGTGCGCGCACGAGCGATGTACCCGGCATTGAAGCGCTCGTCGAGCCGCTCGTGCAGCAGCGCATTCTGCTCGGCAAAGACCGGGTGGTGTTCTACGAGGCGGTGCAGGAATTTCGAGTGGCCGTTGACTCCTCCGGCAAGTTGATCGGCTGCGGTGCTCTGCACGTGATCTGGGAAGACCTCGGCGAAGTGCGCACTCTCGCCGTCGATGCCCAGCGGCTCGGCCACGGTGTGGGCTACACGCTGATGCAACGCCTCGAAGCGGATGCCCGCGAGCTCGGCCTGAGCCGACTGTTCTGTCTCACCTTCGAGGTGGGTTTCTTCACCCGCAACGGGTTCAACGACATGGGCACCGAGACCGTTGACCCGGCCGTCTACGCCGAACTCGTGCGCTCACCCGATGAGGGTGTCGCCGAGTTTCTCGACCTCGCCCGGGTGAAGCCGAACACGCTCGGCAACACCCGCATGGTGAAGCGGCTGCACTGATCCCGCTGGGCTGGATCGACCCCAACACGGCACGGCTCGTGCTCAAAAGAGCAAAATACGAGGAGTTTACCCCCTAGACACGGGTCGTCGGTAGGCTGCGAACTATTGCACCTGCCGACCTATGACCGGGGAGACTTTTCGCAGCACGACCACGGGTGCAATGACACGACCATCGTCCTAGATAAGAGGAGATCCATGTCATCCGTCGTTCGCAGCCGTTCGAGGCTGGTCTTTGCCACACTTGTCGGGGTGAGCCTCGCGGCCGCCCCGCTCATTGCCGTACCGGCCAGCGCCAATCCCGCCGGAACCGGGGTCGTCATCGAAGCCGATGACTCCACGACCGGGACCCCCAGTGAGGTGACGCCGATCAACGCCATCCAGGGCACGACCGACACGAGCCCCCTCGTGGGCGCCACGGTGAAAACGCAGGGCATCGTCACGGCCGCCTACCCGACCGGCGGGTTCGACGGGTTCTATCTGCAGACTGCCGGAACCGGCGGCATGATCGACCTGGGCACGCACGACGCGTCTGACGGCCTGTTCGTCTATACGGGCAGCCTCGCGGCATCCGTTGCGGTGGGCGACTACCTGTCGGTCACCGGACAGGTCGCAGAGTACTACGGTCTCACCGACCTCAATGTGACGTCGCTCGGCGATATCACCCCCATCGACGCGACCGGAATCGTTGATGTGACGCCGGCCACCGTGGCACTGCCTGAAACGGATGCCGCGCGCGAGTCGCTCGAGGGCATGTTGATCGCGCCGCAGGGCGACTTCACCGTGACGAACAACTACTCGACCAACCAGTACGCCGAGATCGGCCTCGCCGCCGGAACGACCCCCCTGGTCAACCCGACGGTCACCGCGCGGCCGGGAACGAACGAATACACTGCGGCTATCGCGGCCAACGCGGCGCGCGCCGTGACCCTCGATGACGGTGCGAGCACGAACTACCTCACCGGCGCCGACCGCGACATTCCGGTTCCCTATCTCACCGTTGCTGACCCGCTGCGCATCGGCGCGGCCGTGACCTTCACCAAACCCGTCATCCTTGACTACCGCTTCAGCGCCTGGAAGTTTCAGCCCACCGAGGCCCTCACCGCGGCAAACGCTGCCACGGTGCAACCCGCCACGTTCGCCGACACCCGCACCATGACCCCCCGCGATGTGGGCGGCGACGTTCGACTCGCGAGCTTCAACGTGCTGAACTACTTCTCCACCGTCGGTGATTCGCTCACCGGCTGCTCGTATTACACCGACCGGGCCGACAACCCGATCACGGTTCGCAGCGGATGCGACGCCCGCGGCGCCGCGAACAGCGTCAACTTCGAACGCCAGCAGGCAAAGATCGTGGCGGCCATCAACGCCCTCGACGCCGACGTGGTCTCGCTCGAGGAAATCGAGAACTCGGCCGCATTCGGCAAGGATCGTGACGATGCTCTCGCCAACTTGGTGACCGCGCTCAACTCCGCCGCCGGAAGCGCCGTCTGGGCTTTCGTGGCTTCGCCCGCGGATCTTCCCGCCAACGAAGATGTCATCCGTACAGCCTTCATCTACAAGGCAGGCTCGATCGAAACCGTCGGCGACTCCACGATCCTGACCGGGGCCGCCGCCTTCAGCAACGCCCGCCAGCCGCTCGCCCAGGCGTTCCAGCTGGTCGACGACGCCGACAGCACCTTCCTTGCCATTGTGAACCACTTCAAATCGAAGGGTTCCGGAACCGGGGTCGACGCTGATATGAACGACGGCCAGGGCGCCTCCAACGCGTCTCGGGTGAATCAGGCTACGGCTCTCGTGGACTTCGCCAACGGGCTCAAAATCAGCACGGGCATCGACCGGGTTTTCCTCACCGGTGACTTCAACGCCTATGACCTGGAAGACCCGATCCAAGTAATCACCGACGCCGGCTTCATCAACCAGGAAGCCAAGAGCGGCGAATACACTTATGCCTACGGCGGCACGGTGGGATCGCTTGACCACGTGTTCGCTTCGCCCGAGGCAGACGCCACGGTGAACGACGTCGATGTCTGGAACATCAACTCGGTCGAATCGGTCGCCCTCGAGTACAGCCGGTACAACAACAACGTCACCGATTTCTACGCCGCCGATCCGTTCCGTTCCTCCGATCACGACCCGGTGGTTCTCGGACTCAACCTCGCGGCGCCGACCTCGGTCGAGCTGAACCTGCTCAATATCAACGACTTTCACGGACGCATCGACGGCAACACCGTGAAGTTCGCGGGAACCGTCGAGGAACTGAAGGCCGGATACGGCGACGACAACTCGCTCTTCCTGTCAAGCGGCGACAATATCGGCGCTTCCCTGTTCGCCTCGGCGTCGCAGAAAGACCAGCCCACCATTGACGTTCTCAACGCCCTCGCCCTCGCCGCCTCGAGCGTTGGCAACCACGAGTTTGACCAGGGCTTTGGCGACCTCACCGGCCGGGTGTCTGACTCGACAGACTTCGACTACCTCGGAGCCAATGTGTACGAGCTGGGCACCGAAACCCCCGCGATGCAGGAATACGCCATCATCGACGTGGCCGGCGTGAAAGTCGGCGTGATCGGCGCGGTGACGGAAGAGACCCCGTCCCTCGTCTCGCCCAACGGAATTGCCACCCTGAGCTTCGGCGACCCCGTCGCCGCGGTCAACCGCGTTGCCGCCCAACTCACCGACGGCGACCCGTTGAACGGCGAAGCGGATGTTCTGATCGCCGAATACCACGAAGGTGCCGGTGAAGGGATCCCGGACGGCGCGACGCTCGAGCAGGAGCTGGCCGTCGGCGGAGCCTTTGCGAGCATCGTCAATGACACCTCGGCCGAGGTCGATGCGATCTTCACCGGCCACACGCACAAGCAGTACGCGTGGGACGCTCAGGTACCCGGCGCAGCCGATGGCGTGACCCGCCCCGTGCTGCAGACCGGCAGCTACGGTGCAAACATCGGCCAGGTCGTGCTCAGCTACGACCTCACTACCGGCGACACGACCACGGTGCAAAACCGCAACGTGGCCCGCTCCACCGCGGAGGACGCCGATCTCGTGGCCGCCTACCCGCGCGTGGCCGAGGTTCAGTCGATCACGACGGCCGCTCTGGCCGAGGCGGCAATTCTGGGTGACGTGCCCGTGGGATCGGTCACGGCCGACATCACCCGGGCCTGCACGGATGGAGTCGCTCCCTGCTCCGAAGACCGGATGGCGCCCTCCACCCTGGGCTCGCTGGTTGCGAACTCGCTGCGCGATTCGCTGGCCGACCCCAACATCGGCGGCGCTGAAATCGGCGTCGTCAACCCCGGCGGAATGCGCGCCGACCTGTCGCAGGCTCCTGACGGCGTCGTCACCTACGCCGAAGCGAACGCCGTGCTGCCGTTCCTGAATAACCTGTGGACGACGAGCCTCACCGGCGCGCAGTTCAAAACCGTTCTTGAGCAGCAGTGGCAGACCAACGCCGACGGCACGATACCGAGCCGTCCGTTTCTGCAGCTCGGGCTGAGCGACAACGTGAACTACACCTTTGATGCCAGCCGCGCCGCCGGAGACCGCGTGACGGGCATCTGGATCGACGGCGCACAGATCGATCCGGCACAGTCGTACCGCATCGGTTCGTTCAACTTCCTGCTCACCGGCGGTGACAACTTCCGTGAGTTCACGAACGGTACGGCCACCCGCGATTCGGGTCTGGTCGATCGGGACGCCTGGATCTCCTACCTGCAGACGAACAGCCCGCTGTCCCCGTCGTTCAAGGCCAACCAGGCCTCGATTACCGGGGCGCCTACGGCGGCCGTCAACCCGGGCGACACCGTCACCTTCACGGTCGGCAACCTCAACCTCACGTCGCTCGGAGCTCCGAAGAACACGCAGCTCGCGCTGCGCTGGTCGGGCACCGACGTGGGTACGGCATCCGTTGATTCGACCGGTACCGCCACGGTTGCCGTCACCGTGCCGGCCGATGCTGCCGCCAACAGCGTGCTCGAGCTGATAGCGGCGGAGTCGGGCACGATCGTGCGCCTCGCCATCGCGGTCAACCAGACCGATCCGACGGACCCGACAGTTCCGGGCCCGACGGTGCCGATGCTGCCGACAGTGCCCGCGTCATCCGCTGGCGAAGCCGCCCTCACCGCGGCTCTGCAGCACATGATTAAGACCAACAAGGGGCTGTATCGTGCGGGTGAGGCCATCACGATTAGCGTCGGCGCGCAGCACGCCGGCGAATTCGTCTCAGTGTGGGTTCGTTCCACGCCGGTGCAACTCGGTGGCTGGCTGCAGGTTGATGCTCAGGGCAACGTAAGCACCACCCTGCCAAGCAACCTGTCGGCAGGCGCACACCGCATCATCGTGCAGGACGCCGACGGCAACGTTCTGGGTTGGACCGACATTACCGTTGCGGAATCCAGCTCAGCCGTCCTTGCCAACACCGGAACGGACACGACCCCGTGGCTGTACGCCGGCGGTTTTCTGCTGGTGTTCGGTGCCGCGCTCATGCTGAAGCGCCGCCGTCGCGGCCTGGAGTAATCCACGGCCCAGAGCGCTGAACAAACGGGCCCGCCCGCGACCGGAGAACTTTCGGTGGCGGGCGGGCTTCGTGCATTCCGGCAGCAATTGGCCCCGACACGCGCGCCATTACCGGCTGCCGGCGCCGAACATCAATAGCCTTGGGGCATGTCGACGATCAAGCAACCGGTCGGCCGCCAGTCCAGCAAGGTGTACCGGCGCCGGCGTTTCGTAGTAGGGCTCGGGCTGCTCGCCGTGCTCGTCATACTCTTTCTCATCATCGTGAAGCCCGGCGCCAGCAACGGTAATGCCGATTCTCCGAAAACGCCGGCGACCGACACGACCGAGTCGGCCACGCCGACGGATGCCGCCACCACCCTTCCCGAGGTGGCCACCGCCGTCGACGGCGCGGCCTGCGATCCGGCCGCAGTGCAGGTTGCGGCCATCACCGACGAGACCAGCTACGCGGCCGACGCGTTGCCGCAACTGTCCCTGAGCCTGACCAATATTGGTACCACCGACTGTGTGATCAACGCCGGAACTGGCAAGCAGGTGTTCACCGTGATGAGCGGCCAGGACGTCTACTGGACCTCGACCGACTGCCAGACCGACCCGGTCGACGCCGAAGTGACGCTCAAACCGGGTGTGGTTATGCCGCTGGCAACGCCGATCACCTGGGACCGCACCCGCTCGGCCGTTGATACCTGCCAGGACGAAACGCGAACCGCCGTTCCCGCCGGGGGAGCGTCGTACTACCTGCACGTGAGCGTGGACGGCGTTGAGGCGGCCGACCCGGCGCTCATGATTCTGCAGTAGCCAGCCAACGTGATGCGCGTTCGCTCGTGGCATGTGTGCTCAGCTGGGCGGGCACGGCCCTGCCTGATTGAATGAATGGGTGACTGATACGACTGCCAATACCCGTTCCGAGGCGCTCGCCGCCGCCCTGGCGGCGCAAGACGTCGTCGCTGTGGCCTACGCGCTGCGCAACGATTACATGATCGTGCCGCAACTCGTGGTCAACGGCGAGGCCGCGCAGGTGCGCGTGTTCGGCCGTGAAGGCTCCGACAAGCGGATGCTTCTGCTGTTCTCCGCGGCAGAGAATTACGTGCGCACCGTTCCCGACGACCCCAACCCCCAGGTCATGGTGTGCGATGGCCAATGGCTGCGGGAGTTTCTCACCGTGCACGCGTCGACCCTGGAGATGGTCTTCTTTGACATCGCCGGACCCAACGTCATGCAGGCTGCCCCGGCGGACCTGTTGAAGGCGCTGAGCCCGCAGCTCGGCGAGGACGAGGCCGACTAGCCCACGGAGGGTTCCGCGGGACGAGCGGACGGCCGGGTCGAGGACCCGGCGTATCTTCGGCTCTTAGAAGGCGCGATCAAGTTCGGCATCGCGCGAACTGCGACTGGTACCGAGAGCGAGGGCGACCGCCGCGTGGATCGACCCGCAGGCGGCGTCGATCTGCGTGGTGAAGCCGAGCCGCACGGCCTCGTTCACCCGCTGCTTCGACATGAGCGCACCGCGCACCTCGCCGGCCAGGCTGATCTCGCCGAACGCGACCACGTTGTGGGCCACGGCCAGTCCGGTGAACGCCGACGCGATAGCCAACGCGATCGCCAAATCGGCGGCCGGTTCGTTCAGTCGGATGCCGCCGACCGTCGACACATAGACGTCTTTGGTGGACAGGTTCATGCCGGCGCGTTCCTGAAGCACCGCGAGCAACATGGCCACACGCGCTGAGTCGACGCCACTCGTGACGCGTCGGGGATTGGGGGCCTGGGTGTCGGTGACGAGCGCCTGCACCTCGACGGGCATGGCCCGACGACCTTCTAACGCCACGGTCACACAGGTGCCGTCGACCGGCTCGGTGGCCCGGCTAAGGAACAGCCCGCTAGGGTCGGGTACCTCGGCGATGCCGTCGCCGGTCATCTCGAAGCAGCCAACCTCGTCGGTGGGCCCGAAGCGGTTTTTGAGGGCACGAACGAAGCGCAGTGACGTCTGCCGGTCGCCCTCAAACTGACAGACCACATCGACCAGGTGCTCGAGCACCCGTGGCCCGGCAATTGAACCGTCTTTGGTGACGTGGCCCACGAGCAGCACCGGTATGTTGCGGTCTTTGGCCACCCGAATCAGGGTGGATGCCACTTCCCGCACCTGGCTGGGCATGCCCGGCGAACCGTCGGACAGGGCGCTCGACACCGTCTGCACCGAGTCGATGATGATGAGGTCGGGCTTGACGGCGTCGATCTGTCCGAGGATGACGCCGAGGTCGGTTTCGGCGGCGATATACAGCTCCGGCTCGAGCGCGTTGGTGCGCTCGGCCCGCAACCGTACCTGGCTCACGGATTCTTCGGCGCTGACATAGAGCACGCGGCTCTTCGCTGCGGCGGCCTTGGAAGCGACTTCGAGCAGCAGCGTGGACTTACCGACGCCGGGCTCACCACTGAGCAAAATGACGGAGCCGGGAACAATACCGCCGCCGAGCACTCGGTCGAACTCATTGATGCCGGTCGGCCAATGGGCGGCGGCATCCGTTTCAACGTGGGTGATGGGACGGGCGATGCCATCGCCCACGAGAGTGATGGCCTTGAGCTTGCGGGTGATGCCGGCAGTTTGGCCGGCATCGACGACGGTGCCCCATTGCTGGCATTCGCCGCAGCGGCCCGCCCATTTTAGGGTGGTCCAGCCGCACTCGGAGCAGCGAAAGGAGGAAACGGATTTTGCCATGTTTTGAGCCTAGCCGGGGCCACCGACACACGACCGCGCGCATGGTTCCAGCACGGTGGTAAGGCGCATACCGGGTCTAATCGGTGCCGTCCGCTGCTTGGCCGACCTCCGAGAAGCGATGGGCGACGTCGGCGCTGAGCGCCGGCAGAAACGCCTCGGCCCACGACCGGTAGCCGCGATCGTTGGGATGAAACAGATCTTTAGCGACGTGCGTCGTAATGCTGCGAATGCCCGCCCGTTTGGTCGTCGCGTGTAGGGGAACCACGGTCAGCTCGTGCTCGGCGGCAACCCGACGAATGATCTCATTCGCCACCGCGACCTTGACTTCGTTGTGCGGCAGGTGAAAACACGGCACGTCGGCGACCAGGGCGGTCGGCGGCAGCGCCGTAAAGACGGTGCGAATGCCCGCTTCGAACCGCTCCGGGTTCCACTGGGCGATGTCGTTGGCGCCGATCGCGACCGTGACGAGGTCGGGCTTAAGCGCTTCGAAACGGGACAGCTGGTCGCGCGCGGCCAGAGCCACCGTTGCGCCCGACACGCTGAGGTTCACGACGCGCACAGTCTGACCAGTGACGAGACGCAGGTGATCGGCGAGCACGCCGACGTAGCTCTTGTTCGGGCTGGAAGCTCCGATGCCCTGGGCGGCACTATCGCCGATCGCAACGTAGAGCAGCTCTCCTGACTGTATGGCGTGGTCGCGCCACCAGGCCGAGTGCACCGGCAGGGTTTTGTTGAGGATGGCCTTCTGCTGCTCGTGGTCGCGGCGGAACCAGGTCGATGCCACCACGATGCTGGTCGCGACGAAGAGTGCACCGCCAGCGATTGTAGAGCGGATGCGGGGGGTAGGTGAGGTCACCCGCTGAGGCTACTCCGCGGTATCCGTGTGTCTGCTGCACGTTCGCGATTCGGGATCTTCGGGATGGCCGAGTGTTTCGGAGCGCGATGAAACGCGGTGCGCGGGACGTGCGCCAATACGCGCCAGTTCTACCTCCCGCGTAGCGGCGCAGTCCCCGCGCAATGTGAAATGCCGCCGGCAACTCGAACCGTTCGCCGATTCGCTTCCGCCCCAAGTCTCTACTAGGATCGACGGCGGTACCGTGTCCGAGCGGCCGAAGGTGCGACTCTCGAAAAGTCGTGTGGGGGAGACTCCACCGTGGGTTCAAATCCCACCGGTACCGCCACGAAAAACTCCCTACATCCCAGTGTTTCACTGGGGAGTAGGGGGTTTCGTTTTGCCCGGATGGTCGTTTCGGAATTATCGTGGCTTTAGTCGCGACCCGGTTTCGAGCGGCCGGCGCCCGGATGCTTTCCGCTATGGGTGCAAGACGATCTTGCCGACGTGTCCTCTGCGGGCCAGCTCTTCCTGCGCCAAGGCAGCCTGCTCCAGCGGGAAGGTCGCGGCGATGATGGGGTGAATCTCGGACCGCCGCGCCATGTTCATGAGCATCTCAAAATGCGTGGGTGTGTACATCGAGGAGCCGATCAACTGCGCGTTGTGTAGGTAGAGACGGCGCACGTCGAAGCTCACGCCGTACCCGCCGAGGGCGCCGGCGATCACCCAGCGGCCCCCTTCGCGCAGCAGCGGTAGTCCGTCACTGACCAGTTCCCCGGCGACGACATCGAGGGCTACGTCGATACCCTCCGGGGCAGCAGCGCGCACCTGCTCGGCGATGTCTCCCGCACGGTCGACGACTTCATGGGCGCCCGCCTCGCGCACCGTATCGATCTTGGATCCGCTGCTGATGGCGACCACTCTGGCACCGCGGGCGCGGGCGATCTGCACAAGCGCAATGCCGACACCGCCGGACGCTCCCGAGACCAGCACGGTCTCGTTCTCTTTCAGCCTGCCTCGCTCGATCATTCCCAGCGCAGTGCCGAAAGCGGTCGGCAACGCGGCCAGCTGATCGTCGGTGAGCGGGGACCCGGTCATATCGTGCACACGATTCTCCGGGGCGACCACATACTCGGCGTACCCGCCGTCGCATTCGCTACCCATCAGGCCCACCGGGTTCGCGTCGGGTCCTTCGGAGTCGTAAATTGTCGGGTCGACGACCACTCGCTGTCCCACGAGACCTGCGTCTACGCCGGTGCCGACGGTTGCGACCCGGCCCGCGACATCCGCGCCCTGAACGCGCGGGAAATCGATCGGACCACGCCAACCCGACAGCGCCGTCGGGTCTCCCGGGCGCCCGTAGGCACCTTCCCGAGTCCATAAATCGGTGTTGTTCAGAGCAACGGCGCTGACCCGGATCAGGACTTCTCCCGCCTGTGGAACCGGCACGGGCACCTCGGCGAGATCAAGAACCTCCGGTCCTCCGTGTTGTGTGATGCGCACGGCACGCATGGTCTGGGGAATGCCCATTTACTGAACTCCTTAGAGGTATACTGATCTGTGAACTCACGCTACAGTACACCGATCGGTAAAGGAATGTCTCGTGGCGGAAGCAAAGCTCATGACCCCTGCTGGTCATCGCGTGCTGGCAGCGGCCGGCGACCTCTTCTACGATCGAGGAATCACGGCGGTCGGTGTTGATCTGATCGCCGAACACGCCGGCGTAACCAAGCGCACCCTCTACAACCAGTTCGGCTCAAAAGACCACCTCGTGGTGGCCTACCTGGAGGAGCGTGAACAGCGCTGGCAGTCACTTGTTCGCGCCACGGTTGCTGCCTGCGACTCTCCGGTCGAGGCAGTAGCCGCGCCCTTCGTCGCCCTCCGCACGTGGAATACGACCAACCCCCGCGGATGCGCATTCATCAATGCACTGGCCGAGTTCCCCAACCCAGCCCATCCGGCGCACCGCGTTGCGTCGAACCAGAAGCTTTGGCTGCTGAATCTTTTCGAGGAACTCGCCACCGCGGCGAACAGCTCAACTCCCGCAGCACTGGCCATGCAACTCTTCGTGCTGCATGAGGGCGCCCTTGTCACACAGCCACTCCCGCTCGACACCCTCACGGTCAGCGCCGACCTGGCCCGCGCGCTGGTGGCGTCGAACACAGAACGGGGCGCAGCAGTACACTCGCCCTCATGAGACGACACGGGGTCATCATCGGTATCGCGTTGGCATTCCTGCTGACCGGTTGCGCTACCACCGGGGGCTCGGCGCCGACAGTGGTGGTATCCGCTTCACCGACGGTAGCCCCCTCGCCGACGGGTGAAACGACAGCTCCCACCATCAGCCCGTCACCGACCACGACTGCCGCCGCCGGATGCCCCGCCAACGATGTACCTGTTCCCGCCGACGCCGCCCTCGCCACGATTCAGGATGTCGACGGCGACGGGCGGGGGGACGCTGAGTTCTACTCCGAGGAGGACGGCTTCTACTACGGCATTCGGACGGCGTCCGGGGCTACCGTTCTACTGAAAGATGACCTCGCGGGACCGAATACTCACAGTGGCTGGACGTCGATTCGTGAGGGAGCCACGGTCACTGTTCTTGACGATGGTCGAACGGCAACGCTGCACGCCTTTATCGACTGCGCGTTTGTCACTACGACCGATTCGGGTGGAACGCCGTACCGGTTCGGGCTCAACGGGTTCAGCGACTATGGCACCGGCGTGCAGTGCACCGATCAGAACGGCGGCAGCCTTCTGTACGGCGTTTTGGCCTCACGGCAGGCCGACGGAACGTACGACATCACCCGAACGCAGATCATACTCACCGATGGTGGCCGCATTGCTCGAAATTCTTCTCAGGTGGGGAGCGTCGCCCAGGGGCTGCCCGGGGATGACGAACGGGTCGCCCTCGCCATGAGGTCAACGTGCGGGCAGACGCCCATCGTGAAGACTTCCGGACGATGACAGCAACGGCTCGTGGCACCCGGAGCGCGGTCGCCTCGATGCCCTCTCGGTAAAACGGTGATCTCGACCTGTCCGAAAAACTGGACTTATAAGCACTTTTCTGCTGTGCTGAGTGTTCGACGAACACACTGGGGGGAGCCGCATGGAGGAGCAGAAGCGGCGTCCCGCCTCCGCCGGTGTGCGCCTGGCCCTCGTTGGTGCGGCTGTTGCACTGGCCTGGTCTGCTGTCAGCCTGATCGGAGGCGGAGCTTCCCCGGCCCAGGCCGCGATCACCGATGGCCTCGATCTTTTGGGCGGAGCCTCATCGGCCGGCTCTTCCGTGCTGGACAGCACGGCTGCTGCCCTCACGCCCGTCATCGCCACGGTGGCCGCGCCCGTCGTCGCCGTGATAAACCCCGTCGTCTCCGTCGCCGTCGCCGTCGCGACGCCGGCCACAGATTCTGCTTCGGCCGTCGTTAAAGCGGTCATCGCGCCGGTGTCCGCGCCGGTCCATGCCGTCGTTACGCCGGTAGTGACTCCGGTCGGCGCGGCCGTGCAACCAGTGATCACTGGTGTCGCCCCACTGGCCGGCGCAGTGATCGCTCCCGCCACGGGGGTCTTGCTCCCCATCGCCGACGCTCTCTCCCCGGTTACCGATGCTCTGATGCCCATAGCTGGCATGGTCGCACCGGTCACTGCGGCACTGTCTCCGGTAACCGACCTGCTGGCCCCGGTAACCGACGTGCTGGCTCCGGTAACCGACGTGCTGGCTCCGATCACCGACTGCCTCCACCCAGGCCCCGTCGGCCCCACTCCCGGTGGAAGCACCCAGGTGCCGGGCCACGACGAAGCCCCGACCGCACCGGCCCCGATCAGCGTTCAAGCCAGCCTGGCTGACGCGGCAGGGCTGCCGGACGCATCGCCAGGAGCATCAGGCGCGGTACTACGACCGGTCGTCCCGTCGTCCACGGTCATCACGACGAACGCTGCGGGTGAGATCAGACAGGCCCCGGCGCCTGGGCGCCATTTTCCAGATCAGCCCACACCCCTAACCACCGACGCGATCGTGCCAGCATCCGCTGCGGGGTCAACCGGTTCGGGCAGCACGCCCAACCCGGGTGCGGATGCTTTCACACCGGTGGTCGCGGCCCCGGCCAGCGCTCTCACCCTGTCTGCTCTCGGCCGTGACGGACTTCCGTCAGCGCCGCATTTCGACTCGGTTCCTACTCCCGACTGATGGGTCTGCCCTGCCCTCTTATGGCAGCACGCAGACCAAAGCCTCCCCCTGGGAGCACACCATCATTCACACAACTGGAGTAGAACCATGCATTCATTCGTCAAAAAGGGCCTGCTGTGCGCAGCCCTCGTTGGAGGTCTGTCGATCGTTGGAATCGGAGCGGCGAATGCCGCCGAACCGGCTCCCGCAATCGATGGCCTGTCGATCGGACAGATCCTCACCGCAGTTCCCGCCCCGTCGGCGCCGACCAGCACCGGCGCCGACAGCATTCTCGGTGGCCTGCAAGCCATTGCGCACGTTGCGGTGCCCGTGACGGTCAGTGGAAATGCCATCACGTTGATCGGTGACCCGGCTGCGCCCGCTGCCTCCGTTGCGCCGGTCGTAGCGCCGGTTGCGTCGACGAGCGTTCCGACGACCACCGGAGCTGACAGCATCCTTGGTGGCACGCAGGTCATTCCGAATGTTGCGGTGCCCGTGACGGTCAGTGGAAATGCCATCACGTTGATCGGTGACCCGGCCGCGCCCGCTGCCTCGGCTGCGCCGGTCGCAGCGCCGGTTGCGTCGACGAGCGTTCCGACGACCACCGGAGCTGACAGCATCCTTGGTGGCACGCAGGTCATTCCGAATGTTGCGGTGCCCGTGACGGTCAGCGGAAACGCCATCACATTGATCGGTGACCCGGCTGCGCCCGCTGCCTCGGCTGCGCCGGTGGCTGCGCCGGTTTCTGCGATGCGCGTTCCGACGACCACTGGAATTGGCAGCATCCTCGGCGGCACACAGATCATTCCGAACATCGCCCTGCCGATCACCATCAGTGGCAATGCCGTCACGGTAATCGGTGACCCGACCACGCCGACCACGCCGACGACGCCGACCACGCCGACGACGCCGACCACGCCGACGACGCCGACCACGCCGACGACGCCGACGACGCCGACGACGCCGATGACGCCGACCACGCCGGTTACGCCCGCTACACCGACCACGTCGACGACACCGGTCACGACGGTTACCCCGGTTACGCTCGCTGCTCTGGGTTCGACCACGACGCTCGCATCGACCGGAGCGAATGTCTTCTCGGGTCTGGTCACGGCTCTCCTGGTCCTGCTCGCAGGTCTCGGTCTGGTGCTGACGAAGCACCGCCGGATCGCACTGAACTGATCTGAACCAAGCTTGGTTGGGTGGGGCCAGCGCGGCGGTCAGACGCCCGTTGGTCCACCCAAGGATCAGCCGTTCGACGATCTATTCTTCGGCGAACGCTGCGTCGAGAAGGTCTCGCTACGTCATCAGGTCTGTGGGAGCGGCTGGCGCGCAATCGCTATCATCTCCTGCGCCAGGACCTGAGAGGGGTGGGGGCCGCTGGCCCACACGGCTGACAGCGTTCTGGTCAGGGTGAGCCCGGCCACGTCTATCGCGATCAATCGCCCGAGGGCCAGATCATCGGCAATCGCCATCGAACTGAGCACACCGGGCGCCACCCCGGATGCAATTGCCGTGCGAACGGCGGCTGTAGTGGAGTATTCCAGGCGTGGCGAGGCGAGGGCGCCGGATACTTCGGGAACACTCTCGAGCAAATGGTCGAGCGCCTGACGGGTGCCCGAGCCCTCTTCGCGTGTGATCAGCGGGGTGTCGGCCAACTCCTGCGCGGTCACCTGCTGCCGTCGCCGCTGCGCCCAGGCATGCGTTGGAGCGACTGCGACCATCAAGGTATCGTGCCCGATGGTCGCGGTGCGCAGGTCTGCCGGGATATTGGGGGTTTCGATGAACCCGAGTGGTACCGTGCCGGCCCGCACCAGAGCGATCACCGCCTCGCTGTTGGCGACGGTCAGTCCGACTCTGGTCGCCACGTGACCGGCCGATTCCTCCCGGTCGCGCAGCGTGACCAGCCAGCGCGGCAGGAGATACTCGGCGATCGTGAGGCTGGCCGCAACATCGAGGTGACGCAGCGCTTGCGAGCGGAGGGCCTCGATCCCGGCCTCCATACGCGCTGCCGCCTCGAGCACGTCCGCGGCCCAGCCGGTGACCATGGTCCCGGTGGCGGTCAACGTGGATCCGCGCGCAGACCGCACGATGAGGGATGCCCCAATCTGGCCTTCCAGCGAGCGCACCCGCGACGAGACCGCCTGCTGAGAGACGCCGAGAACCGCCGCCGCGCGGGTGAGACTGCCGAGCTCTCCGACGGAGACGAGCATCTGCAACCCGGCAAGGTCGGGTACGTGGGGACCGAGCACTGCGCACCTCCTACAAGTCTGACTTGTGCCCGTCCAACGTTACGCCCTCTACAGCCACGCCCGCACCGGGACGAGAGTAGGAACTGTGAGTTCAGCAGAGATACGTCCCGACCGTGCCGATTTCTCCAGCGCGGATTCGCTGCAGGCGCAGCCGGGGGATTCTGGCCAGACGGGCACGAAGCCGCTTCGATCCGTGAGCTGGATGCCGGGGGTCGCTGCCGCCGGAGCGGCGGCGCTGCTCGCGTGGAGCATCCACTTGTTGATGCCGAGCATTCCGCTGCTCACCGCCGCCGTCGCCCTGGGCATTCTGGTGGCACAACTTCCGGTCGCCCGTCCCGCGCTGCAGGGTCGACTCGCTCCCGGGCTGAGTGTCGCGGCCAAGACGTTCATGCGTCTGGGCATCGTGCTGCTCGGCCTCAAGCTGAGCCTGATCGATATCGCCCACCTCGGCTGGGTCTCGATCGCCTCCGTCGTCGCGGTTCTTGCGATTACCTTCGTGGTGACGTTGTGGCTGGGCAAGCTCTTCAAATTGCCCGGTCACCAACCGTTGTTGATTGCGACGGGGTTCTCGATTTGCGGGGCATCCGCGATCGGTGCGATGAGCCAGGTCGTGAAGTCGAAAGACGAAGACACCGCTACGCCGGTCGCCCTCGTCACGCTCTGTGGCACCTTGGCTATCGTTGTGCTGCCGCTGTTGTGGCATCCGCTCGGCTTCTCTGCGCTGCAGTTCGGTCACTGGGTCGGCGCGAGCGTGCACGATGTCGGTCAGGTCGTCGCCACCGCCCAGATCGCCGGCCCCGCAGCGCTGGCCGTTGCCATCGTGATTAAGCTCACCCGCGTGCTGATGCTCGCTCCGATGGTGGCCATCACCTCGTTTATTGTGCGGCGCCGCGCGGATATCCCCGCGGTCGGCACGAAGCACCCGCCAATCGTGCCGCTGTTCGTCGCCGGATTCATCGCCGCCATGCTGGTGCGCACACTCGTTCCGCTTCCGATCGCCGTCACCGACGGCGCCGACACCGTGCAAACCGTCTTGTTGGCGATGGCGCTCTTCGCTCTCGGCACGGCCGTTCGGCTCGGCCCGCTCGTGCGCACCGGATGGCGCGCCCTTCTGGTGGCATTGCTGTCGTGGACGCTCATCGCGTCGCTCGCCTGGGGCGCCGTGCAACTCGGGTGAACCGCGAGCACTATCGACTATACCGATCGGTCTGGTAAACTCCAGCTATGGAATCCACGATCGCAGCGCCGGTGGCGAGCGCGCGCGCGCGCCTCCTCGCATCCGCCAGTCACCTGTTTCATGAAAACGGAATCAACGCCACGGGCATCGATCTCGTTGTCCGCGGTGCGGGGGTGGCGAAGGCAAGCCTGTACAACAATTTCGCCAGCAAGGAAGCGCTCGTGGTGGCGTATCTGGAGAACGAACTCGATGGCTGGGTTGAGCAATCCCGCGCACTCGACGACGCCCAGTTCTCCCCGCAGGCGAGGGTCGCTGCCGTCTTCGAAGCGCTCGCACTCTCCGTCGAATCCCAGACCTTCTACGGCTGCCCGTTCACCAACGCGGTGATCGAACTGCCGGAGTGCGTGGCGGTGCGACAGGTCGCAGACCGGTACCGTGACGCGGTGCGCTCACACCTGGCCGGTCTTGTTCAGGAGAACCCCGACGCCGGCGTTGTCTCCCGCCTGGTACTGCTGTACGACGGCGCTATCACCGCAGCCAAGGTCGCCCGTGACGCCGACCTGGTGCGCGAAGCCAGCGCCATGGCGCAAGACTTGGCGAGTGCCGATCACCGGAAACCCGGGACCCGGTGAAGATCACCAACGCCCTGCGGGCATTTGAGCTGACGACCCGACCGATCCACCCGGAATCGCGGGCTGCGCTCGATAAACGCTGGAACGAACTGCCCCCACACGCCCAGACCGACAACCAGTTGCTCGGCCGATCCGCGGTCGGCTGTGAGGGCACGCACGGGGTCTTTCCCAAGTGTGACCTGACCTGTTCGCCGTGCTACCACGCCGCTGACGCGAACAAGGTCCGCATCGACGGCAATCACACCGTCGATGGCGTTACCGAGCAGATGGAGTACCTGCGCCGCATCCGCGGCCCCCGCGCGCACGCGCAGCTGATCGGCGGTGAGGTCAGCCTGTTGCCCGCAGCGGATCACGCGGCCGCGCTCACCGCCATGCGGGCACACGGCCGTGAGCCGATGTCGATGACCCACGGCGATTTCGACTACCAGTACCTGCTCGACGTTGTTCTCGACGACACCGGCCGGCGGCGCTTCAACAAGGTCTCCTTCGCCGCGCACTTTGATTCCTTGATGCGCGGCCGCCGCGGCGCCGTACGACCCCACACGGAAGCGGAACTGAACCCGTTCCGCGAAAAATTCGCCCGCATGTTTGTGGACCTCAAACGCGATCACGGCGTGACGAGCTACCTTGCGCACAATATGACGGTTACGCCGTCGAACGTGGCGCAGGTGGGCTCGGTCACCCGCGACGTGCTGGAGATGCCCTACGACATGATGTCGTTTCAACCGGCCGCGTTCATCGGGGATGACCGCCGCTGGAAAGAAGACTTCGACGCTGTCACCGTCGACGCCGTCTGGGAACGCATCGAAGAAGGAGCCGGGCAGAAACTGCCCTGGCAGGCCGCTCAGTTCGGTGACCCGCGATGCAACCGCACCACCGTCGGCCTGCGGGCCGGGGGAGTGTTCGCGCCGTTGCTCGACCCCGACGAGCCCAAGGACATTGCGGCTCGAGATCGGTTTCTGAACCACTTCGGCGGCATGGTCTTCGGCGACGTGCCCGCGCACATCCTCACCGTCAAAATTATTCGCGCTCTCGGTGCCCACCCCGGCGATATCCCACCGCTGCTCGGGCTGGTGCACCGCGTGCTCGGCCGCGCCGGCGGCGTACGCGGAGTCCTCCGGGCAGCGCGCGCCGGTCGGCTCGGGTTCAAAACCTTCGTGGTGCACAGCTTCATGGATGCCTCCGACGTTGCGCCGGCCTGGGAGCTGATGCAGCGTGGCGTCGTAGGCACCGATGCGAAGACGATCGAGACGCAGGAACGCCTTGGCTCGTGCATGTATGCCATGAGTCACCCGGGCGATGACCGACTCGTGCCCGCGTGTGTCCAGCACTCGGTGCTCGACCCGATCGAGAACATCGGGCTGCGCGCTTTGCTGCCGATCATCGGCACGGCGACCGGCACCGCACTGGGCGCGGAAGCCGGAATCGTGGCGCGGCCGAGCGGTCTTACCGCGGTGCGCCAGACCCAGGCTCGCCAAAGACCGGCCCAATAGGTACCGCTACGACCGACACCGCTTGGGGCGGCAAGGTAAGTGACACGCGGCATCCGTCTCGCACGGCGTCACCGGGTGGTAACGCGGCGTGCAGCAGCAGGCCGCCCCTGAACGCGACGCTGACCATGCGTCGGGGGCCGAACCGACGCACCCGCGAGACGTGTCCGATGACGCCCGACGGCGGTGCCGCCGCTTCGGTGCACGGCGAGACCTCGATGGCTTCATGACGAATGACGAGGATGCCGGGGCCGTCGGGGGTATTCGCTGGCACGGGAACCCGACCGAGCGGTGAGACATGCATCCCCGCCTGTACGGTTCCCTCGATCTCATTGAGGCCACCCATCAGCCGGGACACCCGAATCGACGCCGGACGGTTGTAAAGGTGGTCCACGGTGTCGTGCTGCAGGAGCTCGCCGCCGTCGATGACGGCGATGTTGTCGGCGACCGCTGACGCCTCATCGCGGTCGTGGGTGACCAGAATGATGGTGGGGGCTTCGGCGCGACGGATGTCGTCGAGCAATTCGTGCATATCGTCCCGCAGCGCAGGATCGAGGGCGCTGAACGGCTCGTCCAGCAGCAGTACGCCGGGCGCAGCGGCGAGAGCGCGGGCGATGGCAACGCGCTGTTCCTGCCCGCCCGAGAGGGCCTGCACCGATCGTGCGCCGAATCCGCCCAACTGCACGAGATCGAGGTAGTGCTGGGCGTGACGCCGGGAGGCGACGCGGCTCGCCCCGCCGACCCGCTGGGAGAAGGCAATATTGTCCAGCACGCTCAGGTGGGGGAAGAGCAGCGGGCGTTGAAACACCATACCGATGCCGCGCTTCTCTGCGGCGATACCGCCGACATCCGTGCCGTCAACCACTACCTTTCCGGCGCTGACACGTTCCAGCCCCGCGATTACCCGCAGGATCGTGCTCTTCCCCGACCCGCTCGGACCGAGAATTGCCGTGCAGGATCCCGCCGGGACCTCCAGCGACACTCCCGTCAGCGCGGGATGCTGCGAGGCCCCGAACGTTTTGGATACCTCGTGCAGGGATACCGTGCGGCTCATGGTCGTTCTCCAACGTTCGGTGTTTTCTGGACTGCCCCGGTGCGGGGGCGGCGCCCCGCGAATCCGGCCAGGGCCAGCAGCGCCAGCGGAGGCACGATGGCCGAGAGCGACAGGATGGCGACCGCCGAATCATTGCCGATTCCGGCAGCCATCGACGCGGTCACCAGCGGGAGCGTCACGACCTCCCCGCCACCCACAACCACCGTGACCACGTAATCGCTCCACCCGACGAGGAACGCCAGAAAAGCCGCGCGAGACAGAGCCGGCGCAACCAGGGGGATATGCACCCGCCAGAGAATATTCCACCGCGAGGCCCCCAACGTGCGGGCTTCCTCTTCGTAGTGGATGTCGTGGGCGGCGTAGGCGACCCGCATAGTGAAGGTTGTATACGGCACGGCCATCACGACCAGAACCAGGACCAGTCCGGCTTCTGGCGGGATATGAGCGCGCAGGAGGAGCACGTTCAGGCCCAGCACAGCCGCAAACGGTGGCAGGGCGATGGGAGCGAGAAGAGCGATGCTGACCGTGCGCGGCCAGGGCACGGTGCCGAAGGTCAGCGCCCGGGCGGCCAGCGCTCCGAGGGGAGTCGCGAGGGCCGCCACGACGAGACTGAGCAGGAGCGACGTTCCGAGCGCCGGAAGTGCCCCTTGCGCGATCGCGCTGCTGAGGCCGTCGAAGCCCCATTCGGTGGGCAGCGTCGACGGAAAGGACCACTGGTTCGCGAAGGCCCACAGTGCGAGCGGTGCAAAGGGCAGCAAGAACCAGCTCGCGACCAGCGTCGTGCTGAGGACGCGCAGCAGACGGCCGCGACCGTGCGCCAGGGTCAGGGTGCTGCCGGGGTCGCCGGGCCGCCGCAGATCCAGGCCCGTCATCGCCACAGCGCCGTCTTGCGCAGTGCCCAGAAGCAGGCTCCCACGACGAGGAAGGAGACCAGGGTCGTGAGCACGGCGGCGGCAGCGGCCTCCGGCCGTGCGGTGAGTGACACCGAGTTAAAGAGCCGGAGCGCCATCACGGCGAGAGGTTCCGGGTAGGTTCGACCGAGCAACCAGGCCACTTCGTAGGAGCCCAGCGTGTAGACGAACGCGATCGTCGACGAAATAGCCAGGGCCGGCAGGGCCAGGGGCAGCATCACAAACCGAAACCGCATCCATCGGGTGGCGCCGAGCAGCGCAGCCGCCTCATCGAAGCGAGCCACCCGGGTGATGAGGGTTCCAGCGACGATCAATGCAATGAAAGCGGATTCCTTCCACGCGTACTCGGCGACAACGGCCAGCCACCAGGGGCCACCGACCAGCGACGGCCAGAGCTCGGGGGGTACCCCTAACACTCGGGCGAGAACCCCGGAGTCGGCCAGGAGCAGCCCGACGGTGGCGGCCCCGATCAAATGCGGGATGGTCACCGTCGCGGCGCTCGTGGCCGCCAGGATTCGACCGCACCAGCGTCCGCCCACGATCAGCAGGGCGGTACCCACCCCGAAGACCGCGGCGATCACGGTGGAAACCGCCGCGATGGCCAGGGAGAGCCCCAGGGCTCGAAAGAGATCTTCGGCCTGGCCGGTGTAGGCGTCGGCGCTGAACCGGACCGGCCCGACCAGAGGCATCAGCCCCAAACTCTGCATCGCGGCGGCGCCGACCCCACCCGCCACCACGAACACGGCGGGGACGAGAGCGGGCAGCACCATCAGGGCGCTCCGCATCCGTTCGCCCCTGATGCCTTCGCCCCGCGGCGAGGTCTCCACCGTGTGTACCGTCATCCGACGGTGGCTAGCGGCCGGCCAGCACGGTGGTGCGCCAGCCCTCGTCGAGCACGGGCACCCACGCCGCGGCAAGTTCGGGGTTGGCGCTGCGGGAGAGAACGTCATAAGACGGCACCACGGGGGAAGACGGCAGGGCATCGAAGCGTGCCCGGTCGTCGGGGGTGAGCTCGTTCGGGTCGAGCACCGTGAACTGTCCCCAGGTTGCCGGGTGCGCTTTAGCGAGCTGCTGCCCGGCCGACAGCGCCACGTTGGCTACGACCATCGCTCCGGCCGATGACGCCGCATTGGCGGGAATGGAAAGAAAGCTGGCGTTTCCCACGGTTCCTTCCTCCAGAGAAAGCACTTTCGTACCGGGCGGATAGGTGCCGCTGGCGACCAGGTCGGTCAGGGTGGCCGGACCGTAAGTCATGGTCAGGTCGATCTGACGATCCGCGTAGAGCTGGTTGAGTTCTTGTTCGTTGGCCGGATACGTGCTGCCGGCGCGCCACAGCGACGGGGCCAGATCCCGCAGACGCTCGAACAGCTTGGGCGTCAACTGGTCGTACGCGTCTTGGTCGAACGTGGCGGGAACGTTCTCGTAGCCGCCAGAGACGCTATACAGAACCTCGCGGGTGAAGACGGACCCGGTGAAGTCCGGGGGCGCCGGATAACTGAAACGACCCGGATGTGCTTCGGCCCACGCGAGCACGCCCGCCAGGGTGGTGGGCGGGTCGGCAATCACGTCGGAGTTGTACACGAAAGTGAACTGGGCTTTGTTCCACGGGGCTTCGCAGCCATCGACGGGGGTGCCGAAATCTTTCAGCAGGAGCGGGTCGTCGGGCGCGGTCAGGGCGAGGTTGGGCATCAGGTTCGTCCAGTCGCACAGCCACGCACCCGCTTCTTTTCCGGTGCGAAAATTGTCGCCGTTGACCCACACCAGGTCAACCGTGCCGTCATCGGTGCGCCCTGCCTGCAACTCGGAGAGAACCCGGTTGAGTGCGTCGCTCGTGTCCGTGACGGGTACGCGTTCGAGCGTCACGCCCTCGGCGGCCACGGCGGGGGCGAGCACATCGTCGATGTAGGCGTTGCCCTGCGTGTCGCCACCGTACATCCAGAGTTTGACGGTTTGGCCCTGTGCCGCACGGATGACGTCGTTCCAGTCGGCGAACTCACTGCGGGCGCCATCGGGCGCCGGCGCAGCGCACGCGCCGAGTGTGAGCGAGACGACGGCTCCCAGGCCAACGAGCATGGCCGATCGAGCTCTACGCGACGACACGCCTGATTCACGCCGGGATTGGGCAAAAAGCATCGGTGACGACTCCATTTCAGCGCAACGGGATCAGGCAGAGGCCGTCCGGCACAGCGGACGGGACAATAGATCCGTTTCGACTAGGGTAAACCGCGGAACAACGCTTCCATTCCCATGGAAGGACCACGTGCACACTCCCGCTGCCACAACCGGCCGCCGACGCGTGTTCTGGCGACTCGGAATTCTCGCGGCTTTCATCGTCGCGGTGATTGTGATCGGGATCGTCTTCCCGGTGCCCACGGTCGATCAGATTCGTGCGGCCGCCGGCAACGCCGGGGCGCTCGGGGTCATCGCTTTCGTGCTCGGATACGGCGCGCTCACGCTCACGCCGGTGCCGAAAAACGTGCTGAGCATCGCTGCCGGCCTCACCTGGGGATTCGGATTCGGAGCGCTGCTGGTCTATCTCGGCGCGCTGCTGGGCGCGACGCTCGCGTTCGTGATCGGGCGTTTTCTGGGTCGGGAAGCCGTCGAACGATTCACCGGCGCTCGGGTGGCTCGCGTCGATGAACTGCTGCGCCAGCAGGGTCTGGCCACGGTGATCGGCGCCCGGCTGATCCCCGTACTGCCCTTCACCGTCATCAACTACACCGCGGGGCTGACCGCCGTGCGACGCTTCGACTACGCCCTCGGCACGGCTCTGGGCATCATCCCCGGCACTCTCGCCTACGTGGCTCTGGGCGCCTTCGGACTCGAACTGGGTTGGCCGTTCTGGCTCGCCGTCGGGGTGCTGGGCAGCCTGACCGTGGTGGGGCTGTTCTTGGCAAACCGGGCGCGGCGACGCGGAAAACCAGCACCGGATTCCGGCGCAGTACCCGAGAATGAAGCGGATGTTTGACGCCGCACTGCGCCAGACACTGGACGCACCGCTGCGCGCCGTGGCGACCGCTCTCGACCGCCCGTGGATCACCCCCGATCGGTTGACGATCGCTGGCCTGGTGGTGGGTTTGAGCAGCGCCGCCGCGGCGGCAACCCAGCTCTGGTGGTGGTCGCTCGCCCTCTGGCTGCTCTCCCGCCTCTTCGATGGGCTCGACGGGTCACTGGCCCGGTTGCGCCGCGAACGTGCCGCAACCGGCGACGACGGCACGGGCGGCACGGCCCAGAGCCAGGCCGGCGGCTTTCTCGACATCATCGCGGACTTCACGGTGTACGGCTTCACCGTCTTCGGCGTGGGAGTGGGGGCAACCGCCGGCTTCGGTGCCCCGTGGTGGCCGTTCGTGCTCGTTCTGTTGGCCTATTACCTCAATGGTGGTGCGTTCCTGGCTTTTTCTTCGATCGCCGAACGCACCAACCGGCAGATCGACGATGGCCGGTCGCTGTCATTTCTCGGCCGTATCGCCGAAGGCACCGAGACGATTCTGGTACACAGTCTGTGGTTGATCGTGCCGTTCTTCGCCTGGCAGATCGCCCTCGCCTGGGCACTGTTTGTGGGGCTCAGCGCCGTGCAACGGATGATCGCCGGCTATCGTGCGCTGCGCTGACCGGCTGCGCTGACCGGCTGCGCTGACCGGCTGCGCTGACCGGTACGTCAGGGCCGACACCGTAAGTGCCGCGAGCGTCAGCGCAGCCGGGCGCTGCGCAGACGTCGGAGGGTGCGCGTGGCCGCGACTACCAGCCCTGATCCGAGTCGACCGTGCACGTCTGCGACGGCCACATTCCACAGGCCGTCGTTGTAGGTGGGATACGCGTGCGTGGTGCCGGCGATGGCGCTCGTGGTCAGCTTGTTCTTCACGGCCAGGGAGATCTCGCCCAGGGTTTCACCCGCTCGGGGTCCCACGACGGTTCCGCCGAGAACGCGGCCGCGGTTGTCCACGACCAACTGGGTGTAACCATCCGTGTTCGCTTCGGTCACGGCCCGGTCGACGTGCTCATGATCGCGTGACACGATGCGGTGGCCCGCCGCCGCTGCCTCCGCGGATTGCATGCCGACCGCGCCCACCTCCGGGTGCGTGAAGGTGACCCGGGGGATGGCCATGGTGTCATAGCGACGGCTGAGACCGAGGATGGCATTCGTGGCCGCCACGCTCGCGTTCATGCCGGCGGTGTGGGTGAACTGGGGTAGCCCCGTGACGTCGCCGGCCGCCCAAACGCGCGGGTTGGAGGTGCGCAGCGCACCGTTGACCACCACGTTGCCGTGCTGGTCTTGTCGCACGCCCACCCGGTGCAGGTCGAGACCTGCGAAGTTCGGACGCCGCCCCAGAGCGACCAGTGCCCGGTCGAATTGCAGAGTTTCACCATCACTGAGCGTGAACGTTCCCCCGAGGCGGTCGGTCGAGCTGACCGAACTCACGGTGGAGTTGGGACGCACATCAACTCCGTCGGCGACCAGCGCGGCGTGGATGATGCTGCTGGCCCGCTCGTCTTCCTTGGGAAGAAGGCGTGGTCCACGCTGTACCAGGGTCACGGCCGAGCCGAGGCGCGACATCGCCTGCGCGATCTCGCAGCCGATCGCCCCGCCGCCGAGGATGACGAGTCGCTCCGGGAGCTCCGTGAGATTCCAGAATGTTTCGCTCGTGAGCAGGTCGACCGCGTCAATCCCGGGGATATCCGGCAGGGTGGGCGACGCTCCGGTCGCGATCAGGGCTTGCTTGAACCGCAGTTCGCGGCCGTTCACCGCCACCGTGTTCGCGCCGGTGAATCGTGCCCGCCCGATCACCACCGCAATGTTGTCCCGTTCCAGAGACTCGGCGGAATCAACCGGGGCGATTTCATGCATCGCCTCCTGAACGTGCGCCATGACGCGGGCGAAGTCAACGACGACGTTGCTCGAACTCACACCGAGGTGCGCCGATGAACGGGCCGTCGTGGCGGCATCCGCTGCCGCAATCAGCGATTTGGACGGCACGCAGCCGGTCCACAGGCAATCTCCGCCGAGAAGGTGGCTCTCGATCAGCGCCACCTTCGCACCGAAACTCGCCGCCGAGCGGCTCGCCACGAGGCCGGCCGTTCCGCCGCCGATGACGACAAGATCAAATTCGTCTGTTTCGCTCATGACTTCGAGCGTAGGCGCTCGCGGGCGGCCCCGTTCGGGCTGATGCTGCAGCGGCTGGTTAGACTGGCTGCAAACGAAGGGCCGTCTGTGCCATGACGAATGTCTACGAGGCTGCCGCCGGGCTCTACGACGTACTCTCCGGAGAGGGCCTCGTCTACCGCGCTGGACGACAACGCGGCGTGCCGCTGCTGGAGTTGCGGCCGGGCGACACCGTGCTGGACCTGGGCTGCGGCACGGGCCTGAATCTTGCCCTCCTCGTCGACGCCGTCGGCCCCGGTGGCACGGTGATCGGGCTGGACCGCAGCCCAGCCATGCTCACCATGGCCCGCCGGCGTGTGCAGGCCAACGGGTGGGCATCCGTTCGTCTGGTCGAAGCGGATGCCACCACCTTCGACCCCGCGCAGGTCGCGGACGAGCTTCCCGCGGCGTCGGGCGGCAGGGTCGACGGTGTTTTTTCCAGCTACGCGATGAGCGTCTTCGACGACTGGCACCCGGCCTGGCAGCGGGGGCGCGCCCTGCTGCGCCCCGGGGGACGCGCGTGCATCGTGGACATGCAGTTACCGGTGGGCCGGGCGCGGCTGCTGGGGCCGTTCGTGCGGATGGCCGCCGCGGTGGGGGGTGCCGACCTGAATGCCCGCCCCTGGACCGTGATCGAACGTGACGGCGTCGATGTGCACTCCACCGCCCTGCGCGGCGGACATATCCGAGTGGTCGCGGGAACGTTTCCGTAGCCCGCACCTGTGCTCGCGGCGCGGCAGCAAGCGAGTGCAACGGCCCCTTTCTTAGAAGCTTCTGTGGCGGCAAGAGCGATTCTGGGAGCATGAGCACAGACCTCGCACCACGCCTCCGTTTTGCACGCACCGCTATCCCCACCGCCGGCGTCATCCTCGCCGTCATCGTCAGCGGGATGGTGTTGCGATCGTCGGCCGGATGGACGGCCGTAGAAATGGATGCACTCCGCCGGGTGAATCTGCTGCACACCCCGCAACTTGACTGGGTTGCGCTCGGGATCAACTGGTTGTTCAGCTCGGTCGTGGCGGCGGTGCTCGTGCTTCTCGTCACCGGCTCGATCCTGCTGGCCACCCGGCGGCCGCGCGCGGCGATCCAGTTCCTGGTGATCGTGGCGATTCCTACGGTGGGTGCCGAGGTGATCAAGTTGATCGTGCACCGTCCGCGTCCCGACATCGCCTCGCTAGCCCACATCCTGGTGCTCGAGCCGGGCGGACTCAGCTTTCCGAGCGGGCACACCAGTTTCGCCGCCTGCTTCGTTCTCGGACTCATCGTGGCGACCGCCGGTCACCGTTGGCAGTGGTTCGTCATCGGAGCAGCGACGGTCGTCATGCTCGGAACGGCGGCCTCCCGGGTCTACCTCGGGGTGCACTACCCGTCCGACGTAGTGGCATCGATCGTGTACTCGATCGCCGCCGTACTTTTGGTCAATGCGGCCTGGATGCTAACGATGTCACACTGGACCGAACGTCGATCCGGCCTGCACGCCGGACCCGTCTACGGAGGAGCCTTGGATGCCGGCTGAGATCACGACTCGCGCCCGACTGCTGTTGATCGAGGACGACGCAAAGCTCGGTCCCATGATCAAGGACGTGCTCACGGAGATCTACGACGTCACCCTCGTGGCTGACGGAGCCGATGGGCTGGCCGCCGGCCTCGCTGGCGAGTTCGAGGTGATGGTCATCGACCGGCGGCTGCCCTCGCTGGACGGCCTCGATGTCGTTGAGGCCTTGCGCCGCAAGCTGATCACCACCCCCATCCTGCTGCTCACGGCGTTGGGTACCACCGGCGACAAGGTGGCCGGGCTGGATATCGGTGCCAACGACTACCTAGTTAAGCCATTCGAGTTCGATGAGCTGTTCGCCCGGTTGCGCGCCATCCGGCGGGTGTTCACCGGCGAGGGCCGCACCCTGCTGTTGGGCGGCTGGGAATACTACCCGGACAGCCGCACGATATATTCTCCGTACGACGGGCGCATCCTGCTCACGGCGAAGGAGAACGCACTGCTCAAGCTTCTGGCTCTCGCCCCGCAACGCACGTTCTCCCGGCAGCAAATTTTGCAGGCCGTTTTCAGCGCCGCCGACACCGCCGGCACGGTGGACACCTACGTGCACTACCTGCGGCGCAAAACCGACACCAACATCGTTCTCACCGTGCGCGGGCAGGGCTACCGACTGGGGCAACCATGACCCGCAAAAGCCTCCCCGTCGTCGACAGCGATACCCTCGCCATCCGTCGCGCCTCACGTATCGTCGGGACCCGAATCGCGATCGCCTGCACCGCCGTTGTCCTGCTCGTTATCGTGGCCGTGTTCGTCTATATCCTGTCCGAGATCTCGCCCGCCGAGCTGTTTGAACCGGTACCGGATACACACAATCTGCAGGTCAGCGCCGTCAAACTGCTGCGCGCCGCCGCGGTTTTGGGTGTGGCCCTAATCGTTTTGGCCGGCGGTTTGAGCTGGCTGGTCACTCGGCGCGCGGTGCAGCCGCTCGGTGAGGCGCTGCGCATCCAACGGGCCTTCGTAGCGGATGCCAGCCACGAGCTCCGCACACCACTGGCCGTTCTCGGCGCCCGCCTGCAGATTCTGCAGCGATCCCTCCCCGCCGATGACCCCTCCGCGACGGTCGTCGCCGAACTGCGCAGTGACACCACCGACCTGGTTCATATTGTGAACGATCTGCTGGAATCGGCCGAGATCGGCGGCACCGTTGTCGATGACACCGTTGTCACCGACGTCCCCGCAGTGGTGGCAGCTGCCGTGGCGTCGATGGCGCTCATCGGGGTCGACAAACACATCACCATTGACCTGGATGCCCAACACGCCGTGTTCGCGCGGGTGCCGGCATCCAGCCTGACCCGGAGCGTTGTGGCCCTACTCGACAACGCGCTGCGGTTTGCTCCCGAAGGATCCGTTATCTCCGTGCAGGTGGCCGTGCACAAGAAAATTGTGGCGGTCACCGTGCGTGACCGTGGTCCCGGCATCCAAGGCATCGACCCGGCCCGCATCTTCGATCGGTTTGCGCACTCGAGTATGGCGGTGGGCGGCGGAGGCGATGCCCACACCGGCTATGGAATCGGTCTCTCCCTGGTGCGGGACATCGCCGTACGCCATGGCGGATCCGTCACCGTGGTCGATAGCTCCGCGGCGGGCACCGCCATCCGGTTCGTGGTGCCACGGGAGAAGGGAGCGTGATCCCGGTGCGGCTGGCACGACACCGTGAATTGGTGAAACCCGTGTGTCGCTAGGCCGCTTCTGTGAGAAGTCTTAGACGCCGCCGTGTTCGCTAGTGCTATCGACCCCTTGAAGGAGGAGCACTTGTCCACGACCTCAACCCTTTCCCCCACCGTTTCGCCCCTGCGGCAGGTTCTGGCCAAGGTGCCCGAGGTCACCCTCATCTTCTGGGTGATCAAGGTGCTCGCGACCACGGTGGGGGAGACCGCAGCCGACTTCTTGAACGTTGACCTTGGAATGGGGCTCACGATCACGTCCATCATCATGGCCGTGCTCCTCGCCGCGGCTCTGGCCGTGCAGTTCGCACTGCATCGGTATACCCCGGCCGTCTACTGGTTGGCGGTGGTACTGATCAGCGTCGTGGGCACGCTCATCACCGACAATCTCACCGACAGCCTGGGCGTTCCCCTGTGGGTCACGACGGTCGTCTTCGCCGTGGCGCTGGCCGTGACATTCACGATCTGGGCGGTGTCGGAGAAGACCCTCTCCATCCACTCCATCTACACGTCCCGCCGGGAGACGTTCTACTGGCTGGCCGTGCTGTTCACGTTCGCCCTCGGCACTGCGGCGGGCGACCTCGTTGCCGAGGGGCTGAACCTCGGCTACTTCGTTGCCCTGCTCGTGTTCACCGGGGCCATCGCCCTCGTCGCCGTGGCGTACTTCGTCTTCCATCTGAACGCTGTGCTCGCCTTCTGGATCGCCTACATCCTGACCCGCCCGCTGGGCGCATCCACCGGTGACCTGCTCTCCCAGCCCGTCGCCGACGGCGGGTTAGGGCTCGGGACCACAGCAACCAGCGTGCTGTTCCTGTCCGTGATTCTCGTACTCGTGATCGCGCTCACCCGCCGTTCGCGCACCAACAACCGAACACTGACGGCGACGTCCTAAACCCAGCGTTCGACAGCGGATGCCCGGCCCCCTCACGAAAATTTCCTAGAAAGTCCCCGCACAATGAGAACTATGATCATCACCGCGCACGCTACGTCCGGAGTGCTGGATCCGCAAGCGGTGATCGCGGGCGCCGGCGTCTGGGGACTCGTCGTGGTCTGCGCCATCGTTTTCGTGGAGACCGGCCTGCTCATCGGCTTCTTCCTGCCCGGCGATACCCTTCTCTTCTTCACCGGCGTTCTCGCGCTCAGCGGAGTCATCAGCCAACCGCTCTGGGTTGTGATCCCGGCCATCGCCGTGTCGGCCGCGCTGGGCGACCAACTCGGCTACCTGATCGGGCGCGTGTCGGGCCGGCGAATTTTCGATCGACGCGATTCCGGTCTGTTCAGTCGCAAGAGCGTGGCGCGCACCCAGGGCTTTTTTGACCGGTTCGGCCCGGCGGCCGTCACGATCGCCCGATTCGTGCCCGTCGTGCGCACCTTCGCTCCCGTCGCGGCCGGTGTCGGTCTGATGCCGCGTCGCGTGTTCACGATGTTCAACATCGTCGGTGCCGTGCTGTGGAGCACGGCAGTCGTGCTCCTCGGCTTCGCCCTGGCTCACATTCCGGGGGTCGCCGAGTTCGCGGCCCGTTACATCGACGTCGTGTTGGTCGGCATTGTCGTCTTTTCTGTGGTGCCCGTGCTCATCCGAACGCTCGCTCTTCGCCGGCAGGCTGCTCACCGCTGATGTCGTTTGCGGCGCAGATGAGGCCTCTCATCGTGGTCTCACGGTGTGGTCAATAATCTCGGGACTATGACAACATCGGCAATCTCAACTTCGGCTCTGTCGCGAAGTTTCGGCGCGCATCAGGCGCTCGCAGATCTCACCCTCGACGTTGCGCAGGGCGAGGTTTTCGGTCTGCTCGGCCACAACGGCGCGGGCAAGACCACGACCGTCAATCTGCTCACGACTCTGCTCGAGCCCACCGCGGGTGACGCCAGCATCAGCGGTCACAGCGTGAAAACGGATGCCGCGGGCGTGCGTGCCTGCATCGGCTACCTGCCCGAAAACGTGCAGTTTTACGACAATTTGACCTTGCTGGAGAATCTGCGCTTCTTCGCCCGGCTGTCGGGGCTGCGCCGTCCGGACGCGCGCATCCGCGATGTGCTGGGCTTTTTGGATTTCACCGGGCATGACACCCAACGGGTGGGGACCTTCAGCAAGGGGATGCGGCAGCGCGTGGGTATCGCTCAGGCCGTGCTGCACTCGCCCGCCGTGTTGTTTCTTGACGAGCCGACATCGGGGCTGGACCCGGAGGGTGTGCGCACCCTGCGAGAGACGATCGTGCGTTTGAACCATGAATTCGGTATGACGATCTTTATGAACACCCACCTGCTGAGCGAGGTGACTAAAACCTGCACGAGCATCGGAATTCTCAACCACGGACGCCTGGTGCATCACGACTCGATGACCAACACGCTCGCCGCATTTCCGGCCGATGAGTCTTTGGAAGACATCTACTTTCAACTCGACTCGGCTGCCGCATGAATACCGTCCTCACCAGCGCTCGACACGAAATTCTCTGCACCCTCCGCGCCCGGGTCGCGGTGCTGCTGCTGGTCGTGTTCCTGGGGATGGTGTCGCTGTCCTCCCTCATCGGATGGATCACCAACACAACGGTCACCCGTGTCTACGAGAAGATCCTGGCCGACGGGCTCACCACAGCCCCGAATCCCTTTGCCGCAGTGTCTGCGCTGTACTACTCCCGCAATTCGGTGATCTACGTGGTTCTGATCGGCGCACTCATGGCGATCATCCTCGGCGTGCAGGCCACTCTGCGCGATCGCAAGTCGGCCACGGTCGATCTGGTTCTGAGCCGACCGGTGAACACCGTCGCTCGGATACTGGGGCAATTTCTGGGTCTGGGAGCCGTGATCGCGGTCGTTCTGGCCGCCAGTACAACGATCAGCTGGGCCGCCATCGGCGTCATCATCGGCACCCCGCTGGGCGTCGACCCGACGCTGCGGCTGATGGGATTCGCCGCGGTGTCGTGGGTGTTGATGATGATTTTTGCCCTGCTCGGCATGCTCACCGGGCTGTACAGCCGCAAGGAAACGACGGCGCTGCTCGTGCCGTTCGTGGTCTGGAGCGCGATCGCGTTCGTACTCCCGCAGGTAGGCACCGCGGCGCGCCCCGTGGCGTTGCTGAATCCGGTTCCGGCCCTTGCAGCCTCGGGCGGCACCTCGTTCGATCTCATCGGCGCTCTCACCGGCCCGTTCGCCATTACCGAGCAGTTCAAACGAGTGGCGAGCATCGTGCTGCGCGATGACAGTGTCACGGGAAATCCGGTGGCGAGCATCTTGCTGCTGTTGGCCGTTTTGATCGCCATGATCTGGATTGTGGTCGTCACGCCGCGCCGAGCCCTGAGGAGTGGTCTGAATGAGTGACACCTGGATTGTCGCCGAAAAGGAATTGCTGGATCTTCGGAGGGATCGCCTCTTCGCCATCCTGATCGGGTTTCTGGCCATCGCGTCGCTGATCTCCGTGGCCGTGGCCTCGGCTGATTTTCGCAACCAACTGGATGCCTACAACCTCTACGTCACCAACCTGGCGCAGAGTGGAAGCACTGTCACTGCGGCCGCCCCGCAACTCTTTCCCTTGAAGCTGCTCCGCGGTGGAATCGAGTACCTCGAGATTCTCGGCGCGTTGTTTGCCATCGTGCTGGGCTACGGAACCATCGCCAAAGAAAAATACCGGGGCACCCTGGCCCTTTTTCTCAGTCGCCCGGTGAGTCGATTTTCCTTTGCCGGCGGCAAAGTCCTGGGCCTGTCGATCGTGTGGCTCGGTGTCGTCGTCGTCCTCACCGCGGTGTCGCTCGTCGCGGTCGTCACGATCGGCCACGCCCCCATCGGCGGGATCGACGTGGCCCGGCTGCTCATTGCCGGGGGCTTCGCGTGGCTCTACCTGGTGTTCTGGACCGCCTTGGCGGTGGGGCTCACCGCGTTGTCCACCCGGCTGAGTACCGGCCTCATCGTGGCCCTGGTGATTTGGCTGGCCTTTGTGCTGATTATTCCTCAGATCGGCGACACCATGGACCCGGACAATCAGGTACCCGGCGGTCTGTTCGCCACCCTGAACATTCAGAAGACCGACGAATTGAGCGTTCTGGCGCAGTTCTCCGCCTTCGACGGCATCCGCAACGGCCTGGAGGTGTCATCGGTGACCAAACACTTCGAACGCCTCACCTTCGCTTTTCTCGGCATTAAAGATCAGTACAACCAACTACCCCTCGGCTTGGTCTGGACGGCAATGCTGCCCTACGCCATCACCCTGACGGCGGCAACCCTCGCCTCCGTGGTCTTCGCCGCTCTCGCAACCACGAGGCGCACTCTGCAAAGGAACCAATCATGAAATGGAAAATCATCATCCCGGTGGCCCTCGTCGTCCTCGTCGCCGCTGGCGGAATCGCCATGGCGCAGGTCAATACCGCGGCCACCCCCGCCCGTCCGGCCTCCTCAACGGTGGCAGGGAATGCAGTGCTGCCCGTGGCTGCCAACCCCATCGCCAACCCCAGCACCACGCCCGGGCTGACCATCGTGTCTGCCCTCGCCGAAGACAACGTCGATCCGAGTTCCGGCGCCGCCATCACCGACCGGCTCCAGATCACGGTCGGCAACAGCACCAGCAAGCCGTTGACCAACGTGGAGACCTATTATGTGATGACGGATGTCACTACCGGCCGCAGCGAGGCGTACTATCTCGCCCTGGACGGACTCACCCTCGCCCCGAATGCTGAAACCACATTCTCCTTCGACAATGAAACCGGCGCGGGACATTACCCGGAGAACACATTCAGCCTGTACCGCAGTTCCGCCAATCAGGTGGATTTCACCATTCAGGTCAGCGCCGACGGCGTGCAAGTTGCGAACGGCACAGCAACCAAGGGAGCAGGAACCGGTGAACAGGCCGACTAACCACCTGATCGGTCGCTGGGCGGCGGTCACCGGGTGAAAGTACTCGTCGTCGAGGATGACGTACGCATCGCGGACGTGATTCGTCGTACCCTCACCGAGTCCGGCTACGCCGTCGATGTAGCCCACACTGCACCGGACGGGGTACAGGCCTTCGAGATCGAAACGTATGACCTGGTCGTTCTCGACCTGATGCTCCCCGGGCTGCCGAACGGAGGGATGGCCGTGTGCCGACGCATCCGTGTGATCGATAAGAACGTGCCGGTGCTCATGCTCACCGCACTGGACTCCATGCGCACCAAGGTTGAGGGCCTCGACGCCGGCGCCGACGACTACATCGTCAAGCCATTCCACCTCGTTGAGCTGCTGGCCCGGGTGCGCGCACTGCTTCGACGTTCACCGCGCGCACACGCCCCCGTGCTGCGCGCGCAGGGAGTCACCCTGGACCCGGCCACCCGTACCGCTCAGCGCGCCGGCCGCACCATCATGTTGACCGCCAAAGAATTCGCCGTGTTGGAATATCTCATGCGAAACGCCGGCACGATAATCAGCACCACCGAACTGATTGATCATGCCTGGGACAGCAACTATGAGGGGTTCAGCAACGTCGTGCAAACCTACATCCGCTACCTGCGGCAGAAGCTGACCGCGCCGGGTGAAGCGGACATCATCGAAACCCGGCGCGGTGCCGGATACCTGATCAACGCGGATCGTTGATGTTTCGGCGCGCGATTGTTCGACTCACCGTGACCTACACGGTCGTGCAGCTGGTGCTGTTCGCCGCTTTTGCCGTGGGAATCTACATTTTCGTGACGGGCACCTTTGATTTTGACGCGGCCGAATCCGACGGTGCCGGCGCCCTGAACGCGGCGGAGCAAGGCTTCGCCAACCTCCGCACGGGGCTGGTCGTGCTCTACGCCGTACTCCTGGTGCTGATCCCCATTTCCAGCTATGTCATGGCACGCGCCGCGCTCGGGCCGCTGCAGAAAAGCTACGAGCTGCAGCAGCGCTTCGTCGACGGTGCCTCCCACGAGATGCGCAGCCCGCTCAGTATTATTCAAGGCGAACTGGAACTCGCCCTGCTTACGACCCGCACGCCCGCCGAGTACGAGCAGGCGATGCAGACGGCGCTGGAAGCCGTGGGCGGGCTCACCCGACTCACCAACGACCTGCTCCTACTCTCGCGGGGCGAAGGAACCGAGCTTCGGAAGACCTACGAACTCGTCGATCTGAACGAGCTCGTGGTCGACGACATCGACGCTCGCGCCAGCAATCCAGCGGATGCCGCACGCCTGGTCACGCACACCGCACGGGCCGCGATGGTTCTGGGCTCCCCGGCGCTGCTCAAGCGCGCGATCGCGAACGTCGTTGACAACGCGCTCAAATTCACGCCGGTCCCCGGAGCCGTATTCATCGGAACCGACACTCAGAACGGCACCTGCACCATCACCGTGCGTGACACCGGAATCGGGATGAACGACACCGACCTGCAGCACGCCTTCGACCGCTTTTGGCGATCCGATCAGGCCAGATCCCACCCCGGGCACGGCCTCGGCCTCAGCCTGGTGCACCAGATCGTTGCGGCGCACGATGGCCGGGTCACACTCACATCGCAGGCCGGCGTGGGCACGACCGTCACGGTGAACCTCCCACTACGCACCTAATGGATCCGTCCCGGATCCGCTCTCACGCTCATCTCACCTGCCCCGATCTAGCTTGGAAAGATGGCTCCGAACACGCGGAGCTCACCCCCGAAAGGCAGAACACCATGCAGAAGAAGATGAAGATCGCCAGCGGTGCAGCACTGGCACTGGCGTTGGCCGTCGTCGGCGGCGTAACCCTCACCGCTGGAGCCCAAGCCACTCCCGCAAACTCGTCCTCGTCCTCGTCCTCGTCGAACGTGGAACCAGCCTCGACCTCGGCCGACACCGACAACGTGCAGAATGAGGTTGAAGACGGCATCATCGACGGTGAAACCGCCGACGATTCGGGCACGGAATCTGGGACGGAATCTGGCACGGAGTCTGGCACCGAAAACACGAGCGACGACGTTAACGGCGTCGCTGTCGAAGACGGAACGCAAAACTAACCACGATCCGAAAAGCGGTGGTGGGGGCGCACGCGCCCCCACCCCCCCCAAAACCACACCCCGCACCTCATCGGGGGGGTCGCGGCGCCCGCGCCCCCACCACCGCTTTTCCTGCGCGGTCAGCCCAGGGGGCGCACGGTGAGAATCTGCTCGGCGCGGCCAACCGGGCCGGCCTCATCGTGCAGCACGCTGCTCGTGAGTCCGTGACCGGCCGGCCCGAAAGTCACGGTGGTGTCCAGCCCGACCCAGCTGCCGGTCGGCTGCCGGTGAAAGTGAATGGTGAGGTCGAGGTTCGGGTAGGCCCAGTCCAGCGGCGACTGGCGAACGGCTATGCCATTGGCGGTGTCCACCAGGGCGATGAACGAAGCGTGCGGGCTGCTGGGCTCCCCGGCAACGAGCGCCAGATCGGTGCGCAGCCAGGCGCTGGAGCGTCCGGGCTGCGGCGGTGCAACGGCCTTCACTTCCAGGGACGCCACATAACCGCCGGGCCAAATATCGGTCATCGACCAGGGGGCGCACCGATCGGGAGGCAGCAGCGCAACCGAGTCGCCACCAACGACGGCCGTGGTGTCGGTGGTCGAGATGAACCAGGCGCGGGCGAGCACGGCCGCACGGCCGGCGATGATCACGGTCGCTTCGATGAGCTCGATGGTGCGACCGGGACGAATCGTCTCGACCCGAATTTCGCACTCCTCGGCGGAGAGGAAGCCGAGGATATCGAAGCTGATGCGCCCGAGCTCCTTGCCATTGGCACCGCCGGGCTCAGCGGCTCGATGCAGGTCGATGGCGTGCACCAGAAGACCACCCAGGGGACTGAAGTGGATTTCGTCGGACCGCCATGCCCCACCCGCATGCTCGGTCGGCCGGTATAGCCCAGGGGCGACCGGTTCGAAATAGGCACCTATCAGCGGGTTTGCTCCGGGCTGTTCACTCATGCTGCTCCTTTGACAGCCGCCGCAGGGCGGTTCCTCCCACCCTAGATGCGATTGCCGGTTGGCCAGCCCAGCGTGCATCAACCTCGATTCCGAGGTACCAGGCCGGAGCAAACCCTGCGGCACACGGCCCGGCCGACCCTTGGGGTTGCCGCGCCGACCGCTTTTGCTGAATGCTGAGAGCATGACGAGACAGCCGATCGAATCCACTGCGCTTGTCGCCCCGGCCACGCACTGGCATTCCCTGACAATCGACGATATTTTCACGAGACTGTCGTCGTCAGCAGACGGTCTCGGTGCGGCGGAGGCCGCCGAGAAACTCCGCAGTGGCGGCCCCAACGAGTTGGCCGTGGCTGCGCGAACCCCCTGGTGGCGCGTTCTGGCACGTCAGTTCGTCAGCCCGTTGATCGCCATTCTGCTGGTCGCTGCGATCGTCACCGCGCTGCAACAACACTGGGTGGATTCCGGCGCCATCTTTCTGATTCTCTGCCTCAATGCCGCCCTCGGTTTCGTGCAGGAACGTAAGGCGGAGTCTGACATGCGGGCGCTGCAGTCGCTCTCGACACCCTCGTGCCGCGTATTGCGCGACGGTAGTGAACGGGTGATCCCGGGGTCGGACGTTGTGTTGGGTGACATCGTTCTATTGGAAAGCGGTGAACGGGTTCCGGCCGATCTTCGGCTCTTCATCGCCAACGCGCTGGAAGTCGACGAGTCGATGCTGACCGGTGAATCGTTCGCTGCGACCAAGCACACCGGTGTGCTGCCCAAGGAAGTCGGTGACTCGGACAAGGCGAATATCGCCTTCAGCGGAACATTCGTGGGCAGTGGCCGAGGTCGAGGTATCGTCATTGCCACGGGCGCGGCAACCTCGCTGGGAGCCATAAACGCGCTGGTGCAGGGGCCGTCCGGTAAGACGCCGTTGCAGCTGCTGACGAACAGCCTGGAACGGTCGGTCGGTCTTCTCGTGCTGGGTGCCGTCGTCTTCGTCTTCATCGCTGGCATCGTGCTCGGCAACGATGCGTCGACGATGTTCCGCACGGCCGTCGGTCTCGCCGTCGCCTCAATTCCCGAGTCCTTGCCCATCGTGCTGACCGTCGCCCTGAGTCTCGGGGTATCGCGCATGGCGAAACGCAATGCGATTATTCGCACTCTGCCTGCCGTGGAGACTCTTGGCTCCACCAACGTGATCGGCTCTGACAAAACGGGCACGTTGACGGAGAATCGACTGACCGTGGAACGGGTGTGGACCACGGCCGGTCTGCTGGCCACCACCAGGCGTGACGCCGACGGGCGTGCGGATTCGGTTCTGGTGCGCGCAATGCTGCGAGCCGGTGCACTGACCAACGAAGCCACCATCTCCGCCGAAGACGACAACGAATACTTCGGTGATGCTGTCGACGCCGCCATGGCTCGAATCGCCGTGGCGCGCGGCGCCGTCACCGAACAGGAACGCTTGGCAGTGCCCGTCGGTCACCAGCCCTACGAACCGCAGTTGCGGTATTCACAGACCGTTCTCGTCGATTCCGACGGACAGCGCACCCTGTATGTCATGGGCTCTCCCGAGGCTCTGATCGAGGCCTCCGTCGCCGTGGCCGCCGGCGGTGGCGATGAGCCTCTCGACAACGACGTGATCCACACGGCCAACGAGCAAATGGGGCGAGACGGACTGCGGGTCATTGCCACCGGCTCCCGGCGCGTTCCCGACGGCGAGGAACTGACCGTGCCGCTGCGCCCGCCGTCCGGACTCACCTTTCTCGGGATGGCAGGCATGACCGATCCGCCACGGGAGGGGGTGGCTGAAGCCATCCGGCAATGCAGGCAGGCCGGGATTTCCGTGATGATGATCACCGGGGACCACCCGGTGACCGCCACAGCCATCGCTGCCCGGCTGGGCCTGGCGATCGGTACACGCGCGCTGACCGGCGCTGAAATGGCCGACCTGGACGACCACATGCTGGTCGCACGCCTCGAACAAACCAGTGTGGCAGCCCGGGTCTCACCGCAGGACAAGCTGCGAATCGTGCGCACGCTGCAGGGGGCCGGTAAAATCGTGGCCGTGACCGGCGACGGCGTGAACGACGCTCCCGCGCTCAAAGCGGCCTCGATTGGCGTTGCCATGGGCCGGGCGGGAACGGATGTTGCCCGTGAAGCAGCCGACATCGTGCTCACCGACGACCACTTCGCCACCATCGTGCACGCCGTTGAAGAGGGCAGAGTCACATTCTCCGCCATTCGCAAGACCACCTATTTTCTGCTCTCCACCGGAGCCGCAGCGCTGGTGGCCGTCACCCTGAGCGTCTTCGCCGGAACCCCGCTCCTGTTCCTGCCGGTGCAAATGTTGTGGATGAACGTCGTGACCAACGGCGTGCAAGACGTCGCCCTCGCGTTCGAACCGGCAGAGGGCCACGAACTCAGCCGGCCGCCGCGGGCCTCAACCGAGGGCATCCTCTCCCGCACCCTGTGGTTTCGTACGGGAATAACCGGAGCGTGGATGGCCCTCGCCGTGCTGCTGACTTTTATCGTTGAACTGCGCCTGGGCAATACCGAGGTGCACGCACGCACCCTGGCACTGACGATGTTTGTGTGGCTCAGTTTCTTTCAGGTCTTCAGTGCCCGGGCGGAGTTCAAGTCGCTCTTCGAGCTGCGGCTGCTCGCCAACAAGCCGCTCCTGTTCACCTCCCTGGGCGCCCTGATGTTGCACTGGGCAGCCACGATCTGGCCTTTCTCGGCAGAGCTGCTGGGCCTGACTCCGCTGAGCAGCTGGGAATGGCTTCTGTGCATCGCCGTGGGCTCGACCGTTTTGCTCATCGTCGAGGCGGAAAAGGCCGTGCGTCGATGGTCGCATCGCCACGACGGCAGCAGCCCCTCGTTCAGCTGACGACGGCGCGGTGTTTCTTCCCTGACCACTTGTCAATCAGTGGTGACGTGCCGCGGGGAAGACAATGCGCCCGCGGCGGGCGCCGGTCGGGCAGACTCGCCCCCGGCCGGCGATCGGTAAACTCAACATATGTCAGACCAGCACTTCGAGCAGGATGAAACCCTGCGCCTGCCGACCATCCAGTTTCGTGCCGTTCTTGATCTGGGCCCCCGGCTCGCCGCAGCGATCGCGCTGCCGCCGGAACTGGCCCACCCCGACCTGTTCGCCGATCGCGACGACGAGGGCGGCGCGCTCAACCTGTCGATCGACTACGACAGCGGCCAGCTGCACGTTTTGCTCGATGAGGCCGGCCCGAGCTTTCATTACCACGGTACGAGTGACCCGTTCGAGAGCCCCTGGCCGGATGACCAGACCGAAATTCTGCTCGAGTGGGCCCTGATTCTGGTGCAGGAAATCGATGGTTTGGATGAACTGCTCGACTCAATTTACGAGGCCGCCGAATGGTTCGAACAGGGCTTCACCCTCTACGTTCCCGAAACCGAACCAACCCAGCTCGAACTGATCGAGGTCGGGATTATCGGTGAATTGCTGACCTTGCCCTGGCTCGGTTCCGGTCGAGTCGATCAGGATCACATCGACGGTGACAACCACCCGATCGCGCTGCTCTGGAACGTGAACAACGACGAGCCGGACGTGCCGATCGCCCGCGCCTGGCTCGACCCGGACACGGGCGAGCCGCGCACCGCCGCGGAGCCCGGAGTGGACTGGAACGCCGTGGCGATGAGTGAAGACGAAGTGCTGCAATGGCTGGTCGGCATCTACACCAACCATCACGTGGCGCCGACGCCCGAGGCGCAGATCATGCGCGCGGCCCTCGAGCGCATGGGCGGCATCGGCTGAATCGACGCCGACCGAGTCGTGTCGCGGGCGGCGGGGCGGGGTAGATCAGTCGGCCCCCCCGGTAGCTCGAATAGGGGGCAAATAGTAATAAACCTGCGGGCAGAGAGCCAACCTCGATAACAACACGGGTGCTTCGACGCGCCAGGAAGATGATGCCGCGTCGGGACAGGGCTTCAAGAACACGGCGACGGCCTCGGGAAACTACCTGGGACCCGTCAAAACCGAGGCCGATCGGGCCACCTCTTCGACGAGCAGTGTCACGGTGCGCGGCATGGACCTGTCCATCGTCAAAACCGGCACGTCAGGCTTCGTCTCCGGCGAGCTGGCGCACTTCGACCTGCTGGTGCGGGCCGGCGAATACGCCAATGACGGCGCGATGACGATCACTGACGTCATCCCCAACGGCCTGTGCCCGGTGCTTCCGGCCAGCGTTGACTTCGAGCGCAGCGCCGGCTGCGACGAAGACGGCATAGTCACCGGCGCCACCATCGACAGTGCCGTCGCCAACGCCGACGGCACGTTCACCGTGGTCATGACGCCCGATCCCACGGAACTGGCCCACGACACCAGTCTCACGATCGGCTACGACGCCTACATGAGCCCCTTTTACGAGGGCACGACCACCACCGGCACCGCGACGGACGTACCAACGGCCGCCGGCGACGGCTATCTGAACGTCGTCGCTATTACCGGCACGACCACCGGTCGCACACCCGGTGAAGGCGCGAAGCCCGTGACCGACGACTCCAAGGCCGGGCTCGATTCGGGCGAGCCGGTCATTAGCAAGAAGGTGCTGCCGCGCCCGACGCCCACCGGTTCCCCGCTGGATTGCGCGGCCGGAGCCGGCGACTACATTGACAACATTGACGGCACCGTCACGACCATCCCCACGTACCAGCTCGGTGACACGGTCTGCTTCGAACTCACGGTCGACTTCTCCGATTCAAGCAAGACGCGCAATGCGCAAATCACCGACTTCGTACCGGTGGGTACAACGTTCGCCGGTTTTCAGGTCGGCGCGGGCGGCGTGACCATTACACCGGTGGCCGGTACCGAGGCCGAGATGCCGCTGCCCACAGATGCTCTCCCGGCCTCCTGGATGCTGGGCGACACGGAGGGCGGCGCCAACCGCTTCGTGGCCCAGGGCGCGTCGATAATTCTGTATGTGAGCGCCACCGTCACGAGCCTGGCCTCCACCGCCGACGTGGACATCACGGCGAACCTGATGAAGTACCGCCAGTCGTCGACCGACGGCAGCGTGTTAGCGCTGCGCGACCAGGTGGACTATGGCGTGGCCCCCGCTCCGGTGGTCACGCTCAACAAGAGCGTCGCGCTCGTGAACGGCGTTGCCCCGACGGGCGCGAACGACAGCGTCTCGGTGCGCGAAGACGACGAGATCACCTACTCGATCGACGTTACAAATGAGCGCTTCGCCGCGACGGACAACAACAACGTGGACGTAGCGGATGTCACGGTGTGGGATGCGCTTCCGGCCGACTATACCTGCGCGGAATGGACCACGGCGTCAATCAGCGATTCCGGCGCCTGTGCCGACCCGGGAACGACCGGATACCCCGCCGCGCTCGGCTCCGACGCGCGCAGCGTCATTGTCTGGACCGTGCCCGGTCCCATCACGGCCGGCGCCTCGGCCAGCGTGCGATACACCGTCACGATGCCCGCCGCCGTCAGCGTCACCTCGAGCTTCACGAACACCGCATCCGTGGTCGCCTTCACCTCGCCCAACACCAGCGGCAACGACACCGAGTTCTTCCCGAGGGGCTCCCTCGACCCCAGCCACGATGCAGACGGCAACACCGCTCCGGCGAACGACACGGCCGAGGTTCACCTGCCGCCCGTCGTCGTTGCCAAGACGGGCGTGACGAGCATCAACGAGTCCGGCAACAACGTGGGATCCCAGGTCGTCGCCGGTGAAACGGTGGATTACACCTACAGCGTGAGTATTCCGGCCGGCACCACCGTGTTTGACGGCGTGCTCTCCGACCCGATGATCTCGGGCTTGACGATTCCGGCCGGGACCGTGGCGACCGTGTCCTCGCTGCCGACCGGTGGCAGTTTCGACAGCGCTACCGGAACGCTGACCTTCCCGGCGACCTACGACAACGGCACCGCGCTCGACGAGACCTTCACGGTGACTCTTCCCGGCGTGCTTGTGGGTGTTGCTCGCTCGTCGGGTTCGCTCAAAAACACGGCTAGTTTCACCAGCAAGGCAACTCCGTCGGGAACCGCGTTACCCGCGCGCACGGCCACAAAGACCGTCACGGTCGTCGTACCGAAACCCACGCTGACCAAATCGGTCGATGAGGCGACCGCCCGGGGCGGTGAGCTGGTCACCTTCACCCTGGCCGCCGGCAACACCGCCGGACGGCCCGCGGCCTACGACTCGGTTATCACCGACTGTCTGCCCGACGGCCTGCGCTTCACCCCCTCCACCGGCTTTCTCACTTCTCCCGCCGGAACGGTCACCACGAGCATCGCCGGCAACGACACCAACGGATGCGTCACCGGCACCACCAAACTCACCTGGACCCTACCCGGAAGCGGCGCGCTGCTGAGCCCTGACGTCACCAGCGTCACTTTCGAAGCCGTCGTTGACCCCGACGCTGCCGGCCTGGTCAGCTACACGAACACCGCATTTGTGACCGGTTCAACCCTCGACAACGACCCCAACCAGAACGTCACCGCGGTCAACGACCCGGCGACCGAACTCGTCGTGTCGGCCTCCTCCTCCGCCAAGGTCACCGTGGAGGGCGCCGTCACCGTGAAGACGGTGCAGCCGGCCACCGCCACCATCGGTGGCACGATCGACTACACCATCAGCGTGGCACTGCCCCGCAACGTCAACTTCTACGACGCCGCGATCATCGATACCCTGCCCGTCGGGATCCGCGCAGGTACAGCCGTGGTCAGCTGTGAAACCGCTCTCGGCTCGTGCGACGATGACCTGCCCGGTTCCGGCGCGGCACTCGACGCGTCCGGCCAGAAGATTGGTTGGGCGCTCGGCGACGTGCTCGCCACCACCACGGACCGCACGGTGACGGTGACCTTCACGGCAACGGTGCTCAGCGCCGCCGGAACCGCTGGAGACGTGCTCAAGAACGGAGCCTTCCTCGGCTGGATGCGCACCAACGGCAGCACGCCGCTATCCGCCGGCGCCACCTTCGATGAAAGCGCCGTATCGCCGACCGCCGACGTGACGGTCCTCGAACCGGCCCTGACGATCGCCAAGACGGTCTCCGACACGACGCCGGAACCCGGCCAGGTATTCAGGTACACCGTCACGACCCGTAACGCGAACACCGCCACAACGAGCGATGCCTTCGACGTGAGCATTGTCGACACCATCCCGACGGGGATCGACCTGGGCAGTGTCACGAATATCAGCGGCGGTGGCGTGCTCTCGGGCAACACCATCACCTGGACGATCTCGACCATCGCCAAGGGCGGCAGCGACGTGCAGACCTACGACGCACAGCTCGCCGCATCGTCGACGCTCGGCACCGGTGCGCTCACCAACGTCGTCACCGTGCCGACCTATCGTTCCCTGCCGAGCAGCGCGACCGACGAACGCGAATACACGGCGAACCCGCCCACCGCAACGGCAACGGTCACGCCCGCTTTCCCGCGCATCACCCTGACCAAGGCCGTGGCCAGCGGCTCGACCGCCTACGTCGACACCGACTTCGGCTGGGTGCTCACCCTGCGGAACGCGGGCGGCGGCACTGCCAAAACAGTCACGGCCACCGATGCGCTGCCCGCCAACTGGGTCTACACCGCGGGCACCAGCACGGTGAAGATCGGATCTGCGGCGGCCGTCGCCCTCGCCGACCCCTCGCTCAGCACCATCGGCGGTGTGCAGACGTTGGTTTGGGCGCCGTTCAGCGCGGTCGCTCCGGGAACTTCCATCGTCATCCGCTTTTCGGCGCAGCCCACCACGGCCGCGTTGACCGCCCCGGGCACCGGCACAACCGTGCAGCACCGCAACACCCTCACGGCAGTGGCAACGGATGCGACCGACGCGACCGGCCGATCCGGTCCCACGTCGTACGCCCCCGGTTCTGCCACCGCTGATGCGTTCGTGCATTCCGCCGACGTACGGATCGTGAAGGCCGCCGGTGACGCCCTCGTGGCCGGCGCTGCGACGGCCAAGGCGTGGACCCTGACCGTGAGCAATGCCGGGCCGAACACCGCAGTGGGCAATGTGGCTGGACACAACTTCGTGGTGAGCGACCTGCCGGCGCAACCGCTTCCGGCCGGAATCACCGTCACCGCGGCATCCGGAACCGGCTGGAGCTGCACGACTCCAAACGCCGACACCGGGGCGTTCACCTGTGAACGCAGCAACGCCAACGAAACGCTCGCGAGCGGCGCAGCCTGGCCGGTCATTTCCGTTGCCGTAGCCGTGGCGTCGGACGTGGCCGATGCCACCAGCGTCACCAACTCGGCGACCGTCGCCGCGCGTACCTTCGACCCGACGCTGGCCAACAATACGAGCGAGTCGACGATCGCGGTCACCACGAGCGCCGACCTCGCCGTAACCAAAACCGCGCAGGGGACCTTCGCGGCGGGCCAGCAAGCCAGCTGGAACCTCGACGTGGTCAACCTGGGCCCGTCGCTCTCCGTGGAATCCATCACCGTGACCGACGCTCTGCCCGGCAATATTTCCGACGTGGTCGCCACGAGCGCCGGTGCGGACTGTGCTGTGTCGGCAGGTGTGATCACCTGCACGCTGTCCGGTGACCTGCCCCTGAACGCCACCGCCCAGATTGTGGTGACCGCCACGATCGACTCCGGCTTCACCGGCAGCCTCACCAACACCGCGACGGTGTCGGGCACGACGACGGACCCGGAGTCGGCCAACAACGAATCCGAAACCGTGACCCCCGTCAACACGGCCACGACCCTGGGCATCACCAAGTCGCTCGTGGAAGACAAACTCGTTCCGGGAACCACCGGTACCTACCGCTTCGTTGTGACCAACAACGGCTTTGCGGATGCCCGCACGGTGGCCATCGAGGACGTCCTGCCAAACGGGCTGACGTTCGCTGAGACCGGCACCGCCGGCCCCGGAACCTGGGCGTGCACCGAAACCAGTGCGGATCCGTCCACCATTGGTTGTGCCCTGACCGGCACGCTCGTGGCGGGCGGCACCGAAACCGTGAACGTTCGCGTGAACGTGCCCAGCTCGCTCACCGGAGACGTGCGCAACAGCGCCACCGTCTCCTCGGCGAACACGCCACCGGCCACCGGTTCCACCGATACCTCCCTCACCGGAGAATCCGACCTCGGCATCGCGAAGTCGCACCCGACCGGCGAGGTCCTGGCCGGAACCGATGTGAGCTACGCGCTCACCGTGACCAACTACGCGCCCTCCGACGCGCCGGTCGGCACCGTCGTGGTCGATCATGTTCCGGCGGGACTGGTTCCGGTATCGGCCAGCGGCAGCGGCTGGAACTGCGCTGCCCCGGTGGGTCAGGACCTGACCTGCACGAGCACCGGCATTCTTGCCGCCGGGGCAACTGCCGGCATCATCTCCGTCACCGTCTCGATCCCGGCGGATGCCGGAGCCGCGACGTTCACGAACGTCGCCACGGTCACCGGGGTGCTCCCCGAGCCGGCCGGCGACCTGAACCCGAACCGGGCCGAAGACGCCACCGAGGTGACCACCCAGGCCGCGGTGACGATCGTCAAGACGATCACGCCGACCGCTACGGAGATTGTCGCCGGAACGGATATCAGCTACACGCTGACGGTGACGAACGCCGGCCCGTCGAACGCTGATGCGCTCACCGTTGCCGACGTGCTCCCGAACGGCTTCACCGCCGTTGAGATCGCCGGTGACGGGTGGACCTGCACCCTCGCCACGACGAGCTGCGTTCGAGCGACCCTCGGCGTGACGACAGCTACGATCACCGTCACGGCTGCCGTGTCGTCCGCGATCGCCGATGGAACGGTCGCCACCAACGAGGCAACGGTCGGCTGGAGCGACAGCCGCCCCGGGCGAGGCACCGACACCGACACCGTTCCGGTGACGGTGGTGGCGCTGGTCGATCTCAGTCTCGTCAAATCCACCCCGAATGCGAACGTGCTCGCCGGCAACGACGTCACCTTCGACTTCGAGCTCGTGAATGTGGGACCGTCGAACGCGGTGGGCGCGATCACCATTGTCGACAGCCTGCCCGTCGGCATCCGCTTTCAGGCGAATACCCCCGGCTGGACCTGCGTTGCCGACGCGGTTCTCGACAGTGAGGTTCAGCCGGTGACGTGCACCCTCGGCGACGGCACGGTGGGACTGGCCACCGGCGGAACCGCGACGGCGTTGGGGCTCACCACGAGTTCCGACCCGGCGCTCGGTACCGTCTCGCTCACCAACACCGCGGTCGTCTCGACCCCGACCGACGAAATCACCCGCGCCAACAACGTGGGCGAGGTGGCGGTGACGTTCGGTCAGAGCGCCGACCTGAGCATCGTCAAATCGCACTCCGGTGCCGGGCGTATCGGTGAAAATACCGCATTCCAGCTCGAGGTGACCAACGACGGCCCATCAACGGCCACCGGTGTGAGCGTTCTCGACACGCTGCCGCGCGGATTGGAGTTTGTGGATAGTGCCGGGAGCGACCCGCTCTGGAACTGCGTTGCGGCGGAAACCGATGCGGAAGCTGGCACCACGCCGGTCTCCTGCGTGCTGAGCGCCGATCTCGGCCCGCGCCAGACCGCACCCGTGCTCGTCGTGAACGCTGCGGTGAACGCCCTGGCCTACCCCACGGTCGAGAACGTCGCCGTCGTCTCCGCTGTCACCCCCGACCCGGATGCCGACAATAACGAGTCGACCGATACCCTCGCCGTTGACGCGCTGGTCGGTCTCAACGTGACCAAAACCCATGTCGGCGTGGCCCGGGTGGGAACGACGCTCGACTACCTGATCGAGGTTGCGAACAACGGCCCCACCGAAAACCCGGGCGAATTCAGCATTGTTGATGACCTTCCGACCGGGCTCGAGTACCGCACCAGTGCCGGCACAGATGTTGAGTGTGCACCGGCCGGGCAAACCGTGACGTGCACCTTCGCGGGCCCGCTCGCGGTGGGGCAGAGGGCCCAGGTGACCCTCACCGTGAACGTGCTGCAGGCGGCGTTCCCACAGGTGACCAACACGGTGACCGCGTACAGCAGCGCTGTCGACACGGCGCAGTCGCCCATCACCGGATCCGACACGGCCGACGTACTGCCGGCTACCAAGCTGGCGCAGTCGGGTGTGAACGCCGCGGCGCTCTATATCTCGGTGGCGGTGGCCGTGCTGCTGCTTCTGCTGGGACTCGGCTTCTTCTGGAGTGCACGGCGCTCGCGCAAGCGCCGGATCACGGAGTCGTAAGAATCTGAGGGAGCGGGAACCGCCCGCTCCCTCACCCGTCGCCTTCGGGTGACCGACACCGCCCCGGCATGTTCCGAATTCTGCTGTCCGCCAGCGGATACTTCGTGAGAAGATGTGACCCTGATGCGCTCCTTTCTGCTGCAGACCCGTGAATCGCTCTGGTTTCTCCCGGCCCTGTTCGGGATCGGAGCGGTCATCCTCGCGCAAGCTCTGGTCTTGCTGGACCAGGCCCTGCTCGACGGGGGAATTCGCATCGGGTTCGTGGACGCGCTCAGCGCCTCCGCCGCCCGAAGCATCCTCACGATCATCGGCACCTCGATGCTCACCGTGGCCGGCACGTCGTTCTCGATCACCATTTCGGTCTTGGCGACGACGTCGTCCACCTACGGCCCCCGTCTCGTGCGCAACTTTATGGCCGACCGTGCAAATCAGACCGTGCTGGCCGTTTTCACGTCCACGTTCTTATACGCGCTCGTTGTGTTGCTCTCGGTGCGCTCCGAGACCGACGCCGGGGGCGGCTTCGTGCCGACGATGTCGATTTACGTCAGCGTCGCCATCGGCGTTCTCGACGTGGCGGTGCTGGTGTTCTTCATTCACCACATCGCCGACTCCGTGCAAATCACCACCCTGCAACACCGCGTGCAGGCCGATCTGCTGCGCGCCATCGCCCACGTCTATCCCAACAAAGCGGATGCTCGTGGCAATCGCGGGTCACACCCCCTGCTGACGGACCCGGCACCGGTCACGGCCGAGACCGATGGCTATGTGCAACAGGTGGATCTTGCGCAGCTCAGACGCATCGCGGAGAACGCGGACGTCATTATCGACGTGGTGGCGATGCCCGGGGCTTACGTTGTTGCCGGGGACTGCTTCGTGCGAGTCTCCCCACCCACCCACGAGCCGGCATTCGGGAAAAGCGTTCGGGCATCGTTCTCGCTCGGCACCGCCCGCACCCCGCTTCAGGACGTGCGCTTCGCCCTGCAACAACTCGTCGAAGTCGCCGTCCGCGGCCTCGCCTCCGGCGCCAATGACCCGTACACCGCCGTCACCGCACTCGATCTGGCCGCCACCGCGCTGGTCGATCTTCTCAACCGGCCGACCGCGCTCACCGCGCTCACCGACACCGACGACACCGTGCGGGTGCTGGTGCATTGGCCCGAGGCCGACGACCTGATATCCGACGTCTTCACCGGCGTGACCACGTACGGTCTCGACCATCCGCTCGTGGTCGATGCCGCCAGGGGGCTGGCCGAGCGCCTTCTTGTTGTGGCCGGTCCAGGCACGACCGAGCTGCTGCGAGCCATCATTACAGGATTGTCTCGTCCCTCGCTCCCGACCTGAACTGTCTGGACGTGCCGGAGCGTTGAGGCGTGCGCACGCGGCCGAGCGGGGAGCGGTAGCCTGAAAGCATAAGCTATTAAAGGAGTAAAAATGCAGGTCATCGTGAACACCGACAGCAACGTCAACGGCACCGAGCGGGTCGCCGGCGGACTGGAAACCATCGTCGAAGAGTCCCTCGCGCGCTACAGCGAACGCCTGACCCGGGTTGAGGTTCACCTCACCGACGGAAGCGCGGGCCGCAGCAGCGCCGATGACATCAAGTGCACGCTCGAGGCGCGCCCCGCCGGCGGAACGCCGGTTGTCGTCACCGAGAACGCCAACGCCGTTGAGGAAGCCCTGACCGGTGCCCTGCACAAGATGCAGAGCCTGCTCGAGACCCACTTCGGCAAGCTGGATTCCCGCAAGGGCAACCTTCCGATGGGCGAAGCGCTCTAACCAGAACGATCCTGCCCCGCGCCCGGCGCACGAACCGGCGCGGGGTACGGCGAGCGGGCCCAGTTCAGGCCGGCCAGCGAAACGGCGAGCACGGCGGCCAACATCAGAGCCCCGGCCGGAGCCAGCACGACCCACGGAGCACGTTCCGCGTAGCCGACTCCCTCGGCGAGAATCAGGCCCCATTCCGGCGTGGGCTGGTCGGTGCCGAGCCCGAGAAAGCCGAGCGCGGCGAGGGTGAGGGCCACCCCGGGCAGCCGCAGCATGGCATGCCGAAAAACCGGCCCGACGACGGCCGGAACTATATAGCGCAGCATCACCCGGGCCCGTCCCACGCCGAGAACCGGCAGAATGCCGATGTGCGGCTGGGCTTTCGCCTCCAGCACGAGCGCACCGGTATGGGCGGCCAGTGGCGCCCAGCTGACCACGGCCACCGCGATGGCTGCTCCCGTGATCGAGGGGCCCCACAGCGCGGTGACCACTATGCCGGCCAGGATCGGCGGCGCGGCATTCGTGACCTCGAGCGGGCCGATCGAGGCGTGCGGGAAGAGTCCGATGACGAGCCCGAGCACGACGCACACCAGAACCACGCCGAGCGCAGTCCCGAGCGTGGTGATCGCTCCGTGGCCGATGCGGCCGAGCAAATCGCGGCCGCTGGCATCCGCTCCGAAAGGCAACGTCCATGACGGGTGGGCCAGGCGAGCGTGTTGGGACGTGAACGGGTCCCGCAGTAATCCGGCAGCGATCACGGTTGCGAGTAAAATCGCCGCGGCGATCGGCGTGACACGGTCGCCGGGCCGGGCCGGAACACGCGCATCGGGTACGGTCAGTGCACCGAGGCGCAGCGCCGGGCCCAGAAGTAACCACCGGAGCAGGCCGACCAGCCCGCCGACGACGACCGCCACGGCGAGCAGGGCGAGGATCCCGGCCTGCAGCGCCGGGATATCCTGCGACCGGGCTGCGCCGAGGGTGGCCCGGCCGAGCCCGGGAATGGCGAAGATCTGCTCCACGGCCACGGCGCCGCCGGTGAGACCGATGAGCACGAGACCGACCTGGCTGAGCACCGACGGCAGCGCGCGGCGCAGAATCGCGACGCCGATGCGCCAGCGCGGAAAATCAGCCATGGTCCAGGTGAGCACCCACCGCTCAGCGTAGGTGGAGGTGATCGCGTCGCTGAGCAGACGCCCGATCAGGCCGCCGGCCGGAACGCCGAGGGCCAGCGCGGGCAGCACGGCGTAGTCGATTCCGCTCCACCCGTATGGCGGAAACCAGCGCAGCCAGACCGCGCCGACGATGAGCAGTGCGGCGGCGAGGAGAAATTCGGGCAGCGCGGTCAGTGCTGCCGCGATGGCTCCGGGACCGCGCGGGCGATGACCGCTGAGACCGGCGCGCAGGCGGGGCAGGCAGAGTAGCGCGGCCACGACCGCGGCCACGACGATGGCGAATGCCATGAGGGTGAGCGACACGCCGAGGGCGTTGAGCGTGCCCGGCAGTACCGGCTGGTTGCTGATCCACGACGTGCCGAAGTCGCCGCGGAAGACGCCGCCGACCCAGTGCAGAAACACCACGATCGGTCCGCGGTCGAGCCCGAGCTCGGTGCGCACCGCGGCCAGGTTGTCGGCGGTGGCTTCCAGCTCGGCGTAGCGTGCGCGCAGAATGGTGTATTCCGGGCTGCGGCCCGACAACCAGGGCAACATGCCGATCAGTAGCACGACCGCCGCGATCGCGAGCGCACGTGAGGTTGCTGCGATGGCCCACCCCCGGTTCATCAGTCGGTGACGCGCGTTTCATTGGTGATGAGGGCGCGCTCGCGGGGGTCGCGCGCAACGCCGGTGACGCCGGGACCCTCGCCCTGCAGCACCCGCTCGTGCAGCAGGGGCAGGGCCGCGTCGCTCGCGAGGATGAGGGCTTCGGCGTGCATGATGGCGGTGCGACGATCGCTGCCGGCGGCAAGTGCGCCGGCGGAGTCGAGCGCGGCATCCACCGTCTCATCGCAGAACTGCGCGATGTTGAAAGAACCGGAACAGGCGAAGTCGCTGTACAGGTAGGCGACCGGGTCGCCGGAATCGAGCACGGTCGCGCGGGAGAGGAGGAACGCGTCGAAGGCGCCGGCCAGGGCATCTGCTTCGATGTATTGGTACTCGCGCACATCCTGGTCAACCACGAAGCCGACGGCCTCGAGCTGCTGTTCCAGTTGTACGGCCACTTCGGGGAGTTCGGCGCGGTCGGTGAAGGTGCCGAGCGTGATCCTGACGCCGTCGACGGCCGCAGCCTCGGCGCGACGGGCCATGATTTCGGTATAGAAAGCGGTGGTGCGCTCACCGGCCGCCCAGTCCAGCGCCGGTCCCAGCAGCCCGGCAGCCGCATCGGCGCGACCTTCGTAGACGAGCTCGACCAGGGTCGCATTCTCGAGCGCGACCCGCGCAGCAGCCCGCACGGCCGGGTCGGCGAACGGGCCGGTCTCGGTGTTCAAATACAGCGTATTGGTGCGCGGCATCGGCACCTCGTGCACGAGTTCGGCATCGATCTGGGAGACCTGTCCAACCGGGATCGCCTCGACGATGTCGGCCGTTCCGGTGCGCAGGGCGGCGGCGCGCGCGGTGCCATCGGGCACGAATGACACATCGATGCCGCTCGCGGCCGCTGGTGAGCCCCAGTAGTCGTCAAAACGGTTGAGCGTGGCGCCGGTCGTACCGTCGACGGCGGCGAGCACGAATGGGCCGGTGCCGGTCTGGATCGGATTGACGGTGCCGTCGTCGGAGTATGCGGCGGCCGCCAGAATGGTGAGCTGCGGGCTGGACAGCCGTTGCGGAATGAGGGGGTCTTCGGTGCCGGTGTGCACCTCCACGGTCAACGGCCCGCGAGCGGTGGCCGTGAGGATGACGCCGTCGAGGATGCGCGGTTTCGGGGTGGACTCGGCCGCTGCCGTGAGCGAGACCGCGACCTGCTCAGCAGTGAGGAGCGTGCCGTCGTGAAATGTCACGTCGGGCCGCAGGTCGAACCGCCAGGTGAGGGCATCCGTTTGTTGCCAGCTCGTCGCGAGCGCGGGCTGGGCGTCGCCCTGGGCGTCGAGTGCGACGAGGGTTTCGCCGGTACTCCAACGTGACAGTTTGAACGCGTCGTCGCTCAGCGGCGACAGGCCGGATCGCGGCGGTTGCAGCATGGCGAGGCTGATGCGGTCGGAGGCGCCCGGGCCGGAGGCGTCGGTACCGGAAGCGCCTGAACCGGAGGTGCCCGTGAAACAGCCGGTGAGGGCGAAGCTCACGACGAGGGCGAGGGCGATGGCCACGCTGGTGGCCGGGGACTTGGCACGGGAATTGGTGCTGGAATTGGTGCGGGAACGGGCGGGGGAGCTTTCGGGGGAGCCGGCGAGGGCGGTGCGGTGTTTCGCGGGAGTCATGGGTTCCTTGTCTGGAATGAATGAATGTTTGTGAGCTGGGCCGGCTATGCGGGCAATACGGGCAGGGCCTCGACCAACGCGCGGGTGGCGTGGTGGCCGGGCCTGTGCAGCAGATCAAGGGTGGTTCCGGTCTCGACGATTTGCCCCGAGTGCAGCACGATGCTGCGGTTGCACAGGCGTGCGACCGCGTGGAGGTCGTGCGAGACGAAAACGAGTCCGAGCCGGCGTTCGCGGGCGAGTTCGGCGAGCAGATCCAGCACCCGGTTGCGGCGGGGCGGGTCGAGCCCGCTGACCGGTTCGTCGGCCAGCAGAAACTGGGGTGCCGTCACCAGGGCGCGGGCGATCGCGACCCGTTGGGCCTGTCCGCCCGAAAGCTCCCGCACCCGGTGCGCCCCGAGGCTCGCGGGCAGTCCGACATCGTCGAGAGCCGTACGCACGAGGTTCCGGTGATTGCCTGCCACGTCGAGGCAGACCAGTGGTTCGCGCACCAGCCGATCGACGCTCATGCGGGGGTCGAGGCTCGCCGCCGGATCCTGTGGCACGTACTGCACCCGCCGACGAAAGGATCGTAGGGCGCGCGCACTGCCGGGCTGGATGCGGTCGCCGCCCAGGTGGATCGTGCCGGCGGTTGGGCGTTCCAGAGCGAGCAGAACGCGCAGCAGCGTCGATTTGCCCGAGCCGGAGCGGCCGACGAGCCCCACAGTCTCGCCGGCAGCGACGGTGACGGTGACGCCGGTCAGGGCCGGGTTGGCACTCCTGCGACGCCGGCGAGTGCCAACGGGGTAGCTGTGCGAGATGCCGGTGGCGCGCAGGGAGCCCGGCAGGATGAGGCTGGGCGGCGCGGATCGGGTACGGGGCGGTGGCACGACGGTCAACGGCACCACGCCACGGCGGGGGCGGGCCGCGCGGCGTCGACCAGGGCGCGCGAATACGGATGCTGCGGGTCGCCGATCAGGGCGGCCATGGTGGCCCGCTCGGCGACTTTACCGTTCTCCAGCACGATGGCGCGGTCGCAGATCGACGCGGCCACGGCCAGATCGTGGGTGATGAACAGGATGGCGGCGCGGTCCGCCACAGCGGAGGAATGCAGCGCCTCGAGTACCCGCGCCTGGTTCACTACGTCGAGGGCTGTGGTCGGCTCGTCGGCGATGAGTAACCGGGCCCGGCAAGCCAGAGCCAACGCGATGCAGACGCGTTGCCGTTGTCCGCCGGAGAGCTCGGCGGCGTAGCCGGCCATGGTGCGCTCCGGGTCGTCAATGCCGACCGAGTCCAGCAATTCGGCGACCCGTCGTCGCGCCGCGGTCCGGCCCGGCCCGCACCGGCGGGATATGGGAACGGCGAGCTGCGCTCCAATCGAGACGAGCGGGTTCAGGGCCGCTGCCGAATCCTGGTAGACGGCCGCGACGGTGCCGAACACGCTGATGCTGCCCTCCACGCGAAATTCTGCACCCAGGCAGCCCAGCACAGCCGCCGCCGTGAGTGATTTTCCCGAACCGGAAGCCCCGAGCAGCGCCACCCGCTCGCCCGGCTCGATCGAGAAGCCCAGATTGTGCAGCAGGCGGTGCCGTCCGAGGGAAACGGTGAGATTCTGCACGCTTAACGCTAGGGACATGCAGGCTCTCTGGTTCAGTGTGGCCGGGCGGGTGGTCACCGCCTTCGTCACTAACCATATTGATTCTTATTATCAATAGCAATCCGAGGGTGCGATCCGCTGCCCGCCGGGTCAGAACAAGGTGTCGCCGATATAGCTTCCCTCAGCGCACCCCGGCGGAATGGCGAAGACGGCCGAACCGATCGGTGTGATCCACACGTTCAGCAGGTCGAGCTCGTCGATGCGGCGCTGGATGGGAACGAACTGGGCGTCGACATCCGCTTGAAAAGTCACGAACAGTAGGCCCGAGTTTGAGACACTGCCGGCGGTGGGCGTGTCGTCGTAGTTGTACCCGCGCCGCAGGATGCGCTCGTCCGGGTTCTCGCTGCGGGCTCGCCGCATGTGCGAGAACTCCGCAATGACCGGAAAACCAATGGCCGTCTTCGCGTTGAAATCGGCGGCATCTGTTTCGTGCACGCCGGTGAGCGGAGCGCCATTGCTGAGGGTCCGCCCTACGGATGCCTCGCGGCCGCTGCGGTCGAGCTTGTCCCACTTGTCGAGGTCCATCGCAATGCGTCGCAGTACGAAGCCCGTGCCGCCGTGCAGCCAACTGGGATTGTTGGCGGCGCCCCAGACCAGGCGCTCGAAGTCGGGGGTGCCCGGCACAAAATTAATGGTGCCGTCAACCTGGCCGAACAGGTTGCGCATGGTCGTGCCCGGCTTCACCGACCCGGGTGCCTGCCGAAAACCGGTCTGTACCCAACGCACGGTGGCGAAGGATCGACTGTCTTTGAGAAGCATGCGGGTGGCGTGCGCCACGGTGAGGGCATCGTCGGCGGCGATCTGCAGCAGCAGGTCACCGTCGCCCCAGGCCGGGTCGAGCCGGTCGACGCCGAACGGTGGCAGGGGCCGCAGCCAGGTGGGCGCGGTGCCGCCGGCCGCGGCGACGAGGCCGGGACCGAAACCGAAGGTGACCGTGAGGCGAGCCGGAACAACGGCGAGCTCCGGCTCGGAGTCGGCCAGGGCTGACTCGCCCTGGCTGAGCCGCGCGGCGTCGCTCGTGAGAATCTTCATGAGCCGCCGCAGGGTCGGTGCGTCGGTGCCGGCGTTGAGATCGAGCGCGATGATGGTGGCGTTGCTCTGCGGCACGGTGTCGATTCCGGCCTGGTGCACACCGTAGAACGGAACGGTCCTGGAGCCGTTGAGCGGCTCCGCAATCGCCGGAGGAGAAGATTTGGTAGCCAGGTCAATACCGACCGCGCCGACGGCGCCGATCCCGGCGGCGGCACCTCCCAGAAGAAGGTGCCGCCGGCTGAGTCGACGACCAGCGGATGGCTGCTGATCGCCCGTCATTACTTGTCGGTTTCGGTGGTGCCCTCGTCGTAGCTCTCGTTCGCGCCGGAGTAATCCTTGGCCGGAGCCATGAACTCGAACGTGGAGCCATCGGAGAGGGTGAGGGTGAACGTGGATTCTTCGCCCGCGACGAGTGGCGCGGTCAGCCCCATGAGCATTATGTGGTTGGCGCCCGGAGCGAGCTCGTAGGAGCCGCCGGCGGGAACGATGAAGCCACCCTCCTTCTGCTGCATGACCATGGCGCCCGAGTCGTCTTCCACGGTCTCGTGTAGCTCCATCTTCATTGCGGCCGATGACTCGGCTGAGACGATGTTGATGTCGGTGTCGCCCGAGTTTTCGAGATTACCAAAGACCGCGCTCATGCCTTCGGTCGCGGACTTAACCCACGGATCCGTGATGGTGAGGCTGTCGGCTGCGGCCGCTGCGGCCGTGGCGGCGGGTTCTGCGGTGTCGATGGTTCCGGCGCAACCGCTCAAGGCGAGCAGTGCAGCCACGGCGACGACCAGAATGCGGGGGGTGGTGGTGAGTGTCATGATTTGTCCGTTTCAGTTTTCGGGTGAGAAATGTTTTGTTCGATTTCGCCCGCGAGGGGCGATGTAGCGGATGCCGCGCGGCGTCGACTCAGCGCCAAAACGCCGAGAAAGAGACCCAGACCAACGACCGCGCCGATCAGGGCGATGACCCCGCTTGGCAGCCCGCCCTGGTTGGAGGGCGCGGTCGAGTCCACGGTGGTGGATCCGACGACGGCCGGTTCGGTCGGTGTGGTGACGACCGGAGCCGCGGCATCCGTTGGGTCTGGCGGTATCGCATCGGCATTGCCGACGGTGAAGTCGAACGTGCCAGAGATGGGATGCCCGTCGGCCGAGACCACCCGCCAGCGCACCTGGTAGGCACCATCGGGCAGATCCGGGTCAACGGCCAGGGTGGCTGTTGGCCCGTCGAGGGAGGGAGAATCCTCCGCCCAGTTGGTGCCGGCGGCATCCACAACGAGAGCGACGGCACCGAGCTGCATGATGTCGTCGGTGAAACGTATCGATACCGTTTCGGGAGCAACATCGACGTGCTCCGCATCGGCCGGAGTCGTCGAGAGCACCGAATCGTGTGCACTTGCGGACGGCGCGGCGCCGGTGAGAGCGAATCCGGCCGCGAGTGCAAGGGCCCCCAGAACGGTCAGAAACCGTTTTCGGGCAGGGAGAAGGAGCATGCGTTACCTCCAAAGGGTCGCGAAAAGGCGGATATGGCGTCGCGCGGACGCGCTCGGGTGTGTCGCGGCACGTGTTAGGGTTCGCGGCACTGGATTTTGCGAGTGCCGCCGAGTCAAACGAGTGCTGCGAGCGCTGCGAGCGGGCGCTCGGGCTCAAGCGGAAGAGGCCGCTAACCGGAGTGGGTTAGAAGGCGGCCAGGACCGGCGGCGGACCGCGGTGCCGCATCGGCGACAGCAGAACGGCCAGGTCTGTTCGCACGACCTCGCGCCGCAGCGCCGCGCGTACGCGGGCGGTGCGACCCGGCGTCGGCACGACCAGGCCGAGGGCGATGAACACGGTGACCAGCGCGGTGCGCGCCGTTTCGACCAGCGCCCAGAACGCGCGCTCGCCGCGCCGTAACGCCACAATCGTCAGTACGGCGGCGACCGTGTGGGCAATCCACATCGCGCCACCGGAGTGCATGGCCGGCGCAGCGGATGCCGCCCCCACCAGAACCGTCGTCGAACCGTGATGACCGGCCACGGTCATCGTGCCGGCGGTGCCGCCGAGCGCAAAGAGAAGGTGAAACAGCAGCTGACTGAAGGCGACCGACACGGACAGCTTCATCAGGGACAGTTTTTTACCGGCCAGGACCACGCTCACCATCCCGGCGAAAGCGAGGGCGAGGGCGAGGGCGAGGGGGGCGGGAGCGCTGCCGCCGCCGGCAATATGGGAGAGCGCCGCGACGAGAACGGCGACGACAGCGGTCAGCCAGCCGCGAGCGAACCGCGCCCATCTTGTTGCCATGTCAGCCACCCGACGAAAGTTTGCGAACCGAAAATGCGGTTGTGGCTTCATGATAGTGGTTCGCGCGGCCCACAAAAACTACGAACAATCCGCCAGAAGGTGGTTTCTTTGTCGGCCCGGCCCGGCAAATGGTAACGTCGCCTAGGTCTAGCAACTGGTTTGACGGTCGACGCCCCTCCTGCAAGGAACCTCCAATGCCCCCACAATTGAATCTTTCGAAGAATCTTCCACGCACGTTGACGGGGCTGTCAAGCGAGATATTGCAGGATCTGCAACAGCTCGCGCGCACGCCCTCCCTGCTCGTGGCCTGCAATTACGGCGGCACGCTCTCCTATCACGTCGCCTCCGACGTTCCCTCGGTACTTCTGGAGGAATCAGCGACGGCTCTGCGTGCCCTCGCCACCCTGCCCAACACGCACACGGCTGTTATGTCGGGCCGCCCCGTGCGTGACCTCGCCGCAGATTCCCGGCTGCCCCGGGAGGTGCACCTGGTCGGGTCGAACGGGGGCGAGTTCGACTCGCAGTTCGTCGACGCCCCGGAGGGGGCCGATCAGCGTCAGGATTCCGGGGTGGCCCTCGATCGTCTGCGCATGCGTCTCGGTGTGAGCGCCACCTTCTTTGCCGGCGACGCCGAGAGCGACGAAATGGCCATGAACACCCTGCACGGCCCCGACCTCGGCATTCGCATCGGCGACGGCGCATCCGTTGCCTCGCACCGCATCAGCGGCCCGGAAATGCTTGCCCAGATGCTGGCGCTGCTGTTCGAGCTGCGCAAGGACTGGCTGTTCGGCCAGCACGTCGTGGCCATCGAACGTCACTCCATGCTCGGTGACGGCACGTCGACGGCCCTCGTGACACCGGAGGCGCGCATCTGCTGGATGACGCATCCGCTGCCCGACTCAGGCTCGTTGTTCGCCAGCATTCTCGGCAGTGAAGAGGCCGGGCATTTCTCGATCGAGCCGGTCAAAGAGAGCCGGGTGCTGGGTCAGCGCTACGTCGACAACACGATGATCGTTGAAACCCGGTGGGCCGACGTCACAGTAACCGACTACATCGAGCCGTCGCCGCTGGGCATCACGAACCTGGTGCGCAAGCTCACCGGAACCGGCCGTGCACGCATCGTCTTTGCCCCGCGGCCCGATTATGCCGGCGCCTATTTCAACATGCATGCGGCCGACGGCATGGTGACCATTACGGGCACCCCCGATCCGATCGTGCTCTCCGCCGCGGGTGTCGAATTCACCGTCACGAGCGACGGTCGCAACGAAACGGCCACCGCCGTTGTCGATCTCTCGCGGGGCGCGATCATGCTCAATCTGCGCTGCGGCGACACCGAACCCTACTTCCCGGATGATGCGGGTGAAGCGGCCAGGCGCGGTGCGGTCATGAACGACTCGCGTGCCTGGGTGAATTCGCTGACGTTGCCGAGCGTGAAACCCTCGCTCGTCGGGCGGTCGGCCCTCGTGCTGCGCGCCCTCTGCTACGAACCGACCGGAGCGGTGCTTGCGGCTTCCACCACGTCGCTGCCGGAAGGAATCGGTGGCACCCGCAACTGGGACTACCGCTATTGCTGGCTGCGCGACGGCTCGATGACCGTCAAAGCACTCGTCGACCTGGGATCGACCGACGAAGCCGATGGGTTTCTGCAGTGGCTGGACGGGGTCGTCACGGACAGTCCCGGCGCGCAGTGGCTGCATCCGCTCTATTCGGTCACCGGCTCGTCGCTGTCGACCGAGGCGAGCCTCGAGTCGCTGCCTGGCTATGCCGGGTCACGCCCGGTGCGCATCGGAAACGCGGCTGACAATCAGGTGCAGATCGATGTTTTCGGCCCGGTTGCCGAACTGATCGACACCCTCAGTGCGCGGCAGGGAACACTCTCCGACTTTCAGTGGCATCTGCTGACCGAAATGGTCGAAGCCGTCACGAGTCGTTGGGACGAACCTGACCACGGCATCTGGGAGGCCCGGCGCTCGCCGCGGCACCACACCTATACCAAGACCATGTGCTGGGTGACCGTGGACCGGGCCATTCGCACCGCAGTGCGGCACGGGCGCGAGATCGGCGCGGGCTGGGAGCAACTGGCCACCACTATTCGCGATGAGGTGTTGCGCGAAGGCTGGAGTGAGGAAGCCCAGTCATACACCGTGGCCTACGACAGCCCCGACCTGGATGCCGCCGTGCTGCACATCGGCTTGTCCGGTCTGCTCGACGTGACCGACGAGCGGTTTCAGCTCACCGTGAGCGCGGTGGAGCGCGAACTGCGCATGGGCCCGACGGTGTTCCGCTACCGCTATGACGACGGCCTGCCCGGCCTCGAGGGCGGATTCCACATTTGCACCACCTGGCTGATCGAGGCCTACGTGCTCACTGGGCGCCTGGACGAGGCCGAGGTGCTGTTCAACCAGCTGATCGCCCTGGCCGGCCCGACCGGGCTGCTCTCGGAAGAATTCGATCCGGCCACCGAAACCCACCTGGGCAACCACCCGCAGGCCTACTCGCACCTCGGGTTCATCCGCTGTGCGCAGTTGCTCGACGAGCATCGCGGGCGCTGAGGTCTCGCCGGCTGACTCGCGAAATGACGACCTTCCCGCGAGTCAGCCGTGAAACGGAACAGCGTCTCGGACACGTGTCCGAAAAGTGGTACTATGAATAAATGACTCCGTTGACTTCCTCCCGCCCGCAGGCGGGAGAGGTGAAGTCAGCGGAACAGCCAGAGGTTTCGCTCGAGCCCAAGCTCACGCACGACCCCCGGGCCGAACGCACCAGGCAGCTCATCTTCACGGCGATCCGCACCCTCATTGCCCAGCCGGCGGCATCCGTTTCAGTCGCCGACATCGTACGGCTGGCCGGCATCAGCCGCAGCTCCTTCTACGCGCACTTCGCCAGCCTGGATGTGCTCGCCGCAGAATTGCTGCAGGCCCAGTTCGCGGATATCGGCTCGGCCGGCCTCGATCTGCCGCGGCCCCGCACCGGCGAGAACGCCTCGCGGCTCGGCTATGCCCGGCTCGTCGCCCACATGGTGGAGAACTTTCCCCTGTATGCGAGCGTGCTGGAGCTGCCGCTGACCCGCAGCGCGCACGACCAGATCATCGAGGCCTACGCGACCCGCATGCTCCGATCGGTGCTCGTCTTCGACGACGCTGTGAATGCCGAACTCGTCACGACCTATGTCGCCGGCGGCGCACTCACCCTGATTGGTGCCTGGATGCGTGGCCACCTCGACGTCTCCGACGACGAACTCGTAGACCAGCTCGTGGCGCTGCTGCCCGGTTGGCTGCTCGATACCCCTGCTTCAAGCGCAACGCCTGCCCGCGTTGCCTCACCCACACAAAACTGAAGGCGCATTCTATGAAGATTGAAATCGGCGAAACCCTGGTCTACCCGCACCACGGAGCGGTCACCATCACGGCCCTTGCGACCCGCACCATCAAGGGCGTCGAGAAGCAGTTCATGACCCTCAACGTGCACACCAGCGCGCTGACCATTCAGCTGCCGGTCGACAACGTTGAACTCGTCGGCGTGCGCGACGTCATCGACGCCGCCGGTGTCAGCGCCGTGTATGAAATCCTGCAGAACGCCTTCACCGAGGAGCCGGGCAACTGGTCACGTCGCTACAAGGCCAACCAGGAGAAGATGGCCAGCGGCAGCGTCTACCGGGTCAGCGAGGTCGTGCGCGACCTGTGGCGTCGCGACCAGGACAAGGGCGTTTCCGCCGGCGAAAAGCGGATGCTCGAAAAGGCACGCCAGATCCTCGTCTCCGAACTCGCTCTGGCCCAGGGCCTGACCGACCAGGAAGCCGGCGACCTGCTGCTGATCGAAATTCAGAACTACGTCGTCAGCGACGAGCCGGTCGAAGCGACCGTATAGTCTCACCTGCCGCTTTTCGTCGCACACAGAAAACCCCGTTCGCTGCGCGAACGGGGTTTTCGTGCGTCGGGATCAGGCCAGCGCGGCGCAGATTAGCAGTGCGGGCCACGACGTGACGAGCACAATGGCCAGGTAGACCAGGTTGCGGCGGGTGAGTTTCACGCTGTCGATGCCGTAACGGGCGCTGAGCAGCATGGTCAGACCGGTGACCGGACCGACCGCCGACGAGACGCCCCAGCCGATGCATGCGGCCAGTACAAACAGGGTCGGGTCGGGCGACAGGGTGTGCACGAGCGAAGCGACGATCGCGACCGACACGACCGGATGCACCCCGACGAGCGCCAGCAAAATCATGGTGAGCATCATGGCCCAGGCGACGGGAACGGTGAATTCAGAAAATGGCAGCTGCAGGTCGAACAGCGGGAACAGCATCCGCAGACCGACCGCGAGTATCCCGGCCGAGGCAAACAGGGTGACCTCGCCGCGCAACTGCGGCAGATCGTGGCGGGCGTGCCGGGCGAGTGCCCCGAGCGCCCCGCGACCGTTGGCAATCAGCAGACCGATCAGGGTGACGCCGAGACCGGCCAGCAGCACGATGCGCGGCACGGGAACGCTGGGAACAAGCTGGTGCGCAACAATAACCAGGGCAACGAGGGCGAGAGGAACGCGAATGAGCGCCCAGCTCAGCGTGTAGCCGGTATAGGCGGGCAGTTCGCGGCCCCACAGGTGAAAGATGTCCCAGACGCTCAGGCCGATAGCGACGAGCGCGAGGCCCAACCCCACGAGGAGAAGAACGAGAGAATTCGCGCCGGGCACGAGCGTGGTGGCCGCCGCGGCGGCCGCCCAGAATGGCGACCAGAACGCCGCTGCCGAGAAGGATCGGGATACCAGCGCGGCGTCAGCGAGGCGCAGGGCGGAGCGGCCACGCAGGTGATCGCCGACGATGCCGACCGCGCCGATATTGATGATGGCACCGAGAGCGTGCGTGGCCAGGGCCGTGCGCACAACGGCGAGCCGGCCGTGCAGGCGGGTGCGGGTCGTGGGCGAGGTCGGGGTGACCAGGCGCAGAAACGAGACGGCGGTGAGCATGCCGATGAGGTCCTGGTTGACCGAGAACAGGTCGCGAACGTCGATCTGACCGCCCAGCTGAAGGCTCAGCACAACGGATGCGACCCCGACCGCACTCAGCACCAGCGCAATGCTGCGCTGAGTTCGATTTACCAAAACCAGCCCCACCACGGCTGCGGCGAAGGTGAGCCCGCCGGCTACGAGTGTCGCGTCGGGTGCGGCGACCGACAGCCCAACGGCCAGGATTAGGGCGCTCAGCAGCAACGCGTAGATCGTTCTCACACGTGACCCCCTCCGTTGGTTCTGCAGTGTCCCCGGACACGTCCTCCTATTCAAGCAGCACCGTCACCTGGACCTGGGCGCGCCGGTACACCGTTCCCGGATGGTCGAACGATTTCAGCGGCCGCTCGAATGCGAGTGGAGCGCCATTCTTTTCGCGCCGGCACTTCCATGTTTCGCGTTGCTCAGCTACAGTTGCCATGTTGGTATCTTGGTATACCAAGACAACGGTGTCGGCCCAATGAAAGGTTTATGAGCATGTCAGGTAAATCAGTACAGCAGGATGCAACCGAAAGTTCGGCGGGAGAACAGTTTGCGCCGCTGAGTGCGGCCGCGACTCATGCCCTGGGTTTGGTGAGCACAGCGACGATCACGACGCAGCTCTTGTCACGGGGCCTGCGCAATACCTTCCTCGAGGGGTTGACGTTCTCCAATCCGTCTAGGCAGCGCCTTCTGGGAGAGGCCTTCACTATGCGGTGCATTCCCTCCCGGGAAGACGTGGATGTGCCGTCGATCTTTCAGGACTACGACCACCCGCAGCGCCTCGGCGTCGAATCGGTCGGCGCCGGACAGGTACTCGTGATCGATGCCAGGGGCAAGAAGAGAGCCGCCTCGATCGGACACATTCTGGCCACCCGATTGAAGCTTCGCGGGGCCGGCGGCATCGTCAGCGACGGCTCTTTTCGCGACATGGTCGGCTTCGAAGAATTGGACATGCCCACATTTTCGGCCGGTGCCTCTCCGACGACCAACCTCGCCCAGCACCACGTCGTGGACTTCCAGATCCCCATCGCGTGCGCCGAGGTCGCCATCTACCCCGGCGACATCATGGTCGGCGACCGCGATGGAGTGGTTTGCATACCGCGTCACTTCGTCGAATCCGTGGCTCGAGACGCCCTGGAGCAGGAACGACTCGAAGAGTACATCCTGACCAAGGTCGAGGAAGGCAGCCCCCTCCGCGGCACGTACCCGCCCAACGATGAGCTCATGAAGGGCTATCGAGAAGTCATGGCGGGGTAACCGTGCCCGGGCTACAGGCCGGCCTCGCGCTCCGCGACCCGGTCGATCGACGAGGTGATGTGTTCCTTCATGAGGCGGGCTGCCGTCGCAGCGTCGCCTCCGCGGGCCGCGTCGTAAATGGCCTCGTGCTCGCTGGCCTCAATGTCTCGTCTCGGCCAGTTCTCCCACAGCACGCCCGCGACGGCCAGTGCGGTCAGGTCCTGCAAACGGTCCAGGGAGTTGACGACGAATTCGTTCTCACTGTTGGCATACATCCCGCGGTGGAATCGTCGGTTCGCCAGCGCTGCGGAGGCATTGTCGTTAGCCTTGGCAAAGGCACGGGCATCGGCCAGAGCTTGCCCCGCCACCGTGAACGATCCATCGGTGCGCGCGGCATCGAGGATGGCCCACGGCTCCAGCAGCACTCGCTCCTCGTAGACATGACGGATGTCGGTGAAGCTCAGTTGGCGCACCGAAATTCTTCGAGCCTCCACGGTCAGCAATCCCGAACGCTCCAGCACGATCAACGCCTCACGCACCGGCGTCTTGGAGACCCCCAGCTGCTCGGCGACCTTGCGCTCAACCAGAACCTGACCGGGTTTCAGCCCGCCGGCCAGGATCGCGGATTTCAGCGCGTCGACAACGAGGTCCGTGCGGGTGGGAGCGTCAACCTGCGGGGGCAGGGACGAAGGAAATGTGGCATCGAACGTCTGGGGCATGGTGGTCAGCCTAAACGACCACACGGCTAGCCCCCGAACAACCTACCGAGCCGACGGCCTGGCCGGCCGGCTGCACAATCTAGGATTTTACCCAATGAACCGAAGGAACCCAATGATGTCTTCCGCTCCAAAAATATCCGGCAGGGCACGTATGACGATCGCCCTGGCCACCGGCTCCGTCCTGGCGTTGACCGGCTGCAGCGTGGCGAACACGGGAACGTCGAGCGGTGCCGACGCCGACACCGTTCGCATCGTTTTGCCCATCGAACCGACCACACTCGAACCGTGCGACGCGACGCTGTCGTCCACGGGCGTGGTCGTGCGATCCAATACCACCGAGCCGCTCATCGAACGCGATCCGACGTCCGGTGACCTCGAGCCGCTTCTGGCCACCGAGTGGGAGGCAACGGGCGATACCGAGTGGACCTTCACCTTGCGCGATGACGTGACCTTCTCCGACGGCACCCCGTTCAACGCCGAAGCGGCCGCCTTTGCGATCGATCGCGCGGTCAACTCGGATCTCGGCTGCGACGTTGAAGGCCAAATGTTCGGTGACGCCGATGTCGCCCTCGAGGTCGTTGATGACACCACCCTGAAAATCACCACGGAGGCGCCCGACCCGGTGTTACCGCTGCGCATCTCGTTCATCGAGATCGGTGCGCCGACCGATGCGAGCGCCAAGGTTCGTGAACCGATCGGCACCGGCCCCTACTCGGTCGGACAGTGGGATGCGGGTAGCAAACTCACCCTGAACGCCAACGAGACCTACTGGGGCGACGCGCCGGCCTTCGCAACCGCTGAGTACCAGTGGCGCTCCGAGGGCACGGTCCGGGCTGCCATGGTCACACGTGGCGAGGCCGACCTCGCGCTGAGCTTGAGCGCTGATGACGGAGCGGGCGATCTGGGTCTGAACTACCCCAACAACGAAACGGTAGCCCTGCGGTTCAGCGGTGATATTGCGCCGCTCAACGACATTCGGGTGCGCCAGGCCATCAACTACGCGATTGATCGCACGGGCATCACCGATTCGCTGTATGCCGGCGCGAGCGTTCCGGCCGACCAGCTGGTGCCGCCCGGGGTTGTGGGCTACAACGACAGCCTCAAGCCGTGGGAATTCGATCTGGCCAAGGCCAAGGACCTCGTCGATGCGGCCAAGGCCGATGGAGTTCCCGTCGACGAGAAGATCACGATCGTGGCACGCGCCGACCAGTTCCCCAAGATCGCCCAGATGACCGAGGTGCTCCAGGAACAGCTGGGTCAGGCCGGTCTCAACATCGAGGTGAAGATCGCCGAAACTTCCGTCGGGCTGCAGTATCAGGTTCGTCCGTTTGTTCTGGATGAGGGTGCCATTGCGATGATCGTGCAGCACGGCAATCAGGCCGGAGACGCATCCTTCAGCACCGACTCGTACATGACCAGCCAGGCGCAGATGAGCATGTTCGGTTCGCCCGAATTTGATGCCCTTCTGGCCGATGCGGCCACGAAGACGGGGGACGATCGCCAGGTCGCCTTCGCTGACGCGCTCGCCTATGAGCGCGACAACCTGGTGCAGTTCGCCTATATCGCCCGTATGAGCGGTGTGATCGGCAAGTCTGCCGCCGTGAACTACGAACCGAACTCCCTGTCGGGCGATGAATTGCGCCTTGCGGAGATCACACCCGCGAGCTGACGACGTCGTCAACTCGGTAGCTGAAGGTAGAAGAGACTCATGCTGACATTTCTTAGACGCAGAATCGTCTCGAGCGCGTTGCCGTTGCTCGTGGTGGTGCTGGGCGTTTTTGCCCTGGCGCGCCTGACTGGTAATCCGGCAAGCTTGTATTTGCCGTTGAATGCGACCGCTGAGATGCGGGCGAATTTCACGGCGAAGTACGGGTTTGATGATCCGCTCCTGGTGCAGATGGCCCACTATTTTGGTGGGGTGTTGCGGCTGGATTTCGGGGAGTCTCTTCGAACGGGGGAGCCGGCGGCCGCTATGGCGCTGCGGGCTTTCCCGGCCACGTTGCAGTTGGCTGGCACCACGATGTTGCTCGCTGTTGTGCTGGCGGTGATCGTGGGATGTTGGGCGGCGCTCAAGCCCAACGGTGTCGCCGACCGGATTTCAAGTTTCGTGTCGATGGCGGCGGCGAGTGTGCCGGATTTCTGGTTGGCCATTATGGGCATCTTGGTCTTCGCCATCACGCTGGGTTGGGTGCCGACGTCGGGGGTGGGCGGGGCGACATCCTGGATCCTGCCGATTGCGACGTTGTTATTGCGGCCGTTTGGGGTGTTGGTGCAGATTGTGCGCGGCGCGATGGTGTCGTCATTGTCGGAGCCGTACATCAAGCTGGCTCGGAGCAAGGGGGCGAGCGAGTTTCGGGTGGTGACGCGGCACGCGTTGCGCAATGCGGCAGCGCCGGCGCTGACGGTGGCGGGCGATCTGACGGTGAGCCTGGTGAACGGTGCCGTGGTGGTCGAGTCGATCTTTGGTTGGCCGGGCATCGGCAAGCTGATGATCGATTCGATTTTGCAGCGTGACTTCGCGGTGTTGCAGGCGGCCGTGCTGTTGACGGCGGTGTCAATTTTCATTCTGAACATTTTGATTGACCTCGGCTATGCCGGGTTGGATGCTCGTGTGCGGCCAGCCGGCCGGCGGAAGAAATCATCCCGAGCGGCTTCGGTCGTTGTGGCCGAGCCGAAGGAACGGAAAATTCATGTCCAGACCACCCCGTAACGCGGTGCAGTTGCCGTCCGGCGGTCGTACCGTCGCGCCTCCCGGCACGGAAGCGATCGCTCTGCCGCGTGGTGAGAGCGTCGCCGATAAGAAGACCAGTCTGTTTCAGTTGCTGTTGAAGGACCGTTTTGCCACCGTCGCTGCGGTGGTGCTCGTGCTCGTCGGGTTGACTGCGGTGTTCGGTCCGACGTTGATGGGCGATCTGTCGACGCGGCAGGACCTTGGCGCTACCAACCGGCCGCCGTTCAGCTTCTCCGACGGTTGGGCTTTCATCCTGGGCAGTGATTCGCTGGGTCGCAGCATGCTGGCTCGCCTGGTGGTGGCCACGCAGACGACCCTGTCGGTGGCGTTGCCGGCGGTGGCGATTTCCCTCGTGCTCGGTTCGCTCTGGGGCGTGTGGGCGGGGTATCACCGGGGCTGGCGTGAGACGGTGTCGATGCGTATCGCTGATGTGATCATGAGCTTTCCGTCGCTGCTGTTGGCCGTGGTGATTCTGTATGTGTTCTCGCCGAGCGCGGCGAACATTGTGTTGATCCTCGCCGTCACCCGAATTCCGATTTATTTGCGCACGGCGCGGGCGGAGTCGGCGGAGTTGCAGAGCCGCACGTTTGTGGATGCGGCGCGCACCTTCGGTACCAAGCCCAACGCCATCATCCGGCGCCACGTCATCCCGGTGGTGTTGCCCACCCTGCTGACGCTGGCCACGATCGAGTTTTGTTATGTGATGCTCGCCGAGAGCTCGCTGAGCTTTCTGGGTATCGGAATTCAGCCGCCGGACGTGAGTTGGGGGTTGATGGTCGCGCAGGGGCGGCAGTATTTGCAGACCGCGTGGTGGCTCTCGTTCTTCCCGGGTCTGGCGATCATGGTGACCACCGTTGCGGCGAATGTGCTCGCGGCGTGGTTGCGGATCGCGACTGACCCGGCCCAGCGCTGGCGGCTGACCTTGCCGCGTAAGCGTTTGCTTGTTCGTCTTCCCGTGAAGGAGGTGCTCTGATGAGAACAGCCACTGTTTCCGTTCCGCGTGCGTCGATGATTGACGACGATGTGGTGTTGACCGTCACCGGTCTGAACGTGGATCTGCGCACTCCGAAAGGGGTGCTGCGGGCCGTGAATGACGTCAGTTTCGAGGCATTGTCCGGCCGTACCCTGGCGTTGCTGGGCGAATCGGGCTGTGGCAAGTCGATGACGGCGAAGGCCGTCGCCGGTTTGTTGGACCCGGTCGCCGATGTCACCGGTGGCACTGTCGTGCTCGGCGGCACCGACCTCGCCGCCCTGACGCCGAAGGAACGTCTCGCCTATGCCGGCCCGGAGTTGGGCATCGTCTTTCAGGATGCCCTCACCGCGCTGAACCCGGTCTACACCGTCGGCACCCAGCTCGGGGAGGCGTTTCGCATCCACGAGGGCCTGTCGGCGAAAGCGGCGAAGGTGAAGGCGATCGAGCTGATGCGTCGCGTGGGAATTCCCGAGCCGGAATCGCGGGTGGATTCCTTCCCGCACCAGTTCTCCGGTGGCATGCGCCAACGCATCCTCATCGCCATGGCTGTGGCGTTGAACCCGCGGTTGCTCATCGCTGATGAACCCACCACCGCCCTGGACGTGACGGTGCAGGCGCAAATCATGAAGCTGTTGCGTGACCTGCGCACCGAAAGTCATATGGCCGTCGTGCTAATCACGCACGACCTGGCCCTGGTCGCCGAAGAAGCCGACACCGTTGCGGTGATGTATGCCGGCAACGTCGTCGAGACCGGCCCGGTGAAAGAGGTGTTCGGTACCCCGCACCACCCCTACACCCGGGGCCTGCTCGACTCCGTTCCCGCCGATGTCGGCCGCGGCCAAGACCTCACCTCCATCGCCGGTTCACCGCCGGAACTGCACCGCATTCCCGACGGATGCGTGTACCAATCGCGGTGCCCGCTGGTGCAGGACATCTGCCGCGCCATTCGTCCAACACTCGAACCCGACGGTGCCGGGCGCGCCGTGGCCTGCCACTTCTCCGAGGAGCTCGACAATGTCTGACACCACCGCGACCGTGCCGCACCTGCCCGTCCCACTGCTGGACGTGCGCGACCTGACCAAGAACTTCCACGTCCCCGGCCGCGGCAACAACGTGCTCTGCGCCCTGGACAAAATCAACCTGCATGTCGGCCGTGGGGAGACGCTCGGCCTGGTCGGGGAATCCGGCTGCGGAAAATCCACCCTCGCCCGCACCCTCCTGATGCTGGAACGCCCCGACGAGGGCACCATCCGCTTCGAAGGCACCGACCCGTTCGCACTGACCGGAAAAGAACTACTCGCCTGGCGTCGCCGCGTGCAAATGGTCTTCCAAGACCCCTTTGCCTCGCTCAACGCCCGCATGACCGCCGGGGAAATCATCTCGGAACCGTGGGCCACCCACACCACCCTGTACCCGAGCAAGAAAGAGCGGGCAGCGCGGCTGCGCGAACTCCTGGAAATTGTCGGCCTGCGCCCCAGCGACGCCGGAAAATCGCCGCAGGAATTCTCCGGTGGGCAACGCCAGCGCATCGGCATCGCCCGCGCCCTCGCCCTCAACCCCGACGTCATCGTGCTCGACGAACCCGTCTCCGCCCTGGACCTCTCGGTGCAGGCGCAGGTGCTCAACCTGCTCAACGACCTGCAGCAACGCCTCGGCGTGGCCTACATCTTCATCTCGCACGACCTCTCCGTCGTGCGACACGTCGCCGACCGGGTCGCCGTGATGTATTTGGGCCGCATCATCGAAACCGGCACCACCGAGCAAGTCTTCGACCGTCCCCGACACCCCTACACCGCCGCCCTGATGTCGGCCTCACCACACCTTGACGTGAGCAACAGCACGCCGCGAAAACGCATTGTGCTCGAAGGCGAAATGCCCTCACCGCTGGACCCGCCCTCGGGCTGCCGCTTCCGCACACGCTGCTGGAAGGCCCAGGATATCTGCGCCACCGACGCCCCGCCCGCCGCAGCCTCCACCGACGAACCGCTTCACGTGGCCGAATGCCACTTCCCCCTCATGCCGGAAACCGCCGTGCAACTACTCGCACCCGCCGCGCGCTCGAACGATTCCGACCCACGACTTCACACCATCACCGACTTGGGAGCACCATGCTGACGACCACCGATCCCGCCACCGGGACCACGCAAGAAACCGACATTCGAGTCACGACCGCGGCAGAAACCGCCGCGATTGCCGAGTCCGCCCAGCGGGCCTTCGAGTCGCTGCGCGGAAACAGCCGGGAGTGGCGCGCCGGCCTGCTCGAGGCAATGGCCGACGGCCTGGAGGCTCACCGCGCCGAATTGGTTTCCGTGTCCAATGCGGAGACCGGACTGGGCGAGGGACGCTTGAACGGCGAACTTGGACGCTCACAGTTTCAGTTGCGTCTCTTTGCCGAGGCCCTCCGGGAGGGAAGCTACCTGGAGGCCACCATCGATCACGCCGGCGACACCCCGCTTGGCCACGGCCCGGACTTGCGGCGCATGCTCTTTCCCATCGGACCGGTTGCCGTCTTCGGGTCGAGCAATTTTCCGTTCGCCTTCTCGGTGGCCGGCGGCGACACCGCCTCGGCGTTGGCCGGCGGAAACACCGTGGTGCTCAAAGCGCACAGCTCGCACCTGCTCACGTCGCGGCTGTCATTCGAGGTGCTGCACGCCGCCGCCGCGGCTTTCGGCGCCCCGGAGGGCACGATCGGCATCATCTTCGGCACGGACGCCGGGCGGGTGCTCGTAGCAGACCCGCGCATCGTCGCGGTGGGTTTCACCGGGTCGCTCGGTGCCGGTCAGGCCCTCCTCGAGATCATCAACGCCCGTGACGCACCGATTCCGTTCTTCGGCGAGCTGAGCAGCCTCAACCCGCTCATCATCACGCCCGCCGCCGCCGCCGAGCGCACCGCGGCGATCGCCGAGGGATTGTTCGGGTCGTTCACCCTCGGCTCTGGCCAGTTCTGCACCAAGCCCGGGGTGGCCTTTCTACCCATCGGACCGACTGGCGATGCGATCCTCGACGATCTCAGTGCCCGAACGGCCGCAGCCGGGGGAATGGTGCTGCTCAACAGCCGCATTTCCAGTTCCCTGACGAGCATCCTGGGACGCATCACGGGCGAGGGGGGCGCCCGCGTTGTCGCCGCCGGCAGTGACGGCGGCCCGGGCATCCTCGCTGCGCCGACGCTGCTTGAAATCGACGCCGACGAGTTCACCGCGGCGACCGCGGAAGAGGCGTTCGGGCCGGTCATGGTGGTGGTGCGGTTCGATACCCTCGACCAGATTTTTCGCGCCGTCGACCTCATGCCCGCCTCGCTGACCGCTACCGTGCACCACGGCAGCAACGAGCCCGAACTCGTGCGGCAGATCAGTGACAGGCTTGCACCGACCGTGGGCCGGCTGGTCTTCAACGGCTTTCCCACCGGGGTACGTGTGTCGTGGGCGCAACACCACGGCGGCAATTGGCCGTCGACGAATTCGCAGCACACCTCGGTCGGCGTCAGCGCGATCCGCCGATTCCTTCGCCCGATCGCCTTTCAGGATGCCCCCGACGTGGTGCTCCCCGAGGAACTCCGGGAGAGCTGCACGTCCATCCCTCGTCGAATCGATGGTTCCCTGGTACTGCCCGCTTAGCGCACCGGGAGTGGGATGCGGCAACCCGGCCTCATCCCACGAGCGTGGCAATTCCTCGATCATCCTCTTCGTCGTGCTGCTTCTCTGTGGTGCTGCCCAATTTCCGGGGCTCTCACGCAGTCTGGGTCAGTCGATGAAGGTCTTCAGGAATGAATTCAGGATCGAAACAGCTCAGACCTCCGACGCCGAGTAAAACGCGTCTGGCAGAGTCCAGAGGTCCGTCCGTCATCGGGGTGGTCGCGGGAGCTTCTCCGGGCACGGACCAAGAACATCTCTTTGGGTATTCTTTGGTGGATTTGGGCGGTTTCGTGCTTGTAAGCATGATTTTTCCTCGGGAATGTCGGTGGTCGGGTGTTGGGTTGAATTATGAACAACGTGGCGGTCGACTCCCCGGTGGGGCTCGCGGTAGAGCTCACTCGGGCGGCGGCTGCTGTGGCTGCGCTGGGTGGGTCCAGTGCCGAGTTCGCTGGGCTGTCTGATGCGCAGGTGCTCGCGGCGCGCGGTCCGATTGCTGATCTGTTGCGGTTGAGCAATACGGTGGCGGCGTTGTTGGCGGGCACGATTGCGCAGCGGTCCCGGCCGGAGCTGGGTCAGGCCGGGTTGGCGGCCCGGAACGGGTT
>NZ_JASISY010000007.1 GCF_030063365.1 Cryobacterium sp. PH29-G1 | reverse complement strand
GCCACCCCCCGGGGTGGCTATTCTGCTTTAACACCACCCCACGCGCGACCGCATGCCCCACCACGGCCACCCACGGGTGGCCTTTCTCGTTAACCCGACACGCATCCTCCAACGCACACTGCAACGCATCCAGCCGGCCAAGTCCAGGACCAGGACGAGATTCTGCGGGTCGGTGGAATGTCCACTCCTCAGCTCAGACAATGGCATAACTCGACAGCCCGGTACCCCGCCAACCAGACACACGGCACGAGGAACGGGGGATGGCGCATGCGCGGGACAGGGGCTGGCCTCAGGCCCCCGATGGGCGGTGCGGCACCCGGCAGTCGGCTAGCGGTTGGGGAAGCCGTGCGGGAGGCCCGTGAGGACCGGCGCGAGGCGCGCGAGGCGCTCACGTTCAAGGAGTAGCGCGGTGTACTCGCGTTCGCGGCGCACCGCAGCGACTGCGACGAGAAAGAATTCCGCCGGGGCATCGGGCAGAGGCGAAACGTACGGTGTGACCTCGGCGGCGAGCGATTCCGCCAACCGTTGCCGGGTCTGAGGCGTCAGGTGAGACGACTGGCGAAGGTATTGCGCGACGCGACGCGCGAGTCGGTCCGGCAGACGGGCGATATCGACGGTCTGTGACCAAGGCCGTAGCGCCTCGGGAAGCGGGCGCGGGATCTCACGATTACGCGGCACACGCTCGTGCTGGCTGTAGGTACCGGCGAGAAGATCGCCTAGGCGTTTGGAGCGGCCGTTGAGCAGAGCGGTAATCGCGGCCAGCCCTCCAAGGGTCATGATGATCTCGAGCAGGCCAGTCAGGGCGCGGATGAATGCGTGGCGCAGGGAGATGGCTCCACCGTCGTCCCGCACGATGCGGGCACCGACGGCGAGCTTGCCCAAGGACCGTCCGTGGGCGAGTGTCTCGACCAGCACGGGCACGATCAGCAGGGCGAAAACCAGAGCGACGATCGAAAAGGCCTGGGTGAGCGCAGGATCGGCAGAATCCGCCACACTCAAAAAGTAGGCCAGAAGCAGCAGCAGGTACAAGGCCACGTAGGCGAGCGTGTCAATGATCGATCCGGCGGCGCGCAGGATGATGCTGGCCGGCCGCACATCGAGCGCGACCGCCTCGCCGGTAACGAGTTCATCGTCACGGTTCGAATCGGTGTCGCGGCTGTCGGCACGATCGATGGGACGCGCGGTCTCCTTCATGTCTACTATTGAACCAGATGGATCTAGACGCATATACGGCGGCGCATCGCGCCGACTGGGACCGCCTGACCGAGCTCGGGGCTCGGCGGCGGTTGAGTGGTGCCCAGTCCGATGAACTCATCGAGCGCTACCAGGCCGGGGCCACCCAGCTGTCCGCTATGAAATCAACTGCCGGGTCGACTCTCGAGGGTGATCGTTTATCGGTCGGGTTGTCTCGAGCTCGGCTGCGGTTCACCGGGGTGAGCGCCAACGTGCTGGCGCAGATTCCTCGGTTCTTCGTCGCCCAGCTACCCGCCGCCCTGTACCGGCTGCGCTGGCTCACCCTCGCCGTTGCGGTGGTGACCGCCGTTGTCGCCGGCCTGTACGCGGTCTGGGCCTACAACGACCCGAGGGTGCTGGCCAACATCGGAACGGATGCGCAGCTGGCGCAGTTGGCCAACGAGGACTTCGTCGGCTACTACTCCACCAACCCCGCAGCATCCTTCGCGGGCGCGGTCTGGACCAACAACGCCTTTATCGCTGCCCAATGCATCGCCTTCGGCATCGTCGGCGTCTACGTTCCGTACATCATTCTGCAAAACGCCATGGGGATCGGCACGACCGCCGCGGTTATGTTCGCCTACGACAAGGGCGATGTGTTCTTTCTCTACATCGCGCCGCACGGGATGCTCGAACTCACCGCGGTTTTCGTTGCTGCGGCCGGTGGGCTGCTCATCTTCTGGGCCTGGATTGCACCGGGTGCGCGCACGCGAGGGCAGGCCCTCGCCGAGGACGGCCGGGCGCTGTTCACCGTGGCCATCGGCCTCGTCTTCGTACTGCTGGTGTCGGGCATCATCGAGGGTTTTGTCACCCCACAGCCGTGGCCGTGGCCGGTGAAGATCGGCATCGGTGCCGTCGCCCTCGGCGCCTTCCTCACCTACATGATCGTGCTCGGTGGCCGTGCCACCCGCGCCGGCGAAACCGGCGACCTGAGCGAGTTCGAGGCCGGCAGCACACGGATTTACGGCGCCTAAAGCGGCGCCACAAGCGCCACCAGCAGCACCAGCAGCACAAGCGGCGCACCCGGCCTCGCCCCGGCAATCTTCCGAGGCAAATATCCCGAATCAGAGCCGGCCGGCGGCCTTCAACGCGATGTACCGGTCAGCCAGGGCCGGTGGAAGCTGCGCGGGCGAGGCAGTGAGAACATCCGCTCCCAGCTGGCGGATGGCGGCCGATACGCGTGCCACATCGAGCAGGGCCCGTTCCGCGGCTGCCGCGCGGTAGATCTCGTCGCGTCCGCTGCGGGCGGTCGCTGCCTCGACCGTAGCCGGGTCGAGCACGGAAGCCACGACCACGGTGTGACGTTTGGTGAGCTGGGACAGCACCGATAACAGCCCCGTCGACGCTCCCGCAGCATCGATCGAGGTGAGCACCACGATCAGGGCGTGTTGGCTCGTGATGGAGCGCACCTGGCCGGGAACCGCCGCCCAGTCCATCTCGATGAGTTCCGGTTCGATCATGGCCATGGAATCGACCATCTGGGAGAGCAATGCCGCTCCGCTGGCGCCCTGCACCCGGCCGCGTACCCGTCGATCGAACGCGAGAAAATCCACTCGGTCGCCGGCGACTGAGGCGAGGGCGGCCAGCAGCAAGGCGGCCTCGAAGGCGGTATCCAGGCGTGGCTCATTGTTCACGCGGGCGGCCGAGGTGCGCCCGGTATCCAGCAGGATGACCACGCGCCGATCCCGTTCCGGCCGCCAGGTGCGCACCATCACGTCGTTGCGCCTGGCCGTTGCCCGCCAGTCGATCGAGCGCACATCGTCACCGCGCACATACTCGCGCAGGGAATCGAACTCGGTACCCTGCCCGCGCACCATCACGCTCGTGCGCCCATCGAGCTCCTTGAGCCGCGAGATTCTGGAGGGCAGGTGCTTGCGGGAATGAAACGGCGGCAATACCCGGATGCGCCCCGGCGCGTTGAGCGTCGCCTGACGGCTCCACAGGCCCAACGGTCCGCTCGACCGCACGGTCACCTGTTCCACCCGACGTTCCCCGCGCCGAAGGGGAACGAGCACCAGGGCAATGCGACGTCGTTCCCCGGGACCGAGTACGACCCGGCTGCGATTGCGTCCGGCACCGGCCGAGGGCTGCCAGGCATCCCGCACCGTGGCCAGCAGACGACGGCGACCGGTATTGGTCAGGTACAGCTCGCTCGTGACCGTTTCGCCGAGCCGCACCCGCGCTGGCAGCATCCGCTGCACTGTCACGGCACGCGGCGAGGCCGCCAGGGCGAGGTCGAGGCTGCCGAGTGCGAGCACGAGCAGCAGCCATGCCCCGAGCACACCGGTAGCCGCTTCGGCCGTTGGCCCGAACACCACGATGGGCACGATGCCAAGAGCAACGAGAAAAACGAACCGTCCACTGAGCGTCATTGTTAGATCGGAACCTGAACCTGCTGCATAACGCCACGCAGAATGGCATCCACCGAGACACCCTCCAATTCGGCCTCGGGGCGTAACTGCACGCGGTGCCGCCAGACCGGCAACACCATCGCCTGCACGTGGTCGGGGGTGATCGAGTCGTACCCGCTCAGCCAGGCCCACGCTTTGGTGGCGGCCAGCAGAGCGGTCGTGCCGCGGGGACTGACGCCGAGCTTGACCGAGGGGCTGGTGCGCGTGGCGCGGGCCAGATCGACGATGTAGGCGAGCACATCCGCGCTGGATCCCACGCGCGCTACCGCCGCCTGGGCCGCCGCGAGTTCGGCCGCACCGAGCACCGCGTGCACGCCGGCGCCGGCCAGGTCGCGCGGATTGAACCCGGCGGCGTGGCGACGCAGCACCTCGATCTCGTCGACGCGCTGCGGCACGTCGAGCACGAGCTTGAGCAGAAACCGGTCAAGCTGCGCCTCGGGCAGTGTGTAGGTACCCTCGTATTCGATCGGGTTCATGGTCGCGGCCACGATGAACGGTTCCGGCAGTTTCAACGTCTCGCCGTCAACGCTGACCTGCCGCTCCTCCATCGCCTCGAGCAGCGCGGACTGCGTTTTCGGCGGCGTGCGGTTGATCTCATCGGCGAGCATGATGTTGGTGAACACCGGACCCTGCCGAAACTCAAACTCGCCCGCACGGGCGTCGTAGATGAGCGAGCCCGTCACGTCTCCCGGCATCAGGTCCGGCGTGAACTGAATACGCTTGGTGTCGAGACTCAACGCCTGGCTGAGCGTGCGCACGAGCAGGGTTTTGGCGACACCGGGCACGCCCTCAAGCAGCACGTGGCCGCGAGCGAGCAGCGCGATGATCAGCCCGGTGACCGCGCCGTCCTGCCCAACGACAGCCTTGCCTACCTCGGTGCGCACCCGGTTGAGCGCGGCGCGCAGGGCGGCGGAATCCTCCAGCCCCAACGGCTCGGAAGCGGAAAATGCCATCGACGACAGCGCGACGGCGGGCGAGTCAGTGGGCGGGGTGGGCGTTGCGGGAGTCGTCATGGGTCCATTCTTTCGGCTGGAGGAGAATCAAAGTCGGGTGAAGCGGATGCCGGCGCTTCCGGGTGCGGTGCCGTCGCGGTGCCCGCAGCCCGGCTGGTCGCGCGTTCGAGAGCTTGCAGAGAATCGGACAGCGCCACCAGCTGCGCATCCGATGCGGGGACCGCGTCGACCACAACCCGCCGCACCTCACTCGGGGCGCTGCCGGTGATCGCGGCGACCGAGCCGATGACCTCGTCGAGGTGAGCCAGTCGGCCAAGGCCGACGGTGCGGGCGAGGCGTTGCACAGAACCCACGCGCAGCGCGTCGAGGGCCCGCAGCCGCGCGTTGCCGCGCGCATACAGCCGCGCGCGCCCTTCCATGGTCTCGCTCGCCTTCACGGTGACCGGCAGGTTCTCGGACACGAGCGGGCCGAAGCGGCGGCCGCGCCAGACGGCGGCGGCGAGCGTCGTGAGTACGAGCAGCAGCAGCACGGGAGTCACCCAGCCCGGCGTCAAGTCGGCCAGGGAGGGCGGTCCGGTGCGGGGGAGGTCGGCGAGGGTGGGCAGATACCACACCAGTGAGTCGCTGGGCCCGAGAAGCCCGAGGGCGAGCGCCGCATTGCCGTAGCCGCTCACGTTTTCGTTGTTGAAGACTCGTGCATCCGGCACCAGTGTGACGATGCCGCCGGTCGTGTCATTCTCCACCTGAACCAGGGAGAATTTGTCGGTGCCGCTGGCAAAGCAACCCGTGACGAGCGGATGCGCGTTCTTCTGCGGAATCGAGAGGGTGTCCCCGCCCGGCACTATCTGCTCGGCGCGGTTGACGGCCGGTACGGAGCAGTCGGCGCTGAGCGACTCCGCTTCGGAGACGCCGCCGAAGCCCACGGTTGGGGCCAGGGCCTGCAGGGCTAGAAAACTGGGCGCAACGACCACGGTGTGCGCGGCCAGGTCGGCCAGCTCGGTCAGCTGGTCGGCATCGAGGTAGTCGTTCGCGTCGTAGAGGAGCACGGTCGAATTATCGCCCGCAGCGGCGCGCACCTCGGTCAGCGAATCGGCCAGCGTCACCGTGACACCCTGCTCGCGGAGCACCTCGACGAGCGCCATCGATCCGGCCGGGGAAGGGCTGTCCCCGGCCAGGGCGCGGCCCGTCGCCTGGGCACCGCCGGAAATCAGCATGCTGACAATCGCGATGGCCACGATTGCGATGGAGGTGATGATCCAGAACGAGGAGCGATGCAGCCAGGCGCGCAGGGTCGGCGTCGCCACCGTTGTCACGGCAGAGCCAGAACGGCCGGACTCAGCGCGGCCGGACTCAGGGCGACCGGACTCAGCGCTGCCGGGGGCAGCGGCATCCGCTGCTATATGGAGTCTCGTCGCGGTCATGACCGGCCTGCGTCGGTCAGCGGGGCGAGGGCGACGGGCGCGGCCGTGCGCAGCTCGGCCTCCAGCGCGGCGAGGGCCCGGAAGTCGGACTCGAGAGCGGTCTGCTCGAGGTAGCGCACCCGGTCGAAGGTGTCCGCCGCGCTCGACAGCGCCGGGCCCATCGCGGGAAAAGCCAGGCGGGCCCGAGCCGCGAAGTCGTGCGCGGTCGTGCCGGGCGTGACGGAGAGCACCGTGCGTTCGGCGAGGCCGCGGGCCAGGGCACGAAAGATTTCCTCGCAGGCCAGACTCCAGTCGCCGCGGCTGGCCGCAGCGCTGGCCGCGGTGCGCATCTCGGCGCTGCTGCGCTGGTCGATCGTGCCGAACAGGTCGCTGTCGGCCCGGCGTCGCCGCGCGAGTTTGGGAGCGCCGAACAGCAGCCAGCCCGCCACGAGGGCGGCGAGCACCAGAACGACCGCGACCACCGGGAGCCAGTTGCGCAGGCCACCGTCGCCGCCGATGCTCAACGAGTTGATCCAGTCGAAGAATCCCTGCGATGCGCGGTCGAACCAGGTCGGCCTGGCCGCTTCGTAGGGTGCCTTGGCGAGTTCCTCGCGCAACCACTTTCGGGCCGTCGGTGCATCGGGATCCACCGGCACCTCACCCGGCGCGCGCAACGGGACGCGGTCGACCACGGGGCCGATCAACATTCCGATCTGCGCCAGGCCCTGGGGGGTCATGCCGCGGAATGTCCAGCGCCGGGCGTGGTCGGAATCAGATACGGGTCGGGTACGTTGCCGCCCTGCGCGACCGATTCAACGTACCGGGCCAGTTCCAGGTCCAGGCCTTCCTTGCGCATCCGCAGGTCGAGGTAGACCAGCGCGATCGCCGCCGACTGCACCACCGCTGCCACCGCTGCCACCGGAATCGCAATGATCACGCTGAGAATCAGGCTGATGATCGTCGATTCCTCGGCGAAGGCGCCGTTCGGGTCAACGAGCACGGTGCCGAGGCCTGACAAGAGCGAGACCGGGGTCGAAACGATCTGGCCGATCACCTGCACGATCAAACCGACCAGGAGGAGCAGGCCCAGGGTGCGCCAGAAATAGCCGCGGGTCAACGACCATGACCGCACAACGGATGCCCGCACGCCCAGTCGTTCCAGCACGATCAAGCTCGGCACCGTACAGGTTTTGGCATAGAGGTACGCGCTCGCGGCCAGGAGGAGCAGACCGCCGAACAGACCGACCAGAACCGCGGCGACGATGCCGGCGACACCGCCAACACCCACCAACAGTACGACGAGACCGGCAACGACGGCCGTGCCGACGAACAACGCGACGGACAGCAGCAGGGTCCACAGGGTCAGCGGCCACAAGCGGGTCGCCGCCCGGCGCCACAGCGCGCCCAGTCGCAGTTTCTCGCCGAGGGTCGCTCGGGCGACCTCGAGCACGATGACCGCCTGCAGCAACGCAGATCCGACCAGGGACAGCCCGAAGGGAACGATCAGCGACAGCACACCGACCAGGACCGATCCGGCGGTGACGGCATCACGCTGGGCGAGCGGCGCGCTATCGATGCGGTCAATGGCCCAGAACGTGACCAGCCCGACAACGACCACCGTGACGAGCATGATGGCCGCCTGCACGATGAGCCCGCTGCCGAAGGTAGCTTTCGGATTGCGACGCAAGACCTGAAATGAGGCCCCGAGCAACGTGCCGAATCCGATCGGCCGCAGCGGAATCAATCCCGGTTTGGGGGGAGGAGCCCATCCCTGCCCCAGATCGGTGCTTTGGTACGGCGAGGCGGGCGTTGTGTAATCTCCGAACCGCGGCGGAACAGGGGCGTCGGGGGCTTGCCAGGGGTCGGTCACTGTTCCATGCTGGCACAGGTCACTCAAGAATTGCGCCGGCGAGCACTCAGATAGCGTTCTCGGCTACTCTTGTGCAAGACTTTGCCCTACTCATCGGGGAATTTGCCCCGTGCACCAGCAGAACACACAACGACATTGTTCTGGAGAGAGACCCATGACCGCACGCATTTTGGTTATCGATGACGATACCGCCCTGTCCGAGATGATCGGCATCGTTTTGCAGGGCGAGGGCTTCACCCCCGGGTATTGCGCCGACGGGTCGCTTGCCCTCGAATCGTTCCGCACCGGAAAACCCGATCTAGTGCTGCTCGATCTCATGCTGCCCGGCCTCGATGGTATCGAGGTATGTCGGCTGATCCGCGCCGAGTCCGGCATTCCGATCATCATGCTCACCGCCCGGTCCGACACGACCGACGTGGTGAAGGGGCTGGAGTCCGGCGCCGACGACTACATGGTCAAGCCGTTCAACCCGAAGGAACTGGTCGCGCGCATCCGCACCCGTTTACGCCCGCCCGCGGCAGACGGGGCCCTCGCGCTGCACATCGGCGATCTCGTTGTGAATGCCGTCGGTCACGAAGTGACCCGCGGAACGACGGCGATCAACCTCACCCCGCTCGAGTTCGACCTGCTGCTGGCGCTCGCTTCGAAACCCCAACAGGTTTTCACGCGCGAGATGCTGCTGGAACAGGTCTGGGGTTACCACTACAAGGCCGACACCCGGCTCGTTAACGTGCACGTGCAGCGGCTACGCGCCAAGGTGGAGCACGATCCGGACAACCCTAAAATTGTCATGACGGTACGCGGCGTCGGCTATCGTGCCGGCACGGTGAGCTAGAGAGCGCGGATCGGCATGATCGCCAGGCCTCGTCGGCAGAAACGGTTCAGGCCGCCGTGCCGGCGCTGACCTACCGGAGCAGGCCGCGCAACTGGCCCCGGCTGGTGCGTTCCTCGTGGCGCTCCTCCCTGCAATTTCGCACGGTGACCGTTTCCGTCGCCCTGTCCGGGCTGGCCATCCTCATCGTCGGCGTGTACATGTCGGTCAGCATCGGCAATGACCTGTTTCAATCCCGGCTCAGTCAGGTGTTGCTCGAATCTGACCGTGCGACCAGTGCGGCGCAGAGCCTGTTCGACTCCTCCGACGCCACCGACCGGGTGCAGGTGCAAAATCTGCTTAGCTCCGCACGCACCTCGATCTCCGCAACGTCGTCGAGTCGGCTGGTTGCCGTGCTGCGGGTACCCGGTCAGGATCCGTCGACCGTTGCGCCGTTGGACTCGTCAACGTTCGGGGCGTCCAGCGGCGTGATCGGCTCCGATCTCCGCGCCGAGGTCCAGGCCAATAACGGTGACCAGTTCTGGCAGTCGGTTACCCTGTTCGGCGACGATGCCACGACCGTTCCCGGCATCGTGGTGGGATCCCAGATCACCGTTCCGGTGGCTGGCCGATATGAGCTGTACATCGCGTACAGCCTGCAGGACGCCGAGGCGACGCTGCTCTTCGTGCAGCAGACGCTCGGGGTGGCCGGCCTGGCCCTCGTGCTGCTGATCGCAGCGGTGTCGTGGATCGTCGTACGTTTCGTTGTGACGCCGTTGCGGGTGGCGGCCGAGACGAGCCAGAAACTGGCCTCCGGTGACCTCGCCGTGCGTATCCCGGAGAAGGGCGAAGACGTTATCGCCACTCTCGCCCGCTCGTTCAACGGCATGGCCGACAGCTTGCAAAGCCAGATTCGCGAACTCGCCGACCTGTCCGAGGTGCAACAGCGTTTCGTGTCGGATGTCTCGCACGAGCTGCGTACGCCGCTCACCACCATCCGCTTGGCCGGCGATGTGCTCTACGACCAGCGGGCGAATTTTCCGCCAGCCACCGGCCGCACGGCGGAGCTGTTGCACACCCAGGTTGAACGTTTCGAGTTGCTGCTGAGCGACCTGCTCGAAATCAGCCGGTACGACGCCGGGTCGGTTGAGCTGGAGAGCGAACCGACGAACCTGGTCTATCTGGCCGAAGACGCCATCGACAGCCTGCGATCCCTCGCCGAGACCAAGGGCAGCGACCTGCGCCTGGTAGCGCCGGGCGGCTATCTGAACGCCGACGTCGACCCGCGCCGGATCCGCCGGGTGCTGCACAACCTGATCGGCAACGCCATCGAGCACGGCGAGGGAAAACCCGTCGTGGTGTCGGTTGACAGCGACGCGAATGCGGTGGCGATCTCGGTGCGCGACTACGGGCTCGGTATGAGCCAGGCCGAAGTGGCGCACGTCTTCGACCGATTTTGGCGAGCGGATCCGTCACGTCAGCGCACCATCGGCGGCACCGGGCTCGGCCTGGCCATCGCCCGCGAAGACGCGAGCGTGCACAAGGGCTGGCTGCAGGTCTGGTCGAGCCCCGGCCAGGGGTCGTGTTTTCGACTCACTCTTCCGGTCACGGCGCGGGTTCAGCTCGAATCTTCGCCCCTTCCGCTGCCCCCCGATGACGCCACGGCCGCACTGGGTGAGGCCGGGCATGTGCCGGGACAGGGCGGAGGCCCCCATGACTAGTTCAGCGTGGCGCGGCTCCCTGCGCACGATCCCGGCACTACTCGTGGCGATCAGCCTGGCCATCGGTCTCGGCGGTTGCAGCGGCATTCCGCGCGACGGCACCGTGCACGCCGGCAATGAGATCGTGCCCGACGACAATCCGGCGCCGGTCTTTCTGCCGGCATTGCCGCAGAAGGATGCATCGACCGATTCCATTTTGCGGGGGTTCATGGATGCCTCCTCGAGCCCGGAGAACAATTACGACATCGCGCGCCAATTTCTGACCCCTGCGTTTCGCGCCACGTGGGATCCCACCGCGGGTGTCACCGTTGATAACGGCTCCGGGCGTACCCTGACCACCATTGACGAGGGCGCGACCCTCGTGGCCGTCACGCCGGTCGCCGAAGTGGACCAGACCGGGGAATATCGAGAGGTCGACGCGAGCCCGGTGCCGTTGCGGTACGAATTTCAGCTGATCGGCGGCCAGTGGCGCATCAGCGCGGCTCCGGACGGCACCGTGATCGACGAGAACACCTTCAACGACGTGTTCAGTGCCCAGCCGGTCTACTTCTACGACCCCGGATTTCGATACCTGGTGCCGGATTTGCGCTGGTTTCCGCGGGGGGCATCCGCTCCCACCAAACTCGTCAACGCCGTTCTCAACGGACCGAGCTCGTGGCTGGCCGGCGCGCTGGTCAGCGCCTTCCCGGAGGGCTCCAAACTCACCGCCGACGCGGTGCAGGTGGTCGGGCGTGAGGCCATGGTCGACCTCAACAGCGAGGCACTGAACGCCGACCGGCAGACCCTGCAACGCATGAAGGCCCAGCTGGCTGCCAGCCTGCCGTCCGGGCTCTCGGTGGAGATCACCATCGACCAAAACTCCGTGGTCATCGATGATCTGGCCTCGCGGGCGCCGATCATCGATCCAAGGGTGGATGCCAGGGCGCTCCTGCTGCGCGGCGGCGAATTCGGCTTTCTTGCCGCGACCGGGCAGGGCATCACCCCGATCGACGGCCTGTCTGACGCCATCGCCCAGCTGGCCCCCACAGCGGTCACGCTCGCGTCGGGTCAGGGCTCGGCGGCCGTGCTCGCCGGTGCCGGCGTCTACGTCGTGCGGGTAGACGAGCAACCGGTGCTCCTCGATTCCCGTGCGGGGCTGCTGGCACCGTCGATCGACAATGATCGCTTCGTCTGGTCGGTACCGGCCAATGACCCCAGCGCTCTGGTGGTCTACAGCCCCGAGGGGGAAGCGACCGTGCTGCCAACGCCCTGGCCGGAGGCCACCTCGATCTCGGCCGTGAAAATTTCGCGAGACGGAGCCCGGCTGATCGCGCTGCTCGGAACCGGTTCGGAAACCCGGTTCGTCGTCGCGTCCGTCATTCGCACGGACGGGACCCCGACCGGTATCGGCGCCCCCGTGCTGTTGGCGTCGGGCGGTAAGGTGGGGCTCGACGCCACCTGGATCGATGAATTGACCGTTGCCTCGCTGAGCACCCTGCCCAGCGGGGAAACAGTCATCGTCGCCCAGCAGGTCGGGGGCGTGAGCTCAACGGTGGACCCTCCCGTGGACAGCCGGTTCCTCGTCGGCAGCAATACGGTGCGCGACCTGCGCATCGTTACCGGCACCGGCACTCTCTCGGTGCAGCGCGGGGCAGGCTGGCAGGCCCGCATCGATGACGTGGCCCTGCTCGCCACCCAACAGGGACTCATCGGCTAGCGCACCGCACCCGGGTCCGTCTCCTCCCCAGCCTGTCAAGGGCCCGGTCGTGCACGGTTGTCAGCCGCACCGAGCGCGCGGGGGCGGTGCCGGGCACGCTGGCGCCATGAATCGGTGGGTGCGGGATCGGCTGGCCGGTGCGGCTCGTGACGCCTGGTCGGTCCTGCTGCCGACCGAGTGCAGCGGTTGCGGCGCCGTCGACCGCGCATTGTGTGCGGCCTGCCGGGTGGCTCTCCGGCCGGCCGTGCACTCGGTCACCCGCGATGACGCCGTGATCTGGTCGGCCCTCACCTACGAGGGCGTGGCCCGTCACGTGATCAGCGCTTACAAAGACGGTGGGCGAACGGATGCCGCCGCCGCGCTCGCCGCGCCGCTGCGAGCGGCCGTCGTGGCCGCGCTCGCTGCTCACCCTGATGATGTCGACTGCAGCACCCGACGGGGAATCCAACTCGTGACCATTCCCTCGTCATCCCAAGCCTGGCGCGAACGTGGGTACCACCCGGTCGATGCACTGCTGCACCGGGCCGGCCTGCATCCGGTTGCGGCGCTCACGCAGCGTCGCGAGGCCCTCGACCAGGTCGGTCTGGGGCGGGCGGAACGCGTCGCCAATAAGAGCAACAGCCTGATCGCCCGGCGCCCCCTTGCCGGCACCCGGGTGCTCCTGGTCGACGACATCGTGACCACCGGGGCGACCCTGCTCGAGGCGCGGCGCGCCGTGTTCGCTGCAGGCGGTACCGTGATCGCTCTGGCCACACTGGCGGAAACACGCCGCCGGCTGCCCCGGTAGCGGTGTTCTGGGCAAACTGATCGATAAATACTGTGACTTATCTCACTCCCACGGCTACGGTGGAGTCAAAGGCGCGCAATGATCGCCCAGTCTTCGGGCGGTCCGCCAAAATGGAGGTCGTCATGGAAACTAACATCGTCGGACGCAACCTTGGAATCACTGATCGCTTCCGCGATTATGCGACGGAGAAGGCCGAGAAGATCGCCCTTCTCGCCGAGAAGGCCCTCGCGCTCGAGATCAAGGTCAGCCGCCACCACGAGAAGAACGGTGCTGCCGTCGGCAACGATCGGGTCGAGCTCACCCTGATCGGCAAGGGGCCGCTGGTACGGGCCGAAGCAGACGGTTCCGACAAGTACGCCGCTTTTGACGTGGCACTCGGTCGCCTTCTCGAGCGTGTTCGCCGCGCCAAGGACCGCAAGAAAGTGCACCGCGGCGGCGCCCACCGTCCCACCTCGCTGCACGAGGCGTCCGCGGTCGGGTTCAGCGTTATCGACATCACACCGGCGAACCCCGAAACGCTCGAACGGGTGCGCACCGGCGCGATTCCGATCGTGCCGGAAGATGCCGCAGTCGCCGATGCCGAAGACGAGTACTGCCCCGTCGTCATCCGTCGCAAGGTGTTCGCGGCAGCCCCCATGTCCGTTGACGATGCCCTCTACTTCATGGAGCTCGTCGGCCACGACTTCTACCTGTTCCAGGACGTGGAAACCAAGCGACCGAGCGTGGTCTACCGCCGCAAGGGCTGGGACTACGGAGTCATCGAACTCGACAGTTCAGCTGCTGAGTTGCAGGAGGCTGTGCCCGTTGCCAGCGGGCGTGCCAACTGACCAACTAGCATTGCCTTAGCCGCCGACCAGGTCGGTGCTCTGGCATCTGCCAGACGAGAGGCGCAGGCGTGTGCTGCGGTGGCCCGATTGGGCTGCCGCAGTGCGTGCCTGCACCGTTTGACTAGTGGAGTACATTCGTGGCGTCAATTCTTGAAAAGGTTCTTCGTGTTGGTGAAGGCCGCGTTCTGCGCCGCCTGGAAAACTATGCGAAAGCCATCAACGCGCTGGAAGAAGACTTCCATGAGCTCACCGACGACGAGCTGAAGAACGAGACCGTCACCCTACGGGAACGGTATTCCAACGGCGAATCGCTCGATGACTTGCTGCCGGAGGCTTTCGCCGCCGTGCGTGAAGCCAGCACCCGCACCCTCGGCCTGCGTCACTTCGACGTGCAGCTCATGGGTGGCGCCGCCCTGCATCTCGGCAACATTGCCGAGATGAAGACCGGTGAGGGCAAGACCCTCGTGGCCACCACGGCCGCCTACCTCAACGCGATCAGCAGTCGTGGCGTGCACGTCATCACGGTCAACGATTACCTGGCCAGCTATCAGAGCGAGCTGATGGGTCGCGTCTTCCGCGCCCTCGGCATGACGACCGGATGCATCGTCTCCGGTCAGACTCCGGTGCAGCGCCGCGAAATGTATGCGGCCGACATCACCTACGGCACCAACAACGAATTCGGTTTCGACTACCTGCGCGACAACATGGCGTGGCAGGCCAGCGACATGGTGCAGCGCGGTCACTACTTCGCCATCGTCGACGAGGTCGACTCGATTCTCATCGACGAAGCCCGCACCCCGCTGATCATCTCTGGTCCGGCATCCGGCGAAGCGAATCGTTGGTTCAACGAGTTCGCGAGCCTGGCGAAGCGTCTCGTCGCCGACGAAGACTTTGAGGTTGACGAGAAGAAGCGCACGATCGGTGTGCTCGAACCCGGTATCGAAAAGGTCGAGGACTACCTCGGCATCGACAACCTCTACGAATCGGCCAACACGCCGCTGATCTCCTTTCTCAACAACGCCATTAAAGCCAACGCGTTATTCAAGAAAGACAAGGACTACGTCGTCATGAACGGCGAAGTGCTCATCGTTGACGAACACACCGGCCGTATTCTGATGGGCCGCCGTTACAACGAGGGCATCCACCAGGCAATCGAAGCCAAGGAGGGTGTCGCCGTCAAGGCCGAGAACCAGACCCTGGCCACCGTCACCCTGCAGAACTACTTCCGCCTGTACTCGAAGATCTCCGGCATGACCGGAACGGCCGAGACCGAAGCGGCCGAGTTCATGAGCACCTACAAGCTCGGCGTCGTCGCCATCCCCACCAATAAGCCGATGCAGCGCATCGACCAGTCCGACCTGATCTACCGGAACGAAGAGGCCAAGTTCCGTCAGGTCGTCGAAGACATCGTCGAGCGGCACGAAGCCGGCCAGCCGGTTCTGGTCGGCACGACGAGCGTTGAGAAGAGCGAATACCTGTCACGCCTGCTGGCCAAGAAGGGCGTGCGCCACGAGGTGCTGAACGCCAAGAACCACGCCCGGGAGGCGGCGATCGTCGCGCAGGCCGGCCGGCTCGGTTCGGTCACCGTCGCCACCAACATGGCCGGTCGTGGTACCGACGTGATGCTCGGCGGCAACGCCGAATTCCTCGCCGTCGCCGAGATGAACGCCAAGGGCCTCAGCCCGGTCGAAACCCCCGACGAGTATGAACTCGCCTGGGACGATGTGTTCACCGCGGTGAAGTCCGACGTGACCAAAGAAGCAGACAAAGTCATCGCTGCGGGCGGATTGTATGTTCTCGGCACGGAACGGCACGAGTCGCGCCGCATCGACAACCAGCTGCGCGGACGCAGTGGACGTCAGGGTGACCCGGGCGAGAGCCGGTTCTACCTGTCGCTCACCGACGACCTCATGCGCCTGTTCAACGCCGGTGCCGCCGAGGCGCTGATGGGCCGCCAGGGCGTGCCCGATGATATGGCGATCGAATCGAAGGTCGTCAGCCGCGCCATCCGCAGCGCACAGGCGCAGGTGGAAGGCCGCAACGCGGAGATCCGCAAGAACGTGCTCAAGTACGACGACGTGCTGAACCGCCAGCGCGAAGCGATTTACGGTGACCGTCGCCATATTCTGGAGGGTGATGACCTGCACGAGCGCACCCAGACCTTCCTTACCAATGTCATCGACGAGGTGCTCGACGTGCACGCGGGCGACGGTAACGGCGACGACTGGGACTTCGACGCCATGTGGACCGAGCTCAAGACGCTCTACCCGGTGGGACTGACCATCGACGAGGTCGTGTCCGAGGCCGGAGACAAGGGCAAGATCAACCGCGACTTCATGCGTCGGGAGATACTCTCTGACGCCAAGCTCGCCTATGGGCGCCGTGAAGAGTCCCTCGGGGCGCCGGCCATGCGCGAGCTGGAGCGCCGCGTGGTGCTTTCGGTGATCGACCGCCGCTGGCGCGACCACCTCTACGAGATGGACTACCTGAAAGACGGTATCGGGCTGCGTGCCATGGCCCAGCGGGACCCATTGGTGGAATACCAGCGCGAGGGCTTCGCCATGTTCCAACAGATGATGGGTCAGATTCGCGAGGAGACCGTCGGGTTCCTGTTCAACCTCGACGTCGAGGTCACCGCCGGTACCGGTGCCGTAGCCGGTCCGGTCGTCGCGGCCAAGGGTCTCACCCCGGCAGACGCTCCCGAAGAGAAGCTCAGCTACACGGCCCCGAGCGATTCCGGCGGAGTCGAGGTGCGCAATCAGCGCGGCCAGATTCAGCAGGCTGCCACCGATCGGGCCCGGCGCGCGGCACCCGTCGCGGACAGCGACGAACAGCCCGCCGAAGGATCCGGCCCGGCCCAGCGTGGAGCGTTCGGGCAGAAGGCCGAGGGAGCCGCACCAGTGAACCGCGCCGAGCGTCGCGCCCAGGGCAAGAAGTCGATCTAAGCCGTCCTCGACCCATCACATGACGACGATGACGGTGGCTCGCCAACGCTGACCCACGCGCTCCAGCTGCATCGAGATGACGTGGGCGCGGCGTTTGTCGAAAACGAGCATAACGGCGTTGAATCCTCCCGTCTCGGTCGGCCAGGTCGTGACGTGGTCGATCCAGAGCCTCGGTCGCTCAGCAACCACTCGGGTGACCGCTCGAGCCCGGGCCGCGATCGACGCACGAACACCCAGGTGAGCATAGACGTCGTCGGTAACCCAACGCGCGAGCTGTTCCAGTTCACGGGCCCCGGCGAGCACCTCGATGACGCGCAGGGCCAGAGCGCGCAGTAGCGGTTCTACCTCCGGCATGGCCGCCGTGCTGTCGGTGCGCGTGCTGACGGTGCTGGTGTCGACGGTGCTGGTGTCGACAGTGCTGGTGTCGACAGTGGCGGCATCGGCACGGTGCTCCCTCTCGTGGTCGCGAGACTGACCGGTACCGGGTGACGTCATCGTTCCTCCTGGCCTCGAATGTGCAGTTGCCGTGGCGCAAAACCTAACCAGCTTTGATATGGCGCCGTCGAGCGCTTATAGAGCCTGTGCATAACCTGAGCGAGAAATCGCTGCGTCGGCTACCTTCGACGTGTGCGCTGGGACGATCTGTTTAACGACCTCGAAGGGCAACTCGAACGCGAGCTGCACGCCGAGGCCGCCGACCTGCGCCTCGACGCGGAACGCCAGCGTTTGGAAAAACTCTCGTTGCGCACCCGGCTGAGCAATACGGTGCGGGCGGCAGGCCCCGGCGGCGCACTGCGATTGCGTGTCGTCCTGGTCTCCGGCGAATCGTTGATGCTTCAGCCCACAACACTCGGCCGGGACTGGATCGCAGCAGATCTACTCGTGGCCGACGTGCTTGCAGGCGACCGGCCTGATGTCGACCAGCCGGGTGTCGACCAATTGGGTGCCGAGCAATTGGGTGCCGACCAGCGCGGTGCCCGGGGCCGTCGGGTGCAGTGCGTCATTCCGCTGTCGGCCATTGCCGGTGTGCTGCTCACTGCGGAGCAGAGTCGGGCGTCGCTGGCCGTGGAATCGGACGCTTCCGCTCGGCTGATCGAACGGGTTGGGTTTCCGTTCGTGCTGCGTGACCTGTGTCGGCGACGCCGCAGCGTCGAGCTCGAAACCCGCGGTGGTGTTCTGGCCGGAACCATCGACCGCGTGGCGCGGGACCACTTCGACCTGGCGGTGCATCCGCTCGGCACGCTGCGCCGGGCCTCGGAGGTGACGCACTTTCGCCTCGTCCCGTTTTGGCAGATTCACGTCATTCGGCTCCAGTAGCTGTGCATAACTTTTTCCCGATCGTGCATATCCAGCCACGATAGAAACCATTCAGACGAAGCGACCCAGACCAAGCGAGGTACCGGATGAAAACAGCCCGCCCCACACGCACACGCCGCCGATTCTGGGTGGACCCGCGGTTCGTTATCGGCCTCGTCCTCGTTGTCGCCTCGATCACCGGGGTCGCCGCGATTGTCGCCGGCAGCGATCAGACCTCGGCCGTGTACACCGCCCGGCACACGCTGGCGGTCGGCGACCCGCTCACCGCCGCCGATCTCATCGAGACCCGGGTACAGCTCGGCGGTACCGCCGAGCTGTACCTGGTGCCCGCGCCCGAACTGAAGCGAGACCTGCTGGTCACCCAGACCATTTTGGCCGGGGAGCTGGTGGCCCGGTCAGCGGTCGGGGAATCATCGGGGCAGAACCTGACCAGCGTCGTCGTGGATGTTCCGGGCCGACTGGCCGCATCGATTGCGGCAGGTTCCATTGTCGATATCTGGTCGGCGCGCGCTACCGGGCCGAGTGAATACGCACCGCCGACGATTCTGGTGGGTCAGGCAGCGGTGGTGCGAATCGTCGAACCGACCGGCATCATTGCCGCCGACAACGGCCAATCCGTGGAGATGCTCGTGCCCAAGGCAGCCGTGGGCGCGGTACTCGAAGCGATCATGAACGGTGATGCGCTCGCGATCGTGCCCGTGAACACCCCGGTGGAGCCGTAATGGCTCGCCTCGCGCTCGTACTCGACCGTGCAACCGAGCAGCGCATGCTGGCCGACATCATCGATTGTGGGCACAGCGTGGTCACGCGCGTGGATAGTGCCCGAGAATTTTTGGAGACGCTGGCGCACGGGCAACCGCACGTCGTGGTGGTCAGCGGCCGGAAAGAATCCCTGACCGGCCAGCTGATCGCCGCGTGCGACGAACGTGGAATCCGGGTGGTCGCCCTCACCGCGTCGGAACAGGAGCAGCGGCACGCTGCCACGCTCGGCCTATACGAAACGGTCGCGATCCCCTGTGGCTGGTCGCAAATCGAGCAGTTGCTCGTGTCGGGGGTCGTGGTTCCGTTGCGCGTGGGGGAGCGGCACTTCACTGGGGGAGCGCTGAATACCGGGTCGGTGATCGCGGTCTGGGGCCCGTCCGGCGCTCCGGGGCGCACCACGCTCGCCATCAACATTGCGGCGGAAATCGCCGCAGCCGGCCACACCGTGGCGTTGGCCGACGTCGATACGTACAGCGCGTCCATCGCGCCGAGCCTGGGCATGCTCGACGAAGCACCCGGCTTCGCGGCCGCGTGCCGGCTGGCCGGGAGTGACAGCTTGAACCAATCGGAACTCGAAAGGATCGCGCAACGCTACAACTCGCCGAAAGGCGCGTTCTGGGTGCTCACCGGTCTGGGGCGGCCGTCGCGATGGCCGGAATTGTCGACCGAGCGCGTCACGCGCACCATCGACGTGTTGCGGCACTGGGTGGATTACGTGGTGGTGGACACGGGGTTCAACCTGGAGAGCGACGAGGAACTGACCAGCGATGTTCTGGCACCTCGGCGCAACGCGGCCACCGTCACCGCCCTGCGGGTGGCCGATCACGTCGTTGCCTGTGGGCTCGCCGACCCGGTCGGGATGGCCCGGTTTCTGCGCGCCTGGGGTGATCTCACCGAGGTCACGGCGGGCAGCACGATCAGCGTCGTGATGAATCAGGTGCGGGCCAGCGCGGTCGGGCTCAATCCCCGCGGGCAGGTGGCGGCCATGCTGTTGCGCTTCGGCGGTATCGAGTCGCCCATTCTGGTGCCGCACGACCAAGGCGCTCTGGATGCTGCGGTGTTGACGGGGCGCACCCTGCGGGACGCCAGCCCGAGGTCCCCCGCTCGCGCCAGCATCCGTCGCTTTGTGGATACCGTGCTTCTCCCCGTTCCGGAACCCGCCACGCGTCCAAAGCGTGCGCTGGGCTGGCGGCGCAAACCGGCACCAGCTCTCTGAACGGCGGGGTGGGCTGGGGCGAAATAGCGACTGCCTATTCCTGTAGGGGAATCACCTCGATGCGCTCGTCGGCGCCCAGCACGACGAGCACGCGCGCTCCGGTGACACCGGCGAGTGCCGCGGCGATCCGCTCCGCCGATGGCACCGAATCCGCCGCGAAATCGCCCTGGGCGCCAGCGGTGGGCGCTCGTAGCCACACGGTCACCGCGGCCCCGGTGAGGTCGGCGATGGCGGCGCGGAGCACGCGGGAATCACCCGGTGTGACGAGGATCACCCGGTCGATGGTTTGGGCTGGCGGTTCGAGGGTGCTCGACGCCGCTCTATCTCGTTTCCAAACCGAGAAATGGTAGCCGGCGGCGAGACCGGTGGCAACGAGCAGCCCGAGCGGCGCGCGCACCCGGTCGAGCAGGCTTTCGCGGCTCAGATCGTCGAGGGCGAACTCGAAGACGCGATAGCCGATCACGAGCAGGGTGATGATCGCCACGACGGCACTGATTCCGAAAATGAGAATGAGGTAGATCCGTCGACCGGTCACGCCGGCGGACACCGGATCAACCGCTCGGAGTGGTTTCCAGACCGCCCACCAGAGCGGACCGCCCACCACCGCCGCGCTGAGACCCCCCAGCAGTAGCGAGCGCGGGTCGGAGCCGATCAGGACCGGGGTCAGGCCGGCCAGCAGCGAATTCACCACGATGCCCAGCCCGGTCGCCGCGGCCACCAGTCCGAGTCCCGAGACGACGAGCGTGGCTGCCAGCGAGACCAGCGGCGTGCGTTGGCGGATCAGGCCGTGATGGTAGGCCCAGACCACTGCGCCCACGAGCGCCGTCGCGCTGGCGGTGCCCAGCGCACCCAGAATGTCTGTCAGGGAATTATTCTCGCGGGCGAAGGCCAGCCGCAGCAGCACGAAGATGACCGTGCCCGTTCCGCCCAACGTGGCGGCGGCGGCCGCGGCGATTCCGACCACGATCAACACGAGATCCGCCAGCACGCCGCTCATTCGTTGCGCCTGCTCGACCATCCATTGCCACCACCAGATCAGGGCGCCACCGAGCAGCCAGATTGCGGACTGCAGGGGCAGGTGCCACCACGGTTCCCCAACGGTGATCGACCCCAGCGTAACGTCCACGGCCGCATCAATCAGGGAAGCGAGCGCGGTCACGGCCCCGACCGCTCCGATCAGCAGGCCGAAGGTTGAGGTGAGAAGCGGCGCGACGCTGGCCAGCTGGGTGGGACTCTTCAACTGATGCCGCGCCATCCACCGGTGCCAGGCCCAGACCAGAGCCCAGACCAGCGCGATGGCGAAGGTGCGCGGCTGCCAGTCGCTGCGCACCAGCGCTGCGACGGTTGTGAGCAGGGCGGAGGTCGCCGTGATGAGGGCGACGGTCTGCATTCCGGCCAGATACAGTCCCCAGGCCAGCGATGCGCGCTCCACGCCGGCCAACCGTCGCCAGAGGCCCCACCAGAGCACCACGGCGAACGGGCCGGCGACGAGGCTGAACGCGAGTGAGCGTGCCAGACCCGAGACGTCGCTTCCCGCCAGGCTCGAGCCGGAGGGGAGCGTGCCGGCATCGATCAGTCGCCCGAGAAGCCCGCTCAGACCGATCGCGGCAATGACTACCAGCGCGAACAGCAAAACGTACACCACGACCCGGCGTGCGGTCGGTGTTCCGGTGCTGCTTGCCTGGCCGGAGGAGCGGCGCACCGCGATGACGGTGCCAGCGATGCCGATCGCCAGCAGAACGATCAGCGCGATGCCCGTCAGGGAGGCCATCATTTCGTTCCCCTCGGGTTCGGGCAGACGGAGAGTTCCCACGGTGCCTTCGTGATCAGCCACTCGCCGTCGACTTTGACCAGGTCGAAGTTACTCTCGTTCTCATACTCGGAGGCGCCGAAGGGGCCGTCGTTGTACGAGGTCACCAGCGACACAACGACGTCGGCCGAGTTCGGTCGCACCGTCGTCGAGACCAAAACGACGCGAAGATTATTGGTCGACCCGTGATCGACGGGGCTGCAGCCCACGGTGGCTTCTGCGGAAAGGTGCGTGGCGGCGGCGGCTTCATCCCCGTCGATCACGGCCAGAGAATAGGCTTGCACCACGCCCTCCGGAGTGCTCGGATCCAATGTCTGTGGTGCCCCCCGGGTGAAGACCACCGCTAGGGCGACCAATACGAGGACGCCGATGATGCCGAGGATGACGATCAGGGTGCGGTTCGTTTTCGCCACGTTTGTGTGCATATCTACATCATGGACCCATCGCAGACCGACACGGCAGAGTGCATCGCGGGGGCGCGTGGGGATCTAGGCTAGTGAGGGTGTCGACTCTCAGTGATCTCGTACTTGCCCAGGGCCGCAGCAGCGCGGAAGACGTGGACTGGCTGCACATGCTCGTCGCGGACGGCCAGCTACTGGCCGACCTCGCTTTCGCGGACATCGTCGTGTGGGTACCCACAACTTCCGACAGCTTCGTCGCGGTCGCGCATGCACGCCCGTCGAGTGCCGCCACCCTGTTCTATCGTGACTTCGTGGGCCAGCCGATCAAGGCCGAATGGCGCAATCAGGTCACCGAGGCTTTCGAGACGGCCAAAATCGTCGACACCACCGCCCCCGACTGGTACGAGGAAACTCCCACCCGGGTGCGGGCCATTCCGGTGCTGCGCCGGCTGAGTACGACCGGTTCCGAGGTGACGGATGCCCCGGTGGCGGTGCTCACCCGGCACACCAACCTGAGTGAGGCGCGCACGCCGAGCCGTCAGGAACTCACCTTCAACGACTGCGCCAACGACCTGTTCGCCATGATCGCCTCGGGGGACTTTCCCGACCTCGGCGCCCCGACGGGGCCGCGCCGCGGTGCGCCGCGCGCCTCGGACGGCCTGCTGCGGCTCGACGCCGACGGCCTGACGACGTTCGCCAGCCCCAATGCGCTCTCCGCCTTCAACCGCATGGGGTTCGCCGAGGAACTGGAGGGGGAGTCGCTCGCCGAGGTCACCACGAGCCTGCTCACCGGCAGCGCCGTCGTCGATGAGTCCTTGCCCCTCGTCGTCACCGGACGGGCGCCGTGGCGCACCGACATCGAGGCGCGCGGCGTGACGGTGTCGCTGCGCGCGATTCCCATTCGCAACCGCGGCGAACGGGTGGGCGCGATCATTCTCTCGCGTGACGTCACCGAGCTGCGCCACCAGGAACGTGAACTGATCACCAAGGATGCCACCATCCGGGAGATTCACCACCGGGTGAAGAACAACCTGCAAACCGTGGCATCGCTGCTGCGTATCCAGGCGCGGCGCACCCAGTCTGACCGGGCACGCGAGGCGCTGACCCAGGCGATGAGACGCGTCGCGGCCATTGCCGTCGTGCACGACACCCTGTCGGAGGGGCTGAGTCAGATCGTCGACTTCGATGCCGTCTTCGAACGGGTGCTGCTGTTGACGGTGGAAGTCGCATCCGCTCACAACACGACGGTGCACCCGAAGTCCTCCGGCAGCTTTGGCACTCTGCCGAGCGCCTATGCCACGCCGCTCGCGCTCGTGCTGACCGAACTCGTCACCAACGCGGTCGAGCACGGCCTCGCCGGGCGTGAGGGCGAAGTGTCGATCGAGGCGCAGCGCAGCGATGAGACCCTCACCGTTATGGTGCGTGACACGGGTGCTGGCCTGCCGGAAGGCAAGGTGGGCTCCGGTCTGGGCACGCAGATCGTGCGCACCCTTATCCAGGGTGAGCTCGGTGGCACCATCGATTGGCACACAATGATGGGCAGCGGCACCGAGGTCACAATCGAGATCCCTCTGCGCTTCATGCAGGAGGGCTAGCCCCCACGCTCCTGTGTACCTACCCGGGCCCGGGCCCGGAAACTGGGCCCATGCTAGATCATGGGCCCAGTTGCACAAGGTGGGCCCGTGAGCGGATGCTCGGGCGCACGCGGTCGACAGCGCACAAAAAAGCGAGCCCGCGGCCTCCGATGTTTCGGATGGCCGTAGGCTCGCGTTCTGAGTGCCGGCTCGCTAGGAGGCGCGGCGCGCGCGTGCGGCGCGGCGCTTGAGCGCACGGCGCTCGTCTTCGCTGAGGCCGCCCCAGACTCCCGAGTCCTGACCGGTCTCAAGTGCATACTGCAGGCACACTTCGGTGACGTTGCATCGGGCGCACACCGACTTTGCCTTTTCGATCTGGTCCACTGCGGGTCCAGTGTTACCAACCGGGAAGAAAAGTTCCGGGTCGGCGGTGAGGCAGGCAGCTTTATCGCGCCAGTCCATAGGGATGCTCCTTTTATTACATGGGTGCACGGCCGTTTGGCCAGAGTTGCAGGGGTGATGGCCGGTTGCAGGAAAGTGGAATCTGCGCGATAACCGCGTTGAAACAGCTCACGTCCCTGTGAGCGTCAACCGGGCCTCAAATATCGTCCCATAATAGAGGTATCAAATCAATAGTTTTGTATGGCTTTTCGCTGTGAACAGCGGCTCTGGTGCAGGGCGCCCAGCCTGGATTGACCTCCGGGCGCTTCGTCGCGCCCCGCTGCTGGGAGTGATGATCGCTCTACTCGCGCTCGAAGCACTTGCCCTGTGGGCCTTCAGCGCCTGGTGGGTGCTGGAAATGATCGTCGCCACCCCGAATTCGGCCGGCGCATCCCTGGCGCTGGTAGCTCTCACCGTGGTCGCTGCCGTGTGGGTGAGCGCGATCACCGTCGGTGCGCTGCGCCGGCGTCCGTGGATTCGAGGTGCGGCGGTCACCTGGCAGCTCGTGCAGGTCATGATTGCCATTGGCTGTTTTCAGGGCATATATGCCCGTCCCGACATCGGTTGGCTCCTGCTGCTGCCGTCGATTATCGTGCTCGTGTTGGTCTTCAGCCCGCGGGTGATCGCCGCAACCAGTCACGAACCCGAGCCCGACGTCGATTGACCGATCTGGGCGGGCTCTGAACAACGCTCCAGAGCACCGAACCTAGGCGTCGATGCCGAGCTTCTTGCGCAGACTCGCGACGTGGCCGGTGGCCTTGACGTTGTAGAGGGCGTGGGTGATCTTTCCGGCTTCGTCGAGCACGAAGGTCGAGCGCAGCACGCCGGTTACGATCTTGCCGTACAGGTTCTTCTCGCCCCAGGCACCGTAAGCGCGGTGCACCTCGAGGTCGGTGTCGCTGAGCAGCGGAAAATTCACCGCGTCGTGCTCCTGAAACTTTTTGAGCTTGGCGGGGGCGTCTTTCGACAGGCCCAGTACCTGGTAGCCGGCCGCCTTCAGCGACCCGAGGTTGTCGCGAAAGTCGCAGGCCTGGGTTGTGCAGCCGGGAGTCATTGCGGCCGGGTAGAAGTACACGACGACCTTGTGGCCGGCAAAGTCGGCCAGCGAAACGGATGCCCCGTCCTGGTCGGTCAGGGTGAACTGGGGGGCTGTGTCGCCGACTGCGAGGTGCGTTGAATCCGTCATACCTCCATCGTATCGAGCGGCCGCTCCACGGCGCATCGCGCGGGGGCTACGCCGGTGCGCGGGAGTTCCGCCTCCCGCGCACCGGCGCAACTCCCGCGCACCGTGACGTTATCGGGCGGGCGCGAACGTCGCGAGCAGGCGCTGCAGGGAATCGAGGCGCACCCGGCCGGTGGCACCGAGTTCGTCGACCTCGACGGCTTCGATGATCGCGCAGTCCGGCGATCCGGGCAGGTGTGTGCAGCCGCGCGGGCAGCGCTCGGCGATCGTGGCGAGGTCGGTGAACGCCTTGAGGATGTTGTCGGTGTTGATGTGCCCCAGGCCGAAAGAGCGCACGCCGGGAGTGTCGATAACCCAGCCGCGGCCGGCATCCGTTTCGAGGCGCAGCGACACGGTTGACGAGGATGTGTGGCGTCCGCGCCCGGTGACGGTGTTGACCACTCCGATGGCCCGGTTGGTGCCCGGCACGAGCGCGTTCACGAGGGTGGATTTGCCGACCCCGGAATGCCCGACGAAGACGGTGTCGTGGCCGATCAGCGCCGCCGAGATCTCGGCGATCGGCATGCCGCCCTCACCGCTTTGAAACACGGGCAGGTCGAGTCCGGCGAAATTGGCCAGGAACTCGGACGGGTCAGCGAGGTCGGTTTTGGTGATGCACAGAATGGGCTTCACCCCGGCGTCGTAGGCCGCTACCAGGTACCGATCCACCAAGCGGATGCGCGGCTCCGGGTTGGCCGCCGCGACCACGATCAACATCTGGTCGGCGTTGGCGACGATCACGCGCTCGACGGCGTCGGTGTCGTCGGCGCTGCGCCGCAACAGGGTGTCGCGTGGCACGATGCGCACGATACGGGCCAGGCTGCCCTCAGCACCGGTGGTATCGCCGACGATATCGACGCGGTCGCCGTTCACGACGGCCTTCTTGCGCAGCTCACTCGCCCGGGCGGTCGTGATGCGGCGCTCGGTGGGCAGGTTCTCATCGAGCATCACCGTGTAGCGTCCGCGGTCAACCGAGAGGATGCGCCCGGTCAGGGCATTCTCGTGTCCCGGCCGGGTCTTCGTGCGCGGTTTACTGCCCTTGCGGCCTGCCCGCACGCGCACGCTCGACTCATCGAACTCCGGTTCGTCATCGTCAGCGGATGCCCACCAGATGTCGCCGGGGGCGCCGGCCAGGTCATCAGAGCCGGCATCGTCGGAACCGGCAGCGCCGTCAGCGGGCGGGGCCACCGCCATTTACAGCGCCGCTTCGGTGATCATGGCGTGCCACAGTTCGGGAAACTGGGGGAGGGTCTTGGCGGTTGTGCCGATGTTCTCCACCTCGACACCGGGTACGGCGAGGCCGATCAGCGCGCCGGCTGTCGCCATGCGGTGGTCGTCGTAGCTGAGCCACTGGCCGCCGTGCAAGGGGGCCGGCTGGATCTGCAAGCCGTCGGGCAGCTCGGTGACGGCGCCGCCGAGCCGGTTGATCTCGGTGGCCAGCGCAGCCAGCCGGTCGGTCTCGTGGTGGCGAATGTGCCCGATGCCGGTGATCGTGCTCGGTTCGTCGGCGAGGGCGGCCAGAGCTACGAGGGTGCAGGCGAGTTCGCCGCCGGTGGAGAGATCCAGTTCGACACCGTGGATGCGCTCGCCGCCGGTCACGGTGAGGCGGTTGCCGATGCGGGTGACGGTCGCGCCAAAGAGCGGGAGCAGCTGCTCGAGGTCGGCACCAACCTGGGTGGTCGTTTCCGGCCAGCCGGTGATGGTGACGCTGCCGCCGGCCACGAGTGCGGCGCAGAGGAAGGGCGCGGCGTTGGACAGGTCGGGCTCGATGTCTACGGTGCGGCCGGCGATCGGGCCGGGTGCGATGACCCATTCGCCGACGTTGGGGGTTGCCACCTCGACTCCGCGGGCGCGCAGCACCTCAATGGTCATCTCGATGTGGGGCAGGCTCGGCAACCGTTCCCCCGAGTGGGTGAGGTGCAGCCCCTGCTCGAAGCGTGCGCCGGCCAGGAGCAGCCCGGAGACGAATTGGCTCGAGGTGCCCGCATCGATGGTGACGGCGCCGCCAGTGACCGCTCCACGCCCGTGCACGGTGAACGGCAGGGCGCGCTTGCCATCGTCGTTGATATCGCCGCCGAGGTCGCGCAGGGCGCCGATCATGGGGCCCATGGGGCGACGACGCGCCCCGGCATCCCCGTCAAAAGTCGTCGGGCCGAGGGCGAGGGCGGCCAGCGGTGGCAGAAAGCGCATCACGGTGCCGGCCAGACCGCAATCGATCGTGGTGGAGCCGAGCATTTCGACCGGCGGGGTCACCAGTAGATCGGTGCCGAACGCACCGGCCCCGGCAACGGCTTCTACGGTGGCGCCGAGCTGGCGCAGCGCACCGACCATGAGGTCGCTGTCCCGCGAGTGCAGTGGCGCGCGCAACAGCGACGGTTCGCTGGCCAGAGCGGATGCCACCAGCTCCCGATTGGTCAGCGATTTTGAGCCCGGCAAAGCGAGCACCGCCTGCAGCGGCGCCGCCGTGGTCGGCGCGGGCCACCAGGCATCCGCTTCGGTCGGCGAATTGTCGCCGTACGGATCGAACTCCGGCTTGGAATATCTCGAGATCAACATCGGTTATCAGAATAGTCGGTGATAACAATTTGAGGGAGATCTGAAGCGGTGTCAATGCTGTTGGAACGACCCTTGGCTGTGGGTAACAGCCTAGAATTGCCCGTGATGACTTCAGACACGCCCGTGAACTCGGAAGACCTTTCGAGCAGCGACACACAACTCACGTCGGTTGCACCGACAAAGGCCGAGCTGCGCGAGCAGACGCGGGGTTTGTTCGAGGAACAGGCGTTGCCGTTCCTTGACCAGCTATACGCGGCGGCCATGCGCATGACACGCAATCCCTCGGATGCTCAGGATCTCGTGCAGGAGACCTTTGTCAAGGCGTTCGCCGCGTTTGCGCAGTACGAGCAGGGCACCAATCTCAAGGCGTGGCTGTACCGCATCCTCACCAACACCTTCATCAACGCCTACCGGAAGAAGCAGCGCGAGCCGTATCAGGGCACCATCGATGAGTTGGAGGACTGGCAACTCGGCGGTGCCGTGTCAACGACGGCCATGTCGGGGCGTTCGGCCGAGGCCGAGGCGATCGACCATCTGCCCGATAGTGCCGTCAAAGACGCCCTGCAGTCCATCCCCGAGGACTTCCGACTCGCCGTGTACTTCGCCGACGTTGAAGGCTTCTCCTACCAGGAGATCGCCGAAATCATGAAAACCCCCATTGGCACCGTGATGAGCCGCCTGCACCGAGGCCGGCGACTTCTGCGCGAGCTCCTGGCCGGCTATGCGGCTGAGCGCGGGCTGGGCACGGCCGAGGGCCAGAAAACATCCAGGAGCGCAGACAAATGACCGATTGCGGTTGCGAGAAGGCCAAGGCCGAACTCGAAGAGTATCTACACAACGAACTTCGCAAAGACGATGCGGCCGACATTCAGGAGCACCTCGCACAGTGCCCCGATTGCAGCGTTGAACACCTCGTTGGGCGCACGCTGACCGAGGTCGTGCAGCGTGCCTGCAAGGAAACCGCGCCCGAAGACCTGAGAGATCAGGTTCTGCTCAGGCTGCGTGCCCTGCAAGCCTCACACTAGAGCCGATTCCGGAGTGGCTTGTTGCCGCGACGGTTGAACCTCTCCGAGTAGAAATGCGGCACCGGTCGGGTCGGCCACCTGGGCGAAGGTTCCGAAATCGGATTCCCAGGGCTCGCGAAGCACCGTGCCGCCGAGCTGCCGCACCCGCTCGGCGGCCACCCGCGCGTCGGCGACCCCGAGATACACCTGCCAGTGCGATGGAACCCCCGCCGGAAGCATGGCATCGGCGTCGTAGACCCCTCCGGTCATCGATTCGTCGTGCCCGAAGGTGCTGTAGCGAAAATCGGGCCTGTCACTCAGCGGAAGCGGGGTCCAGCCGAACACCGCTTGGTAGAACTCGATCGCCGCCGGAAAGTCCCGGCTCATCAGTTCGTGCCAGACGGGCGTGCCGATTTCATTGTCGGCGCCGAAACCCAGGTGCCCGGCTGCCTCCCAGATGCCCACGGCCGCTCCGCACGGATCGGTCAGCACAGCCAGACGCCCCTGATCGCCGACGGTCTGCACCGGCACGGTCACGGTGGCCCCCGCAGTGGTCGCAGCGAGAAGGGTCTCATCGACGTTCCCGGTCGCCAGGAAGGTCGTCCAGAAATCTCGATTGCCGCTGGAGGGATCCTGCGGCGTGAGGCCCGCAACGGCCGCGTCGCCGTGAAAGAACATGGTGTACCGACCGGAGCCCGCCCCGGTATCCACGGCCCTCCAGCCGAGCAGGTCCCGGTAGAACGCGATCGACCGGGCCTGGTCGCTCGTCATCAGGTCGATCCAACAGGGCTCTCCGAGCCGGTTCTCCGTGCGAATGGGCATGCTGTGCTCCTCCGGTTGGTCCGAGCCTAGAACGCTCCGTGCGCGCTGGCAACGCGAAAAACGCACGCGGATGCGACTGTGCGGCGCGACCAGGGCGGAGGCCACCGTGCGGATACAGCGATGGAGGGTGACCAGGTCACCCTCCATCGTCAGACCCACGGCCGGTAATCAGAACTACAGCGTCAGCGCCTCACGCTGCAGCTTTGCCTGCTCGATCGCGTGGCGCTTGGCCGAACCGGCGGCCGGCGAGGCCGACGCCGGGCGGGAGAACAACCGCATGGCGCGCGGGCCGAGCTTGTTGGTCTCGAGGTAGAAGAACGGCCAGGCACCCTGATTCTCCGGTTCGTCCTGAACCCAGGCCAGTTCGGCATTCGGGTACTGGGCTGCCACATCCTTCAGCTGCACGGCGGGCAGCGGGTAGAACTGCTCGACGCGCACGAGGGCGATTTCGGGGTTCGGGTTCTTCACGAGCTCATTGAGCAGGTCGTAGTAGATCTTGCCGGACATGAACAAGACACGCTTGACGGCGGACTTGTCGGCGATGCGGTCATCGTCGATGACCGTCTCGAACTTGCCACTGGTGAGCTCGGCGACGGAACTCGTCGCGCCACGCAGGCGCAGCATCGACTTGGGGGTGAACACGATCAACGGGCGACGCGGGCGCATGTACGCCTGACGGCGCAGCAGGTGGAAGTACGACGCGGGCGTCGACGGACGAGCCACGGTCATGTTCTCTTCGGCGCACAGCTGCAGGAACCGTTCGATTCGGGCCGACGAGTGGTCGGGGCCCTGGCCTTCGTAACCGTGCGGCAGCAGCAGGACAACGGATGACCGCTGCCCCCACTTCTGCTCGGCGGAGGACACGAACTGGTCGATGATGGTCTGCGCACCGTTGGCGAAGTCACCGAACTGCGCTTCCCAGAGCACGAGGGCATCGGCACGTTCCACCGAGTAGCCGTACTCGAAGCCCATGGCCGCATATTCGCTGAGCAGCGAGTCGTAGATCCAGAATCGGGCCTGGTTGTCCTTGAGGTTGGCCAGGGGCAGCCATTCCTGGCCGTTCACCCGGTCGTGCAGCACAGCGTGACGCTGCACGAACGTGCCGCGGCGGGCATCCTGGCCGGCGAAACGCACCGGGGTGCCCTCCACCAGCAGGGAACCCAGAGCGAGCAGCTCGCCGAAGCTCCAGTCGATGTTGCCGTTGCGGCTCATGTCGAGACGCTTCTGCAACAGCTGCTGCAGCTTGTTGTGCACGGTGAAACCGGCCGGCTTGTTGTTGAACGCGTCGCCGATGAGGTGGATGACGCTCTCGGAAACACCGGTGGTCTCGGGCTCACCGGCAGCGTCGTCTCTGGCCTGAGCTTCCGATTCGGCCTTGGCCTTGGCGGCCATTTCCGGCGTGATGATCGGGATCGAGGAGGTCTGCGCGGCGTGGGTCTCGAGGAACGCACGCTCCAGGCGGTCCTGGAAGTCGCGGTGGGCGGCCTCGTACTCTTCCTCGGTGATGTCGCCACGGCCGACGAGAGCCTCGGTGTACAGCTTGCGCACGCTGCGCTTGGCTTCGACCAGGTTGTACATCAGCGGCTGGGTCATCGAGGGGTCGTCGCCCTCGTTGTGCCCGCGACGGCGGTAGCAGATGAGGTCGACGACGACATCCTTCTTGAACTCCTGGCGGTACGCGAACGCGAGCTCGCCGGCGCGCACGACGGCTTCCGGGTCATCGCCGTTGACGTGAAAGATCGGCGCCTGAATGGTCTTGGCGACGTCTGTCGCGTAGACGCTGGTGCGAGCATCCAGCGGCAGGGTCGTGAAACCGAGCTGGTTGTTCACGACGATGTGCACAGTTCCGCCGGTGCGGTAGCCGCGCAGCTGCGACATCTGCAGGGTTTCGAGCACAACGCCCTGGCCGGCCATCGCGGCGTCGCCGTGAATGAGGATGGGCAGGGTGGAGAAGGTGCCGATCGGCTTGCGGTCCTGCTTGGCCCGGACGATGCCTTCGAGCACGCCGTCGCCGGCTTCGAGGTGGGACGGGTTCGCGGCGAGGGACACCGGAATTTCGGCACCGTCTTCGCCCCGGAAGGTGCCGGTCGTACCGAGGTGGTACTTCACGTCACCGGAGCCGTGCACGGTGCGCGGGTCCTGGGTGCCCTCGAACTCACGGAAGATTTCGCCGTAGGTCTTGCCGGCGATGTTGGTGAGCACGTTCAGACGACCGCGGTGGGCCATGCCGATCGCGACCTCGTCGAGACCCTGCTCGGCAGCGCCCTGCAGAATGGTGTCCAGCAGCGGAATGGTGCACTCGCCGCCCTCCAGACTGAAACGCTTCTGGCCGACGTACTTGGTCTGCAGGAACGTCTCGAACGCTTCGGCCTCGTTGAGCTTGGCGAGAATACGCATCTGCTCGTGGTGCGTGGGCTTGACGTAGGACTTCTCCATCTTCTCCTGCACCCATTTACGCTGGGCCGGATCCTGAATGTGCATGTACTCGATGCCCGTGGTACGGCAATACGAGTCGCGCAGCACGCCGAGAATGTCGCGCAGCAGCATCTGACGCTGCGAACCGAAACCGCCGGTCACGAAGGACCGGTCGAGGTCCCAGAAGGTGAGACCGTGCGTTGCGATATCGAGGTCGGGATGGCTGCGCTGCCGGTACTCGAGCGGGTCGATGTCGGCCATCAGATGGCCACGCACGCGGAACGAGTTGATCAGTTCCTGCACCCGGGCGGTCTTGTCGACGGCGCTGGCCAGGTCGACGCTGATGTCCGGCGCCCAGTGGATCGGGTCGTACGGAATGCGCAGTTCCGAGAAGATTTCTTCGTAGAAGTTGTGCTGGCCGATCAAGAGTTCGTGCACGATCTTGAGGAACTCACCCGAACCGGCACCCTGAATGACGCGGTGGTCATAGGTGCTGGTGAGCGTGATGGTCTTCGAGATGGCCAGGCCGGTGAGCGTCTTGACGCTCGAGCCCTGGAACTCAGCCGGGTAGTCGAGGGCGCCGGCGCCGATGATGCAGCCCTGGCCCTTCATGAGGCGAGGCACCGAGTGCACGGTGCCGATGCCGCCCGGGTTGGTCAGCGAGAGCGTAGCGCCGGCGAAGTCGTCGGCCGTGAGCTTGTTCTGCCGGGCACGGGAGACGAGGTCTTCGTAGGCGGAGAGGTACTCCCCGAACGTCATCGTGTCGGCGCGCTTGATGGCCGGCACGAGCAGGGCGCGCGTGCCGTCGGGCTTGGGCATGTCGATGGCCAGGCCCATTCCGACGTGGGCGGGGGCGATGACCGACGGCTTGCCGTTGACCTCGTCGTAGAAGACGTTCTGGCTCGGGAACATTTTGAGCGCGCGAATCAGCGCCCAACCGATCAGGTGGGTGAAGGAGACCTTGCCGCCTCGAGCCCGCTTCATGTGATTGTTCATGACGATGCGGTTGTCGATGAGCAGCTTGGCCGGAATGGTGCGCACGCTCGTGGCGGTCGGCACGGTCAGACTGGTGACCATGTTCGTCGCGAGCGACTTCGCCATACCGCGCAGCGGTGAGACCTTGTCTTGCTTGACCGGCTCGGAGTCGTCAACGACGACGGCCTGCGGGCTCGTCACCGGAGCGTCGGCGGGAACCGGAGCCGGCTTGGGCGCACTCGAGGTGGTGCGGGCCGTCGGCTGGTTTCCCGTGACGGGGACCGGTGCGGCAGCGCCGGGGGCAGTCTGCGCCACCGGGGCGGCAGCAGGGGCAGCTACCGGGGTAGCAACCGGGGCGGCGGCAGCGGGCGCTGCTGCGGCCGGCGCTGCTGGCGCCGGGGGAGCGGATGCGGCGGGGACGCCTGCGGGTGCGTCCATCGGAGTGTTTGCGGTTTGGTGGTAGCTCTCGAGTACCGGCCACCACGATTCATCGACCGACGTTTTGTCGATCAAGTATCGTTCGTACAATTCGTCAACGAGCCACTCATTTGCTCCGAATTCGCCTGACGTTGTCTCGTCAGAAGCTCCACCGGTTACCTGGCTTGACACCGTGGGATCGCCCACTCTCTGCTTTGAATTTGGATGCCCTCGGCGGGGTAAGTTCGCCGGGTCAATCTTCGCTTTCATTGAGACTGTCGCTGACGATGTCGACCATCAGGTCAGTCTGCCTGTCCAGCCTAATCCCATCCCGCACGACCATAAACACCCCAGTGAGCGGCTAGCGTTCTTTATATGCAGTTCTATGGAACAACGCCCAGTCATGATTTGACCTATTCCGACGTGTTTTTGGTGCCTGGACAGTCGGCGGTCACCAGCCGTTTGGATGTGTCGCTGGCACCCAACGACGGCACCGGCGCCACGATTCCGATCGTGTCGGCGAATATGAACTCGGTCACCGGGCCGCGTCTGGCCGCCGCGCTCGCGCGGCGCGGCGGACTCGGAGTGCTGCCGCAGGACATGCCGTTGCAGGATCTGGATGCGGCCATCCGCTGGGTTAAAGACCAATCGGTTCGTTTCGACACGCCGTTCGTATTTGCCCCGGACGACACCGTCGAGATGGCGTTGCGGCAGGTTCCGGCCGTTCCCGGCCAGGGACTTGTGATTCATGCCGGTAATGGGGATTATCTCGGTTGCATCGTCGCCAGCCGGCTTGCGACGGCGCTGCCCGACGCTCGCCTCGGCGATCTGTTGCACGGTGAACTGACCGCGCTCGACGCCGACGATGTCGAGGGGCCGCGCCGCGCTTTCGATCTGATGACCGAGGCCGACATTGACTTCGCCCCGGTGCTGCACCACGGCCTTGTGGTGGGAACCCTCAGCCGCAAGAGCGCCCTGCGCTCCACCCTGTATCAGCCCACCCTCGATGCGCGGGGGCGACTCAAGGTCGCTGCCGCGATCGGCATCAACGGCGACGTCGCCGCAAAGGCTCGCGCGCTCGCCGCGGCCGGCGTTGACATTCTCGTGATCGACACCGCGCACGGGCACCAGTCCGGCATGTTGCGTGCTCTCGGCATCGTCGCGGACCTGAACCTCGGACTGCCGATTGTGGCCGGCAACGTGGTGACCAAGGATGCGGTGCGCGACCTCGTCGGTGCCGGCGCCACAATCGTCAAGGTCGGGGTCGGTCCGGGGGCCATGTGCACCACCCGCATGATGACCGCCGTTGGACGGCCCCAGTTCTCGGCCGTGCTCGAAACGGCCACCGCAGCCCGCGAACTGGGCGCTCACGTCTGGGCCGATGGCGGGGTGCGCTACCCGCGAGACGTGGCCCTCGCGCTCGCCGCCGGTGCGGCATCCGTCATGATCGGTTCCTGGTTCGCCGGCACCGCCGAAGCTCCCGGAACACTGAATACGGATGCCCGTGGCGCGCTCTACAAGGAAAGCTGGGGAATGGCCTCGACCAAGGCGGTACAGGCCCGGTTCGAGCGCCTCGACGCCTACGACCTTGCCCGCAAGACCCTGTTCGCGGAGGGGATCTCCAGCTCGAAGATTTACCTTGACCCGCTGCGGCCGTCGATCGAGGACCTGCTCGACATGATTACCTCGGGGGTGCGCTCCTCGTTCACCTACGCCGGGGCAACTACCGTCGCCGATTTTCATACCAAGGCGCTCGTGGGTATTCAGTCGGCGGCCGGCTACGAAGAGGGCAAGGCGCTGCCCGTCTCCTGGTAGCGCGCCCACCGGAAATCAGGCAGGTGCGCCCGGTATACTCGGTGGAATAATGGATGACCCTCCCACCGCTAAACCTGATTCTCATAAACCCTCGCCCGTAGCCGCCGGCGGTGAAGTCCTTGTCTGAGCTGATCATGCTCGGTTTCGGCCTCATCCTGACCGTCGGGACGGGCCTCTTCGTCGCCAGTGAATTCGCCCTGGTAAATCTTGACCGCGCCGACCTCGAAGCGCGACGCGATCGTGGGGAACCCCGCCTCGTCCTCACCATCGCCGCGCTGAAAATCACCTCGACGCACCTGTCGAGCGCTCAGCTCGGAATCACCCTCACGACGCTGCTGACCGGTTACACGATCGAACCGGCCCTGTCGTCGTTGCTGCGTGGCCCATTGACGGCGGTCGGATTGCCCATCGACCTTGTTCCGGCCTTCGGCACCACGATCGCTATCGTGGCGGCGACCCTCGTATCGATGGTGATCGGTGAGCTGGTTCCCAAGAACTTCGCACTCGCCCTGCCGATTCAGACCGCTCGCTTGGTGATTCCCTTCCAAACCGTGTTCACCACGGTGTTCAAACCGGCCGTGCTCGTGCTCAACAACAGCGCAAACGGCATGTTGCGTGCGGTCGGTATCGAACCGAAGGAGGAACTTTCCGGAGCGCGCACCGCCGAGGAGCTGTCCTCGCTCGTGCGCCGTTCGGCCAGTGCCGGACTGCTCGAGGAAGACACCGCAACCCTGCTGCACCGAACGCTGCTGTTCTCCGGGCACACTGCGTCCGACGTGATGACGCCGCGCCCGCGCGTGGCGAGCATCCATCGCACCGATTCGGCGCAGGCCGTGATCGACCTCACCCGCTCCACCGGTTACTCGCGTTTTCCGGTCGTTGACGAAAGCGTCGATGACGTCGTGGGCGTCGTGCACATCAAGCAGGCCGTGGCCGTGCCGCGTGCCCGCCGAGCGGATGTTCCGGTGTCAGCCCTGCAGACCGACCCCGTGCGGGTACCGGAAACCATGAAGCTCGACGACCTGCTCGGTGAGCTGCGTGGCCGTGGCTACCAGATGGCGATCGTCGTTGACGAGTACGGCGGCACCGCCGGTGTCGTCACCCTGGAAGACCTCGTCGAGGAACTGGTCGGTGAGGTTGCCGACGAGCACGACCGGGCCCGCGCCGGCGTGGTGCGGTCACCCGATTCGCTGACCTTTCCGGGCATGCTGCGCCCCGACGAGCTGCTCGAACGTACCAAGGTCGTCGTGCCGGAGCAGGGTCCGTACGAGACCGTGGCTGGTTTTGTGATGAGCGAGCTGGGCCGGCTGCCGGTGCTCGGCGATCGCGTGCCGGTCAACGGCGGATTCCTCACCGTGGAACGGCTCGAGGGGCGCCGCATCGACCGACTGCGGTTCACCCCCGAGGCCGCTCCCGAACCAGCACTGTCTGTTGAAATCAAATCCGATCGAAAGAAGGTGAGCGACAAATGAGCGACTGGGCCGGACTTGCCTGGTTGGTCGTGCTTCTCGCGGCCAACGCCTTCTTCGTCGGAGCGGAATTTGCCGTCATCTCGGCCCGCCGCTCCCAGATCGAACCGCTTGCCGAAGCCGGAAAGCGTAGTGCCAAGACCGCGCTGTGGGCGATGGAACACGCAACGCTCATGCTCGCGACCTCCCAGCTGGGCATCACGGTGTGTTCGCTGCTCATTTTGAACGTGTCCGAGCCGGCGATTCACCACCTGCTCGAGGCTCCGCTGGGCCTGACCGGGCTGCCCGACCCGGTGATCGGCACGATCGCCTTCGTTGTGGCGCTGCTGCTGGTCTCCTACCTGCACGTCGTGTTCGGCGAGATGGTGCCGAAGAACCTGTCGTTCTCGGTTCCGGACCGTGCTGTTCTGCTGCTCGCGCCGCCGCTCGTGTTCGTCGCACGCGTCTTCAAACCGCTCATTGTCGCCCTCAACGCGCTCGCCAACGGCGTGTTGCGCCTGTTCGGGGTGCAGCCCAAGAACGAGGCGACGAGCGCGTACACGCTCGACGAGGTCGCCACGATCGTCTCGCAGTCCACCCGTGAGGGCGTGCTGAGCGATGGGACCGGCGCCCTCAGCGCGGCATTCGAGTTCACCAACCGCAAGGTGCGCGACGTGGCCGTTGGCCTCGGCGCCCTGGTCAGCCTGCCCGAGTCGGCCACGCCGGCCGATGTCGAGAAGGCCGTCACCCGTCACGGATTTTCCCGTTACGTTCTCGCCGACGCCGAGGGCCACCTCACCGGGTACGTGCACCTGAAGGACGTGCTCGACCTCGATGTTGCATCGGCTGCGGTGGGCACCGGAACGCTGAGTGCACCGGACAGCTATGCGGGGCGGATCCCGGCCAAGCGCATCCGTACCCTGATTTCTATTTTCGAAGACACCGACCTCGAGGACGCCCTCGCCACTATGCGCCGCTCCGGTGCGCACCTCGCGCGGTCGTTCACCGCCGAGGGCGAGACCACCGGCGTGCTCTTCCTGGAGGACATCATCGAGGAGCTGGTCGGCGAAGTACAAGACGCCACCCGCCGCGACTAGCACGCGCCGCGTCGGCCGCGAAACCCGCGGCTGGCGCAGGGCTGACGCAGGGCTGGCACAGGCACCCGAACCGAGCACACCGGGTTCCAGCGCCGAACAAAACGACCTATCGTGGAGGCATGGTGAAACCGCGCGGCTGGCTCGAATGGGAGGCCGAACAGGCCCGCGACTGGATCTACCGGCCCCAGGCCGATGACGACAAGTATTCCCGCGGCGTGCTCGGGGTGCGCACCGGTTCCAAGGACTACCCCGGTGCCGCCGTGCTCGGCGTCGAGGCGGCCGTGCGCACCGGCCTCGGCATGGTGCGCTACCTCGGACCGCGTCGAGCCGAGACGCTCGTTCTCCAGCGCCGACCCGAGATCGTGACCGTACCCGGCCGCGTGCAGGCCTGGCTGCTGGGCTCCGGAATCAACGCCGGCACCCGAACGGATGCCACCACCGCGCACCTCGACCTCGCCCTCGCCGAGGGACTACCCACGGTGCTGGACGCGGGCGCCCTCGACCTGGTCTCGCACGGGATCGGACCGACCGTGATCACACCGCACGCCGGCGAACTGGCCGTGATGCTCGCCGATGAAGCCAAGCCGGGTTCCGCCTCGCAGATTGCCGCGAACCCGGGCGAGTGGGCGATTCGCGCCGCGCGCCTGTTCGACGTGACGGTGTTGCTCAAGGGGGCCGTCACCCACGTGGCCTCGCCGGCAGGAGCCCTGCTGACCGTGTCGACCGGGCCGGCCTGGCTCGCCACGGCCGGGTCGGGCGACGTTCTCGGCGGCATTCTCGGTGCGCTCCTGGCCACCCATGCTGACCAGCTCGAAGCGGATGCCGCCTCCCTCGCCCCGCTCGCCGCGACCGCCGCGTTCCTGCACGCCGAAGCCGCCAAACTGGCCTCCCGCGGCGGCCCGATCGCGGCCCTGGACGTGGCCGAGACCGTGCCGCGCGTTGTCGCCGCGCTTCTGGACCACGGGATCGATCCCGGCCCCCGCCCGACCCGCTAGCAGGGAGAAACGCGGTCTCAGCGGGCGGAGTACATTCGCTCGCCTGGCTGTGGCAAAGTAAAGCGTGCGAATTCACGACAAGATCCGGCCAGCGGGCCGCTGGAGCCTGCGGCAACCGCGGCATCCGCTGACCGCCCTGTGGTCGGCATTCGTGCTCGTGCACCTGTTGCTGATCGGCTTGGCCCTGTTCGGCCCGGGCTATCCGCTCGGCGATGTGGAGGGCGTCTATCGCGGCTGGGCCGCGAACGCCGGCCTGGGCAGCATCGTGGGAATCACGGAGGACTTCGTCTACCCGGTGCTGGCCCTCGTGCCGGTGGTCGCCGCGTACGCGCTCGGCGGCCCGGCGTACCTCGGCACCTGGTTCGCGCTGGTGTGTGCGTTGAACGCCGGGGCCTTCTACGTGCTCCTGCGCCACCGCTCGCAGTGGGCCGTGGCGCGGTGGTGGCTGCTGTTTCTGGCCCTGCTCGGCCCGATCGCACTCGTGCGCATCGACTCCGTTACGGTGCCAGTGTGCATCGTGGCCCTGCTCTGGTTACGGCGCCGGCCGCTCTGCGGCACGGTGCTGCTCACGATCGCAACCTGGATCAAAATCTGGCCCGTTGCGGCGCTCGCCGCCCTGTTTGTGGCATCGAAACAGCGCTGGCACATCCTCGGGGTCGCCGCAGCCGCGACCGCCGCGGTCGTCGCCGTGGCCGCGACGCTCAGCCTGAGCCGAGGCAGCGGCCTGCACGTGTTGAGTTTTGTGGGCGAACAGGCGGGCCGGGGGATCCAAATCGAATCGCCCGTGGCCGTGCCGTGGCTGTGGCAGGCTGCGTTCGGCGTGCCCGGCAGTTTTGTCTACTACGACCGGCAGATTCTCACGTTTCAGGTCGCCGGTGCCGGCACCAGCGCGCTGAGCGCCGCAATGACCCCGTTGTTGGCGCTGGCCGCCGCTATGGTGCTCCTGCTCGGCGTGCGCGCCCAGCGACGCGGCGCCGGCTGGTTGGCGGTCCTGCCGCCGCTGACGCTCGCGTTGACGGCGACCCTGATCGCGTTCAACAAGGTCGGTTCGCCGCAGTTCATCAGCTGGTTCGCCGCACCGCTCATCCTGGGACTCGTGCTGAACGGTCGGGCCTGGCGCATGCCGGCGCTGCTCGGGCTGGTGCTCGCCGCGCTCACGCAGATCATCTACCCCACCCTGTACGACTGGGTCCTCGTGGCCAACCCGATTTTGGTGTTCGTGCTCAGCCTGCGCAACCTGCTCGAATTCGTGCTGCTCGGCTGGGCGTTGCACTCCCTGTATCGCCTCACCGGAGCACCGTCTGACTCGACACCGTCTGACTCGACACCGTCTGACTCGACACCGTCTGACTCGACACCGTCTGCTTCAGCCGGCCCCACCACTCATGCCATCGACCACCACACCTAAGGAACCCACATGCTCGTAGCATTTTCTGTCGCCCCGTCCGTCGCCGCTGACTCGCAGGGATCCGTGCACGACGCGGTCGCTGCCGCGGTGCGCATCGTGCGTGAATCCGGTCTGCCGAACCACACCGATTCCATGTTCACCACCATCGAGGGCGACTGGGACGAGGTCTTTGCCTTGATCAAGGCGGCGACGGAGGCGGTGGGCGCTTTCGGACCGCGCGTTTCCCTCGTGCTGAAGGCTGACATCCGTCCCGGCCATACCGGAGAGCTGACTGGCAAGCTCGAGCGCCTGGAAACCGCCCTCGACGCCTAGACAGCCCGCGCGAGCAGGCTGGCGCCTATGCTCGCTCCAGCGGTCGGGTGGAGGTGCGGCGGCGCGGGAATTGCGCCAGTGCGCGGGAGTTCCGGCCTGGCCGGTACCCCCGCGCCACGCGTCCCGCGGGAGCTGCGCCAGTGCGCGGGAGTTGCGCCTCGCGCGCACCGGCGCAACTCCCGCGCCGCAAGTTCGTCGCGATTGACCGCCGTGAACGCGAGGGGCCACGCTCGGTGAGAGGTCGGTGGGGCGCCGCATCCGCTGATCAAGTTTCCCGACGTGGCCGTCGACCCACGCCAGCGTGTGCGCGGCAAGCGGGCAGGCAGGCAGGCAAGCGGGCAAGTGGGCAGGCAGGCAGGCAGGCAGGCAGGCAGGCAGGCAGGCGGGCAGGCAGGCAGGCAGGCGGGCAAGCGGGCAGGCAGGCGGGCAGGCGGGCAGGCAGGCAGGCAGGCAGGCAAGCGGGCAGGCGAGCATCGCTCACTCAACGCGAACCGACGAATTCAGGCTTAGGCTTATTGCATGCCCCTGACTCCTGACGGGTCGACGCAACTGTCGTCGACCCGAATTCGTTTTGCCCTGCTCGCCCTCGCCCTGGGCGGGTTCGGCATCGGCGCGACCGAATTCGTCGCCATGGGGCTGTTGCCGAACCTCGCCGCCGACCTGCTTCCGGGCCTGTACGCCAGCGCCCCGGATGCCGCCAACGCGAAAGCCGGCTGGCTTATCTCGGCCTACGCCCTCGGTGTCGTCGTCGGAGCACCGACAATCGCCGCTTCCGCCGCTCGCTGGCCCCGCAAACAGCTGCTGCTCGCCCTGCTGACCGCGTTCACGCTCGGTACCGTCGCCTCGGCGCTGCTGCCCACCTTCGAGACCGTGCTTGCCGCCCGGTTCATCGCCGGACTCCCGCACGGCGCCTACTTCGGCATTGCATCGCTCGTGGCCGCACACCTGATGGGTCCCGGCAAACGGGCCCGCGGCATCGCCATCGTGCTGAGTGGGCTGACCATCTCCAACGTCATCGGGGTGCCCACGATCACCTGGATCGGTCAGACCAGCGGGTGGCGCGTGGCCTACCTCGTCGTGGCCGCAATTTTCGCCCTCACCTTCGTGGCCGTCGCCCTTCTGGTGCCGTTCCAGGACGGCAATCCCAAGGCCACCATGCGCGCCGAGTTGCGGGCCTTCCGCAGCCTGCAGGTGTGGATGACGTTGTCGATTGGAGCGATCGGGTTCGGCGGTCTGTTCGCCGTGTACACCTACGTGGCGCCGCTCGTGATGGAGATCACCGGACTGGACGCCGCGGCGGTCCCGCTCATTCTGGTCGTCGTCGGGCTCGGGATGACCGTCGGCAACTTTGCCGGGGGAGCACTGGCCGACTGGAGCGTGCGCCGCACGATGTACCTCTCCTTCGGCGTGCTCATCATCGCGCTGGTCACCCTCGGCCTGTCGGCGCAGTTCCTGGCCGGGCTGCTCGTGGGCATGTTCCTGGTCGGCGCCGCGGCATCCGCGCTGTCACCGACCATTCAGGCCCGGCTGATGGATGTTGCGCACGAGAGCCAATCCCTCGCCGCCGCGCTCAACCATTCCGCACTCAACGTCGGTAACGCGCTCGGCGCGGCCCTGGGCGGCGTCGCCATCGCGGCGGGCCTGGGTTATCTCGCCCCGGTCTGGATCGGCGTGGGGCTCAGCGCGATCGGCGTGCTGCTGACGCTGAGCACCTTCAACATCGATCGTCGGCGCCGCCTGAACGGCCGGCACGTCCCCTACGGTACGCAGCTCAACCCGGTCATCCGCCAGCGTTAACGCAGTTGACCGGCTCCCAAAAAGGTGGCCGGTCGGTGAAGCGGATGCTGCGGTCTAGTCGGTCTGTAGCAGGATGCCGTCGTGGATGGCACGCTTGCGCAGCGCCACCTTGGTTCCCACATCGTAACCGGCCAGACGGTACTTCTCGCGAATGCGCTTGAGATAGCTTTTGGCGGTCTCCTCGGAGATGCCGAGCTGGTAGGCGACGGCCTTCACCGGTTCGCCGGCACCGTAGAGCGCCATGACCCGACGTTCCTGGGCGCTGAGGCGGGGGCCCTCAACGTTCTCGGTGGAGTTGAGCGCATAGTCGAGCTCAGCCGAGATATACGACTTGCCGTTGTACGCGGCGCGAATGGCGTCGACGATCATGCTGGCCTCCTCGCTCTTCACGAGGTAGCCGAGCGCGCCAGCAGCGAGCGCTTCACGCACGAGGGCCGGTTCGGAATAGGTGCTCATCAGCACGGTCTTCACGCCCGTGGTCTTGAGCGTGGAAATCTTCAGGGACACCGGAATGTTGTCTTTGAGATCGAGGTCGAGCAGCACGACATCCACCGGAAACTCGGGATGCGTCAGCAACTCGGGCCAGGTGGTCACCGCCGCCACCATCTCGATGTCGTCAGCGGCGCTCCGGATCCACTCAGTGAGCGCACCCAAAAGCATCCTGTGGTCATCAACAAGGGCCAAACGGATGGGACGGTCTGTTGTCGTCATTTTCTGCCTCCTACTGCCTGCACCCTATCGTCAATATCCCCAATGCTAGGCATCCGTGGGATTGTCAACGCTGCACTCGATGTCTACCCGCAAGCTTCCAGCTTTATTTGAGTCCACGTGCGGGCCGACCGCACGAATTGCCTGCCACGTTTCGGGATCGACACGCCGTCGGGCTACCCCCGTTGTGGTCAATTCAATGGGAAATCGCACCTTGCGATGCGGCCCAGCCCCATGTGTGGGGGCAATCGGTCCAAGCCGCAGGGAAACGGATGCCCCGGACCGCGCCGTGTCCCCAATCAATAGCCAAATCGTTAGCAACAGTCCATCACGTTGCGGTGGCGACAACAGCCCGGCCAAGCCGTTCGGATCGCTCAGCGCGACGACGGGGCCGAGAAATTCGCTCTCGGTCACGGCATGATGCAGCCAGGTTTCGGTGCGGCCTTCAATCAGGTGATGCCGCAGTTGGGTGGCCAGCGAGGCGGCCGTTGTCGCTGTGGACGGTGCCAGCGGCAGTGCGGTGCGGCCCTGCGCCACATCGTCGAGCAGGGTCTCCGCATCGAGGTCGAGTCGGGCGAGCTGCTCGGAGGCGAGCATCCCGACCGCGAACCGCGGCTGCGATACCGTGCTCTGCACCAAAACGAGGTCGAGTTCGCGCTGCACCATGCGCCGGAAGGCCTGAACGATGCTGGCACCGACCAACGGGGGCGCGACCGTGAGCGAGATGGAAAGGATGTACGGGCCGAGAGCGAGCAGATCGTCGTGCGTTTCCAACAGCGCCGCCACGCTCATGGCCAAACCGAGGGCGATGGTCGCCATGGTGATTTCGCCGGTCTCCCGTAGCGTCACGATCGACAGCAGAAAAGCGCCCACGGCGGGTGCTGCGGTGGGAAAATCCCCCGTACCGGCCACCCCCCACGATCCGGCCAGATCCAGCGCCACGACCGCTGTGCAGGCGCCGAGGGCCGCCACAAACAGCCAGAGCGGCAGGCGGGATGCCAATTTGTGCACCACGAGGTTCACGGTCACCGCGGTGGCCAGCAGAATCGCCCAAGCGAGGAGGCTCAGCACCGGTACATTCGTCGGGTCCCACTGCAGAAGCAGCCGCACGAGCAAGAACAACGCGATGCAGGCGCCGCTGATGCTCATGCCGATACCGAGGTGACGCGCACCCAATCCGTTCTGGTCCGAGCGGAAAACTGTGATCCGGCCGTCGCCGCGCAGAATCGTGTTCGGAAACCGCAGCGGCGAGAGGTCACCCCGCGTTCTCCGGTTAGCGGATGCCGGCGGCCAGCTGCGTTCGGATGGGCCACCGAGCAGACGGGCGCCGACGCCACGTGACCGCGGCTGGATCGGGATGGGGGCGGTATCGCTGAGGGGGCTCACTTGGGAACCTCCAACACAACCGTCGTTCCAGAGCCGGGCGAGGAGAACAGACGGGCATTGCCGCCGACATCCCGCAGCCGGGCGACGACCGATTCGGCCACTCCCAGCCGTTCGGAACCGACCTGACCGAGGTCGAAGCCGACCCCGGTGTCGGTGACCATGGCGCGAACGGTGGTGTCGTCATCCGTTATCGTCACGTCAGCCTCGTCAACCCCGGAATGACGGCGCACGTTTTCGAGACATTCCGAGAGGGCGAGCAGGAAAGAATCCAGCACGTTGCTGTACAACTGCACCTGGCCGCTGCCGTGCCAGTGCACCGTGAGTCCCAGTCGTTCAAAACGTTGGCGCACGGCGTCGAGGGTGTCGCCGAGGGTGAGCACCGTTGCCGGCTCGAGATTGTATCCGCCGGAACGGCGCGGGGTGGGCAGACCGCCGAGGCGCAACTGACGCAGCAGTCGGGCGTCGTCGCCGGCCTGTTTTTGCAGGGCGGCCGGGCTCACCCCCACACCGGAGTGGGCCAGCAGGGTGAGGGTCGCCAGCACGGTGTCGTGCAGTAGCCGGGCATCCTGTCGGCGCTGGGCTTCCAGCTCGCTCGCGTGCCGTTCGGCGCGGTGTGCGCGCCCGATCGCTGCGATGCGGTGCATCACCCGTGGCACGCTCTGTGCGATCCACCAGGATACGAGGGTGAAGGCCACCCACATGCTGACCGTGAGGACCAGCATGACCGTGCGATCGGGTGCATCAACGGTCACCACGGTCACGCTCGTGAAGATGAGACCGAAGAACAAGGCGAGCAGAAGCACCCGGCGCGGGCTGGTCAGGAGCACTGCGGCCACCGCGCACACGGGGGCAGTCGAGACCGTTCCGATGATGCTCTCCTCAATCAGGTTCATCGAAACGCCCACGGGCCGGTTCAGTCCGACAAGTAAAATGATTGCCATACCGCTGAGCACGATCACCACGGCCCAACGCAGGGCACCGGTGTTGCCGAGCAGGTATTGAGCAGCGGCCAGGACGAGCACGAGCGCGGTCGCCCAGAGGCGGGTATCGTCGGCGATTCCGCCGGGCACGAGAAGGCACGCCAGTGCCGTGACCGATCCGCTCAATCCGGCCGCCTGTACCGCTCTTCGAAGGAGGCGGTCGCGCTCCCTGAGAATGCGTTGCATGGGTGCCTGTCCGGTTGGAAATGAACGTGTCTTACCAGCACCATACCGGGCGGGACTCCTGCGGGTTCGCCCTAGTGCAGCACCCGCCGAATTTGGGCACCGATCGCTTCGTTCTCAATGAGAAAGCCGTCGTGACCATATCCGGATTTCAAGACCACCGCGGTGGGGCCGTCGATATTGTTCCCCAGGTGGGCGGCGATCGTGCGCTGGCCATCGACTGGAAACAAGCGGTCGCTGTCAATTCCCACGACAACCGAGCGTGCGGTCACCCGGCCGAGGGCTTCGGCTACACCGCCACGATCGCGCCCGATGTCGTGGGAGTTCATCGCTTCGACGAGCACGATGTAGCTGTTGGCATCGAAGCGTCGGGTGAATTTATTGCCGTGAAAGTCGAGGTACGATTCCACGGCGAAGCGGCCGTTGGCGCCGAGCGGACTGATGCCGCTTTGCCAGCCGCGGTCGAACCGGGTGTTCAGCTCGGCCGGGCTTCGGTAGTTTAACAGGGCCATACGCCGGGCGAGGGCCAGTCCGCGGGTCGGGCCGTCGCCATCCGCTTCGTCGTAGTAGTCGCCGGCGTGAAAGGCAGGGTCGGTGCGAATGGCCTCGATCTGCACCGAGTTGAGGCCGATCTGGTCGGCGGTAGTGACGGGCGGTGCGGCCAGAATGATCAGGCGTTCCACCCGGTCGGGTGTCTCGACGGCCCATTCGAGGGCATGCATGCCGCCCATGGAGCCGCCGATGATGGCGGCCCAGCGGCCGATTCCCAGCCGGTCGCTGAAGACGCGCTGGGCGTTCACCTGGTCGCGAATGGTCAGGTAGGGAAAGCGGATGCCCCACTCGAGTCCGTCGGGCGCGAGCGAGGCCGGCCCGGTGCTGCCCTGACAGCCGCCGAGCATGTTCGGGGCGACGACGAACCACACGTCGGTGTCGACGGCGAGGCCGGGACCGACGATGCCGTCCCACCAGCCGCCGGTGTCCTGCTCGAGTCCGGGCGTTCCGGCCACGTGGCTGTCACCGGTGAGGGCGTGCAGTACGAGAACGGCGTTGTCGCCGGCCGCGTTGAGGGTGCCCCAGGTTTCGTAGGCGAGGCGGGCCGTCGGCAGACTGCCACCGCCCTCGAAGGTGAGGGGGCCGAGCAGGGCGAAGAGTCGGTGTTCGACCGGGTCTCCGTCACGCCAGGCGCCGGTCGCCGGAGGCTTGCCAAGCACCGAGCGCGCCTGGGCTTCGGTGATGAAGCTCGACGGGACCGTGTCTGCTGAAGATTGCCATTCCATACACGTCCATTGTGGCGGTTGATTGGAGCGCCCGGGCGCATGTTACGTAATGCGCCCGGGCGGAGCCGGCCGGAAGCAACTTCCGGCCGGTACGATCGTGCCAGACGACCGGCGTGCTTTAGGCGTCGGCGCGATCGCGCTTGACGACGGCGCGGGCGGCGGCCAGGCCGGCCTCCAGGTCGGCTTTCAGGTCCACGACGTTCTCGATGCCGACGGAGAGGCGCACCAGGCCGGGGGTGACTCCGGCGGTGAGCTGCTGCTCGGGGGTGAGCTGGGCGTGCGTGGTCGACGCCGGGTGAATCACCAGGGAGCGCACATCGCCGATGTTGGCGAGATGGCTGAACAGGCTCAGGTTGTCGACGAGGGCGCGGCCGGCCGCGACACCACCCTTGAGTTCGAACGAGAGCACGGCACCGACGCCGAGCGGCGCGTACTTGTTGGCAGCCGCGTACCAGGGGCTCGAGGGCAGTCCGGCGTAGTTCACCGATGCGATGTCGTCGTGGTTGTCGAGCCACTCAGCAATGTCCTGGGCGTTCTGAACATGGCGTTCGATGCGCAGGCTGAGCGTCTCAATGCCCTGGATGAGCTGCCAGGCGCTCGCCGGGGCGATGGCCGACCCCAGGTCGCGCAGCAGCTGCACGCGGGCCTTCACGACGAAGGCAAGGCCGTCGCCGACCGCGGTCGTGTAGCTTGCCCCGTGGTACGACGGGTCGGGTTCGGTCAAACCAGGGAACTTTTCCACGTTCTTGGACCACTCGAATTTGCCGCCGTCGACGAGCACGCCACCGATGATGGTGCCGTGGCCGCCGAGGAACTTCGTCGCGGAGTGCACGATGATGTCGGCGCCGTGCTCAAACGGGCGAATCAGGTAGGGAGTAGCAATGGTGTTGTCGACGACGAGCGGAATGCCGGCGGCGTGGGCGACATCCGCGACCAGTGCGATGTCGAGCACGTTGATGCGCGGGTTGCCGATGGTCTCGGCGAAGAACAGCTTGGTGTTCGGGCGTACCGCGCGCTCCCACTCGGCGGCGTCGTCCTGGTCCTCAACGAAGGTCACGTCGATGCCGAGCTTGGCCAGGGTGTACTTGAACAGGTTGTAGGTGCCGCCATAGATCGAGCTCGACGACACAATATGGTCACCGGCCTGCGCAATGTTCAATACCGCAAAAGTGGATGCTGACTGTCCGCTGGACAGCAACAGCGCGGCCGTTCCGCCCTCGAGGGCAGCGACGCGCTCTTCGACGACAGCCTGGGTGGGGTTCTGGATGCGGGTGTAGATATTGCCGAACTCGGCCAGAGCGAACAGATTCTGGGCGTGCTCGGCGCTGTTGAACACATAGGACGTGGTCTGGTAGATCGGCGTTGCCCGCGCGTTGGTCACCGGATCGGGCCGGGCGCCGGAGTGGACCTGCTTGGTTTCAAACTTCCACGATGAAGAATTGTCGGTCACGATAGCCTCCGGCTCACACGGCGCGGACTTTCCAACGCTCTGCTCCCGAGCCTAAGGATGCCCGAATGGCCGTGCAAGGGCCGGCGCAACACGGCGTCATCTGGTTTCGTCAGGGCGTGCCGGTAGCTACTTGCGATCGTGGTGTGGCAACACGATAGTTCCGGTCGGCGTCGCCGCGGTCGGCCGGAACAGCCATCGCGCCTGCGGCTCGATCAACGGGCGGAACAGCCGCCGCACGGCGGGCAACGACAGCACGACCGAGGTCATCACGCTCAGCGCAATCATCGCCGGCAGCACCCAGGCCGGCTGCGGGCCGTCCAGAACCCCCGATTCGCGCAGCGGATACAACACGAAGGTGTGCATCAGATAGACGTACATCGTGGCACCGCCGAGGCTGGAGAACCAGGTGGTGCGCCGGGGAATGAGTATCAAGAAGGCCACAATGAGCGCGAAAGCGAGCACCATGACCGCCAAACGGATGCCGCCGGCCCAGAACTCGGAATAGTCGAACGTGGCGTATGACTCGTCGTACAGCAAAAATTGTCGCACCTGCAGGGCGCGCAGGGTCTCGATATTGAGCGCGATGAGCAGGTAGAGCGCGGCGAACAGCCCGATCGCTCCCGCCCGCCAGCGCCACACCAGCCCCGCGCGCAGGTCCAGCCAGGTATCGGTCAGCAGCCACTGCCGCAGCTTCCAGCCGAACACGAAGAACGGCAGGAGCCCGAGGGTACGGGCCAGCGTGAACGTTCCGTCGATCGACGAGATGTAGCCGGCGCCGATGGAGATCATGATGCTGATCGTGAGGGGATAGCGCAGCAGGACGAGGTACGGCAGGGCGATACGCCACACCAGCAACGCGAGCAAAAACCACAGGGTCCAGCTCGCGGTCGAGTAATCGAGCACGAATTTGCCGCCGAGAATCCAGCGCAGAACCGTCCAGATCGTTTCGAAAATGACGTACGGAAGGACCAGGTCGGTGAGCAGCCGGTGCATCTGTTTCGCGCCGGGCGGTCCCGATTTCGCAAAATAGCCACTCACGGCAACGAAGACCGGAACGTGGAAGGCATAGATGAACAGGTACATCGTGTACGCGGTATCCGCTTCACCGATGAGTTTAAGAATGGCGTGCCCGACCACGACGAGGGTGATCGCGATCCAGCGTGCGTTGTCCCAGAGGGGAACGCGACGCTTCGTCGTGGGAGTGGAGGTTGTGCCCAGTGCGCTCATTGAACCCATTCTCCCGGCACAATGGAGAAATGAGTACTCGACGAGTTGTGGTTACCGGCGCAAGTTCAGGAATCGGCCGCGCGAGCGTGCGCCTCTTCCGTGAGCACGGGTGGGATGTGGTCGGTGTCGCCCGGCGTGCCGATCGCCTGGCCGCCCTGCAGGCAGAAACCGGCGCGGACGTCTTCACCGCTGACCTCACCGTGCAAGCGGATGTTGACGCGTTGCGCGACTACCTGGCCGAAACCGGTCCGATACACGCCCTGGTCAACAACGCCGGCGGCGCGAAGGGACTCGATACCGTCGAGGCCGGCAGCATCGAGGACTGGGCCTGGATGTTTGAGATCAACGTGCTCGCCGTCAAGCGGGTCACCACGGCTATCCTGCCGCTGCTGCGCGCCGGCATCGATTCGGGAGCCGGGTCGGCCGACATCGTCACCGTGACTTCCATCGCGGGGCACGTGGCTTATCTGGGCGGTGGCGGCTACAACGCGGCCAAGTTCGCCGCGCACGCCATGACCGAGGTGCTGCGGCTGGAACTGTCGGGGGAGCCGATTCGAGTGATCGAGATCGCGCCGGGCATGGTGAAGACGGATGAGTTCGGTCTGGTTCGTTTCAACGGTGACGCCGACAAGGCCTTTGCGGCCTACGACAATGTGCCCGACCCGCTCTCGGCCGAGGATATCGCCGAGACCATCGTGTCGAGCGTGGAACGGCCGGCGCACGTGAACCTCGACCTGATCGTGATCAAGCCGGTAGCCCAGGCGGCGCCGACGCGCATCGCCCGTGGGGAACTCAAGATGCGCGAGTAACTACCGGTCCGGTCCGCGGCCCGCGTCGGGTCTCCCGCGCAACGCGATGCGCGGGACCTGCGCCGGTGCGCGGGAGTTCCGCCTCCCGCGCACCGGCGCAACTCGCGCGCACCGTGAAGCCATAGCAGAGAACGGGCCGGTCGGAATCGTGAGATCCTGACCGGCCCGTTCGTTGTGGGTGGTGGGAGTTAGTGCTCCACAGCCTTTTCGGCGCCGTGACCGGTGAGCGAACGCACCGACATCTCGGCGGCGAGCTTCGGGCTTTCCTTCACGGTGCTGGTGACCGATCCGAGCCAGCCGAGCAAGAAGCCGAGCGGGATGGAGATGATGCCGGGGTTGCTGAGCGGGAAGAACGCGAAGTTCACGTCAGCACCGAACATGGAGGTCTCCGTGCCGGAGAAGACCGGCGAGAAGACGATCAGGAGAATGGCCGATGCCAATCCGCCGTACATGCTCCAGACCGCGCCCCGGGTGGTGAAGCCACGCCAGAACAGGGAGTAGAGAATGGTGGGCAGGTTGGCGCTCGCCGCGACGGCGAAGGCCAGTGCCACGAGGAAGGCGATGTTCTGCCCCTGCACACCGATACCACCGGCGATGGCAAGGACCCCGATCACGATGACGGTGCGGCGGGCGACCTTGACCTCGTCGTCGGGGTTTCCCTTGCCCTTCTTGATTACGGAGCCGTAGATGTCGTGCGCGAAGCTCGTGGCCGCCGTGATGGTGATGCCGGCCACCACGGCCAGGATCGTCGCGAAGGCGATGGCCGAGATGAAGCCGAGCAACAGCGGACCGCCGAGGGCCAGCGCGAGCAGCGGCGCTGCGGAGTTCACGCCACCCGGAGCGGCGAGAACGGTGTCAGCACCGACGAGGGAGGCCGCGCCGAAACCGAGCACCAGGGTGAAGATGTAGAACGCACCGATGAGCCAGATGGCCCAGACCACCGAGCGACGAGCCTCTTTGGCGGTGGGAACCGTGTAGAAACGCATGAGCACGTGCGGCAGGCCGGCGGTTCCGAGCACCAGAGCGAGGGCGAGGGAGATGAAGTCGAGCGGGTTGCTGCCGTATTTCAGGCCCGGAGCCAGGATCGCGTCGGCCGGAACGGAGGTCGACACGGCGACGGCGCTGTCCAGCAGTGCCGACAGGTTGAAGCCGTTCAGGGCGAGAACCCAGATGCTCATCGCGAGCGCACCCAGGATGAGCAGGAACGCCTTGACGATCTGCACCCAGGTGGTGCCCTTCATGCCACCGACCAGAACGTAGACGATCATCAGCGCGCCGACAACGGTGACCACGATGGACTGGCCGAGCTTGTCGTTGATGCCGAGCAGCAGCGAGACGAGTCCGCCGGCTCCGGCCATCTGGGCGAGCAGGTAGAAGAAGCAGACGGCCAGCGTGGTCGTCGCCGCGGCGACACGCACGGGGCCCTGCTTCAACCGGAAGGAGAGCACGTCGGCCATGGTGAATTTACCGGTGTTGCGCATGAGCTCCGCAACGAGCAGCAGGGCCACGAGCCAAGCGACGAGGAACCCGATCGAGTACATGAATCCGTCGTACCCGCTAATGGCGATCGCACCGACGATTCCCAGGAACGACGCCGCCGAGAGATAGTCACCGGCGATGGCGAACCCGTTTTGCGGTCCGGTGAAGGAACGACCACCGGTGTAGTAATCCGCGGCGGACTTGTTGTTGCGGCCGGAGCGGATCACGATCACCAGTGTGATCGCGACGAAAGCCAGGAAGATCGAGATGTTCAGCACCGGGTTGTTCTCAACCGGTTTGACCAGGGTGGCCAGGGAGTGCAGTGCATTCATCGCTGTTCCATCCGCTCGAGTTCAAGTCGAAGTTCTTCGGTGCGGGGGTCGATCTTGCGGTTCGCAAAGGTCACGTAGCTCATCGTGATGGCAAATGTCGTCACGAACTGGCCGAGACCCAGCAGCAAGCCCAGGTTGATTCGGCCGACGACCGGCGTTGCCATGAATTCGGGCAGGTAGGCCGCGGCAAGCACATAGGCGAAGTACCAGACCAGAAAGAAGATGGCCAGCGGCACGACGAACGAGTTGCGGGTGCGCTTCAATTCCCGAAAACGCGGAGTCTTTTCAAACGCCTCGTAATCGATGGTGGACTTCGGTGGGGCGTCTTTCACTGCTTCACTCATGGGGCCTCCTTGCCTCAGGGACGAAAAATACCGGTCGTGGAAAAACTTGAGGGTGCATGGTCTGGGTACAGAGTGGTCTGGACCGAATCAGGAAACGGCGGACAGTGCCCGTTTCAGATCGTCAAGAACGGTGGGGTCTTCGATGGTGGGCGGAACGGAATATTCTTCACCGTCGACTATTTGCCGAATAGTTTTGCGAAGAATCTTGCCCGACCGCGTTTTGGGCAGTCGGTCGAGTATGGTGACGTCGCGAAACGCTGCGACCGGGCCGACATGCTCCCGGACGAGGGCGACGAGTTCTGCGGCGAGAACGTCGTGGTCGACGGTGCTGCCGGCTTTGAGGGTGACGAATCCCGCAGCGCGCTGACCTTTGAGGGGATCGTGCACGCCGAGCACCGCGCACTCGGCGACGGCGGGATGCAGCGTAAGGACTTCTTCGAGTGAACCGGTCGACAGCCGGTGCCCGGCCACGTTGATGACGTCGTCGGTGCGCCCCATTACGAACAGGTAGCCGTCGGCGTCGAAATGACCGGAGTCTCCGGTGGCGTAGTAGCCGGGAAAGGCCAGGAGGTAGGAACTGCTGAATCGCTCAGCACTGCCCCACACCCCGAGCAGGGTGCCGGGCGGCAACGGAAGCCGAATGGCGATGTTGCCGTCCTTGCCCACCTTAGTGATCGGCTTGCCCTTGGAATCCAGAATCGCGATGTCATACCCGGGCACCGGCACGGTGGCCGAGCCCGGCTTGGTCGGTAATTCTTCAATGCCGAGCAGGTTGGCACAGATCGCCCAGCCGGTCTCGGTCTGCCACCAGTGGTCAACGACCGGGCAGTGCAACCCGTTGTTGGCCCAGTGGAAGGTTTCGGGGTCGAGGCGTTCGCCGGCGAGAAACAGGCTGGTCAGGCTCGATACGTCGTGGTTGCTCAGCTCGCGCAGCTCGGGGTCGACCCGGCGAATGGCACGAATGGCGGTCGGCGCGGTGAACAACACCTTGACTTTGTAGTCGTCGACAACTCGCCAGAAGGCACCGGCGTCGGGCGTTCCAATGGGTTTCCCCTCGTAAATAACCGTGGTCGCCCCGGCCAGAAGGGGGGCGTAGACAATGTAGGAGTGTCCAACCACCCAGCCCACATCGGATGCCGCCCAATAGACGTCGCCCGGTCCCACGTCGTACACGTTGCGCATCGACCAGTTGAGGGCCACCGCGTGACCGCCGTTGTCGCGGATAATGCCCTTGGGCTTACCGGTCGTGCCGGAGGTATAGAGAATGTAGAGCGGGTCATCGGAGCGCACAGCAACCGGGTCGGCCGGTGCGGCTTTCGCTTCCTCGTCGGCCCAATCCAGCCACTGGGCATCCGTCTCGGAACGGTTGGGGTAGTCGGCCGCGGAACCGGGAACGGAATCGCGGTTGCGCACGATAACCGTGTGCACCGAACCCTGGCTCAACGCCAAAGCCTTCTCGACCAGCGGCAGGTATCCCACCGTGCGGCCCGGTTCCATACCACCGGATGCCGTGACGATGACACTGGGACGGGCATCGTCAATGCGCACGGCCAGTTCGGTGGCGGCAAATCCGCCGAAGACGACCGAGTGCACCGCGCCGATGCGCGCGCAGGCGAGCATTGCCACGACCGCTTCAGGAATCATCGGCAGGTAGATGATGACGCGGTCGCCGATGCCGACGCCGTTGGCGCGGAGGGCGCCGGCAAACTTGGCGACGCGGCCGAGCAGATCCAGATAGCTCAGCTGAATGCGGGTTCCGGTCATGGCGGAGTCGTAGATCAACGCGGTGTGGGAGCCGCGACCGGCCAAAACATGACGATCGAGGGCGTTGTAGCTCGTGTTGAGTGTGCCTCCGGGAAACCAGCTACCGGTTGCTGCGCCATCCGCGGCCAGGGCGCTCGTCGGCTGGGTGATCCAGTCGATGCCCGCGGCGGCCTCCAACCAGAACTCCTCCGGCGACGAAATGCTGCGTCGCCAAGCCTCCCGGTAGCCCCCGCCTGATTCGCCGTTCATGTCTGCCTTCCCCATCGAAGCTCTTCTGTATACAAAGAGTGGTTGAAGTATTGCATAGAACCCATCAATGTGGAATAGAATGACTCTTGTGTATACAGAAACCGCGATGTTGGGGTTAGACGTTCCGCTTCGAGCCAGTGAGCGGGCGTACCGTCAGCTGCGCGGGGAAATTCTCGATGGCGTGCTCGCCCCGGGGACTGCGCTGCTGGAAGTTGAACAGGCGGAGCGGATCGGCGTCTCCCGCACTCCACTGCGCGAAGCGGTGGCCCGATTGATCGCCGACGGCCTCGTTGTGGGGCGTCGCGGGCGCGGTTTCGAAGTGACCGAAATCTCGGTCGACAGCATCTCCGAGTTGTACGAACTCCGTCAAGCCCTCGAGGTGCAAGCCATTCGCCTGGCCGCGACCCGGCGCGATCCCGCACCGTTTATTGCGCTCCGTGAGGAGTTTCGCACCGCCCCGGGCTTGCTGGATCAAGGCGATATCGGCGTGCGCCGTTACTACGTGCTCATCGACGAACTCGAAGACGCCATCGACCTTGCCGTCGAAAACCCCTTTCTCGTCGGCGCCCTGCGCGCCGTTCGCACCCACTTGGCCCGTATCCGCCGGTTGGCCCGGAGAAATCCGCTGCGACTTCTCGCCGCAGCGGCCGAGCACCTGCTGATTATCGACGCCATCATTGCCGGCGACCCGTCGCTGGCTGCCCATGCCACCCATATTCATCTTCACCAAAGCCTCGTGAGCGTCCTTGCGGCGATCGACGAGGAACCGGCACTGTAGTCGACCACCGACTGCGGCCATCCAACGAAAGGATTTACCGTGCAGCTGCACCACGTTCGAGTTCACAAGAGCGACGAGAATCTGGCCCGCGAGGACCAGCTGGCCTGGAAGATCGCGGAGGTCGCCGCCGACCCGGCCCTGGTCTCCGAAGAGGTGACCGAGATGGTCATCAACCGCGTGATCGACAATGCCTCGGTCGCCGCGGCCAGCCTCACCCGTCGCCCGGTGATCGCCGCACGCTCGCAGGCACTCGCTCACCCCCGTTCCAACGGCGGCGACGGTTCGACCGTGTTCGGCCTCGCACCGGCCCAGCGCGTATCCCCGGAGTGGGCGGCGTGGGCCAACGGCGTCGCCGTGCGTGAGCTCGACTACCACGACACTTTTCTGGCCGCCGAATACTCCCACCCGGGCGACAATATTCCGCCGATCACGGCCGTGGCCCAACACCTCGCCGCTTCGCGTGGACTGAGCGGAAACGACCTGATTCGCGGTATCGCCACCGGCTATGAGATTCAGATCGACCTGGTGAAATCGATCAGCCTGCACGCCCACAAGATCGACCACGTCGCCCACCTCGGCCCGTCCGTCGCCGCCGGAATCGGCACCCTGCTCGGCCTCGACAAGGAAACCATCTTTCAAGCCGTCGGCCAGGCGCTGCACACCACGACGGCGACCCGCCAATCGCGCAAGGGTGAAATTTCCAGCTGGAAGGCGCACGCCCCGGCCTTCGCCGGCAAGATGGCCGTCGAAGCCGTTGACCGCGCGCTCCGCGGCGAGACCAGCCCGACCCCGATTTACGAGGGCGAAGACGGCGTTATCGCCTGGTTGCTCGACGGTCCGGACGGCTCCTACGATGTGTCGCTGCCAGCCGCCGGCAGTATCAAGCGCGCCATCCTCGACAGCTATACCAAAGAACACTCCGCCGAATACCAGGCGCAGGCCTGGATCGACCTCGCCCGCAAGCTGCACAACGAGCACCCCGAACTGCTCGTGGCCGGTGCTATCAAGAGCATTGTCATCCACACCAGCCACCACACGCACTATGTGATCGGTTCCGGCGCGAACGACCCGCAGAAGTACGACCCCACCGCGAGCCGGGAGACCCTCGACCACTCCATTCCTTACATCTTCACCGTGGCCCTGCAGGACGGCAGCTGGAACCACGTCGACTCGTACAGCCCCGAGCGGGCCGGCCGACCCGACACCATCGCCCTGTGGAACACCGTCACCACCACCGAAGACAAGGAATGGACGCGCCGGTACCACTCCCTCGACCCGGCCGAAAAGGCCTTCGGCGGTCGCGTCGAAATCGAGCTCAGCAACGGAACCCGTCTGGTCGACGAAATCGCCGTCGCCGACGCGCATCCGCTCGGCGCTCGCCCGTTCGCCCGTGCGGAATACATCAACAAGTTCCGTACCCTGGCTGCGCCGGTCATGGAAGAATCCGAGATTGAACGCTTTCTCGCCCTCGCCCAGCGCCTGCCCGAGCTTGGCGCCGCGGACCTCGGCGGCCTGACCATCGTGGCCAAGCCGGGACTGCTCTCCTCCATCGCCACCCCGAACGGAATCTTCTAATGCTGTACGCCGGAACCAGCGCTGCCGACAAGCGCATCGCCCTACGAACGCAATTGTCGAGTGGCAAAATTCTGCGCTTCCCCGGCGCGTTCAACCCGCTCTCGGCCAAACTCATTCAGCAGAAGGGATTCGAGGGGGTCTACATCTCGGGCGCCGTGCTCTCGGCCGACCTCGGTCTGCCGGACATCGGACTGACCACCCTCACCGAGGTGGCCGGCCGGTCGCAGCAGATCGCCCGCATGACCGACCTGCCCGCGATCGTCGACGCCGACACCGGCTTCGGCGAGCCGATGAACGTGGCGCGCACGATCCAAACCCTCGAAGACGCCGGCCTGGCCGGGATGCACATCGAGGACCAGATCAACCCGAAGCGCTGCGGCCACCTGGACGGTAAGCAGGTCGTGGATGCCGACACCGCGATCAAGCGCATCCGCGCCGCCGTCGACGCACGCCGGGACCCGAACTTTCTCGTGATGGCGCGCACGGATATCCGTGCCGTTGACGGGTTGGACGCGGCGGTCACGCGCGCGAAGCAGCTGCAGGATGCTGGGGCCGACGCGATCTTCCCCGAGGCGATGGGCAGCCTGGCCGAGTTCGAAACGATTCGGGCCGCGGTGTCGGTGCCGATCCTGGCGAACATGACCGAATTCGGCAAGGGCGAGCTGTTCACCGTGCAGCAGCTGGAAAACGTGGGCATGAACCTCGTGATTTTTCCGGTGTCGCTGCTGCGTCTGGCCATGGGCGCGGCCGCGCGCGGACTCGACACGATCGAGGACAGCGGCTCGCTCACCACAATGTTGCCCGAGATGCAGCACCGCGCTGATCTGTACGAATTGCTGGACTACGCGTCGTATAGCCAGTTCGATTCGGGTATCTTCGACTTCACCCTGAACCCGCACATTTCGACGCCGAGCGCGTCACAGGTCTAAAGGAGCACAATGCCTGACACTCAAATTGTCGACCCCAACGTCACTCCGCACATCTACAAGGGACTGACCGGCGTCGTCGTCGACACGACTGCGGTTTCCAAGGTCAATCCCGAGACCAACTCGCTGCTTTACCGGGGCTACCCGGTGCAGGAGCTGGCCGCGAAGAAGAGCTTCGAAGAAGTCGCCTACCTGCTCTGGCACGGCGAACTTCCCGATGAGCAGCAGCTCGCCGACTTTGAAGGGCTCGAGCGATCGCTGCGACACCTCAACCCGGTGGTCAAGCGCATCATCGACGAGCTGCCGCTGACCGCGCATCCGATGGATGTTGTGCGCACCGCGGTGAGCGCCATCGGTGCGAGCGATCCGGAGGCGGAGAACCCGTCGGCGGAATCCGACCTCGCCAAGTCGATTCGCCTGTTCGCCCAACTGCCGGCGATCGTCTCCTACGACCAGCGTCGTCGGCACGGGCTCGACCTGGTCGAACCACGCGACGACCTCGGCTACTCGGCAAACTTTCTGCACATGAGCTTCGGCGAGGTGCCCGAGCTCGTTGTGGTGAACGCGTTCGACGTGTCGATGATTCTCTACGCTGAGCACTCCTTCAATGCCTCGACGTTCACCGCGCGCGTGATCACGTCGACCCTGTCCGACCTCTATTCGGCGGTGACCGGTGCGGTCGGGGCGCTCAAGGGTGCCCTGCACGGCGGTGCCAACGAGGCCGTTATGCACACCTTCACCGAGATCGGTCTCGGCGCCGGGTCGGCGGCTCGTGCCGAACCGTGGCTGGCCGAGGCGCTCGCCGCCAAGCGCAAGATCATGGGCTTCGGGCACCGGGTGTACAAGAGCGGCGACTCGCGCGTGCCCACGATGCGTGCCGCCCTGGTCACCCTCGTTGACCACTATCAGAAGCCTGAACTGCTCGAACTCTACGAAGCCCTCGAGACGGCGATGACCTCGCGCAAGGCGATTCTGCCCAACCTCGACTATCCGTCGGGCCCGGCATACCATCTGATGGGGTTCGATACCCTCACCTTCACGCCGTTATTCGTTGCGGCGCGCATCACCGGGTGGACCGCGCACATCATGGAACAGAAGAAGAGCAACGCGCTGATTCGACCGCTGTCGGCCTACAATGGCCCCGACCAGCGCCAGGTTCCCTAACGCAGGTTCTTTTACAGCCGACAATGAGTCAGAACGGATGCCGCGCGACCAGCTGGGTGCGCGGCATCCGTTCTGCGTGGGGGCAGGGAGCCGGGTGCGCATCGGGAGGCGACGAGCCGAGATTTGGCTAACATTGACGGATGATACTTGACGCCGAGGTTCTGCCCACTCCGCCCGTGATTGACCGCGAAGTTTTGCAGTGGACGGACTTCGCCGACGCCTCCCGCGAGCTGGCCGTGCGCGTGCGGGCGAGCGATTTTCACCCGGACGTCGTGATCGCCATCGCGCGCGGCGGCCTGCTGCTGGCCGGCGCCGTGTCGTACGCGCTCGGCACCAAGAATTGCGGCAGCATCAACGTGGAGTTCTACACCGGCATTGACGAGCGCCTGCCCGAGCCCGTGCTGTCGGCGCCGATGCTCGACGCCCCGGCGCTCGCGGGCAAGCGGGTGTTGCTTGTGGACGACGTCTCCGATTCCGGTCACACCCTCGCGCTCGTGCTGCGTCTGCTCGGCGAGACCGCGCTGGAGGTGCGTACCGCGACCCTGTATACCAAGCCGCGCACCGTGCACGTGCCCGATTTCACCTGGCGTGAAACCGACAAGTGGATTGTGTTTCCCTGGTCTGCACTGCCGCCGGTGCCCGGTGCCCCCGAAGATATTGCGCCCGAAGCGCTCGCCGACCCTGCTCTTCTCGGCGCGACGAGCACGGTGTCCGCATGAGCGTGCACCTGGTCGGCGGTGGGGGAGACCCCGCGCACGACGCCGAGGTGTTCGGAAGTTTTCTGTCTGAAGTCACGAAACGGGCCGCTCAATCCGGTCGCGACGAACCGCTCGTAGCGATCGTCACCGTGGGCCCGGGTACCGCCCACGCTGAGGAACTCGCCGAATCGCTGGGTGGCAGCGTGCAGACTCGCCGCAGCACGCTCGCCCCCGGCGACATCGCCGCTCTCACCGCGATCTCCGCGGTCGACGGCATTCTCATCGGCGGCGGCGTCACGCCGGACTACCTGGCCGCCCTGCTGCCGATCTTCGGCGAGATCCGCCGCCAGATCTCCGCCGGCGTGCCCTATCTCGGTTTCTCGGCCGGAGCCATGATCGCAGCCGAACGTGCCCTGATCGGCGGCTGGCGCATTGGCGGGGTCGAGGTCACACCCGAACACGTTTCGGAGGGTCTCGACGAAATCACCCTCGCCCAGGGCATCGGACTGCTCGACGTCACGGTGGACGTGCACGCTGCCCAGTCCGGCAGCCTGTCGCGCCTGATCGCGGCGACCGAGGCCGGCCTCATCGACGGCGGCCTCGCCATCGACGAAGACACCGTGCTCGTGGTCGGCGAGGGCGCCCTCGGCGTGCTCGGAGCCGGCAGCGTCTGGCGGGTCAGCCAGGCCGACGGCGGTGTGCTCGTGAGCACCATCGGAGCCTGACCTGCTCGTGAGTGCCCAGAAGCGGATGCCGCCGCAGCGATCGGTCGCCGGCGCGTTCCGTACTGCCCCACCTGACGGCCGAGCCGGATCATCGGTGACCTCGTGAACCTGGACGCCCTGGCCGCAACCGGTCAGCTCGACCCGGGCTGGGCGCGAGCCCTCGCCCCGGTGGCCGACGAACTGGCCAGGGTCGGCGAGTTTCTGGCCGACGAACGGGCGGCCGGCCACGAAGTGCTGCCCGCGCCGGAGAACCTGCTGCGCGCGTTTCGGCAACCGTTCGACGCCGTGCGGGTGCTCATCGTCGGACAGGACCCGTATCCCACGCCGGGGCATGCGATCGGCCTGGCCTTCGCCGCCAACGCCGACGTGCGGCCGCTGCCCCGCAGCCTGGGCAATATCTACACCGAGCTCAGCCACGACCTCGGCCTGCCGCGTGCCGAGCACGGCGATCTGTCGGCCTGGTCCGATCAGGGCGTGCTGCTGCTCAACCGGGTGCTCAGCGTGCGGGCCGGGGCGGCCGGTTCGCATCGGCGACACGGCTGGGAACGGGTGACCGACCAGGCCATTCGTGCGCTCGTGGGGCGGGGGCATCCGCTCGTCGCGATTTTGTGGGGCAAAGACGCCGGCGCTGTGCGGCCGCTGCTCGGCGATACGCCCGTGATTGAATCGGCGCACCCCAGCCCGCTGTCGGCCCGCCGCGGTTTCTTCGGCTCCGCGCCGTTCAGCCGGGCGAACCAGCTCTTGATCGAGCAGGGTGCGGCACCGGTGGCCTGGGCTCTTCCGGTAATCTGGAAGCAACCAGAAAGGGGAGTGCCCGGTGCTTGAGGAAGAATACGAGCCTCGTCGTCGGCTGCCCCGTCACTTGCGACCCGCAGATGCTGTCGAGACGCCATTCGAGTACACGATGCGCGAGGTTCGGGCGACCGACCTGCCGCATATCCGTGAGATTTACAACTATTACGTAGCCAACAGCACCGTCACCTTTGACGAGGATGCGATGACCCTGGCCGAGTGGCGGGACAAGTTCTACTACCTGACCAAGCAGGGTATGCCGTTCATCGTCGCCGTGTCACCGGCCGGCCAGATTCTCGGGTATGCCCTGGTCAGCCCCTGGAAGCAGAAGAAAGCCTACCGGTTCACGGTGGAGAACTCGATCTACCTCGGCGCCGCGTCGACCGGCAAGGGACTCGGGCGCGAACTGCTCGCCGAACTCATCAACCGGTCCAAAGCGGCCGGACTGAAAGAGATCATCGCCGTCATCGCCGATCAGGGAGCGGATGCCTCGATCAAGCTGCACCACGACTTCGGCTTCGAAGAGATCGGTCGCATGGGTAAGGTCGGTTTCAAATTCGAGCGCTGGCTCGGCACGGTCCTGCTGCAAAAAAGCCTCAAGTAGCGTCGTCGGCCCGTGTGCTGTTTCGGGACGGGCCTGTAGTCGGCATCTCGTGGTGCGCGGCGGGTGGTGCGCGGCGCGAGAGGACGCATTCTGCCCCTTGGACCTGCTCAGCGGTTCGCGAGACGACGCATTCGGCCCCATCAGAGCCAGCCATGGGGCCGAAGTTGTCGTCTCGCGCAGACCATGGGGCCGAAGTTGTCGTCTCGCGGCGGGGAGTCCCGGTCAGCGCGCGCGGCGGGGGACGTTCAGGCGGCCGACGGCTCCCAGCACGGCCCGCCGCGGAAAGATGCCGGCCGCCCGGGCCAGCAGGGCGTTGCGGGTGCCGACCAGCACAACCGCTGGCGTGACCGAACGGTCGAGGGCGGCGAACGACGCGCGCATCACCTCATCGACGGTGAGCGGCGTGCCCTTCTTGTCGCTGCGGGTCTGGGCGACCTCAAAGAACTCCGTGTCGGCGGGGCCCGGGCAGATCGCGGTGACTTTGAGACCGCTGGCCCGGGTCTCGTAGCTGAGGGCTTCGGTATAGCTGAGCACGTAGGCCTTGGTCGCGCCGTAGACCGCCATGCGGGGCACCGGCTGAAACGCCGCGGTGCTGGCCAGATTGACCAGTGCCGCGGTGTGCGGATGGAGCGAGGCGGTCTCGACCAGATCGGGCAGGAGCGCGTGGGTCAACGCGGTCAGCGCGTGCACGTTGAGGGCGATTTGCTCGCGTTCCCGCGCCTCGTCCGAGTCGAGCACGGTGCCGAAGGTGGCGAAGCCGGCGTTGTTCACGAGGGTGCCGACGGTGACGGCTCGCTCGCGGAGGTCGGAGACCAACTCGGTGACGGCATCCGTCGTGGTGAGGTCGAGCGGAATGACGGTGGAGACCGTGCCGTATTTCTCGGCCAGTTCCACGGCGAGGGCTTCGAGGCGGGCTTGGCGGCGCGCGACGAGCACGAGGTCCGCGCCACGTTGGGCGAGCTCGTGAGCGTACCCGACGCCGAGTCCGCTCGACGCTCCGGTAATGAGTGCGGTTGTGCCGATGGGGTTATACACAGCGCTGGCCATGGACTGAGGGTAGCCTTCCCGAGCCGGCAAAACCAGAGTTGGCGGGTCGCCGGCCCCGCTCGAACTATGCTCGGGACATGGCTGATCCACACGAACTGACCGCCTTGGAACAATGGCAGGCACTGCAGAACCGCGATATCAGTCCGAGCGAGCTCACGGAGCACTATCTCGCCCGCATCGAGAAATTCAATCCGATGCTCGGCGCGTTCGTCACCGTGACCGCCGACGCCGCTCGCGCCCGGGCCCGCTACGTTGAAGAGCGGATGCCCCGCACCGCACCGCTCTGGGGCCTCCCGTTCGCCGACAAGGACCTGCAATTGCGTGCCGGGGTACCCGCCGGATTCGGCTCACGGCTCTTCGCCGACTATGTTCCCGAAGAATCGGACGACCTCGTGCAGGCCCTCGATGACGCCGGGGGAGTCAGCCTCGGCAAGACCAACACGCCGGAATTCGGCCTCGCCTCGTACACGGAAAGCCTCGCTGCCCCGCCGGCTCGTATCCCGTGGAACCTCGCGCTGGGTGCCGGTGGATCCAGCGGCGGCGCCGCTGTGGCGGTCGCCGCACGCTTGCTGCCGTTCGCGCCCGGCTCCGACGGTGGCGGGTCCATTCGTATTCCGGCCGCCGCGTGCGGCCTGGTCGGGCTCAAGCCCAGCCGCGGTCGGGTGCCGTCGTCCTCCGGGATCGACAAGCTCGGCGGCCTCGCGGTCGGCGGCCCGCTCGCCCGCACGGTAGCGGATGCCGCGCTGCTGCTGGACGCGATGATCGCGCCGCGTGACGGCCACCCCGACCACCACTACGCCCTGCGAGCTCCGGGTGAGGAGACCCCGCTGCTGGCCGCGGCGGTGCGCGGTGAAGGACGTTTTCAGCTCGGCGTCATGACCACGTCGGCGTGGGACAACGACTACCCCATTACGATCGCACCCGAAGCCCAGACCGCTCTCGATCTGGCCGTGTCCGAGTTCGCTGCCCTGCAGCACGGGTTGGACGAGGTCTCGCTCGTTCCCGACTCGAGTTATGTGCCGGCTTTCCGCTCCATCTGGCAGGCCGGAGCCGCGAGCATCCCGGCCGACACCGAGGCCGAGATCGCCCTGCTCGAACCGCTCACGCAGTGGCTGCTGGCCCGTGGCCGTGCGCTCGGCGCTCGGGAACTGGCCGAGGCGCTCGCCGCGCTCACCGCGTACGAGCGGTCGTTCATTCGCCAGCTGTCCCGGTTTGATGCCGTGCTGACCCCGGCCATGGCGATGACGCCACGCCCGGTGGGCTGGTATGACGCCGTCGACGCCGAGGCGAATTTCGAGCAGCAGGTGCAGTACACGCCATTCACCTCGATGATCAACGTGAGCGGCCTGCCGGCGATCGTGCTGCCGGTGCATCAGACGAAGGATGGCCTGCCGATGGGTGTGCAGCTCATCGGTCGCCCGGGCGGCGAAGCCACCCTGCTGGCCCTCGGCGCCCAACTGGAGCGACGCATCCGCTGGCAGGATCGGGTGCCGCCCGAGCCGGTTTAGCCCGAGCCGGTTTAGCCCGAGCCGGTTCAGTGCGAGCCGGTTTAGCCCGAGCCGGTTCAGCTACCGGGTGAAGGGGCGCGCGGAGGCCGGCCGCGACGGCCACCAGAAGCGGTCATTGAGCAGGAATACGATGGCCGGCACCAGCACGGTGCGCACGACGAGGGTGTCGAGCAGCACACCGATGCAGACGATCACCCCGATCTGGGTCAGCGCCACCACCGGAAGCACTCCGAGCACGGCGAAAACCGCCGCTATCAGAATGCCGGCGCTCGTGATCACCGCACCGGTCGACGAGAGCGCCCGCACCATGCCGTCCCTGGTGCCGTAATGCATGGCCTCCTCGCGGGCCCGCGTCGTCAAAAAGATGTTGTAATCCACGCCGAGGGCCACCAGAAACAGGAACGCAAACAAGACCACGTTGGTGTTGAACGCGGCGAAGCCGAGCAGGTTTTGAAAGATCAGGTTGGAGGCACCGAGGCTGGCAAAGAAGGTGCCGAGCACGGTGGCGATGAGCAGAACGGGTGCAACGAGCGAGCGCAGCAGCAGCGCCAGGATCAGAAAGACGATCCCGAGGATGAGCGGCAGAATCAGGTCTTGATCCCGCTCAGCGCTGGTTTTGGTATCCAGGGCCGTGGCATCGCTGCCGCCGACCAACGACTGCGAGACCGCTCCGGGAGCATCCGCTAAGTCGGTGCGCAGCTGGGCGATCGTTGAAAACGTGGTGTCGCTGCCCGGTTCGCTGCCGAGAGTGACGTCGATGCGGGTGAGCCCGCCGGCGTTCTCGCCGGCCACCGCTGAGGAGACCCCCGTGGTTGCCAGGGCCACGGCCACGGCCTCAGCGGATGCCGCATCCGGCGCCAGCACAATGGTCTGGCTGGTCAGTCCCGCCGAAAAAGACGTGTCCACGATGTCCTGCGCCACGACCGACTCCGGGTTGCCGAGCAGCTGGTCCGCCTGAGAGAGTCCGACCGAGGCGCCGGACAGGCCGAACGCGAGCGAGCCGATGGCGAGCACCGACACGATGGTGATGACCACCGGATGCCGGGACACTCCCCGGCCGAGCCGGAACCAGAAGCCGGTGCGCGTCGGCGTGGTCTCGGACTGCACCCGCGGAATGAACGGCCAGAACAGGCCGCGACCGCACACCACGAGCGCGGCGGGGAGCACGATCAGGGCGAACAGAATGGCAATCACGACGCCGATAGCGCAGGCAATGCCGAGTGCTCGGTTGCCGGCCAATTCGGCGAAGACCAGGGTGAGCAGGCTCAGCGCCACGGTGCCGCCACTGGCCGCGATGGCCGGGCCGGCGCTCGTCACCGCGGTGCGCATGGCGTCGTTGCGGTTTTCGGTGCGCAGCAGCTCCTCCCGGTAGCGGGCCACCAACAGCAGAGCGTAATTGGTGCCGGCACCGAACACGAGCACCGACAGAATGCCCGAAATGGAGGCGTCCAGGGCGAAGCCAAGCGGCTTGGCCAGTGCCCCGGCGACCACCGAGGCGAGCCCGTCGGCCAGTCCCACCACGACGAGCGGCACGATCCAGAGCACCGGGCTGCGGTAGGTCACGATGAGCAGCACCGCGACCACGATCACCGTGACGAGCAGCAGGCGAAAGTCGGCGCCGGCGAAAGCGTTGGAAATATCGGCCTGAAAACCAACCGGTCCGGTGACATAGGCGGTCAACCCGTCCGGCAGCGCCGTCGACGCGGTCGTCCGGATGTCGGTGGCCGTCTGGGCGATGTCGGCCGTCGCTGCCCCGGCATCCAGGGGCATCACGCTCAGGGCGGCCTGGCCGTTGTCGCTGAACTGCGGTGTCGTGGCGCGTGGCGCGATCGAGGCGACGCCGAGGTTTTCGGCCGCGGCGGTGATGGCGTCACGGTCGGCCGTCGTGAGCGTGGCACCATCCCGGCTCCACACCACGATCGCGGCGGTCTGGTCGGCGGAGGGAAACTCGGCCAAGAGCGCCGTGACCTGCGCGGCCTGGCTGCTGTCGGGCAGGCCGGCGGTGGGAAAGTCCTCGGATTCATTGGCCGGCAGCAGTGAAAACAGCAGGCCGACGGCAATGACGGTGCCGAGCAGTACCGCCCAGGCCGTGCGCTTGCCCGTGATGAAACGCGTGATCGCGAGCACAGTTCCTCCAAAAACTCGATAATTGCTATCTTAGCTAGCTACTTAAAGCTCGATGTGCACATTGTTTTGATTCGTTCAAAACAACTGGTAAGGTCGAATCATGACCGCGACCGAGGCAAGCTACGACGACGCTGGCCTGCGCCTGGCCGCGGCCGACGCCAGCCTACTCGCCGACAGCATCCGCTCGGCTGGTCTCAAGGTCACGGCGCCGCGCCTGGCCGTGCTGCGTGCCCTCACCGACCTGCCGCACTCCAATGCCGACGCCCTGTTCGGCGCGGTGCGCTCCGATCTGCCCGGCACCTCGCTGCAGGCCGTCTACGGAGTGCTCGCCTCATTCGGTACCGCCGGGCTCGTGCGCAAAATTGAACCGGCCGGTTCGCCCGCCCTGTTCGAGCGCCGCGTCGGCGACAACCATCACCACATCGTCTGCACCCGCTGCAGCGTGGTGCACGACGTCGACTGCGCCGTCGGCCACGCTCCCTGCCTCACCCCGGTGGATGCCCTCGGTTTCGACGTGCGCGCCGCCGAGGTCATCTACTGGGGTCTCTGCGCACAGTGCCAGCTCGATATTGGCAGTCAGGCCGAGACGGCCGCCCCCTAAATTTTCTCCGTCAACCGCGCGTTGCTGATCCATACCAAGGAGCATCATGACCACTAAGCCCACGACCACCCAGACGGGAACGCCTGTCGCCAGCGACGAGCACTCGCTCACCGTTGGAGACAACGGCGTTGCCGCGCTGCACGACCGCTACCTGGTCGAGAAGCTCGCCCAGTTCAACCGCGAGCGCATCCCGGAGCGTATCGTGCACGCCAAGGGCGGCGGAGCGCACGGCCAGTTCGTCGTGACCGGCGACGTCTCGAAATACACGCGCGCGGCAGTTTTTCAGCCCGGTACCGTCACCGACACCCTGCAGCGTTTCTCCAGCGTTGCCGGCGAGCAGGGCAGTCCTGACACCTGGCGCGATGTGCGCGGCTTCTCAGTGAAGTTCTACACCGAGGAGGGTAACTACGACATCGTCGGAAACAACACCCCGGTGTTCTTCATCCGCGACGGCATCAAGTTTCCCGACTTCATCCACTCGCAGAAGCGACTGCCGGGCACCGGCCTGCGCGACGCGACCATGCAGTGGGACTTCTGGACCCTCTCCCCGGAGTCGGCTCACCAGGTCACCTACCTCATGGGGGACCGCGGCCTGCCGCGTTCTTGGCGTGAAATGCCCGGCTTTGGTTCGCACACGTACCAGTGGATCAACGCCGAAGGCGAGCGCTTCTGGGTGAAGTACCACTTCAAGTCCAACCAGGGCAACGTCGAGATGGAAGGGTCAGAGGCCGAGCTCATTGCCGGTGCGGATGCCGACTACTACCGTCGCGACCTGTCTGACGCCATCGCGGCCGGCAACTTCCCGTCGTGGGACGTCTCCGTGCAGATCATGCCCTACGAGCAGGCCAACACCTACCGGTTCAACCCGTTTGACGTGACCAAGGTCTGGCCGTTCGGTGATTTCCCGCTGATCCCGGTCGGAACGCACACGCTTAACCGCAACCCCGACAACTTCTTCGCCGAGATCGAGCAGGCGGCGTTCTCGCCGGCCAACCTCGTGCCCGGCATCGCGGCGAGCCCCGACAAGATGCTCATGGCGCGCATCTTCTCCTACCCCGACGCGCAGCGTTACCGCGTGGGCACCAACTTCACCCAGATCCCGGTGAACGCGCCCCGAGTCCCGATTAACAACTACTCGCAGGATGGCGCGCAGCGTCACGCCTTCAACGCACCGAGCGAGCCCAACTATGCGCCGAACTCCCTCGGTGGCCCCGTCGCCGACGCGGCCGCTGCCGGTGAAGGCGCCTGGGAAGGCGACGGAACGCTGCTGCGTGCCGCCGCGACCCTGCGCAGCGAGGACAGCGACTTCGGCCAGGCCGGAACCCTGTACCGCGACATCTTCGATGATGCTGCCAAGGCGCGGTTCCTCGACACCATCACCGGTGCCATCAGCGGAGTGACTCGTCCCGAGGTCACCGAGCGTGCCATCTGGTACTGGACCAGTGTTGACGCCGACCTGGGCGCGAAGCTGCGTGCCAACCTCGCCGTCTTCGCTGAGGCCGCCGCGGTCGACGCCGAATTCGTCGCCGCTCAGTAGCACTACCCCGCACCACCACAAAACCGCCCGGCCTGCATGCAGGCCGGGCGGTTTTGTGGTCCCGAAAAACCTAACGAATGTAGCCGCCTTTTTTCAGGCCGGCCTCGATTTCGTAACGGTTTTTCAGGGGATTGCGCCCGGCCAGCGCGTAGAGCAGTGGAAAGAGCATGCCGAATCGCTGCCACTGGCGCTTGTGCACGGCCTCGTGCTCCAGCACATCCGCTGTGGCGTTCTGGCTGGTGAGGTAGCAGCCGCCCACGCAGGAGCCGCCGCGGCCGAAGGTCCATTTCGGCATGCCGCGAAACACGTACAGGCCCGCACGCTTCTCGACCCGCCCGGTACTCCAGATCGAGCCCCAGACCAATCCGAACGCGGTCGCGTACAGATAACCGGCGCGGCTGACGGGCGAATCAAAGAGGATGCGGTGCATCCGCTATCGTGATTCGTGTTCGGTGAAGCCGGGGCGTCCGTACGCTTCGAGCAGGCGCAGCCAGACCTCGCTCAGCGTAGGGTAGCTCGGCACAGCGTGCCAGAGCCGATTGATCGGCACCTCGCCGACAATGGCGATCGTGGCCGAGTGCAGCAGCTCCGCAACATCCTGCCCGACAAAAGTGACGCCCAGCAGCACTTCCCGGTCGAGATCGACGATGGCCCGGGCCCGGCCGACGTAGCCGACGGCCAGCACCGAGGCGCCGCCCAGATTGGCGAGGTTATAGTCCAGAATGCGGATGCGATAGCCCGCCCTAACCGCGGATGCGGCGGTCAGCCCCACCGAAGCGACCTCGGGGTCGGTGAACGTCACCTGCGGTACGGCGGCGTGATCAGCGGTTGCCACGTGTGCGCCCCACGGTGCGTCATCGACCGGGGTGCCGGCCGCCCGGGTCACGATCGCGTCACCGGCCGCGCGGGCCTGGTATTTACCCTGGTGGGTGAGCAATGCCCGGTGGTTGACGTCACCGGTGGCATAGAGCCAGTCGCCAGCCAGCGCGGGCGAGTCGCCCTGCACGAGCAGGGTGTCGTCGACTCCGAGCCAGTCGCCGTCGGAGAGGCCGACCGTGTCCAGGCCGAGGTCGAGGGTGCGCGGTGTACGGCCGATGGCCACGAGCACCTGGTCGGCCGTGACCGTGGTGCCGTCGTCGAGGGTGAGCGTGAGCGCACCGTCGGTTTCCCGGTGCGCTCCGGTCGTTGACGGGCCAACGAGAACGGTCACACCGTTGTCGCGCAGGGCGGTGGTGACGAATTCTCCGGCGAACGGTTCCTGCCCGCCGAGCAGGGGACTGCGGGCGATCATGGTCACCGCTGACCCGAGCGACGCATAGGCGGCGGCCATCTCGGCCGCGACTACCCCGCCGCCGATGATGGCCAGGCGCGGCGGGATCTGCTGGGCGCTCGTCGCTTCCCGGCTGGTCCACGGTTCGATGTCCTTCAGACCGGGAACATCGGGCAACAGCGCCGCCGATCCGGTACTGACCACGACGGCGTGCGTGGCCGTGAGCACGGTCACGGTGCCGTCATCGCCGGTCACGGTTACTTCGCGCACGCCGGTGATGCGGGCGTGGCCGCGCACGAGGCCGATCCCGGCCGAGTCGAGCCACTTCGCTTGGCCGTCGTCCTTCCAATGGCTGGCAATGGCGTCACGCTGCTGGAGGGCGGCGCGCACATCGACGGTTCCGGTGACGGCCTCGGCCGCCCCCGGTACTCGCTGGGCCGCAGCGAGAGCGGCGCCGCTGCGTAGCAATGCTTTCGATGGCATGCAGGCCCAATAGGAGCATTCACCGCCGACGAGGTCGCTCTCCACAACGACCGTGCTCAGGCCGCCCTGCACGGTGCGGTCGGCAACGTTCTCGCCGATGGCACCGCCGCCGATCACGATGACGTCGTAGGTCTGACTCGACATTGAAACTCCTGACGGGGTTGTTGCTGGTTTGGGGAAGCCTACCCCTGAGGTATGTCCGGGCCCACCTTATGCAAGGGGGCCCATGATCTAGCCTGGGCCCGCTTTCCGGGCCCGGGCCCGGGCAAAAAGACTAGCGGCCCACGAAGACGGCGGGGGTGCGGGTGATGAAGGCCTGCATGCCGATTCGGCTGTCTTCGGTCTGCGCCAGCCGGGCCAGGGCCGGCTGCAGCGCTGCTTCAGCGGATGCCGCCCCGTCGCGTTGGGCCAGACGCGCGTTGGCGAGGGTGGCCTGGATGGCGAGGGGAGCCTGGGCGGCGATCTTCTCGGCGAGCTCGATCGCCCGGTTGAGCTGGGTTCCGTCGGGCACGATTTCCTGCACGAGCCCCATCCGGTGCGCCTCAGCGGTATCGAACAGGTCGCCGGTGAGTAGCCAGCGCATGGCATTACCCCAGCCGGCCGCGCGCGGAAAACGAATCGTCGCGCCGCCGAAGGGCAGAATGCCGCGGGCCACCTCGATCTGCCCGAACCGGGTTGACTCGGCGGCGACCACAATATCGCTCGCGAGCATCAGCTCGATGCCGAGGGTGAGGCAGGTGCCCTGCACCGCGATCACGACCGGTTTGCTCAGGGATTCGCCATCCACTTGCCACGGATTGATGCCGCCCTCCGGCACCATCTCGAGCCCATTCGCACCGAGCCGGGGACCGATGTCGGCGAGGTCGAGTCCGGCCGTGAAGTGCTCGCCGACGGCGTAGACCAGGCCGACGCGCAGTTCGGGGTCGCGGTCGAGCTCACCGTAGGCCAGTGCCAGCTGCTGCAGCAGGGAGAAGTCGGCGGCGTTGCGTTTCTCGGGCCGGTTGAACCCGATCAGCAGAATGTTGCCGCGACGCTCGGTGAGAATGCGGGGCTGGTCGGTCATATGGCCTCCATCGTTGGGTGTGTGGGTGTATCTGGACGGTTTCGGTGGCCCGACTAGGTCGCAGACCCGGCCCGGCCCGTGCATAACTCCTGCAATTCGAGCCGGCGCCCGGCCAGCTGCCCGGGATGACGCGGGTGTGCAGCCGGGTGACCAGAAGTTGCAGGAGTTATGCGCCGGCTCTGGCATTTTCGGACCAGGCCGATCCGGCGGGGTGCCCAGCCGATGCCTAGCGCGTGAGGGCTCCGATAATGCGGAGGATGCTCGGCAAATCATCGGTCGCCGCCTCGGGCGACGCGGGGGAGAACCCGGTGATGGTCGCCCCGGCCAGGGTGAACTCGGCGCGGAGTGCGGTGATCGCGCCGCCGAGATCGGCCACGCTCAGCCCGAACGGAATCAGGTCACTCAAACCGTCAATGGCTGAGGGATCGAGCACGTCGAGGTCGATGTGAATGAACACGTGCCGGGCACCGATTGCTGTGACCAGCGCGACCAGCGCGGCCGGGTCGGCCAGCTCCGAACACGACACGCTCACCAGAGCGCGTTCCTGCAGCAGTACATCTTCGGCGTCGTCGACGTCGCGAATGCCGGCCAGCACCACGTTGTGCAGCGGCACGCGGCTTTCGTCGGCCAGTTCGAGTTCGGCCGGTCCTTCACCGCTGATCGCGCGCAACACCATGCCGCAGAATCCGCCGGACGGGGAAGATTCGGGGGTATGCAGGTCGGGGTGGGCGTCGAACCAGACCACGGCCAGATCGCCCGGATGGGTGCGTGCCGCGTGTTCGACGGCGGCCAGGGCGATGCCGCAGTCCCCGCCGATGGAGAGGGCCCAATCGGTGGCCTCGTTCAAGACCTTGGTGTGGCGCTCGCGCACCTGGTGAATCGCCGAGAACCGGTGCACACCGGTATCCAGCGAGTCACCGGCCTCAACGGGCACGTCGACCAGACGAGTGGCCGAGAAGGGCAGGTCGCCCTGAATGGCCGCCGCCCCGTCAACCAGGCGCATTGCACGCGGAGAAATCGAACCCTGCCACTGCGGCACTACAACGAAGGTGGGAGCCATACCTCAGTATGGCGCAGCGACCGGGCCGGTCAGCATCCGCTTCGCCAGCAGCGAATTTCTTGCGGAGTCCCGTCGAAACGGATGCTGCCGGTCGCCTGCCCGGGCTAGCGCTCCAGAGCTGCGGTTGAACCGGCCTTGAGAGCGGCCAGACGGGCATCCACCTCGGTGAGTTCGCCGAGGTCGTCGAGGCTTTCGAACTGGGCGTCGAGGCTTGATGCGGAGAGCTCCTGCGCACCGCGCACCCGGGCTTCTTCGCGACGGATCTTGTCTTCGAACCGGTTGACCTCGCTCGTGGGATCCATCATGTCGATGCTCTTGACGGCGTCCATCACCTGCGCTTGCGCCTTCGCGGTCTTGGACCGTGCCACCAACTCGGAGCGCTTGTTGGTGAGCTGAACCAGCTTCTCCTTCATGGCGTTCAGACCGGTCTTGAGCTGGTTGACCACCGCGGTCTGGGACTGAATCTGTGGTTCGGCGGTCTTGGCTTCCTTCTCCGAGGTGAGCTGGCGACCGAGCGCAACCTTGGCGAGGTTGTCGAACTTGTCGGCGCCGGCAGCGTCGCCGCCCTTGCGCAGTTCGTCGGCTTTGCGGCTCGCGGCGAGGGCTTTGTCGCCCCACTCCACAGCCGCTTCCTGATCTTCGCGATAGTCGTCCTCGAGCAGTCGCAGGTTGCCGATGGTTTCGGCGATCGCACTCTCGGCGTCGGAGATGCTGCTTGAGAAGTCGCGCACCATTTGGTCGAGCATGCGCTCGGGGTCCTCTGCCGAGTCGAGGATGGCGTTGATGTTCGCCTTCGCGAGCTGGGAAATGCGGCCGAAGATGGACTGCTTGGTCATTCGGGGGTCCCTTCCATAAGAGTGGTCCTGGCTGAGAATTTCGGCCGGGAACGTGTGTGCATGACCAAAGTTTAGGGCGACCGGCAGGCACGCGTCTGGGAACGGCCGAAAATCCGTGTCGGTACTGATGTTGCCCTGTGTTACGGGGCTGCTCGCTTGCTCGCCCCGCTCCGCCCACACTGGAAGCAGCACAACACAATCGATACCGACGGGAGCCCGGCATGAACGAAGAATTCACCAACCGGATGCTCGTCGTCATCGAGGTCACCGCCGCACGTCCCGACCGCCCCGCCTACCACGCCAAGGTACAGGTGCTCAATTCTCGCGTGGCGGCCGACGCCGAAACGGCCGGTTGGACCGTTTCCCGGGTTGCTGCGGCCGACGTCACGCCCGCCGAATTGCTGCGCATCACAGCGGATGCCGACGCCATCGTGATCGTCGGTGGCGAAGACGTCACTCCGCGCTTCTACGGCGGAGCTGCGGGCTACGAGGGCGAAACGGCGCACTTCAGCGCCGCCGACGAGGGGCAGATCGCCCTCGTACAGCGCGCCGTGGCGCTCGGCACGCCCCTGCTGGGCATTTGCCGCGGCCTGCAGATCATCAACGTGGCCCTCGGCGGCAACCTCGTGCAGCACATCGACGACGGCATCCACAAGAACATCGGGGTGCCGATCGATCAGATCCTGTCCACCCACGATGTCACCCTGGCCGCCGACAGCCTCCTCGCTTCGAGCCTCGGCCGGGTTGATATCTCGGTGCAGAGCGCTCACCACCAGATCGTCGACCGTCTCGGCGTCGGGCTCGTCGCCGCCGCGCACGCCCCCGATGGTCTGATCGAAGCCATCGAACACGTCAGTGCACCGATTACCGGTGTGCAGTGGCACCCCGAAGCGCCCGATTCGCCGGTCGACCAGCTCGCTCTGCTCTTGGCCGGGCTGGCCGCGCAGCACGACTCCCGCTCGTTCGCCGCCCTGCGGTTCGGCGCGGCGCTCGCCGCCTAGCGTTCGACTCAAGTTTCTGGGTCGTCGCTTCGCGCACCCGGTGGCCCGGAAGAATGAAGGCCCTGAAGCGCTGAGGCCCGCACGAACCGAAGGTCAGCAGGGACCGAAAAAGCCCCGGCACTTCTCGCCTGGGGGGAGGTGAGACTATGCCGGGGCCAATCGTTGGAGTGGGGGAACTCCGTGTCTAACCGTACGGGGGATGGCCTGAGAAGAGGCTGATAAGAATGGAAAAGGGAGTCTACCCCCGCTGATCGGCTGACCTGGCCCGGTCGGTTGGTTTGTTACCCATCTGTTGCAAATGGGCAACTGCACACCGCGGTAGCTGCCCAGCCGGGATACGAGCCGACAGCGCGATCCCAGACGCTGGCTCAGGCCGCCTGATGTTTGGCGGTGCCCACCGCGCTCGTGGCGTGGGACCACTCCTGCCTCTCGGCCTGCGCGCGACGACGGCTCGCCGCTGTTTGTTTGGGGGGTACCGGAATAATCATGCGGGAACCGGGGCAATCCTTGGTGGAGTCCGCCAGAGAATGGTAGGTCGCGAAGCGAGTATCGGACGTGATCCACACCATTTGCTGGCATTCAGGGCATTCTGTCTGCAACATTTTCACGATAGTCCGTTCCATCGCCGACTCGGGTGATCGGTTCGATAGCTCCAACCTAGTGGGGATAGACAGGTCGATGTCCACCCCTTCGTGGGGGCAGAAAAAAGCCCGAAACGGTGGTATTTTCCTGTGAGCTGCCAGTGGTTGATGACTACTCTCAGCGAACGATCAGCGACCGGCGGCGTACCCCTGGGCACCGCGCGGATTGGCCGCCGCCTGCAGGAGCCCGGTTCGCGGGTCGCGGGTAACCGCCGAGATGCGGCCGAGTGACCAGTCGCCGGCACGAGTGATTCGGTGGCCGCGCCGCTCCAACTGCTCGATGACCGCCTCGCCCAACCGGTCCTCGACCACGGCGCCGCCGGGCTGCCAGGTGCGCGGCCAGAACGACCCCGGAAACGAGGTGCTGTGAAAGGCCGGCGCATCGATGGCCTGCTGCGGCGTGTACCCGCCGACGAGGGTGCGCAACAGGTAGAGCAGCTGCCACTGGTCCTGCTGGTCGCCACCGGGGGAGCCTAGCGCTGTCACGGCGTGGCCGTTGTGCAGCACGAGGGTGGGGGTGAGAGTCGTGCGTGGACGTTTGCCGCCGGTCAGGCCTGAGGGGGCACCGGGCTCAAGCCAGGTCATCTGCAGCCGGGAGCCGAGGCAAAAACCGAGTTCGGGAATGGTCGGTGACGACTGCAGCCAGCCGCCCGAGGGCGTTGCCGACACCATATTGCCCCAACGGTCGACCACGTCGATGTGGCAGGTGTCGCCGCGCATTTCGCCGCTCGCGTGCACCGCGGGCTCCGAATCTGCACGGGCCGGGGCAGTGACGGTCGGTTCGCCGACCGCAGCGGATGCCGCTGCGCCCTGCCTCGACAGCACCTCCGTCGTGTACTCGGTGCGCAGCACCGGGTAGTACGGCGTGTGCCCTGGCACGATCCCCGGGCGAAACTCGTGCGACGCCTGATCGGTGATGAGCGCCCGGCGGGTGGCCGCGTAGTCGGCCGAGAGCAGGTAATCCAGTGGCACGTCGCCGTCGCCGTAGTAGGCCTCCCGGTCGGCCAAGCTCAGCTTCTGCGCTTCGAGAATGGTGTGCGCTCCGAGCGCGGTCGACGGGTCGAGGTGTTCGTCGCTGAATCCCTCGAGAATCATCAGGGTCTGCAGCAGGGCTGGTCCCTGGCCCCAGGCGCCGGTTTTGGCGATGGTGCGGCCGCGAAAATTGACGGTCGTGGCCACTTCGGTGTGGGCTTCGAAACCGGCCAGATCGGCTAGGGTCATGACGCCGGCGTGGTCGGTGCCGGAGGAGTGCCGGTGCGGCGCGCGACCAAAATCCACGATGGAACGGGCCACGAATCCCTCCCGCCATTCTCGGCGGGCCGCGTCGATGCGCCCCTCGCGGCTGGGTTCGTTGGAGTCCGCGCTCGCCACCAGCAAACGATCGATGGTGCGCGCCCACGCCTCGTTGGTCACGAGGTCGCCGGCGTCGGGTAGCTCACCGTGCGGCATCCACTGTGCTGCGGAGGTGGGCCAGTGCTCGGTGAACAACGTCGCCACCGCGCCGATCGTGGCAACGACCCGGCCGAGAATCGGATGCCCCTCGCGCGCGTATCCCCGGCCGTAGCCGAGCACATCGGACAGCTCCCAGGTGCCGTGGTCGCGCAGCAGCAGGAGCCAGGCGTCTACGGCACCGGGAACGGCGGCGGCCAGCATTCCAGACCCGGGAACGAGATCGAGGCCTTCAGCCCGGTAATGCTCGATGGTCGCCGCTTGCGGGGCTGGACCCTGGCCCATGAGTACGCGCGGGGCATTCGGTGCGGTCGCGGTCACGTACACACCGGTCAGGTCGCCGCCCGGTCCGTTCAGGTGCGGTTCCACGACGTGCAACACGAAGGCGCCGGCAACTGCGGCGTCGAAGGCATTGCCGCCACGCTCGAGCACGGCCTGGGCGCACGCCGTCGCGAGCCAGTGGGTCGAGGCTGTCATGCCGAAGGTGCCTTGCAGGGTCGGGCGGGTGGTGAAGTCGTTCGGTGCGGTATAGGTCACGCGTCTACCCTCGCACGAGGCAGGTATGCTGCGTACCTTGCAAAACGGGTGCGGTTCGGTTTGAGTTGAATCGTGCAATGATCGGGCCAACAGGCGGGAGCAACTCATGGGTAACTATTCGACTGAGGGGTTCGATCGGCTGCGCCAGGTGGTCGTGATCAGCAGCGCGGCCTTCGCCGTTGTCGGGTCGTTCGTCGGGTCCGGTGCCGCGGGCGGAACGCCCATTCAGAACGCATCCGGTGGAGCGCTCGCCGCCGACGCGACCCTGATCGCGCCGGGCGGATCGGCGTTCGCGATCTGGACGCCGATTTACCTCGGACTGGTCGGCTATGCCATCTGGCAGGCGCTGCCGGCGCAGAAAGCGGATGCCCGCCAGCGCCGACTCGGCTATCTGATCGCGCTGTCGCTCGTGCTGAATGCCTTCTGGATTCTCAGCGTTCAATTCGGACTGCTCGCACTGAGCGTGCCGGTCATCGTTGCTCTGCTGCTCGTGTTGGTGGGATTTTTTCGTCTGGTGTTGCGCTCCAGGCCCAGGAACCTGGTCGAAACGATCCTCGTCGACGGCACGATGGGCTTGTATTTGGGCTGGGTCACAATCGCGACGGCGGCGAATATCGCGGCCGTGCTGGTCGCCTACGGATTCCTGGGATTCGGGCTGAGCCCCGATCTCTGGGGTGTGCTCGTGATCGTTGTTGCCGGTTTGGTCGGCGTGGGGCTCGCCGCCTACGGCCGCGGACGGTTGGCGCCGTCGGCAGCGCTGGCCTGGGGCCTGGCCTGGGTGGCGGTGGCCCGGCTGGCCGGCGACACGCTGTCGGTACCGACCGCGATCGCCGCGATCCTGGCGGTCGTGGTGGTCATCGCCAGCACCGTACGCGAACGTCTGCATGGGGCTTCCCGTCCGTCGCGCCTGGCCTAAGCGAACCGGTGGGCTGACTGCTCTGGGCTGACTGCTCCGGTCGGCCGACCGAACGCAGCCGGGATTTTAGGCTCTGGGCCTCGGCGGCTGCGGCTTCTGAACGGCCAGCTCGCCGCCCACCCGGCCGCCGAAGGGGCGGCCGTGGTCGGCAAACTCCTCCCGGAAGTAGCCCATGCGCCACGGTCCCATTTCGAGGCGGGAGCCGGTGCGCAGAATTTGACCGGCGTGGCTGATGGGACCGTCGTCGTTCGGCCGGGAACTGCCGGCGACGTCGCCGATGGCAAACAACCGGTACTCGTCATTGTCGTCGTGGCGAATTTCGGCGTGTATCGGTTTCAATCCGGGCAAGTTCAGGTCGGCGTCTGCGGAGGAACCGATCGTGGTGGTGCCGGGCAGCAGATTGAATTCCCGCGGCATCTGCCCGTTCCAGTTTTCCGATCCCACGACGAAGATGAGACGGGGGCGTCCGCTTCCCGGTGTGTAGTGGGTCGTCGTCACCCGGCGGCGGCTGCGCCTCTCGAAGGTCGGTGCCAGCGGAAACACGGTTGATGGCGGTAGGGGGATGGCAACGGGCATGCGTGCCTGCCCGCGGACACGCGCCTGTACGAGCGGTGCCAGCGCGGTGCGCGATCCGAGAATGATGTGCGGCGACCGCGTGAGCAGTCGCTGCGTGACGTTTGCCGGCACGTCGCCGAGGCGGGCGATCAGCCCGACCGGGCCGGTGATCGACACGGTCAGGCCGCGAGCGGCCAATTCGGCGGCGAGGGTGCGCACCGGTTCCAGGTTGAGGGAGCGACCCTGAACGAACATTTCGGGGTTGCTCGTGAAGATGCTGATCTCCGTGCCATCGGCGGTCACCGTGCCCTGCATGGCATCCGCTGCCCCGAAGGAGTCGCCGAACTGCGCCCCGGTCGACTCACTGGTTGAATCTGCGCGCGACGAACCGAACGCCGCCGCCGGTTCAACCAGGGAAAAGGCCAGATCGATGTGCAGGTTCACGGCGGACGGCGATCTCTTCGAACCGGCCGTCTTCGAACCGGCCGTCTTCGAACTCGCTGTCCTGGAACCCGCTACTTTAGAACCCGGGTCTGTAGAGCTCGCCGAGGAGCTCATGGTCAGCTCCGAAAGGGGTCTGAGCCGAGAGATTTTTCGTCACTCGTCGTGACCCGCAGGGTGCCGTTGAGCTTCCACACTGCGCGGGGGGCGTCGGGGCCGATATCCCGGGGCACCTCGACCATCATGTCGATGAAACTGTAATTGATGGCCGCCCCCTTGCCCGTGAGATAAGACCACATCTCCTGACCGAGATCGGCCCAGTCCTTGATGCTGTGCTCCTCGAAGTCTGGTGTGCTCTCAACGTTGCCCAGATACGTCTGTCGTTCAGTCACGATACGTTCCCTTTCACTCGCAGGCAGGATGGTGCCGGGTTCGGCCGCTTCGCCGACCTCGAGGGGATAATCGCCCCGTCGAGATTTACCTAGCTTAGTTACCTAAGTGCGAGAGTCCAAGGAATGTTGCGAAATAGGGGCAGGATCTATTCGGCGTCGAGGTCAGTCTCCAGAATCTTTACGAGGGAGTCGAGGGCCTCGTCGGCACCCTCCCCATCGGCGCGGAGCACGACGGTGTCTCCGTTGGAGGCGCCTAGGCTCATGATCGAGAGGATGCTCGAGGCATCCATGGCGTCGTCGGCCGGTTCGCCGGCCATGGCGATGGTGACTTCAAGGGGCAGGGCGCCGACGGCGGCGACGAATATTCCGGCCGGGCGGGCATGCAGGCCGACGCGGCTGGCGATGACGGCGGTTCGTTCAGACAAGGGATCCTCCAGGATAAGTGTGGACAAGCAGGGGGGTGGGCCAGTGGTGCGGTGTAACGGGGTGACCGGCCCGAACCGAACGGTTTACAGGCCGAGTCGATCAAGAATAGGCAACTTGTCGCGAACGATGCGTCGGGCATCCGCTGCCGAGTGCGCCGTCAGGGCGAGCGCGGCCAGCTGCTGCGCCTCGGGGAGGGTCACGCTGCCGAGAACAGCGGCCACGGCGGCCAGAGCCCGGGCGGTCATCGATAGGGTCGCCACACCGAGGCCGACCAGCACGACCGCGAGGGCCGGATCCGCAGCGGCCTCGCCGCAGACGCCGACCGGTTTGTTGTGCCCCTCGTCGCGCGACCCGGCAACGGTGAGCCGAATCAGCTGAAGCACCGCGGGCTGCCACGGTGTGTTCAGGGCGGCGAGCGGTCCCAGCTGGCGGTCGGCCGCCATGGCGTACTGGGTGAGGTCGTTGGTGCCGAGACTGACGAAATCAACGAACCGAAGAATGCTCGCGGCGGTCAACGCCGCCGACGGGACTTCGATCATGACCCCGGGGGTCTTCAGTCCGGCGGCCGCGCAGAGTCCGGCGAAATGCTCGGCCTCTTCGGCGGTGGAGATCATGGGGGCCATCACCCACACATCCGCTTCGCTCCCGTCGGCAGCCTGCGCGATGGCTTCGAGCTGACGAGCCAGTACGCCCGGTGAGGTGAAATCGGTGCGATACCCGCGCACGCCGAGGGCGGGGTTGGGTTCTGAGGCATCCGTCAAAAACGGGAGGGGCTTGTCGGCGCCGGCGTCGAGGGTGCGGATGACGACTTTTTCTCCGGGGAACGCGTCGAAGACACCGCGATAGGCCGCCACCTGTTCGACCAGGGTCGGTTCGGTGTCGCGCTCCAGAAAACAGAACTCGGTGCGCAGCAGGCCAACGCCCTGCGCACCAGCGGCCGCGGCCTTGACCGCGTCCTGCGCGCCGCCGACGTTGGAGCGCAGCGGAACCAGGTGGCCGTCTGCCAGTCGTCCGGTTCCATCGAACACGGCCAGGGCTGCGGAGGTCGTCTTCCACGCTGCGGCGAGGGCGACCTCGTCGGCGCCGGGGTCGACCAGGATGGTTCCGGCGGCCCCGTCGATGAACACCTCGGTGCCATCGGTGAGGCCGTCGACGCCTACCGCCGCGACCACCGCCGGAAGCCCGAGGGCCCGGGCGATGATGGCCGTGTGTGATTGCGGACCGCCGCTCGAAGTGACGAGTGCGAGCACTTTCGCCGGGTCGAGGGTGGCGGTGTCGGCCGGTGCGAGGTCTTCGCCGACCAGAATGAACGGCGTGTCCGAATGCGGAATTCCGGGGGCGGGAACGCCGCGCAGCTCGGCCACGATCCGCCGGCGGACGTCCAGAATGTCGGTCGCCCGCTCGGCCATGTAGCCGCCGAGGTTGTGCAGCATTTCGGCCACCGAAGCAGCCGCGTCCCAGATCGCGCGTTCCGGGGAGGCACCGTTGGTGATCAGTTTGACGGCGGCCTTCACCAGCATCGGGTCGTTCGCCATCAGGGCAGTAGCCTCGAGCACCGCTCGGCCGGCGCCTGAGGCGCCGGCCGAACGGGCAGTGAGGTTGACCTGCACGGCTTGCGCCGCAGTGCGGAGGGCAGCGCATGCTTCCTCCGGCGACGTGCCTGCGGCCAGCCGCTCGCCCACGGCCGGTTCTGGTACGGCCTGGGGCATCAGAAGAATGGGGCCGATGACCCGCCCGGGGCTAACCCCGACCCCGGCGAAACGGCTGGCGGGGTTCTGCTTCGTACCGGAACTGCCGGAAAGCGTCTGCATGATCATCCTCGATTCCTGAAACCCCAGCGTGCGCCTGGTGGCGCCATGCTGCGGTCGTGGTGCGGTCGTGGTGTGCGCTGTGTGCGCTGTGTGTGGTGTGCGCGGTGCGCGGGATGGGTGCTCAGGCGTTGACGAGAGCGGCTTCCCCGGCCTCAACCGGGCTCTTCCGCACGGCGTAGCGCTTGAGTCCGACCACGGCGAACGCTGATACCACCGTACCGATTGCAACCGCGAGCAGGAATAGCCAGAAGTTGTCGATCGCGAAGAACACGAACACTCCGCCGTGCGGCGCCTTGCTGGTGACGTTCCACGCCATCGACAGTCCACCGGTGACCGCAGCCCCGAGCATGCTGGCCGGAATCACCCGGAACACGTCCGCGGCGGCGAACGGAATTGCCCCCTCCGAGATGAAGCTCGCCCCGAGCAGCCAGGCCGCTTTGCCGTTTTCACGCTCGGCGAGGCTGAACAGCTTCTTGTCCACCACGGTGGCGAGCGCCATGGCGAGCGGCGGAACCATGCCGGCGGCCATGACCGCGGCCATGATCTGCCAGGGTGCCTGGTTGGCCAGCGTTGCCGCGCCGAGGCCGGCGACGGCGAAGGCGTAGGCGACCTTGTTGACCGGTCCGCCGAGGTCGAAGGCCATCATGAGGCCGAGAATCACGCCGAGAATAACAGCGGATGCGCCGGTCATGCCGTTCAGCCAATCGCCCAGACCTACCGTGAGCAGTGCGATCGGTCCGCCGAGCACCACGAACATGAGCCCGGAAGCGACGATCGACGCGATCAGGGGAATGATCACGACGGGCATCAGGCTGCGCAGCCAGCGTGGCACGTCGATTTTTGCGATGCTCACCGCGACGACGCCGGCGAGCAAACCGCCCACGATGCCGCCGAGGAACCCGGCGCCCATGAATCCGGCGACGGCGCCGGCGACGAAGCCCGGTGCGATGCCCGGGCGATCGGCGATGGCGAAGGAGATGTAGCCGGCCAGTGCCGGTACCAGAAAGCCCATCGACAGGGCGCCGATCTTGAAGAAGACCGCCCCCAGATAAATGAGCATGCCGCCCTCGGGCAGGTTGAACAGGCTGTTGTTGATGACGACGTCGTCGGCCACCTTGGTGATCTCGTAGCCGCCGAATAGGAAACCGAGGGCGATGAGCAGCCCGCCGCCGGCGACGAACGGGATCATGTAGCTGACGCCGGTGAGCAGGGCGCGCTTGAGTTTCTGGCCCAGGTGCTCGCTTTTCTCCTCGGATGCGCCGCCGAGGTCGACGGTGCCGCTGACCCGGCGGGCATTCGGGTTGAGGGCGGCCGCGAGGGCCTCCTCGATCAATCGGCCCGGCTCGTCGATGCCGCGTTTGACCGGGGCGTTGATGACGGGGAGGCCGGCGAAGCGTTCCCGGCCGCGTACGTCGACATCGACGGCGAAGATGACGGCGTCGGCGGCGGCAATGACCGAGGGTTCGAGTGGGGTGACCCCGGCGGAACCCTGCGTCTCAACCTGCAGGTCAACGCCGACCGCTTTGGCCGCCGCGACGAGGGAATCGGCCGCCATGTAGGTGTGCGCGATACCGGTCGGGCAGGCGGTGACGGCGACGATGCGCTTCATGCCCGTCGACGCCGGCCCGGTGCCGGCATTGGCATTGCCATTGTCGGCGGCGGCGCCGGTCTGAGTGCCGGCGGCCGGGGATCCCGTCGGTGCGGGAACCGGGGCAACGACGTTGGTGACGAGTTCGACGATCTGCTGCGCGGTCGGTGCTTCCCGCAGCGCGGCGGTGAAGTTCTTCTTCATGAGTGACCGGGCGAGCTTGGCCAGAATCTTCAAGTGCTCCTGGTCGGCACCCTCCGGCGCGGCAATGAGAAAGACGAGGTCGGCCGGTCCGTCCTTCGATCCGAAATCGACCGGGCTCGACAGGCGGGCGAGGGCGAGCGTTGGCTCGAGTACGGCCGTGGAACGGCAGTGCGGAATGGCGAGTCCGCCCGGGATTCCGGTGGCGGTCTTTGCCTCGCGGGCGAGGGCATCCGCATAGAGCCCGTCGATCTCGGTGGCCCGGCCCGACGCGACGACGAGCTCGGCCAGGTGCCGAATGACGTCTTTCGGTTCGGTACCGAGGTCGGTGTCCAGAGCGACGAGCTCCGGGGTAATCAGTGCACTCACTGGTCATCCTCCTTTGGATGGGTGGCCGGCACCGATGGCAGGGCCGGTTCCGGTGCAAGGTCCGTCACGGTGACGGTGCTGGGGTCGGTTTGGTGCAGGGCAGGAACGGTGGAGCCGGGGAGGGACGCTGCGGCGGCGCCGTGGGCGGCGGCCTGGCGCAGGCAGTCGGGGGCGCTCGCTCCGGCGTTGGTGCTGAGCAGGTAGCCGGCCAGGGCCGAGTCCCCTGCACCGACGGTGCTCACGGCGACCATCGGGGCAGTGCTGGCAAGCCAGCTGCCCGCTGCGGTGACGAGCACGGCACCCTTGGCTCCGAGAGTGGCCAGTACGGCGCCCACACCGCCCGCGATGAGTGGGCGGGCCGCCTCGATGACTCGTGCGGGGTTTGCCTCGAGCGTGTCAGCGTCGAATTGCCCGCTCAGTTCGGCGAGCTCCTCGGCGTTGGGCTTGAGCAGGTCCGGGTGGGCCAGTGCTGCGGCGGCGAGCGGCCCGCCCGAGGAGTCCACGGCGATCTTCGGGGCGTTGGCACCGAGTCGGTCGCGTACCTCGCTGATGATGCTGGCATAGAAATCGTCGGGCACACCCGGCGGCACCGAGCCGGCCAATACGAGCCAGCTGGCGCCGACCGCCTGATCGAGGACGAGCTCGATCAGCGACTGCTGCTGCTGTGCGCTCAGTGCGGGGCCGGGCTCGTTGAGCTTGGTCGTCGTTCCGTCGGGTTCGGTGATCGCGACATTGCTGCGCAGTGGGGCACCGATCGGCAGGCCGACGTGCGGGATGTGGTTGCTGGTCAGGGCGAGCAGCACCGGGTCATCGGCGTCGCCGGGCAGGATGGCGAGGGTGCTGATACCGCTCGCGTTGAGGGCGCGGCAGATATTGACGCCCTTGCCGCCGGGTTCGCTGTGGGCGGCGACGGCGCGCTGCACTTCGCCGCGCTCCAGCGGGCCGGCCAGCTCGATGGTGCGGTCCAGGCTCGGGTTGGGGGTCAGGGTGACGATCATGCGATCACCACGTCGACCTCGGCGGCCCACAGCGCGGCGGCCAGCTCAGCGGATGGCGCAGCATCCGTTATCAGGGTGTCGATCGCAGCGAGGGCGGCGAAGCAGACCAGCGTATCCTGGTCCAGCTTGCTGGCATCGGCCAGCACGACGACGCGCCTGGCCGACATGACGATGGCCGACTTGACGGCCGCTTCAACAGTGTCGGGAGTGCTGAGTCCAAAGGTGGCGCTGATGCCGTTGGCGCCGATGAAGGCGATATCGGGTCGGAGCATCCCGAGCTGGGCAACCGTTCCGGCACCGACGATGGCGCTGGTCAACCCCCGTACCCGGCCGCCGAGCACGTGCAACTGGATCGCCTCATTGTGCGAGAGCTGGCCGGCGATCGGCACCGCATTGGTGATCACGAGCAACTGGTCGCCGGTAACGGCCGGTGACCAGCTGGCGAGGTGGTCGGCGAGGCGTTCGGTGGTACTGCCGGCGTCGAGCAGGATCGAACCGGTGCGGCTCGCCGGGAGCATGCGCATCGCCGCGTCGGCAATGCGCGATTTCTCGTCGAGGTGCTGCGTCTGGCGCTCCTCCAGGCTGGGCTCGGACAGGCTCAGGTGGTCGATGGCGACGGCGCCGCCGTGCACGCGACGAAGCTGGCGGGCCGCTTCGAGGGCGTCGAGGTCACGGCGAACCGTCTCGGCGGTGATCCCGAATCGGGTGGCGAGGTCGGTCACGGTGACCCGACCCTCAGCCGCCACGAGCGCGGCGATCACGAGCTGACGTTCTTCGGCGAACATGGCTGCCTCCTCGACGATGAGTGACCGAGGTCACGAAGTTGGTTTCATTGACTTTAGCTGTGTTTATTTTTGTTTGTCAAGAAAAAAGAAGATAAACAAAGAATCGGTCCGGGAAACCGGTCAGTGTCGGGGTCCGGGAATCCTCTGGGGCGGCCGGGGACAAGTCCTGCCGCTCAGCCCTGTCGGTGCACGCCGGTACCGTAATGAATATGAAGATTTTGCACACCTCGGACTGGCACCTCGGGCGCACCTTCCACACGCATTCCACGCTCGAGCACCTGGCGGTCGTGCTCGACGCCCTCGTGGCGCTGGTGCGGCAACACGGTGTGGATGTGGTGGCGGTCGCGGGTGACGTGTTCGATTCGGCGATGCCATCGAAAGAGAGCTACGCGCTGCTGACCGGCACGTTGCGACGGCTGAAAGACGCCGGGGCATCCGTGGTGATGACCAGCGGTAACCATGACTCGGCCACTCGGCTCGGTTTTCAGTCGGAATGGGCCGCCCTGGCCGGCATTCACGTGGTGACGCGGCCCGAACAATACCGGGAGCCGATCACCATCACTGACGAGCACGGACCGGTGCACTTCTACGGCATCCCATATTTGGAGCCCGCACTGATCCGGCACTTGCACCCCGGGGTGCTGCTGAAAACCCACGAGCAGGTGTTGAACTACGCGATGACGCAGATTCGTGACGACCTCGCCCGCCGCGGGGGTCGCAGCGTTGTACTCTCGCACTGTTTCGCCGCCGGCATCGCCCCGGCCGCCGAATCGAGCGATGTGGAGCGCGACATAACCGCCGGCGGGCTCGACGTCGTGCCGCTGGGGGTCTTCGACGGCTGTGACTATGTCGCGCTCGGCCACATTCACGGGCGCGCGACCCTCACCGAACGGGTGCGTTATTCCGGTGCGCCCCTGCACTATTCCTTCTCCGAGGCCGGCAAGCCGCGCGGGGCCTGGCTGGTCGAACTCGGCCCCGAGGGTCTGGGCGCGGTCGAATGGGTCGACCTGCCCGTACCGCGCCGTCTCGTGGTGCTCACGGGCGAGCTCGCCGAGTTGCTCGACGACGCCTCGCTGGTGGAGCACGAGGGCGACTGGGTGAAAGCCATCCTCACCGACCAGGTGCGCCCACTCGATGCCATGCGTGCCCTGCAAGCCCGATTTGCACACGCGGTCGCGCTCGAGCATCGTCCGTCTATTCGGGTTGATCCGGTCGGTACCAGCTATGCCGAGCGCATCGGTTCGGCCACGACCGACCCCGAGATCATCGCTGGTTTCCTTGCCTTCGTGCGCAACGGGGTCGGTCCGACCGACTTTGAAAGTGCCCTCGTGGCCGAACTTCTCACCGAGAAGTCCGCCCGGGCGGCCAACTCATGAAGATACTGTGCCTGCGGCTCGCCGGATTCGGCCCGTACAAGAACGAAGAGGTCGTTGACTTCGAACGCTTTGACGATGACGGCATCTTTCTCATTTCGGGAAAAACCGGGGCCGGCAAATCCAGCATTCTCGACGCCATCTGCTTTGCTCTCTACAACCAGGTGCCACGTTTTGACGGCGGCGAACTCAAGTTGCGCAGCGACCACTGCGAGCCCGGCGATCCCACCTTCGTCGAACTCGATTTCAGTATCAACGAAAGCCGATACCGCCTGCGCCGCAGCCCCGCCTATGAACGACCCAAGAAGAGCGGCACCGGCGTGACCACGGCGGCGCCCACCGCGGTGCTTCAGGTGCTGGACGCCGAGGGGTGGCGCGGAGTGGCGGCCAAACCCGGAGCCGTCGGGCACGAGCTCGACGCCATTTTGCCGCTCAAAGTCGACCAGTTTCTGCAAGTGATTCTGCTGGCGCAGAACCGATTTCAACGGTTTTTGCTGGCTAAAACCGAAGAGCGCCGTGCCGTGCTGCGCACCCTGTTCAATACGAGTCGATTCGACCAGCTCGAAGCCGCGTTGATTGTGCGCCGCAAAGGCCTCGAAGAGCGGGTCGTCGAAACCGCGCGCGATCTCGACGCACACCAGGCGGCGGCCGCGCAGCTGCTTCAGCGCGAAGGCCTGCCAGGGGCCCCCACCGCGGAATGGTTCGCTGCCGCACAGCACGAACTCAGCACCGATCGCGACGCGGCGAGCATGCGGGTTGCCCTCAGCGATGCCGAGCTGGCCTCAGCCACCGATCGGCACGACTCCCTCCAACAGACGCACGAAGGCCAAGTTCGCCGGTCGCGCGCGATCACCGAGCTCGGCGCGCTGGAATCCCGGCACTTTGACATCCATCGCGAACGCACCGACCTGCATGCCGCCGCGCGCGCGGCCCTGGTCTGGCCACAAATTTGTGCCGACCGAGATGCCGAAGTCGCGCTCGAGGTGGCGCAGGCAGCCCTGGTGGCCGCGCGAGTCGAACGTGACCGCGTGCGCACCCCGGTCGCGACCGGCGAAGCAGCCGGCGGTGCAGCTGAACACCCGGCTACAGCACTCGACGAAACGCTCGAGCAGATCCAGGGCGTTCGTGACGGACTGCTCGGTCAGCTCGGAGCGCTGGATGACGCGTTGACGAGCGAGCGCGCGCTCCCCGCTCTCGATGCCGAGATCGCGCACCTGCTTGCCGTGCAGCAGGAACGCTCCCGTGCCGAGGTCGAGGCGCGGGCACAGGTGCAGGCCCTGCCCGAGCGGATTGAGACCCTTGTCGCCGAACAAGCAGCGACCCTGCTGGTGGCGGCGCGGCGCGTTGACACGACCAATGCGCTCGATCGTGCCGTGCTCACCCTCGAGGCGGCCGAAACCGTTGAGCAGCTCAGCACCTCGCTGCTCATCGCCCAGCGCGAAGAACTGACCGCGAGTGGTGACAATACGGCTGCGGCCGCGCACTACGAGGCCATGCTGGCGCGCCGATTCTCGGGTTTCGCCGCCGAACTGGCCACGCGTCTGGTCACCGGTGATGCGTGCGCGGTCTGCGGGTCTACCGCCCACCCCGAGCCAGCACGCCACCAGCACGAGCCGGTCACCGCAGAAGATTTAGACCGCGCCCGCAACGCCGTCACGACCAGGCAGGGGCAACTCCTCTCGGCCCAGACCGCCGTGCAAACCGTTGACCTTCGCCTCGCCGAAGCTCGGGCCGTGACCCGGGGTGGCGACCTGCCCGCGCTTCTGGCCGAGCACATTGCGGCGACCGCGGCACACGAACTGGCCGGACAGGCAGCCGCCCTGCTGCCGCGCCTGGAAGCGCAACTGATCGAGCTGCGCGCCGCAATGACCGCGGCGACTGCCCAGCTCGAGGTCATTGGCGCCGAACGGGATCGCGCCGTCACGGCGCATGCCGACCGGGTCAGTCACCGTACGACGATTGCTGAGCGGCTCGCCGTGCAGCGCGGCGAGTTCGACAGCGTTCACGGTCAGGTCACCCACCTGCAGAACCACCTCGTCATCGCACGCACATTGGCTGCCGCGCTGGTGCGGGTCGATCAGTGCAACACCGTGCGCGAGGCCGCGCAAGCACGCGTGCGGGTGCAGCTTGCTGACGAAGGGTTTGCTAGCGTGGGGGAGGTTCAGCACGCGAGGCTCGATCGTGCCGAGAGTGAACGTCGCACGACCGCGCTGCGCGTGCACGATGACGCCCTGGCTGCAGTCAGCGCGGCCCTGGCCCACCCCGACCTGTCCGACCTCCCCGACGAACTCGTCGATCTGGAACCGACGAGGCTCGCTGTGATCGCTGCCAGCGCGGCTCGCGACGCCGCGCTGACAACCCACAGTTCCCTGCTCGAACGAACCCGTACCCTGGCCTCCATCGCTGGTCGAGTGGCCACCTTGTTTGCGGCGTCGGGCGCGCTGCAGGCCGAGTACCAGCAGGTTCGACAACTAGCCGACGTCGTGCACGGTGACGAACCGAATACCAAGCGGATGCGGCTGGAGAACTACGTGCTCGCCGCTCAACTGGAACAGATCGTCGCGGCCGCGAACACGCGCCTGAGTACCATGACGAGCGGCCGTTACACCCTCGAGCACGACGATTCGCTTGCTTTTGGCGGGGCGCGGTCGGGGCTCGGCCTGGCCATTCGCGACGAATACACCGGTCGCGCCCGAGCGACACACTCCCTGTCAGGAGGCGAGACCTTTTTGGCCTCCCTGGCCCTCGCCCTCGGGTTGGCCGAGGTTGTGACCGGCCAGGCCGGAGGCATTACGCTCGACACGCTGTTCGTTGACGAGGGTTTCGGGTCGCTCGACAGCGAAACCCTCGAGACCGCGATGAGCACGCTCGATACCCTGCGCGCCGGAGGTCGCACGATCGGCCTGATCAGCCACGTCGACTCCATGAAAGAGCAGATTCCGGCGACGCTGCAGATTGTCGTCACCGACGCGGGCTACAGCCGAATCGAGGCGGACGACAGCTGAGCGACGCGACGTTTGCTTCGCCGGATGCCGACCTCAAGGCGCGGGCGCGGAGTCGGTACGGCCTGATTTGAAGATGGTCCGCACATTTTGGCGAGTTCTGCAAGAGAAAAGGTGAATTTGCCCTTGAGCAGGTCCGCGCCGCGCTGTAGTTTGGTTCTGCCCAGACCAGTCCGATTGCCCTACCGACCGGACTGGTCTCGTCGTTTATCGAAGAATGTTCGTGGTCCACCTGCTCGCTGACCCGCCGAAATAGCACGGCGACAACGCAATCTCAAAATATCCTGTGAGGGGTTTACCCATATGTAAATCTGGGGTAATCTCACTTTCACGCAGGCGCGGATGGGTCCCGGTTTCCACCCGGATCGATGCGCGTCATCAAGGTGATGGGGCGACGACGATGGTGCAACTCAAGAAGATGTCAGATCTGAAATCGGATTTTGTACCAATGGGCGAAGTAAGCGCCGACGAGCGCTCCAGAATGGCCTTCGGCAAGGCCGGCGTGCACCGCGACGACCGCTACGCTGTTGCCGTGAACGCCGAGGGTGAGATTTTGCTTACCCCGCTGGTGTCCATTCCTCGTCGTGAGCTGTTGATCTGGGATGACGACGGCATCCGCGCCGCTCTGGTGCGTGGCCTCGAACACAGCAGTCAGGAAGAAACGAGCGAGGGGGGCGACTTCACCCGCTACGCGGCGGAGGAACACTCGGTTGACGAAATGGCTGGGCCCGCCGAGCCCCAATCATGAGTTTCACGCTCCTTCTCACGAAGGAAGCGGCCTCGGGACTATCCATTCTCGAAGCCAAGCCTGCGCTGGTGGGGCGCCTCAAGCGAGTGCGCACCGCGCTCGGTCGCTTGCAGCTGAACCCCGACGATCCGGCGTTGCGCTCCCATAAATACGTCTCGCTCGCCGGCAAGAAAGGGGAGGCGGTCTGGGATTCCTACATCGAACACCGCACCCCCACAGCCGGCCGCATTTACTGGCACTACGGGCCGGGCCTTGACCGGATTACCGTGGTGATCATCACACCCCACCCATAGCGCCGCCGAGCCGTCCCGGCGCGGCGGCGCCGGGTCGCGGGAGGTTAGAACGGGTTCAAGAGGCGGTGCAGGAACTGGCGGGTGCGTTCGTGCTGGGGGTGCCGCAGCAGCTGTTTCGGGTCGCCGTGCTCGACGATCGTTCCACCGTCGACGAACGCGATCTCGTGCGCGACTTCGCGGGCAAACTCGAGTTCATGCGTGACGATCACCATGCTCCACCCCTCGTCGGCGAGTTCCTTGATCAGGCGAAGCACGTCACCGACCAGCTCCGGATCCAGAGCGGATGTCGGCTCGTCGAACAACAACAGCTGTGGCCGAAGCGCGAGCGCTCGCACAATGCCGACCCGCTGCTGCTGGCCGCCGGAGAGCTCAAACGGGTAGCTGTCCCGCTTGGCGGTCAGCCCGACACGTTCAAGCAGCGCCAGCGCCTCGGCCGTCACCTCGGCGACCGGGCGGCGCTGCACGACCACCGGTCCCTCGATGACGTTTTGCAGCACGGTCTTGTGCGGAAACAGGTTGTAGTGCTGAAACACCATGGCCGAACGGTCACGCAGAGCCCCGAGCTGTTTCGGTGAGGCCTTCCTGGTGAAATCGATGGTCATCGCCCCGGACGCACTACGGCCCGCGGTGTCGGCGGCCGCGGCGACCTCGATCGTGCCGCCGTCGGGCAATTCCAGCCCGTTCAGGCAGCGCAGAATCGTGGTCTTGCCCGAGCCGGACGGGCCGATCAGCGCGAGCACTCGGCCGCGGCCCACGGTGAGATCCACCGATTCCAGTACCCGGTTGGTGCCGAAACTCTTCTGCAGCCCGCGCACGCGCAGCAGGGGAGCGGATGCCGCGGCGTCCGCTGGTGACGACGATTCGGCAGAAAGGTCAGCGGGCGACATAGCGGTCCAATCGCTTCTCGAGAAAACCCTGACCGGTGGAGAGCACCAGACAGATGACCCAGTAAATAAGTGCCGCTTCGAGGTAGAGCAGCATGAATTCCTGGCTGAATGCCGCCACCTGCTGCGCCTCACGGAACAGTTCGGTGACCAGAATCAGCGAGGCCAGGGAGGTGTCCTTGACCAGGCTGATGAACGTGTTCGACAGCGGCGGCACCGAGACTCGGGCTGCCTGCGGCAGGATGATGCGGGTGAGGGCCCGACTGCGCGACATACCGATCATGTAGGCGGCTTCCCACTGGCCCTTGGGCACGGAGAGAATCGCGGCACGAATGACCTCGGCGGCGTAGCCGCCGACGTTGATCGAGAAAGCCACCACGGCGCTCGGCCACGGATCGATTGTCACGCCGATTGACGGGAGCCCGTAGAAGATCACAAACAGTTGCACGAGCAGGGGCGTGCCGCGCACGATGGAGATATAGACGCGGGCGATGCCAGCGAGCCAACGTTTCGCCGACAACCGCATGAGGGCGAGCACGAGGGCGAGTGCGAGACCGATCGCGAACGACGTCAGGGCAAGCGGAATCGTGCCGCGCAGCGCGCCGTCAAGCAGCGGCCAGAACGAACTGAAGAACAAATCCCAATCAGGCTGAATCATTGAGTGTCGGGCTACTGGCTGACGTCGGCGCCGAAGTACTTATCGGAGATTTGCGCCAGCGTCCCATCAGCGGTGAGAGTCGCGAGCGCTTCGCTCACGGCGTCGGCCAGCGCGGTGCCGGCCTTGGCAAAGGCGAAGGCGCTCTCGGAGCGCTCCTCGGTCTCGGCGGCGATCTTCAGGTTGTCAGCGCCGTTGGACTTCTGGTAGTCGAGGAAGGTCAGCTTGTCGTTGACCGTGGCATCCACTCGACCCTGCTCGACCAGGGTGACCGACTGGGCCCAGCCTTCGACGCCCTGAACGGTTGCGCCGCTCTCGGTGGCCAGCGTGTTCCAATTGCTGGTCAGCGACTGGGCGGTGGTCAGACCCTTGAGACTGGCGAATGACGTGATCGACGTATTGTCGGCGGGAACGACGATGACGCCGGTGGAGTAGGTGTACGGCGTCGAGAACTCGTACGCTTCGAGGCGCTCGGGCGTAATCGACACCTGGTTGGCGATGGTGTCCCAGCGGCCGGCGGTGAGGCCGGCGAAGATGGCGTCCCACTGGGTCTCTTCAAACTTCGCATCGACACCGAGCTCGGCGGCAACAGCGCGGGCCACCTCAACGTCGTAGCCGGTGAGGTCGCCCGATCCGTCTTCGTGGAACGAAAACGGCCGGTAGGTGCCCTCGGTGCCGATCACCAGGGTGCCCGAGTCGAGAACGCTGCTCAGGGAGTCGTCGGTGCCGGATGTGGCATCGGCAGCACCATTCGACGCGGAGCAGCCGGTGAGGGTGAGCGCGATGACGGACAGCACGGCGGCCGGGAACAATCTGAGCTTCATGACGAATGCCTTACGAACTAGATGGGGCGAGCGCGGGTCGTGCGGGTGCCGCCCCAGAACGGGGGTAGGCCGCGAGTGGCGGCGTCCTAGGATAACAAGGCGTCAGCCACCGCGAATATTCCGATTACGCCCGGTGAAGCAGCCGGCTCGGTTTCTTGCCGCCGGCTCGGTCGGTGCAGCACGCGCGGTATCGGTGCAGCAGTGCGGTGTCGTTGCTACGAGCGCAGGGCGAGGGTGAACGGCAGCACCGCCGATGCTCCGTGCCGCCGCAGCACCCGGGCGGCTACCGTCATGGTCCACCGGCTGTCGGCCAGATCGTCGATGAGAAGAATCGGGCGCCCCGCGAACGGCGCCAACGCCGCGGCGAGCTCCGGGCCCACCGTGAAGCGGTCCCAGACGCTCGAAAGCCGGTAGGCGCTGTTGCCGCCCGGCTCACCCGTGGGACCGCCCTGGGCCCAATCCAGAGCGCCGAGCCACGGCAACCGGCCGACGTCGGCCAGCGAGCGCGCCACCGAATCAATCAACAGCGGATGCCGCCGCGACGGCATCGACACGATGGCCGCCGGTCGTTCGGCCCAGCCCCACTCGGCGAGCACCCGCACGCAGGCGGCCAGCATGGCCGGCGGCGCGGGGGCATCCGCTGCCCCGGAAGCGAATAGCTCACGCAGGGGCCCACCCCAGCCGAGGTCGGTCAGCCGGGCCAGCGCGCGGCCGGGTTCGGCGCGTTCGGTGAGCGGGATCTTGCCGCTGGCGGCAACGCCGAGGCTGCTCATTCCGGTGGGCCACTGAGCCCGCACATCGATGGCGACACCGACCCGGTCAAGCGACTGCGCTGCCGTCGCGGTCGCTTCCGCTGCCACGTCAACCGGGTACCACGCACCCTGACAGTTATCGCACCGGCCGCAGGCCACGGCGGTGTCGTCATCGAGGGCTCGCTGCAGAAATTCCATGCGGCAGCCGGTGGTGCTTTCAAACTCGAGCATCGACCGCTGCTCGCCGAGCCGGGCCGCCGCGATGCGTTCATAGCGCTCCTGGTCATAGACCCAGGGCACTCCGGTGGACTGCCAGCCGCCCTTGACCCGGTGCACGGCGCCGTCCACGTCGAGAACCTTGAGCAGGAGTTCGAGCGGGGTGCGTCGCAGGTCGACCCTGGCCTCGAGCGCCGGGGTGGACAGTGGTGCACCGGCGGCTTCGAGAGCGCCGATCACGGCCAGGGCCTTGGCCCGGTCGGGCATCGAGGCCGTCGCGAAATAGTGCCAGATCGCTTCGTCTTCGGCGCCCGGCAGCAGCAGTACGTCGGCGGAGGCGGTGGCACGGCCGGCACGGCCAACCTGCTGGTAGTAGGCCACGGGGGAGGACGGCGCACCCAAATGCAGCACGAAGCCGAGGTCGGGCTTGTCGAATCCCATACCGAGCGCGCTCGTCGCGATGAGTGCTTTCACCTGATTGGTCTTCAGCAGACCCTCGGATTCTTCACGTTCGGCCGTGTCGGTTTGCCCGGTGTAGGCGCGCACGGCGTGCCCGGCGCCGCGGAGCAGGCGGGCGGTGTCTTCGGCGGCCGCCACGGTGAGGGTGTAAATGATGCCGCTGCCGGGCAGCTCGCCGAGGTGGCTGAGCAGCCAGGCCAGGCGTGCGCGCGAATCGGGCAGGCGCAGCACGCCGAGCCGCAGCGACGAACGGGCGAGCGGGCCGCGAATGGTGACCACCTCGGCGACCTCCGCAGTGGTATCAGCGCCGTCGAAACCGGCGGCGACCATACCGACCTGCTCCGCGACATCCTGCACCACCCGGCTGTTGGCGGTTGCCGTCGTGGCGAGCACGGGCACTCCCGTCGGCATCTGGGCGATCAGGTCGCGCAGACGGCGATAGTCCGGGCGAAAATCATGACCCCAATCCGAGATGCAGTGTGCCTCATCGACCACGAGCAAACCCACGCGGGCGATCAAAGCGGGCAACTGCTCATCGCGAAAAGACGGGTTGTTCAGCCGTTCGGGCGATACCAGCAGCACATCTACCTCGTCGGCGTCGAGCTGGCGCAACACGTCGGTCCATTCGTGTGCGTTCGACGAGTTGATCGACACCGCCCGCACGCCGGCGCGGGCGGCAGCGGCGACCTGGTCCCGCATCAGGGCCAGCAGCGGGGAGACCAGAATGGTGGGCCCGGCGCCCTGACGCCGCAACAGCAGGGTCGCCACAAAGTAGACGGCCGACTTGCCCCATCCGGTGCGCTGTACCACAAGCGCACGCTTGCGCTGGTCGACGAGAGTTTCTATCGCCTCGTACTGTCCGTCGTGCCAAGAGGCATCGTCCCGCCCCACGAGGGTGCGCAGAATGGCCAGGGCGGATGCGCGGGTATCGGTCATTCTTCAAGGGTGCCAGATGCCGCTGACAAGCCCGCCCGGCACCGACCATCCCTGCGCCGAAACACCAAACCCGAAACACCAAACCCGAAACACCAAACCCGAAACACCAAACTCGAATCACCTGTCTGTGCCGCTGAAGCCGGCTCGCGACCGGTTCACCGTGCGTGTCGCAACGCATCCGCCGCGCTCCGACGGGATCGCTCACTAGGCTCGTTGGGTGAACGTGATTCAGGAGATCGAAACACGACTGCCGGAAGAGGCCGTCGTCGGTTTTCGTCGTCTCATCGGGCAGGCCAGAGTCGGCGATCCGATATTGCTGCAGGAGCGGGCGATGGCGCGCATGGTTGCTCCGGCGCAGTGGATCCTGACCCGGGTCGGGGTCGACGGCATCCGCTTGACGAAGGCGGGACATCTGCCGCCGGCGGTGGTTATGCAAGCGTCGGCCGAGCTCGACTGGGGCTGGCCGATCAGCGTCAACCGCGAAGTGCACCTGCGCCCGCTGCAGGAACTGCGCGGGCAGCTGCGCGACGTGGGACTGCTGCGGGTGAGCAAGGGGATGCTCGTCCTGACCAAAAAGGGCCGTGTCCTCTCCGATTCCCCCCGCGCACTCTGGTGGCATCTGGCCCGCACCATCCACCAAAGTCGCACGCCGGCGGTGAGCGACGCCACCCGACTGTTGTTGTTGTTCGTGGCGACCCGCAGCCTGGCTCGCCGCGAGGACTACCTCACGACCCTGTCGCGTGCTCTCGGCTCTTTGAGCTGGGTGCAATCCGACGGCCAGGAACCGACGACGCAATCGGTGTGGCGGCTCGTTGACACTAAGTGGCGGCTCCTGGACCGGCTCGGAGCTTTCGAGCAGACCGAAGCCTGGCACGGCGATCGCGGCACGGTCACCGTGGGCGGCGCTGCTTTCGCGCGCGCTGCTCTGCAGGCCGACGCACCGACCGACGCCTGACTACCGGCATCCGCCGCACCGTGAGGGTGGTTGGATGGATGAATGGATGCAACGCCCGAGTACATTGCCGAGTTCACCGCCGATTTCTCTGCCTTTCTTCAGGCGGCACCGTCGTCGTATCACGCGGCCGCCGAAGTTGCTCGGCGCCTAACGGCGGCCGGGTTCACCCGGCTGAGCGAGGCGCAGAACTGGGGCGATGCTCCGGCGGCGACCGGCCATTACGTGGTGCGGGACGGCGCCGTTATCGCTTGGTCGCAGCCGGCCGAAGCGGGCCCTACGACGCCGTTTCGCATTCTCGGCACCCACACCGACTCCCCGGGGTTCAAGCTCAAGCCGAAGCCCACGATCGGCTCACACGGCTGGCTGCAGGCCGGCGTCGAGGTCTATGGCGGCCCGTTGCTGAACTCGTGGCTCGACCGCGAACTCGAACTGGCCGGCCGGCTGGTAACCCGTGACGGCAGCGAGCACCTCGTGCGCACCGGGCCGTTTTTGCGTATTCCACAGCTTGCCGTGCACCTCGACCGTGAGGTGAACAACGGTCTCACCCTCGACCGGCAACGTCATCTAACGCCCGTTTTCGGTGTCGGTGCGGCGTGCGAAGTCGATTTGGTCGCCCACCTGGCCGGTCTGGCCGGGCTGGCGGCAGAGGATGTCGCCGGCTACGACATCCTCACCGCGGACACCAATCCGCCCGCTGCCTTCGGTCTTGGCCGCGAGCTGTTCGCCGCCGGCCGCCTCGATAATTTGTCGTCGGTGTACGCCGGCTTGCAGGCCTTGATCCGCACGAGCACGAGCACGAGCACGAGCACGAGCACGAGCACGAGCTCCGCCGATACCGGCTCGATCAGCGTGCTCGCCGCCTTCGACCATGAAGAGCTTGGCTCCCAGTCCCGCTCCGGCGCGAGCGGCCCCCTGCTCGACGATATTCTCACCCGCATCGGTCACGGTCTCGGCGCGACGGTGTCGGAACGACTGCGCGCCTACGCCCAGTCGTGGTGCCTCTCCGCCGACGCCGGCCATGCCGTGCACCCGAACTATCCGGAACGCCACGATCCGGCCAATATGCCCATTCTTGGCGGTGGACCGCTGCTGAAAATCAATGCCAACCAGCGCTACGCGACGGATGCCCATGGCGCCGCCCTCTGGGCGCGCACCTGCGCGCAGGCGGGCGTCGACTACCAGGAATTCGTCTCCAACAACACGGTTCCGTGCGGTTCAACCATCGGACCGTTGACCGCAACGCGGCTGGGCATTCGGGTAGTCGACGTCGGCGTGCCGCTGCTGTCGATGCACTCCGCCCGGGAACTGTGTCACGTCAACGATCCGCTGGCACTCAGTGCGGCGACCGCTGCATTCTTCGCCCCCGAACCCTAGACAGGGTCGCCGTTCGCTGCAGATACTTCCTCCAGGCCAATGGACAATGGACAATGGCCGATCGCAGCGTTGCCGCTCGAACTGCTCGAACTGCTCGAACTGCTCGAACTGCTCGACAAGCGGATGCCGGTGCTGCGGTCCGAGCGCACCCGTCTGGCCACCATGATCACCTCATCGTGCCGTAGTTTGGTTCAGTTCGACAGCCGCAGCGATGCGCGCGAGCCGCGCGCGGGCGGCATCCTCCGATGTCGACGACGGGCCGAGCAGAAACCGGACGGTGCTGAGAACGAAACGGGTGCCCCAGATGACGGGTAGACGGGATCGTTTCAATCCGAGCAGGTCGCGGTATTCACGGGGGATCGACGCCACGGCGCCGGCGAACATGATGCGGTAGAACGGCAGCATGCCGCGGCTGAGCGGCGGGTTGCGAATGAATCGCACGGCCTCGGCGACGCGGGCGTCGCTCTTGAGCGTTCCGGCACTACGAAAAGCCTCGAGCTGGGCGGCCAGCTCCTGCGCCGAATGCGGGGCATTGCGCACCCCGATGAGTTCGCCGGCGGTTGCCCATTCCCGCACGTAGCCGTCGGCGCCGCCGGGGATGGCGTCGCCCCAGAGCACATGAGATTGCAGAAAAGCGTCGGTGAACACAACGTGCACCCAGGACAAAAGTTCGGGGTCGCCCGCGGTGTATGAGCGTTCGGCGCCCTGGGCATCGAGATAGGTTCCGACCACACGCTGGTGAAAATGCCCGACCCGGCCGGATTCCCGTTCGGCCACGACGGTGTCCGCAAACGTCACCGTGACGAGCCACTGAATGGTGCCGGAGAGCCGGCCGAGCGGATCCTCGCGGTAGCGCGACCAGTCGTGCACACCGGCCATTGCCCCCGGGTGCAGGGTCTGCATCAACAGGGCGCGGATGCCGGCAACCATCGTCGCCATACCACCGTGCACGGCCCAGGCGGCGCTGTCCGGTCCGAAAAATCCGGCGTCATCGCCCGTGGCTATCTGATTGACCCACCGCGGTCGCCCCTCGCTATTGCCCGAGAGCGTCACCAGGAGGTGAGAGCGCCAGCTGTCTGTAAATCTGCCCATTCTCGGATGGTATATCGGGCTCGCTGGGTTCCCGCCGCGAATGCGCCCAGCCGGTGAATATCCGCCGGTCTGGAGCATGCCTACAGCGTTTCGGGAGACTCGCAACCCCCCCAAACGGGCGGTCGCATAGGAGCTGAATTGAGGCTAAATTCGCAGAACAAGATTGTGGAGTGTGACCATGCCCGAACGTGGATACGCCGTTATATGCCTAAAAACTACTGGACTGTTCCCGTACCAGCGGGATCGGGTCGTCGAAATTGCCGTGGTGCACCTCGACGAGGGTGGTCGCACGACCGCGCGCTGGCAGACCGTCGTCAACCCCGGAATCAACGCGGGTGACGTCGCGAGTCACGGCGTCAGCACGGCAGAATTGCTGCGCGCGCCGACGTTTGAGCAGATCGCACCGCGACTGGTCGATCTGCTTCGCGGACGAGTGTTGGTGACGCACAATGCCCAGTTCGTCACCGGGTTTCTGATGCGTGAGTTCGAGCTCATCGACTATGCCTCGGGCGGTGGACTCGAGGCGGTGTGCACCATGCACCTGGCCCGCAGGTATCTGCCGGGGGCGGGCCGGCTGCTCATCGACTGTTGCGCGGCCTACGACATTGAGATCGGGCCCGGCCCCAGTGCCCTGGTTCAGGCCGTCGCGTGCGCGAGCCTCCTGGCGGCGTACGTGCACGGTTCGCCCAGTGCGGCACCGTGGATCGACGCGCTCGACCGCGCGGAACGGCGCGTCTTGCTGCCCATCGTCGCTACCGGTGCGCCAGCGGCCGAGTGGGTGGAGCGCGACCCCGTCACGGCCCGGAGTATGGTGCCGATTCCGAGCTTTTTGGCCAGGGCTGCGGTGAAACTGCCGGACTACGCCGGTCCGGAGGAACACCTCGATTATCTGGCCCTACTCGATCTGTGTCTGGTGGATCGCGTGCTCTCGCCCCGGGAATCGACCGAAGTACGGTTCTTGGCTGAGTTCAGCGGCATCGGCCCGGAGGAGCGCATCGCGCTGCACCGCCGCTATTTCGAGGACCTCGTGCACGTGGCGTGGTTGAACGGTGCCCTCAGCACGTCCGATTGCGCTGACGTGATCGCGGTGGGGCGCATGCTCGACGTCGATCCTGAGGTTGTGGCCGCGGCGTTGACTGAGCCATCGGCGGTGACGCGCCCAGCAGTCGCCCCGGTCGACGCGATGCTGCTGGAACAGGGCGACGTCGTCGTACTGACCGGTGACATGGCCAGGGCCCGCTCCGATTGGGCCCGGGAACTGGTCGCTCGAGGGCTTGCTCTGGAAGCGGCGGTCACCCTGCGCACGCGACTGCTGGTGGCGGCCGATCCGGCATCGGTCACCGGCAAGACCGTCAAAGCGCGTGACTACGGCATTCCGATCGTCTCCGAGTTCGGCCTACGCTCGCTGATCGGCGTGCGCTGACCAGCGCATTCTGACCAACGCATTCTGACCAACGCATTCTGGTCAGAATGCGCCGCTGAGGAGGCGCTGTTGCAGCTCAGATCCGGTCGCTCAGATCAGGCCGCGCAGGAATTCCTCGATGGTCACACCGCGGGCCGCGGACCGCTGCACAAGACGCCCGTGTTCCTCGGCGCTGAGCGCCAGTGTCACCCGGTGCAGCTCACCGGTGCTGCGCAGCACGTCGGCGCCGTGCAGATCGGTCAGAGCGCCGTCATCCTCGCCGATATCGTCACCGAGCTCCTCGAAGGAGAACAATTCGGAGTGCGGGTAGGCCGTGGCTTTCTCGGTGACTCGTTCGGCGGGCCGTTCGGTGACTTTCGCCGCGGTCGGCTCCGGGGCCGACGATTCGCTGTGACCACCCGCGCTGTGACCACCCGCGCTGTGACCAGCCGCGCCGTGACCAGCCGCGCCGTGAAAACCCGGTCCGGCCGGAGCCGGGCGACCGCGTTGAAATGCCTCGGCCGCGCCGCGCGCGCGCTCGTCGGCGGCCTCATTCAGCGGATGCCCGACGTGCCCCTTGACCCATTCAAACCGGTACCGACGCCCGGCGATGGCCTCGTCGATCTCCTTGAGCAGATCGAGGTTCATGACCGGTTTGCCGTCGCCCTTGCGCCAGCCCTTCGCCTTCCACCCCTTCATCCACTTCGTGACCGAGTTGATCACGTACTGGCTGTCGCACAGTACGAGCAGGTCGTCGTCGATGTGCGCGGTCGCTCGAAACAATTCGAGTACGGCCTTGAGCTCGCCCTGGTTGTTGGTGGCGTGCTTCCAGCCGCCGGCCGCCCAGCAGGTGTCATCGACGTACCAGGCCCAGCCGGCTGGTCCGGGGTTTCCAAGGGCAGAACCGTCGGCGGCGGCGGTGATCGTCATGGGTAGGCCTTTCAAACAGGGTGGCGCGCGGGCGCAGGTCCTACCATTTTGCCACCTCGGCATCTATTGCCCGTGTCCCCGGTACCGTGGCAGCGCCCGCCACGGTGCGAGTGCCATTGTGTCCGTCATGTAACAGCGCCCCAACACCTGCTCCACCGACCTGTGATCATCCGGTGATCGAAAGGTAACGGGTGCCACGGTTGCCGGAAACACGCGCTGGCTAACGTCGAAGCAGGAAGCCGACCGGGCTGCCTGCAAATCGTCGCACCGCCATTCCATTCCCGAGGGGGACGCCATGACATTCAGCACCGTCGAATCAGCAGCCGGCACGACCATAGGCACTGCAGCAACGATCGCCGACGAGGCGGTGCTCGTGCACCGTGCGGGGCGATGGATCGACAATTGGAATCCTGAGGACGCGAACCAGTGGGAACGGGGCGGCAAGCTCATCGCCGCCCGCAACCTCAAGTGGTCGATCGTCGCCGAGTTCCTCGGCTTCGTAGTCTGGCAGCTGTGGAGCATCGTGGTGGTCTCGCTGCCGGCGGCCGGTTTCACCTTCTCCACCACCGAGGTCTTCTGGCTGATCTCGATGCCGAGCCTGGTCGGAGCGACCCTGCGGTTTCCGTACACCTTCATGGTGCCCAAATTCGGCGGCCGAAACTGGACCATCATCTCGGCCGGTCTGTTGCTCATCCCCGCTATCGCCCTCGGCTTCTGCGTCGGCCACCCGGACACCCCCTTCGGCGTGATGCTGTTCGTGGCCGCGCTCGCCGGTTTCGGCGGAGGCAACTTCGCCAGCTCGATGTCGAACATCACCTACTTCTACCCGCAGAGTCAGAAGGGTTACGCCCTCGGTCTCAACGCTGCCGGCGGTAACCTCGGCGCCTCCATGGCCCAGCTGATCGTTCCGATCGTGATCACCCTCGGCGCCGTCGGGACGCTCAATATCCGACTCGCCGGTTGGTTCTGGGTGCCACTGATTCTGGTCGCCATGTGGGGCGCCTGGAAGTATATGGACAACCTCAGCAACGCCAAGGCCGACTTCGCCGGCTCGATCGCCGCAGTGCGCGAACCGCACTTCTGGATTCTGGCCGTGCTCTACATCGGCACCTTCGGCTCGTTCATCGGCTTCGCGAGCGTATTCCCCAAGCTCATCGCCGACCAGTTTCCGGCCTACTCCACCTTCCAGGTGGCCTCCGCCTCGCTCTCCCTCGCCTTCATCGGTGCGCTCGTGGGTTCGCTGGCCCGGCCGGCCGGCGGACGCCTCGCTGACCGCTTCGGTGGGGCATCCGTCACCGTCGCCGCTTTCGGCGTTATGGCTGTCGGTGCCCTCGCCGTCGTGGCTGTTCTGCCCCTCGGCAATTTCTGGGCCTTTTTGGCCAGCTTCCTGGTGATTTTCATCGCCACCGGAATCGGCAATGGCTCGACCTACCGAATGATTCCGAGCGTGTTCTCGGCCCGCAGCGGGGTGAAAGACGCCCACCGGAATTCTGGAGACGTCACCACACAGCGCAAAAGCGCCGCGGCGCTCGGCCTCATCTCGGCCGTCGGTGCGTACGGCGGATTCATCATCCCGCAGGTGCTCGGCTTCTCGAAGACCTCGACCGGTGACTACTCGAGCGCGATCTACGCCTTCGCCATCGCCTACGTCGTGATGATGTGTGTCACCGCCTTCGTCTACCTGCGCCGCGGGTCGTCCGTCGCCGGTCAGAAGATCTAGGCCTGACATGACCGGCACCCGAACGCACTGCCCGTACTGCGCCCTGCAGTGCGCCATGACACTGACCCCGGGTACAGCGGATGCCGAATCCACTCCGTCCGGCGCGGTGACGGTCACCGGGCGCGAATTCCCGACCAACCGTGGCGGTCTGTGCACAAAGGGCTGGACCTCCGCCGAACTGCTCGTGTCGCCGGATCGCATTCTCGAACCGCTGCTGCGGCAGGCCGACGGCACCTTCGAGGCGGTGACTTGGACGGAGGCGCTCGACCACGTCGCCGGCAAGCTGCGCGGGATTCGAGCCGCGCACGGGTCCGACGCGGTCGGCGCCTTCGGCGGAGGCGGGCTCACCAACGAAAAGGCCTACCAGCTCGGCAAATTCACCCGGGTGGCGCTCGGCTCCAGCCGCATCGACTACAACGGCCGGTTCTGCATGTCCAGTGCCGCAGCGGCCGGCAACCGGGCGTTCGGCCTCGACCGCGGGCTGCCGTTTCGGGTCGACGAGCTCGACGACGCCGACACCATTCTGATTCTCGGTTCCAACGTGGCGCAGACCATGCCACCCTTCATCGGCCATTTGGAGGGCGCCCGGGCCGCTGGCGGTCTCGTGGTCGTCGATCCTCGACGCACGGCGACCGCTCGGCTCACCGACGATGGCGCCGGCATGCACGTGCAGCCCACCCCGGGCAGCGACCTCGTGCTGTTGCTCGGACTGACCCAAATCATCATCGCCGAAAAACTCGCCGACCTCGACTATCTGCGCTCGCGCACCGCGGGTTTCGATGCCCTGCGGCGCAGCGTGAGTGCGTGGTGGCCGACCCGAGTGCAGGAACAGACCGGCGTTCCGGTTTGGCAGCTGCGCGAACTGGCCCGGCGCCTGGCCGCCGGAGCCGCGCGCGGGGCTGCAACGGGCAGTGGCACCTACATTCTCACCGGGCGCGGAGTGGAACAGCACGCGGACGGCACCGACACTGCCACCGCGGCCATCAACCTCAGCTTGATACTCGGCCTCGTCGGCACCACCCATTCCGGCTACGGAACCCTGACCGGCCAGGGCAATGGGCAGGGTGGGCGCGAACACGGGCAGAAGTGCGACCAGCTGCCCGGCTACCGCAAGATCACCGATCCCGCCGCTCGCGCGCACGTTGCCGGGGTCTGGGGCGTCGACCCCGACAGCCTCCCGGGCGTAGGCCTGCCCGCGGTGGAGCTGTTGGCGACGCTCGGTGAGCCGGGCGGCATCCGTTGCCTGCTCGTGCACGGCTCCAACCCCGTTGTCTCGGCACCGAACGCCGACCGGGTGCGCGCAGCCCTGAAAACCCTTGATTTTCTGGTCGTGGCCGATTTCTTCTTCTCCGAAACCGCGGTGCTCGCCGACATCGTGTTGCCGGTGACCCAGTGGGCGGAAGAGGACGGCACGATGACCTCGCTTGAGGGGCGTGTCATCCGCCGCCGTCGCGCCGTCGACGCACCCGCCGGTGTGCGCAGTGAATTATGGATCTGGCAGGAACTTGCGCGCCGGCTCGACTCGGCCGGAGACTACAGCGCGCAGGCCTCCGAGGTGTTTGATGAACTCTGCCGGACCTCGGCGGGTGGGCTGGCCGACTATTCCGGCCTGAGCTATGCCCTGCTTGACTCCGAAGAACCGGCCTTCTGGCCCTACCCGCAGGGGTCGGCCGGAACGCCACGTCTATTTCTGGAGCGGTTCGCCCACCCCGACGGTCTGGCCCGGCTGGTGCCCGTCACGGTGCGGCGCCTCGATGCCCCGGCACAGGTCGGCGGCACCCTCACCCTGATCACCGGCCGCCTGCTCGAGCATTACCAGAGCGGCAACCAGACCCGTCGGGTGCGGGAGCTCTCCGACGCCCAGCCCGACGCCCGGCTGCAACTGCACCCGGCTACCGCCGAGCAGCTCGGCATTGCCGATGAGACCTGGGTCGAGGTCAGCAACGACCGCGGTGCGGTGCGCTGCCGGGCCACGGTGAGTACCGACATCCGCCTGGATACGGTGTTTTTGCCGTTTCACTTCGCCGCGGATCAGCGAGCCAACCTGCTGACCGACGACGAAACCGATCCGATCAGCGGCATGCCCGAATTCAAGAAAACGACCGTTCGAGTGCGTGCACTCGTGAAAGCAGGCGCCCGTGTCTGAGCGACCCCAACGCATCGTTGTAGTCGGCTACGGCCCGGTCGGTGCTCGATTTGTGGAAGAACTGCTGCCGCTCGTGCGTCAAGGGGCGGCGACGTTGACCGTAATCGGGGCCGAAAGTGCTGACGCCTACAACCGGGTGCTCATCGCCGAATACGCCGTCGGTCACGTCGATCGGGACAGCCTCGAGATCACCGACACGTTCGCCGCGCGCGAGGCCGGCGTTCACCTGCACCGCGGCGTGAGCGTCACGGCCATTCTGCGCAGCCGCCGTGCGGTATCGCTCAGCGATGGCACCGTGCTGCCCTACGACCGGCTCGTGCTCGCGACCGGCGCACGCGCCAACGTGCCCACGCTCGACGGTGTCACTCGGGTGCGTCGCGACCGAAAGCTGCCGGCAGCGGATGCCGCGACCCTCGACAGCGGCGACGCTCCGCTTCCGCGCGGGGTCACCGTGCTGCGGGACCTTGATGATGCGGAACGGGTGCTCGCGGCCGTGATGATCGGGGCTCGCATTGTCGTGCTCGGCGCCGGCGTGCTCGGTATGGAGATCGCGCTCGCCGCGGCCGCCGCCGGGAGCCAGACCTGCGTGGTGTACCACGGTGAGATTCCCATGGCGCGAAACCTCGACCGCGGCGGCGGCACTGTGCTCGCGCAGAGCGCTCGGCGTGCCGGCGTCACGATGGTCAATCACTCCCGCGCCGAGAGCCTGCTCTTTCACCAGGACGACGACGGGGTCGACCGCTTCGATGCTCTCATCTGCGCCGACGGCAAACAGATTCACGGTGATCTGCTGTTGCTCTCGTGCGGTGTCGGTGCTCGCACCGAACTGGCCCAGCTGGCCGGTCTGCCGGTGTCCACCGGAATCCTCGTTGATGACAATCTGCAGAGTTGGGCCGACCCGCGCATTTACGCGATCGGTGACTGCGCGCATGTGGCGCCAGCGCCGCGCGTCGGCGATTCCACGGTGTTGCCGGCGGGTGGGCCGAGCGGCCTGATCGGGCCGGGTTGGCGCCAGGCCGATTGGCTGGCCGCGCGGTTCCGCAACGAAATACTGGGCCTGGGCGAGACCGGGCAACTCCCGGCTTCCGGTTCTGCCGTGGTCATGCTCAAGGCCGAGGGCATCGACGTGGTGTCGGTCGGCGACACCGGGGCGGACCCGTGGGATCTGGCGACCGACAACCATACGGCGGGGTGCGCATCCGCCCCGCTGCGGGTGGCGCAGTGGGCCGATCCCGAACACGGCCGGTACGTGAAAATGGTGACCCGCGACGGCATTCTCGAGGGTTTCGTCTGTGTCGGCATGCCCCGTACGGCCGCCGAACTGACCTTATTGTTTGAGCGCGGCAGCGAACTGCCGGCCGACCGCTCGGTTTTGCTGCGCTATGACGGACCGGACTACGAACCCGCGGCCGGAAGCGCGTTGGACCATGGCGCCACGGTGTGCTGGTGCAACGGCGTCACCGTCGGCGCCATCGCCGACTCCGCAGCGGCCGGCAACACGAGCGTCGCCTGCATCGGAACGGCCACCCGAGCCGGCACCGGATGCGGCGGCTGCAAAGCGCGAATCGGGGAGGTTCTCGAGCGCTTCGGGGCGACCGAACCCGCCACCGGATCTGCCGGGTAGGCGGATGCACTCAGCCGAAATAGGCGGGGCTCGCTCGGAGTCTCGGCCAGTCGATGAAAATTTTCAAGAGCGAGATCGCCCGGGACCACCCCGATACGACAGGGTCAGGCCAGGCAGGGTCAGGCTCGGCAGGGCTCGGACCGGTGGGGTCAGGCTCGGCGGGGCTCGGCCAGAAGCTACAGATTTTTAGTATTTGACTACTAATCTCGGGACTCTTCAAGCCATGAAAACCTGAGCCAGTCTCGACTTTGTGTTCTATTCATGAGATAATGGATGCATGGCGATCCACGACGATCCACCTCCACCCTCTGAGCCCCCGCAGGCGAGTCGCGGCGAGGCTGTGGCGGCTGAATCTGAGACTCCGGCTGAATCTGAGACTGCGTCTGAATCTGAGACTGCGGCGGCTACGTTTGAATCTGAGACTGCAGCGTCTGCGGCTGAGGCTGAAACGGCATCTGCGTCTGAATCTGAGACTGCGGTGGCTGAGGCTGCGTTTGCGTTTGCGTCTGCGTCTGAATCTGAGACTGCGGTGGCTGAGGCTGCGGCTGAAACGGCGGCTGAGTCTGAGCGAGCTCGGGCTGCTGATGCTGTGGAGGCCGCCGCGACTGCTGCGACTGCTGCGTATGTGGCGGAGATGGCGGCGGCGGGTATCCGGCCGGGTAAGCCGGCGCCGACGCACCGTTCAGCGGGCACGAAAGCGATCTCCGGGGTGCAGGCGCTCGATTATGTGGTCGCGGCCTCGCTCGATGACTGGAAGAAACGACCCGTCGATGCGGAGCAGGTCCGGCTGCTTGACGCGGTGCGGGAATGCGACCTGGCCATCAATCGGGCCCATGCCGCACGGGCGGCCGCGATCGATGACGTCGCCCGCTGGGTGGCCAGCACCGCCGAAACCGGCCGGCCCCTACCCCGGGCGCTCCTCACCCAGCACGCGCAAGACACCGGCGAAGAGTGCCGCCCGTTGCAGCGCTGGTCCGAGAAACAAGCCGCCACCGAGGGCCTCGTCGCCGAGCTGGGCTGTTTGCTGCGGGTGCACGAAAACACCGCCCGCAACCTGCTCTGCGTCAGCGCGATGCTGCAACACGAACTGCCCGCCACCCGCGCCCTCCTCGCCACCGGCTCCATCAGCTACCGCCACGCAGAAGTCATCGTCAACAACGCCCTCTCCCTACCCGAAACGGCCCGAGCAGCGTTTGAAGCCGAAGCGCTGACCGGCGCGGACGACCTCACCGTGAACCAGCTGAAGAAACGCGCCAGCACCGTGCGCGAACTCTCCCACCCCGAATCCATCCTCACCCGCCACCGCAGCGCGTTGAACGCGCGCAGCTTCGCCGTCATGCCCAACCGCGACGGCATGGCCTGCCTCGAACTCATCCTCACCCAGGAAGACGCCGCCGCGATCAACGACCGCGTCGACACCCTCGCCCGCAGCCTGCACAACGCCGCCGCCGCCGAGCCCGTCGACACCCGCACCCTCGGCCAGCAACGCCTCGACGTGGCCGTCGACCTCCTCCTCACCGGAGTGACCGAAACCGGCCTCGGTGCCGGAGTGCAGGGACTGGTCAACGTCACCGTGCCCGTCCTCACCCTGATGGGCCTCAGCGAGCAACCCGGCACCCTCGACGGCTTCGGCCCCCTCGACGCCGACACCGCCCGCCGCGTCGCCGCCACCGCAAAAAGCTTCACCCGAATCCTCATCCACCCCGAGACCAGCACCGTGCTCAGCGTCGGCACCACCCGCTACACCGTCCCCGCCGACCTCAAGAAATGGCTCGAAATTCGCGACGGCACCTGCCGATTCCCCGGCTGCACCCGACAAGCCAGACACAGCGACATCGACCACACCCACGACTGGCAATACAACGGCCAAACCCGCTGGGACAACCTCGCCCACCTCTGCAAACGCAGCCACCGACTCAAAACCGAAACCGGCTGGACCGTCACCCAAACCCCCGACGGCACCATGAACTGGACCAGCCCCGCCGGCAAACACTACGCCACCCACCCCGCCACCCGCCTCAGCCCCCACCCCACCACCACGGCGAGCGAACCAGGCCCCGACCCCGGACCGAGCAACACCGCACAACGCCCCATCGACATCTGGAACAACCTCATCGACCCCAACTGGAACGACCCCAACTGGAACGACCCCAACGGGAACGACCCCAACGGGAACGACCCCAACCCCGACACTGACGACGTTCCGTTCTAGATGGTTGCGCGACGTCGAGCACAGCGACGTCGAGCACAGCGACGTCGAGCACAGCGACGTCGAGCACAGCGACGTCGAGCACAGCGACCTCGAGCACAGCGGGTTAGAGCACGAACAGCGAGCTCAGGAGCACGTACTGTACGAGCAGGATCGGGTATGAAACGAAAAGATTCATTCGAGTCACAATATGAACGGTTCCCATGACGAGGGCCGTATCCTGCACTTTTCTGCCCGTAGTCGAGACGTCTTCTACGAGACCGTCACGGAGACCTCGTGCAGACCGGTGGCACCGTCGGGGGCGACATCGGCACTGACCGAGGTCTGTACGAGGCCGTCTGAGTCGGTGGCCCGCACCCGAACCGAATGCTGGCCGGCGGTCGCATCCGTCCAGGTGAAGGCCCACTGGCGCCAGGTGTCGACCGAGATCGCATCGGCCAGAGTAGCGTCCTGCCACGGGCCGTCATCGATCTGCACGGCGACAGCGCTCACTCCCACGTGCTGGGACCATGCAACGCCGGCGATCACGACGGGTCCGGCCGGCACGGATGATCCCGCGCGGGGCACGTCGATGCGGGAGGAGAGCTTGACCGGTCCTCGCTCGGACCAGCCGCGCGGAGTCCAGTATCCCTGCTCCTGATCAAAGCGAGTGAGCTTGAGCTCGACAACCCACTTCGTCGCTGAGACGTAGCCGTACAGCCCGGGAACCACCATGCGCACGGGGTAGCCGTGCTCGAGCGGCAGCGGCTCACCATTCATGCCCACGGCGAGAATAGCGTTGCGCTCGTCGGTCAATGCCTCGATCGGGGTGCTTGCGGTGAATCCGTCCTGACTGGTGGAGAGAACCATGTCGGCGCCGCTCGTGGGTTTCGCCCGAGCCAGCAGCTCGCGAATCGGATAGCCCAACCAGGTGGCATTGCCGATCAGGTCGCCGCCCACGTAGTTCGACACGCAGGCCAGGGTGGTCGTGCTCTCCTCGAGCGGCAGGGCCAGCAGCTCGGCAAAGTTCAGTTCCACCTCATTTTCGACCATGCCGGTAATTTTCAGCCGCCACGTGTTCGGGTCGATGCGTGGCACGCTCAGAGCGGTGTCGATGCGGTAGAAATCGGCGTTCGGCGTGATCAGCGGGGTGATGCCGGCGACATCGAAGCTCGCTCCGGCCGGAATGGCGGCCGCCGGTACGGATGCTGCCGGCAGTGTGAAGAGCGCGCGCGCGGTATCCGCTGCCCGGGTCGCCGCTGCCTTGAGTTGGCCGCCGATGAGTGCGAGCAAACCGACGCCGGCGGTGGCACCGGTGTACACCAGAAAGCGGCGGCGGTCGGGCCCGTCCGACTCGACCGCTGCCGAAACACCCAACGGTAGTCGGGTAGTGAGAAAGGTCAGAGCGATGGCTGAGACTCCCATGGCGACAACGGCGGGCACCGCGTCGAAGGTGGAGGCGCTGGACCGGGATAGAGCGGCAAAAAGGGCGATTGCACCGATAAGTACAACGAGCACGCGACCATACGGCGGTCGACGACTCTCCAGAACGCCGGCGAGGGCCGCGATCACGATCAGCACGAGAATGATGGTCACGATGAGCACGATTTTGTCTGCGGTGCCGAACAGGCCGATGACGAGTTCTTTGACACCGGCGGGAACAATATCGATGACGAGCGCGCCGACAGACAGCACCGGGCTTGCGCCGGGGGCAATCCACGCCGCGGTCAACTCGGCCAGACCGAGACCGGCCAGTGCGGCGGCGACTCCCGCGGCGGCCGGGCGCCAGAACCCCAGCACCGGGAGAGGGCTCGGCCGAGTCGGGGGGCTCAAGGTGTCGGGGGAGGCCATATCGTCAGCCTAGAACGAGCGGCTGTGATTACCACCCCACCGAGGCTCCGGCGCGATTTCGTCAGACATCCGTTATATTTAGCCCCCCGCAGGCCCCCGCAGGCCCCCGCGGGCCCGTTCGGCAGGCGGGAGCAGCTCAAGTAGTGCAGTCTTGAGGGACTATGTCTCTGCTTGCGCGCCTCGAAAACGAAACCGACCCCGACGTTCTCTTCGAGGCGTTCGAAACCTGGGCCACCGAGCAGGGCCTCACGCTCTACCCGGCGCAGGAGGAAGCGGTCATTGAGATCGTCTCCGGCGCCAACCTGATCCTGAGCACGCCGACCGGAACCGGTAAGTCGCTCGTGGCCGTCGGCGCGCACTTCGCGGCATTGTCGGCCGGCAAGCGCAGCTTCTACACGGCGCCGATCAAGGCCCTGGTGAGCGAGAAATTCTTCTCGCTGGTCGAAACGTTTGGGGCGGAGAACGTCGGCATGATGACCGGAGACTCCTCCGTCAACGCCGACGCCCCGATCATTTGCTGCACCGCCGAAATTCTGGCCAACCTCGCCTTGCGCAACGGTGAAGACACCGAGGTCGACCTCGTCGTGATGGACGAGTTTCACTTCTACGGCGACCCGGAACGCGGGTGGGCGTGGCAGGTTCCGTTGCTGCTGTTGCCGCGCGTGCAGTTCATTCTCATGTCGGCCACGCTCGGCGACGTGAAGTTCATCAGCGACGACCTCACTCGGCGCACCGGCCGGCCCACGGCCGTCGTCACCGGGGTGGAACGCCCGGTTCCGCTCAGCTATTACTACGAGCAGACTCCCGTGCACGAGACCGTCGAGGAGCTGCTGCACACCGACAAAGCACCGGTCTACATCGTGCACTTCTCCCAGGCAGCGGCCCTCGAACGGGCTCAGGCGCTCGCGAGTGCCAAGGTCGCCACCCGTGAACAGCGCGACGTGATCGCCGAGCTGATTGGTGAGTTTCGGTTCACCACCAGCTTCGGCAAAACGCTGTCCCGGCTGATTCGCATGGGGATCGGCGTGCACCACGCCGGCATGCTGCCCAAGTACCGTCGGCTGGTGGAGCAACTTGCCCAGCGCGGCTACCTGCGTGTGATTTGTGGCACCGACACGCTCGGTGTGGGCATCAACGTTCCTATTCGTACCGTGTTGTTCACGGCCCTCACCAAGTACGACGGTGTGAAAATGCGCCAAGTGAACGTGCGCGAATTTCACCAGATCGCCGGGCGGGCCGGGCGGGCCGGCTACGACACGGCCGGGACCGTCGTCATTCAGGCGCCGGAGCACGAGACCGAAAATCTCAAGGCCGTGGAGAAGGCCGGCGACGACCCGAAGAAGAAGCGCAAGATTGTGCGTAAGAAGGCGCCGGACGGCTTCGTGTCGTGGGGCGAACCGAGCTTTCGCCGGCTGGTCGATGCGGAGCCCGAAACTCTCACGTCGAGCATGCAGATGACCGCGGCAATGCTCATCAACGTGATCGGACGCGGTGGCGACGCGTTTGCCCACGTGTATTCGCTCGTCTTCGACAATCACGAACCGTGGCGGCGCCAGTTGGTGTTGGCTCGACGGGCTCTGGGTATTTACAAGACCCTGCGCGAAGCCGGCATTGTGGAGCAGAGCGCGAGTGGCACCATCCGCTTGACGGTTGACCTGCAAGCGAACTTCGCGCTCAACCAGCCGCTCTCCCCGTTCGCCCTGGCCGCGTTCGAACTGCTCGACCCGGAATCGCCCACCTACTCGCTGGACATGATTTCGATTCTGGAGTCGACCCTCGACGACCCGCGGCCGGTGCTGATGGGGCAGCAGTTCGCGGCCCGTGGTGAGGCCGTGAATGCGATGAAGCGTGAGGGCATCGAATATGACGAGCGGATGGCGCTGCTCGAGGAAATCACGCATCCCAAGCCGCTCGAAGAGCTGCTCAACTACACGTTCGACACCTACAAGGCCTCTCAGCCGTGGATAGCGGACTTCGAGCTGCGACCCAAGGCCGTTGTGCGGGACATGTATGAGCGAGCGATGTCATTCGGCGAGTTCATTGCGTTCTACAAACTGGCCCGCAGTGAGGGAGTGGTGCTGCGGTACCTCTCCGATGCCTACCGGGCCGCCCGGCAGACCATTCCCGACGAAGCCAAGAATGAAGACCTGCTCGACCTCATCGAGTGGCTCGGCGAGCTCGTGCGCCAAGTGGACTCCAGCCTGCTCGACGAGTGGGAAGAGCTGCTCCATCCCGATCTCGCCGCGCACGAGGCTGAGGCGCACGCTCTCTTGCCGCCGCCACCGCGGCGGCTCACCACCAACGTGCGTGCCTTTCGCATTCTGGTGCGCAACGAACTGTTCCGCCGGGTGCAGCTGGCCGCACTGGAGCACTACGACGAGCTCGGCGAACTCGACCGGGAACACGGCTATTCGAGCGATGTCTGGGCCGATGCGATGGACGGCTACTTCGCCGAGCACGACGAGGTGCTCACCGGCGGCAACGCGCGCAGCTCCGACCTGCTCCTGATCGAAGAGGGTACCAACGAGTGGACCGTGCGCCAGATTCTTGACGATCCGGCCGGGGACCACGACTGGGGGATCAGCGCGAGCGTGAACCTCGCCGACTCCGACGACCTCGGCGCGGCCGTTGTGCGCGTGACCGGCGTCAACCGGCTGTAGTGCGGATCACCGGGCCGCTAAGCGCCCGGGGCCTGCAAGGGAGCATCGGCATCGGCGGCCCACTCATTGAGCGAACCGTCGTAGATCGAGACGTGGTCGTTGCCAGCGCGGGTCAGCGCGAGGGCGCTGGCAGCCGCAGCGATACCGCCGCCGCAGTACGTGACCAGGTGCTCGGACGCCGCGACGGCCGCGGCGACCGTCTCGTCGAGCCGATCGCCGCGCAGGAACGCATTGGTGGCCGGGTCGACCAGCTGCGCGGCGGGCAGGCTGAGGCTGCCGGGAATGTGCCCGGCGCGCGGACGGGACCCCGCCGTACCGTCGAATTCAGCGGGCGGCAGAGAGCAGACGAGGGCGGCATCCGCAACGCCCGCGACGATTGACTCGACGAAACTTTTGTCGACCCACAGCTCGGGACGAGACTGCGCGGTGAAGCCGGCGACACTTTTCGGGCGCACCCCGCCGGTGCTGAACGGGCGCGTTTCGGCGTGCCATTTGGTGAGGCCGCCATCGAGCACCGCGACATCGTCGTAGCCGAAGGCACGGAACAGCCACCAGATGCGCGCAGCCCACTGGCCGACGACGGCGTCGTAGACGACAACGGTCGTGCCGTTGTCGATGCCGACGGATGCTGCGGCCGCCTCAAATTGTTCGGCGCTCGGTCGGGAGAAATCGAAGGCACCGGCCGGGTCGGAGAACACATCGAACAGGTCGGCGAACACGGCGCCCGGAATGTGGCCCTTGGTGAGATAGTCGTCCCGTCCGCTGAGGTAGCGGGGCCCCTCCTCGGACGGCGCCAGGGCGAACACGGTGGCGTCGAGAATGACCAGGTTGTCGGAACCGAGGTGGTCGGCTAGCCACTGGGTCGAGACGACGGGCGAAGACGGAACGGGTGAACTCATGCTGCAAGGCTAGCGGGGGCCGCTGACACTGGCTGAACGCGGTAGGCTGCCGGGTCATCCGGCGACATACAGTGCCTGACATACAGTGCCTGACATACAGTGCCTGACATACAGTGCCTGACATACAGTGCCTGACATACAGTGCCGGCGACATACAGTGCCGGCGACATACAGTGCCGGCGACATACAGTGCCGGCGACATACAGTGCCTGCGAGATACAGTACCGGCGAAATACGCCGCCGAAGGCTAGCGAGTCGTCGTCCAGTCCAGGTTGATGATCTGTTTGATATAGATGTTCTCGCCGATCCCGGGCACGGAGGGGTTCATGGTGAGGAGTAGTTGTACCGGAATATTGAATCTCTGGGCGATATCGAAAAAGGCGTCGCCCTCGATGACGGTGTAGGTGAGCAACGCTCCCGCACCATCCGCCGTTGTGGTGCCGCGGGCCCCCGGCGTGCTACCGAGGTCAACGGCCGGTCCCTGCGGCAGCGGCACGGGTTCGGCATTGGGAACGATTTCGGGAACCTCGGGATTGGGAATGAGTGCCGCTTCCGGGGCGACCGTCGGCGAGGGCGAGGGCGAGGGCGAGGGCGAGGGCGTGGGTGTGGGAGTAGGCGTGAGCGTGGGGGAAACCGTCGGCGTAATGGTCACCGTAACGGCCGGTGCCGGTTCGCCGGCGCAGCCCGCCACGGTCACGAGCAGAACTGCGGCGACACTGATGCCCCACGAGCGGCGTGAGCGTATGCTGCGGATGATTCACCCCTTTTCCTGATCGCGCTGTCTTCTCGACGATGCGCGCGCGTTCAGCCAGCTTAGGCTGTCACCGTAGCGCAACGACGGCGTCGACGGCCCCTGTTCGGGTGCCCGTTCAGCATTCGATGACGTTCACAGCCAGTCCGCCCTCGCTGGTTTCCTTGTACTTCGTCATCATGTCCAGGCCGGTCTGCCGCATGGTTTCGATGACCGTGTCGAGCGAGACCAGGTGGGTGCCGTCGCCGTGCAGCGCCAGGCGGGCCGCTGACACCGCCGTGGAGGAAGCGATCGCGTTGCGTTCGATGCAGGGCACCTGCACGAGTCCGCCGACCGGGTCGCAGGTCAGGCCGAGGTGGTGTTCCATCGCGATCTCGGCGGCGTTCTCGACCTGTCGGGGCGTGCCGCCGAGCACGGCGCACAGCGCACCCGACGCCATGGCACACGCGGCGCCGACCTCGGCCTGGCAACCTCCCTCGGCGCCGGAGATCGACGCGTTGGCCTTGACCAGGGAACCGATGGCGACGGCCGTGAGTAGATAGCGACGGATGCCGGCAGCATCCGCTCCGGGAACGAATCGCAGATAGTAGTGGCCGACGGCGGGGATGATGCCGGCCGCGCCATTGGTCGGCGCGGTGACGACGCGCCCGCCGGCGGCGTTCTCCTCGTTCACCGCGAGCGCGAAGGCATGCAGCCATTCGGTGGAGGTGTCGCGGTCGCGCAGCGGCAGAACGTCATACTCCTCCAGACGGATTCGGACCGCGGCTGCCCGGCGTTTGACTTTGAGGCCGCCGGGTAACAGCCCGGTCGCGGCGAGTCCGGCCTCCACGCAGCTGTGCATGGCGTCCCAGATCGCGTCGAGTCCCGCATTCAGCGCTTTGGCACCGTGAATGGCTTCTTCGTTGCGGCGAGCGACCTCGCAGATCGTCAGATCGTGGGAATCGCAGAGGGCGAGGAGTTCGGCGCTGGAATCGTAGGGGAGTGGCTGGGCGATGCGGGCCTGGGCGCTCGAAGCTTCGGTGCCCCGGCGAATGAACCCGCCGCCGATTGAGTAGAACGTCTCCTCGAGCAGCACAGCGGCATCCGCTTCGGTGTCGGTTGTCCAGGCGGTGAGCGTGAGCGCGTTGGGGTGTCCCGGCAGTCGGGTGCGCGGTTCGAATCGTACGTCCGTGGGGCTGATCGAAATGCTGTGCCCGCCGAGCAGGGTGAGCGTGGCGCCGTCGGTGAGCCCCGACCACGCGGCGCGCACCGCGTCGGGGTCGCAGGTTTCTGGTCGCAGGCCGGTGAGGCCGGCGAGAACAGCATCCGGCGTGCCGTGGCCGAGGCCGGTTGACCCCAACGATCCAAAGAGTGAGCAGCGGATGCGTCTCACCTCGCTCAGCCGGCCGGTCGCCAAGAGGTTTTCGGCAAACACGCGGGCAGCACGCATGGGACCCACCGTGTGGGAACTGGAGGGGCCGATTCCAATGGAAAACAGGTCCAGGGCTGAGACGTACGCTGTCACGGTCAACATGCTACGCCACGCGATGCGGGGAGTAACGAACCAATGCCCCGCACCATAGGGTGCGAGGCATTGTTGAGCGGTGTTGAGCGGAGCCGGCCGGAGTCTACCGGGGCAGCCCCAAGACCGAAGCGCGTTGGCTACGCGATGGTGAACGTGATGGTCGACACGTAGGGGTTGACGGCGGTGGTGCCGACCGCGGCCGAGTAGTTGGAGCGGTAGGCGTTGGCCGGCACGTTCAGTTTGAAGGCGGGGGAGAGCGCGAAAGAGCCCTTGCCGAGGGTCGTGGTGTACACGAGCGACTGCGCGACATTGCTCATGGTGAGGGCCGAAGCCGTGGGCGCAACGTCGGAGCCCGCACCGGCGACGATGACGCCCGGCGTGATGACGAGGTTGGAGGCGGGCAGCACGCGTGCGGTGGTATCGACGGTTCCGGCAGCGCTGACGAAGTCGGTGGCGCTGGCCGAGAGCGACCAGGCCGTGTTGGTGCCGCGGGCATTGGTGATGGTCCAGGTCGCGGCGGTTCCGGTCGACGTCTTCGCGTTGATGCCGTCGAGAACGACCGCGGTCATGGCGGTGGGTGCGGTCGGGTTGGCGGTGAGGTTGCCCGCACTGACCGTAGCGTTGATCGTGTCGGTGTTGTCAACCGCCTGAGCCGGGGAGAGGGCCACGCCGAACAGGATGCCGGTGGTGATGATGATTCCGGCAGTCTTGGTGAAAGCGTGCATGGTGGATGTCCTCTGATTGGTACTGGTGGGTGCGGGCACGCCAAATAGCGTGTCCACGGGAAGTGTGGGTGAAACGGATGTCGCAGGGTGTGACCGAACTCGTTATCCGCTGAAAACTAAGTTCCGGTGGCGATAAATCAATCCTGACACGGGCCGCGCTCAAAGTGTGGGTTCGTCGCGCAGGGTTGAATCAGCGTTAGCTCAAGGTTGGCGCAATGCCCAGAATGGGGGTTGGGCTTCACGCCGGGAAGCGCCGCGCCCGCTACGAAATGGTGAACGTGAGAACCGTGACGTAGGGGTTCATCGGCGAGTTGTCGATGGCTCCCGAATAGTTCGACCGGTACGCATTGGCCGGGATCATCAGACTGAATGTCGGCGTCAGCAGGTAGGTGCCCCGGTTCGGTCCCGGCGCATTCAGGAGTGTTTGCGGGGTCGTCGACAGAGACAGCTTCGGCGCCGTGATCCCACTCGCACTGTCGGTATTTGCGCCCACCGTGATGGTGCCCGGGGTGATGCTCAGGTTCTGTACGGGCAGAACCCGGGTGGTGGTTTCGACCGTGCCGGCCGCGCTGGTGGGTTCGGTGGCGCTCACCGATAGGCTCCAGGCCGCACCGGTACCGCGCGAGTCGGTGATCGACCACTGGTTTGAGACACCGGTCGCGAACTGCGTCTGAGTGCCCAGCAGGGTGACCATGGGCAGTAGCGCCCCGCTGGTTATGGCGCTGAGGTCACCGGTGACCGGCGACGGGCTGGTGGACGTGACCTTGCTCATGCTGACAGCGCCGTTCGCGGTGAGAGCGCGGCCCACATAGCTGGCTTTTTGACCAATCGAGATCGCCGCCATGCCGATGATCGTGCCGGTGAAAGCGGATGACGCCCCCAGCGATACCGCCCCGGCGACCTGCCAGAAAACCCGCGAGGCCTGCGCGCCATTGGCCAGAACGACGCTACTGCCGGCCGCCGTGTTGAAGGCAGCATCCACTTGAATGATGAAGATGGCGTTCGGGTTGCCCTGGCCGTCGAGGGTGAGGGTGGTGCTGATGGCGAGGGCCGCGGCCGATTTGTAGACCCCGGAGGTGAGGGTGCGACCGGCGAGGTCGCCGGCGATGGCGGCGGTCGCGGGCCGAGCCGCGGCATCCTTGTAGGCAGCGGTGAGGTCGACCTGCGCGGCGGCAGCGGCGGCGTCGCCGGCGTGGATGGTGCCCGTGAGCGTTCCCGCCGGAAACCCGGTGACCGCTGTTCCCGGGCTCACGCCGATATTGCCATCGAAAGATGAGTTGGATGTGTTGGCCACCGAGGTGGTCGCGAGGATCGCGTAGGTGCTCGCGCTGCCTAGATCAACGGGAGGTTCGGTGGTGAAGGTCGTGCTGGAGAGGGTGATCGTTCCGCTGCGGGTGAGGGCACGGCCCAGGAAGCTGGAGTTGGTGCCCATCGTGATTGCGACCTGGCCGAGGACGATTCCCGAGAACGATGACGACGCACCGAGTTGCACGACGCCGTCGATCTGCCAGAACACCCGGGAAGCTTGTGCACCGTTGATCAGGCGCACGGCGCTGCCGACGCTCGTGGTGAGGCCTCCGTCAATCTGAAAAATGAAGACGGCGTTCGGGTTGCCCTGCCCGTCGAGGGTGACCGAGGAACTGAGACTCAGCGGTCCCGGTGCGGCGTAGACGCCGGCGTTGTAAGTCTGACCGGCCAGATTACCGCTTAGCGTCGCGGTGGGCGTGCGCGCTGCCGCATCATTGATGGCGGTCTGCAGGTCGAGCTGGGCCTGGGCGCTCGCAGCGGTGCCGATCTGGGTACTGCCGGTGACCAGGCCGGGGGGAAAACCGGTCGCGCTCGTGCCGGGGCTCACGCCCAGGCTGCCGCTCAGGGTGGTTCCGCCTGAATTGACCACGGATGCCCCGGCCAGCACCGAGTAGCTTCCGGCGGTTTTCAGGGCTACCGGGGGTTCGGTCAGGAAGATGTTGCCGGCCAGGGCGATCGCGCCGTTCGAGGTCAGCGCCCGGCCGGTGACGCTCGTGCCGGCACCGACGGAGATGGCGGCCCGGCCGAGAATATTTCCGGTGAACGACGAAGCGGCCCCGAGCGAGACCGCCCCGACGACGTGCCAGAACACGTTCGACGCCTGGGCGCCGTTGGCGAGCACGATGGTGCTCGCCGCCGCCGTGTTGAAGGCCGCGTTGATCTGAAAGATGAATACGGCGGTGGGGTCGTTCTGCGCATCGAGGGTGAGCGTGGTGCTCACGGCGAGGGCAGCCGTGGACTGGTAGACGCCCGCGGTGAGTGTGCGTCCGGCCAGATCGCCGGCGAGGGTGCCGGTCGGCACGCGGCCGGCGGCATCGAGGGAGGCGGCGACGAGGTCGGTCTGGGCTGCCAGGGCATGGCTGTCACCGGCATGGATGCTGCCGGTGAGGATTCCCGAAGGGAATCCGGTAATGGCCGTGCCCGGGCTGGTTCCGGCGTTGCCGCTCAGCGCAGTATTGCCGATACTCGCAATGGCGTTGGTGGCCAGCACGGAGTAGCTTCCGGCGGTCTTGAGGGCGACGGTGGAGGTCGCGGCCTGCGCCGGAGTCGCCGGCACGAGCAAACCGGACAGCAACACCAGAATTGTGAGCGTTGGCAGGGCAAGGAGGTGTGTTCGGCGACCCCCGGGCCACCGTGCGCGGCTGCGGGGTGGTGGCGTGCGGCTCACCTGCGGGGTCGACGGAGGGGGGCGTCGCTGTCGTCGGTGTCGGGGGTATCGGTATCGGGCGTGTGGGTGAGCGTAGCGGCGTCGGGGGTAGTGGTGGCTGACGTGGCTGACGTGGCTGGCACTGCTGGCATTGCAGAACCGGCCACCTGGGCCAGCGCTCGACGGGCGCGGCGCACAAACAGGGTGGTGCGCCAGACTCCGAAGGCGATCGCCACAACCAGCAGCAGCACGATCAGCAGGATCCACCACGGCACGTAGGTGAAGGTGGCGCTGACCTGCTCGGTGCCGGCGGCCGAGACCAGCTCGGCGTCGGCGCTGCCGAACTGGATGAACGCTGCTTGGGGCAGTGTTGCCTCCAGATTGAGCGTGGCGCCGGGAAGAATGCTCTCCGGTGCGTCAAATTGCAGCGTCGTGGTGACCCCGATCGCGCTGTTCAAGCTCAGGTCGGCCGTCGGATACAGGATGGTATTGCCGGTGTTCTCGATGGGCAGGGTGAACGTGACCGCGTCACCCGAGCGTTCCCAGCTGAGGTCGCCATGGCCCAGCGCGGTCGTTGCGGTGCCGGCAACGGTGAGGTAGATGCGCACGCCCTGGCGCTGGATGACGTCCAGGCGCAACGCAGCATCGCCGTCTGAAGTCGTTGTTTCACCCTCGACGGGCGGACTCTGGATGATCAGTCCGCCGGCGTAGTCGCCCGGAGTAGCGGTGAGGGGAACGCTCAACCGGAACGGCACGGTGAGGTCGGAATTGGCGGGGACGGTGATCGATTCGGCATCGAGTGTGACCCAACTGCCCACGGCCGTCTGCACGTCGGCCTGCGCGGCGAGGGCAAAGGCGCCCTGCTCGGTGCTCTGGCCGTCGACGGCGTAGTTCAGCAGAGTGACCGCGGCGTCCGAATGGTTGCTGACGATCGCGTTGGCTTCGATCGCGGCTCCGGGAGCAAGATCAATGTGAAAGAAATCCGATTCCAGTTCCGGGCGGATGCCGAGGGTGCCATCGTCGATGGCCGACGCCGGTGCGGCGACGACGAGGGTGGCCAACACCGGGGCCAACACGGCGGCGGCCACGAGGAGGGCGATGCGGTGCAGTGCAGTGCGGCGTGGTGCCGTGCGGTGTGGTGCCGTGCGGTGTGGTGCGAATCGGCGCGGTGCGGTGTCGTGTTGCGTGCGAGGTGCTGGTGCGGTGGTGCGGTATGACATGGGGCGCCCTAGCTGGTATTCGGCATGACCCCCGAAAGAGGCGATACCGCTATTCTCACACGGGAGCTGACGAATCGGGCCAACGAGGAGATCAGCGTTGGCTCAAGGTTCGCGCAGCGCCCCCGGACGATCGCAACGAGACGATCGTAGCTAGGCGATCGTGAACGAGGCGATCGTGAACGAGGCGATCGTGAACGAGGCGATCGTAACTAGGCGATCGTGAACGTCAGGGTCGAGACGAAGGGGTTCACGGCGGACCCATCGATGGCCCCCGAAAAATTTGACCGGTAGGCGTTCGCGGGAACACTCAGGCTGAACTCGGGAGTCAGGGTGAAGGTGCCTTTGCCAAGCGTGTCCGTCCAGACCAGCGACTGCGGTCGGGCGGAAACGATGACCGGATCGGTTGTGGGGGCAGCGTCGGCGCCTTCACTGGTGCGGGCCGACACGATTCCCGGTGTGATGGTGAGGTTTTCCGCGGCGACCGTGCGCGACATCGTGTCGAGCGTTCCGGGGGCGCTGACGAAGTCCGTGGCGCTGACCGAGAGGCTCCAGGCTGCGCTGGAACCGCGAGCGTTCGTGATGGTCCACTCGGCCGGGCGTCCGACGGATGCTTGGCTGGAGAGGCCGTCGATAATGACGGGAGACATCTGCGTGGGTGCCGAGACGACGGCCGAGAGCGATCCGCCGAGTATGGCAGCGCTGATCGTATCGGACGAGGTGTCGGCGGTCGCCATCGGCGAGAGCGCGGCACCCAGGCCCACGGCGAGGGCGAGGCTCGTCAACCCGAATAGGGCAGCGCGAACCGCGCGGACATGCGGGTGAACACTGCTACCGGCCATGACCATCCCCCATTTGGATTTTTATCCTAACAAGCCCGGCTCGGCCTTGGGTACCAATACCCAGATACCCATAAAACGAGAAACAGGCCGCTTCCCCGGAGGGAAACGGCCTGGCTCCTGCTGCCTGGTATCAGTGGGTGCGAAAGCGCTGCACCATCGGGCAATCGAACGGGTCGCGTGCGGCCAAGCCGACCTTGTTGAGGTAGGCGATCACGATGCTGTAGCTCTCAAAGACGCCGGTTTCGGTGTATTTGATGTTGTGCGAGTTGCAATATTCTTTGGCGATTTCCTGCGCCTTGCGCAGGTGCGGGCGGGCCATGTTCGGAAACAGGTGGTGCTCGATCTGGTAGTTGAGTCCACCCATGTAGGTGTCGATGAAGGTGCCACCGCGAATGTTGCGGCTGGTGAGCACCTGGCGGCGCAGAAAGTCGACCTTGCTCTCGGCCGGAAGCTGGGGCATCCCCTTGTGGTTGGGAGCGAAGGACGCACCCATGTAGACGCCGAACACGGCCATCTGCACGCCGACGAAGGCGAACGCCATGCCGAGCGGCAGAAAGTAGAAGATAACGGCGAAGTAGGCGACGATGCGGGTGACGAGCATCGTGATCTCCACCCAACGTTCCTTGACCTTGTCCTTACCGAAGACGGTCTTGAAGCCCTGGATGTGCAGGTTGATGCCTTCGAACATGAGCAGGGGAAAGAACAGGTAACCCTGCTTGCGCGTGACGAATGCACCGAGACGGCTGACTTCCTTCGCATCCTTCTCGGTGAACACGATGAAGTCGGGTTCAATATCGGGGTCCTTGCCGATGACGTTCGGCTGGGCGTGGTGACGGCTGTGCTTCGTCATCCACCAGGCGTAGCTGATGCCGACGAAGAGGTTGGCCAGGATGCGGCCGGCGCGGTCGTTCGCCTTACCAGAGGTAAAGACGGCGCGGTGCGAGGCCTCGTGGGCCAGAAAAGCGAACTGGGTGAAGATGAGGCCCAGAGCGGCGGCGATGATCAACTGGTACCAGGTGTCACCGAGCAAAACGAAACCGGCAGCAGCGCCCAGGGTGGCCACGACGAGTATGGAAAAGACCATCCAGTAGAAGCCGGTGCGACGGCCGAGAAGGCCGAGATTGCGCACGGTGTGCAGGAGCGCCGAATATTCGGTTGTGGGGTTCTTGTTATCTCCACCCGGCCGGGTCCTGATGATGCGGACCGAGGGTGCGGCTAGTGCTTCCGACATGAGGCCTTAGTGGTTCGGGACTTCTCAGCCGGGACGTGAGCAATTACTCGTGGTGCAGATAGCCGTCAGTCTACGTTTCTGAATGCCCGTTTGGCTCGTAATTCACACGGGTTTCCCAGTGATTATATGCCAAAAATGGAATGTATCTGACCGATCTATCGCCAACTTGGCATCCATATATGAAGCTGCCAAAACGCGAACGGAGTCTGCATTCCGGTCCACACGGGGAAGAAAAATACCGTGAGCAGGAGCGTGAATCCTAGGCCGACGGCCACCGCAGTGGGGGCTCCGGCATGCGGGCGGGGGTCGTATTCCGGTACCTGAGAATGTGCTGAGAGCCTGTGTTGCGGCCGGGACAGCTCGGGAATTTGCTTGAGCACCATACCGATGACGAACGTGAGCCCCAGCAGGAGATAGGGCTCGAAGGCGATGGTATAAAACTGGAAGACCGTGCGGTTCAGGTACATCAGCCACGGCAGGTAACCGGCGACCATGCCCATCATGATGAAACCGACCCGCCATTCCCGATACCGGGCCAGCCGGTAGACCAGGTAGAACAGGGCGGCCGTGGCCGCCCACCAGATCAGGGGATTGCCCACCGAAGTGACGGCCTCCGAACAGGTCTGAAACTGACAGCCGAATTCGCCCGCGCTCGACCCGCGGTAGTACATGCTGGTCGGGCGAATCATGAACAGCCAGGTCAACGGGTTGGCCTGGTAGGGGTGCGGAGTGGCCAGGCCCACATGGTAGGTATACGCCGCTGCCTGGTAGTGCCAGAAACTTTGCAGGCTGTGGGGAACCCAGGCGAGCGGCCCGGTCCAAGCGGCACCCACCCCGTCGGCCCACTCGCGGTAGTAGCCGCCGCGAGTGACAAACCACCCCGTCCAGGACACCATGAACGTCGTCACCGCGATCGGCACCAGCAGCAGAAAAGTGGCCGGAGCCTGTTTAAGGATCGCCGCACTGATCCAGAACGTCACGCCGTTCCGGCGCCGGGCGAGCGCGTCGACGACGACCAGATAGATTCCGAAGGCAGCCAGAAAGTACAGTCCCGACCATTTCACCGAGCTGGTCAGACCGAAGGCGAGGCCCGCCGCGAGCAACCAGGGCCGCCACCACAGGGCCGGGCCCCAGCCGGTATCCGGCAGTGTAGCCAGCCGCCCGGCCAATCGCGTCGCGTGCCACTGCCGGTCCATCAGTATTGCGCCGACGCCGAGCAGGGCAAAGAACATGACGAAGTTGTCCAGCAGAGCCACCCGGCTCATCACGATGGCGTGACCGTCGATGGCGAGCAGAAAACCGGCGATCAAGGTCAGGACCCGTGACTGAAACAGTTTTCGAGCGATCAGCATGATGAGCACGACCGCCAACACACCGACGACCACCGTCGCCAGGCGCCAGCCCCACGGGTTGCCGGGCCCGAGCAGATTCATGCCGAGGGCGATGAGCCACTTGCCGAGCGGCGGATGCACCACAAACGAGGGATCCGTCGTGAAAATCTCGGTCTGGCCGGCTTCGAACTGGGGATTGGCATCGGCCGGCCAGGTGGACTCGTAGCCGTTGTTGAACAGCGTCCAGGCATCCTTCACATAGAAGGTTTCGTCGAACACGAGCGCGTGTGGCGCGCCGAGGTTCCACAAGCGCAAGCCAGCGGCCAGTAGGACCACAGCGAGGGGCGCGCCCCAACGAACCCATCGACTAGTTGCGAGCACCTGACCATCGTACCGAGCGTCCGTCGACCGCTCGGTGGCGCGGACTGCGAGAATTGAACCATGATCATCCTTGCTGCCACCCCGATCGGAAACCTCGGTGACGCCTCCCGGCGCCTGATCGAGACCCTGACGACCATCACTATCGTGGCCGCCGAAGACACCCGTGTCACCGTGCACCTGCTCAAAGCCCTCGGTATTGAAAACCGCCCCAAGCTCATCGCACTGCACGATCACAATGAGCGCGGTAAGGCGGCTGAGCTCGTTGAACTGGCCCGCGACACGGACATTCTCGTGCTCAGTGACGCCGGAATGCCCACAGTTTCCGATCCCGGCTTTCATTTAGTGGATGCCGCGGTGGCGGCCGGCGTGCAGGTTACCGCCCTGCCCGGCCCGTCCGCCGTACTCACCGCCCTCGCCGTCTCCGGACTGCCGACCGACCGGTTCACCTTCGAGGGTTTTCTGCCGCGTAAGCACGGCGAACGGGTCAAGCTGCTGCGTGACCTCGCCGCCGAACGCCGCACCATGGTGTTCTTTGAATCGCCCAATCGTCTGGCCGATTCGCTGCTCGACCTGGCCGCAACGCTCGGCGCTGACCGTCGGGTCGTGGTGTGCCGGGAACTGACCAAATTCTTTGAGGAGGTCAAGCGCGGTACGGCGACTGAACTGGCCGAGTGGGCGGCGGCCGGAGTGCGCGGCGAAATCTGTGTCGTCGTGGCCGGCGCCGAAGTGCGCGTACTGGACCTGGCCATGGGAGTGGCCGAGGTTCTCGATCTGGTGGCCGGCGGCATCCGCTTGAAGGACGCTGCGGCCGACGTCTCGGCGGCGAGCGGGCTCGGCAAGCGCGAACTCTACGAGCACGCGTTGCAGGCCAAGACCGGGGTGCCGGCGCCGAAACCCGACCGGTCGGCCTTTCCGCTGGGTTGATCCGGGTCGATCTCGGTTGATCTGGGGCTGATCGGCACGCGCCGGGCGTAACTCGGCAAGGCGCCGAGCGCTCGCCGCATAAGATGAACGCATGTCCGCTGGCTCTTTTTACATCACCACGCCCATTTTCTACGTGAATGATGTGCCGCACATCGGCCACGCCTATACGGAGGTGGCCGCCGACGTGCTCGCGCGCTGGCACCGGCAGTCGGGCGATGACGCCTGGCTGCTTACCGGCACCGATGAACACGGCCAGAAGATTCTGCGCACGGCGATCGCCAACGGTGTGACGCCGAAGGAATGGGCCGACCGTCTGGTCGAGACCGCCTGGAAGCCGCTGCTGGAGACCGTCAATATCGCCAACGACGACTTCATTCGCACCACCGACGAACGTCACGAGGTGAACGCGCAGAAGTTTCTGCAGCACCTGCACGACGAGGGCCACATCTATACCGGCGAGTACGAGGGTTACTACTGCGTCGGGTGCGAGGAATACAAGCAGACCAGCGACCTCGTCGACGGTACCGGTGACTACGCCGGCCAACTGGTCTGCGCGATCCACTCCAAGCCGGTCGAACTGCTGCACGAGAAGAACTACTTCTTCAAGATGAGCGCGTTCGCCGACCGCCTGCTGGCCCTGTACGAAGAAAACCCCAACTTTGTGCAGCCGGAAGCGGCCCGCAACGAGGTCATGTCCTTCGTCAAGCGTGGCCTGAGCGACCTATCGATCTCCCGGTCGAGCTTCGACTGGGGCATCAAGGTGCCGTGGGACGAATCGCACGTCGTCTATGTCTGGTTCGACGCGCTGCTGAACTACATCACCGCGGCCGGCTACGGCCAGAACGATGAGGAATTCGCGAGCCGCTGGCCCGCCACCCACATCGTCGGCAAAGACATTCTGCGTTTTCACGCCGTCATCTGGCCGGCCATGCTCATGGCCGCCGGCATCGAGGTACCCAAGCAGGTCTTCGGGCACGGCTGGCTGCTGGTCGGCGGCGAAAAGATGAGCAAGTCCAAGCTCACCGGTATCGCCCCGAGCCAGATCACCGACACCTTCGGCTCGGACGCCTTCCGGTACTACTTCATGCGTGCCATCAGCTTCGGCCAGGACGGCAGTTTCAGCTGGGAAGACCTGTCGGCGCGCTACCAGTCGGAGCTCGCCAACGGCTTCGGCAACCTCGCCTCCCGCGTGATCGCCATGGTCGTGCGCTACTGCGACGGCGTAGTGCCCGCGCTCTCTGCCGGCACCGCCGGCGCGTTCACGGCCGAGGATCTGGCCATTGCGGCCACCGAACGGCGGGTGACGGATGCCGCGGCCGCCGCCATCGACAAACTCGCCATCCACGACGCCCTCGCCACGGTGTGGGAACTCGTCGACGAGCTCAACGGCTACATCACGTTGCAGGAACCGTGGGCGCTGGCCAAGAATCCGGAAAGCCGCGAACGCCTCGGCACCGTGCTGCACACCGCAGTGCGCGGACTGGGCACCCTCGCCGTGCTGCTCTCCCCGGTCATTCCCATTGCCACCGGCAAACTGTGGACCGCCCTCGGCGGCGACGGTGCTCTCGTCGATCAGCGCGTCGACCGCGCTTGGGAGTGGACCGGCGGCGCGCAGGTGAGCGCTCTGGAACCGCTGTTCCCGCGCATCGAATCGATCGTGGAGCCGACCGATGGCTAGCGACTCGCTGGTGGGCTTGGACGGCGGCATCGACGGATACGGCAGTGCCATTCGCCGCCGCGACAACACGAAAGGCCGCGACCTGAGCTACCCACCGCTGCCCGAGCCGCTCACGGTTCCCGTCTACGACAACCACACCCATCTGGAAATCGCCGACGGAGAACATCCGCTCGACTATCGGGAACAACTCGACCGCGCCTCGAGCGTGGGCGTGCGCGGGGTGATTCAGGTTGGCGGCGACGTGGAAACGTCACGTTGGTCGGCCGCCGCGGCGCTGATCGAGCCGCGCATGCTCGCCGCCGTGGCTATCCACCCCAATGAGGCACCCGCGCTGGAAACGGCTGGCACCCTCGACGACGCCCTCGCCGTGATCAACGAACTTGCCGGGCAGAGCCGCGTGGTCGCGGTCGGCGAAACCGGCCTCGACTTCTTTCGCACCTCCGAAGACGGCCGTGCCGCCCAGTTTCGCTCCTTCGAGGCCCACATTCGTATCGCCAAGGAGCACAACCTCGCACTGCAGATTCACGATCGCGACGCCCACGAGGCCGTGATTGAGACGCTGCTGCGGGTCGGTGCCCCCGAACGCACCGTCTTTCACTGTTTCTCCGGCGACGCCGACATGGCCAGGCTCTGCGCCGAACACGGGTGGTACATGTCCTTCGCCGGTAATGTCACGTTCAAAAATGCCGGCAACTTGCGGGAGGCCCTCGCTGCTGCCCCGCGCAACCTGCTGTTGGTTGAAACGGATGCCCCGTTCCTCACCCCCCTGCCCTACCGCGGCCGGCCCAACGCGCCGTACCTGCTGCCGAACACACTGCGCGGCATGGCCGCTCACCTCGAAACGGATATCTCCCTGCTCTCCGCACAAATCACCGCCAACACCGAGCTGGTCTACGGCCGCTGGGACGCCGAGCCCGTCACCGCCGCTCACGATGAGCCGCGTCACGACCTGACGCCTCGCGGAGGCCTGGCATGACCGGCCGACACAGTGCCGACGAGCCGGGTGCTCCCGTTGAGCCGAGTGAGACCGTTGAGCTGGGCGAGGCCGTTGAGCTGGGCGAGCCCGCTGAGCTGGGCGAGCCCGCCGCGACTGCTGCTGCCGTCAAGACTCTTCTCGGCCCCGCCGAGATCCGCGACCTCGCCGAGATGCTCGGCGTCAACCCCACCAAGAAGCTCGGCCAGAACTTCGTCATCGACGGCAACACCGTGCGGCGTATCGTCAAGGTCGCCCGCGTCGCGCCCGGCGATACCGTGGTCGAAGTCGGCCCGGGGCTCGGCTCCCTCACCCTCGGCATGCTCGAAATCGGCGCGGCCGTCGTCGCCGTCGAGATCGACGATCGTCTCGCTGAGCAGCTTCCGCTGACCGTTGAACTGATGCAGCCCGGCGCCCGCCTCACGGTCATCCGCGCTGACGCGCTCAAGATCACCGAACTGCCCGGCGACCCCACCCGGCTCGTCGCCAACCTGCCCTACAACGTCTCCGTTCCGGTGTTGCTCTACCTGCTCGAACACTTCGCGTCGATTCGCGCCGGTGTAGTCATGGTGCAGGCCGAGGTGGGGGAGCGCCTCGCTGCCCCGCCCGGCAATAAAATCTATGGCAGCCCGAGCGTCAAGGCCGCCTGGTACGGCGATTTTCGCACCGCGGGCAAGGTCAGCCGCCAAGTGTTCTGGCCGGTTCCGAACGTCGATTCGATCCTGATCGCCTTCGAACGCCGTGCCGCGCCGCTGGAATCCGAAGAGCTGCGTCTCAAGACCTTCGCGCTCGTCGACGCCGCTTTTCAGCAGCGCCGCAAGATGCTGCGGCAGTCTTTGTCGGCCGTTCTCGGAGATTCGGCGACAGCATCCGCTGTTATGACGACCGCCGGAATCGACCCGACAACGCGTGGAGAGCAGCTCACCGTGCACGACTTTCTCGCCATAGCGCGGGTCTGGACGCCGGCGTAGCGAGACCGGCGGTCGGTGCGGCCGACAGGCTGGGCTAAGTTAAAAGCATGATGACGAGCGCCGCCACCACCGTTGTGCACGCGCGGGCGCCCGGTAAAATCAACGTCTTTCTCAAGGTCGGCGCCGTCATGGAAGACGGATACCACGACCTCGCGACCGCCTATCAGGCTGTCTCACTGTTCGAAGAGGTGCGGGCCAGCGCGGCGAGTGACTTCTCGGTCGAGTTCAGCGGCAGCATCGATACGTCCGACCTCGTCACCGATGGCAGCAACCTCGCGATCAAGGCCGCCCAGGCCCTTGCCCGCAAGGCCGGCTATCGCGGCGGCGTTCACCTCGAAATTGAAAAGAACGTGCCGATCGCCGGCGGAATGGGCGGCGGCTCGGCAGATGCGGCGGCCACCCTGCTCGCCTGCGACGCGCTCTGGGGCACCAACGCCTCCAAAGACGAGTTGCTCGCCATTGCCGCCCAGCTCGGCGCCGATGTGCCCTTCTCCTTCACCGGTGGCACCGCCATCGGCACCGGCCGTGGCGACCAGCTCAGCCCGGCCCTGGCCAAGGGCAAATTTCAATGGGTGCTCGCCCTCGCCGACTTCGGCATGTCAACGCCCGGCGTGTACCAGGAGCTGGACCGGCACCGCGATCGTCATGCGCAAGACATTTTTCCGGCCCAGCATCAGCCCTCCGTTGACGCGAACGTGCTGCAGGCGCTGCGGGCCGGCGACCCGCACATGCTCGCCGACGTGCTGCACAACGACCTGCAGGCCCCCGCACTGCACCTCGCACCCGGCCTCGGCAAGGTGCTGCAACTGGGCGAAGAGAACGGCGCCCTCGCCGGCATCCTCTCTGGCTCCGGCCCCACCGTGGCCTTTTTGGTAGCGGATGCCGACAGCGCGCTCGAATTGCAGGTCGCGCTCTCCGCCTCCCGGCTGCGCGTCGTGCGCGTCACCGGCCCGGTGCACGGCGCCCGCCTCATCCACGACTAGCGCCCCGTCCGAGCACTTCTGCCCGAGCGCCTCTGCCCGAGCTCCCCTGCCCGAGCGCCCCCAGTGTCCGGGCCCGGGCAGATAGGGGAGGATCGGCGGGGGGCTAGGGCGTGCCGTAAACTCGGAGGTTATGGCACATCTTCTCGGGGCTGAGTCCCTGCACCTCGAATTTCCCACCCGCGTCATCTTCGACAGCGTCACCGCCGGCCTCAACGAAGGCGACCGCATCGGCGTCGTCGGCAAGAACGGCGACGGCAAGTCCACCCTCATGCGCCTGCTGGCCGGTCGGATGGAGCCCGACGAGGGCCGCGTCACCCGCCGTCGCGGCGTCACCATCGGCATGCTGGATCAGGCTGATGACCTCGCATCCGGTCAAACCGTTGGCCACACCATCGTTGGCGGCATCGAAGAACACGTCTGGGCGGGCGACGCCAAGGTGCGCGACGTTATCGGCGGCCTGGTGCGTGATATCCCGTGGGATGCCCTGGTCGACGACCTCTCCGGTGGCCAGCGCCGTCGGGTGGCCCTCGCCGCCGTGCTCATCGGCGACTACGACGTCATCTTTCTCGACGAGCCCACTAACCACCTCGACGTGGAGGGCATTTCCTGGCTCGCCGGGCACCTCAAGACCCGCTGGGCGGCCCAGAGCGGTGGCCTCGTGGTGGTCACCCACGACCGGTGGTTCCTCGATGAGGTCTGCAACATCACCTGGGAGGTGCACGACCGTCTGATCGAACCCTTCGAGGGTGGCTATGCCGCCTACATCCTGCAACGCGTTGAGCGCGACCGGATGGGCTCGGTGGTCGAGGCCAAGCGCCAGAACCTCATGAAGAAAGAACTCGCCTGGCTGCGCCGCGGCGCCCCGGCCCGTACCGCCAAGCCCAAATTCCGCATCGACGCCGCCAACGAGTTGATCGAAAACGAGCCGCCGCCCCGCGACACCGTCACGATGCAGTCCATGGCGATGCAGCGCCTCGGCAAGGACGTTGTCGACCTCATCGACATCGGCGTGAAGTTCGGCGACAAGACCGTGCTCAACGACATCACCTGGCGCATCGCGCCGGGGGAGCGCACCGGCATCATGGGCGTCAACGGTGCCGGCAAGTCCACCCTGCTGAACCTCGTGGCCGGCGTGTTGCAGCCAACGACCGGCACGGTCAAGCGCGGCAAGACCATCAAGGTGGCCGTGCTCACCCAGCAGCTTTTCGAACTTGAAGACATCGCCAACGACAAGGTGAGCGAGGTCATCGGGCGTCAGAAGACCAGCTACATGGCCGGCGGTAAAGAGATCACACCCGGCCAGATGCTCGAGCGCATGGGGTTTCTGAGCGCCCAGCTCTCCACCCGGGTCAAAGAACTCTCCGGTGGCCAGAAGCGCCGATTGCAGTTGCTGCTCATTGTGCTGAGCGAGCCGAACGTGCTCATCCTCGATGAGCCCACTAACGACCTCGACACCGACATGCTGGCGGCTATGGAAGACCTGCTCGACTCCTTCCCCGGCACCCTGCTCGTCGTCTCGCACGACCGGTACCTGATCGAGCGCGTCACCGACAACCAGTACGCGGTCATGGACGGCGGCTTTCGACACCTGCCGGGCGGCGTCGATCAGTACCTCGAGGTGCGTCGTAAGGCTGTCTCAGGGCCGGCATCCGGTTCACCAGCGGATGCGTCCGGCCCGGCCAAAAAGATCCCGAACCTGGGTGGCGCCGAACTGCGCAACGCCCAGAAGGAGCTTGGCTCGATCGACCGCAAGGTGGTCAAGCTGCAGGAACGCATCGCGCTCAAGCACGAGAAGTTGGCCGCGCACGACCAGTCCGACTTCGCCGGTCTGGGTGCGCTCGGGGTGAAGCTGACCGAGCTCGAAGAGACCATCGCCACGCTCGAAACCCGTTGGGTCGAACTTACTGAGTTGATCGAGGGCTAGCATCGCAGAAGCTGTGACGTAGTGTGTCGAAGTCGGCCACGCGTTGCAGCTTCGGCACGTATCGTTAACGGGTATCCGCGCAGCCGCGGTACCCAGCCTCTCGTGGGCCAGCCTCGTAGTCTGACCGGTCATTCTTTCGCGCCGGTACAGCGTCGGTGCATTTCGTCACGCCGTTGACGGAATCATCTCGCTGCGTTGCGCCCGCCGAGACCGAACCGATACTCCCAACTGCCACTTTCCGAAGGAACTCCCGTGAAGAAGAACCTGCTCGCCGCCCTCGCGGTCGTCCCCCTCGTCGCCTTGCTGGCCGGCTGCGCCGGAGCCTCCACCCAGCCCGCCACCGGCACCGACGGTGACGCCATCAAAATCGGCGTCGTCGGTGCCAGCGACCCCTATTGGGACGTTTTCACGGAGGCCGCCGCGGATGAGGGCATCGAGATCGAGATCGTCGACTTCGCGAAGTACGAGCAGGTGAACCCCGCCCTCACCGCCGGTGAGATTGACCTTTCCCAGTTTCAGCACATCGTTTACCTCGCCGAATACAACGAGGCCAGCGGTGAAGACCTGGCCCCGATCGGTGCCACGGCGATCTACCCGCTCGGCCTGTATTCCACTGAGTACAGCAACATCGACGACATCGTCAAGGGCGATACCATCGCCGTACCCAACGACGACAGCAACCAGGCCCGTGCGCTCGTCATCCTGCAGTCCAACGGACTGATCAAGCTGACCGATGGCGGCACCATTTACTCGAGCCTCGCCGATATCGACGAAGACGCGTCGAAGGTCAAGGTCACGGCGCTAGAGGCCTCGATCACCGCGAGCTCCCTGCCCGACGTTGCAGCCGCGATCATCAACAACGACTTCGCCGAGAAAGCCGGACTCAGGTTTGACGAGGCCATCGCCACCGACGACGCGACCGACCCCAAGGCCCTGCCCTACGCGAACATCTTCGTCTCACGCGACGAAGACAAAACGAACACGACCTTCCAGAAGCTCGTGCAGATCTTCCAAAATACGCCGGCCGTTCAGGACGGCGTGTATGCAGTGTCCGGCGACACCGCTGTGCTGCTGAGCACCCCGGTGGCCGACCTCGAGAAGTCCCTGGCCGGGATTCAGACCGAGATCAAGGCCGCCCAGTAAACATCCGCGTCACGCACAGCGCAGTCCGGGGGAAGCACCGCCCCGGACTGCGCTGTTGTGTCCGGCAGTAATCGGCGAGAAGAAGAGCGAGGCAAACGGATGGCTGTAGTCAGTCTGCGAAATGTGGGCAAGGTGTACCCGCCCACGACCAAGGACGGCGCGAGCGTCACGGCGATCGACGGCGTGAGCCTCGACGTCGAGGCCGGTGACATTTACGGCATCATCGGCTACTCGGGTGCCGGCAAGAGCACCCTGGTGCGGCTCGTCAACGCGCTGGAACGCACCACTTCCGGTGAGATCTGGGTGAACGGGCAAGACATCGCTCCCCTGCCTGAGCGCGACCTGCGCCAGGTACGCCTCGGTATCGGCATGATCTTTCAGCAGTTCAACCTGCTCGGCTCCCGCTCGGTCGCCCGCAACGTGGCCTATCCGCTTGAAGTCGCCGGGTACCCCAAGGAGCAGCGTGCCGCCCGCGTGGCCGAACTACTTGATTTCGTCGGCCTGGCAGACAAGGCCGGGTCCTTTCCCGACCAGCTCTCCGGCGGGCAAAAGCAACGGGTGGGCATCGCCCGCGCCCTCGCCACCCAGCCGAGCATCCTGCTCGCCGATGAGGCGACGAGCGCCCTTGACCCCGAAACCACCCATGAGGTACTCGCGCTGCTCAAGCGGGTCAATGCGGAATTTGGTGTCACCATCATCGTGATCACGCACGAGATGGATGTCATCCAGACCATCGCGACCAAGGTCGCCGTGATGGATCAGGGCCGGGTCATCGAACGCGGACCCGTCTTCGACGTCTTCTCGAACCCGCAATGCGCGGCATCCGCTCGTTTCGTTTCGACCGTGGTCAAGGGGGTTCCCTCGCCCGCGGAACTCGCCGTGCTGCGCCTTCGGCACGCCGGGCGCATCGTCACGCTGGCTTTTCGTGACAGCGCGGTCGATCAGAAGGAGGTCTTCGGCGAGTTGTCGGCGGCCGGGGTGACCTTCGAGGTCGTCTACGGCGGTATCAATGAAATTCAGGGGCGCCCGTTCGGGCACCTCACACTCGCCCTGACTGGCGCCGACCCGGTCATCGACCGGGTACTCGAGCACATTCGAACGCTCACGACAGTTACGGAGGTGCGCTGACATGGATGCACTCATCGATCTGCTGCCCGAACTCTGGACGGCCGCCTACGAGACCCTGTACATCGTGGCGCTCACCCTGTTCTTCGGCGGACTCGGCGGCCTGCTGGTGGGCCTCGGGCTCTACCTCACCCGAGCCGGCAGCATTCTCGAGAACAAGCCGCTGTTCTTCGTGCTCAACCTGCTGGTCAATTTCGTTCGTCCTATTCCGTTCATTATTTTTCTCGCGGCGGCGCAACCACTCGCCCGAGCGGTCACCGGCAGCGGCATCGGCAACAACGCCATCGTCTTCACGATCGCCCTCGCGGCGTCCTTCGCGATGGCCCGTATCGTGGAACAGAACCTGCTCACCGTGACACCCGGCGTGATCGACGCGGCGCGCAGCGTCGGTGCCGGACCGATTCGCATCATTGCCACGGTATTGCTGCCCGAAGCGCTCGGACCGCTGATTCTGGGCTATACCTTTATCTTTGTCGCGCTCGTGGATATGTCAGCGGTCGCCGGCTATGTCGGCGGCGGCGGCCTGGGTAACTTCGCCCTGCAATATGGCTACCGTCAGTTCAACCCGATCGTGACCTGGGCTGCGGTGCTGTTGATCATTGTGCTCGTGCAATTCGTGCAGTTCTTCGGCAACTACCTCGCCCGCAAGGCCCTGCGCCGGTAGTTGGCGTGCCGCGCTGGTCGAGGAGCCGGCACGCCGGTTGTTGAGGCTGTCGAAACACGCCGGCGTCTCGAGCTCAGCGAAATCTCAGTCGAAGTCCAAGCTGAGCTTGCGCAGCAGACCGGCCAATCGCTCCTGGTCGCCCGCTGAGAGGGTGTCGAGCAGATCAGCTTCGGCGTCGACCAGCCGGGTGATGGCGGCATCCACTCGGGTGAGGCCGGCGGGCGTCATGCCCACCAGGATGCCGCGGCCATCGTTGGGTGCGGAGCGGCGTTTGACCAGCCCGCGGTCAACGAGCCCGTCGATGCGGTTCGTCATGGTGCCGCTGGAGACGAGCGTCTGCAGCAACAGAGCCTTAGGGCTGAGCTCGTAGGGCGTGCCAGCCCGGCGCAGGGCCGAGAGCACGTCGAACTCCCACGACGCGAGTTCCGAGCGGGAGAACGCCGTGCGACGGGCCCGGTCGAGGTGCTTGGACAATCGGGCCACCCGGCTGAGTACTTGCAGCGGCGCAAAATCTAGATCGGGCCGTTCACGCAGCCACGAATCGACGATTCGGTCGACTTCATCATTGCCAGGCATTGCTCCATTATCGCGCTTACCGGGGGGTTTCTTCGCCCGCAGACCGCTGCGACGGCGTCGGCGGTGCCGGGGGCCGCTGGAATCTGGCACACTTGACTAGTTACTGGCCTCGGCCGGAACGTTCCGCCATAGTGTAACGGCAGCACGGCAGCCTTTGGAGCTGTTCGGTCCAGGTTCGAATCCTGGTGGCGGAGCACGCACTCGTTGCGCGCTTCTCTCTCTCATCCCAGCGTTAGGAATACTGTGACAGATGCCCGCCTCGCCATCATCGTATTAGCCGCCGGTCAGGGTACCCGTATGAAATCCAGCCTGCCGAAGCTGCTGCATCCGCTCGCTGGAGTTCCGATCGTCAGCCATGTGCTGGCCACCGCGCGCGCACTGGACGCCGCACACGTCGTCACGGTTGTGCGCCACGAACGTGACCTGCTCGCCGCCGTCGTGGCGGAAGACCTGCCGGAGAGCACGATCGTCGATCAGGACGAGATTCCGGGCACCGGCCGGGCCGTCGAGCAGGCCGTCGCCGCGCTGCCGGCCGATTTCGACGGTGACGTACTCGTCATCAACGGTGACGTGCCGCTCCTGAACGCGGCCACCCTCACCTCCTTTATCGCCTCCCACCGCAAGGGAGCCGCCGCCGGTACCGTTCTCTCCGCCTACCCGGACGACGCGACCGGCTATGGCCGCATCATCCGCTCGGTCGAGGGTGTTTTTGACCGCATCGTTGAGCAGAAGGATGCAACGGATGCCGAGTTGGCCGTCACCGAGATCAACGCCGGCGTGTACCTGTTCGGGTTGAGTGCCCTGCGCGAGCAGCTCGCCCAGCTCACCACCGCCAACGCTCAGGGTGAGAAATACCTCACTGATGTGGTGCAGCTGCTGCGCCGGGCCGGTTCGGAGGTGAGCGCCGTTCCCGTCGCAGACGCCTGGATCGTCGCCGGCATCAACGACCGCGCCCAGCTCGGTGACACCGCGCAGAAGCTCAACGCACTGATCGTGCGCGGCTGGCAGCTCGCCGGCGTGACCGTGCAAGACCCGGCCACGACCTGGATCGATCTGAAGGCGGTGCTCGCGGCCGATGTCACCGTGCTGCCGGGCACCCAGATCGTGGGGGCCACCGTGGTGGCCACCGGCGCCATCATCGGCCCGGATAGCACCCTGCGCGACTGCGAGATTGGCCAGGGTGCCCGCGTGAATCGCACCGACGCGACCCTCGCGGTGATCGAATCCGGGGCATCCGTTGGCCCGTTCTCCTACTTGCGTCCCAATACCGTGCTCGGTGCTGACGGCAAGATCGGCGCCTTCGTCGAGACCAAGAACGCCCAGATCGGCGCAGGCAGCAAGGTGCCGCACCTGAGCTATGTGGGCGATGCCACCGTGGGCGTCGGATCGAATATCGGCGCGGGAACAATCTTCGCCAACTACGACGGCGTGGCCAAGCACCACTCGGCGATCGGGTCGCACGTGCGCACCGGGTCGCACAACGTGTTCGTCGCGCCGATTACAATTGGAGACGGAGCGTACACGGGCGCAGGCACGGTCGTTCGCAAGAGCGTGCCGGCCGGCGCATTGGCCATCAACGTGGCCCCGCAACGCAATATGGACGGCTGGGTTCACGCCAACCGTCCGGGTACAGCCGCGGCGACCGCCGCGGCCGCCAGCCTGAGCAACACAGAACGCGTGGACAGCACGAAGACTGGAGAATAGGTGTCGGAAATCAAGACCAGCGGCGATAAACGACTAGTACTGGTTTCGGGGCGAGCACACCCGCAGCTCGCGCTCGATATCGCAACGGAGCTTGGTTCAGAGCTGCTCCACACCGACGCACGCACCTTCGCCAACGGCGAGCTGTATGCCCGGTTCGACGAGAGCGTGCGTGGCTCGGATGCTTTCGTCATCCAGTCCCACACCGCGCCGATCAACGAATGGCTGATGGAACAGCTCATCATGGTTGACGCGCTCAAGCGGGCCTCGGCCAAGCGCATCACGGTGGTGGCCCCGTTCTATCCCTACGCCCGACAGGACAAAAAGGGTCGCGGCCGCGAGCCGATCTCGGCCCGCCTCGTGGCCGACCTGTTCAAGGTCGCCGGCGCCGATCGCATCATGTCGATCGACCTGCACGCCGCCCAGATTCAGGGTTTCTTCGACGGGCCCGTCGACCACCTGTTCGCGATGCCGGTGCTGCTCGAGCACTTCCGCGAAAAGCTTGACCCCGCTACCCTCACCGTGGTTTCGCCCGACATGGGTCGCGTGCGTGTCGCCGACATCTGGAGCGACCGCCTCGGCGTGCCGCTGGCCATCATCCACAAGCGTCGCGACCCGCTCGTGCCGAACCGGGTCTCCGTGCACGAGATTGTCGGCCAGGTTCGCGGCCGCGTCTGCCTGCTGGTCGACGACATGATCGACACCGGCCGCACGATCGCCCTCGCCGCCGAAGCTCTGCGTGAGGCCGGCGCCATCGGCGTTGTCGTCGCCGCCACCCACGCCGTGTTCAGCGACCCGGCCGTGGACATGCTGCAGAACCCAGCCATCAGCGCCGTCGTCGTCACCGACACCCTGCCGATTCCGCCGGAGAAGCGCTTCCCGACCCTTACCGTGCTGCCGATCGCGCCGCTTCTGGCCCGCGCCATCCACGAGGTCTTCGACGAGGGTTCGGTCACCTCAATGTTTGACGGCGCCGCGTAACAGGTAGGTTGCTCAGCCGCGCACGGGGCTGATTTCGGAGGCGGTGGCTATGGCCGCCGCCTCCGCTTCTTTAACGGCGCCAAGAATGGATGCTGCGCTTGCGCGTTACGCAAACGTTCTCGCGTTCTCGCGTTCTCGCCGAGACGTGAGTTTCAATCGCTGAGACGTGAGGTTAAGCCCGTTTCGGGCCGTTTTCGGGGCGAGACTCACGGCTCGGCGGCGCGGGTCCGACGAAACTCACGGCTCGGCGGCGTGCTCGCTAGGTGGGTGTGCCGGGGGCGAGTTGGCGTGGCGCCGACGGGATGACGCCGAGTGGCGTCACAAAGGTCTCCCGCTCGTTCTGGTCGATCGCGTAACACTGCCAGCCGAACCCGCCCGCTCCGGTGAGCTCGAAGCGGGCATCAAAGTTGACCGCGGAGGGGTAATACCGAGCCACCGCGCTCACGCAGGCATTGGCGGCGGTGTCGGAAGCTACGCGCATCGTCGTGAGCACGCCCGGTACGACGAGGGCGAGAATGCCGAGCACCACCACGACGCGCAGGATCGACGTAAAGTGTTTCCCGCGGAGTGGACGGTAGTCGTCGTTGGGTTCGTAGCCGGAGAGTTCGGGGTGGTTATCAGTCATGGGTGACCCCATTGTTCCAGACCCGGGTGTGAAGTGACGGGTTGAGTACAGAACAGGCCGGCGGGTGGCTAGTGCGTGGATGCCTCGGTCACGATTTCCGTGCGGTCGCCCGACCACAGGGTGTGGAACGTTCCGGGCAGGTCGACCCGGTGGTAGGTGTGGGCGCCGAAGAAGTCCCGCTGTCCCTGTACCAGGGCCGCCGGCAGTCGTTCGCTGGCGAGCGAGTCGAAGTAGCTCAAGGCTGACGCGAATCCGGGAACCGGGATGCCCGACAGCGTCGCCGTCGACACCACGCGGCGCCAGGCCGACTCGCCGTCGGCCACGGCCTGGGCGAAGTACGGGTCAACGAGAAGGGACGGGATCGACGGGTCGTTGGCGTACGCGTCGACGATGCGGTTGAGGAACTGCGCCCGAATGATGCAGCCGCCGCGCCAGATGGTGGCGATGGCGCCCTTGTCGATGTTCCAGTTGTATTTGGCCGCACCGGCGATGATGGCGTCGAAACCCTGCGCGTAGGCCACGATCTTCGACGCGTAGAGCGCCTGGCGAACGTCTTCCTGGAACGTGTGGCCGACCACGGCAATTTCGGGGCGAGCCGTGATGGTGGCGCGCACCGGTCCGCGCTGTTCCGGGTGGCTCGAGACGGCGCGGGCGAAGACAGCCTCGGCGATTCCGCCGACGGGAACCCCGAGGTCGAGCGCGTTCTGCACGGTCCACACGCCGGTGCCCTTGGAACCGGCCTCGTCGAGCACCACGTCGATGAACGGCTTGCCGGTCTTCGCGTCGACCTGGCGCAGAATCTCCGCCGTGATTTCGATCAGGTAGCTGTTGAGCTCCCCGCCGTTCCAGTCGGTGAACACGTCGGCGATGGCCTCGGGGGAGTGGCCGCCAACCTTGCGGAGCAGGTCGTAGGCCTCGGCAATGAGCTGCATGTCGGCGTACTCGATGCCGTTGTGGATCATCTTGACGAAGTGGCCGGCGCCGTCGGTGCCGATGTGGGTAACGCAGGGCACGCCGTCGACAACGGCGGCGATGGATTCGAGAATGGGGCCGAGGGTCTTGTACGCCTCCACCGAGCCACCGGGCATGATGCTCGGGCCGTTGAGGGCGCCCTCTTCGCCACCGGAGATGCCGGCACCGACAAAGTTGAGGCCCTTGGCGCTCTGTTCCTTTTCGCGACGGATGGTGTCGGTGAATTCGGCGTTGCCACCGTCGACGATGATATCGCCGGGCTCAAACAACTCCGAGAGCTGCGAGATAACGGCGTCGGTTCCGCGGCCGGCCTGCACCATGATGATGGCGGTGCGGGGCTTCGTGAGCGAGGCGACGAAGTCGGCGATGCTCTCGGAAGCAACGAAGTTCGCCTCGGGGTGCTCGGTCGTGAGCAGGCGTGTGCGTTCGGGGGAGCGGTTGTAGACCGCCACGGTGTTTCCCTCGCGGCCGGCGAGGTTGCGGGCGAGATTCGAGCCCATCACCGCCAAACCGACGACGCCAATATTTGCCTGTGCTGAACCGGACTCTGACACGTTTTCTCCTTTGGGGCTGTTATCTCCAGACCAATCTCCAGATTAGTCGGTGCCTGCGTGACGCGCACCTCGCACGATCGGTCGTTGAATGCGATGAGCATTACGGGTACGCTTGATCAATGTAATCAGATTTATTGCGCGTATATTGCGAAATGATCCGATGTAATGAAGCAACGGCCCATGGAGTGGAGCGTCAATGACTGATGAAATCCTGAACCGTACACCCCGTATTTCCTCTCCCGAAAAACCGATCGTGGTAATGGGAGTGCAGGGATGCGGCAAATCGACGGTCGGCCGCGGCCTGGGCAACGCCCTGGGACTGCGGTTCACCGACGGCGACGACCTGCACAGCCTCGAGGCCCGCGCCAAAATGGCGGCCGGGCATCCGCTCACCGACGCCGACCGGATCCCGTGGCTCACCCGCATCGCCGAAACGATTGCCGCGTCCCTTGAGCACGGCGAGCCCATCGTGGTGGCCTGCTCGGCGCTCAAGCGCAGCTACCGCGATCTGCTGCGCAGCATCGCTCCGACGCTGGTGTTTATCGAGCTGTTCGGTGACCAGGCGCTCATCGCCGAGCGGTTGACCCATCGCAACCACGAGTACATGCCCGCCGCGCTGCTCGACTCGCAGTTTGCCGCCCTCGAGCCGCTTGCGCGCGACGAGGCCGGTCTTCGCATCAACCTCATGAATACTCCCGACGAAATCGTTGAACTCGCCGTTGAGTTTCTGCAGCACACACGATTCCCCGATAAGAAAGAGATAGCCGACGCATGACCGATCTTGAAATGAATTGGGTGTTGTCGACACCCGCTCTGCTGGGCGTTGCCGCCGGCGCCATCGCGCTCCTGCTCGTCTTGATCATGAAGTTCAAGGTGCATGCCTTTCTCTCCTTGATTATCGTGAGCCTGCTCACCGCAGTGGGCACCGGAATCCCGACGGCCAGACTGATGGCGACGCTGCTCGACGGGTTCGGCGGAACGCTCGCGAGCGTTGCCCTGCTCGTCGGTCTCGGCGCCATGCTGGGCCGAATGCTGGAAACCAGTGGGGGCGCGAAGGTGCTCACCGATGCCCTGATCACCCGGTTCGGTGAGAAGCGAGCCCCGCTCGCCCTTGCCGTGGCCTCGCTGATGCTCGGATTCCCGATTTTCTTCGACGCTGGCCTCGTCGTCATGCTGCCCATTATCTTCGCGGTCGCCCGTCGCCTGGGCGGGTCGTTCCTCGGCTACGCGCTGCCCTCGGCCATCGCCTTCTCGGTGATGCACATCTTCGTACCGCCGCACCCCGGGCCCGTCGCGGCCACCGGGCTTCTGGGTGCTGATGTCGGGCTCGTGCTGATTTTCGGACTGATCGTTGCCTTGCCCACCTGGTACTTCGTGGGCTATCTCTTCGGTCGGTACGTGGGACGCAAGTACGACATTCCCGTTCCCTCGATCCTGAGCGGCAGCACCGGAAACTTCGCCGAGTTCGAATCGACACCCAAGGTCGGAACCGTGCTCACGCTGCTGCTGCTTCCGATCGGTTTGATCTTTCTCAACACCGGCCTCAACATGGCCGCCAGCGCTGACCTGGTCTCGCTCGACAGCACCTGGGTGCAGATTCTGCGCACCCTGGGTGAGACCCCGGTTGCCCTGCTCATCACCGTGCTGCTCGGCATGATTTTGCTCGGCTGGAAGAAGCGCAAGTCCGCCAACCTCGTGGAAGCTGTTGTCGACAGTGCCCTCGGTCCGGTGTCGTCCGTCATTCTCATCACGGGCGCCGGTGGCATGTTCGGCGGAGTGCTACGGGCCAGCGGCATCGGCAACGCGATTGCCGAGTCGCTCGACGCCGTCGGGCTTCCGGTCATCATCGCCGGGTTCGTCATTGCCGCTGTGGTGCGCATCGCGCAGGGTTCGGCGACCGTCGCGCTGACGACATCCGCTGCCCTGTTGCAGCCGGTCGTGATGGGCAATGCGAGTTTCAACCCGGTGGAGTTGGCCGCGATCGTTCTCGCACTCGCCGCCGGATCGGTGTTCGCCGGTCACGTCAATGACTCGGGCTTCTGGTTGGTCAGCCGGTTTTTCGGAATGGACACCAAGACCACGCTGAAAACCTGGACGGTCGGCCAGGCCCTCGTCGGGGTCATCGGCTTCGCCATCGCCCTGGCGATCTACATCGTTGCGGGGCTGTTCTAGATAGAACCTAGCCCGGCTCGCCGTCCGCCCAGATCGAACTCATCTCGTCGAAGGCTCGTTCCATGATGCCGAGCATGGCGGTCTGGGCGGCGGCGGCGTCACCGCGCTGAATGGCGCTGGCGACATCAACGTGCAGTTGTAGGGCATCGTTGTGCGGATGCTCCGGCATCAGCCCGTAGTTTGTGCGGCCGGTCAGAACTTCGGCCACGAGCGAGTTGAGCTTGGCGAACATCTCGTTGCCCGAGCTCGCGAGCACCAGGCGGTGAAACTCAATGTCCAGAATGAGGAATTCGGCCGGGTCGTCGGCCTGTCCCGCCGCCCACAGCTTGCCGGCCAGGCCCATGAGCTCGCTCGCATCGGCCAGCGGGGCCCTGGTGGCCGCCAGACGTGCTGCCTCTGGTTCGATCGCGGTGCGCAGCTCGGTCAGTGAGCGCAGCTGACTGATTCGGGCGGGGGAGGCCAGGCGCCAACGGATGACCTGGGGATCGTAGAGGTTCCAGTCGGATTCCGGAAGAATCTGCACGCCCACGCGACGACGTGAGGCGATCATGCCCATCGAGGCGAGTACCCGGATGGCCTCGCGCACGACGGAACGGGAGACGCCGTAGCGTTCCTCGAGTTCCTCGATCCGAAAGACGGATTTGGTGGGCAGCTCTCCGGCGCAGATCGCGAGGCCGAGCAGATCGAGAATCTGAGCGTGCAGGCCGTGCAGGGCGGAGTTTTCGTCGAGCGCCCGGGGAAGGGCTTCCAGTGAGTCGGGCTCCGTCGCCCGCGTCACTGCGTTTACGTTATCCGTCATGCCACACATCATATCGTTTTGATCTCAGGGTTGAATAAGTATGTTTTATTCTGTAATGTCTTCCAACGAGACAGATGTAAAGATGCATCGGTCGGGGATCTGTGTGACGATGCACGGGTTTGCGAATTGGAGACACAGTGAAGCGTCATTCAGTTATTCGTGTTGCGGCTATCGCCGCAGCGACAATTATCGCGGCGGGAACGCTCAGCGCCTGCAGCACCGGTTCCAGCGACGACGGGGGCTCGAAGACTCTTCGGGTCACTCTGGCCAACCACGTCTGGACCGACACCATCAAGGCGAAGCTGCCCGAATTCGAGGCGGCCACCGGCCTCAAGGTCGAGCTCAGCCAGTATGGCGAAGACCAGCTGTCCGATCAGTACAACGTCAAGCTCAATGCGGGCACCGACGAGATCGACGTGATGATGTATCGCCCGCTCCAGGAGGGCAAGCTGTTCGCCAAGAACGGCTATCTCGCTGATCTGAGCGACGACGTTGAGTCCAATGCCGATTGGAACTGGAGCGACTTCCAATCCGGTCCGGTCGGATCAACGACCTACGACGGCAACGTGGTGGGGGTACCGATCATCACCGAGCAGGAAGTGCTCTACTACCGCAAGGACCTGCTGGCCGCAGCCGGACTCGAAGTTCCCACAACGATGGACGAACTCGAAGCCGCGGCACAGGCCGTCAAGGAACAGAACCCGGGCGTTGCCGGATTCGTCGCCCGCACCGGCAAGTCTGCCGCCGTCACGCAGTTCTCCAGCTTTCTGTACAGCTTCGGCGGTGACTTCATCGACAAGGACGGTAAGTCGGGAGTCGCCAGCCCTGAAGCGAAGGAAGCCTACGCTTTCTACGGCAAACTCATTCGCGAGTACGGGCCCGAAAACGTCAGCACCGACATGAGCTGGCCCGAGGCCATGGCCATCTTCACGCAGGGCCAGGCCGGCTTCTACACCGAGGCTGACAGCCTCTACAAGAACGCGACCGACCCCGAGACCTCCAAGGTTTCTGACACCGTCGGTTTCGCGCCGATGCCCGCCGGCCCCGGCGGCTCCGTCGCCTACAACGTGCCGTCCTGGGCGCTCGGCATCAATGCCGAATCGAAGAACTCGGCCGAGGCGTGGAAATTCATTGAATGGGCCACCAGTGAGGACCTCACCCTGGCGGTGCAGCAGGACGGCGTTCCCGGCGCACGTCAGTCGGTCTGGGAAGACCCAGCCGGCACCTCGAACTACCCGGCCGATCTGGCCGCAGCGATCGCCACGAGCACGAAGAACGGTGTCGGTCATGACCGGCCGCTCGTGATCAAGGTGCCCGAGGCACGCGAGATCGTCGGCGACCCGATCGTCATTGCCATCACCGGCGGAGACTCCGACGCTGCAGCGGATGCCGCGAGCGATGCCTTCCAGGGCATCCTCGACGACGAATAGTCAGCAGCACGCACGTGGGGCGGACGATCATGTGGATCGTCCGCCCCACGGACCCACCATTTTCTGAAGGCGTAACACCAAGTGTGAGGTGAACGATGACCACGATGGTCACCACCAAGCCCTCGATGTGGACGAATTACTCCACGTGGGCAAACCGGTATCGCAAGTGGCTTTTCGCCGCTCCCGCGATGATATTTGTTGGACTGCTGATTGCTGTGCCACTGGGCTGGACCCTGTATCTCAGCGTGACCGATTCCGAGGGGTCGGTTCGCGCTGCGTCCAACCTGGTCGGGCTCAGTAACTACTTTGAGGTTCTCACCGACACGGACCGCTTTTGGCCGGCAGTGATGCGCACCTTCGTGTTCACCGGTGGAGCCCTCGCGGTCGAACTGGTCCTGGGCATGTGCATTGCCCTGCTGCTCTGGCGTCCGTTCCGCGGCGAGAAATGGGTGCGCGTGGCGATCCTGCTGCCACTGGTGGCAACCCCCGTCGCCGTGGGAATGATGTGGCGCCTTATCTTCGATCCGAACATCGGCTTCGCCAACCAGGTTTTGAGCTGGATCGGTATACCGGCCCAGCCGTGGCTTTCCGGCCAGTACACCGCGCTGCCCACACTGATGTTCGTGGACATTTGGCAGTGGACGCCGATGGTGGTGCTGATGCTGCTCGCCGGCCTCACCTCGCTCTCCGACGAACCCGACGAAGCGGCCCGCATTGACGGTGCCAACTCGTGGCAGCGTTTCTGGTTTGTCACGCTGCCTTTGATGCGGGCCACCGTCATTGTCACCGTCGTGCTGCGCGGCATCGATGCCCTGAAGACCTTCGACATTCTGTATGCCACGAAGGGTAAGGGTGGTGGCTCGTTCCACGAGGTCGAGACACTCAATATCTATGCCTTCGGCTTGAGTTTCGACTACAACGACTACGGGATCGCCTCCACCGTGCTGGTCCTGTTCTTCCTGCTCATCATCGCGATCATGTGGGTACTCACCTACCGCAGAAAGGCGAACCGGTCATGACCACGACACTGCCAACTCGTTCCGCAGCAAAGACACCGACCCCGGTTGCATCTGCACCGCGGCGCCGCAAACCGCGCGCCTACAAGACCTTCCGGGTGGTCGCGCTCACGCTGACCGTGCTCTTGTTCATCGCGCCCCTGGCCTGGATGCTGATTGCGTCGCTCAAATCCAACGTTGACATCTTCGACGCGAGCAAGACGCTGTTCTTTACACCGACCCTCGACAACTACGACAATGTGCTCAGCCGCAACAACTATCTGATCTTCATCTTCAATAGTTTCTGGGTTGCGTTGCTGTCCACCCTGTTCTCCCTGCTCATCGGTGTTCCTGCTGCCTATGCGATGAGTCGGTTCGCCATGCATCGTTCCGCGCTGGTCGTGCTCATGGCACGCATCATCCCGGGCGTCAGCCTGCTCGTACCGTGGTACTTCATCTTCGCCAACATGCGCATGGTCGGCGGCTTCGGCGTGCTGATCCTCTCGCATATGTTCGTTGCCCTGCCGCTCATCGTGTACATCATGATCAGCTACTTCGACTCGACTCCGCTCGAATTGGAGGAACAGGCCCAGGTTGACGGGCTCACCCACATCGGCGCGTTCCTGCGGATCACGCTTCCGCTGTCGGTTCCCGGACTCGCCACCGCAGGCATCCTCTCGTTCATCTTTTCGTGGAACAACTTCATGTTTGCGCTCGTACTCTCCGGAGCGAACACCAAGACCCTGCCGGTGGCAATCTTCAACTTCGTCTCGTACGCGAGCATTGACTGGGGCAGCCTGATGGCCGCGGCCGTTGTCGTGACCGTTCCCATCATGGTGATTGCCCTGTTCACCCAGAAATACATCGTGTCCGGCCTGACCGCCGGGGCGACCAAGGGGTAGCAGTGCGCTTCCCACCGATCGTCGTCATGGGCGTGCAGGGCTCGGGCAAATCCACCATCGGCGAACTGTTGGCCGAGCAGCTCGGTACCCGGTTTCTCGACGGTGATGCCCTGCACCCCGCCGCCAACAAAGCCGTCATGGCCGCCGGGCAGGCGCTGCAGGATGAACACCGGATGCCATGGCTGCACGAGGTCGGGCGACAACTGGCCCTGGGCCAGAGTGAGGGCATCGTGATCGCCTGCTCGGCGCTCAAGCTCAGCTATCGCGACCTCCTACGCACCCATGCCGCCGACCTGTTCATCGTCGATCCGGAAGGTGCGATCGAGGTGATCGCGGCCCGACTGCGCGCCCGCACCCATGAGTTCATGCCACCGGCGTTGCTGCAGTCGCAGTACGACACCCTCGAAGTACGAACCGACGATGAACGCGGCGTGACCGTCGACATCGTCGAATCGCCCGGCGTCATCGTCGAACGGATCCTCGCGGCCCTGGCCGCTGAAACAGAAGGTCATGAGGTCGACAGTGTCGATAATCACCCGCGTTGAAACTTTTCTCGTCGCACCGCGCTGGTTGTTTGTGCGGCTTGAGACCAGCGATGGCATCGTCGGCTGGGGCGAGGCCAGCCTGGAGGGGCACTCCGATGCCGTGCGCACGGTCGTCGAACAGTTCGCCGAATACCTCGTCGGTGCCGACCCCGATCGCATTGAAGATCACTGGCAGGTCCTGACCAAGAGTGGTTTCTACCGGGGTGGTCCGGTGTTCGGCAGTGCCGTCTCCGGTATCGACCAGGCGCTCTGGGACATCAAGGGCAAGTCCCTCGGAGTGCCCGTGTACCAGCTGCTCGGTGGCGCCGTGCGCGATCGCATCCGCATGTACGGCTGGGTCGGCGGGGATGATCCGAGCGGCATCAGCGACGCTATTGCGGCGCAAATAGAGGTAGGACTGACGGCAGTGAAGATGAATGCCTCCGGCATCATGAGCCGCGTCGGCACCGTCGCCGAAATTGACGGCGTGCTGGAGCGGGTCGCCGCAGCCCGTGCCGCCCTCGGCCCCGACCGGGATGTGGCCGTGGACTTTCACGGTCGATTCACGCTCGCCAATGCCCGCCGGATCGCCCCGCTGCTCGAACCGCTGCGACCGTTCTTCATCGAGGAGCCGGTCGTTCCGGAGAACTCTCACTTGATCGGACAACTCGCCCAGGCTACGTCCATACCGATCGCGACCGGGGAGCGGCTCTACACGCGGCAGGATTTTCTCCCGGTCTTTGGTGCCGGTATCGCCGTGGCGCAGCCCGACCTGTCGCACGCCGGTGGCATCTCCGAGGTGCGCCGCATCGCCGCGATGGCCGAGGTGTATGACGTGCAACTGGCGCCACACTGCCCGCTCGGCCCGATCGCGCTCGCAGCCTGTCTGCAGGTGGGTTTTGCAACGCCCAACTACCTCATTCAGGAGCAGAGCATCGGAATTCACTACAACCAGGGCGCCGAGGTACTCGACTACGTGCTCGACAAGGAGCCATTGAAATTCGTGAACGGCAACATTGAGCTACTGACGGGCCCGGGACTGGGAATTGAGGTCGATGAGGCAGCCGTACGAGCCGCCGATTCTCGCGGGCACACCTGGCGGTCACCGGTCTGGCGCCACGCCGACGGCGCGCTGGCGGAGTGGTGACGGCCATGACGACCCCGACCGAATTCCTCGCGCGACTCCACCGGGAACGCCTACTGGCTATCGTTCGCGGCGACAACCCGGAGGCGGCTCTGGCCGCGTCGCTGACACTCTTCGCCGGCGGCATCCGCTTTCTCGAAGTGTCGCTGGTAACAACGGATGCGCTGGCCATCATCGCCGAACTGGCCCGGCTCGCCCCACGCGACTGTGTCGTCGGTGCCGGAACCGTGCTCACCATCGACGACGTGCACCGCTCGGCCGCCGCCGGTGCGACCTTCATGGTGACGCCGGCCGTGACGGAGGCCATCGACGAATCGGCGCGCCTGGGGCTGCCGGTCTGCGCGGGAGCGCTGACGCCGACGGAAGTCGTGGCGGCCCGGCGCGCGGGCGCCACCGTGGTCAAGCTCTTTCCCGGATCGTTCGGCGGCCCGGCCTATCTGAAGGCGCTGCGCGATCCGCTACCCGACGTGCCGTTCATACCCGTGGGCGGTGTCGATGCCGGGCTGGCCCGGGAATACTTCGCGGCCGGCGCCGTCGGCGTGGGCATTGGCAGCCCGCTGCTGGGGGATGCCGCGCGCGGGGGAAACCTGGACGATCTGCAGGCCCGGGTTGCCGCCTTCCTGCTGGTTCGCGATGAAGCGAACCGACCGGCACGCACATGACCGGCAATCTCTTGACCGGGCCGGACGTTGTCACCCTCGGCGAGACCATGGTCAGCCTGCGCACCGGAACACCGGTGCGCCTGGGCGGCACCCTGCAGATGACCATGGCCGGCGCCGAATCAAACGTCGCCATCGGACTGGCCCGGCTCGGCCACTCCGTACGGTGGGGTGGTCGCGTCGGCCGCGACGAAGCGGGGGAGTACCTATTGCGCACCCTGCGCGCAGAATCAGTGCTCGTTGACACTGTCGCGATCGACCCCGACCGGGCGACCGGTCTCATGCTGGCCGAACGCCGCATCAACGACCTGTCGCGAGTGACCTACTACCGCAGCAATTCTGCCGGCTCGGCGCTCTGCCCAGCGGATGCCGCCGCGTGCCTCGCGGTGCCGCCGCGGCTCCTGCACGTCTCCGGCATCACCCCGGCGCTGTCTCCCTCGGCCGCGGAGGCCATTACCGAGGCCGTGCAGCTGGCGCGCGCCGCCGGGGCCCTGGTGAGCGTTGACGTGAACTATCGATCAAAGTTGTGGGGCGTTGACGCGGCGCGGGAGAGCCTGTCAATCCTGGCCCGCAGCGCGGACATCGTGATCGCCTCCGACGATGAACTCCCGCTGGTTGTGCAAGGCGCAACCACACCGGATCGAGAGGCGGCCGCCGCGGCCGAGCTCGCGGCATCCGGTGTCGGCACGCTCGTGGTCAAACGCGGCGCGAGCGGGGCGAGCGTCTACTTCGCCGGCACGGTGGCGCATGCCCCGGCGATTCCGGTGACCGTGCGGGACACCATCGGTGCCGGCGACGCCTTCACCGCGGGATACCTGTCGGCCGTGCTGGACGGACGGAGCGCCGCCGAGGCGCTCTACCGTGGCACGGTCACGGGCGCCTTCGCCGTTGGCGCTCTGGGCGACTGGGAGGGAGCGCCCAACCGTGCCGAACTCGCCCTGCTGGCTGCTCCCGCCGGACTGACACTGCGATAGCGGGCACTCGCTCTCGCACCGGCACGACCCCACCACCCTACGACGCGCACAACCAAGGAGAATCATGAAGATCGACAGAGCAGAAGTCATCGTCACCAGCCCGGATCGCAATTTTGTGACCCTCCGGCTCACCACCGACGACGGTCTCGTCGGACTCGGCGACGCCACCCTGAACGGCCGCGAGCTCGCGGTTGTGGCCTACTTGCAGGAGCATGTCGTTCCGCTGCTGCTCGGTGCCGACGCGCACCGCATCGAAGACACCTGGCAGTTTCTGTACCGCAGCGCCTACTGGCGTCGGGGACCGGTCACCATGGCCGCGATCGCCGCCGTGGACGTTGCCCTGTGGGATCTCAAAGCGCAGGCGGCCGGCTTGCCCCTGTACCAGCTGCTCGGCGGTGCCAGTCGCGACAAGATCCTGGCCTATGGCCATGCTTCCGGTCGTGACCTGCCGGAACTGTTCGACTCCATTCGTAAGCACCAGGCCCTCGGCTATCGGGCCATCCGGGTGCAGACGGCCGTTCCTGGCCTCAAGGCGGTCTACGGCGTCGCGGCCCAAACCCAAACCAGCGGCAAACGCTACGACTACGAGCCGGCCCAGCGCGCGGCCCGCCCCGCTGAAGAAGACTGGGACACTCGCGCCTATCTCCAGCACCTCCCCACGGTGTTCGAAGGCGTGCGGGCCGAGTTCGGCACCGAGCTGCCCCTGCTGCATGACGGACACCACCGGATGACGCCGATCCAGGCCGCGAAACTCGGTAAATCGCTCGAGCCCTACGACCTGTTCTGGCTGGAGGACTGCACTCCGGCCGAAAACCAGGATGCCCTGCGCCTGGTGCGCTCGCACACCACCACACCGCTCGCCATCGGCGAGGTATTCAACACCGTGTGGGACTACCAGACCCTGATCAAGGACCAGCTGATCGACTACGTGCGATCGGCCGTCACCCACACCGGCGGCATCTCGCCGATGAAGAAAATTCTGGACTACGCCGCGCAGTATCAGATCAAATCCGGCATCCACGGACCGACGGATATCTCCCCGGTCGGCATGGCGGCCGCCCTGCACCTCGACCTGGCCATTCATAACTTCGGTATTCAGGAGTACATGCAGCACGGTGAGGCCACCAACCGCGTTTTCGAGCAGTCGTTCAGCTTTGCCGACGGCTACCTGCACCCGGGTAACAAGCCGGGCCTGGGTGTGACGCTCAACGTTGATGAGGCCGGGAAGTACCCGTACCAGACGGCGTATTTGCCGTTCAATCGGCTCGCCGACGGTACCGTGCACGACTGGTGAGCGGCGGGGCGCGACACGCCCGGGCTGCCGGGGGCACTCAAACTGTGTAAGCTTGAGATTCGAACTTCGGCGAGGGATAGCGCCGGGCCAGACTATTGGACCGGCGGAATCCGTTATCGACGCGGCGGACGAGACTTTGGGCTTTTCCTCACGCTGACATGCGTTCGAGTTGAATCAGTACCCCATCACCGCGGGCTTCGGCACGCGGACAACTACCTGGGCTCCCCGCCCCGCAAGGAGAAACACCATGGCTAAAGAAGTAAACGCCGTTACCGCTGAACTCCGCGAGAGCTTCGGCAAGGGCGCGGCCCGCAAGCTGCGCGTGCTGGGCATGATCCCGGCCGTCATCTACGGCCACGGCACCGAGCCGGTGCACGTGTCGCTGCCGTCGCACCGCATCGGCCTGCTGCTGCGTCGCACCAACATGATCCTCGAACTGGACATCGCCGGCAAGAAGCAGCTCGTTCTGGTCAAGGACGTGCAGAAGGACCCGGTGAAGTACATCATCGAGCACATCGACCTCATCGTCGTGCGCAAGGGCGAAAAGGTTCAAGTTGAGGTTCCCGTGCACATGACCGGCGAGTCTTTCGCCGGCACGATGGCCGCCTTCGACACCAAGTCGCTCCTGCTTGAGGTTGAAGCCACCGACATCCCCGAGAACCTCGAAGTTTCCGTCGAGGGCCTCGAAGAAGGCGCCCAAATCCACGCCGCCGACGTCACGCTTCCGGCCGGTGCCGAGCTCATCTCCGACCCTGACACCCTCGTCGTCTACGTGCACACGCCGCGTGGCGAGGCTGAAGAAGACGACGAGACCGAGGTCATCACCGCTGGCACGCCCGCCGCCACGCCCGCCGAGTAGTAGCAACCCTCATCAGCTGGTTCTCGTTCAGACGGAGGCTTCCCCTGGATACGAACCTCTGGCTCGTAGTCGGGCTCGGTAACCCCGGGCCCGACTACGCCGGCAACCGGCACAACGTGGGGCAGATGGTTCTCGCGCAGCTCGCCGGCCGTCTGTCGAGCAATTTCAAGCGGCACAAGACGGCCGCGCTGGTCGCCGAGGGGCGGATCGCCCCGGGCGGGCCGAAACTCGTGCTGGCCAAACCGACCACGTTCATGAACGTTTCCGGCAGCCCGGTGGCCGCACTGTTGCGCTTCTATTCCCTGCCGGTCTCCCGGCTCATCGTGGTGCACGATGACCTGGACCTACCGTTTGACACGCTGAAGATCAAGGTCGGTGGTGGGCACGGCGGCCACAACGGACTGCGCGACATTATCGCCGCCACCGGAACGAACGAGTTCGTTCGCATTCGAATGGGCATCGGCCGTCCGCCCGGGCGACAGAGCCCGGCCGACTTCGTGCTGCATGACTTCGTTGCCGCCGAACGCAGCATTCTGCCCAATCTGATAGCGGATGCCGCCGACGCGATCGAACTGATCGCCTCCGACGGCGTCGTGGCAGCGCAGCAGAAGTTTCACGCGCCGTCCTAAGGCTCCTTGGACCCACCGAGTGGGGCTGAACCCGGTTCGGTGCTGTCGGTACCAGTGCGTAGACTCGTCCAGTGATCCTTCAGGGCTTAATCGCAGCGCTCGCGCGCGCCTCCACGTTCGATAATGCCCTCGCCTATGCCAGCCGGGACGCTGATTTCTCGCTCACCGAGGGCCTCCGCGCCCCGCTGCTCGCCGCGTTGCTCGATTTGCGCCGCGATGACGCCCAGATGCTGTTTGTCATCACGGCCACCGGCCGCGAATCTGAAGCCCTGCGCGACAACCTCGGCTGCTTCGCGACGGATGCCGAGATCATTGACTTTCCGGCCTGGGAAACGCTGCCGCACGAACGTCTCAGCCCGAGCGCGGAGATCGTCGGCAGACGGCTGCACGCGCTACGCCGCATGCGTGAGTGGCAGGAATCCGACCCGAGCACCCGGCATCCGCTCATCGTCGTCGCCTCGGTGCGCGCCGCCTTGCAGCCGGTCGCTGACAACCTCACCGACTTCGAACCGATCGAGCTCGCCGTCGGCGGGCGCGGCCACGACCTCTCGGCGATCGTGCTGCAACTGGTCAATATTGCCTACGCTCGCGTCGACATGGTCACCCGGCGCGGCGAATTCGCCGTGCGCGGCGGAATTCTCGACGTGTTCCCCCCGGTCGCCTCGCACCCGTACCGGGTGGAATTCTTCGGCGACGAGGTCGAGCAGATTCGCCTGTTCAGCGTCGCTGACCAGAGGTCCCTGCCCGAGGTCATCACGAGCGTCAGCCTGCCACCGAGCCGGGAACTGTTGCTGAGTCCCGCCGTACGGCAGCGCGCCCGCGAAATGCAGCACGAATTTCCGAGCCTGTCCGATCTGCTCGCGAAGGTCGCCGAGGGCATTCCGGTGGAGGGAATGGAAAGCCTGGCGCCCGCTCTGGTCGACCGGCTGGTACCCGTCACACACTATCTACCGACCAATGCGGCCGTCGCCGTCATCTCACCGGAACGCGTGGCCAGTCGCGCGATCAGCCTCGCCGAGACCAACCGGGAGTTTCTCGGTGCGGCCTGGAGCGCGGCCACGGCGGGTGCCGATGCGCCGATCGACCTGGAATCCGGCGATTTTCTCACGCTGGGGCACCTCCGGGACAGCGTGAAATACTCCGCTCCGGGTGCGCCGGCCAGCGCACACAACTGGTGGACGCTCAGCACCTTTCAGGCGGCGCCGACCGATCTGCCCGTATTGCCCGAAGACCTCGAGCTCGACGAACTGCTCACCATTCGCATCGAAGCGGATGCCGTTCCCACCTTCGCGGGCAATGTCGACGGTGCGGTGGGTCACGTCGCCTCCCGGCTGCACGACGGCTGGGTGGTGGGAATCGTCGCCCAGGGAGCCGGTTTGGTCGAGCGGGCCGCGCAGGTACTCGCCGAGCGCGAGCTGCCGGTGCGGGTGGTGGACGTTTGGCCGCTGGCGCCGGAACCGGGTATTGCCTACCTGCTGAAGGCATCCGTCGATCACGGTTTTGAACTGCCGCAGGCCAAACTCACGCTGATCAGCGAATCGGAGTTCTACGGCCGCACGGTTGGCTATGACGCGCGGCAGATCAAAAAACTCGCCAGCCGCCGGAAGAATGTCGTTGACCCGTTGCAGCTCGTGGCCGGCGACCACGTCGTGCATCAGACGCACGGTATTGGCCGTTTTCTGGAACTGACGCAGCGGGAGGTGTCCAGCGGCGGCCGCAACCCGGTGAAGACCACCCGCGAGTATCTGGTGTTGGAATACGCCCCGTCGAAGCGCGGGCACGCCGGTGACCGGTTGTACGTGCCGACCGATCAGCTTGACCTCGTCACCCGTTATGTCGGTGGTGAAGCACCTGCCCTGAGCAAGATGGGCGGCAGTGACTGGTCGAGCGCCAAGACCAAGGCGCGCAAGGCGGTGCGTGACATTGCCGTTGAACTGGTCAAGCTGTATTCGGCGCGCATGGCCAGCAAGGGGCACGCCTTCGGGCCGGACACCCCGTGGCAGCACGAGCTCGAGGAGGCGTTTCCGTTCGTCGAGACCCCCGACCAGCTCACCACCATCGACGAGGTCAAGGCCGATATGGAGCGGCCCATCCCGATGGACCGGCTGCTCAGTGGCGACGTCGGTTTCGGTAAGACCGAGGTCGCCATTCGCGCGGCGTTCAAGGCCGTGCAAGACGGCAAGCAGGTGGCGATGCTCGTTCCTACCACCCTGTTGGTCAGCCAGCACATGGAAACGTTCAAGGAACGTTTCGCCGGATTCCCGATCCACCTGCGTGCGCTGTCGCGGTTTCAGACCGACAAGGAGGCGCGGGAGACGATCGCCGGCATGCTCGACGGTACCGTGGACGTCGTCATCGGCACGCACCGACTGCTGTCGCCGTCGATCATTTTCAAGGACCTCGGCCTCGTCATCATCGACGAGGAACAGCGGTTCGGTGTTGAGCACAAAGACGCTCTGAAGAAGCTCAAAACCAACGTCGACATTCTCGCGATGAGCGCCACGCCCATCCCGCGATCCCTCGAGATGGCGGTCACCGGCATCCGCGAAATGTCGACTCTCGCCACGCCACCCGAAGATCGCCACCCCATTTTGACCTTCGTCGGACCATACTCGCAGCGTCAGGTGGCCGCGGCTATCCGGCGGGAGCTGTTGCGGGAGGGGCAGATTTTTTTCGTGCACAACCGGGTCACGAGCATCAACCGGATAGCGTCGCAGCTGGCTGAGCTGGTGCCGGAGGCCCGTATCGCGATCGCACACGGTCAGCTGCCGGAGGCGCAGCTGGAACAGGTCGTGGGGGATTTCTGGGAGCGTAAATTCGACATCCTGGTCTGCACCACGATCATTGAGACCGGGCTCGATATCAACAACGCCAACACCATCATCATCGATCGCGCCGACAGATTCGGTTTGAGCCAGCTGCACCAGCTGCGCGGTCGGGTCGGTCGCGGGCGGGAACGTGCCTACGCCTATTTCCTGTACGACGAAAACAAGCCTCTGTCAGAAACCGCGCACGACCGGTTGGCCACCATCGCGGCCAATAACGAGCTCGGTGCCGGTATGCAGGTGGCGCTGAAGGACCTCGAAATTCGCGGCGCCGGCAACCTTCTCGGTGGTGAGCAAGCCGGGCACATCGCGGGCGTCGGCTTCGACCTGTACCTGCGCATGATCGGTGAAGCCGTCAGTGCGTTCCGCGGCGATGTGGCCGAGGGGCAGACCGAGCTTCGGCTCGAACTGCCCGTTGATGCGCACATTCCGCACGACTTCGTTGACAGTGAACGGTTGCGCCTCGAGGCGTACCAGAAGCTGTCCAGCGCGAGCTCGCCCACCGCGACCGACGATCAGATCGACCTCGTGGTGGAGGAACTCACCGATCGTTATGGCGAACCGCCCGAACCGGTGCAGAACCTCGTGGCCGTGTCGCGGCTGCGCTGGCAGGCGCAGCAAGCGGGGCTCGGCGAGGTCGTGGCCATGGGCTCGAATTTGCGCGTGGCTCCAGCCGATTTGGCCGATTCCATTCAGGTGCGTTTGCAGCGGATGTATCCCGGCTCGCGTTATGTCTCGTCCACCGGAGCGCTCAGCGTGCCGATGCCGCGGCCGAACGGCGAAGCACTGGGCGACAAGGCCCTGATCGAGTGGACCAAGACGCTGCTCGCGGCGATTTTCCCGCCGGCGGTGCCGAGTGCGCTGCCGGCGAAATAGTCGTTAAAGCGCGCAGCACCGTCGCGTAAACGGCAACGGTGCTGCGCGCCTCGGCTCGGGGCAGCGGATGCTGCGCTTAGTTCTTCGACGCCTCGTTGCTCTGGTACACATCCGGAATACCGTCTTCGTCGCTGTCCACGGCCTCGCGATCAGCGATGCGCCCGTAGTGACGGTTGCGTCCGCGCAGAACCGCCGTAGCGAGCAGCGCAGCCAGGAGCGAACCGACCAGGATGGCAACCTTGGCGTGGTCGTCGTGCGGGCTGTCCTGCCCGAACGCGAGTTCGCTGATCAACAGCGACACTGTGAAGCCGACACCGGCGAGCAGTGAGACTCCGATGACGTCGATCCAGGCCAGGTCGGGGTCGAGGGTGGCTTTGGTGGTCTTGGTCACGATGAACGTGGCCAGCAGCACACCGATTGGCTTGCCGATGACGAGGGCGACGACGATGCCGACGGCCACCGGGTCGGTGAGCGCATTGAGCAGCCCCTCCGCGCCGCCGAGGGTGACGCCGGCGGAGAAGAACGCGAAGATCGGAATGGCGAATCCGCTGGAGAGCGGGCGCAGGCGGTGCTCGAGGATCTCGGCGAGGCCGGGCCCAGCCTCGGGGCCTCCGCTGCGCTGGCTGCGCAGCACCGGCACGGCAAATCCGAGGAGCACACCGGCGACGGTGGCGTGCACCCCTGAGCTGTGCAGGAGTGCCCAGGTCGTGAAGCCGATGGGGAGCAGGATGACCCACGCCGCCCAGGTCTGGTTCTTGAAGAAATGGGAGTACTTGTGTGCCACGAACCAGTACAGGGCCAGGGGAATGATCGCGATCAGCAGCGGCGGGAAGGAGATGTCGGAGGTATAGAAGAACGCGATGATCGCGATGGCGAGCAGGTCATCGACAACGGCGAGGGTCAGCAGAAAGATGCGCAGGGCGGGCGGCAGCTTCGACCCGATCACGGCGAGCACGGCCAGGGCGAAGGCGATATCGGTTGCAGTGGGGATAGCCCAGCCGCGCAGCGTTTCGGAGCCGGACTGGAGATTGATCAGCACGAAGATGACCGCGGGGATGATGACACCGCCGACGGCGGCGGCCACCGGCACGATGGCCCGGTTGACGCTGCGCAAATCGCCCGCGACGAACTCACGCTTGAGTTCGAGTCCGGCCAGGAAGAAGAACAGGGCGAGCAGCCCGTCGGCAGCCCAGGTGCCCAGGCTCAGCTTGAGATGCCAGGGCTCATAGCCGAACTCAAAATCGCGAAAGGCGTAGTAGCTGTCGGAGAAGCCGGAATTGGCCATGATCAGTGCGGCCACGGTCGCGGCGAGCAGAATCGCGCCGCCGACGGTTTCCTTGCGCAGAATGGCGGACACGCGAATAAATTCGCGGTAGGTACCGCGGCGGAGAATTGTGCGGGTCGAGACGGGGCCGGTCGGGGGAGTCGGTGCGTGGGACGGTTCGGTCATTAAAAAATCCTCTGGTCTTGTGGGCACGCATCTTCGGGCGCGCACATATCTGTGCCGACCAGACTTCCCGGCTCACCGCAACCCAGAATACACGAGGTGTCTGAACCGGCCTCGGAAGGCCCGCCTACGATAGAACCGACGATGGAACCGATCCAGGAGTGCAGACCATGACGAATCCGCTGTTTTCATCCGCTCACGACGGATCACCCCGCCGACCGGAGACCGCGCTCGACACCCTCATGGCAACCGTCGCTCGGCTGCGAGCGCCGGGCGGATGCCCGTGGGACGCCGACCAGACGCACGCCTCGCTCGTGCGCCACTTGGTCGAGGAGACCCACGAACTAATCGAAGCGATTGAAGCCGGCAGCCGCGATGACCTGCTCGAAGAGCTCGGCGACGTGCTCTACCAGGTGCTCTTCCACGCCGATCTGGCCGCGCACACGCCCGAGGAGAACTTTGATATTCAGGACGTCGCGGCGCGGCTGACCGAGAAGATGGTCGGGCGGCACCCGCACGTGTTCGGCGATGTCACGCTCGACACTGCGGCCGAAGTGTCGGCAGCCTGGGACGGTTTCAAAGCCGCAGAGAAGCCCGGTCGCACGAGCGTGCTCGACGGTATTCCGGCGGGAATGCCGGCGCTCGCCCTTGCCGACAAGGTGCTCGGTCGGGCCGAGAAGATCGGCCTGCTCGAAGCGGATGCCGGGTTCCCGCTGCCGATTGAATCCGAAGCTGACCTCGGCCCGCTTTTGTTGGCCATTGTGTCCTCGGCCCGGGCCCAGGGACTTGACGCCGAGCGGGCGCTGCGCACCGCCGTGCGCGACCTGCAGACCGAGATTCGCGGAGCTGAGGTCTCCCGGGCTGAGGTTTCCCTGGCCGAGGTTTCCCGGGCCGAGCCGGGCGAAGACGCCTTCGACGCCGGAATAATAGCCCTCCCCTCCTAACCC
>NZ_JASISY010000006.1 GCF_030063365.1 Cryobacterium sp. PH29-G1 | reverse complement strand
GCGAACTCGAAGGCTACGGACCCATCGACCCCGAAACCGCCCGCAAACTCGCCGGCACCGCCACCAGCTTCCTACGCATCCTCACCCACCCCCACACCGGCATCGTGCTCGACGTCAGCGCCACCCCGTTCCGCGTGCCCGCCGCGCTGAAAAAATACCTCCAACTCCGCGACGGAACCTGCCGCTTCCCCGGCTGCAACCGCGCCGCCCGCAACTGCGACCTCGACCACACCCGCGACAAACAATTCGGCGGCCCCACCACCGCCACCAACCTGGCCCACCTCTGCCCCGCCAACCACAACCTCAAACACTTCAGCAACTGGACCGTCACCGGCACCCCCGACGGCACCCTCACCTGGACCAGCCCCGCCGGCAAACACTACGCCACCGACCCCGCCACCCGAATCAGACCCAAACCCCCACACACCGAACCACCCCCACCACCCGCAGAACCCGTCATCGGACCAATCCCCCTGCCCCACGACCCCTGGGCACCCAACCACACCCCCAACCGTGCACCCAACCGCACAGCCACCCCGCACAACAACAGCAGCAGCCCCCCACCGTTCTAACCCAGCCCCCCGCGACATATCACAGCAGTTGGCACGGCACGGCACGGCACGGCACGGCACGGCACGGCCGATCGGACGATCCTGAATCGAACCGCCGCAGATCGAACGGTCCCAGCCGGGCGCTTTAGATCGAAGAGTCCTAGCCGGGCGCACGCCTCAGGAAGCCGAACGCGACTTCTTTGCTTTGGGTTTGGCCCGATCGCGACTGGCCTCGACGCTGCGGCGCAGCGCCTCCATGAGGTCGAGAACCTCGCCGCCCTCGCCCTCATCCTCGGCCTGGCCGAACGTCGCTTCGGTCGACACCGCGTCGCCACTGGTCAGCTTGGACTCGATGAGCGCTCGCAACTCGTCCTGGTAATCGTCGCTGAAGGCATCCGGTGCGAAATCGGCTGCGAACGACTCGACCAATGCGGCTGACATGTCGAGTTCTTTAGCGCTGATGTTCACCCGCTCATCGAGGGATGAAAATTTTGCCTCGCGAACCTCGTCGTCCCAGAGCAGGGATTGCAGCATGAGCACGTCGCCGTGCACACGCAGCGCACCAAGTCGAGTTTTCTGACGCAGCGCGAAATGCACGATAGCCGTGCGATCGGTGGCCTCAAGCGTGCGCCGCAACAGCACGTATGCCTTCGACGATTTGCCATCGGGTTCGAGAAAATAGCTCTTGTCGAGCATGATCGGGTCGATCTGGTCGCTCGGCACGAACTCGACCACGTCGATTTCCTTGCTGTGCTCGGCTGGCAGCGCCGCGAAGTCCTCTGCGGTGAGCACCACGGTCTGATCGCCATCGTCGAAGGCTTTGTTGATGTGGTCGTAGGGAACGACCTTGGCGCAAATCTCGCACCGGCGTTGATAGCGGATGCGTCCCCCGTCGGCATCGTGCACCTGATGCAGGGAGACGTCGTGGTCTTCGGTGGCGCTGTACACCTTCACGGGCACGTTAACGAGCCCGAAGGTGATCGCACCGGTCCAGATGCTTCTCATGCAACCAGTACACACCCGAACGGCACATTCGTCTCCTAGCAGACCGGTGATTTTCGCGCCAGAGTTGAGCCATGAACGCCAGCAGCCAGGTGGTCTCCGTGGAGGGTCGCCGGATTACGCTCACCCATCTCGACAAGGTGCTGTATCCGGAGACCGGCACAACGAAGGCCGACGTACTGGCGTACTACGCGGCAATCGCCGACGTACTCATCCCCCACGCGGCGAATCGCCCGGCCACCCGCAAACGCTGGGTGCACGGTGTCGGAACGGCCGAGAACCCCGGCCCGATGTTCTTTCAGAAGAATCTGGAACCGTCGACGCCGAGCTGGGTAAAACGGCGCGAGATCCAGCACAAAGACCATGTGAACTCCTACCCGCTGGTGAACGACCTCGCCACCCTCACCTGGCTCGCCCAGATGAGCGCCCTGGAGATTCACGTGCCGCAGTGGCAGTTCAGCCGCACCGGTACCCCGCGCCATCCCGATCGACTCGTGCTCGACCTCGATCCAGGCGAAGGAGTGGGACTGCTCGAGTGCGCGGAGGTGGCCCGGTTGGCGCGCTCGATCCTGCAGGATATGGGGTTGCAACCGCTGCCGGTGACCAGCGGCAGCAAGGGGATCCACTTGTACGCTGCCCTCGATCTCTCCTATACCTCCGATCAGGTTTCGGGAGTGGCACACGAACTGGCGCGTGCTCTGGAAGCCGACCACCGCGATCTGGTGGTGAGCGAGATGAAGCGAAGCGTGCGCCCGGGAAAAGTGTTCGTCGACTGGAGTCAGAACAACGCCGCCAAGACCACCATCACGCCGTATTCCTTGCGGGGGCGCAGCCACCCGATGGTTGCGACCCCGCGCACCTGGAAGGAATTGGCCTCGGCCGATCTCGCGCAGCTCGACTACAAGCAGGTGCTCGCTCGTCTGAAAAGCCGGGAGGATCCCCTCGCCGTGCTGACGACGGGCTCATTTGAGCACGCTGCCGGCACGTCTGGCAGCGGCACAGCTGAGCTCGTCACACCGGACCGGCTCACTGTATATCGCGACAAGCGAGATGCCCGCAAAACGCCCGAGCCGGTTCCGTCCGGCACCGTCGCTTCTGAATCGGCTGGCCGAAGTTTCGTCATTCAGGAGCACCATGCCCGCAGCCTGCACTGGGACTTTCGACTCGAACATGACGGGGTGCTCGTATCTTGGGCACTCCCCCGCGGCGTACCGGTCTCCCCCGCCCAAAATCGACTCGCCGTGCACGTGGAGGATCATCCGCTCGAGTACGGCAGCTTTGAGGGAAATATTCCGGTAGGAGAATACGGTGCGGGCGACGTGTCGATCTGGGACCGTGGCGACTACGACTTGGAGAAATGGCGGGATGACGAAATTATTGTGACCCTCCATGGCGAACCGGGCGCCGGTCTCGGCGGCACCGCCCGATTTGCCCTGATTCGCACGAGCGACGGACGTTCCGGTGCCAAGCCGGCGAACAACTGGCTGATCCACCGCATGAAAACGAACAGCTCGGGTTCGGGCGGGACCCGCACCACTTCCCGAAGCATCGCCGCGCACATCGGTGAGGCACCGCCGAAGAACCCCTATTCCCCCATGCTCGCCGCCCCCGGTTCCGAAGCGGATCTCGACGACGACGGCTGGGCGTTCGAAATGAAGTGGGACGGCATGCGAGCCCTCGCGTACGTATCGCTGCCCGAGCAGAGTGTGCGCCTGGTGACCCGCAACGGGCATGATGTGACCGTGTCGTATCCCGATCTCGTCGCCGACCTGCTCACCGCTCTTCGATCGATGCCGGCCGGGGTCGATACTGAGACGGATGCCGTGATGGATGCCGTAGTGGACGCCGGGGTGGATGTACGGGTGGATACACGGGTGGATACACGGGTGGATGCACGGGTGGATACACGGGTGGATGCACGGGTGGATGCACGGGTGCATCCTGCGCTGGCCACCGCGGTGCTCGACGGTGAGATCGTGGCCGTGGACAAGCGCGGACGCCCGGATTTTGGGTTGCTCCAGACGCGCATGAAACTCACCGAGGCCCGCGAAGTGGCATCGGCGGCGAAAACAACCCCGGTGCAATACATGCTGTTCGATCTGCTCGAACAGCACGGTCGTTCGCTCACCGGGCTGACCTACAGCGCGCGCCGAGACCGATTAGCGTCATCAGTGACTGCCACCGGCCGAGTGCACGTGCCGCCACGCTTCGACGGCGACTTCGCCGAGGCATTTCAGACCAGCTACCAGCTTGGTCTGGAGGGAGTCATGGCCAAACGGCTGGATGGCCGCTACAGCGTCGGACGACGATCCCGGGACTGGGTCAAGATCAGGCATTTTCGCACCCAGGAAGTTGTCGTGGGCGGCTGGCGCCCCGGCCGCGGCAACCGGTCGGGCACGATCGGGTCACTGCTGCTCGGCGTGCCAACCGAGACCGGGCTGCGCTACATCGGCCGAGTGGGCACGGGGTTTGCAGAGCGCGACCTCACCGACATCCGTTCTCGGCTGACCCGGCTGGTGCGCAAGACCACACCGTTCAATGACATTCCCCGAGCGGATGCCGAGAGCGCGGTATGGGTGCGTGCCACCCTCGTCGCCGAAGTGGAATTTGCCGAATGGACCGCAACCGGTCGACTACGTCAGCCGTCCTGGCGCGGCTGGCGTCCCGACAAAGCACCCGGTGACATTGCCGTCGACTAAGGCCGGCAGGATCTAGCATTGCCCCATGGTGAGCGATCAGCATCCGGAGCGCGCTGCCACGTCGCGCGCGAAACGCGTCGCGCGCCGATGGCCGCTGATCAGTGGTCTCGGTGCGCTGGCTCTGACCGTCAGCCTTGGCTACCTGGTGATGCTGCGCAGCACCGCCGACTCCCCGGGCGGCACATCCCTCGCCCTTGATCGAGCGTGGATGGTCTGGATCGATCAGTTTCGCGGACCGACTCTGGATGCGCCAGCGCTGGTTCTCAACTATCTCGGCGTCGGGCTCACCGCCTCATTCCTGATCCCGGCACTCATCGTCGGTGCGCTGCTCCTGGTCCGGCGGTATTGGGCAGTTGGTTATTTCCTCGCAGCGAGCATGCTCACCGGCGGCGCCGTTCAGGCGCTCAAACACCTGTTCGGTCGCACCCGCCCGCAGGACATTCTGGTCAGCGTTGATTTCGGATCGTTTCCATCCGGACATGTGGCCAACGCGGCCGTTATGGCCACAATTTTTGCCCTGCTTCTTGCTCGAACCTGGGTTTGGGTGCTCGGCGCCGCCTATACCGTGGCCATGATGCTGAGTCGCACGTATCTGGGCGCGCACTGGTTGACCGACACAATCGGCGCAGTTCTTCTCGGCGTGGGCATTGCCGTTGTATTGTGGGCGCCGTTGGCAGCAAAACTCGACGGCGAACGCCGACAGCGACGCCATCATCACGACTGAGCCACCATGACCGAAAGGATTCGTAGATGAGCGATATCCGGCCTACACCGGGGTGGCACACCCGGTATCGCAAGCTCGTGGACGATCCGCGGCCCCTCACCGCGACCGACCGTCGACGTCTGAACCTGATTGCGATCGTCCTCGTAAGCGTCGGCACCGTGCTCTTCGCCATCGTGCTCGTCGACGTGCTGCAGCCGGACCGCTCGTCGGTCTACGATTCTCCGGTTCGCCTCTGGCTGGTCGACGGCCGGTCGCCGATTCTGACCACGATCATGATCGGCCTGGCGATTGTGTTCGGACCGATCGCATTGCCGATTATTGTGCTGGCCCTCACTGTCATCTGGGGCATCACCAGCAAGCACGCCTGGCGGCCCCTCCTCCTTGCACTGGCCATGATCACCGGCGTCATCCTGGCTCAGATTCTGGCCCCGCTCATCGCCCGCAGTCGACCGCCGGTCGAACTCATGCTGTTCGGCGCCGACCACTCCTTCTCTTTTCCATCGGGGCATGTTCTTGGCGCCGCCGATTTCGTGCTGGTGCTCACCTACCTCATCGTGTCGCGGCGATCCAGCCAACGGGCCGCCGTCATCGGATTCAGCATCGCCGCTATCTGCATTGGACTCGCCGCGATCAGCCGCCTCTACCTCGGCTATCACTGGGCAACGGATGCTATCGCCTCGGTGTCGATCTCATTCGTCGTGCTGGGCGGCGTGATCGCCTGGGATACACACCACTCGTCCCGTGCGTTACAGGTGCGCGCGGCGAGCGCGCACAAAACAGTACAGGCCGTAAGCGATCAGGCCGATACCGACCAGAACTAGAGCGAACATGCCGAGGGGCAGGGCGGCGAGCGCTTTCAGCGCGCCGTCGAGCCCGGTGGATTTACTCGCATCCTGGGTGAGCGCGGCAACCCCGATGAGAATAGCCACCACGCCGAGGGCTACTCCCTTGGCGATGTAGCCGACGACGCCGAGCCCGATGACGGTGCGACCGGCTGTTCCGCTTGGCACCGCGAGATCTGACCTAAACTTTTGCGCCGCCCCCTTGTAAATGAAGTAGCCGGCAACACCGAGCACGCCTACACCGACCAGAAACAGCAAAAAGACGCCGCCGGGCGATGCCAGGACCGACGCACTGGCGCTCTGGGTACTGCTGGCGGAGTCAGCTGTTCCACCCTGCGCAAACGTGAGCGCGGTGGCGCCGAGAGCAAAATAGACGATGGCCTTGGCGAGGTTGGTCAACCGACGCGACCACTTGCGTTTGGGATCGCCCCGCATGATGAAAGCGGAGATAATCAGCCACAGTCCGAGGGCGAACAGGCCCACGACAACGGTCCAGAGCAGAAACACCCCGCCAGGGCTCGAGGCGAGTTGACCCAGCGCTCCACTCTGGTCAGCGGAACCGCCGCCTGCGCCGATCGCTACGGTGATCGCAATCACTCCGATGAGGATATGCAGCAGTCCGTTGACGGCGAAGCCCAGACGAGCCAGCAGTTGCAGAACTGTACTGTTGCTCGCCTCACGAGCGAGGCCTGTTGCCGATGTTTTCATCTTTGCCTCACGAGGCGGGCGTGCCGCTGATATTGACCATCCACTCGGTCCCGAACTTATCGGTCACCATACCAAAGGTGTCACCCCACGGAGCCAATTCGAGGGGCATCGTGACCGTTCCACCCACCACCAACTTTTCCCAGAACCCGGTCAGTTCGGCCATATCGTCGCCGAACAGCGACATCGAGACACTGCTGCCGGTGGACAGCTCCATACTGCCGGGGGTGTCGGCGGCCATCAGCGAGTATCCGCTCGGAGTCGTCAACTCTGCGTGCATGATCTTGTCGTTCTCGGCCGGTTCTTCGCTCGCGTTGAACTCTCCGAAGGTCGTGTAGGCGACTTCACCCCCTAAGACGCTCTGGTAGAAGTCCATTGCTTCACGGGCGTTGTCGCGAAAGCTAAGGTACGGGCTGAGATGGCTGCTCATGTTTGGTTCTCCTTAAACGTCGGATCAGATGTTGGTTGCTGGTGTTGATTATTACCCGGTTCGGCCACGCTGACGAGGTTTCCGAGGCCGACGGCCAGTTGACAGCGCGTTTGTGGCGGGCTGGCGGCGGGTACAGTGTGGGCATGAAGCTGATCGCGGTCGACCCACCCACTCGTAGCTTTTCGCGGTGGCTCACCGACGAAGAAATCGGTCGGGTGATCGCCCACAAGCGCAGCTGGCGTCTGGCACCCGACGGCAGCGTGCAGGCCGGTAAGTTTCGCAAAACACGCATGGCTGCCTCGCTCGAGCGCCTCGGTGCCGACGCCGTCGCACGCGGCTGGGCCAGTCGCCCTCGCGTGGAGCCGAGCGACAGCAGCGGCCCCACCCACATGATGTGGGGCATCATCGATGCTCGCACCGACGCCGAACTGGCCGAAGAGCTCACGGCTCAACAGCACGGCTGACTACTCCGGGCGGCGGGCGCGGCTGGGCTGCACGCGCGGCGGTTCCCCCGGCATCTTGGGAAAGTCCGGCGGGAACGGCAGTTCACCGAGCCCGTTTTCGAGGTCGCGTTCCCACCAGGAATAGAGTGTGTCAATCGAGCCGGGCTGCTCGTGCATCGTCGCCCACGGGTCACCCTGCGTGCCCAACCGATCCGGCACCGTGAGGATCGTGAATGAGCGCGGGTCGGCCTCGGCCAGTTCGTTCCACTCCAGTGGACACGACACCGGTGCGTGCGGCAGCGGCCGAGGGCTGTAAGCGCCAGCCATGGTGCGGTCGCGATTGGCTTGGTTGTAGTCAATGAAAATGCGCTCGCCGCGCTCTTCCTTCCACCAGTTCGTGGTCACCTGGGTGGGCATCCGTCGTTCCAGTTCGCGAGCCGCGGCAATGACCGCGTGGCGAACGTCGAGAAATTCGCGCGTCGGCGTGATGGGCGCGAACACGTGCAGCCCGCGATTACCGGAGGTCTTCACGAACGCCGTGAGACCGGCGTCGGCGAGCAGATTCTTCAGCTCCACGGCCACCGGAATGGTGTCGGCGAAGCCCGTTCCCGGCTGGGGATCCAGGTCGATGCGCAGCTCATCGGGATTGTCCGGAAGTTCGGCCCGGGACGGCCAGGGATGGAACACGATCGTGTTCATCTGCACCGCCCACACCGCGGCGGCGGGTTCGTCGATCACGAGCTGCGGATGCGTACGCCCGCTCGGGTAGACCACCGGCACCGCCCGCACATAGTCGGGGTCTGACCAGTATTGGAACGGTGGTTGGCGCTAAGCCGTAGCTCCGGGTCATTACGGTTGGATGGTGCCGGTTGATTTTCTGAGTGATGCGCAGGTGGGGGCTTACGGCCGTTTCGTGGGGTCGGTATCGGAGCTAGACCTTGAACGGTTCTTCTTTCTCGATGACGACGACCTGACGATCGTTGGCCGTCGGCGGGGCGCGGCGAACCGGTTGGGGTTCGCTGTCCAGCTCGGAACGGTGCGGTACCTGGGGTGCTTTCTGGATGACCCGACGGATGTCCCAGGGAACGTGGTCGAGTTCGTGTCACGGCAGCTCGGAATCGCCGGTCCTACCGTGTTCGAGGAATATTCGGTGCGGGCTAAGACTGGGTATGAGCACGGGTGGGAGATTGCGGAGGCTTACGGCTATCGGCGCACATCAGACCCCGTCGTGCTGGGCGAGTTCACGGGCTTCCTGGCGGCGCGCACGGCCACGCGCACGGAGCGGCCGACGATTGTGTTCGATCAAGCCGTGACGTGGTTGCGGCGCGAGAAAGTGCTCCTGCCGGGGGTGAGCCTGGTCACGAGGCTGGTCGCAGAGGCGCGGGCGGAGGCGAACGAGAGGTTGTTCTCGTTGCTGTCCGATCGGATGAATGCCGGATTGGCTGCCCGTCTTGACGCTCTCGTTGACAGCGTTCGAGAGGAGCGTGTTTCCGGGCTGGGGGAGCTTCGCCGGGCACCGGTCCGAGCGTCGGGGCCGGAAATGGTGAAGGCGCTCGAAAGGGTGGCTGCGGTAACCGCGGTGGGCGCGTCCACGCTTGACCTGGCCGGGATCACCCCCGGGCGTCTGGACGTTCTGGCGAGGCACGGCCTGTCTGCTGACGCAAGCACGTTGCGGCGAATGTCCGAGCGGCGCAGGCGAGCGACGGTTTTCGCGACGGTGGCGTCCCTGCAGGTGTCATCCGTCGATGACGTCCTTGATCTGTTCGCGGTGCTGATGGCCACGAAGCTGATCGGTCCGGCGAACAGGGCCGTGGCCAAGGAGCAGATGCGGTCGTTGCCGGCGCTGCGCCGTGCGTCCGTAACGTTGGCGTCGGCGGCGAAAATGTTGTTGGAAGTTGCCGAACCGGGCGAACAGATCGATGCCGCCGCGGTGTGGGAGTTGTTGGGCACGGAGGGGATGCGGGAGCGGCTGAGGGCAGCGGTGCAGGTTGTGGACGAACTCAGTCCGTTCGGCGAGGATGATCCCACCCGGGAACAGGCCCAGCTCGTGAAGCGATACGCGACGGTGAGACCGTTCTTGTCGATGTTCGCCTCGGCGCTGCCGCTGCGTTCGACCGAGGCCGGCGCAACACTGCTCCAGGCCGTTCGTGGGCTGGGTGCCCTGGTCGGGCGGAAAAGAGTCGAGCGGTCGGAGATCGTCGATGACGTCGTGGGTGGCGCCTGGCGGCGCCTGATCTTTCCCGACCCGGCCGATGATGGGCCGGTGGATCATCGCGCTTACACGCTGTGCGTGCTCGAAGCTGTGCATCGCGCTCTGCGTCGCCGTGACCTCTTCGCTTTGAGATCCAGGCGTTGGGGGGACCCGCGGGTGCAGCTGCTTGATGGGGACGCCTGGTCCAACGCGAAGCCGGACGTGCTGAGAGCCCTCCAGCTGGCGGACCCCTTCAGCACGCACATGAAACACCTCGCCGGTCGGCTGGATGACGCGTACACGTCGATCGCGACACGGCTGGGTGAGGGGCCAGGGGATGAGAACTCTCCACTGACCGTCGAGACCGGCGCCGACGGGCGTTCTCGCGTATTCCTGACGAAACTCAAACCCATCCCGGAACCGGAGTCCCTGAGCGCGCTCCGAGAGCTCGTCGAGCGGATGATGCCGAGAGTCGACCTGCCCGAGGTATTGCTGGAGGTCCACGCGTGGACCGGGTATCTGGACGATTTCACGCACATCAATTTGACGGAGAGCCGGTCGGGATCACGGCTGAATGACCTGGCGCTGTCGATGGCTGCCGTCCTCGTCGCTGAGGGATGTAACCTCGGTTTCGCGCCGGTCGTCAAACATGGCCATCCCTCGCTGAACCGGCGCAGGCTCTCCCACGTGGCCCAGAACTACCTCCGGGTGGAGACTCTCTCGGCCGCGAATGGGCGCCTCATCGACGCGCAAGCATCGATAGGAACCGCGCAGGTGTGGGGTGGTGGGCTCGTCGCGTCCGTTGATGGGCTCCGATTCGTTGTCCCGGTTCGCACCCTCGACGCCGGCCCGAACCCCCGTTACTTCGGCCACAGCCAAGGAGTGACCTGGCTGAACGCGATCAACGACCAGGTCGCAGGAATCGGCGCCGTCGTCGTCACCGGAACCATGCGGGACTCCCTGCACGTGCTCGACGTCATCCTGAACCGTGACGGCGGCCCTGCCCCGGAGATGATCGCGACCGAAACGGCGTCGTACTCCGACATCGTGTTCGGGCTCTTCCGCCTCCTGGGCTATCAGTTCAGCCCGCGAGTGGCAGACATGCCCGACCAGCGGCTCTGGCGGCTCACCACGCCCGGCGCCCCGGTGGCCGACTACGGAATCATGGGCCCAGTCGCGAAGAACAAGGTGTCCGTCAATCGGATGGAACCTCACTGGGAGGACATGCTCCGCGTGGCCGGCTCCCTCCACAACGGTGCTGTCGCCGGTTACGACCTCCTGCGGATGCTCGGCCGTGACGGCAATCCAACCCCGCTGGGTGCCGCGTTCGCCGAATACGGGCGCATCGCCAAGACCCTGCACCTGCTGGCAATGTACGACCCGGACGACGAGACCTATCGCCGACAAATTCATGTCCAGCTCACTACCCAGGAATCCCGCCACCGTCTCGCCCGGAAGATCTTCTACGGGCAACGCGGGGAACTCCGACAGCGTTACCGGGAAGGCCAGGAAGACCAGCTCGGCACCCTGGGCCTCGTCTTGAACGCCGTCATCCTGTGGAACACCCGCTACATCGACGCCGCCCTGAACGCACTCCGCGACAAGGGCTACCCCGTCGATGACGCCGACGTTGCCCGGCTCTCGCCCCTGGGCGATACCCACATCAACGTTCACGGCCGATACGCCTTCACCAGCGTTCAAGACAAACGGCTCCGCCCCCTCCGCGACCCGGACTCCTCGAGCGACGACGACTGACCGGTGTCCAAAAACGCTGGGTTATGAAGCACTTAGGTTTCGAGACACCCAGCCGTGGATAACGCGACGGCCGGCCGCAGGTTTTTCCTCGTCAGACGGGCAGGGAGCGGTTCTGTTTGCGGGTCCCGGCGGCTGCCCCGGCTGGGCATGGTCCGGGCGCGTGCGTCGCCATGGGAGACTTGCGGAGTGAGCGGAAGACTGGACAGGGAACTAATCGGGGCGCTACTTCATCGTGGTATTCCAGCGTTGTGTCTGCGGCGCTGACGTTCCACCTGTCGGGTTCATTCTCTTTCTCGTGAAGCTTCCCGGTTACAGAGGTTGGAACCGATTGCCCGAGACTTGCCTTGACTCTGTGAAGGCGATTGCGTTCTTCGCACTCGACGCAGTCTGCAGAATCCTGAGCAGCTCGGTCCTTCGCTCGACGCCGACCTCGCTCCTGTGGGTCGGCACCTTGAAGCCCCGCCCACTTGTGTTAATAGTGATGTGGACAAGGTGGGAACGGTGACTTTGATCTTTGCCGAGTACCGTCCCGAACGCGATTATGACGATGTCCGTGCGCCAACCTTCCTCGGCGACCTCTACGCAGAACTCGACTAGAGCCCTAGTCCGTCGACTCTCTCAAAGCCCCCGGGCCGGAACGAGTCGGCTCACCCAACAGATAGGAGGAGCCTGACAGAATATATGGCTTCGCACTGAAAAAGCCACTATAGATGCGCTGTTCCGTAGCCCTCACGTCGCAGCTGATGCAGCACAAAAACCCCCGCAACTTCATTACGGGGGGGGGTTTGAGTTAGAGCCGCGAGCCAAAAGCTGCTACTCGAAGTTCTTCCCGGGTGCGTGGATCTGATCGATGATGCCATCCGCAGGGTCCGCGCTCAGTGTGGTGTAGAACGCGCGCTCGGAGTCGCCGGGTTCGACCGGAACGATTCCGATCTTAACGGACAGCGTTTCGCCTGTGCCATTTGGATAGACGGATGAGTTCATGGGGTCGGCCGCCGAGATGGGCCGGAGGTCCTCGCCGACCCGAGTGCCGTCTGTGGTCCCGACCTGAATGTTGTTGACCTCGGCCGCCGTGGCGCGGACGGAGAGCTCCGGCCCAATAATGGGCGTCGCTGGCCCGTCAGTTCCTAAGCGAAATCCGGGCCATTCGTATTCCGCAGCGCCGGTGCCGTCATAGGTGTTCACCGCAGGCGCTGCTCCGAACAGCTCCGTGAGGCGCTCAACAGCGGGGTCAATTGGGTCGAAGTAATTGATCGTTTCAGCGAGTGAGCCATCCTGCAGATAGATTTTAATGTCTGTGCTGGAGATGACCAGGTGCGACGGCTCAGATGCCTGGGTCTGTGCGGGGACAGGCGTTGTCGTAGGCGCCGTTGGAGTGGTGCTGTTGGTGCTTCCGCCTGAGGAAACAGGCGGGGCAGCGCAGCCCGCCAATGCAGCAACGAGGCCGAAAGCTAGAACAACTCTGAGTGGGTAGCGCATGATATCCCTTGGTTGAGGTTTTCCTACTCTAACTGCGGCACCTGCACACCTGCTCTTCCCCCGCGTTGACTCATTAGAAACCTCCGCGTAAACCTCCGCTTCGGCGTGGGTCGGCAGTAAAGCGATGGATATGGGATACGCCAGTTTCTATGGAGCTGACGATGACGCAACGGCAGGCTGTGGCGAAGAAGAAGGCGCTCGCGTACCGGAGCGTGGACCGGCCGGATCCTGACCGAGCTGGTCGAGCTGACCGGGTGGCATCGCGACTACGCACGTGCGGCCTTGCGGGCCGGGTTGAAGCTCAAGGTGGTGAAGCTCAGGGCAAGGCGGTCACCGACCTATGGACCGGCCGTGACGAAGGCTCTTGTGAAGTTCAGGGCGGCACCAGCAGGGAGGCGACATGCGCCGATGCTGAGCGTGTTGGTGCCGCTGCTGCGCCGCGACGACGAGCTCCAGATCCTGACCGGCACCCTCTCCGGCACCTACCAGTCGACAGGAGAGGGAAAGTTCTTCTTCACAATGATGGCCGCGTTCGCCGAACTCGAACGCGACATGATCCGCGAACGCACCCTCGCCGGACTCGCGACCGCGAGAGCTGATGGCCGGGTCGGAGGCCGCCCCACCGTCATCAGCCCCGACACCCTCGCCGCAGCGCAGGCACGACGGCTACGAGGCGAGACACCCACTCAAATCGCCAAAGCTCTCGGCGTCTCACGAGCCACCATCTACCGGCACCTCAACTGTTAGCGCCAACCACCGTTCCAATACTGGTCAGACCCCTAGTCGGGCGCACCCTTGGGCGGATTCTTCGAAAAGAACTGCTCACCGTCAATCCCGCCACTGAAGCGCTGCAACGACACCGGACGGTCGCCGTTGGCCCGCACAAACGCTTCGCCGACATCGATGATGTAGCGGGCGAGGTCGAGTTTGGTGATTTTCGGCTCCGGCCACAGCACCCGGGCGGCACTGGACAGGCGCACCTCCCGCGTGCCGTGCGGGCCATCGACCGGCAGAATTTGCGCGTCAGAACTCATGCGCACACTGTAGCCAGATTCCTGTGTGCGGTGCGGGGGCTGTGTTTGTTCGCAACCGTTCAAGCGTACGCTGAACGAGTGCCTCAAGTAGTGACCCCCGCGTGATGGCACCCGCGCACCCCGGCCGAGCGGAATCCACCAACTGGATCGGGCACGCGCACGGCAGCTCCGACTACCGCAAACTGCTCGCCGGCCTGTTCTTCGCCGGCATCGCCACCTTCGCCCAGCTGTACTCGCCCCAGGCAGTGCTCGCTCATATCGCCGTCGACATCGGCGTCAGCGCAGCGGATGCCGCCCTCGTCATCTCCGCTTCCACGCTCGGCCTGGCCATCGGCGTGATTCCCTGGTCGCTCGTGGCCGACCGCCACGGTCGGGTGCGGGCCATGTCGATCGCCGTGATTGCGGCCACGGTGTTCGGCCTGCTCGTACCGTTCGCCCCCACCTTTTCACTACTACTCACCGGTCGTTTCGTTGAGGGGCTGATGCTCGGCGGTGTCCCCGCGATCGCGGTCGCCTACCTGAGCGAAGAAATTGAACCCCGCCACGCAGCCCGCGCAGCTGGCACTTACGTCGCCGGCACGACTATCGGGGGGTTGCTCGGACGCCTCGTAGCCGGACCGGTCACCGAACTGACCAATTGGCGAGTCGGCGTCTTCACTGTTGGGGTGCTCTGCGCTATCGCGGCCGTCTTGTTCATCCTGCTGATTCCGGCGCCCCGTGGCTTCGTGCCGCGCCGGTTCGAGCTACGCGACCCCGGAACCGACCTGAGCCTGATCATGCTGCTGCGCGCCAACCTCAGGTCGCCGCGCCTGCTCGCGCTGTATGCCCAGGGCTTTCTGCTCATGGGTGGATTCGTCGCCCTCTACAACTACCTCGGCTTTCGGCTGGCCCACGAGCCGTTCAACCTGCCGCAGGCCCTGATCAGCCTCGTCTTCGTGGCGTATCTGGCCGGCACCTGGTCCTCAGCCCAGGCCGGAATTCTCGCCGCCCGCTACGGCCGTTGGTCGGTCTTGCTCAGCTCTCTCGCCTGCATGATCGCCGGCGTACTCCTCACCCTGTCCACCGTGCTCGTGGTCGTCCTGATCGGCGTTTTGCTGGCCACCGCCGGCTTCTTTGCCGCGCACGCCGTCGCTTCCGGCTGGACGGGAGCGGCCGCCACCGTCGGACGTGCCCAGGCCTCGTCGCTGTACAACCTCTCGTACTACGCCGGGTCGAGCCTGTTCGGCTGGCTGGGCGGAGTGTTCTTCGTGCAGTGGGGCTGGGCCGGAACGGTCGCGCTGGTTGTCGGGCTCGCGGTCGTCGCCGCAGGACTCACCGCGGCTGTGCTCCGGCCGCAGCGAGTCGGCTGATGTTCGTCGCAGGTTAAGTGCCGTACCATCGGGTCATGATTGAGCGAGCCAACCGCGATCCCATCCGTCCTGGCCAGGAATCCGTCTGGGACTACCCGCGCCCTCCCCGCGTCGAACACACGATGGAACACGTCACCGTCGAACTCGACGGCGCGGTCATCGCCGACACGTCCGACGTCGTGCGTGTTCTCGAGACCAGCCATCCTCCGGTCTACTACCTGCCGCGGAGCGCTTTCGCCCCGGGCCTTCTTCGGCCGGCCCCCGGCCAGAGCTACTGCGAATACAAGGGCGTTGCCGGCTACCTCTCGGTCGGCTCGAGCGCTCGCGCGGCCTGGTTCTATCCCACCCCGACAGCGGGCTACGAGACACTGGCAGATCGCGTCGCGATCTATCCGGGCGCCATGTCGCGCTGCACGATCAACGGTGAAACGGTGCGCGCGCAGGAGGGCGACTACTACGGCGGCTGGATCACGGACAAAATTGTCGGTCCGTTCAAGGGCGCTGCGGGCACCATGGGCTGGTAACCCGGCACGATCAGGGTGCCGCACGCTCCAGGCGAATAATGACGGCCTTCGACACCGGTGTATTGCTCTGATCGGCGACGCTGTCCAGAGGCACGAGCACGTTCGCCTCGGGATAGTATGCGGCGGCGCAGCCGCGCGGCGTCGGGTAGGCCACCAGTCGGTATCCCCGCAGCACTCGGTCAACGTTGTCGCTGAACTCGCTGTGCACGTCAACCAGATCACCGTCAGCAAAACCAAGAGCAATCAGGTCTTTCTTATTGATGAAGACCACGTGCCGACCCTTTTTAATGCCGCGGTAGCGATCGTTCAGTCCGTAAATGGTGGTGTTGAACTGGTCATGGCTGCGCAGCGTCTGCAGCACCAAACGCCCGGGCGGCACCTCGAGGTGCTCCAGGATATTCGTGGTCAGCATCGCTTTGCCGGTCGGAGTGTCGAACCGGCGATAGTCCCGCGGGCCGTTCGGCAATACAAACCCGCCCTCCTGCCGAATGCGCTCGTTGTAGTTTTCACACCCGTCGACCACATGGCCGATGTGGTCGCGAATCCGGTCGTAATCGGCCTCGAAACCGGCCCAGTCAACCGCCACCCGGTCCGCGAGCACGGCGCTGGCCAGGCGCGAAATGATCGCGACCTCGGAGAGCAGGCTCGGGGCGACCGGCCGTAACTTGCCCCACGACGGATGCACCGCGCAGACCGAGTCCTCGACCGAAACGAACTGCGCACCACCGGCCTGCTCATCTATTTCGGTGCGGCCCAGGGTCGGCAGAATCAGTGCTGCCTCCCCCGTCACCGCGTGCGACCGGTTGAGCTTCGTGGAGATCTGCACGCTCATTTCGGTGCGCGCCATGGCGGCCTCGGCAATGCCGGTATCGCTCATGGCGGCGACGAAATTGCCGCCCAGCCCCATCCACACCTTCATGGTTCCGTCGCGCATGGCGCGCACCCCGTCAACGGAATCGACGCCGTGCTCGCGTGGCGGGTCGAAGCCGAACTCCCGTTGCAGGGCGTCGAGGAATGCCTTCGGCATCTGCTCCCAGATACCCATGGTGCGGTCTCCCTGCACATTGCTGTGACCGCGAATCGGTGAGGCCCCGGCACCGGGTTTGCCCATGTTGCCGCGCAGCAGCAGCAGGTTGATGATTTCTTTGATGGTGTCGACGCCCTTCTTCTGCTGCGTCAGTCCCATGGCCCAAGTGATGATCACCCGATCGGCATGGATATACCGCTCGGCGAGCTCGTCGATTTGCGCCGCGCGCAGGCCCGTGGCGGCCAGCACCATCCGCTCGTCGAGGGCGGACAGGTGCTCGCGCAGCTCGGCCAGGCCGTGGCAGTGTTCGTCGAGAAATGCTTGATCAAGTACGGTACCCGGAGCGGCTGCCTCCGCGTCGAATACACGCTTGGACACGGCCTGCAGCAGCGCCATATCGCCGCCGATGCGAATCTGCAGAAACTGGTCGGCGATGTCGGTGCCGTGCCCGATGACCCCGCGCACGCGTTGCGGGTTCTTGTAGCGGCGCAGGCCGGCCTCGGGCAGTGGATTCACGGCGACGATTTGCGCGCCGGCGTCTTTGGCCTCTTCGAGCGCGGTGAGCATGCGCGGATGGTTGGTGCCGGGGTTTTGTCCCATGATGATGATCAGGTCGGCCTGGGCGAAGTCGTCGTAGCTGATCGTGCTCTTGCCGATCCCCACGGTCTGCCCCATGGCCCAGCCGGTGGATTCATGGCACATATTGGAACAGTCCGGAAGGTTGTTGGTGCCGTAGGCGCGCGCAAACAGCTGGTAGGCGAAGGCCGCCTCGTTGGAGGCCCGGCCGCTCGTGTAAAAAGTGGCCTGGTCAGGAGAATCGAGGGAGTTGAGTTTGGCGGCGATCACCCGAAAGGCCTCGGGCCAGCTGACCGGGCGGTAATGGTCGCTGCCAGCGGGCTTGTAGACGGGTTCGACCAGCCGACCCTGCATACCGAGCCAGTATTCACTCTTCTCACGCAGGTCGGCGAGCGAGTGCTCGGCCCAAAAGCTCGTGGGAATGGTGATCGGGGTGGCCTCCCACGTGACGGCTTTGGCACCGTTTTCACAGAATTCGAAGGCCTTGCGGTGCGCCGGATCGGGCCAGGCACAGCTCATGCAGTCGAAACCGTCTTTCTGGTTCATCGACAGCAGCGCCCGCATTCCCCGCAGGGCGCCCATCTGGGCTATCGCCGGTTCCATGGAATGCAGCACGCCGGGAACACCGGCGGCCCAGGCTTTGGAATGTGTGACCTCGATATCGTCATCGGTGACGTCGTTGACCGGGGGTTCACTGCTCATGCTGCACCACTTTCATTCGTCGCTGGCACGATACACCGACTGCGCGGGCAGCATCCGTTCCAATAAAACGAGTGCATAAATACCCCCAAGGGTATAGAATGAGGGTACATCCCCAACGAAAGGCACCAATCATGTGCAGAGCTGTCACCTGCAAGACCTGTCAGAAGACCACCTGGGCCGGGTGCGGCCAGCACGTCGATCAGGTCATGAAGGGCGTTCCGCGCAACCAGCGCTGCGAGGGCCACGTGAAAGAGAAGTCCACCGGCGGCTTCTTTTCGCGCCTGCTCGGCCGGTAACCGCGTCGGACGCCCGTCAGGTGCTCGTCGTTTTCGTCGCAAACGGGCTGCGTGGGAGCGCTAACGGGTGTAAAGTGTGGGCCGGAAAGGAACCGGATGCCGCGCCGGTCGAGGGTCATCGTGCTCGCCGGGATCATCGCGGCCATTCTTGGTTTGGCGGCCTGTTCCTCGGGGCCGGCCCCCTCCGCGTCACCCACGCCGTCGGCATCCGCCTCACCGACGCCCACGGTCACGCCGACTTCGACGCCCACGCCCACGCCCACGCCGACGCCCGGGGCGGTGATCGACCTGGTCGTACCGGCCGATGGCGCCACCGTGAATGTTCCCGTGATGATGAGCGGAACGTCGAACACCTTTGAGGCCGCGCTGACGGTCGACGCACTCACCGCCGTCGGCGACCTGCTCTGTGTGCGACACATCATGGCGTCCTCCGGCAGTGGAACACCGGGCACCTGGCAGACCACCCTCGATTTTGTTCCCCCGAGTGATACCCAAAACACCTCGGTCACGCTGCGTGCCTACGAGCTCAGTGCCAAGGACGGCGCGATGATCAATCTGGTCGATCGCGTCGTCGCCGTGTCGCCGGCGCACGCGGTGATCATGCTGACCAGCCCGACCTGCGGCGACGTAGTGGCGCCAGGCGCGAACCTCGCAATCACCGGCCTGGCCACGGTATTTGAGGCTGCTCTCACCGTGGAACTGCGGAATCAGGCCGGAACGGTCGTCTTCAGCAAAGACCTGCTGGCCGAAGAAGGCGGTGTGGAATCATTGTTCGGCGCCGTGATCACCGTGCCCGCACAGCTGCCGGCCGGCTTCTACGACGTCGTGGCCTTCGACCACAGCGCCCGCGACGGCCAATTCGAGCACGAATTCACGGTGCAGATCTCCGTGCGCGGGTGACGGGGCGCTCAACCAATGCCCAGCGGTGCCCGGGTGGTCCGATTACGCTGACTGGTCCGATTACACTGACTGGTCCGATTACACTGACTACGGTGACTCGCCCACAACCTCGCGCAGCCACGGCTCGCTCGCGCCACTCCCTGCCGCGACTCCTGGGCCAGTTGGCGCTCGGTGCCTTCCTGCTCCTGGCCGGAATCAGCCATCTCACGTTCAACCGTGAGGCTTTTCAGGCGCAGGTTCCGGCCTGGGTTCCGCTCGACACCGACACCGTCGTGGTGCTCTCCGGCATCGCCGAAATCACCCTCGGTGTCGCTCTGCTCGCACTGCACCGGTGGCGCGTACCCGTTGGCTGGGTGGTGGCTCTGTTTTTTGTGGCAATATTTCCCGGCAACATTTCACAGTTCGTCACGGCAACTAACTCGTTTGGACTCGATTCGGATCTGTCGCGCGGCATCCGATTGGCATTTCAACCGGTGCTCGTTCTCTGGGCGCTGTGGTCAACCGGAGCGTGGTCAACCGGAGCGTGGTCAACCGGAGCGTGGCGAGTCTGGCGTACGAATCGGCCCAGCGAGCGCTGACCGCGGCGAACCGCACCAATCGTCTACGGCGATATCGTTGGGGCAATGGAGACCCTGACATTTCGCCGCGCGACCATCGCCGACATTCCGGCGCTGCTCGACCTGGTGACCAGCGCCTACCGCGGCGCAGCGAGCCGACAGGGCTGGACCTCGGAAGCCGACCTCGTTGATGGGCCGCGCCTCGATGCCGATCTTTTGCGAGCCGACCTCGATCGTACTGACAGCCTGGTTATTATCGGTGAGCGCGGCGTCGATCTGGTGGGGTGCGCCCACATCGCGAAGACTGAAAACGACGCCGCCTATTTCGGCATGTTCGCCGTGCGTCCGACGGGCCAAAGCCAGGGCGACGGTAAGCGCATTCTGGCCGAAGCCGAACGGCTGGCCATCTCCGAATGGGGATCGACGGTAATGATCATGACGGTTATCGGCGTGCGTGACTCCCTCATCGCCTTCTACGAACGACGCGGCTACCGACGAACCGGTGTGCACCACCCCTTTCACATCGACACGCGCTTGGGCGTGCCCCGACGCGACGACCTGCACCTCGAAGTACTCGAAAAGGCCCTGCAGCACGGGTAGCGCGCCGGACCTTGGCACTATGGCGTAGCGATGATCGGTCGAGATCGCAGCCACATGCCGGAGGCGGGGTGAAACGGCAGCAGCAGGTGCAGCAGGAGACCGGACAGCGCGGTGACCGTCACGGCACCGACGGCCCCGAAATTTGTGAACTGCGCCTCGACGTTCACTCCGGCCAGTGTGGTCAGGATCCAGCCGAGGGCCCACAGCACGGCGACGCCAACCGCCCACAGCCAGCGCCGCCGGGCGCGCCGCGGTAGCGCGACCGCCTGCGCCACCCCGAGCACGAGTCCGGTCAGTGCACCCATCAGCGCCAGCTCGGCCAGGGTCGTTCGGTAGTTGACCGCGGTCGACCCCAGCAACAGCCCCAGACCCAGGCCGATCCCCGTGAGGGGAATCCAGATCAGGGGGTTCAACCGACGCCTACTGGTCAGCACCTGACCGACACCGATAACCACCCCGCAGACCGCGCCCCCGATGAGGGCCGACACCGGGTTACTGACCCGTCCGCCCACCGCGGTACCGGCCAGCCCGGCGATCGGAAAGGCCAGAAACCCCACCAACCACAGCAACCAGGTGGACAGAAAAGTCGGGTTGCGAAAAGTCGGGTTGCGAAAAGTGGGGTTGCGAAAGGCGGGATTGCGATGGAGACGCCAGAGAACCGACACGCGGACATGCTACGCCCACCCCGGGTTACCGGTCGAGTAGCCGGTCGGGTTGCCGGTCGAGTAGCCGGTCGGGTTGCCGGTTTGCGCCTTTACTGGGCCGGGGTACCCATCTCTTCGGACCAGACCGCCGTTGCACCGCTGTGGCCGATCAGAATGGCCTGCACCACGGTTCCCGATGATGCTCCGAGCGCGGCGACCATGATGACGATGGCGACCCATTTCGGCGCACGCTTCGCGGGTGCTTTCTTCAGGTTCCACCAGAACAGAATCGCGGCAACAACGACCATGCCGATGACCCAGGGCAGCAATCCCTCAGCCAGGTCAGCGTGCGTTTCCACCAGGGTGCTCTCCGATACTCGTTTTTCCAACGCCTCCCCCGACTCGGTCGACAGGGGCACGAGTACGAGCGCGGCCAGGGTCAGTCCCAGCGGGAGCAGCTTCGCCCAGCGGCGAAAGCGCGGCCAGAACGCCGCGATGAGCAACACGAGAGCCGCCGTCGGAACCACAACCTCCGTCGCGTGCACAATGAGCGGATGCATGGGAAGGCCGAAAAATGTATCAAACATGGTTCTCCTCGAACGATGAAACTCGGCAGGGAGCGCTGCAAACGCTACCCGCGTAAATGTCCGTGACAGGCAAAGAGCAGATAGCAGATAGCGCAGCGTTCGAAACAAGCGTAGGGGTGCCCACACTTCGATGGCTACGAAGGGCAGGCTGGGCTTACGCGGCTGGATCTACGCGGGCGACACCAACGGCGTGATGTAGGAATAACCGGTGGTGGTGTTCTTGGTGATCGACAGCACGAGCTGCATGTTGGGTTCCAGCGCGGTCACCTTGTCGAGCGGAGCGCCGACGACAAGCTGAAAGCCAAGGCCCTTCCACGCAGCGACAGCCCGGCCGGCGAATTCCGCGTCGGACTTCACGAAGCCCTCATCGAGAAAGACGGGCGCGAACCGTGGCCGGGTGCGGCTTTCATCACCGAGCTGAAAGCGCAGAGCCGCACCGACGACGAACGCCACGAGTTCCTGGGACTCGCCACCACTTTTACCGCCGAGTGACGAGTACGTGCTCACTTCGACACCCTCCGGCGTGACCCGTACCGCCGTGATCTCCACGTGCGCTCGCACGTCCAAAAGCAGGTCTCGCTGCGAGCTGTTGGTGCCATCTGGTCGACGGATCAAACTCATGAATTGCTGCAACCGGGTAAACCGATCCTCGGTCTCGTCGTCGGTGAACTTCTCCGTCGCACCCGAAGAGAGCACCTTGAGTTCCTTACGAAAGGCGGTCGCATCGTCGCGGTGCAGGCGACGCAGCCGAATCTGCAGTCGGTCGCGGGTCGCACCGAAGGGCAGGGTCGCGAGAATCTCGTTGATCGGGCGCAATCGGTCTTCGATCTCCTCAATCGCCGTGTTGAACGCGCCGGTGAGCGGTACGAGGTCCTGACCGCTCCACGCTGACAGTCGGCGCTTCCATTCCTGGCGACGTTCGGACAGCCCGAGGGTGCGGATGGCGTCGAGAATATCGGTGTAGCTCGTGACCGATTCGAGCGCGACACCGATGTTGGGGTCGGGCCAGCGCCCCTGATAGGTCTCGAAGATGCCGATCATGGTGGCGCGATCGCGGGCGGCGCTGTCGCGATCCTGCGCCGACTGGGCGATCAGCCGCTCGCGCAGCCGTTTCAGACCTCCGGGGAATGCCGTCAGGTCGTTCTGGTCGGTGACCAGCGCGAACTGCTCGCCGAGATGGGTCGAATGTTCCTCCGACAGGGTCAGCGCCTCCCCGCGTTCGATCTGATCGAGTCGACCGCTCACCGTATCCTGGTCGTCGACGATGCTGCCCTGTTCCTCAGCGAGCACAGCACCGGCCTGATGGGTGGCGTGCTTGAGTTTCTGGGCGGCGTCGAGTTCGACGGTGAGTCGACCCTCTTCGTCACTCAGCGCGCGCAGAATGTCGCTGCCGGCCAGCATCCGCTCTTGTTCGGATTTCTTCTCAAGAATGCGCACATCGGCCGCGGCGACATCGACACTCGGCCAATCCGTGTCGAGAATGTGCTGGTGAGCAGTTTGCTTTTCGCGCAGTTCGGTGAGGGTGACTGCGATAGCGGATGCCCGGCCCGCCACGGCATCCGCCGCCTGCCCCTGCGCCGTCAGCTCGGCGGCGATATCGTCCAGCCGGGCACGGCTGGAGAAGCCGATGATCGACTTCTGGCCCGCGTTCCAGCCGTGTGCCCCGCGGGCACCATTGCGCGTCTGCCCGCTCGGGGTCACCCGTGCACCGTCACCGACCAGTTCGGCCGGGTTCGCCACGCACAGGGCGTCGAGATTCGACGCGCGGATGCGCGCCTGCACCCAGCTGCTGAACGAAGAGTCTTTGATATCGAGTTTGCCGGACACATAGCGGGGGTCGCCGTCGACGTCGTGGTGCGGTTGAAGTGCAACACCCTCAAAGTGGATGCGCACCGGCAACTGGAGCGGGTCGATCGCCGCGCTCAGGTGGGCGAGGCGGGTCTCATCAACGAGCAGAACCCGCACGACCGATGAGAGTGTCACTTCGGCGGCCTGCCGCCACCGTTCTTCACCCGCGGCGAGGTCGATGAGTTCGGCCACGAACGGCAATTCCTCGACTGGAATATCTGCGGCCTCAGCGATCAGCAGCCGGGCGCTGTGCAGATTGAACGGCACCAGACTCTCACGACCGGTGAGAAAGGCACGCTCCTGCTTGAGCGAGCGGATGCTCTCCTCCACCGGGTACGATTCGCGCTGCAGCGCCGCGCGGCTTTCTTCCAGTGCCGTTTCCGTGGCGGCGAAACCGCCCGCGAACGCATCGGCGTCACGCTGTGCGGCCGCAAAGGCGTCGGCAGAATCGATCGTTATGCCCAGGCTCTGCACCCGATCTTCAAAGCTGGCGCGCTCGCGAGCTACGTCGTCGCGCCGATCACCGAGCTGGGCCAGTTCGTTGTGTAACCGCTCGAGAACGTCACCGCCGTTGTCGCGCTGCTGTTGGGCGAGCTCGGCGACGCGGGTTTTCAGCGCGGTCTCCAGGTCCCGCGCCTGTGTCGCAGCACCCTGGTTGGCGCGGCGGGCAGCCCGATTGGTATCGGCGGCGCTCTCCAGCAGGCTCCGCTCGGTCAGCAGCTGCCAGAGCACGAACGGCGTGTCCCCGGCCCGGTGCACCCCAAACGTGTCGACCAGATCGGCTTTGGCGGTCGCGGTCTCGTAGCTGCGATAGAGCTCGGGCAGGCGCTCGAGCACCTGAGCCTTCTGCGCCTCGGTGACCATGGCACCGTAGGAGCGTTCGAGGTCTTCGAAGTGATCAACCGCCTTGTCGGCGGCGGCGAAGGTGCCGGGTTCTTCGAGCACCATCGACTTGTAGAGTCCGTCGACGGTTTTCACCTGCTGGCCGGCCTGGATACGAGCCAGCAGTCGCAGCGCCTTGCCGCCCTCGCCATTGGCACCGATACCGAGGCGGGTGTACAGGGTCTGGGCGAACGCCGCATAGGTGTCGAAAACGTCAAGGTCGACAAAGCGAGCCTTGAGGGCACGTTTATCAAACCGGCTCTCCGCAACGTCGGCAAGATCGCGCAGGTCCAGGCATCCGTTCGTGGTGGCCATTTTCATGGTCACGTCGGCAAATTTGTGGGCGCCACGTGGCACGAAGTAGGCCCGCAGCACGGTGAACCGACGTTCGTTGTCGTCGACGAAGGTCATCGCGATGGCGCCCCAGGTTGCCTCGTGCGCACCGCGCAAGACCTGGTCGGTCAGTTCCCCGGTGCCGGCCTCACGGTTGGCGTCGGTCTTGCCGCGCAGGTAGGTCATCAGGTTGCGCTGGTCGACGCTGCGGGCCCGACCGGAACCGGCATCGTTCGACGCGCCGTTGAACGGGGTGTCGGAGGGCATCATGAGCGCAAGGTAGGCGTCAAGCAGGCTGCTCTTACCGGTACCCGACGCGCCAGAGACGAGCGTGGACTGAACGGCGAAATCGATCTCGTGATGGCCGTGGAAGCCACCCCAGTTCACCAGTTGCATTGATTCGGCTCGCCACTGGGTGGTGCCCTCCGTGGCGCCGTCAATGTAAAACAGCGGGGAATCGATCATACGAGGGGCTCCAAATGCGGTGCGGTGAGCGGTGCGGTAGCGTCAACGCGGTTTTCTTCGCGCAGCCAGTCGAGCAGTTCGCCGAGGCGTTCCACCGACAGCAGCACCTCGATCACCGCTGAGATGCGAAAACGGTCGGGGTCGCTGGTTTTCAGCAGCACCCGTGCCTTGGCAAGGCTGTCGACAGCGGCCGCCGCCTTGCGGGCATCGCCGGAGAGGTCGGTAGCGTATTCCGGCCGAAAGTGCGCCACGTTCTCAACCAGGTTGTCCCGGTCGACCAACACGATTTCGAGGCCGTTGGCCCGTTCGCTGCGAAAACGTTGACGCAGCAGCACGAGCAGAATGGTCTCTTCGCGGGTATAGGCGACGTCATGCAGCAGGGTGGGAAAGCGTTCGCCGCCCTCGGCGACGGCCTGCCGCTTGAACGCGACCTCGTAGTGCAGGTCAATGTGCAGGTCGAGAAAGACATCGTTGAGACGCGATTTGAGCAGGCGCTGCGACCGCAGCAGGGTCTGCCACTCGGTCGGCTGCAGGGCCGCCGAAATATAGCGATGCTTGAGCAGCAGCACGAGCGTGCGGCGTTGTTCCACGCTGAGCCCGCCCTCGTCGCCTTCGAACAGCGAGAGGCTCACCGGGTCGCTATCGATGGCCGTTTCTTCGTCCGAGAGGTCGTCGGTCAGGTCGTCGGTCAGGTCGTCGGCCAGGTCGTTAGTCATGCTGTGATCCCAAATCTTGGGCGGCCAGCGCCGCCGTGTCGTTGTCGGTCAGCATGCGGCGCGGCACGTCGAAGAACCGCACCGAGCCATCAGGTCGCACCGTCGTAAAGCTTTCCAGGGTCAGCGGACCGGTCGGCGCTTCGAGCTGGGCGTAAAGCTGCAACACCCCGAGAATCTCCACGGGCCGACGCAGGCTCGCGTCAAGCCCGTTGAACGCGACACCGACGGATGCCGTCTCCCCCGCCCCGAACGCCGCCACGAGGGCGTCGCGCAGCTCGTGCAGCAACGGCCCGCCCTGCTGACGCAGGTCGCCGAGGCTCGGCGCGGCCGGTGCCGCGTCGGACACGTCGGCCAGGGCGGGTGGACCTTTATGGGCCACCGGGTCATAAAAGCGCTCGCGCAGATGCTCCATTTCGAGGGTGCCGGGCATGAGCTCGGCCGTCACGGTGGAGCGAGGCCCAGCCGTCTGCATCCAGGTGGCGAGTTCGCGGTTGACATCACGCAGCACCCGCTCCAGCTCGCGGTCCTTCACAACATCGTGGTTGACGATGTGCTCGCGCAAGGTAGTGGTGAGCCCCTTGCGCTGGGTGAGCACATCGTCGATACCCTTGCGCAGCAGAGTCACCGTGCTCATGAAGCCGCGGCGTTCGTTCAGGCTCAGTTCGAGCGCGAACGGATGCAACAGAATCGTCTCCAGATCGGCCTTCAGCTCCTCCATCAGCGCGTCGTTTCGCAGCAGGGTGAAGGCCCCCTCGAAGGCGCGACCCTCCGAGGTCGACGACATGAGGGCATCCGTTTTGGCGAGGTAATCGTCGAGAACTTCGCTGATCGGCCGTTCTTCGCCGCGAAAGTCGTTGATGATCTGCCGGTGCATGGCCGCGACTGATTCTTCGACGCGCTTGAAGTCGCTCGGCAACTGGGCGATGAGGTCGATGAGGTTGGCGTAGCCCTCGTGCATCTGCTCGTTCGATGCGGACTCGATGTCGCCACCACCGGCGAGCCGGTCACGCTCGCGCGTCAGCTCGTGAATCTGCTGATCCAGACGGCGCACCCGTTCCTCGCGGTCGGGGTTGGCCTCGGTAGCCCGGTGGCGCACGGTGTCAACGATGGTACTGAGCCGGGATTCGCTGATCAGCGCCCGATCGCGAGCCAGGCCGTCGACGAGCAGCAGGGCTTCCAGCGCGTGGCTGGTGAGCGAATAGTGCTCCGCCGGAGCCTCACCGCTTCCGTCGGCGGCGTCGCGAATTTCTCGGTACAGCCAGAGGTCGTTCATCCACTGCACGCAGAGCGCCCGGCCGGTCTTCTCGGGGGCGTCAATGCCGCTGCTGCGGAGGTCGCCGAGGTAGGCATCCACTTGGGTGTGCAGCAATTCGCAGCCCACACTGCGGCGGTCGCGGCTGAACGAAGTCTTGAACACCGCCAGCACGAACGGCGCCCATTTGCGGTCGAGCAGACGCAGGGTGGGTTTGTCGAAGGCTTCGCGCACCCGCGCCAATTCGGCCGCAATATCACTCAATAGCTGGTTCCTCTCCAGCTCTCCACTTTAACCGATCCTGCAGTTCATCGCGGACGGCACCGTGCGGCGTAACTACATTTCGGACTATACTCAGTAATGAGTCCACTCCGTTTATTCGGGTCGGGCGGTAGCGAAATCGGGTGAGAAGCGGATGCGATCAGATCGACACACGGTTGTCCCAGCCCCGCCGAACGCTGCGAACAACAGCACCGGTCGCCGCGAGCGCAACAAGGAAGTCAAGCAGGCCCGCATCTTCGCCGCCGCCGCCGAGCTGTTCGCGGAGCACGGTTATGCCGCGGTCACGACCCAGCAGATCGCTGAACGGGCCGACGTGGCCAACGGCACCCTGTTTCGCTATGCCTCCACCAAGGCCGAACTGCTCCTGATGGTCTGCAACGACGATTTTCGTCGCAACCTGGATCGGGGCCGGCGCAATGTTTCCGCACCTGATGCCGCTGCAGCAGCACCGGTACCGCGCATCCTCACTTTGGTCACTCCGCTGATTGTGGCCGGGCGCCGCAGCGACGCCAACACCGCCGCCTATCAGCGCGAGATCATGTTCGGCGAACCGACCGAACGCTACCGCGCGGAAGCGCTCGTGCTCGTGGCCGAGTTGCAGCTCGCGATCGCAGGCATCCTTGCCGCAGCGCGGCCCAGCACGAGCACGAGCACGAGCACGAGCGACTCCACTCTGGCCGCGCGGGCGGTGTCGAACGTTCTGCACCTGGAACTTGCGCGCGCCACCCTGGCCGAAACGCCGCCCACCGTTTTTCTGACCGAACTCACCGCCCAGATCGAACTCATCACGCGGGGCTACCTCGCGGCAGGACAATAAAACAAAAAAGGACACACCATGACCAAATTGACCAACATCACCGTTCTCGGCACCGGCGTTCTCGGTTCCCAAATTGCCTATCAGAGCGCATTCCACGGCTTCAAGGTGGTTGCCTACGACATCAGCGATGCCGTTCTTGAGACCGCCACAGCGCGTTTTCGCACCCTGGCCGACACCTACACGACCGACGTCGCCGGCGGTGCTGACGGCCGCGCCGAGCAGGCCCTCGACAACATCACCTATTCGAGTGACCTCGCCGCCGCCGTACACGACGCCGATCTGGTAATCGAGGCCATCCCCGAGAATCTCGCGATCAAGGAAGACACCTATACCCGCCTCGGCGCTCTCGCCCCGGCGAAGACGATCTTCGCGACCAACTCGTCCACCCTGCTGCCGAGCGACCTGATGGCCTTCACCGGTCGCCCCGACCGTTTTCTCGCACTGCACTTCGCCAATCATGTCTGGGTCCACAACACCGCGGAGGTCATGGGAACCGCGCAAACCGACCCGGCGGTGTACGCCACCGTCGCCGAGTTCGCCGGGGACATCGGCATGGTTCCGATCGAGATCAAAAAGGAGAAGGCCGGCTACCTGCTCAACTCCCTGCTGATCCCGCTGCTCGACGCGGCTGCCGACCTGCTCGTGGACGGCATCGCCGAACCCGAAATGATCGACAAGACCTGGCGCATCGGCACCGGAGCTCCGGCCGGACCGTTTGAGATCTTCGACATCGTCGGACTCACCACCGCCTACAACATCTCCTCCAACGGCGGTGACCAGCAGAAGGCGTTCGCCGCCTACCTCAAGAAGAACTACATCGACCAGGGCAAACTGGGCATCAGCACCGGCGAAGGCTTCTACAGCTACGCGAAGTAGCCTCTGCCCGCCGGCCTGAGGGCATCAGGCCGGCGCGTCGCCGAGCGGCGCATCCCCCACCAGATACAGCCGCTGCGTGGCCCGGGTCATCGCCACATACAGCGCCCCGGCGCCACGCTCCGAGGCCGCGAGAATGGCGGCCGGGTCGACGACGACGACCGCGTCGAACTCGAGTCCCTTGGCTTCCTGCGGGGTGAGCAAGGCAATGTCGCGACTCAGACCGAGCGCTCCCACCCCCACCAGATCGCCGAATTCGCCCTGCAGGACGGCCTCGAGGGCGCTCAGGTCTGCGTCGACCACGATCACGGCGAGAGTACCTCCGGCCTCGAGCGCGCGGTCGCGGCGCACCGCTGCCGCGGCATCCGTTACAGTTTCAACCGGCCACTCACTCGAGCGCACCGTGCGCGAGCGCGTGATCGACAACCGGTGCGACAGGGCAACGGTCTCGGCGGCGGCGGCGATCTGGCTCGGCGTGCGATAGTTCACGGTCAGTTCTTCGAGGCGCCAGCGTTCGGCTTCGGGTGACCCCGCGAGCACCGGCTGCAACGCCTCGTTCCAGGTAGCGGATGCCGCAGCACTCGCCGCCTGCGCAATGTCACCGACGATGGTGAACGACCGACGCGGCCCGCGCCGAAGCACCAGCCGCCACTGCATGGGAGACAGCTCCTGCGCTTCGTCGATGACGACGTGACCGTAGGTCCAGCTGCGGTCTCGGGCAGCGCGCTCACTGGTGGTGGCGCGTTCATCCAGTTCAGCGAAACTCGCGGCCAGATCTTTGGCATTGACCAGGCCCTTCACCTGCATGTTTTCAATGGCCGATTCAGCGTTCTCCACGTCACGCTTGCGCTGTTCCTTGAGCGCGCGCTTCTTGGCCTGATCAACCGCGTTGTACTCACCGAGCAGCTCGGCCGCCTCATCGAGCAGCGGAATGTCGGCGATGGTGAACTCGGCATCACGCGGGCGGGCGAGAAGTTTGCGCTGGGCATACCGCCAGCGCGGCGTCAGCTCGGCCAGCCACTGCGGCCGCGCGTACAGGTCTTGCACGAGTTTTTGCGGCGTCAACGGCAGCCAGGCGGTATTGAGCGCTACCCGCACATCATCGGCCAGGCGCAGGTCTTCGCGCAGCATCGGCAGGTCGGTGTCGTCCATCGAACGACCCTGCTTCTGCAACTGCTCGAGCCAGACTCGGGACAACGCGTTGATCGCGGTCTTCACGAACGTGACCCGAGCCTCATTGTGCGTCTTGCCGGTGCCGCGGGCGCGCGCAATCGCGTGGGCTACGAGCTCGGGCTGCAACACGATGCGATCGCCGTTGACGACGAGCTGCTGTGGAGCGACCGGGGTACGCTGCCGGGAATGCACGGCCCGGGCCATGAGGTCGGCCATGAAAGCCTGGCCCTTGAGGGCCGCGACGGCGGGGGCGTCCTCGCCGGTCGCTTCGACGCCGGGAAAGAGCTGACCGACCGAGGCGAGCACCACTCCGGTCTCGCCGAGCGAGGGCAACACTGCCTCGATGTACTGCAAAAACGAGCGGGACGGACCGATGATCAGCACGCCGCTGTCCCGCAGGCGATCCCGGTGGGTGTAGAGCAGGTAGGCGGCGCGGTGCAATGCCACGGCGGTTTTGCCGGTGCCGGGGCCGCCCTGTACGACGAGCACACCCGCCAGGTCAGAACGGATGATGCGGTCCTGTTCCGCCTGAATGGTTGAGACGATGTCGGACATGTGCCCCGTACGCTCGGCCGTGAGCGCCGTGAGCAGGGCGCCCTCACCCTGGTGCGTGCTGGCATCCGGGTCGGCGAGCAGGGCGGCGTCGAGAATCTCGTCTTCGATGCGGATAATGCTGCGCCCCTGGGAGAGCAGGTGGCGACGGGCCCGAGCGCCCAGCGGCGTGGCGGCGGTGGCTTGGTAGAAGGCACTGGCCTGCGGCACCCGCCAGTCCAGCAGCAACGGCTTGTGATCTTCGTCGCGCAGCCCGACCCGGCCGATATAGCGGTACACCGAGTCGCCGGAATCATCGGGAACGGTTTCGAGCCGGCCGAAGGCCAGCCGGTCATCGACCTCACGCAGCTGCACAATGCGGTCCTCATAGAGGCGCGCAAACGTGTCGCGTTCACTTCGGGACTGGTGGTTGCCGCCCACGTCGAGGCGGCGCACGGCAATCAACTGATTTTCGGCCTCTTCCGCCAGCGCGTCCAGCCGCGCATACAGCGCCTGCACATAGTTCTGTTCCCGAACGAGCTCCTGGTCGATCACGCACACCCCTTAAACCGAAGTCCCTAGTGTAGTCGCGGTCGGTGTGGGCCTAGCTGTGTGTTCACGTACCCGCATGTGTCGAATGTTTACGTACCTGTTCGCTTATTCGATGCGGCGGCAACAAGCTGTGGTCATGTCAATCATCGAGGTCGCACCGCTGGAGCATATCCGACGCGAGCGCAGCAGCATCAAGTGGACTCGGTTCGCCGCCGACGTACTTCCCTTGTTTGTTGCCGAGATGGACTACCCCCTCGCTCCCGCCATCGTCGCCACCCTCGTGGAGCGCGTGCAGGCTTCCGACACCGGCTACCTCGATGGTCCGGGCGCGCTCGCTCCCGCGTTCGCCCGGTTTGCGCTGGCCCGTTGGGGTTGGAACGTCGATCCGAGCCACGTGCACCTCGCAACCGATGTGAGCGTGGGCATCGTCGAGGCGTTGCGCCTGGCCGTTCCGGCTCAAGGGCGCGTCGCCATCACCCCGCCGGTCTACCCGCCGTTCTACGAGCTGGTGGAGGAGGCGGCGGCATCCGTTGTGGAAACACCGCTTTTGGAGCAAGGCGGGAGTTGGGCGCTCGACCTTGCGGCGCTGGAAACTAGTTTCGCCGGTGGCATCGACGCTTTCCTGCTCTGCAACCCGCACAACCCGCACGGCATCGTGTGGACGCGTGACACGCTGGTAAGCCTCGCTCGTCTGGCCGCCGAGTACGACGTCTTCGTGATTTCTGACGAAATTCACGCGCCGCTGACCCACCCCGGTGTCACGTTCACGCCGTTCGCCCCACTGGCTTCGGCCGCCGGCGCCCGCGCCGTCACCGTGACCAGCGCCAGCAAAGGCTGGAACGTGGCCGGGCTCAAGTGTGCGCTCGTCATCGCCGCCGATGACGCCACCAACGAGCTGCTGAACCGCTTGCCCGAGGAGGTCGCCTGTCGCACCAGCATCCTCGGATTACACGCCAACATCGCTGCGTTCGGCTGTACCGACTGGCTCGATGATGCCATCACTCAAATCGTCGACAACGTTTCTCTGCTCGATACCCTGCTTCGAGAACATCTGCCCGCCGTGATCTACCACCGGCCGCGCGCCAGCTACCTCGCCTGGCTGGATCTTCGCCACTTGGGCCTCGGCGATTGCCCGTACCAGCGCATACTCGACGACGCCCGGGTCGCCCTCAATAACGGCGAGTGCTTCGGCCTCGGCGGCCGGGGCTTCGCCCGCCTCAATCTGGCCTGCTCGCCCGACACCCTGCGCGAGGCCGTCGCCCGCATCACGGCGCTCGTCGCGCGCGTTGGCGCCGACACGGCCACGGCATGAGCGAGGTCGTCACGCCGATCACCGATTGGAGCGACTTCAGCTTCGACACCCGGCAGGTGCACGTGGGCGAGTACGCCGACGAAAACCGCGGCGCGCGCATTCCGCCGCTCACCCTCAGTGCGGGGTACGTGTTCGACTCGTTCGACGACGGCGCAGCCCGGTTCAACGGCGCCTCCCGTGAACCCATCTATTCGAGGCAGGGCAATCCCACCAACGCGGTCGCCGAACAGCGCCTCGCCTCCCTGGAAGGCGGCACGGCCTGTGTCGCCGTGTCGAGCGGACAGGCTGCGATCAGCGCCGCGCTGTTTGCCCTGGCCGAGGCGGGCGAGCACATCGTGTCGACCGCCAGTATCTACGGCGGCACCCGCATCCTGCTCGGCCGCAGCTTTCGCCGCATGGGCATCGCGGTTGACTACGTCTGGGACACCGACTCCGATGCGGCCTGGGACGCGGTGATTCGACCGGAAACCAAGGCGATCTTCACCGAGACCATTCCCAATCCCCGAAACGACGTCGTAGACATTGCCCGCGTCGCCGCCGTCGCCCGTCGCCATGGTATTCCGCTCGTGGTCGACAACACCGTGGCCACGCCCTACCTGATTCGGCCGTTTGAACACGGCGCGGATATTGTCGTGCACTCGACCACCAAATTTCTCAGCGGCCACGGTGCCGGCGTGTCGGGCGCAATCGTTGACGGCGGCACGTTCGACTGGGCGGGGAGTTCGCGCCGTTACCCGCTGCTCACCGACTCACTGCGCCCCGGCCTGCCCTCGTTGCTCGACCGCTTCGGCCCCACCGCCTACGCCCAATACGTGCGCGAGGCCGTCGTGAACGATGTGGGGCCGTCACTGTCGCCGTTCAACGGTTTTCTGCTGCACCAGGGCATCGAAACCTTGTCGTTACGCATGGAACGCCACGTCGACAACACGGTGGCCATCGCGCACTGGCTCGAGGAACAACCCGAGGTTGAGGTCGTCGACTATGCCGGGCTGCCGAGCAGCCCCTTGCATGCCATCGCCGAGAGCTACTACGGGGGGCGCACCGGCTCCGTGTTCGCCGTCACCGTCAGGGGCGGCACCGACGGCGCCCGCGCCTTCACGAACGGCGTGCGGGTATTCAGCCGCATGACCGGCATCGGCGATACCCGATCCATGGTGCTGCATCCGCTCACCACCACGCACGCCTCGTTTGCCCCCGATCTCAACGCACGCCTCGGCATCACCGCGGGAATGCTGCGGCTGTCGGTGGGCATCGAATCGCTCGACGACCTGCTCCTCGACCTCCGCGCGGGGCTCGACCGAGTCGCCGGCATCCTCTAAACGCTAGGTACTCTGGATTCATGAACCTCACTGACCCTTTCAACCGCGCGACGCCCGCTAACCGCGTGGCCGCTCTTCCCCGCACGGCCGTAGCGCTGGGCGGCGCACTCGTGCTGCTGGCGGCCCTGAGCGGATGCGCCACCACGGATACCGGCGCCGGCTCGACGGCATCCGCAACGGCGACCGCTACCGCCGACGCGGAGGCGTCGGCCGACGATTGCGCCGGCGTCAGCGTCGTCGTGGACTTCGGCACGCTCGACGCCGACACGGTCACCGAGTGTGTCGACGCTACCCAGCCGATCGCCGCAACCGCGGCACTGGCAACCACCGGCGTCACGACCGAGGGCAGTGTGGAATACGGCGACCAGATTGTCTGCCGGGTCAATGACCGACCGGCCGCCGACGAGACCATCGAGGTCGAGGGGCAGCCGGCGTTCACCGAAAGCTGCGCCTCAATGCCGCCCGCTTACGCCTACTGGGCGCTGTGGGTGAAGGCCTCCCCCGACGCTGACTGGGATTACGCCCAGGAGGGCCTCGGCACGCTCGAAACTCAGCCCGGCCAGTCCGTGGGCCTCGTCTACACCACCGGCACCGAAGCTCCGACACCCGGCAGCTAGTGTTTCGCCTGCGCCTCGCCCCGCTGCGCGCGGCAGTCGTACTCGCGGTCGGCTTCGTGCTGCTGCGCGTCGTTTACCGCGTGGTGTTCGGGGGCGCATCCGGCGCAGGCACCGTACTGCTGGATCTGCCCCGGGTACGACTGGACGGACCGTTCAGCCACATCACGCTGTTCGGCCCGATCACACTCGTGGGGCTCGGCAATGCCGCACTCAGCGCCGTGCCGGTCGCCGGCGTCATCGTGTTCTTCGGTCTGCTCAACGCCGTCATCAACGTGCAGTCCCTGTTCGCGCGCGGCGCGGGGCGCGGGCCGGTGCGGGCCATTTCGCGCTCGCTCGTGATCGCCTGGGCCACCTTTCCGGCCCTTCTGGAGTCGGTGCGGCGCGTGCGCGTCGCCCGGGCCCTGCGCGGTGAACGGTCGATCGCGTCGCTGCTCGTACCGATCTTCGAGCAGACCATCGAGCGTGCCCTCGCGCTCGCTGCGTCGATGGAGACCCGCGGATTCGCGGCCACCCGCGTCGTGACCGGACTCTGCGAAGCGCCAGTGGTACTCACGGATGCCGCGCTCAACTTTGGTGCCGTGCCTGACCAGACGGGTTGGCACCTCGACGACCTCAACGTCACCCTCCTGCCCGGCACCCTGACCGTGATCGTCGGGGCGACCGGGTCGGGCAAGACCAGCCTGCTGCACAGCATGAGCGGGCTGTTCCAGCACTTCTACGATGGCACCCAGCACGGACGCATCGACATCGCCGGAGCCGACCGGGCATCGACTCCCCCACGCGACACCGCCGGCTTCGTCGGGCTCGTCGCCCAGAACGTGCGTCTCGGGTTCGCGGCCGAAACCGTGCACGACGAAATCGGGTTCGCCCTGGCCGTGCGGGGCGTCGCCCCCTCCGTCGTGCACGTCCGCGTACTCGAGATCGCCGCCCGGCTGCAGATTGAGCACCTGATCTCTCGCCCGATCGAGCAGCTCTCGGCCGGTGAGGCCAGCCTCGTCGCGATCGCCGCCGCCCTGGTGAACCGTCCCATCCTGATGCTCGTCGACGAGCCGCTCGCCGACCTCGACACCAGCGCCCGCGAACGCGTCTGCACCGTGCTCGGCCAGCTAGCCCACGAGGCCGGCGTCTGCGTCGTCATCGCCGAACACAACACGCGCGAATTCGGTCCGATAGCGGATGCCTGGCTGCACATTCGAGATCACCACCTGGGTGCGGCCACCTTCGACGTGATCTCAAGCGCCGACCCGCGGACTGGCCTAACAGGAATTGACCGAACGGCAACTGGCCCAACGGCAACTGGCCCAACGGCAACTGTAGAAACTGTGCACCCGGCCCCGCCCCAGACGCAGCCGCTCGTGCGCATCCGGCAGCTGAGTGTTCGGCATCAAGCCGACCTGGCCGTGAACGACGTGTCGTTCGAGGTACAGACCGGCGAACTGATCGCGCTGCGTGGCAGCAACGGTGCCGGCAAAAGCAGCCTGCTGCGCGCTATTGCACTGCCGAGCGTTGCGGACGCCGTTTGGGTGAACGGGCGTGACGTTCGATCGCTCAAGCGACGAAGCCGCCGGCAGGCCGTGGCGCTCGTTCCCGAGAACTTCGATGATCTTCTGTTTTCGATCACCGTGGCCGACGAGTGCCGCCGGGCCGATCGCGGCCTGGTGGGCGCTGACACCGCCCGCACCTTGGCACGTTTGCTCGGTTTCGACGAGATGACGGGCGCGGCGCACCTGCTGCATCGACACCCGCGTGATCTCTCGGCCGGCGAGCGGCTCTGCCTCGTGATGGCCATTCAGCTTGCGCCCCGCCCCGCCCTGCTGCTCCTGGACGAACCCACCCGTGGCCTCGACCGCGTGGCGCGCACCCTCGTGAGCGCGGCGCTGCTTCAGGCCGCCGGCGCGACTTCGGCGGTGCTGTTCGCCACCCACGACGATGACTTTGCGTGCGGCCTCGCCACGCGAACCCTGCGCATGCAGGCCGGTCGGCTCGCCGCCTCGATCGAGGTGCGCTCGTGACGGTTCTCACCGCGCCGCGCCGCACCATCGGCTACACGTCCTGGATTCTGGTGGGTGGCAGCCTGCTCGCCGCCGCCGCCTTCGCCTGGCCGTTCTTCGTCGGGGCGGTGCCGGCCGACGCGCAGGTCGCGGTACCGATCGTGGCGTTCGCGCTGATCCCTGCTCTCATCGTGGCCCTCGCCCTTACCCTCGATCGTGAAATGTATACGGCCAAGACCGTTGCGCTTCTCGGCGTGCTCTCGGCCGTCGGCGCCGCGGTGCGCATCGCCGGCGCCGGCGTGGGCGGTGTCGAGGCGGTATTTGTACTGCTCATTCTGGCCGGGCGGGTCTACGGCGCCCGATTCGGCTTTCTTCTCGGACTACTCACCATCGCTGTCTCGTCACTGCTCTGGGGTGGTTTTGGTCCGTGGACCCCGTTTCAGATGTTCGCCTGCGGCTGGGTCGGCGCCGGCGCCGGGCTACTGCCGCACGGGCACGGCACCGGTGCAGGGCGCTGGCGGGCTCGCGGAGAAATCATTCTGTTGGCCGCTTACGGTGTTCTCGCCTCGTACCTGTTCGGGCTCATGATGAACCTCTGGTTCTGGCCGTTCGCGGTGGGCAGCGGTACCGGAATCTCCTATACCGCGGGAGCCGACCCAGGCCAGAATCTGGCGTCCTTCGGCCTGTACTCGCTCGTCACGTCCACCCTCACCTGGGACACCGTGCGTGCCATCACCACCGTCGTCGGCATCATTCTCGTCGGCCCTGCGGTACTCGCTGCGCTGCGTCGCGCCCGCCTGGGCCGGCGCCGCTGACTCGTTTCGTCAGCCGCGCGCGGTCCGATGAACTACACCGAGAAGTACTTCGCTTCCGGGTGGTGAAACACGAACGCGTCGGTGGACTGTTCGGGGTGCAGCTGCAATTCTTCCGACAAGACCACGCCCATCCGCTCCGGTTTCAGCAGCTCGACTACCTTGCGGCGGTCATCCATCTCGGGACAGGCCGGGTAGCCGAGCGAGAATCGGGCGCCGCGATATTCGAGCTTGAACATGCCGGCGATATCACTGGGGTCTTCGCCGCCCACACCGAATTCTGAGCGGATGCGGGAGTGCCAGTACTCGGCGAGGGCCTCGGTGAGCTGCATGGTGAGACCGTTGAGTTCCATGTAATCGCGATACTGGTTCGCGGCGAACATCTTGGCCGTGACCGAGTCCACATTGGAGCCGGCCGTGACCAGCTGGAGGGCGACGACATCCGTTTGCCCGTTTTCTCTGGACCGCACGAAGTCAGCCAGACACAGGTGCATATCGCGGCGCTGGCGGGGAAAGTTGAAGCGCAGTCGGTCGGTGCCGAGCACGCCACCGGAGCCACCGTCGGGCGCGAGCAGCCCGGCCTGGCCTACCAGACCGGTCGGGTCGTCGCCGTGGTGCAGCACGACCATGTCGTCGCCCTCAGCCACGACGGGAAAATAGCCGTAGGCGACGGAGGCGTCGAGCATTCCCTCGCCCAGGATGCGGTCGAGCCAGTAGCGCAGACGCGGCCGACCGACCGTGTCGACCAATTCCTGGTAGCTAGCACCGTCTTCCGCCCGGCTGGGCTTGAGGCCCCACTGCCCCATGAACGTGGCCCGTTCGTCGAGAAAGGCTGAGAAATCGGCCAGTGCCACACCCTTGACGATGCGGGTGCCCCAGAACGGCGGCACGGGAATCGGATTATCGCTGGCGACCTCGGAACGGGCGGGCATTTCGTCCGGTTCGGTCAGGGTGAGCAGGCTCTTCTTGTGAATGCGTTTCTTCAGCGGTGGCAGGCCGACCGCTGTGGGGTCGGCGCCGCGCGCGATGGCCACGAGCGGCTCCATCAGGGCGAGGCCCTCGAAGGCGTCGCGGGCGTAGCGCACCTGCCCGGCGAAGACGCTGTCCAGGTCGTCTTCCACGTAGGAGCGGGTGAGTGCGGCACCGCCGAGTAGAATCGGCCATTTGCCCGCGAGTCCGCGGGATTCGAGTTCGAGCAGGTTCTCCTTCATCACGACCGTGGACTTCACGAGCAGCCCACTCATGCCGATGACGTCGGCGTTATTCTCCTCCGCGACCCGAATGAACTCGGCGATCGGCTGCTTGATACCGATATTGATCACGTCGTAGCCGTTGTTGGTGAGAATGATGTCGACGAGGTTTTTGCCGATGTCATGCACGTCACCGCGGACCGTACCCAGCACGATGGTGCCCTTGCCGGCCGCTTCGGACTTCTCCATGTGCGGCTCGAGCAACGCCACGGCCGCCTTCATCACCTCGGCCGATTGAAGCACGAAGGGCAGTTGCATCTCGCCGCTGCCGAACCGGGCACCGACGACCTGCATGCCCACGAGCAGGTGCACGTTAACGATGTCGAGAGCGGAGAGCCCGCTGGCCCGCGCAAGATCGAGGTCGGCTTCGAGCCCCTTGGCCTCGCCGTCGATGATGCGGCGTTCCAGACGTTCCCCGACCGGCAGCGCGGCCAGTTCGGCGGCACGTTCATCTTTCAGGGCGGCGGAGTCGACACCCGCGAACAAGTCGAGCAGGGCCACGAGGGGGTCGTAGGTCAGTGTTCCCTCGGCGTCATATTCGCGGCGGTCCCAAACCAGGTCGAGGGCTACCTTGCGGCGGTCGTCGGGCACCGAGGCGAGCGGAACGATCTTGGCCGAGTTGACGATGGCCGAGTCAAGACCGGCCTCGGTGGCCTCGTGCAGAAACACCGAGTTGAGCACCGAGCGTGCGGCGGGATTGAGCCCGAACGACACGTTCGATACGCCGAGCGTGGTGTGGATTCCGGGATACTTGGCCTTGATCTGCCGAATGGCATCGATGGTTTCGATGCCGTCGCGGCGGGTCTCTTCCTGACCGGTCGCAATGGGAAAGGTGAGGGCATCGACGATGATGTCTTCGACCCGCATTCCCCAGTCATTCACGAGGGTTTCGACCAGGCGGGTGGCGATGCGCACCTTGTGTTCCGCGGTGCGGGCCTGGCCCTCCTCGTCAATGGTCAGGGCGATCACCGCGGCGCCATGCTCCTTGACGAGCGGCATGATGCGACCGAACCGGGACGTGGGGCCCTCACCGTCTTCAAAGTTGACCGAGTTCACCACCGGGCGTCCGCCGATGAGTTCCATGCCGGCCTGCAGCACGGCCGGCTCGGTGGAGTCCACCACGAGTGGCAGAGTCGATGCGCTGGCCAGCCGGGAGACGACCTGCTTCATGTCGGCAACGCCGTCGCGGCCGACGTAGTCGATGCAAACGTCGAGCAGGTGCGCACCGTCACGTACCTGGCTGCGCGCGATGTCCACGCAGTCGTCCCAATTTTCGGCGAGCATCGCGTCACGAAAAGCGCGCGAACCGTTGGCGTTGGTGCGTTCCCCGATAGCCAGGAAGGCGCTGTCCTGATCAAAGCTGACGTGCTGGTACAGGCTCGCGACCCCGGGATCCTGTTCGAGTGTGCGCGGTTTCACGGTAATGCCACGCAACCGTTCGACCACCTTGCGCATGTGTGCGGGTGTCGTGCCGCAGCATCCGCCGACCAAACCGAGACCGAATTCCTTCACGAACTGCTCGTGCGCCGTGGCCAGCTGATCGGGAGTGAGCGGGTAGCTCGCCCCGGTTTTGGTGAGCTGCGGCAGGCCGGCGTTGGGCATACAGATCACGGGCACGCGCGAGAATTTGGAGAGGTGGCGCAAGTGCTCGCTCATCTCGGTCGGCCCGGTGGCGCAGTTCAGGCCGATCGCGTCGATGCCGAGAGGTTCAAGCGCGGTCAGCGCGGCGCCGATCTCACTGCCCATCAGCATGGTTCCGGTGGTCTCCACCGTCACCTCGACGAAAATCGGCAAGCGGATGCCGGTCTCGCTGATGGCCTGCTTGCATCCGTTTACCGCGCTCTTGGTTTGGAGCAGGTCCTGCGAGGTTTCGATGAGAAAAGCATCAGCCCCACCGCGGATGAGGCCGAGGGCCTGCTCGGCGAAGGTAGCTTTCAGGTTGGCATAGCTGGTGTGGCCGAGGCTCGGTAGCTTGGTGCCCGGACCCATCGAACCGAGTACCCAGCGCACCCGGCCGTCGTGGGCCTCGAAAGTTTCAACGCTCGTGCGCGCGATCTCGGCACCGAGCTGAGCGAGCTCTTCGATGCGGTCTTCGATGCCGTAGTCGGACAGGTTCGACCAGTTCGCGCCGAAGGTATTGGTCTCGATGGCGTCAATGCCGGTCGCGAGGTAGGTGTCGTGGATGGCCGCGATGATGTCGGGGCGGCTCACGTTGAGAATCTCGTTGCAGCCCTCGAGCTGCTGATAGTCGTCGAGGGTGGGATTGTGCTCCTGCAGCATCGTGCCCATGGCACCGTCGGCGATGACGACGGAGGAAGTCACGGCATCCAGCAGCGCCTGGGATCGGGCCGGACGCGCCGCATCGACTGATGTATCGGTATTGCTCATTAGCTCAGCTTAACGGCGGGTCTCGGCCGAGCGCGGCGTGCGCGTAACGATTCTTAGCCTGCGCCTGCCGAGCTGTGTCTGATGGTTCTTGGGATGCAGGCCAGGGCAACTCGGCGCCCCGTGTGGGGCGCCGAGCGCGCAACGGCCACGTGGCACGCGAGACCGCAGTCGTGATTGGCGGCAGATCGTGTATCAACAGATAGAACGATCGGAGCCCCGGCAATGTCGCCAGTCACGTGCGGTGCCGCAGCCGCTTTCCCCCGGAAGCCACGTTAGACATGTCTATCGTAGCCCCTTGCGGCCGCCTCGCGCCGACACCCGTGCCGATCCGCCCGCATCGCAGTAAGCTGAATGGGCAAACAGGGGGTCAGATGGACTACGAGTCACGCCAGAAACGGGCGCGCACGCTGGTCGAACAACTTGGTCTGCCCCGACCGCTCACGGCCGACGCACTGCACCGGCACATGGAATCAATCCGCGGTAAGAAGATCGAGGTTTACACCGCAACGCCGCGCCTGCTCGAAGCCGGGCTCTGCGGGCTCTGGATCGCCGTGGCCGGCGAGAGCTTTGAGCGAATCCACCATGCTCCGACTACCTCTGCGGTGCAGCGTCAGCAGTTCATCAATCACGAATTCGGTCACATGATCCTCAATCAGCAGCAGGAGCTGTTGTCTGCGGAGCGAGTTGCCGTGCTGGCGCCGCTAATTCCGATGGACGCCATCGTTCATGCGCTCTCGCGCAGCCGGTTCACCGATGAGCAGGAGGCCCTGGCCGAGGCCATCGGCGATCGACTGGCCCTGATCATGCTGCACGATGGACGCGCAGCAGCCCACGGCACCCCCACCGGGTTTGGGCGCGTTCTGTAATGCAAACGACGCTGTTCACACTCTCCGCCATCTTCTGGATAGCTGCTCTGGTCTGCCTTCCTTCGGCAATCCGCGGACAACGCCGCTCCCTACTGTTGTTTTTGGCCGTCTTCGCGCTGACCATGACGCTTATGCCCCAGCCCGTGTACCGGCCGGTAGACGCGTTGCTCGGCAACGGCAACGTCACCTATTTCATTTTCCACGCCCTGGCCATCGTGGCCATCGCCCTCCTCGACATCATCGTGCAGCAAGCCATGTCGCCCAACGACATCACCCGGGCTCGTCAGCGTGCCACCGCGCTTGTCGCCACCGCCATTATTCTCGCGCAGGCCCTCCTGTTCTTTGGCAGTGATTGGCGCGTGACCGACGACATAGCTGCAACATTCATTCCCCGCTGGGACTTCACCGCGTACGCGGCCACGACCTGGATTGCGATGGGTATCTTCGCGATCTCCTTCGGCACGGCGTGCCTGTCCGATCTGCGTCGACAGCGCCGCCCGGTTACCCTGATCTCGCTGACTCTGGTGACGCTGGCCTGTCTGGGTGTTCTCACGTACGCCGTCATTAGCCTCACGAGCGCCGTACTGGCCGTTATCTACCCTGATTTTCTACTCATCGGTTGGGCTCGCATCGCCTACACGCTGACCCTCATACTGTCCCCGATCAGTCTTGTCGTCGGCTTGGGGCTTTCGGCCGCCGTCGACGCGCTGTCCGCCGGTCGAAGGAACTACCGCGACCGCGTCTTGCTGTGGCGCATCACACCGCTGTGGCAGCGTCTACTGGGCGCCAGCCCCGACCTCAGCATCGAACGCTCACTCTCGCCCCTGCAACTGCTCACGGTACGTGCGCCCGGCGTGCACCTGTATCGCCGGCACGTCGAAATACGCGACAGCTTGCTGATTCACCCCGGGCAGACCGTCACACCGGCCGAGCAAGCCATCATCGATCTGGCCGAAGCACGCACCCAGGCCCGGCCACCGGTCACAGCACCGGCCACGGGCAGTTCCCCCACCGGAGCACGGCGATGAGCCCGGGGCGCGAGTCTGCCGCGGTGAGTCCGCAACTGGAACTGGCCCGCAAGCTCAATCTATTACTCGATGTCGTCGTGGCCGAAGGCAATACCCCGTACACCTACCGCCAGATTGAAGCGGGGCTCAAGGAACGCGGTCTGACCCTCTCCCGCGCACGCTGGGCCTACATGATCACCGGCGAGGGCCCCCTCGTCACCGATGCGGCGCTCCTGACCGGCATCGCCGAATTCTTTCGCATCCCCCCGGAGTACATGCTCGGCTCCGACGGTGACCTTCCGGACCGCGTCGATGCTCAGCTCGCCTTTGTGAAGAGCCTGCGCGTGGCGCGCGTCGTGAACTTCGCCGCACGGATGCTCGGCGATGTCTCCCCCGAGACGCTCCGGTCCATCACCGAACTACTTCAGAACGAGACCGGCGCCACAGATTCAGGCCCACCGGTCTAAGACCGGCAGGCCTGAAGCCGCGGTTCGGTCTCAGCTCGCGGTGCCACCGGCGATGGCGTACGACCACAGCTCACTGCTCACGCCAACCGGGCGCGCTGCCGGCTCGCCGTCCTTCGGCGCTTCGCTCTTGTGTCCGTGCGCGAACGACGGAGAGGTCAGCCAGGCCTGGAATGATTCTTCGTCGGCCCAGCGGGTGACGACCAGCCAGGTCAGGCGATCATCGGTCGGCTTGAGCAGCTCGAAGCCTTCGAAACCGGGACGGTCGTCGACGGCGCCAGCGCGGGCAGCGAAGCGGCGGGCCAACTCGTCGCCGCCATCGCTCGGTACGGTGATGGCGTTGATTTTAATGATCGTCATGGGACTGCTTTCTGGTCGAACGCTCGTGGATGGTTACTCCATGCTGCCACTCTCCGCTGAACTACCGTGCCACCGGCCTGTCAACCGCATCGGTCTGCCATTGCCCAGCCACGTTGCCTATGCTGGAAACAAATGCGACTTCTCCTGATCCGCCACGGCCAAACTCCCGGTAACGTCTTGGGGCGGCTTGACACCGCCCATCCCGGACCGGGCCTGACCGATCTTGGCCTGCGCCAGGCTGCAGCCATTCCCGATGCCCTCCGCTCCGACCCGGTCGACGCCATTTTCGTGTCGACCCTGCTGCGCACCCGGTTGACGGCTAATCCGCTCGCGATCGATCGCAAGCTGGAGTTGCAAATCGCGACCGGGTTGCACGAAATCGAAGCCGGGTCCTTGGAGGGGCTGCGCGATCGGGCATCCGTGCGCAGCTATCTGGAGACCGCGGTGGCGTGGGGTTCCGGTGACCTCGATCGGCGCATGCCGGGCGCGCACGACGGTCACGACTTCATGCGGCGTTTCGATGCCGACATCGCCGTCGCGGCCGCCACCTCGCACGTGGCCGCGGTGTTCAGTCATGGCGCAGCCATTCGGGTGTGGACCGCGGCCCGCGCCGAGAACGTGCCGATGACCTTTGCCGGGGCCAACGAACTCGACAATACCGGCGTGGTCGAACTCACCGGTTCGCCGGATGAGGGCTGGACCCTGCTGTCCTGGGCCGGGCTGCCGGTGGGCGGCATGGCCCTCGCCGACCTGAGCGCTGCTGATCCCGTGGGCGACCCGCTCAACGACTGATCGCGGGCAGGCGCCCGGGCGGTTTCGACCGGGCGGGCATTAACCCGCCTACGCGGGAACGAGGTTCATCGCGTTGGCGGTGAGTTCGACCGAGCGCACACGATCCGCGATAGTTGGCGACATGTGGGCGAGAATCAGCTCGTCGGCCTGAGTTCCGGCGGCGAACTCTTCGAGGAAGACACGCACCTCATCGGCGGTACCGACGGCCGAGTACCGCATCATGTTCGCGAGTTTGCGACCCTCCGGCGTGGTCAGAAACACATCGATCTGCTCGTCGCTGTACGCTGGCGCTGCCGGTCCACGGGAGAGCATGCCGCGCACCCGGGTGCGGCGCGTCGTCTCAAACTGCTGCACGGCATCCGCTGTGTCATCGGCGGCGATCACGTTGGCCGCGACGATGAGGTGCGGTGCCGCAAGCTGCTCCGACGGGGTGAAATCACGGCGGTAGAGCGCGATGGCTTCGCGCAACGCGTCGGGCGCGAAGTGTGATGCGAAGGCATACGGCAGGCCGAGCGCTGCGGCCAGCCCGGCACCGAACAACGATGACCCGAGAATGTACAGCGGCACGTTGGTACCGGCCCCGGGCACGGCCTGCACGCCGGGAACGATCGACTGGCCACGCAGGTAGGCCTGCAGTTCCATGACATCCTGCGGAAACTGATCGGACGCACGCGGATCGCGGCGCATGGCGCTGGCCGTGTTCTGATCGCTGCCGGGAGCTCGACCGAGGCCCAGATCGATGCGGTCGGGGTAGAGCTCGGCGAGAGTGCCGAACTGCTCGGCGATCACGAGCGGCGAGTGGTTAGGCAGCATGACACCGCCGGATCCAAGCCGAATCGTGGTTGTCTGCCCGGCGACGTGGCCGATCAGAATGCTGGTCGCCGACGATCCGATGGTGGGCATGTTGTGGTGCTCCGCATACCAAACGCGCTCATACCCGTGCTTTTCGGCGGTCTGAGCGAGGTAGACACTCGCCGCAAAGCTCTCCCGGGCGGTCTGTCCGGGAGCGATCGGAGCGAGGTCAAGAATGGAAAGCGGAATAGTCATACTGAAGGCAACACGCGCGCGGCTAAATCGTTACCCGACGGGCGAAAACTCCGCGCAGCGGTCAGCGGTGTGCCTCGGCCGATCGAGCGAACCGGCCGACTCCGGGCACGAAACGCCCCACCCGCTGGCCGTAGGAACGGTAGTCGGGGTGCTCGGCAACGAGCATCCGCTCTTCCCAACGCGTCTTGGCCGAGAGCAAACCGACCAGCGCCACCCACGACAGAATGTGCCAAACGGATGCTCCCACGAGCACGAGTGCCACGCCACCGATCATGAGTCCCGAATAAATCGGGCTGCGCATCAGGCCATACACACCCCCGGTGACCAGCGGTGCATTCGCGCGCGGTATCGGGCTCGCCGTCAATGCGGCGCCTAAACCGAGCACGCCGAGCCCGGCGAGCCCGGCACCGAAAAGTCCCACGACGATCGCGGCCACGATGACGCCTTCGGTGGTTGACCAGAGCGAACCGTGCGGCAAAAATACCAACGCCGCGAGGAGTGAAAACTGCACGGCGACCAGGCTGAGGGCGAGTGTGCGTTTCATAGTCCGAGCGTACGCCCGGGCAGACGACCCTCCAAGGCACGTTAACGACAGATCACCACCGTGTAACGAAATGAAACATCTTCGCCTATTGTGTAGGCACTTTGCCAGACCTCGACCTACGCTCGTACGCACAGACCAGCTCCGCCGATGCCGCCGGAGAGTGACATCGGGCTTCGAACCAGATGAGGTCACGTCCAGACGTGAACGATCGGTTCGCGGCAAGCATGTGTTTCGGCACGTGCGTTCGCCAGGCGCCTCCCCAGTGAGGCGTCCGACTGAAGTGGAACCACAACTATGACCGACGACGAACTCCTGCTCGAAATTGACTACACCGGGTACGACAGCTCCTGCCGCGACCCGCACATCACGCCATCGGAGGACCTCGTGCAGTGCCGCCGCCTGCACGGCCACGACGACGACACCCATGGCACCCGCGCCGGCGGGCGAGCGATCCGCTGGACGGCCGGCTCCCTGGCCGCGTAGCCGCCTATTGGAGGACGGCATCCGCTGATACCGGTGACTGGTGTGCGAGTGGTTGGTGCGCGAGTGGTCAGTGTGCCAGCGAGATTCCGTGCCCGATCCGGCGAAACAGGAACGCGGCCACAACGGCGCCGAAGAAGAAGAACCCGGCTCCCCACCAGTAGGCGGTTGCATAGCTCTGCACGGCAGCCTGGGCGGCGACCGCGGCCGTTGCCGGCAGATGGTCGGCGACATAGTTGGTGGCAGCGGTCGCCGCGAGGGTGTTCAGCAGCGCGGTGCCGATGGACCCGCCCACCTGCTGGCTGGTATTGACCATGGCCGAGGCCACGCCGGCGAACTGGCCGTCGACGCCGAGGGTGGCGGTTTGCATGGATGCCGGCATAATCGTTCCCATCGCCAGCCCGAGAAGCATCAGCGGCGGCAGCACATCGACCACGTAGACGCTGTTCAGATCGAGGTGCGTGAGGTAGACCATACCGATCGCGCCGAGGCTCATGCCGATCGGCACCAGAATTTTTGGCCCGAACCGCGGCACGAAAATGTTCGTGGACAGCTGCGCTGCCAGCACGAGCATGGCGATCATCGGCAGGAACGACAAACCGGTTTGCATGGGCGAATAATGCAGTGAGACCTGCAGGTAATAAGTCACAAACAGGAAAATACCGAACATTCCCGCGCCGGCAACGAGAATCGAAATGTAGGCCGCGGCGCGGTTGCGATCGAGCACGATGGCCAGCGGCAGAAGCGGATGCGCCGCCTTGCGCTGCCAGAGCACGAACGCGACCAGCAGAATCCCGGCGACCGACAGTGTTCCCCACGTCAAAATGGAGTCCCAGCCGTCGGTCTCGGCATTGGAGAACCCGTAGACCAGACCAAACAAGGCGCCGGAGACCAGCAGTGTGCCCGGAATGTCGAGCTTGGGACGCGGGCCGGTGCGTGTGACGTGGGTGACGAAGATGGTCGCACCGACGATCGCGACAACGGCGATAACCACGTTGATGTAGAGGTTCCAGCGCCAGTCGAAATACTCGGTGAGGTAGCCGCCGAGCAGCAGACCGAAAGCACCACCGGCACCGGCGATGGCCCCGAACACGCCGAAGGCACGGGCGCGTTCCTTGGGAATCGTGAAGGTCGTCGTGAGCACCGCGAGGGCGGTCGGAGCGAGGAGCGCCCCGAAGGCACCCTGCAGGGCTCGGGCACCGACGAGCATGCCGAAGCTGTCGGCCGCTCCCCCGAGCGCTGATGCGGCGGCGAACCCAATCAAACCGATGATGAAGGTGCGCTTGCGGCCGATCAGGTCGGAGAGCCGACCACCGAGCAACAACAGGCTGCCGAACGCAAGCGAGTAGGCGGTCACAATCCATTGACGGTCGCCGTTCGAGAAGCCGAGATCGGCCTGAGCCGAGGGCAGGGCAATATTAACGACGGTCGAATCGAGCACGACCATGAGCTGGGCCAGGCCCACGACGATGAGGGTCCACCAGCGACGGTTGGTGGGCGGTGCGGCGACGACGTCAGGCGTCGCGAGTGAGGAAGACTGTGACATGACGGCCACTCTATACGAAACTGAACAGTTCCGGATCTACCCAGTTCCCTATATGCGATATATTTTACAGAGACGAAACGAAGGAGCCCAGCAATGACGCTCGACGCCGGCCAGCTCGACACCGAACAGCTCGACACCACGCAGCTCGACACCAACGCCGAAGCGAGCCCAAAACTGGGTCGCAAACGCGACCACACCCGTGACCCCGATATTCTCGCCGCGGCCTTGGATGTACTCGCCGAGACCGGCTACGAAGGAATGACCATGGAAATGGTGGCCACCCGCGCGAAGGCGGGAAAGGCCACCCTGTACCGTCGTTGGCCGTCGAAGGGCGAACTCGTCATTGATGCCATCGCGTGCATGAAACACGGCGACGTTGACCGTGACGGCCTGCCAGACACCGGCACGTTACGCGGCGATCTCGTGGCGATGATCAAACCGCACACGATCGAAGACAGCACTCGTAAGATGCGCATCATGGCCGGGCTCACGTCGATGATCTCCCGCAGTCCGGAATTGGCCGAGGCTGCCCGGGTCGCGATCGTGGAGCCGCGGGCATCCGCCAATCGTATTTTGCTGCAGCGAGCCATTGACCGTGGCGAGATTTCAGCGGACTGCGATATCGAGAATCTCGCGGTGGTGAGCCAGTCCATGGCTATCTTCCGCGTGCTGGTGTTGCAGGAGCCGGTCAATCGGGACTTCTTCATCGGCCTGATCGACGGCGTCGTGCTGCCCGCCGTGGGGCTGGGCCGCGCTCGATCCTAGGGTTCACGGCGTAGTGTCGACGGGTGCAACTTTCTGAGCAGCCTGGGACGGACCAGACCCGAACGCTCGCCGCGACCGAGTGGCGGGCACTCGAGCAGGCTCATGAATACCGCGCTGACAATTTCACCCGCGGCCGCCGCGAACGCGCCGCCACCGGCCAGAGCCATCCGGTCGACGATTTTCTGTTTACCTACTACCCGTTTCGGCCCGGCTTGCTGCGCCGCTGGCATCCCGGCGCCGGTGTGCTGTTACGGGGCGCCGCCAATGAGCCGCGTGCGAGTTGGAAGTGGTATCGCACCACCGGCGACGCCAGCCAGGTGGATGCCGCGGCCTTCTCCGCGAAGAATGACCGCGTCATCCGCTTCGTTGCTTCGCTGCTGTCTTCGACCAGGCAACGCCCGGCCCACTTCGGCTGTTTCGGACTCCACGAATGGGCGATGGTCTACCGCCAGGGCGAGCACCGCCATGTCGCACCGTTGCGGCTGGGTCAGGGCGATACCGATGCCGTCGTCGACGGAAACCGCATCGCGTGCAGCCACTTCGACGCGTTTCGTTTCTTCACCCCGCCCGCAATCGGGCTCAACGCATTACAACCGTCACGCGAAAACCAGCCGGCGATGGAACAGCCCGGCTGCCTGCACGCGGGCATGGACATCTACAAATGGGTGATCAAGCTCGGTCCCCTGATTCCCGGGGAGCTCCTGCTCGATGCCTTCGAGCTCGCTCGAGACATTCGCCAGCTCGACATGGAGGCCTCCCCCTACGATCTGAGCGACTGGGGCTACACACCGGTCGCGGTTGAGACGGCCGCTGGCAAGGCGGAGTACGTGCGACGCCAGCGCGATTTCACCACTCAGAGCAACGTGCTGCGCGACCAGGTGGTCGCCCTTCTCGTCTAGGTCGACGTCGGGTGCTGCCTGCGCCGTGGCTCCCCCAGGCCGGTTGCCAGCCGCTTCTCAGCTTGTGTGCCAGTGGCGAGCGGATGCCGCCCGTGGCGGCGATCTGCCAGCGTCAATGCCACACTCATCCTCCCCGATATCGGCCATTGAAACCCTTTTGTGGCAGTCCGACCAAACCACCTGGGCCGGGGCTCCGGACCATGAGTGCGGTCCGAGAACACATTGGACCGGAACTGAACAACGAATAGGAGCTTTCATGAACACGATCACGAAGCACACGAACATTCGCAAGATCACCGCACTCGGTATCACCGGCGCGGCAGCATCCGCTCTGATCATCGGTGGTTTCGTCGCTCCCGCCCAGGCTTTCGACGGCGACCTCACCAACGCCACCAGCAACACCAGCACCAGCACCGACAGCTCGTCCGAGCAGAACCGCCTCGACATCATCGGCGACCTGTTCAATCTCTCCGGCAACGGCACCGCACTCGGCGGGGTGGCTAACGGCGGCGTGGCTAACGGCGGGCTCGTGAATGGACCGCTCGTGAACGATTCGCTGAACAGCGACATCGGTGACGTCGCCTCCGGCAACGAGGTCGGCAACGACGTCGCCAACGGCACGTCCGTCGGAAACGGCAACGACGTCGTCGCACCGATTGAAGCTCCCGTCACCGCCCCGGTCGAGGCCCCGGTCACCGCCCCGGTCGATGCTGGAAACGGCACGGATGTTCGCGGCACTGATGTCGGAAGTACCGATGTCGGCGGCGTCGATGTTGAAAACATCGATGCTTCCGTCGACTCGATCATCAATGACGTTCTCGGCGGCCTCGGACTCGGCCTCGGTCGCTAACCCTCGCTGACCTACCAGAAGGGCGTCTTTCTCCGGGGAGGCGCCCTTCCTTTTTTTGCGCGTTCTGGGTGAGTTGTCGCTCAGGCGCGCGGGTACGACTCGATGATCTCGCGCATGAGCGGCAGTCCGAACTGATCAGCGATAGCCACGCCACTGTGCGTACCGAGGCGGGGGTCGGCATCCGCTTCGAGGAGCAACCGTAGAATCCCCTCATTGTTGCGAAAGACCGCACACGAAATCGCGGTCTGGCCCATCGCGTTGACCGTCGATGCGTCTGCCCCGCGGCGCAGCAGTTCAGCGACGGTCTCGGGGTGCTGTTGGTAGGCCGCGACGATCAGCAGTGTGTCTCCCCGCGCATTGACCAGGTCCAGGCCAAAACCGGCGTCGATCATTTCGCCCAGCGGGCCGGTACGACCGTCGCGGGCGAGGTCGAAAACGCCCTCCATGACCTCTGGGCTGGGCCCGGATGTGTTCTCGTTCACTGGCTGCTCCCACTCGCTTCGTTGTGTGCCCAGCGTACCGGCGTACTCCGGCACCCCTCGTTTCGTCACGATTGCGCGACTAACGGGCGATGGGGCGGCCGGCACTGTGGCGGCGGTGCCGCGTCGATGCCAGACTTAAATCATGAGAAGTCGACGCCTGATCATTGCCACACTGGTGGCCACGGGTCTGTTCGCCGTCACGGCCTGCGCGGGAGATGCATCTGGGGGAACGGACTCGGGGCCGGTCGCTCTCCCCCAGCCCACACCCACCGATACCGAACTCGTCGGCCAGGGCACAGTTCTGCAGAAGGGCCACGCCGAACCCATGCTCTGCTTGGGCCCGATCATGGAGTCCTACCCGCCGCAGTGCTCCGGGCCGACGATCAGCGGCTGGAACTGGTCGCTGGCGAGGTACTCCGAAACCGCGTCGACGGTCACCTGGGGCACCTACGCGGTCTTCGGCATCTGGAATGGCGAAGCTTTTGCGCAGACCCAGCCTCCGATTCCGCTGGCGCTGTATTCGCCGATCGGCTCCCCCGACCCACTCCGTGAAGCGGAGAACGCGGGTGCCAGCGACACGGCAACGCTACAACGCATCAGCGACGAAATCGCCGCTACGCAAATTCTTGCGACAGTCCCCATGAATGGCTACCTCTGGGTGTCGGTGACCTACGACGATGGCACCATTCAGCATTTTTTCGACCAGCAGTACGGCCCCGACGTCGTCATCGTGCAGTCCGCCCTGCTCCCGGTGGGCTAGTCGAGCCGGGCATCCGTGGTGAGATACGTGGTGAAATAGGGGGATGTTGCAACACACCGCTCCCGAACACCGTTTTGTTCCGTCCGTCGACGGTGTGCAACTGGCCACCTACGAGCTCGGCGACCCGCAGGACCCGACCGTGTTCGTGGTGCATGGCTTTGCCTCGAGCGCAATCGCCAACTGGCACGCCACCGGATGGACCCGCGATCTCACTCGGGCTGGCTTTCATGTGATCGGCATCGACCAGCGCGGGCACGGCGCGAGCGATAAGCCGCACTCGCCCGACGCGTACACGATGGAGCTGCTCGTTGCCGACGTCGAGGCGGTACTCGACGCCTACCTGCTCACCGAGGTGCGCTACGTCGGCTATTCACTCGGTGCCCGGGTGGGCTGGCAGGCCGCCCGCGAGCTCGGCGGCCGCATCACCCAAGCGGTGCTCGGCGGCATCCCCGACGGCGATCCGCTTAAACGCTTTCAGATAGCGGATGCCCGCGCCCACCTCGAACACGGCCACGAGGTCACCGACCGCCTCACCGGCGCCTACCTCACCATGGCGAAAGCTCTGCCGGGCAATGACCTCGCGGCCCTCGTAGCCCTCGTGGAGGGCATGCGCGGCGGAACGCAGCCCGGCGCCGCCAACGCGCCTCGGCAGCCCCTGCTGTTCGCGACGGGAAGCGAGGACAGCATTCTCGATGCCTCGCGGGCGCTAGCCGAGGCGGCCCCGCACGGTAGCTTTTTCGAAATTCCCGGCCGCAATCACTTCAACGCCCCCACGTCGCGGCCGTTCCGCGAGGCGGCTATTGCCTTTCTCAAGGCCTGATACTCCGACCCACCGTTTCGGGAACGGGTGCGGCGGGGCATCCGCTTTGCAGGTCGTCGGACGAGCCTTTACGCCGGGGGCGAACTCTTCGACTACCGTTGTACTATGACCGCACCAGACACTACAGCGCAGAACCAGGCAGAATCTGCCACTGCAACCAAGACATTTGCCGATCTCGGGCTCAATGACGCCATGCTTAAGGCGCTCAAGGCCGTCGGCTACGAAACCCCCTCGGCCATTCAGGCCGCCACTATTCCGCCGCTTCTGGAGGGTCGTGACGTTGTCGGACTCGCCCAGACCGGCACCGGCAAGACGGCTGCGTTCGCGCTGCCGATTCTGAACCGTCTCGACCTGTCGCAGAAAAACCCGCAGGCGCTCGTGCTCGCGCCGACGCGCGAGCTCGCGCTGCAGGTGTGCGAAGCGTTCGAGAAGTACGGCGCACACATTCGTGGCGTGCACGTACTTCCCGTCTACGGCGGACAGGGCTACGGCGTGCAGCTGTCGGCCCTGCGGCGCGGGGTGCACATCGTCGTCGGTACTCCCGGCCGCATCATGGACCACCTCGAAAAGGGCACCCTCGACCTTTCTGAGCTCAAGTATCTGGTGCTGGATGAGGCCGACGAGATGCTCAAGATGGGTTTCGCGGAAGACGTCGAAACGATTCTCGCCGACACCCCCGAAGACAAGCAGGTCGCCCTGTTCTCCGCCACGATGCCGGCGCAGATTCGCCGCATCTCGCAGAAGTACCTGCACGACCCCGCCGAGATCACGGTCAAGACCAAGACCACGACCTCGTCGAACACAACCCAGCGCTACCTGATGGTGTCGTACCCGCAGAAGCTCGACGCGCTTACCCGCATTCTCGAGGTCGAGAACTTCGAGGGCATGATCATCTTCGCCCGCACCAAGAACGAGACCGAGTTGCTCGCCGAGAAGCTGCGGGCCCGCGGCTACTCCGCCATGGCCATCAACGGTGACGTGCAGCAGGTGCAGCGTGAGCGCACGGTCAACCAGCTCAAGAGCGGCAAGCTCGACATTCTGGTTGCCACGGATGTTGCCGCTCGTGGCCTCGACGTGGAACGCATCAGCCACGTGGTCAACTACGACATTCCCATCGACACTGAGTCCTACGTGCACCGCATCGGCCGCACCGGCCGGGCCGGCCGCAGCGGCGCAGCGATCAGCTTCGTCACTCCGCGCGAGCGTCGCCTGCTCACCGCGATTGAAAAAGCCACCCGCCAGCCGCTTACCCAGATGCAGCTTCCAAGCGTGGAAGACGTCAACGTGACGCGCCTGACCCGCTTCGACGATGCCATCACCGCAGCCCTCGACGAGACCGATCGCATCAGCAAATTCCGCGACATCATCGCGCACTACGTCTCCCACCACGACGTGCCCGAGGTTGATGTGGCCGCGGCGCTGGCCGTGGTTTCGCAGGGCGAGACTCCCTTGCTGCTCTCCGCCGAAGACGTGCGTGCCCAGCAACGCATCGAGCGCGACGAGCGGGTCGAGCGCTCCGAGCAGCGCGGCGATCGCCCCGACCGTGGCGGCCGTTCGGACCGTTTCAACCGCGACGACCGTGGCAGCCGCGACGATCGGCCCGTGCGCAGCGAACGCCCGGTGCGGTCCAGCGGCAAGCCGATGGCGCAGTACCGCATCGAGGTCGGCAAGCGTCACAAGGTCGAGCCGCGGCAGATCGTTGGCGCCCTGGCCAACGAGGGCGGACTGAGCCGTGACGACTTCGGGCACATCAAGATTCTGCCCGAGTTCTCGCTGGTCGAGTTGCCCGCTGACCTGTCCGGCGAGGTGTTCTCCAAGCTGGAAAACACCCGCATCAGCGGCAAGCTCATCGAGCTGCGTGCCGACAAGGGCGGCGCCAGTCGCTCCGCCGATCAGGGCGACCGCCCGCCGCGCGCTCCGCGCCGCGAGTACTAGAGCCTAAACATGAAAGCACCCCTCGTCGCAAACGATGAGGGGTGCTTTCGTGTTGGGTCAGGCAGCCGACACGTCGATGAGTACCTTGCCGGTGACGCCGCTTTCGACGAGAGCGTGGGCATCCGCTGTCTGCGCCAAATCGAAGCGGTGGAGCGGCAATCCCGCATCCGCTCCGACGGCAAGCGCCCCATCGACGAGCGCTTCGTTAATTCCGGCGGCAGCGTGCTGCACGACCTCGGCGCCAACCGTGTAGAGCAAGACAAACTGATATCGCACGTTCAGGCTGAAGTGTCTGCGCACGTCCAGGGTCATCTGGTCTCCGCCGTTGTTGGCGTAGACGGCGATGGATCCGCGATTGCGAATGACGGCGAGATCGAGTGCGGAGTTCTGAGCCGGAGCGACCTCCACGATCAGATCCACGCCGTCGGGCGCGATCTGCCGAATCGTAGCGGCGACATCGGAGTCGGTGTAGGTGAGCACGTGGTGTGCGCCCGCAGCTGTCGCGAGAGCGGCTTTGGCCGGCCCACTCACCGTCGTGACAACGGTGGCTCCGGCCCACCTCGCGAGCTGAATCGCGGCGTGACCGACGGCACCGGCACCCCCCGCCACGAGCACGACCTTGCCGTCCAAAGCCCCCGGATGCAGCCGGCTCGGCCCGTCTTCGGCCACCGTCAACGCGCGGTAGGCCGTGATGGCCGGCACACCGAGGCTGGCTCCCTGGTCAAAGCCGGCCGGAGACGGCAGCAGAAAAACGCGCTCTGCCGGCAGCACCGCGTACTCCTGCGCTGTGCCGCCGTGCGCCAGTTGATAGGCGGCCAGGGCCAGCCAGACGCGGTCGCCGACAGCAACGTTGGAGACGCCGGCTCCGACAGCGTCCACGATTCCCGCGCCATCCTGGTTCGGTACCACGTCAGCGAACGCAAGCGCCTCACCCGGCTCGGAGCCGCGGCGTGACTTCCAATCGGTCGGGTTGACTCCGCTCACGACGATCTGTACGCGCACCTCGCCGGCCGCGGGCTCCGTCACCGGCCGCTCAACAAGCTGGAGTACGGACGGGTCACCGGTTTCGCGATAGATAATGGTCTTCATACCAGACCCAACGTCGCAGGGGCCGGAATGTTTCCTGCATCGGAGGAAACAAATGGATGTCGCCGCCGGTTTGTTCGAGACGAACGGAATTACGCTGTGACGTCAACCCATTCGTGGCCGAGCGCTTCCAGAACGGCGCCACCAGCCGTGACCTGAGCCACTGTCGCAGCCAGCCGCTCGGTATTGTCGTCGGCAATGTGCAGCACGGCGTCACGCCCGTAATCGGTCCCCAGGATGAGCACACCGCGCTGGCGCAGCTCGGCCTCGATTCGTCCGGCATCCGCGTGGGAGAGCGCGAGGGTGAACAGTTCGCGGCGTTCACGTGCCACGACCAGCCCGTGCACCTGCGCTTCGTCGATGGCGGTCAGGACCGCCTCTGAGTATGCGCGCACCAGGCCGCCAGCGCCGAGCAGGGTACCGCCGAAGTAACGACTGACGACGGCCACGCAGTCTACGAAGTCTCGTCCGGTCAGGGCCTCGAGCATGGGCCGACCCGCTGTGCCAGACGGTTCACCGTCGTCATTCGAGCGACGCACCTGATCGGGGGCCACCGAGGGCCCGAGCACGAAGGCCGAGCAATGGTGGCGGGCATTCCAGTGTTCCTTGCGTGCGTCGTCGATTGCGGCGCGGGCGGCATCCTCGGTCTCAGTTCTGACCAGACGGCACAGAAACCGGGATCGTTTGACCTCAATTTCGGCATCCACGCGGCTACCCGCGCCGCCGTGCAGGGTGAGATCAGGCATACCCCCAGTCTGGTGCATCTAGGATTTGGCCGTGCTGGCGGCCTGAACGCTGCGCACGCCCTCTGGCCGGCCCGAATGCACCCAAATCTGATGCAGAATGGCCGACACCGCGAGGGCTGCTCCGAGACTGATCAAGGGAAGGCCGCGCGACAGATTCATGATGAGCGTGAACAACACAACGACCGCACCCACGAGGTTGAGCACGAGGGAGGCGCTGCGACGGCTGTGAAAAGAGAACTTGGCCATGGCCAGCAGACCGCCCAAAAAGCTCAGGAACACCGCAACGGCATAGTAGAGAACCAGATTTTGATCATTGGCGCCAGCGATGATCGTGATCGTGACCGCCAGCGCGGTAAAGAGCGCCACTCCCCACACCGGTGTGTGCCGGCCGTTGGTGCGGGCCAGTGCCTTCGGCAGGATCCCCACGAGCTGGCCGTCCGATCGAGCGTGCCGAGCCAGTGCCTTGAGCATTCCCGGACCGGCCTGAAAGGAAGAACTCGCCGCGGCGAGCAGGAGCAGCGCGGTAGCCAACTGAAATGCGGCAAAGAGCGGTGCCGGAGCGGCGACCCGGGCCAGCTCAGCAATTTGGGTCGTGTCCGCCCCCGGCACTCCAATTTGCAGGTGAACCAGCTCGAGGGCGAGCCCGATGGTGATGGTGCCAACCACGCCCAGCGTCAGCCACAGGGTGAGCCGGCCGAACCGCCTTCGGCCGGCATCGTCAAGTTCGCCGAGCTCGGCGATGGCCGTGGATGGTGCCTCGACGCCGGTGGCCAGGGCCATGGCCACCGGAAAGGCAAGGAGCACAGCCAGGATCGGCACGTGGGGAGCGGTGTCGGAGATCGTTCCGGATTCCTGTGGGGTCACGCCCAACCCATATAGCAACACGAAAACGGTCAGCACGATGAAGGTCAATGTCATCGCGGCGAAGATCACGCGACCGAGATGCCCGAACATCGTGGTCCCGGCGACGACGAGCAACAAACCAATAGCAATTTCTACCCGCCACGGAGCAAGAGCGGGAAAATAGGCGATGGCCGCAGACGCTCCGGCTGAGACGCTCACGGCAATCGTCAGCACGAAGTCCACGACCAGGGCACCAATGGGAATGAACGACCAGCCGTCTCCAAACGCTTCCCCGACCGCGGCCGACGCCCCACCGCCCTTGGGGTAGCGCGAAATCAGCTGGCGGTAATTCACGATGACGAGGGCGATGATGGCCAGCACGAGGCCCATAGTCGCCAGCAACAGTGACAGGTCCCCGCCGAGCGCCCGCAACGCCGCCTCCACCGCATAGGCGACCGACGACACGGGGTCGGCCATCACCGAGAAGGCGAATGCCACCAATAGCAATCCCCGCGAGGCGAACACCCGCCGAATTCGGTTGGTTCGTGCGCGAGCGGGCGATCCAACAGCGTCGGGCACGAACAATCCTTCAGTAGAGACTCAGACCCTCAAGTTTAGAAGTCTCTAGTGCCCTAATGGGACCGTGCCCGTTCGACCAAGCCCGACGCGAGAGTCAGGCCCTACGCGAGAGCCAGTCACTCGACGCCCGCGAGTGCGCCGGGCTGCTACCTGTTTACCGAGTGGATGCCCCGCCCATCGCCCGACGACTCGGGTTGGTCCACCTCGTGGTATAGCTGCTCGTGCACGAGCGGCTCGTCCGGCAACAGGGATTCCGCGGCCAATTCCACCCGCTCCTCCCCGACTGCGGCGATACCGCCCAAAATCAGCAAGCCACCGAGCAATTGCAGGGGCGTGAGCATCTCCCCGAGCAGCAGCCAGGCGAACAACGACGCGAAGATCACCTCCAGCAGTCCCACAAACGATGCGAGCCTCGATCCGAGCACCCCGGCGGCGGTAATGCCCGCCGCATAGGCGATCGCTGTGCTGATGACCGCCAGCGCGACCAACGGCACCCACCAGGGCGTTAACATCCCCAGCAACGACAGGTCGGCGAACGACGCCGTGAACGAGAGCAGACCGGTGAGGCCGAGCAGGCCGAGCGCCCCGCCACCGACTAACAGTCCAAATGCCGCCAGCGCGATGGGCGGCAACCCGTGGGCCGGACGTGCGGCCACGACGAAAAACACCGCGCAGGCGATCGCCGCGCCGAAGGCGAACAGCACCCCCACCGGGTCGACGGCCTGAATTGCGCCGGGACCGATCACGAGAACGAGGCCGCTGACCGCGAGTGCCGAGCCGAGCAGCACGGTGCGGCGCGGCATCCGCCTCGTCGTCGCCCAGACGAAGCCGACCAGAATCAGCGGGGCCAAAAATTCGATGAGAAGAGCGGTCGAGACCGGAATGGTCTGCAGAGCAGCAAAGTATGCCAGCTGCGTGCAAGCCACGCCGATGATCCCCATTCCCAGCACGCGCCACCGGCCGAGCCACAGCGCCGCCCACCGACCGCGCAACGAATACAACGCGAGCGGCAACAATACGATTCCGGCGGTGAGGGCGCGTGCGGTGACAGCGGCGGTCGGCGACCAGCCTGCCTCGAGCATGGGCTTGGCCAGTGCGCCTGAGGTGCCGAATGAGACGGCCGCGATCACGGCTACGACCAGTCCGCCCGGTATCGATGCCAGCTTCATGGGGAGTCCTTCGGTCGCACCTGTCATGGCCTAAACTGGCTCACGCCACTGACAATACGACCGAACCCATAAGGAGTCAACTTGCATTTTGCCCCTGACACCGAAGAGGCCCTGGAATTCGTGGTGGCCCTCGGCAAGACCGACCCCGGGGCCTCCCGCAGCGGCCTCGACGAACTCGAAACGCTTGCCGATCTCGCCCACCTTCTGGCCCCGATTCCCTTCACCGGCCGTATCGATGGGGATGAAACCGAACTGCGCGACGTGCGACAGACCCGCGCCCTGCTGCGCCGGGTGTGGACCCTGGACCGCGACGACGCCGTGATCGAGGTCAATCGCATGTTGCGTGAGGCGAGCGCGCTTCCCCAGCTCGCGCGCCACGACGAGTCGGACTGGCACCTGCACGCGACCGTTCCCGAGGCCCCCCTCGGCGAGCGGATGCGGGTCGAGGCGGCGCTGGCCTTGATCGACGTGATCCGCAGCGACGAAATGGCTCGCCTGCGTCTCTGTGAAGCGGATGATTGCACCGGCCTCGTGCTCGACCTCTCCCGAAACGGGTCTAAGCGCTTTTGCAGCGTGCGCTGCGGCAACCGCATGAATATGATCGCCTTTCGCGAGCGCCAGACCACCGACCGGTAGCGGGGCGCGGTTAGGCTTGACTCTTTCCCCCATTGAGAAAGCGACGATCATGCCCGACCTCAGCACTGTCTCAACCACCGATGAAGCACACCTGCGGCACGCCATCAAGGTGGCGCGCGCCTCCCGCGAGGTGGGCAATCACCCCTTCGGAGCGGTCCTCGTGACCGGCGAGGACATCATCATTGAGGGCCAGAACACCGTCGTCACCCTCGGTGACCCCACCGGGCACGCGGAGACCAATCTGGTACGCATCGCCGCAACCCTGCTGGCACGAGACGCCCTGCACACCAGCACGCTCTACACGAGCACCGAACCGTGCGCGATGTGTGCCGGGGCGATCTATTGGGCCGGGATCGGCCGCGTCGTCTATGCGCTGCCCGAGCAGGATCTGGCCGCGATGGTTCCCCGGCAAGACGGCGAAGCCACCATGGATCTGCCCTGCCGCGAGGTGTTTGCCCGTGGCGGAAACAGCGTCACCGTGGCCGGTCCCGCCCTGCTCGATGAGGCCGCCGAGGTACATAGCGGCTTTTGGGAAGCCCGCCACTGACTAGCGCTCCGCACGCAGTCGCAGGACGACGTTACCGATCTTCTGACCGCTCGAAACGTAGTCGTACGCATCACGAATCTTCTCAAGCGGGTAGGTGCGGTCAATCACCGGTCGGAACTCCCCCGATTCGATGAGGTTCTTCAAGAACAACACATCGTCTCTCGTATCCTTGGGAATCGGAAAAAGCACCCGTTGCTTTCCGAGCAGCGGTGTGATCAGCGCCAGGACTGGGTTTTGCCACTTTCGACCGAGTTCCGAAGATAAGTAAATTCCGCCCGGCGCGAGCAGGCGGCGGCAGGCCCCGAAAGTGCTCTTACCGACCACGTCGAGCACGAGGTTGAATTTCTTGTCGAGTGCCGTGAAATCCTCTCGGGTGTAGTCCACCACGTGTTCGGCACCGAGGGATTCCAGCAATTCCCGGTGAGCGCTCGCGCCTACCGCCGTGACGTGAACGCCCAAATGTACGAGCAATTGCACAGCGGCCGACCCGATTCCCCCGGTGGCACCGTTGACGAGAACATTTTGGCCAGCCGAGACCCGGGCCGCCCGAATCATGCTGAGCGCGTAGTGGGCACCCTCCACGATCGGCGCCGCCTCAGCGTAGGTCAGTCCCGCCGGGATCTCCGCTACGAGATCCGTTTCCGCGATTGTCAGAAAGTCGGCGTGCCCGCCGAATTTCACGCTGTTGTAACCGAACACTCGTTGGCCGACAGTAAACGCGCGCACGTCGGCACCGATATCGGTCACTTCGCCGGCGAATTCGCAGCCGAGAATCCTCGCCCGGGGCGCCCGCAGTCCGCTGAACAGGCGCACGATCCGCGGCTTGCCACTCAAAAACCCACAGTCGGTGCGATTCACCGTGCTGGCAGACACCCGTACGAGCAGTTCCCCCTTCCCCGGTACCGGAGCCGGTGTCTCCTCGACGTGCACAACGCTCGGCGTTCCATATCTGCGGTAGACGGCAGCTCTCATGCGGGACAGCGTACCCGCACGAGAAACTACGCGCAGCTAGGACCAGATCCTGGCTGCGCGTGCCGTGTTTTCGTGGCGAGCTTCCAACGCCTGTTCCATGGTCACGGCCACGAAATGGGTTTTCGTACCGGGCGCGCAGCGCGCCACCAGGTCCATGTCCGCAGAAATAACCGTGGCGACCATGGCATAGCCACCACCGGATACGGCGTCGCGGTGCAGAATGATCGGCTGGGTACCGCCGGGTATCTGAATGGAACCAACGGCGTATCCCGCGTCTACGATATTCGACGGGTCCTGTCCAGCGCCAAAGGGTTGTTCGCGCTCTTTCCATTCCACGCCGGGGCCGCTGTAGCGAAGCCCCATGCGGTCGGCTACCGGGGTCAGCACCCATTCGCTGTTCAGCAGAGTCTCCAGCCCCTTGGCTGAAAGATTCTGGTCATAGAGCCCCAGCATGACGCGAACAGTCACGTCCTTGGAAAATACCGGTCGATCTTCCAGAGCGATGGCGCGCAGCTCCGGCAATCCGTTGTCCCTACCGACACCAACCGGTACCAGATCGCCCGCCTTGAGCGCACGACCCTCGACTCCGCCGATGGCGCCGATCGGATACGTCGACCGCGAACCGAGAACTTCGGGAACATCAATACCGCCGTGCACGGCAATGAAGTACTTGGTGCCGCCCTTGATCACGCCGAACTTCAGTTCGTCGCCGGTTACGAGAGCAATTCGCTCGTATTCGGGCACGATCTCGCCATTGACGAAGACGTCAACGGGGGCACCGGTCACGGCAATCACGGCATCCGTTGTGGTCACGATCTTGGGCCCGATATAGGTGCATTCCAAGACCGCTTCGGCAACAGTGTTTCCCACCAGACGGTTGGCCAATGAGGCCGAGTACTGGTCCATCGATCCACCCTGCGGGAGCCCGAACCGGTAGTAGCCGATTCGTCCCTCATCCTGCACGGTGGTGGCGAGGCCGGGTTCGAGAATGTCAAATGCCATTGAGTGCCTCCAGAAGTGACAGCTTGTAACCGTCGGGGTCGGCCAGTGCTGCTTTCAAATCGAAAGTGATCGGTGCCTGTCGGTAGCGGAAGGTGCCGGCGTCGACTTCGGTGCGGATCCGCCGGTATTCGGTCTCGTCAATCGGCTTGAACTTCACGATGTCGCCGGGTTTAAAGAAGATCATGAAATCCGAGAAGTCTTCCAACGCCTGGGTCGGATCAAAAATAGGAGCGGCCGCAACGCCGAACATCTGGTATCCACCCGCACCGCGCACCGAATAGATGCAACTGAAACAGCCGCCGTAGCCCACGGTCAGCGGCGGGGTATCCGTGCGGGGGCTCAGATACTTGGGAACTTCCAGCTGCTGTTCGCGCTCAACCAGTTGATAGAGGAACGGCAGTCCGGCGACGAAACCCACCATGGACACCAGCCAGGGTGATTCGTGATGCCGCTTGATGAACTCTTCAGCGTCTGCCAGTCCGTTGACCTCGGCGGCGTAATCCAGGTCATTTCCTTCGGGCCGCTGATGGTACCCCTCACGAAAGCGGGCGACCGTTTCATTCGTATACGGATCGTTGTACCAAACCGGAATCTCGATGATTCGCGTCTCCAGTACCTTCTCGGTGGAGGCCCGCACCTCGTCCTCCAACGCGTGCACCACCCGCTCGAGCTCCTGCCACGCCAATTTGTCGGGGTCGAAGCGCACCAGCAACGAGGCGTTGGCCGGGCAGATATCCACAATGCCGGCGAGAGCTCTGGCTTCCAGGGCATTCGCGATGCTGTTGGAGATGAAATTCGCTTCGAGGGACATCCCCTCGGCGATCTCGACGAAAAGAAATTCGTCGCCGCCCCAGGTGTAGCGAGCTGTTGTTTGCGGTGTCATTCGGTGTCTCCCAACGCGTCGAGAACAGATTCGATGTACTTGGTGTGGTGATTGACCTCCGCGAAGTCGTCGAGACCGACGAGGGAGGTGAGCAGACCAATGGTTGATCGCACACCCTCGATCGAGGATTCGTCGAGGGCTCGTTTCGCTCGCGCGATGGCGAGTTCACGGGTGGGCGCCCAGACAATGATTTTGCCCAGCAGGGAGTCATAGAACGGTGCCACGGTCTTGCCCGCGATAAAGCCGAAGTCGGATCGGACTCCGGCGCCCCCGGGCAGGTTCAACGTCTTGATCAGGCCCGGGCTCGGCATGAACTTATTGTCGGGGTCTTCGGCATTGATGCGAAATTCAAGGGCATGCCCCGAAAAATGGATGTCATCCTGTGTGAGGCCGAGCTTCTCCCCCGCGGCAATTCGCAGTTGCTCGCGCACCAGGTCCATACCCGTGATCGCTTCGGTAATGGTGTGCTCCACCTGAATGCGGGTATTCATTTCAATAAAGGCGACCTCATGGCTGATCGGGTCGTAGAGAAATTCCACGGTGCCCACTCCGATGTAGTGGGCCTGCCGCGCCAGTTGCACCGAGGACTCGCGCATCCGTTCTCGTACCGCATCCGGCAGACCGGGAGCCGGTGCCTCTTCGAGAATCTTCTGCTGTCGGCGTTGCATCGAGCAATCTCGATCGCCCAGGTGAACGTACGTTTCGCCGTCGCCGAGAACCTGCACCTCAACGTGGCGGGCCCTCGTCACGAACTTCTCGAAGTAGACGTCCGACGAATTGAAGGCACCGAGCGCCTCGGCCTGGGCGATCTCCACCGTGCCGCGCAGCTGGGACGGGTCTTCGACCAAACGGATGCCGCGACCGCCGCCGCCGGCGGACGCCTTGACGACCAGCGGGAATCCGATCTCGGCGGCGATCGCGTCGATGTCGTCCCCCTCCTGCAGGGCGGACTCGGTCCCCGGAAGAGTGGGCACACCGGCATCAATCGCTGCTCGGCGAGCACGGGATTTATCTCCCATGAGTTCAATCGATTCCGGTGACGGCCCGACCCAGGTCAACCCGGCAGCAATCACCTTCCGCGCAAATTCGGCGTTTTCCGACAGAAAGCCGTAACCGGGGTGCACGGCGTCTGATCCGCTGTCGAGGGCCGCCTTGAGTACGGCCTCGTGGTTGAGATAGCTGAGACCGGCCGGGGCCGGACCGATAATAATAACCTCGTCAGCGAGGTCGGCCGCGAAGGAGGACTTGTCCGCTTCACTGACGACGGCAACGGTCGTAATGCCCATTTCTCGGGCGGTACGTATGATTCGAACGGCGATTTCGCCGCGATTGGCTATGAGCAATTTCTGCATTGAGTCTTCCAGTGAGTCGAGTGAAACGTTGGAAAGGAAGGCGGGGCGCAGGGAGGCACCCGCACGGGGTTAGGAGGTGACGGCGATCACGTCACCGGGATTCACGACACCGAAGTCTTCGATTTCGAACGACTCCAACACCCCGTCGAATTCGGCGCGCACCTCACTGAATTGCTTCATGATCTCGACGAGGCCAATGGTTTGCCCCGCCGACACCGTGTCGCCTTCGTTGACATACGGATCTTTGCCCGGGCCGGGCTTGCGGTAGAAAATGCCGGGAAGGGGAGAAATGATCTGGTGGCTCATAGGTTCACTTTCGTCGAAATGGTCAGCGTGAGTGCACGCGTCTGGTGGTGTGCTGCGTGCGTCAGGTAGTGCGGCCGAGGGCTCCTCCCACGGCGAGGGCCACCGCAGGCGAGTTTGGTGCGTCTGAGTGCACACAGATGCTGTCGAAGGAAATATTCAAAATGGTGCCGTCGGTAGCCAGAACCGCGCCGTCCTCGAGCACCCGGCGAACACGCGCCGCAGCGTTGTCCGGGTTGGTTTCTTCCGGCCGACGCAGAATGATCAGGCCGCCCTCGGCGTTGTAGTCGAGGTCCACATACAACTCGCCGACGAAGCCAACCCCGTTGCGTTCGGCCACCGTTTGGTGGGCGCTGCCCGCAATCCCGAACAGGGGAACGCCATAGGACCGGGCCACGTTGACGGCGCCCTGCATGAGCGCCTCGTCGCGCGCCAGCATTCCGAAAAGCGAGCCATGGGGTTTGATGTGGTTCAGCGGAAGATCGTATTTGCCCAGAAATCCGACCAGGGCGCCGACCTGGTACCGAATCAGTGATTCGACCTCCTCCGGTGTGAGTTTCATCTCGCGCCGACCGAACCCAACCAGGTCGGGCAACCCGGGGTGCGCCCCCACGAGCACACCGTGCTCCTTGGCCAGTGCAACGGTGGTGTCCATGGCATCGGGGTCACCGGAATGAAAGCCGCAGGCAACGTTGGCGACATCGATGAGCTTCATCAGAGCCACGTCATTGCCGAAACTATGAATACCGAGGGATTCTCCCATGTCGGAATTGATGGTGATGTTCGAGTTGTTCTGCACGTCGTCCATGGCTCTACGCTACGGCGCGACCGCGTCGCGGCCCAGTAGGCAATTGCACTAACCTTGCAGAAAAGTTTGTGCACTTTAACGAAGGAATGGGATTCTTGAATGCGCGTTGTTGATCTAATTCTGGAACGCTCCTTGCAACTCCTGCTGCAAACGCCATCATCCGAGGCACGTTTGGCGGTCGAAGTCAGCGGATGCGCCCCCACGGAACTAATGGATCCCACCCCCTTTCTCGACCCCTCTTCCCTGCTGCTCACCAGTGGGATCGGCATGAATTTCTCCGATGAGCGCACCTGGGATGCGTTCGTCGAACGCCTCATCGAGGTACCCGTCTCGGCCATTGTTTTCGCGACCGGCATGGCCCATCGTGTGCTGCCGCCCGGTCTCGTCGCGGCCTGCACCCAACGCGACGTGCCACTGTTGGAAGTGCCCGCTGCTGTTCCCCCACTGCAGGTGAACCGCTATATCGAAAGCGTTATGCAAGCGGAGCGGCTAGCCGTCGTCAACCGTGGTTGGAGGCTGGCCGACGAATGTGCCCGCCTGGCGAACCAGGACGCCGAGATCATCACCCTGCTGGCAACCGTCTACAGCGTCATCCAATCGCCGCTGGCGGTCTACGACGCCTACGGCACGGTCATAGCGCAGTATCCAGCCCTGGCCACCTGGGCCTCGGGAATCAGAACCAAACCGCAGGCGGGGGTACTGAACATCCCTCTCCCGATGGGTCTCAATAACCCGTGTCGTCTGGCGATCAGGGAAACCCAAAGCGGCAATCCCCTGGCGTCATTGCTCGGCCCGGTCGCTTCCATCATCGCCCTGCAGCTGAATCGGTCCGTCAACGTGGATGCCAGCCGCCAGGAGGAGATCAAGAGTTTTGTTCTGGCCTGTGAGTCGTGGGAAGAAGCAACCCACCTCGATGTGCGGAGTGCGTTTCAGGGCATCGGACTGGACCCTCGAGTCGAAACATCCGTTCTGGTCGCTGATATGAGTGGAGAATTCGCCTCGATGTCGTGGCAACTGCGCGTTGCGCTCCACGAGACTTTCCATACGGTGCGGGTCACCGAGTTCAGCGATCGCCTGGTGGCCTTCGCCCAGAATCCGCGCGATGACTTCGATGCCGTCACCGAGCGGTTGCTGCACCTCCACGATCGGCAGCCGCTGGTACTGAAAAGCCTGACCCTGAGCCTCTTTGAACTACGGCTGGCCGTGGTGCATTCCCTGCAGTTGGTGCAACGCATTGATCGCCCCCAGCTCGCTCCCGAACTGGGCCTCAGCGCCGTGGTCACCGCCACCGCGGGGCGAGGGGCGAAGGAATCGGCACGCAAGTTCCTGACCCCGCTGATGGACCATGACACCAAGCGCGGCGGACCGCTGATGGAGACGCTTCGCGCCTATCTCGACAATGACGCGCAGCCGTCGAAAACCTGCAGTGCCCTCTTCATCCACCGCAACTCGCTCAATTATCGGCTGCGCAAAATTGAGACGCTGCTGCGGCTCAACCTCAACTCGGTTGACGGGCAAGCCACCTGTCTTTTCGCGCTTCGACTGATTGATCTCGGAGAAACGTAAAACCGGCGTGGGATGCCCGCAGGCATTCCCACGCCGGTTCTGGCGTTCGGCAGTGCAAATATTAGACGGCAGACGCGACCAGAGCGGTTTTGTGCGACGTCGTGGTCCACAGCACCGCGTACACGGCGGATGCGACGACAGCGGTGAGGATGGGCCCCCACGTCGCGCCGACCCCGGCCAGATCCGCGTTGAGCAAGCCCAACTGCAGCATGACAATGCCGGTGAGTGTCGCAACGATCCAGGCGATCAGTCCCGAGTTGTTGAACTTGCGGTAGTGCACATCGTCCAGCATCCCGTGTTCCTGCGCCCGGCCCCGAGTGATGAGGATGTGGGTCATGGCGATTGCCACCCACGCGGTCACGAGCACACCCTGCCAGGCCAGAGCCAGCAGAATGTACTGAACGATCGGCAGGAGCATGAGCAGGAAAATAATCACCGACGACGTCAGCACCCACACCAGGTTGGGCATCTTGATGCGAAAGACCCGTTCGCCGAATGATTTGAGGTTGGCGGCACCGAGGTAGTAGTTCGCGGTATTGATGCGGGTTTGGGACACGAAGACCACGATCAGTCCGAGAATTCCCATCATCGAAACGATTCCGCCGGCGATACCCGTTTCCGAGGCTTCCAGGCCGGGGATGGTGAAGGTCAGGAAGATACCGACGAAGGCACTGAACCCGTAGGCGAGGGTGTAGAAGGCCCAGCCGAAGCTCCAGCGCTGGTGAAACTTGGTGTCATTACGCTTGCCGAGGGAGGCGTAGTCGATGGTGAACATCATCATGATCCACACGCCCATGTACGCGGCGAAGGTGGCGAGCCAACCAGGTCCGCCCATGGTGACAGCCAGTCCCGATTCCGGCTGCTGGGTGAGCCAGGTGCTGCTGAAGCCGTACTGCACGCCCGCCCAGATCACTGCTGCGACGAGTCCGCCGACGTAGACCGGCAACAGCCATCCGTTGAGCTTGTCGAGGAACCGACGCGCTCCACCCAAAATCAGCGGCGTGGAATACGCCACCACGATGAGGTACCACATCCACATTTCGCCGCCGAAAGCAACCTGAAAGGCGTAGGCAACGATGGAACCTTCGAATACGGCGTAGTAGATGGCGACGAGGGCGAAGATGATGGTCGCAATCGCCGACCCTGCGGTGCCCAGAATGGTGCGGGAGAACAGCGCAACCGTGGTGCGGTTGTTGATGGCGTATTTCGACAGAACTCGATTGATCAGACCATAAGCCACAATCGTGAGCGCAAGCCCGATCAACGCGTCCTTGGTGCCGTAGGCCACGGCCAGCGCCGCGCCGATGTAGACGAAGAACATGGCACTGGCCACGCCGTACCAGGCCATCGACAACGACCCTTTAGACATTTGGTCTTCATCGTTGCCCTCGCGGTATAGGGCATCCGTGGCTTCAACGGTATTGTTACTGCCGGTCAAATTGAGATTCACTCTGTACCTCCATTAGGGCCGGTGACGCCCGGCAAAATGTTTCGTGTTGGGTGAAGAAAATACGGGTCTTCGGGTGGAGCAGCGGCCGCAGGGTGACGACCGCCAGTGCCAACGAGGCCAGTAGCTGAAAAGGGCTTGTGCAAGTATGTGAACGAGCTGTGGGTCCTAGCCAGTAGGCAAATGCAAGAGAGATCCCGCAAAGTCTGTGCGAATGCACATGTGAATTTTCTCTTCTTCGAAGTGGAGCCGGGGCAGCCTAGGCCGAAACAACCGGCCAGTGCGACGAGGAACGACGCTCCATGAGAGCGCGGTGCTCCTGCGTTGTCGTGGCAAATAGTTCGCCGGTTCCCCAGTCCAGGATGACGCCGTAGCGGCGGATGACGTCGAGCATGTCGATATCCCCGCTCACGTAACGTGCGGCGATCGCTGCGGGATCTTCCGCCAGCCACCCGAGCCGGTGGGCGGCGATATCCACGCGCAATGCCACACTCGCCGCCTCGTCGACCTCGTAGTCGTCCAGATCGGGATCGATGGCACGAATGACCACGCCGTAGTCTTTGGCGGCCCGACCGATGGAGACGTAGCCGTCGATAACATCGTCGAGCACCTCCAGGTAGCTGCGCTCAAGGGGATCGCCATAGCCACCCCCGCCAGCTGACGGGCGCACGAAGGAGTCTCCCGACTGCACCGGCACGGAGGAGAAGTTGGAACCGAGGAAGCGTTCGCCCTCGGTGCCCTTGTTCAGCCAGACGCCGTGTGGAATCGAAGGAAGTCCACCCTCGATACCCCAGGTGATGGAGCGCGCGCGGTCACAGCAGTAACTCATCACGGCGTTCTGGGCGTCGGTGAGCATGCCGCCCTTTTCGATTCCCACGCCACCACGAAAGCGTCCGGGTCCGCCGGAGTCCATGCCGATCTGGTGCATCGAGGTCAAGACCGGCGAGAGGCGTTCCTGGCCTTCCACGGGCTGAACGGCCAGTCCGGCGCCGAAGACTGGAGCGGTGGCGCCGCTGCCGTCTTTGCTCGCCCGGCCACCCCAACCGCCAGCCATCCAGTCGTACCACATGAAGTACGGGCTCTCTTCGGTGCGGCCGTCCTTGCCTCCGACCAAGAGGTATTCCAGGTTGAAGGCGCAGGCCATCGCCCGTTCCGGCATGATCTTCGACCAAATCTCGAAGATGCCGTTCATGAGTTTCTCGTACGGACCGGAGCAGAAGCCAGTCACGGCGTTGGGCCAACCGGCGTTGACGACAGTGCCCTCCGGGCCGATGTCGGCGGTGACCGCCGCGTAGAAACCAGAGTTGAGCGGCACGTCCGGAAAGAACGTTTTTGTTCCGGCATAAATCGCCGAGAACGTCGTGCCGTAACCGGAGTTGAGGAATGTCGCCACCACGGGTGCCGATCCGGCCAGGTCATAGTGAATGCCGTGGTCGTCAATGGTCAGCTTGATCTTGATCGGAACGAGTCCTTCGCTCTTTCCCGGGTCATTGTCCATGTAGTCGGTGGTCTCCCACACGCCATGGGGCAGCCCTTCCAGCCGACGCCGAACGGTGCGTTCCACATAGTCCTGAGTTTCCTGCATGGCATTCTGCACGGTGGCCCGGGAGTACCGATCAACCAGACGCAGAATTTCGCGTTCGCACACGGCTGTGGCCTCAGACTGGGCGTGCAAATCGCCCATGGCCTGCCGGGGGGCACGCGTATTGGAGACCAGGAGCTGGGCCACGTCGTGTAGGAACACGCCGCGACTCCAGATGCGCACGGGAGTGATGCGCAGTCCCTCGCCGAAGTGTTCCTTGGCGTTCACATCAAATGATCCGGGAACATTTCCGCCGATATCGGCCCAGTGGCCTTTGTTCTGCGCGAACGCGATGACTGCACCGCCGGAGAAGATCGGTCGGATAAAGCTCACATCGTTGAAGTGTGTGCCGCCGCGGTACGGGTCGTTGATCGCGAAGACGTCACCCGGGTTGATATCGGACCCGAATTCCTCGAGTACGGCCTTGCACTGAAAGTGCAGCGTTCCCACGTGCACGGCGATGTCGCCGCTGCCCTGCATCACGGTGTTTCCGGCCGCGTCGCACAGCGCTGACGAGAAGTCGCGGGAATAGATCACGAAGGAGTAGCAGGTGCGCAGAATCTGCTCGCTCATCAGGTCGACGCTCGTGGCGAAGGCGTTTTTCAGCACCTCGAATGTGACCGGATCGAGGGTGCTTCCGTTGGCTTCGGGCACCGACATGGATGCAACTGTTTCCGACATCAGATCTCCTTCAGGTGGATGAGGATATTCATCCATTCGTCTATTACTGCGGTAGTATTCGGCGGAATCACGGTGGTGGAGTCGAACTGGTCGATCACGGCCGGCCCGCTGAACATGGCGCCGGCCGGCATGTCATCGCGTTCAAACACGGGGGTGTCGACCCAGCCCAGCTCGCCGAAGTAGACGGGGCGAGTTTCGCGGGGTGCACCGGGATCGGCGTTGAGTTCCACGGCCGGCTTGAACGACGGCTTTGGAGTTTTTCCTATGGCGGTGAGGTGCAGCTGATACACCTCAACCGGCTGGTCTTTTTGGCTGAAAGCAAATTCCCGTTCGTGCTGTTCGTGGAACGTTTCGACGGCTTCGACCAAGGCATCAGGTCCGGATCCGATGCTGACCGACAGCGATCGCCATTGGCCCAGGTAGCGCATCGAGATTTGACGTTGGAGCAGGGCGTTTTCATCCGCGACGCGTTCCTGGCGCAGCCGCGTCATGGCCTCGCTCTCCAGCGAGGTATATAAACCTTCCAATGCCTCGGTGTCGGCATCAGCGGCAATTCCGGTGAACATGGTCGACAAATCGTGACGGATATCCACCAGCAAACAGCCCAAAGCGGATGCGACGCCCGGGTTCGGCGGGATGATGACCGTCGGGATGTTGAGCTCACGAGCTACTTCGGCCCCGTGCAGCGCGCCGGCTCCGCCAAAGGCGACGAGAGCGAAATCGCGCGGGTCGTGCCCGCGCCGGATCGATACCAGCCGTACCGCGTCGGCCATATTGGCGTTCGCCACCTGAATCACCGCGTATGCGGCTTCCGCGATGGACATATTGAGCGGGTCCGCGACGGACTTTTTGATTGCCGCCGTCGCGAGGTCCTTGTTCAGGTTCTTGGCGCCTCCGGCCAGCGATGTGCCCAAGCGGTTGAGCACTACGTTGGCGTCGGTGTTCGTCGGCTGCTCTCCGCCGGTGTCGTAGCACGCCGGGCCGGGATCGGCGCCAGCGGACTGCGGACCGTTTCGGAGGGAGCCGGCGATGTCAATATAAGCGAGCGAGCCACCGCCGGCCCCGATCGTCAGCACATCGATGCTGGGAAAAATGATCGGGTGCCCGTACTCGACTTCCCACTCCTTCGTGATCCGGAGTTCGCCGCCGCTGACCAACGCAATGTCCGTCGACGTACCCCCCATGTCGAGCCCCACGGCGTTCTCATAACCGCACTGCTGGGCCACATGCTTGGCCGCGATGGCACCGGCCGCAATGCCGGAAGCAGCCAAACGCACCGGGTAGCGTTCGACCATTCGAGGCGTCATCGACCCTCCCCCGGAATGCAGCACGAGCAGGTCTCCCTTATACCCGCCGGCCTTGAGCTGGTCGGACAGGCGATTCACATAGCCGGAGACCAGCGGAGCGAGAACGGCATTGGCGACGGTCGTGTTGAAACGGTCGTGTTCGAAGATCTCGGGAAGGATCTCGGCCGACGTTGACACGGTTGCGTTGGGCAGTTCTTCTTCGAGGATTTCCCGCATGCGGATTTCGTTCTGCGGATTCGCGTAGGAATTCATGAAGCACACGGCCACCGTATTGACGTTGCGTTTGCGCAGGAGTTGCGCGACCCGGCGGGCATCCACTTCATCGAGGGGCATAACCGTATTGCCCGCGTAGTCGATGCGTTCGGAGACCTCGAACCGATCGCGCCGGCGAATATAGGGACCCGACACGTCTTTGTACGCATCCCACAGGTCGTCCTTGGTGCCGTCGCGAATTTCAATGACGTCGCGAAAGCCTCGGGTCGTCACCATCGCAGCCGGCGGAAAATTGCGGGTGATCAAGGCATTGGTGGCCACGGTTGTTCCGTGCGAAAAGAGCGTGACGTCGGCCAGGTCGATATTCGCGCGGGCCACACCATTCATAACGGCAACGAGAGGGTCGTGCGGGGTTGACGGCACCTTGGTGACACGAATCTTGTGCGATTCCTCGTCAAAAATACAAACGTCGGTAAAAGTTCCGCCAACATCAACGGCGACTCGGACTTGCGACATGGGTTGTCCTCCGGACTGTTCAGGTTGTGGTCAAGTATGGGTACGCCCGTGGAAGGTGTCACTGGAGACTGTGCAACGCTGGTCGCGATTTTTTGGATAAACTCCAACGAGCAGCCGTGCTTTGCCAACGTGCGTCACCACGAAACACAGTGTTAACACGACGAAGCGCACAAACTCGGGAGATCCTTTGTCAATAACACTCGGCGAACTGGTCGGCGAAGACGCACTCGGGATCATTCCCGTCGTGCCCGGAGATGCCCAGAGCCTCGTTCTGGCGGCCCGAACGAGTGAACTGGGTGATCCGGGGCGCTGGGTCGAACCAGGCACGGTGCTGCTCACCACCGGGCTGCTCTTTATCGGCCACGAACGCGACGAGATGCAAGCCCTATCGCTGATCAGGGACATGCGCGAAGCGCAAACCACCGCGATGTTTTTCGGTGTCGGCGTGCATTTCGACGAGGTTCCACCGGCCCTGGTCGCGGCCGCACGTACTGAGAATTTTCCGCTCTACACGGTGGCCGCCGAGGTGCCGTTTTATACCGTCGAAAATTTCGTGAACCAGTCCAAACTGTCGGCTGACGCCTATCTTCTGAAGCGTGCGGCCTGGTTTATGAATGAACTTCTGCAGAGCATGTCATCGGACCAGCCGATTGATGCGCTCATCGCCAAACTCGCTTCGTCGTGCCGCGGTTCGGCGGTGCTGTATGAAGATTCCGGTCGAGTCGTCGCCTCGGCCGGTGAGGGCCCGATCCGTCTCATGTGGACCGAGATGCAGCGCTCCGGGGGCGTTCAGGAGCGCTTCACCGTCGGGCGCTGGGAGGCGATTGGAAAGTCCATCGTGCTGCGCGGCAAGACCTATCGGCTCGTGCTCGCGAGCCGCAATTCCACCATGCTGGACGACCTCGGCGACGTACTACTGCAGACCACTCAGCGTCTTCTGGGCGCCATCAACGGCATCACTCAAATCGGCCTGTCCCGCGAGCTGTACGAAAATGCGCAACTACTGGTGGCGCTTCAGGATGGCATCTCGCCTTCCCGGGAACATCGCTACTGGAATCGTATGAATCCGTTTCGATTCATCGCCTATGAATCGCTGCGGGCTGTCGCCATCTCCACCCCGTCTGGCGAGCCCGCCGCCAAGCACCTGATCGAGGGCTTGCTGCAGGAGGCAGCGCTCGGCGGCCTGGGACTACTGCTCGATGAGAATGGCGGTGGGTCTCGAACGATGGCGAGCATCCACGCCTTGGTCGCCAACTCCGGTGTTCTCACCGACTGGCTCACCCTGGCCGGCACCGAACTCGTCGTCGGAGCATCGGAACCGTTCAGCGAGCTGGCCAGCACTCCCCTGGCATTCCGCGAGGCCGAAACGGCATTGGAGATAGCGCGGCGCCGCGCCACTCAGGCGGGTCGTCACCCTGGAGCGCAGCGCACCGTGGTGCGCTTGGATGAAGTTGACCTGGCCAGTTGGCTTCTGGCCCGACGCGAAGCGCCCCAGCTCGAAGACAAATTGCGCAAGTTTGTCGCGACGCTGAACCTGGATGGTGATTTGATCGACACCCTGATCGTGTATTTGGCGCTGGATCAGGATGTCGGTCGGAGTGCGCGGCATCTCTTTGTTCATGCCAACACGGTGAGGTACCGGCTGCGCAAATGCGAGGAGCTACTGGGCACTTCCATGAGCAACACCGCCACGATCGCCAACCTCTATCTGGCATTCCAGGATGAGGTTTTGGCGCTGCAAGACAATATTGAATATCACGCCCAGTAGCCGCGCAAGCTAGACGAGTTTTTCGACCTCGACGAATTCAATGGTGCGGGTGCCACGATTCTCAACCGTGTGTTCGGCGCCGGAGGGACGCGTGTAGCTCTGCCCGGTGCGAATTTCGGCGACGATCTCTGAACCGTCGGCGTTGACCACGTGCATGGTTTCATTCACGAGAGGCACGACCACGTATTCATATTCATGAACGTGCATGGGGATGACGTCTCCGGGTTCAATCGTCCATTTGGTCGATCGAAAAATGCCGTTGTCGAGTTGAGTCTCGCCGGTTGCCATTGTTTTCCTTTGTTCGATGCGTGTGTGACACGAGCTTACTGACCGGTGGGACCGCGACGGCACCGGTTACCCGACGAGCGTCCCACACCGTCTCCGCTCGTGCGGTGAAACTCATCGGGCCAGGTCGCGCCGACGGAATCCGATAAATCCGACAACGAGGAACAACGCTGTCACGAGTGTGATCCACAGCAGTCCCCACACGTCCGCGTCGCTGTTGGTGACGTTCGGCACGTGCCAGAACGGGCTGAAGGCGAGCACCGAATCCCACAGTTTGAAGCTGGGACCGAGCAGGGTGAGCACAAACGACGACAGCACGCCCACCCAGGCCGCCAGACTGACCTGAGGCCTGGCTCCGACCACGGCGATCGACACGGCGATAATGGTCCACACGGCCGGTACGGTTGCGACCGTCTGAAGAACGGCATCGCCGAAATCGACACCGATGTCTGCGGCCGACGCCAAAGTGGCGATCAACACACCGGCGATCAGCAGAAAGAGAGTCGGGGCCGCCAACGCGAGGATCACGTTGCTTGCGTAGAACCGAACCCGGCGCACCTTCGTGGCGATGACGAGCTCGACCCGGTCTTCCATCTCCTCCGTGCGGAGCTTGAGCATGATTTGCACGCCGGGGATGGCAGCGATGATGCCGACCAGGCTGAGGATCGTGACGATGAACGCAGCGATCAGGGCATCCGGGGTGGTCGCCCCGGCGGCGAGCATCTGCGACACGTTACTGTCGTTGCCCAGGATGTCGTTGATCGAGGTCGCAAAGTAGCCAAAAACAAGGCCGAGGGCCAGGAAGGCCACCGTCCAGGCGATGATCGGCCCGCCGTTCAACCGCACCGCGAGTCGCCAGGTCGAGCGGTCTTTCCCGCGGGCGGGACCGGGACGCGGGGCGATGGCGCCCTGCCCGAAGTCACGTCGGGACTGGAGGGTGAATGCGATTGTGGTCAGCACGAGCGTGAGGGCCAGCGCGTAGCCGAGCGGCCACCAGTGGTTGCCGGTGCCCGGGTGGGTTTGGGTCATCCAGCCGAGCGGGTTGATCCACACCGTCCAGTCCGGCGCCTGAATGGAATAGGCGAAACCCCGGAGCAGAAACAGCACGCCGAGTACACCAACGGCGATGGAATTCGCGGTGCGGGAGTCGGACCCGATTTGGGCCGTCACCGCCGCCACCGCAGCGAACATCCACCCGGTAGCCGTGAAAGTCGCCCCCAGCAGGAGGGACGACGGCCAATCCCCGCCGGACAAACCGGTCAGCACGCTCGCGATCACACCGAGCGCGAGCGAGCCGATCAGTGCAAGACCGATGCCGACGAGCAGCCTGCTGGCCCGCCCCAGAACCCCCGACGCCAGCAATTCGGCCTGACCGGAATCTTCCTGGCCGCGGGTGGCACGCGTCAGTACAAAAATGGCGCCGAGCGCGGTCATGAAACCGCCCAGGGCCAGGCTGCGCCAGGCATTGAACCCGTCCGTCGTGGACAGATCAAACGCAGGACCGAAAATGAGCCCGACCGCCGGGTTCCCGCCGACCGCAGCGGCCAGGCCGGCCCGGTCCTGCTGACTAGGAAAAATCCACGGATAAACCAGCACCGAGGATGTGGACAGAAAAGTGACGATGACAATCCACGGCGCGAAACGGCGACCGTCGTGCTTGAGGGTCGTGCGCAACAGCGGTGCCGCGCCGGCCAGCATCGTGCTCATGAGGTCGCGGCCGCGGGAGTGTCAGTCTCGTAGAGGCGCAGGAACAGGCTCTCCAGCGACGGCGGTTCCACCGTCAGCGACTGGATGCCATAGGGCGCGAGAAAGCTCATCGCCTCACCGATCCGGTTCGAGTCGACCGTTCCGGTCAGCTTGGCGCCATCGAGGCGAACGTCGCGGAACGCATCCATCTCATCCTCCGGCGGGATCCGCTGCAACACCGCGTGAATCGAGGTGCGGGTATGCCCACGCAATTCGGTCAGCGTTCCAGTCTCGACGATCCGGCCGTCACGGATAATGCTCAACCGATCAGCCAGCGATTCTACCTCGGCGAGGATGTGGCTGGACAGCAGTACGGTCGTACCGCGCTGCTTGGCCTCCGCAATCACTTCCAGGAAGATGTTCTCCATCAGCGGGTCTAAGCCACTCGTCGGTTCGTCCAGGATCAGCAGTTCCACATCCGAGGCCAGCGCCGCCACGATGGCGACCTTCTGCCGGTTGCCTTTCGAATACTGTCGACCGCGTTTCGTCGGGTCGAGCTCGAACCGGTCCACGAGCTCGGCACGACGCTTTTCATTGAGCCCGCCGCGCAGAGCGCCGAGCAGGTCGATCGCCTCACCACCGGTCATCCCGGGCCACAAGGAGACGTCGCCGGGCACATAGGCGAGCCGCCGATGCAGCTCAACCACGTCTTTCCACGGGTCGCCGCCGAGCAGCCGCACTGTCCCGCCGTCCGCGCGCAGCAGGCCCAGCAGTACACGGATCGTGGTGGACTTTCCCGAGCCGTTCGGCCCGAGGAATCCGTGCACCTGACCCTGGTCGACTGTCAGATCCAGCCCGTTCAGGGCTGGGAACTTTCCGTAGGACTTGACCAGCCCGGCAATCTCGATCACAGCGTTCGCGCTCATGATTCCTCGTCTCCTGACAGGTCACGTGCCGAATGAATTTTAGTCCAAGCCGAGGTAAGCCTCGATGACTTTCTCGTCGGCGAGCAGTTCGTGTGCCGGTCCGGAATGGGTGATTTCCCCGGTCTCGAGCACATAGCCGAAATCGGCCGCCGCGAGAGCACGCCGGGCGTTCTGCTCAACGAGCACCACCGTGGTGCCGGTCAGACGAATCTCCTCGATCACCGCGAACACCTCGTCCACGATCAGCGGCGCGAGCCCCATCGATGGTTCGTCGAGCAGCAAGATCTCCGGCTCGGCGATGAGAGCTCGGGCGATGGAGAGCATCTGCTGCTCGCCTCCGGAGAGGGCGCCGGCCTGCAGCTTGCGCCGTTCAAAGAGCACCGGGAACCGTTCGTACACGCCGGCCACATTCTTGTGCAGGGTGCTGCCACGGTGCCAGCCACCCAGACTCAGGTTTTCCGCCACCGTCAGGGTTCCGAGAATCTCGCGACCCTCCGGAACTTGAACGAGCCCGGCTTTGACCAACCGGTGTGCCGGCCACTTGGTGATGTCCTGGCCTTTAAACCGGATGACACCCTGACGCGCACGGAGCAGACCGGAAACGGCGTTCAAAACGGATGTTTTGCCGGCGCCGTTGGCGCCCACCAGCGTAACCAGGGAGCCCGCCGCCACCTCAAAGGAGACGTTGCGCACGGCCTCAACGCGACCGTAGTTGACCTGCAAACCTTCGACGCTCAGGATCGGATCACTCATCGGTTGTCCTCCACGTCCGTTGCACCACTTTCGTTCGACCGACCGTCCGGGCCAGCATCGGCATGACCCCGATTGTGGTCCCTGACCGATTCTGCGGTGACTTCGGCGAGGTCTTCAGCCGCCAACACGGCTGCGGCGTCGGAGTCGGCGTCGGAGCCGCTGGAGCCGAGGTAGGCCTCCAGTACCTTCGGGTCACGGGCGATCTCACCGGGTGTGCCCGACGCGATAACCTCACCGAAGTTCAGCACCATGATGCGATCGCAGGTGGCCAGCATCATGCGCACGTTGTGCTCGATCACCAGTACGGCGATTCCGTCGGCGGCGAGAGAACGAATCAGCTCCGACAACCGGCCGGCTTCGACGTGGTTCATGCCGGCTGCCGGCTCGTCCAGAACCAACAGTGACGGATGCGACGCGAGCGCGCGCGCGATCTCCAGCCGGCGCTGGTCACCGTAGGAGAGGTCCCCCGCGGCATTGGCCGCTTTGTCACCCAGCCCCACGCGGATCAATTGAGCGGATGCCATTGCGACGGCCTCACGCTCAAACCGTCGGGCGGAGGGCAGAAAGAACAAGCGCCGCAGCAACGTATCGTGCGTGATGCGATACCCGCCGACCAGCACGTTCTCCAGGGCAGAGAGCCGGTTGAACAGCTTGATCTGCTGGAACGTGCGGGCAACCCCGGCTTGAGCCAGACGGTGAGCCTTCGTGCTGTCGGTGAGGTTCACTCCGAGCACCGACCCGCTGCCGGTACTCGGCGGAGTCAACGCGGTCACCATATTGACGAGGGTGGTCTTGCCTGCACCGTTCGGGCCGATCAGGCCGAGAACCTCACCCGCTGCCACCGTGAGGTCAACCGAGCGCACCGCGTGCACCCCGCCGTAGGACTTGCCAAGGCTCTGCAGGCGCACGAGCTCGGTGCCGGGTGCTGGGAGGTCGGGCAGGTCGGGCCGCGCGGCCGGGTCAACGATGAGGCGCTTGGCGGACTTCCGGCGCGGGATGAGTCCGGACAGGCCGCCCGGTAGGAAGAGAATCACGACCAGGAGCAGCACGCCGGAGACTGTCGGGCGGATCCAGCCGGCGTCTACGCCGAGCACACGCTGCACCTCGGGCAGCACGGAGAGGAAGACGGAGCCCAGGACCGGACCCACGAAGAGGGTCACACCGCCCACGACCGCGGTGACCAGGCCATCAACGGCGGCGGTGAAGGAGAACTCGTTGGGATCAGCGAACCGAGAGAAGTAGGTCAGCAGCACGCCGTACAGACCGGCAACGGCGCCCGCGATAACGAACGACGCCATGCGGTAGCGGGCAACGTCGATGCCCATGGAGGTGGCGGCCAATTCGTCTTCGCGAATCGCGGCGAAGGCCCGTCCCAGGCGGGAGCCGGAGAGGCGCCAGAACCAGAATGCCACCACGACCAGGGCGATCCAGGCAATTTCGATGCCGACGAGCTTGGGAAAGCTCATCCCCTGCGCGCCGTTCGTCCAGGATTGGTTGATCAGAAAGATCCGCACCATTTCGCCGAAGGCGAGGGTGGCGATGGCGAGGAACACCCCGCGCAAGCGGATGACCGGCAGCCCCAAAATGAAGGCCGCGATGATACCGACGCACATGCCGAAGACAATGCCAACAGCCAGCGGTGGGATGAAGCCGAATAACGGCTCGGCGGGCACAACGAGGGAGGAGGTGAAAGCCGCGAGGGAGGCCAACCCGACCTGGGCCAAGCTCAGCTGCCCGGCGATCAGTACGGCGTAGAAGCTGAAGGCGAGGATCGCTGTCAGTGCGATCAGGGTGATGAGTGAGTTGTATTCGACCAGCACGCTCACACCTCCCGCGTCTTGCGTGCGCCGAAGAGCCCCTGGGGCCGAAGGATCAGGATCAGGAACAAAAGCCCGAACGCCACCATGTCACGCCAGGAACTGCCGATGTAGTTTACGGCCAGAACCTCGGCCACGCCGAGGATGAGACCGCCGATCAGAGCGCCGGGCAGGGAACCCATGCCACCGACCACGATCACGGCCAGGGCTTTGAGTTCTACGGCATGACCGATTCCGAGCGAGGCTGCGTTGACGTTGAGGGTGAAGAGCACACCGGCCACCGCACCCAGCGCCGACGAGAGGGCGAAGGTCGTGCTGCTGATCCGGCCAACGTTCAAGCCCAGCACTGCGGCCGCGTGCGGGTTTTCAGCGATAGTGCGCATGCCGCGACCCAGCTTGGATTTAGCAACGAGCCAGGTCAGCACGATCATCAGCGACACGCTGATGATCAGGATGACGACCTGCAGGAGCGAAACTGTAGCGCCGAGAATCTCCACTCTGGTGGGCGTAAAAATGTCTGCGGGGAATCGACGGGTGTCGGCGCCGTACATAGCCTGCAATAACGACAGGAGGATGGCACCGAAGGCGATCGAGGAGATCAAACCGGCGAAGTGGGCGTCGTGCCGCCCGGCGAGCGGCCGGAAGGCAATGCGTTCGATCAGGATGCCCAGGACCGCGCCAAAGACGAGAACCATGGGGATCAGCAACCAGATGGGTACACCCAGGCGGGTGACGATCTCAATCCCGACGAGGGCGCCGGCAGTGAAAACCGCAGCGTGCGCCAGGTTCAGCCGGTCGAGGATACCGAACACCAAGGTGAAGCCGATGGCGAACAGAGCATAGATGGAACCGAGAAAGATCCCGTCCAGAAAGAGTTGCATTGGTGACGTCCCTGTTTTTGGCCGTGTGCCGCCGGAGGGCGGCACACGGCCGGTTCGTAATTAGTGGAGCGGTGGAACCTAGTTCAGGATGGTGAACTGGCCGTCCTGGACGATCTGCACGAGAGCGTCGTGCACGGCGTCGCGGTTTTCGTTCAGGCTCACGTCGCCCAAAACGGTCGGAACATCCTTGACGTTGCCGAGGCCCGTTTTGATGTCCTCACGCTCGCCCGAGCATTCGGAACGAACGGCGTCATCGATGATCTGCATGCCGGCGTAAGCCTGCGCGGAGAACTGGTCGGGAGCAGCGTCGTAGGCGGCCGTGTAGTCCGCAATGAACTTGACGTTCTGATCGTTATCGGATGCTGAGTTCCACGCGGCCCCCACGATAACGCCCTCGGCTGCCGCACCGGCACCAGCGAGCAGAGCGGGCGAGTTGAAGCCGTTACCGCCGATGATCGGAGTGTCGATGCCGATTTCGCGGGCCTGGCTCACGAGCGGCACGGCCGCGTCGATGAGGCCAGAGACCACGATGGCGTCGGCGTCGGACTGCTTCGCCTTGTTCAGCAGGGCGCGAAAGTCGGTGTCCGACTTCGAGAAGGTGAGAGTGTCGGCCACTTCCACGTTCTGGTCCTTGAGTGCCGCGGCGAAGGCCTGGTAACCGGATTCCGTGAAGGCGTCATCGTTGCTGTACATGACAACAACCTTTTTCACGCCGAGCTTGTCAACGGCAGCCTTGACAGTCTGCGGAATGACGGATTCTTCGGTGAGCGAATCGCGGAAGATGTAGTCGCCGATTTCGGTAATGCCAGCGGCCGTGTTCGAAACGCCGAGCACGGGTACCTGAGCGTCCTGAGCGATCGGGTCGGTCTGCTTGGCCGTGTTCGACAGTGTCGGGCCGATGATGATACTGGCGCCGGCGGCGATGAAGGTGTCGAAGACCTGGATGGCCTGTTTCGGGTCGGTCGCGTCGTCTTCGACGGTGAGGGCGTAGGTGACGCCGCCGACCTTGTTGAGGTCCTCAATAGCGAGTTCCAGCGCGTTTTTCTGGCCGGCGCCATACTGTGCCGCGGCACCGGTGAGGCTGAACGAGGCGGCAATGGGGATAGGGGAATCGATGGTGCAGTCCGCGCCGGTCCCCGATCCAGTCAGACCGCCACCCGCGGTCGATTCTGTGCTGGTCGCGGTGCTGCAACCAGTGATGGCGAGCAGTAGAGCTGAACCGCATACTGCGGCAGAAAGCAGTTTTCTTGTCATTAAGTGGACCTCCTTGGCCAGGGCGAGCGATGATGCCACTTGATGTTCAAGCGGGTTCCGTCGATAGAGCCTATCGTTTCACCTCAGCCACGGTTGCGCGCAGGCCCCGCTCGGCGGAACGAAAGCCCCCTCGCCATTGACCGCCGGTGTTCAGCGGTGTAAGCCGACTCTCAAGGAGGCACACAATGGAATTCACACCCAACCCCGGAACCGGAATGAGCGACGCCATGCACGCCGCTCGGACCGAGACCCGACGCATTATGGCGGAGAACAAAGGCGACCTCGTCGCCGAGCAGAAGGCGGTGCTCGCCCGGCTGACCACGGCCAAATTGATCACCGATACGGAAGCGAAGACGCTCCTGGCCCTCTACAAGATCGGCTTTGACGCTGGCGAGCCCAAGGGCAATCCCCAGCGCGCATACTTCGAATCGCGAGAGGTCTACAGCAAGCTGGCGGTCAGCGGCACGGCCAGCCCCGTGGCGCTCGTCATCGCCTCGGCGGCCGTCGGCTCCTTCGAGCTGGTGGACGACCCCAAGGGACCGCCTACGGTCGTGGCTTTCAAACGCAGCTATGGCCAGTCCGGCGCGGCGATCGGCGCCGGGATCGGGGCGATCCTCGGAGGACCGGCCGGAGCCATCCTCGGCGGTGAAATCGGAGGTTTGATCGGCGGAATCGTCGACGACAAAAAGGATAAGAAGTAGTCCAACCTCGTCCATACTCTCCGCTCCCAAGCGGATGCTTCGCTGTGCACGTATTGCGGATCTCGCGCTGCCATATATGATTCAAGAAACGATAATAGAACACCTCGTTCTATTATCGAACAGACAGTGCTGCGGGCATTGGATTCGACGCAAAGAAACCCGCACCCAGAGACCACACAGAGAAGTGAGGAAGCCGTGCAGTTTCACCACCACGGATACGTGTCCACCGATCCCCGCCAACAGGATGCGGCCGGTGTCGGCATCGACCGCCCCGATGCGCTCCCCGACAACGTCGATGTGCTCATCGTGGGAAGTGGCCCGGCCGGCATGATCACCGCCGCCCAGCTCTCCCAATTTCCCTCGATCACCACGCGCATCGTTGAGCGTCGCGGCGAGCGCCTCGCGATCGGCCAGGCCGACGGCATCCAGGCTCGCAGCGTTGAGACCTTTCAGGCCTTCGGTTTCGCCGAACGCATCATCGCCGAGGCTTACCGCATTACCGAGATGGCTTTTTGGAAGCCCGACCCCACGAATCCGTCGAACATCATCCGCACGGCCCGGGCCGTCGATGACCCCACCGGCATCAGCGAATTTCCGCACCTCATCGTCAACCAGGCCCGCGTGCTGGACTATTTTGCCGAGGTGATGGCGAACTCGCCCACCCGAATGACTCCGGACTTCGGCTTTGAGTTTGTCACCCTGACCAATACCAACGAGGGCGACTATCCCGTCACCGTGACGCTCCGACACACCAGTGGCGAGCGCACCGGTCAAGAGCGCATCGTGCACGCCAAATATGTGGTCGGCGCCGATGGCGCCCGCAGCGGGGTACGCGATTCCATCGGCTGCACGCTCGCCGGCGACGCGGCCCTGCATGCCTGGGGTGTCATGGACGTGCTCGCCGTCACCGACTTTCCTGACATTCGCACCAAGTGCGCCATCCAGTCCAGCACCGGTGGCAGCATTCTGCACATTCCGCGCGAAGGCGGCTACCTGTTTCGCATGTATGTCGACCTCGGCGAAGTAGCCGCCGACGACAATGGCGCCGTGCGCAAGACGACGATCGACGAGATCATCGTGAAGGCGAACGAAATTCTGCACCCGTACACCCTCGACGTGAAGAACGTCGCCTGGCACAGCGTGTACGAGGTCGCCCACCGGCTCACCGATCGATTCGACGATGTACGCCCCGAAGAGATCGGCATCCGCTCGCCGCGAGTCTTCATCACGGGTGACGCCTGCCACACGCACAGCGCCAAGGCCGGCCAGGGTATGAACGTGTCCATGCAGGACGGATTCAACCTGGGCTGGAAGCTGGGCTACGTGCTCGACGGGCGCAGCCCCGAAAGCCTGCTCAGCACCTATTCGGCCGAGCGCCAGGTAATCGCCAAGAACCTCATCGACTTCGACAAGGAGTGGTCGACCCTCATGGCCGCGAAGCCGGAAGACCTCAAGGTGCCGCTCGAAGATTTCTATACCCAAACGGCGGAGTTTCCGGCCGGTTTCATGACGCAGTATCCGCCGTCGATGTTGATTGGTGAGGCGACTCACCAGGCGCTCGCGACCGGGTTCCCCATCGGGAAGCGCTTCAAGTCCGCCCCGGCGGTACGCGTCGGCGACGCTAATCCGGTGCAGTTGGGCCACCACCACCGCGCCGACGGACGCTGGCGCGTGTACGCCTTTGCTGACGCCAGCACCGGCTCCGCACTGATCGAGTGGGCCGAGTGGATGCGCACCTCCCCGGATTCGCCCTTGCGGGCACACACACCGACCGATGCTGACATCGACAGTGTTTTCGACATCAAAGTGGTCTACCAGCAGGCGCACACCGACGTTGATCTTGGTCAGGTCGACGAAACTTTTCTGCCGAGAACCGGCCCGTACGGCTTGATCGACTACGAGAAGGTCTATGCCGCCGACCCGCAGCACGACATCTTCGAGCTTCGCGGCGTCAGCCGGGATGGCGCTGTTGTCGTGGTGCGTCCGGACCAGTACGTGGCGCACGTGCTGCCCCTGACCGCCACCGACGATCTGGCCGCGTACTTTCGGCAGATGCTGTTGGCGCGGTAGCGCGACGGCACGAGTTCAACCGCGTTGACAGCGGATGCCGCGAGACGGTAAATGTCAGTCGGCTGAAGGCCGCTGACGGTTGCGTTTCGTGGCTGAGCGCTGTTGTTTGGCGGCCAGGTGCCGCCGGGCCGACCCCTTGGTGGGTTTGGTGCGGCGGCGCTTGGCCGCTTCCGGCGCCAGGCCCGAAGACACCAGGTCGGCGAGCTTGCGCAGGGCCGTCTCCCGATTGCGCAACTGGGAGCGCTGCTCGGAGGCGGCGACGGTGACCACCCCGAGAATGAGGCGATGCTCGAGGCGGGTCAGCAGCAGCATCCGTTCGTCATCGGTGAGTACCGTGGAATCGGCGACGTTCCAGAACAGCTCGACCCGACTGTCGGAAGTATTGACGTGCTGGCCGCCGGGACCGGACGACCGAGAGAATCGCCACCCGAGTTCGCGCTCGGGAATGGTCAGTTGCGGCGATACCTCCAGATCCATGCACCAAGCGTTGCACGATCTGGTCAGAATAGGGGCCAGGGCACGGCGGGCATCTGTCCGCTCGGGGCCGGAAACCGTTCGGCAGTGCGCAACCGGTCACAGCGCGCGGAAAGCGCCGCGATTTCGGCCGTGCTGAGCAAATCGGCCAGGGTCGCTCCGAGCTCGCCCGACAAGCCGGTGCGCACCCGGTCGATGCCGTGTAGTTCGTCGGCGCTGAGCGCGTCGCCGAGCCAGCCCCACAGCACGGTGCGCAGTTTGTGGTCAACGTGAAAGGTGAGCCCGTGATCGACACCGTGCCGGTGACCGTCGGGCATCGCCAGAACGTGGTCACCCTTGCGGTCGGCGTTGTTCACGATCACGTCAAACACGGCCATACGTCGAAGCGTCGGCGTGTCCTCGTGAATGAGGGTGACCATCCGTTCGTGCTCGTCGCGTCCCTCGAAAACGGGTCGCCACCCGACGCCGGGCACAGCCGTCGAGGCCACGAGGTCGACGGCGTTCTGGGCGGGGTCGGCGTGCTGCCAGAGCTGCACCATGCCCTCGCCCATCGGGCCGTCGCGCAGCCAGGTGCGCGGTACGACGTTCCAGCCGAGGGCCTCCGAGACCAGGTAGGCCGCGATCTCGCGGTGCGCGAGGGTGCCATCGGCAAAGTCCCACAGCGGATGCTCCCCCATAATCGGCTTGTAGACCACCGCAACCCCCTCGATGCTGCCGAGGAACGTGGCGTTGGACGCCGTCGTGAGGCGGCCCGTCAGTGTCAGCTCACCGGCCTCGAGGTCGGGTGGCGGCATCAGATGTCGGGCAGGGTGCAGGTGTGACCGTCAGCATCAACCGGGTAACCGCAGAGCGGGCACATCGGGCGACCGGCACCCACAACCTCCCGGGTACGCATGGCGAATGCTCGGGCGGTGCCCACGGGCATGCGCACGAGCAACATCTCCGGCACCTCCGTACTGTCCATGTCCGGGTCGTCGTCCTCGCCGTCGTCGTCCGGCAGGGGGTAGGCCTCGATGACCACCTGCACCGTCGAAGGGTCCCAGCTCAGGGTCAGCGCTCCGATCCGAAACTCCTCCGCAATGGGCTGCTCCAGCGGGTCGTTGTCGACAAGTTCAACGGGAGTCGACGTTGGAATGCTGAACGGGTTGCCCTCAAAGGTGATGAGCTGGTCGAGAATCTCGTCGATCTTCTCGGCGAGCAGGGCGGACTGCTGTTTTTCGAGGGCAATACTCACGACCTGCGCTCCGGCTCGTACCTGCAGGTAGAACGTGCGTGACCCCGGCAGACCGATGGTGCCGACAACGACCCGATCGGGCCAGGCGAACTCGTGAATGATTGTGGGCATAAGAACACTTTAGGCGCGGCAGGTGCGCGGTGTCTGTGGCCTGCACCGCGGCATCCGCTTGCTCACACTCCCAAATTGGGCTTGCGCCTGGGGCACTGCGGGTGGATGCTGGGCAACAACCTCATTGGGGGTACAAAATTATGCGCGACCCCGCCCTCTGGATCGGCCTGGCTTCGATTCTTGGCCCCTTGTTGCTGGGCATTTTGTTCGTCCCGGTAGGGGCGGCCATATTTGCTGTTGGCCTTCAAATCGCCCACAAGGGGAAAGGCATTGCCGTCGGCACCTGGGTCTCTGGTCTGACCGCGGTGATTCTCGCAATAATCATCTACCCAGCACATTTTGACTCCGTGGCAGCTTGCGACGCCATCGCCGCGCGCGACAGCGTGACCCTTCTGACGTTGTTGGGTGACAATACCGATAGCACTCGGCTCGAAATGCTCGAGGCCGGTTGCAATGATCTCCCTTTTTATACAATGCCCACTCGCTGACGGAACTGGTGCCGCTGGATTATGAGCCACGGCGTACTGCTCGTGGCGACGATCCCGCCTGAGGGGGCTAGCTTCGGCCGGTCGATACCCACCCGGCCTTCGGCTGTGAGCACCCTGATACCGCCGGAGAGGTCGCTATCTATGCTGCCGACATGGCGAACAGACCGACGATACCCACGATGTACAGCACCAGCACGGCCAGGGAATCGATTCCCATCCCCAGAATGCGACGTTTCGCACGGAAGATCAGCCCGACCGTGTATACGAGGGTGAGCAGCGCGGCCAGCGCGGTGAGGTAGATATCGCTGGAATTGGCCTGCGGCAAGACGGCTTTGCCCGAGATGACGGTAGCTACCAGGAAGAGCACGGGAAGAAACGCATTGCCGCCGAGGATGTCACTGACGGCGAGGTTGTCGTCTCCCTGTTTCACCGCCTGGAGGCCGGTGGAAATCTCCGGCAGGGACGTGGCCAGGGCGAGAACAGTCGCGCCGAACAAGACTCCGGAGAGGCCAATTTGTGTCGATGCCGCCTCCCCCGCTCGTTCGAGCACCACACCGGCGACCAGGGTGGCCACGGCCGACACGGTAAAGATGACCGCTGCCTTCGAAACGCTCATCTTTTTCTCGGGGGTGTGCCGACGATGCCCCTGCACGTGCGGCGACGAGTCCGGCGCCTGGCCGCTCTCGTGCCAGGGGAGTCCCTTGCCCGCTCGCTGGATCAGGAAGAGACCGACGATCCACAGCAGGGCAATCACAAGTACATCCGGCGTTAGCCGAGCAAAAACGAGGGTCGACGGCAGTTGGCTACCTGCGATCACCGCAGCGAGCACGGCGACGACTACGAGCGTTTCCAGCACGAGCGTCAACGACGCCGCGCGATAGGTCAGGGGTTTCACTCCCTGCCCACGCCGGCCGAAGAAGTCCAATATCACCAGCACCACGGTCTGCAGGGCGATGCCACCCAGAATGTTTCCCACGGCTATATCGAGGCTGCCCGACATTGCAGCGCTCACGGTGATCGCGATTTCTGGAAGATTTGTCGCAAGGGCGAGCACGATAAGTCCGCCCAACGCGCTGCCGAGGTGAAGCCTCGCGTCGAGCACATCCGTCGTCTTCGACAGCTGGATGCCAGCCGCCCAAATCACGACGGCGCCGACGAGAAATATTACGGCGAGCACCCACAACGGCCAGGACGACATGTCTTGCTCCCATTCGCGTCGACCTCAGCTGGCCTCAACGTGGTCGTATTCTGCCACCACACGGCTGGTGCCGGTGAATATGCCTCGTCGCGGCCTTCAGCGCGGCGGCGTAGCCACGAGAACCGCGTCGTCACCGACCGACACGGTACCCGCTTGAAGGACCTCCGCATAGACGCCGAACATGATATCGCTCGCCTGCAATCGATAGCCGGCGAGAGTCTTCAGCAGGTTGGTGCCACTGGCGCCCGTGTTCGGATCGAAATCGATAACTGCGCACCGAGGGATGCCGGCCTTCACGAGCAGCCGGGCTCCCCCGATGTGCAGTTCGCGGCCAGCCCAGAGATCCTCAACGTGAGCAGCGGCGTCACCGGTATCGATGGTGAACGTGCTCCGAAACCGGCGCGCATCGACGGCAATCCCCGATTCCCGGGCCAGCCGTTCGAGCGAGCTGGTCGTGGCAATAGTGACGGCATCGCCGTAGACCACGCCTCCGGCGACCACGCTCCGCGCGAGCACGACGTCACGTCCCACCAGACGGGAGACCTCGCCTGCCCAGGGCCCGTCGACAATCTCCATGGCGGTCGCTCGGCCCCAGTAGTCCAGCTCGAGAAAGGTTCCCGTCGTCTCCGGTACGGCGGTCACCGGCCGGCCATCGACGTCCATTGTGAGCATCCCGTCGCCCCACCGGGCTTCGCACCGGAGAAAAAGTGGATGCTCGACTGTTTTCAGCACCCGTCCGCTCTCCTGATCAATGAAAGCGAAGTCGCGGTCCCCGACGGGCCCGTCAGCATCGAGCAGCACCTGTTGCCGCGGCTGGTGGCGACCCCCTTTGAGGGCCGAGATACCGATTGCACTTATCTGCATGATGCTGATCACCCTATCGGCAGGCCCGTATATTCGCGCTACTGGACGATGCCCGACCGCGCCCGATCCTGCTTCTCCAGTCGGGCGAAATATCCGGCAATGGGCACGTCGGTGGAGGAATGGGCAATGATCGAAATAGAGATCGCCACAACGATGAGGTGAAACAAATGATCAGCGTCGGCATTGCCGCTCTCCAGCACCAGCAGGCCGTAGAGCACCGACGCGAAACCCTTCGGGCCGAACCACGCTGCGGTGGCGCGTTCCTCCCACGGTAGTTTGCTGCCGATGAGCGAGAGTTCCACGGCTACCGGCCGGGCAATCACCAAAATCAAGACAGCGAAGAGGTACCCGAGCGGTGATACGTCGCCCAGAAAGCTCGGCGTGATGAGCGCGCCGAACACGAAGATGGCCAGCAGCTTAATGATCTCGGCGATGTATTCGCCGTATTCGATGAAAGCATCACGCAGCTCGGGCGCCGCGCTGGCGATGGTGATGCCCGCCGAGAAAGCAGCCAGATACAGGTTTGCTCCCGTGCCGGTGGCGACGCCGTAGATGATGATCGCGATCGCGAGCGGGCCGAGTGAGGCATACAACGGCGTCGCTGCCAGGTAGGGAATGCGCAGCAGAAATGTGACGAGCAGCGGAACGGCCACTCCGAGCACGACGCCGCCCACCAGCTCGAGGGCGAGCACGAAATAGTCGACTTCCGGACCGCCGATTGAGGCGATGAGGATGAGCACTACCGGGAGGGCGAGTCCGTCGTTGAGCCCTGATTCCACGTTGAGCAGGCCGCGAATTCGAGCCGGAATCTCGATGCGGCCAACGATTGCCGAGGCGAACACCGGATCGGTGGGGGCGAGCACTGCGGCGACCAGCAGCGCTTCCGTCCAGGGCAGGCCCACGAGCCACACGCCGAGCAGCGCCGTGATGACGAACGTCAGCGGCATGCCCAGAAGCAGTGCCCGGCCGGGTAAACGCCAGGCCCGCCTGAGCTCCCGCACGGCGAGCCGCTGTCCATCGGTGAACAGCACGACAAACAGGGCGATCTGCGCGATCTCGCTCACCTGGGCATCGCCGGCCTGCAGCACAACGACTCCGGCCATCCCCTGCCCGAGCAGAAAACCCGCGACCAGGAACAGCACCGCCGTGGACAGCACCGTGCGGTGTGCGATTCCCGAGATCAGAATGGCAGCGAGCAACACGATGCCAAAGCTGAGGATCACGGGCTGACCTCATTGGCCAGCGCCCTGTGCCTGAATCTGCAGCTACCCGCAATAACCTGCGCCCAATGCTTCGCCTTGTTGAGCGCGTTTTTCGGTCTCATAGGGACCAGTGTAGAAGCCAGGGTCAACCAGAGTCGGTGTGAGGCTCAGGAGTCGGTTTCGGTGCGGGGCCCACGGTGTCGGTGTTAGGTTCGCCGCGAAACGGGTACCCGGCGAACGGATCGACAGCAACGAAAAACCGACAGCGTAGGTCGCTGTCGGCATCCGTACTGCCGGGCGTTAGACCAGCGCTGCGGACCGTTCCCAGAGTAAACGAGCGAGAATCGCGTCGTTCGCGTCCGGGTTGACTTTCTTAGCCAGCTTTTTCGATTCGTAGTATCCCCCAGGCTCAAAGGTGGTGCCGGGAATGCCCTCGGCGAGCCAGACCAGCTGGTCGGCACCCTTGTCGGCGGTGATGGTGAGCATCCGCTTGAGCGGCCCATGGTACAAAAAACGCATGACGTGGGTGGTGTCGTTGGCGAAGCTCGTCCCAACCACGCCGGGATGGAAGGAGACCGCCGAGAGGCCTTGGTCTGCGTAACGACGCTGAAGTTCTCTCGTGAACAGAATATTGGCCAGTTTGGCGTTTCCGTAGGCCGTCTGGGGCGCGTAATCGTGGGCGTTTTGCAGGTCGTCAATGTCGAACTTGCCGTAGATGCGGGCAGCGAGGCTCGCCGTTTGAATCACGGTCGCTTTGCCCGCCACCAGGCTGGGCATGAGCAGGGTGGTCAGAAGAAACGGTGCAAGATGGTTGACCTGAAAAGTCATTTCATGGCCGTCGACGGTCAGGGTGCGCGCACCCATAATTCCCCCGGCGTTGTTCGCGAGAACGTCGATCGACGGGTAGGCGGCGAGCAAGTCATCGGCGAGGCCACGCACTTGCGAGAGATCAGCGAAATCCGCCACGTAGTGCTTCGCCCCGATCTCTTTGGCGATGTCAGCTGTTTTACTGTCCGAGCGCCCCACGACCACGATGCGGTGGCCGTCTGCTGAGAGCCGGCGGGCAGCAGCGGCTCCGATCCCGTCGCTGGCACCGGTGATGATGATGGTTTTGGTCATGGTGCGTGGTCCTTCGCGACAGTGGCGACCGGGAATGCCGGCGTTGGTGGTGTTTAAGCGGATGCGTGCGTGCGCGCTGGTGCAGGTCAGGGCGACGGCACCGGCGAGGCGCATCGTGGTGACTCGGTCGGCGACACACGCAGGGTAACCAATCTATCTGGCGATCGCGGGACTGGTCGAAGCCCGTGGGCGTGCGCCGGCATCTAGCGCTCCCCTCTACAGCGCAGGGACCGCCAAGGTTCGCAAATCCATCCCGCCGCCGTCACGGCTCCGCCTATGTGTTTCTGAGCCCCGAATAAAGCGGTAAGCTCGTACAGTTGTCTTCCGCAGGTTTTGAAGTTTGAAATCGTATTGTGGAAGCGGCGGGCTGTGGCGCAGCTTGGTAGCGCACTTGACTGGGGGTCAAGGGGTCGCAGGTTCAAATCCTGTCAGCCCGACCAAAAGTCCCGGAAACTCAAGGGTTTCCGGGACTTTTTAGGTTAAGAAATTGATCACCCTACCGAAAACCTACCTTTTACCCCTCTCTGAACGCCCCTCGGCCGCTCTCTCGTGTGAGGTGCGCAGGTCAGTATTGGTCGTCTTTGATTGTTTAGGTGCGCCTGGCGTACCTACGGAATATGAACACACACGAAGCAACTTCAGCCACGGTCTCGTTGGAGCCGCTGATGGATGTCGCCGAGCTGGCGAACTACCTCGGCATCCCGGTCTCCACTGTCTACGACTGGCGCGTGCACGGCAAAGGTCCGGCCGCGTACCGGTTCGGCAAGCATCTGAAATTCGCAATCTCCGACGTGCAGGCGTGGATGGCCCAGCAGCGCGAACCGTCTGGGCAGCCCGGCACCCCCGCTCGGCGGTGAACTGATGTCGCGGCCACGTCAGACGATCGGCACCTTCGGCGACATCATCACCCGCATCAGGCCGTCGGGCCAGTTCGAGGCCCGAACCCACTACCGGGACTGGGATGGCCAATCGCGCCAAGTGCAGGCCACCGGCAGCACCGCCAAGGCGGCCGAACGCGCGCTGAAGAGCAAGCTGGCTGAGAGAACCGAAGTGCAGCCCACGAACGGCTTCCTGACTCCAGACAGCCCCTTCACCGACCTGGTGAAGTATTGGCTGGACGACATCGACGCGGAGGGTCGAATCTCCAAGACCACCCGCAACCTGTATGAGCGCAACATGCGCACGCTCGTGCTGCCGGTGTTTCAATATCTCACCCTGCGCGAGATCGGCGTGGTGCGCTGCGATCAATTCATCAAGCAGATGGCGAAGCTCTCCTACAGCCGCGCCAAGCAATCGCGCGTCGTGCTGCGCCTGGCGCTCGAACTCGCGGTTCGGCACGAGATCCTCCCGACCAACCCGATGGACCATGTGGCCCGGCTGCACCGCGAGCCCCACATCCCCGATGCACTCACCGCGGTCGAGGTCAACAAGATCCGCGTTGCTATCGCACAGTGGGAGGCCGGTGTCGGCCACGTCTCCGGTCCCCGACCCGACGGGCAGCTCGGTTCGATATCCGGACCGGTACGCGAACTATGAGCCAGTTGCGGAAGCGATTCTGGTTGCGCTGACCCGCGCTTCGAGCGTTGCCGAGTCATCGCGGGTCGTGTTTCCGCTGACTGCGGGCACGTATACGAACACCGACAGCTTCGGATGGCGCATCGATCCGTACACCGGTGAACGTCGCTTTCACGTCGGCAGTGACCTTGCGGCACCGTTGGGGACGCCGATCCTCGCGGTCGCCGACGGAGTCGTGAGCTTCGCCGGGCCACGCGGCACCTACGGCGGGCTGATCACCATCGAGCACACGGTCGGCGGCGATCGGGTCACCTCGTTCTACGCGCACATGTACGAGCAGGGCATGCATGTCACGGTCGGCGTCAGCGTGGTCGCTGGCCAGCACATCGGCGACGTTGGTTCCGCGGGCAAGTCGACCGGTCCGCACTTGCACCTGGAGATCCATCCGGGCGGATCGAGTCAGCCAGCCGTCAATGCGGTCGACTGGCTTGCCGCCCGCGGCGCTTCCGACCTCACCGACGCCCCCAGCGGATGCGCGGTGGCGTGATGGACGTGTTTCCCGATTTCGGCGCCGTCGGCGGCTCATCAGAGCTTAAAAGCATCGTCGGCGCGCTGTTGAGGTTCGTGCTCATCATCGCGGTGCTCATGATGATCATCAGCGGGGTGACGTGGGCGCTGGCCTCTGCGCACGGCAACTTTCATACGGCTACGCGGGCTCGACTGGTGCTCTGGGTCGCGTGCGGCGCGGCGGCGCTTGCGGGCGCCAGTGTGGCCTGGGTGAACTTTCTGCTCGGCGTGGGCTCCAAGCTTTGATGGGCAGCATCCACGACTGCGCGCGGAGGGTTGGAGTTCCACCCGCAACGGGCCAGCGTGCCGGTTGACTTCGGCCCGTCCAGGAGCCCGCCTACGTCGGTCGCGGTCAGTTTCTTCCGGAGGCTGTCGCAACCAGCCGGCCTGTGTCACGCACCGCGCATTCGGAATAACATTTCACCGCCCACCAAAGAACGCTTTCAGCACGATCAAAAGCCATTGGGCCGGAACGTCTGGCGCTGGGCGCCGGGTCGCGTCGGCGAGCTGTAGTCGCCCCGCATATAGCGATACTCCCGATCCAGTGGTTTGCGCATGAACCGAATAACGAGCCGAATGAAGAGGCTCGTGACCCAGGCGCTGACCACGAACCCCACCGCGAGCATCAGCAGGTACACGACAACGAGAACGACGGCTATCCCAGCACCCGCCGCAAAGTTCGGTTCGAAATCACCCATGCTTCAAACGTATTAGACGAGACGAATACTCCGTAGACCCCATCTCAAGGGCCTTCCGGCAAAGCAATCCAGACAACCCGTGGCATTATGAATCATTTCCGTGACTATGTCTGATTACTGGATACGCACTCGCCCGCCGCGATCAAGGACTAGATCAGGGCATTCCACTGCCTTGACTTTTTTCCCGCGGGTTTTTGCGAGGTGAGGTGCCACGCACGACAGTACCCACAGTGGTGGATAGCCACGGGCTGTTTCCCTGTGGCATGCGCATTCTTTGAAATAATTGCGCGGAGTGCGCAGCCCGCGGTCCAGAAATTTGGATACTTGACTTTCGTGCAGTTTGCCATCGCGGCTGTCTCCTAGATAAGAAGTTTGCTCGCGTGGCTCAAATCCACACTTGAATGTCGCCCAATACAGACATTCCTTGGTTCACGTAACCGTGATTGACCAAAGCTTACACAGTGAAGGAACGACTCTGCTTGCCCCGGGTCAAACTAATCGCGCTAATCCACTGCATTAGGCAAAATGTGTGTCCGTCAGGTGCCGGTGACGAAACCGCGTGGGTTCGTGCCCTCGCCGCTTCGACCGTCCTCGCACGCTCCATTTGGACACAGCAGCTGTGTCTTCCCGGACTAGAGTATGAGGCAAGGGGAACCGCAGCTTCAGGCAGCGTCCATATGCCGGTCATCGGGCGCGTCTCCTTCACGACGAAGTTACATCGTCCCGGGGGAATACCGATGCGCCGTCTTGCTGCCACACTCACAACCTTTGTCGCTGCGCTACTCCTCGCTGGATGCTCCGGCGGAGGCACCGTCACCATGCCAGACGTCGTGGGAAAGCAACTCGATGTTGCACTCAGCGACGTGGAACGGGCAGGATTCGGCGACGATGTAGAGGTCCTGGGCGGGGGCATGTTTGGCGTAGTCGACGAGTCCAACTGGACCGTCTGCAGCCAAGAGCCTGAGAATGGTACAAAGGTCGATACTGCCCCACGCCTCACCGTAGACCGCACGTGCGATGGCGATGACGCTGCCGGCTCGGCCCCAGAGTCGGGATCGTCCGAGCCCGACATGGATGCCTATAGCTACCAAGGACCGCAATACGAAATTGTCACCGTTGATGAAAACCAGAGGTCAGCTAAGCTCACCCATCATTGGATCTATACGGGCCCCCTCGACTATTCCACCGCGGCGTACAAAGATCAGGTAAAAATGATCATCGCTGATATCGCGCATGCCGAGGGCACGAACAAATTCTTTGCCGAAGTTGTTACCGACAAGGAAATTGCCTTCGCAGAGTCGCCGTCCACGTTCGAAAGCTTCATCGCCGAGCACGGCTCGGACTACGCAATCAACACCATTCCCCAGCATGAAGTAACAGGGTGGATCGCCTCATACACGGGTGGGTTTGACTACAACGCCAGCGAAGCAAGCGATTCTGCCGATGCCATTGAAGTCATCTGGTTTCCCGCCGCGGCTTCAGAGGTCGAAAAGTGGATGCCTGACGTGGTGGGCTAAGCCATACCGCCATCAAAACTCTTGTGAAGCGTTCCGGCGCACCATCGAACGAGATAGCAAGCTGCCATAAAACACGCGACGCTAAGGGAACACCACCCGCTTCCCGCTCTCGCACCGATTGCGAAGAGGCACCTGTGTCGACGAGTTCGCAGCTCCCCATGATCGAGTTGTCGCTGCGCTAATCGACAGCGTTCGACCCAGGGATGACCTCCTCAAGGTGTGGGATCGTCTCTGGGCCGAGCGACAGCTTCCGGTGACACATCGATCCGTACACGGGCGAGCGGCAGTTCCACGCGGGCAGCGACCTCGCGATCGCCCACGGCATGGCCAGCACACCGGCGACGTCGGTTCCGCGGTCAAGTCGACCGGTCCGCACTTGCATCTCGAGATCCATCCGGACCGGGCGGGCCAACCGGCCGCCAATGCAGTGGAGTGGCTGACTGCCCCTGGTGCCGCCGATCTAACGGCCGCACCCAGCGGATGCCCAGCAGGAAAGAGGGAGTGAGATGGACGTCTTTCCAGACTTCGCCGCCGTCGGCGGCTCTGAAGTGTTGCAGAGAATCGTGGGCGCGCTGCTGTGCTTGGGCACTCGCCTCAGCACACGGCAACTACCAGACCGCCACCCGGGCCCGCCTCGGAATTTGGTTGCTTGCGCGGCTGCTGCCCTCTCTGGCGTGGGTGTCGCCTGGGATGGTTCATTTGGTTCGGTGGCCCAATACCGATACCAAAAAACGCAGCCTTAGATCATTAGCGCCGAACTCGCCCTACGCAGTTCCCGAACCCCGGTGTGGTCGTCCCCGGTTCGCGTGCACAGCATGATCACACAGGGTTCGATGTCGCGAACGGGAATGAACTCGACATCCGCTCCCGCGTAGTACGACGCAATCGAGGTGGTCGTGATCGCAATGGCACGTCCGGTGGCGACCAACTGCAGCTCTTCATCCATCGTGTGGATGATTGGTCCGTAGCGTACCGGTCGCCCGCTGGGGCGCGGGTCGACCGCCCACCAATTCATCCAGTCCGGGGTCATGTGGTCGGCACCGACGTGCTCATCATCGTCGAGGTCATTGATCGACACGGTGGCGCTGCCGATCAGCGGATGCTCACGATGCACGGCGACGACACGCGGCTCCGTTCCGATCGGCTCCAGAGTCAGGCCGTCGACTAGCGGAATGGGCGGAATCACGAACGATGCGTCAACCGTTCCGTTGGCCACGGCGGTCAGCTGCTCGGGCCAGTTCAGTTGTTTGAGCTCGATGCGGTTGCTCAAGCGACGCAACAATGACGTTGCGTGTTGGGTGCCGCCGGCGATGAAGCCCACGCGCAGGGTGTGATCGCGACTGCGAGCAAAGCGGGTCAGGTCGAGGGCTGCTTCCTGAGCGGAATCGAGCAGCCGGCAGGCGTGTGGCATGAACGCCACTCCGGCTGCTGTCAGCGTCAGTGGGTGCGAGTCTCGCTTGATCAGTCGAAAGCCCAACGATTGCTCGAGACGACGAATCTGTTGGCTCAGAGCCGGAGCCGTCACAAACATGCTCGCGGCTGCCCGGCCAAAGTGACCTTCTTCCATGACGGTGACGAAAGCGCTCACTGCTCGCAAGTTGATATCCAAGCCCGAAACATCTTTGTTCACGCGCATCGCCCTCCTTGGCAGGTGTTCACAGTGTAGATGCCACGTGCTCGGCGCTCGATAAGAAGTTCGTGCGCACACGTACGGTTTGCGACATGTACTTCGAGGCCCGCCTCCCCGAGACTCAATCTCGAACCAACGAGCGTCAGATTCCACTCAAACGGATGCCTGCACGCTCGCCATCCACCACTCAATGAGGAGTCGTAGTGAATTCAACAGTTGTGATTGTTACCGGGGCAGCAGGCGGACTTGGGTCGGCGATCGCCGCTCGCGTCGCCGACGACTTCGACGTCGTGCTTGTGACCGACATTCAGGAAAAGGCCCTTCAAGCGGTCGTCGAGCGCATCGGCGCCAGTTCACGTGCTCGCGTAATTTCTCACGTCTGCGATGTGAGTGACCCCGACCAGGTCACGGCACTGTTTGAGCGCGCAAACCAGGTAGGCGCCGTGACCGGCCTGGTCAACGCCGCAGGCATCGGCGGGTTCTGCGGCATCGAGGAACTTCTGCCGCAACAGTGGGATCGTGTCTTCGAAATCAATACCAAGGGAACTTTCCTGATGTCGCAGGCATTTGTTCGCGTCGCGACGGCACCGGCATCCATTGTCAATATCTCGTCGATCGGTGCACGCTCGGGCAATGATGTGCTGGCGCACTACGGCGCCTCGAAAGCTGCGGTCATCGAACTGAGCCACAGCTTTGCGCGCGGTTACGGGCGCAAAGGCATCCGCTCGAATGCGATCATGCCCGGCTTCATCTACACCGACATGTGGCGCAATAGCGTGCCCTTCATGCGCGAGCACAATCCTGCCCTGGCCGACGTGACCGACGAACAAATCTTCGCGGGCATCGTCGATCAGAACGTGCCCATGGGTCGGCCGCAGGAGCCGGAAGACATCGCTGAAGCGACGGCCTTCTTTCTCAGCGAGCGAGCCAAGAACATCACAGGCCAGACGCTGGCCGTTGATGGCGGAACAGTTCTGACCTAGTTCGTCAATGACACCGCACGTTTCATTTGTGAACCTACGACGAAGGAGAGAAAAGCTATGAATGACGAACTTCCCACCCGCTATTTGATCATCGGTGCCGGTGTCAACGGGCTCATCGCCGCTCGGGCATTTCGCCGATACGGTATCGATGTCGACATCATTGAACGCCATACCCGACTCGGCGGGCTCTGGGACATGGACAACCCCGGAACCCCAATGTATGAATCCTGCAGCATGATCTCATCTCGCGTGGCCGGTGGCTTCGTCGGATTCCCCATGTCCGATGACCTGCCGATGTATCCGCGCTGGTCGGACCTGTACGCCTACATTCAGGACTTCGCCCGTGAGTTTCAGCTCGACGAACTCTGCGAGTTTGGCCTGTCGGTCGTCACGGCCACTCCGGTCGACAGCGCGGTCGGCCGCTATTGGGACGTGCTGCTGTCCACGGGTGAAAGGCGTCGCTACCGCGGAATATACTCGGCGATCGGGTCGCAATGGCAGCCCCTCGTCCCGAACATACCCGGTCTCGACTCGTTTACCGGTCGGGCGATCCACGCGAAAGACTATCGCTCAACCGAAGAGTTGAAGGGCAAGCGGGTTCTCGTTGTCGGCGCTGGAAACAGCGGCGTAGACATTGCTTCCGACGCCGCCTTTCACGCTGATGCTGCGTTCCTGTCGACCCGACGCCCGTACTACTTCTTTCCGAAGCAGATTTTTGGTGTGGCCCTTCCTGACCTCTTTGACGGCCGAGCGCAGATCGCGCCCCGGCCCTGGATGGACGGTCTCGAACCCGCTGATTTCATGGACGTCGTGCTTTCCACTGTTGGCGATCTGTCAACGTACGGACTGCCGGTGCCGGAAGGGCCGGTCGGTGAGACCCACCCGATCGTGAGCAATACCGTGCTGCACGCGTTCTCGCACGGATTACTCACGCGTCGCCCAGACCTCGAACGAATCGATGGTTCGACCGTGTATTTTGACGATGGAACTTCCGAGGACGTCGACGTCATCGTCTTCGCGACCGGGTACGAGGTGCACTACGACTTTCTCCCCGACGGGCTGGTCGAGTACCGGCGCGGTCACCCGCACTTGCACCTCGCATTGTTCTTTCCCGGAGCGGAAGGTCTCTACTCTGGCGGCAGCATCCACGCAGCGGTCGGCGCGGGCTGGACGGTCTTCGACTACTTCGCCAACTTCGCCGCGGCCGATGCACATGCGACTCTGACCGGGGAGAACGCAGAGGGGCTGCGCCGGTTCAAAACTGAATATGACCCCGACATGACGGCAGGTTTTCCCTTTGTCGATACCCCACGAAATGAGAATCAGTACGACGCTCAGATGCTTCTGGCTACGATTCCGCAAGCAGCCCGCACGGAATTTGGCATCGCCGTACCGACCGGCTTCGATGATGACGACTTCTACGCGTCGTTGCCGCGGAGAAGTCGCATGGAGACGCAGGTAACTGCGGCGTAGCGTCCAGGAATCTGTTGGCCCCAATACGACGGAACTGGCCCCGCTTCTACTGTGATTGCTTGACAGTGAGATTCGATAGAAGCGGGGCCATTAGCGGTGGTCGTAAGTGAACTCGCCGTTCATGATCGTTGCCGCGACCCCGATCTGGGCGATGGACTCGACCGGCGTGGTCAGCGGGTTGCGATCGAGCAGGACGAAGTCGGCGAACTTGCCGGGTGTAATGCTCCCGGCTACGTTGTCGGCGCCCGTTGTTTGCGCCGAACCCAGGGTATAAGCCCGCAGCGCCTCGGCGACGGTGATGCGTTCGTCCGGCCCGTAGATCTCGCCGGCAGCGTCGAGTCTCTCAACGAAAGCCTGAACATTGCGAAGCGCGTTGCCCGACGTGACCGGGCGGTCCGAACTTCCGGGGAGAGGAATACCGGCCGAGAGCAGAGAAGCTGCGCGGTAGGACAGCGGCACCCGGTCAGCTCCGAGAGCGCGGGCCATGTCAACACCAAAGGCCGGGATGAAACCCGGCTGCGGTACCACAATTGCGCCCACCGCCTGGATTCGGGCGAGTTGGGCATCCGTTATCACGCCACCGTGCTCGATGCGATTCGGCACGGGGCGGTTGCCATACAGTGACCGAGCCTTCTCGAAGATCTCGATCGCGAGGTCTATGGCGGAATCTCCAATGGCGTGCGCGGCGATCGACCAGCCCGACCGGTAGGCGGCAAGAATGCGCTCTTTGAGCTGTCCGACATCGCCCTGAAAGTAGCCGTGGTTGTGAGCCGCGCCCACGCAGTACGGATCGTTCATTGCAGCAGTCAGTCCCAACAGCGAGCCGTCGAGAAATACCTTGGTCGGCCCGACTCGCAGGAGTTCGTTGCCGAATCCGGTTCGCACGCCCAAGTCGAGCCCCAGCTTGATCGGGTCGTCAACGTGGCCGACAACGGGGTGCAGCGCATCCAGTGCCACCATGAGCTGGGCCCGCGCCGATAGCGCGCCGTTGTCGAGAGCCGTCTGATAGGCCGCCAGCTCGAGCGGGCTGTGACCAATCCAGCCCCCGCCAATTCCGGCCTCTGTGAAACTCGTGATTCCCTCGGCGGCATAGACCGAGGTAGCCCGGTCAATCGCCTCAGTGATGGTGCGTTGGGAGTGCGGTAGAAATAGATCCTGAATTTTTTGTTGGGCACGCTCTTCGAGCAATCCAGTGAAGCAGCCACCACGGTCACGCACGGCCAGGGCACCATCCTCCTCGACCCGATCTGCGGCCAGAAACCCGGCCAATTCGAGTGCTGCCGAATTGACGATGCAGGCATGACCTGAATTATGCCGAATATAGATCGGATGCCGGGGCGCCAGCCGGTCCAAAATTGCAATATCGGGATATTGTCCGCCAAACGCCTGGTGGTTGAACCCGGACGCCAATACCCAGCTTCCCTCCGGCGTCACAGCGATCTTCGCGGCGAGGGCCGCATACACGTCGTCCAGTCGACCGAACGCAGCACAATCGACTTCAGTGAGGGACAAACCGAACCATGTGGTGTGGCAATGCACGTCGTTGAATCCGGGCAACACGGTCAACCCTCCGCCGTCGATCTGCCGCGTCGCCGAATACCCATCGAGTTCGGCCCCGACCGCAACGATTCGGCCATTTTGAACCCCGATCGCCCCGGCCTCCGGCCGGCGGTCGTCCATGGTGAGTACTGTGGCATTTCGAATGATGAGGTCGAGCGGTGGCATGGCCATAAGTTCTATCTGCTTTCTGGAGCGGCGGTTGGAACAAGTCCTACGAGCGTTTCAGCGACGAGGCACGGTTTCGAGGCACCCTCAACCTCGACGCTGTACCTGACACCGACCACGCCCAATTCCCCTTTCATGGCGAACGATCCGACAACGGCGCGGGCACGAATGCGTGAGCCGACCGGAACCGACGCGGGAAAGCGCAGCTTATCGATGCCGTAGTTCAGTACGTGAGCAACGCCATCGACGCGGTAGAGCTGCCCGGCAAAGAAGCTGAGCAGCGACATCGTTAGGTAGCCGTGCACGATGGTCGTGCCCCACAATGTGTGCGCTGCGGCCGTGGGGTCGCAGTGCAGCGGCTGCCAGTCCTTGGTGACACGAGCGAAGGCATCCACGTCCTTCTGGCTAATCAGCAACCAGGGGGTGGGGCCGAGTTCCTCGCCGTTCGCAGCCGCGACGGCTTCCACTCCGGCGAACACCCGCGGCAGAGCCGATTCAGCCATGAGGGCCGCCAGCCACATACAGGACCTGACCGGACACGAAGCCAGCGCCGAGCCCGACAAAAAATGACACGGCATCCGCGACGTCCTCGGGGGCGCCGACCCGGCGAACGGCAATCGCGGCTGCAGCGCTGGCCTGGAAATCGTCAAAGGTCACGCCGAGCCGTTCGGCCGTAGCGCGGGTCATGTCGGTCGCGATGAACCCCGGCGCGACCGCGTTCACGGTCACCCCGTAGGGGCCGAGCTCCCATGCCAAAGTCTTCGTGAAACCCTGCACGCCCGCCTTAGCCGCCGCGTAGTTGGCCTGACCGCGGTTACCGAGCGCGGAAGTGCTCGAAAGGTTGACGATGCGGCCCCACTTCGCCGCCACCATGTGGCTTTGCACGGCCCTCGACATAAGAAAGGCCCCTCGCAGGTGGACTCCCAGCACGAGATCCCAGTCGACAGCGGTCATCTTGAACAGCATGTTGTCGCGTAGAACTCCCGCATTGTTCACGAGGATCTGAGGAGCTCCAAGTTGCTCTGCGACGAGTGCCACAGCGGCGGCCACCGAGGCCTCATCGGAGACGTCGACCTGCACGGCAATCGCCGTGGCTCCCCCCGCAACGAGGTCTCGCACGCAGTCCTCGGCCGCGACGAGGTTTCTGTCGAGGACCGCGACCGCAATCCCGTCGGCGGCCAGCCGCCGCGCGATCGCCGCGCCGATGCCCTGTGCGCCACCGGTCACAATCGCGACCTGTTTCGTTGTTGTTGTCATGGAATACCCCACCCGTTCGTTGTTGCGATTGGTCACGTTGATCAGCTCAGGCGTTCAAGTGCCAGAGCCATGCCCTGCCCACCGGCAACGCACATTGCTTCCATGCCGAACTGCCGGTCGTGTACGCGCAAAGAATGCACGAGGGTCGTCGCGATCCGGGCGCCGGTCATACCGTAGGGGTGGCCGATAGCGAGACTTCCACCGTTTACGTTTACCCGCGCCGGGTCAATTCCCAGGGCACGAATGTTGGACAGTACCTGCACGGCGAATGCCTCGTTGATCTCGAATTCATCGATCTGGCTCAAGTTCATTCCCAGCCGGTCCAGTAGCCGCGAAATTGCGCCGACCGGCCCGGTGCCCATGATCTCCGGCGACACGGCCGACACTCCGGTACCGAGAATGCGCGCCAGAGGCACAATACCCAGCTCCCGTGCCCGTTCATGCGACATGATCACCACTGCAGCAGCACCGTCGTTGAGCGGACAGCTGTTGCCGGCCGTCACCGATCCGCCGACTCGGAAGGCCGGTTGCAGCCCGGCCAGCGCTTCGAGAGTGGTCTGCGGCCGTGGGCTGTCATCCGTCTGTATCAATGACCCGTCGGCGCGGCGATAGGGACTGATTTCCCCAGCCCAGAAGCCGCTGGCGGCGGCAGCGGCTGTGAGCGTCTGACTGCGCAGGGCGAAATTATCTTGGTCGAGTCGACTGATCCCCGTCAGCGAGGCTACGTTTTCGGCAGTCTGACCCATCTGAATGTAAACGTCAGGCAGAGCGCCGTCATCGCGCGGGTCGCGCCATGGCGCGGTTGATTGAACGTTCAGCCCGGTCCGACGGGCGGTGCGCTCGGCCGCGGCCGCAAAATTGGGGCTGTGCGCCTGGGGTGAGCCGTCGACATCCGTTTGGGCGAAGCTCGAAATGGACTCGACGCCCGCAGCGACAAAGACGTCGCCCTCGCCAGCGCGAATCGCATGGGCGGCCGAGCGGATGCTTTGAAGAGACGATGCGCAGAACCTGGACACGATCACGCCCGGCACGCTGTCCCAGCCCATCTGAACGGCGATGACCCGGGCGAGATTACTACCCTGAATTCCGCCGGGCACACCACAGCCGACGATGAGGTCGTCGATGTCGCGCGGATCCAGCTGCGGAATCTGGTCCAGGGCGGCGCTGATCGCTGCGGCAGCAAGATTTTCGGGACGTTCTGCGGCCAGGCTTCCTTTAAAGGCACGTCCGATCGGCGTGCGCGCGGTGGCGACGATGACTGGCTCAGACATGGGTGGCCTCCCGCCCGACAAAGTCAGCGGACGGCGCGTCTAGTCTTGGCCGCTTTAGTGCCGGGGGAACTGGCCCGCTCGGGCAATCGAATGGCCCAAATGCTTTCCACCAGCTCGTGGATGTCCAAGTGGGGTTCCGTCTGTGCCCGGTCAAAGCGGGTGCCACCACCGTGCAGGAGGTTCGCAGCGAGATCGACGTGGATGTCGGCAATCTGATCGACGGAGTATTTACCTCCCACTGAGTACCACCGAGCAACGCCGGAACACATCTCGAGGATCGCCATGCGGGCCGAGCTCTGATCGGGCACTTGGAAATATCCGGCATCGACGCCGTCGCGGATCGCGTGCGCCCAGAACCGCTCGTAAGCGTCGCGCTGTTCCACAATGACCAGCCGGTCGACCGGGTCAAGGGCACCGACTTGATTGTCGACGACATTGGAGGCATCGCGGCTGAGAGCGTGCGTGACGACGTGCATGCGCACGAGACGGTCCAGCCGCACCCGCACATCGTCGGATTGCTCTTCAATGATCGACGCGGCCAGGACAAGCCGTTGCAGCGCGTCGTGCATGATCTGAAAGAGCAGCCGCTCTTTCGTGCCCATGTAGTGATAGAGGCTGGCAGTGGAGAGGCCTGCACTCGCTGCGAGGTCCCGAATTCCCGTGCCGTGGAATCCGCGATCGGCGAATAGGCGCACGGCGGATTCGAGGATGCGCTGGTGCGTCTCATTGATGGCCGGTGACGGCACGCCGGGATTGGGCAAGGCAACTCCTTCAGACACGAACTCGGAGTCCGAACGTTCGATCGATTGTATTCGGTGAAACTCGGGCATTCAGTCATTCCATCGGCCTTCCGTTGCATCCCAAGTACCAGACAAGCTGCCGGACTGGGCCAGCTCATGCTTGGCGACGCGTTCCGAGACCGTGCGGGGCAGGTCATTTAGGAGCTTCCAATAGCGCGGCACTTTGAAGTAGGCCAGCTCGGCCGCACAGTGCCCCCGCACGCTCTCAAAGAGCTCACGAGCAGCATCGGATTGAGCAGGGATGGTGCCGGCCGCTTCCGCACTGACGATATAGGCGAGCACCTCTTCGCCACGCAGCTCGTCGGTGACCGGTACTACGGCTGCGAGATCGACCGACGTATGCAAGCCGAGAACCTCTTCAACCTCAATCGCGGAGATGTTCTCGCCGCTTCGCCGAATCATGTCCTTAGTGCGCCCGCGATAGTACAGGCGTCCGGCCGAATCGATGCTGGCCAGGTCACCAGTATGAAACCATCCCCCTGCAAAGGCCGTTTCGGTGGCTGCGGGGTCGTCAAAGTAGGCGTGCATCAAGCCGGCACCGCGCAGGAGCAGCGCGCCGACCTCCCCCGGAGCGCACGGCTGATCGGAACTGTTTACGACGAGTGCTTCGCGGTGACTGCGTGGTCGCCCCAGGCATCCGCTGCCCACGAGCTCGTCGTGTTCCCGCTCGTCGACGTACAGGTCGGCACCCGTCTCGGTCATGCCGTAGGCCTCGTACCACGGCACACCCCACCGCTCCTCGAGAGCGCGATGCAACCCGGCCGGAATCGCTGAGGCCTGGATCACCCGAACGCGGTTGTTCCGGTCGTCGGGCGAAACGGGCATTTTCAGCAACAGCGTGGGCATGAGGCCCAAGCAATAGAAATAGGTGACCTCGTAAGCACGTACCTGCTGCCAGAACGTGCTCGGGTGGAACCGGTCGAGTACCACGAGCTCGGCTCCCGAGAGCAGGGCGCTGACCACATTCCACTGCGGGTCAATGTAGTGAAACGGCTGAACGGTGAGCATGACGTCGGTGGGAGCGAGGAACGGAAAATCGTTCGACATGGTATTTGCGATCGACAGCCAATAGTCGTGGCCCAGAACGCAACCCTTGGGCTTGCCCGTCGTACCCGAGGTGTATTGAATGTTCGCGGTGTGGACGCGCGACGCCTGATCCAGCGTCAGGACGACGTTGGCCGCACCGCCAGAGCGCCACCGGTTGAGCATCCCATCGAGCGATAGGACCGTGCGGACAGCGGGACAGCGCTCGGCAATGGCGGCGGCCAGAAGGCGAAACTCATCAACGGCGAGAATGAAGGTAGCCCGGGCGTGGGCCACAACGTGGCTGGCGTCGGTGAGTCGATAGTTCACATTAAGCGGCACGATGACCGCACCAATGCGGGCCAGTGCCAGCCAGGCCGCCGGAAAATCCAGGGTGTTTCGGGCGAGCACGGCGACATGATCACCCGAACGGATGCCGGCAGCGGCCAGTTCCCCAGCCAAGTGGCGGGTAACCTCCTCAACCTGGCTAAACGTGAGCGTATCGGCGGTCTCATCAAAGCACCATGCGGATTGCTGTGGCCACCGCTCTGCGGCCCGCAGGATGAGTTGCCCGAGGTTGTCGATTCCGGCGCTCTGCGTGATCAATGGAGCATCGGTCGCTGCAGCGCTGGAACTACTTTCGGTTTGCTCGCGGTTCATCGTGACGTCCTTCATATGTTGTCCAATTACAATCTATCGATCGATCGGTAACCCCTCCATGCTACGGTGCAATTGCACTCCCACCAAGCACACCCCAGGCCAAAAGAGGAAAAATGTCTGTTCGACTTGCCACCCCCGCTGATCTCAGCACCATCCGATCGATGTTGCGCACTCACGCCAAGACAGAGAGTGGCATTGCCACGGTTGCCAGCGTGGACGATGGGCTCGAGCAGGCCCTGGTCGGGGCTACACCGACCGTGTTCGTGACCGTCGTGTCACTGCCACATGCACCCGAGACCATCGCAGGTTTGGCAATGTGGTACCCGACCTTCTCGTCGTGGTCCTTGGCCAGCGGAATATGGCTCGAGGATCTCTTCGTGGACGACAGCTATCGAAACGCTGGCCTTGGTCTGGAATTGATGAGCGATCTGCGCACCCGCACCGATGGACGGATCGAGTGGGATGTGTCGGCCGGCAATGACGGCGCCGAACGCTTCTACCGCAAGTTGGGGGCCGTAGCGCAGTCCGGCTGGACCACCTATCGGTGGCTGCCTGCAAGCTGACACCAGCGCCGGGCGATAGCGTTCGCCCGGCGCCAGCCCCGACTACTGGCTCTTGGCGGCGAATTCCGCCTTCGCCACGTCAGCGTCCGCGGAGTCTCCGGTGAGAAGTGCGTTGGAAATCTCCACGGCCATGGCCGACTCGACCTGGCTGCGCACGGCAACTTCGAATGATTCCTTGGCGAGCGCCAGAGCGTGATGGGGCTGGCTCACAATTTTGCGGGCCAGTTCCTGTGCCACGACGAGTCGCTCCCCCGATGCCGTCACGCGGTTGACCAGGCCGAGGTCGTAGGCCTTGTCCGCTCCAAAATTCTCACCGAGAAGAATCAACTCCTTTGCCCGCGGCAGTCCGATCGCCTGCGGCAGAAGGTAGGAGATGCCACCGGTCACGGACAATCCCACTGATACCTCGGGGAACCCGAACGTCGTGCCCTCCTCGGCAACAACCAGGTCGCAGCTCAAGGCAAACTCGATACCGGCACCGAGGGCGTACCCGTGAACGGCAGCGATCGAGATTATCGAGGAGCTGCGAAGCAGCCGGGTGATGTCCTGCACGTTGTGCAGATGCTCGAGGGCTTCCGCGGATTCCGGTAGCAACGTGCTGGACTTTAGATCGTGACCTGCGCAGAAGGCTCGGCCCTCTCCGGTGACGATCACAACGAAGGCCTTGTCGTTAATGGCACGGTCGAGCGCTGCCTTGAAATCTGCAACGAGTTCGGGCGACGCCGCATTCAAGCGGTCGGGGCGATTGAGTCGGAGGACGGCGATACCATCCTCTTGGGTCAGGATGACGAACTCGGATTGAGAGGTCGTGCCGGTCACTGGTTGTTCTCCTTGTCGGTCGTGCGGGTGTGGGCGACGGTACCGGGGCGCCGTAGTTTAGTCATCGGCTCGAATTTGGCTCAGAAAGCTCCGTGCGCGCTCTGATTCGGGAGCGTCAAGCACTTTCTCGGGTGGTCCCTCTTCGACGATGCCGCCGTCGGCCAGGAGCACCACGTGATCGGCTACTTGGCGGGCAAAGCGCATCTCATGCGTGACGACGACCATGGTCATTCCCTCGTCGGCGAGCTCACGCATAACCTGAAGCACTTCACCAACCAGCTCGGGGTCAAGGGCAGACGTAGGTTCGTCAAACAGCATGAGCTTTGGCGTCATGGCCAGGGCGCGGGCGATGGCCACCCGTTGCTGCTGCCCACCAGAAAGGGCGCTCGGATAACTGTCGGCTTTTCCGGCGAGCCCCACACGGGCGAGCAGCGCCATTCCGCGATCGCGGGCATCCGCTTTGGAACGTTTCGAGACGCGGGTTTGGGCCATCGTGATGTTTTCGAGGGCCGTGAGGTGGGGAAAGAGATTGAAGGATTGAAACACCATGCCGACGTGCTCGCGCATGTGATTGAGAGCGCTTTCGCGATACTCCAGTCGCACACCGTCAATATCGACGGTGCCGGCCGTGAGACGTTCCAACCCGTTTATGCATCGCAAAAGGGTACTTTTTCCAGCCCCGGAGGGGCCAATCAGCACCGCGACTTCGCCCGACCGAACCTGCAGATCGATACCGTCAAGCACCGTGGTGTCGCCGAATTTTTTCACCGCCCCGGTAATGGTGACGCGGGGGGTGGTTGTGAGGGACGCTGTATTTATCATGCTCTAGCCTCGCTTTTCAAAGTAACGCTCGACGCGACCGGAGAAGTAGGTCATCGCACCGACGATCGCCAGGTAGTACAGGCTGACGATTGCGTAATAGGTGAGCGGTTGGAAAGTAGCCGCGGAAAGGCGTTGAGCGCTCATGAAGAGCTCATCGACGGTGATGAACGAGGCGACAGCGCTGTCCTTGAGCGAAATGATGGCTTGATTGACCAAGGCTGGCACCACTACGCGCAACGCCTGGGGCGCGACAACCTTGCTCATCGTTGCGACACGACTCATACCGAGGGAACGGGATGCTTCAATCTGGCCATTGTGAACCGAATTAATTCCCGACCGAAAGATCTCGGCGACATAGGCCGAACTGTGCACGCTCAATCCGATAGCGGCCGCAGCAAAGGCGTCGACCTTGACGATCGACACGATGCCGAAATAGATAACGAACAACAGTGCGATGAGCGGCACGCCACGCACAATGGCGAGGTAGGCCGTGGCGAACGCGGACAGAGCGCGTATCTTGCTCATTTTAAGGGCGACGATGATCCCGCCCAGGATGACCGAGAATACGAGCGTGAGTGCTGTGAGGCTGAGCGTGACCGTTAGTCCCTTGACCAAGGTGGGCCAGCTGGTTATGAGGGCATTCAGAAATTCCATGTATTACTCCCGGTGGTGGGGCGACTATTCAGAGGGCGGCCGGCAGTAAAGCCGGCCGTCCACGGGTGGCTAGCTGATGTCTTCGCCGAACCAATCAATACTGATGGCGGCGTAGGTGCCGTCTTCGTGCATTGTCGTGAGGGCCGCGTTAATCGCAGCTAACAGCTCGGGGTTGTCCTTGTTCACGGGGATCGCTGCAACGTCGGGGAAGAGAACGTCACCGACCGCGACTACCTTGAGGTCAGCGTTCTTGGCCAGATAGCGTCCCATGAACCCCTGGGTGATCACGGCATCAACCCGTCCGGCCTCGAGGTCGCGAAGTGCATCGATATCAGCTTGATACGTGGTGACCTCACTCACACCGTCGAGCGTGCGGGCAAACTCCTCGAAAGTCGTGCCGAGGGCCACGCCGACGGTTGAGTTGTTGAGGTCGGCCACGTCCTTGACCTTGGACTCGGCGCCGACGAACAGTTCCGCACCGGTGGCGTAATAGGGTTCAGTGAAGTCGACCTGGGCGAGGCGCTCTTCGGTACTTGACATCGACCCGACCACGGCGTCGTAACGATTGGACTTGAGCCCGGCAATGAGCGAGTTGAATGCACCCGTGGTTGGCTCTGCGGTCAAGTTGAGTTCGTCTGCAATGGCATTGCAGATATCTACATCGAACCCGACGAGTTCGTTCGTGTCGTCATAGAAATTGAACGGGCGATACTCACCGCTCATGGCGCACGTGAACTTACCGTCCGCCACGGTACTCAAAGCGGATGCTGCTGAGGTGGCGTCGCTATCGGAGTCGACCGAGGCCGAACAGGCACTGATGCCGGCGAGGAGCACGATCCCCACACCCGCCGCAGCGACTCTGTTACGTATTCGTGAGAGAGGTTGACGGTGAGTCATTGAGGTCCTTCTGTTCAGGTGCAACGCAGGCCGACATAGAATCTTCGGTGTAATCGATCGATCGATCGATCATGTGTTTTACAATAGAGGCGGCACCCGCTGCGAAGCAAGCCTCGGGTGCAAACGAAACATGAATGTCACTTAACGACCCTCAAAGGACGGAATCGCCCATGCCAGCGGAACAGGACATCGAAGTTGCCTTAAGGTGGGCGGACATGGACGCCAATCGGCACGTGAATAACGTCGAATTCTTTCGAATCCTCGAAGAGGCGCGTGCACGTTGGTTTCCGACAACGGGCGACGGCGCTTCACTACTCGCCAGCGGGATCGTCGTCGCGAGCCAAGGTCTCGACTACGCCATGCCGCTGAGTTATAGGCACGAACCGGTGCTGGTTGGCCTCAGAGTTACACGAGTCGGCACCTCCTCATTCACCCTGAGTTGTCGCATCCACGATGCATCAGCAGATTCGGACGATCGCGTTTACGCCGCCGGAAACGTTGTCATGGTCGCCGTAGATGATGAAGCGGGTCGATCCCGCCCATTTACCGTTCAGGAACGTAGCTGGCTGGAATCCCTCTCGAGATAGCGCGATCGCCCAGCTGCCACACTGGACATTTGTCCAGGGAGGGCCGTCTCGAAACTGTCGTTCGCAAGGTGACAGGACTGAACGCTCGCTGGTGGGATGGTTTTCAGCGGTCAACGCCGCGGCACTTCAGCCCGAGCAAAGGATTTAATTGTGACTTTCAGAGTGGGCATAGACACGGGCGGCACGCATACCGACCTCGTGCTGCTCAACGAGGAAACCGGAGCCGTGTGGGTGGACAAAGTGTCCTCGACGCCGAGTGACCCCGTCATCGGGGTGCTCAACGGCATCGAGCGCGTTCTTGCCACGGCTGGCGTCAACCCTTCTCAGGTGTCGACGGTGGTCTACGGCACAACAGTGATGGTCAACCGCATCATCCAGGGTGACGGGACAGTCAGCGGGCTGATCACCACGGCTGGATTCACAGACGTGCTCGAACTCGCCCGGTCTCACCGGGCCGGCAGCATCTACAACATTCAATGGGAACAGCCTGTCCCGCTCATTCCCCGAGAGCTGCGCCTCGGCGTGCGCGAGCGAATTGACTTTCGCGGACGCATTGTCGAACCGCTGAACGAAGCGGATGTGCGCCAGGCAATTGCGACATTCGCGAACCGTGGCGTCGAATCGGTCGCTATCTGCCTTCTGCACTCGTATAAGAATGATGCTCACGAGCAACAAATCGCTACACTCGTTCGCGCAGCCCTTCCCCAGGCCTACATCTCAATTTCGTCGGATCTGAGCCCGACCATCGGCGAATACGAGCGTGCCAGCACGGCCGCCGTAGACGCCTTCGTGAAACCGCGACTCGCCGAGCACTTCGCCCATCTTGAGGACCAGCTTCGGAAGTTGGGCATCGATGCCGTATTGCTCACTATGCAGGGCAACGGCGGAACGATGTCCTTCGACGCTGCCCGGCGCCAACCGATTCGTGTGACTAATTCCGGCCCAGTCGCCGGCGTCATCGCTGGTGCTGCAATCGCCCGCAACCTCGACCTACCGGCAGTGATCACTCTCGATATGGGCGGCACGAGTACGGACGTAGCTCTCGTTTTGGACGGCGCGCCCATTGAGGTCCCGAGCGATGCCATGCAGGGCCATCCGGTGCAGCAACCGGCCATCGAAGTTGACCCGATCGGGGCTGGGGGCGGCTCGATCGCGTGGGTCGACGATGGCGGGGCCTTGCGAGTGGGCCCGGAAAGCGCCGGCGCGCATCCCGGTCCGGCCGCGTACGGTGAGGGCGGCATTCGTCCTACAGTTACGGACGCCGCGCTTGCACTCGGCTATCTCGGGACCAGCGCGTTCCTTGGCGGGCGCCGTACCCTCGATCGTGATGCCGCCGTGCGCGCCATAGAAATAGTCGCCGAACCCCTGGGCATGTCGATGCCTGCCGTGGCAAGCGGCATCATGGCGCTCGCGGCAGCCGCATCCCTGCGCGCCATTCGGCGGCTCACCATCGCGCGCGGACACGATCCCCGCGACATGGCCCTCATCGCTTTCGGCGGCGCCGGCGGGCTCATCGCCGCCGCGCTGGCCCACGAGTTGGGCACGCCCCGGCTCGTGATTCCCCAAAATCCCGGCAACAGTTCCGCCCTTGGGCTCCTGCTCACTGACCAGCGCCACGACGTTCTTGCCTCGTTCCTCTCCCTCCTGGCTGGAAGCGACGTAGCCGCACTGAATATTGCATTCGAACAGCTCGAAGGTGACTGCGCGCTCCAACTGGAGCAGGATAACGTCCAGGAGGATTCCCGCGAGATACATCGATTTGTCGAACTACGCTATCTTGGCCAAACCTTCGAGTTGATCGTGCCGTGCCCGTCCGGACCGATCACGACCGAAACGCTCGACAGTCTGGAACGCGAATTCCATCGCCAGCATGAAGGCCGATATGGACACTCGTCCCAATCCGATCCGATCGAGCTCGTAAACCTCCGCGTCACCGGAATCGGAAAGACCTATAGCCCACGTCCGGTTGCGCTGGCTCGTTCAGAGGACGGGGTCGCGCCGATGCCCACCACGACCCGAAGCGCATATTTCAATACCTGGCTCGACGTACCTGTTTTCGCTCGCGCCGCCATCCGTCAGGGCGATTCCATCACGGGCCCAGCAATCATCGAGGAATCCGGAAGCACCATTGTCGTGCCGCCGGGCCATCTTCTGGAACCCGCCGACGACGGCAGTCTCGTGATCTACGATCTCGCACCGGCCCTCGCCTCGTCCAATTCCTCAAGGAGTGTCTGACCCATGCCCATCTCTCTCGTTCCGACGAGCACACTTGACGTCATCACGGTTGAAGTCATCCGCAGCGCGCTGGAATCTCTCGCCGAACAGATGACCGACACCATGGAACGCACCAGCTACTCCCTGCTCCTCAAGGAAGGCAAGGACTGCTCCTCTTCCATCTTCGACGTCTCCGGCCGGCTCGTTGCTGAAGGCGCGAATATCCCCGTTCATCTCAACGCCCTGGGCCCGTGCCTGCGCGCCATGCTGCAGGAGCACATCCCGGCGAGCGATATGAAACCCGGCGACATCATCCTGACCAACGACCCCTACGTCGGCGGCAGTGTTGGAGCTCACCATACTTCAGACTTCATCGTTTACCACCCGATATTCCTCGGCGACCAATTGATCGGATTCTCGACGATTTTCGCCCATCTGGCAGGTTCCGGCGGAAATGATCCTGAAGGCTGGCACACGACCATCTTCGAGGAGGGTCTGCGCATTCCGCCGATCAAACTCTTCAATGAAGGAGTTCTGGATGAGCAGCTGTTCAAGCTCATCCTCGCCAATACAAACTCGCCGTACGAACAGCGCGGGGACATCCTTGGGCAAGTAGCAGGGGCGAAGGTCGGCGCAAACGGTTACCTCGCCCTAGTCGAGAAATACGGTCTCTCCGCGATCGACGAGGCCATCGATAGCCAGATCGACTACGCAGAACGGCGTACCCGCAGCTACATCGCCCAAATCGCCGACGGACGATACTCTGCCGAGACAACCCTGCTCGAAGACGGGAGCATGTGCGGCCCGGTCAAGCTGGCACTAACAGTGATAGTTGCTGGTGATGAGATCACCTTCGATTTCGCTGGCACCGATGCATCCGTTGCCGGACCAATCAATTGCCCCATGTCGGCAACAATATCGGCCAGCTTGTTCGGTTTATTGTCGCTCCTTCCGACGGACATTCCCAAGAACGAAGGATCATCAAACCCAGTACACATCGTCGCGCCAGAGGGCTCGCTGGTGAACCCGCGATTCCCCGCCGCCGTCTACCAACGTATGGCGGTGACTCACCAGATCGTGGACCTCGTCTTCGACGCGCTCGCGCCAGCGGTCCCGGACGCTGTTGTGGCCAACTCGTGCGGAATGGTCTATTGCGTCGCGTCGGCCATCAATCGCGACAGCCACCCCGATGGAGGCGACGTCTCCGGGCGCCGCGGCTGGGGCAACGGTGCTGGACCCAGCGTCGGCGGGCTTGGCGCTCGCGCCACGAAAGACGGTCTGACCGGAATGCCCGGTTGGATCACCAACGTCGCGAGCACATCAATTGAAAGTTCGGAGGTCGAGGGCCCCGTCCGTTACCTGCGCAAGGAGCTTCGCGCCGGCTCCGCGGGTCCCGGCAAATATCGCGGGGGCCTGGGCGTCATTCTGTCCTGGCAAGCCCTCGGATACGACGTGAGATTCTCGCACACGTCACAGCGCTCCGTGATCCCACCCCACGGCCTATTCGGCGGCGGCAGCGGCGGGGTAAGCCGCTGGATTATTAACGAAGGCACGCCGGCGGCACACGTTCTGGCCAATCAGGCGGGACCAACCCTCGATCTTGAGTACGGCGACACCGTCACCTTTTACGCCCCTGGCGGCGGCGGGTACGGCGCACCGTGGGAGCGCGATACAGCTCGAGTCGCGCGTGATTGCAAGCTCGGCTATATCAACGCCGAACAAGCCGAGGCCGATTACGGCGTCATCCTGACCGTTGATGGGCTGGTCGATGCGCCGAAGACCGCGACTCTGCGTTCCAACCGTGCAGCCGCATCCGTTCCCCCTAAATTTCCCTCATCCACCGCAGCAGCAAACAATGAAAGAAGGACAATCCTATGAAGACTCAACACTCGCTCACCGCACTACGCCGTATTGCGGCGACTACCATCGCGGCCGGATTGCTCCTGGGCGCGACCGCCTGCTCGGCCACTGTTGACACGGCCGAACCGACCGACACTGCGGCCGCAACGGCTGTCAGCACCGTGGAGGACGGCAAGTTCATCTGCGCCATGAGCGGCGAGTACCGGCCGTTCAACTTCTACGATGACACCAATACACTCGTTGGCTTCGACGTCGACATCTGCAACGCTATCGCCGACAAACTTGATCTGGAAGCGGCACCCGTCACCGGCGCCTTCACAACGCTGATCGCTGGTTTGAAGAGCAATCGCTTCGACGCAATCGTCGGATCGATGGCCAGCACCGAAGAACGTCTCAAAGAAGTCGACTTCACCGAGCCCTACTACTCCACGGGTGCCAGCCTCTTCGTGAAGGAGGGCTCGCCGATCACGGATGTCACCGACCTTGCCGATTCCAACCTCGGAGTAGCACTCGGCACCACTTTTGAAACCTACGCGCGCACCCTCACCGGTGTCGGCGAGATCACGACCTATCAGGCAACCGTCGACGCACTCCGCGACCTGGATGCTGGCCGCGTGGATGCTGTCATCGCGCAGGGCTTCATCGGAAAATTCCTAGCTAACAGCGCCGAGCTGAAGGTTGGATCTGTCGGTGACGTGCTGCTGCCTGACATCGCCGCCATCCCGGTCAACAAGGACAACACCGAGCTGCTGGCTGCCATCAACACCGCTCTGCAGGCCATTCACGACGATGGCACGTACACAAAAATCAGCATGGAATGGTTCGGCGAAGACATCAGCTAACTGCACCCCTCGGTGGGCCGGGCGCTGCACGGCCCACCCCGCCGCGTATCGAGCACGACAGAAAAGGAAGCACATCATGAGCACGGATAACCGGCCGAGCACCCTGCCCACGCAGCGCCCCGGAATCAGTGAGATCACCGTTGTCGGAGGCGGGCTTATCGGCCTGTTCACCGCACTGTATGGCCAGCGCGCCGGCTACAGGGTGCGCGTGATCGAACGAAGCGTGGTCGGTAGCGGCGCATCGCAGGGAAACGCCGGCGAGATTTGCCCATCAATGGCTAATCCCATGCCGGCCCCAGGCATGGTCAAAAACGGGCTCTCAAACTCTCTCGCTCCCGATGCAGCTCTGCGCATTCACCTGCCCCCGAGTGTGAACCTCAGCCGCTGGCTACTGGGATTCGCCCGCAACTGCCGGCCAGGCGCGTACGAGCATGGCTTTGAGGCACTGTCGTCGCTGTCAAAGCGCAGCTTCGAACTATTCGAGCAGCTCCCCGATCTGGGAGTCGCCACCACGCTGGATAAATCGGGCAACCTGCGCTGCTTCGCCGATAGCGCACGGGCGCACCGTGAGTTTGCGGTCTCCCAGAACGTTCGTCGATTCGGTCTCGCTGCACCGACCCAATTGATCTCCGGCGACGAAATTCGCGAACTTGCTCCAGTGGTATCGAACAAAGTCGTCGCCGGCTACCACTGGCCCGATCAATGGTTCGTTGATCCGTCGGTACTCGTACGCGATTTGCACGCCGCCTTGCTTGCCGTCGGTGTCGAATTTATCGAACATACCGAGGTGACCGGCGTCACGCCATACCGCGACTCGGTTGTTGTGCACACAGATAAGGGCGATCGGCATGCTGATGCCGTCGTCATTGCGTCAGGGGCCTGGACACCCAAGGTGCTCAAATCCGTGGGTGTGCGCGCACCCATCCAGTCCGGCAAGGGCTACAGCTTTAGCGTCTCTCCCGAGACAATGCCCGAGCACGTCATCAACATGCCCGAATCCAACGCGGTTGCCACTCCGATGGGCAACCGCCTGCGTATCGGCGGCACAGTCGAGTTCGACGGCACGATGGACAAGTTCAACCCGAGTCGCATCGAGCGAATCATTCGCGCTGCCACCCCGTACCTAACGGGAATAGATTGGGATGCCCGTTTCGACGAGTGGGTCGGTCCCAGGCCGATGACGCCCGATGGACTCCCCCTAATCGGCGCTGCGCGTTCCAGCGATCGGGTCGTGGTGGCTGCGGGACACAACATGATCGGTCTGACCCTGGGCCCGGCATCCGCTGAACTGGCCATCAGCGCCATCGGGGGGAAAAAATTACCCGGATGGAGCGCCCCGTTCGATGCGAACCGCTTCGGCAGCCGCGGACCTACCCCGACGTCTCGGCGGAGTCGGGTTGTCATGTCGGCATAGAGTTGCACCAGCAAACATGCGGAGGGTGATATGCGGATTGGCCGAACCCGGCTCGATGAGAGCGAGGCGTGGCTGCTCCTGCACGTCTATCGGCAGGACGCGGTCATCTACTTCGATTTTGCCGGCAACCTGCCGGCGCTTGATCCGCAACCGGATGACACTCTGACTCTTGCCGATTTTGGTCGAATTCTTGCCCTCGGTGTGGAACTTGACGCCGATCGGGTTTCACGAGCACTCGTTGCGTCGGTGAGCGCGAAGTGGGGCGGCGTACCGCAGCAACTGCGGTTGAGTGACGCCGACCCCTCGGTTGATCCGGAACTTCTCGATCGGGTAACCGAGCTGTATACGCACTTTCGGTATCGGTACGGGTTGGGCGCTCCGCTCGCTCTGGCAATTCTGCATCTGCGTCGCCCGCACCTGGTGCCCTTATTCACCGACGCACTGTTCGTGTTCTACTCGCCGCTGGCCAGTGAGATCGCGCACGAGTTCCATAGCTCCACACCGATGTTCTGGGAATCCATCCGTCGAGACCTCGTTTTCAACCGTGATGAGCTGACTCGGCTCCGAGTGCGACTGCACGCCGATCCCGACGAGTACAGTCGTGCACTGTCAAAGCTCAGTGACGTTCGCCTGCACTGCATCATTGCCCAGCAAATGGTCGATTCCTCGGGCGTGTGATCTACACGTGCGTCACTCTGCCGCTAGGACGCGCTGCCCGGCCTCTCCCAATTCCTTCCACAGCTGCACGGCGAGTGAGAAGGTCAGCATGTACTCAGGGTTGCGCGGGTCCATGCCGAGCAATGCCTCAATGCGGTCTAGCCGGTTTGCGAGGCTGTGCCGATGCAGGTTGAGGGCCAGAGCCGTAGGGCCAGGATGACAACCGGCATTGAAATAGGAGATCAGAGTTTCCAGCAGGCGAGTGTCATCGGCGCTGTCCCGTTCGATCAGGGGCCCGAGCAGTCCAGACAGAAACGATGTCGTCGCGTGAGTGCTAAGCAAGGGCGCGAGCATCGACTGGATGCCGAGGTCTTCCACCCGCTGAATTCCGTTCTCGGTGAGACTCTGTTGTGATGCAGCGATGTTGGCCTCGCGCATGGCTGCACGTAGATTAATCGCGTCAGACTTCACCCTGCTGACGCCGATTCTGACCCCGGTCCAGCCGCGCCCGACGCAGGCTTCCAAGAGCCGTTGAGCCTGGTCCGCACCCGACTCCTCGACGAGGCAGTAAACGTGCTCATCGATCGAACCGACGACGGGAGTTCCCGATGTTTCGAGCGCATCCTCAGCCAGAGAACACACCTGCCCTGTACTGAGTTCGACCGGGGCATTCAGGCAAAGCACCCGATACCCCTCGACCGCTTGGAAGCCGAGATTCTGAAGTTGATTTCTCGCGTCCGACAGGCTGAGACTGCCCTCGTCGAGGCCGCGCAGGAATGGTTCCACTGCAGCGCGGCGTGCGCGCCGAAAGGTCTGCTGACGACCGAGTTCGAGAAGCACCGCGACCGTGCAGTGCCGAAACGCGAGCCGGTCCCGGTCAGTAACCGCCCGCGTGCTGCGAAACGCGAGAAATACCTCGGGGTTACGCCAGACTCGCACGGTAGCGGCGGTGATGGTCGTGCCGTCCGGCTGCGTTTCTTCCGCCCAATCGCGGTCACTGAGCAGGCGCTTGGCCGTACTGAACAGGCTCCCCACCTCGGTCACGATGCGGGCGGAAGGTTGCCGCGATCCGACGATCTCACCGAAATAGCTGAAGGCGACGGCCTCCACCTCGTGCAGCGGTCGCAGCGCTAGCCGAAGAGCACCACTGATTCCGGCGTTCGCGAGGAGTGCCCTTGCCAGTTGCTCATGCAGATCGAGAGCATCTTCAGCCCGGCGATCACGCGCCCGCACCAGTTGGGTATTCCACTGGCGTGCCAATCCTGTCGGCGTTAGTGCGCTCACGACGGTGGCAACGGCTATGTTTCGCAGGCGCGCCGCCGCGAGTATGTCCGGGTCTAAATCTGCGGTGGCACCGACTATCGCAATTGCGATGGAACCGCACTCAACCGCGTAGTCAATCGCCCGCCGTGCGGTATCTGGTTTGACTAAGAGAAGGTGGCCTTCGAGATCGTCATCGCTGTCGTGGGCTGACCAAGGGGTGACCCAGGCAACGGCAGCCTTCAGGCGATGAGCGGGTGCCCAGAGCACGGTCATTGCAATTATTGCAGGCTGGGTTTGCCACAAGGCGCGGAGATCGGTGCCGGTCGTATGGAGGGATTCACCGGGGATCATGTTTCGACCCTAGACGGTGAACGTTCCGGACATGTAACGACGCAAGGTGCGAGTGTCGAACGCGCGTTTTCCAAGTCGTCAAGGTTTCACCTGCGCGATCACGGGATGCCGTGCGCTCCTCCCTGTCGTACGCATCAAACGACACAGGGAGCCACCCATGATCGACATCAACCCCAACGGCACGGGCCTTCCCGGCATCGAGCAGCTGCGCGTCATCGTCGGCGCGGTGATGACCATCGGCCTCGTGCTGAGCGTGCTCGCCCTCATCGTCGCGGCGATCGTCTGGGGATTCGGCGCCAACTCCTCCAACCCGCACCTCGCCTCCCGCGGCAAGACCGGCGTCATGGCTGCCTGCGGCGCCGCGATCATCTGCGGCGCCGCCGTCACCCTCGTCAACTTCTTCTGGAACGTCGGCCAGTCCGTCTGACCAGCGATTCCGAGCGGGGCAACCGATGAGCGTGTGCGATGTGCCCGTCGTGGCGGATGTCTGCACCGGCGTCACCGACGTCGCATCCGCTGTCGTCGCCGCACCGTTCGACTGGCTCGCCAGCGCAATGGGCTCCACCGCCGCCTGGCTCTTCGAATCCGTCTGGGCCGCCTTCGACACGACCACCCTCGTCGACCTCACCGACCCGACCTACATCGACGTCTACAACGTGCTCTTCGGCCTCGCCATCTTCGTCACCCTGATCTTCTTCTGCCTGCAACTCATCACCGGCCTCATGCACCGCGACCCGACCGCGCTCTCTCGCGCAGCGATCGGCGTCGCCAAATCGGTCCTCGGATCCTTCGTCATCATCACCATCACCGGCCTGCTCCTCGAAATCACCGACCAGCTGTCCATCGGCGTCGTGCAGGCCAGCGGAAACACGATGGAAGGCATGGGCAACCGCATCGCGCTCCTCGCCGTAGGCCTCACCGCGATCAGCCCCGGCGCACCCGGCGTCGGCGCCATCCTGACGATCTTCCTGGCCGGCCTCGCCATCAGCGGCGCGGCCATCGTCTGGTTCTCCCTCCTCATCCGCAAAGCACTGCTGCTGGTCGCCATCGTCTTCGGGCCGATCGCTCTCGTCGGCGCCACCTGGGATGCCGCCAAAGGCTGGTTCTCAAAATGGGTCGCGTTCGTGATCGCGCTCATCCTCTCCAAACTTGTGCTCGTCGTCATCTTTCTGGTCGCGGTCGCTCAGGTTGCATCCCCAATCGATGCGGATCTGGCCTCCGTCAGCGACCCCATAGCCGGAATCGTGTTGATGTTCATCGCCGCCTTCGCGCCCTACATCACCTACAAGTTCCTCAACTTCGTCGGCCTCGACATGTACCACGCCATGTCCAGCGAGCAGGAGGCGAAGTCCGCGCTGAACCGGCCCGTGCCGGTGCCGAGCGCGCCCATGATGAGCAGCGCGCAGAAGGTCCTGGGTGCGGGCGGCAGCGGTCGAGGGACACAGGCTGGCACTGCACCGACGGCAACGTCCAGCAGCGCCGGACCGGGACCCATGTCTTCGTCGGCCGAAGTCTCGGGGGCTGGCGCTGCGAACGCTGGTGCCGGCTCAAGCGCCGGAGTGGGCGGCGCAGCAGTTGGTGCTGGCGCCGGAGTGGCCACCGCGGGAGTCGGCGCCGGTGCCGCCGTTGCCAGCGCGACAGCCAAGGCCGGCCCCAAAGTCGGCACCGCGGTTGCGCAGAGAGCGGATGCCCACACCCAGTCCGCCGGCAACGCCAGCGCCCCGAGTACACCTACTTCCATCCCAAGGCGACCACCGGCATCCGCTTCACCGCAGGAACTGCCAGCCGGACGAAAGGTCAGAGACGCGTAGCCATGGACACCGACACGAACCGCGCCGACTACCGACTCGCCCCGGTGCAGTTCTCGCGATTGACCAAGCGCGGTGTACTGCTCGGACTGTCGGTGCCGCAACTGGTGGCCCTGTCGATCGGCACGCTCACTATCGTCATAGCGCTGTACACAGCCGGTGCCACAGGCGTCGCCTGGACCAGCCCAATCTGGGGCACCGCGGCGGTGATCGCCGGCATCCCCGTGGGCGGGCGCAAGATCGTCGAGTGGATGCCGGTTGTCACGCGGTGGGCGTGGCGGTCGGGGCATGAGCAGCTGACCTATCGGCGCCGCATCATCCGCCCGCGCCCGGTGGGAACCTTGTCGCTGCCGGGCGATGCGGCCGCGTTGCGCGAGTGGAACGATCCCGAGTCGGGGGCGGTCATGATCCACGATCCGCACGCGCAAACCCTGACCGCGGTCGTCGCGGTGTCGCACCCGGCGTTCGCGCTGCTCGACCCGGACGAGCAGCATCGCCGCGTGGTCGGCTGGGGGCGCGTGCTGGCCGGCGCCTGCCGGTCGGGCCGCATCGCGAGGCTGCAGGTGTCGGAACGCACGCTGTCCGACTCGGGCACCGGTCTGTCCGAGTGGTGGGAGGGGCACGGCATCGACGACGACAGCTGGGCCGCGACCACCTACCGTGATCTGATCGAGCGAGCCGGGCCCGCCGGGGAGCGCCACGCCACAACGATCGCGCTCTCACTCGACCTCGGCGCGGCGGCTCGCCAGGTACGCACGCAGGGCGGCGGGATGCGCGGCGCGGCGACGGTACTGCGCCAGGAAATGACTGCACTGACCGGTTCTTTGCGCGCAGCGGACCTCACCGTCGGCGGCTGGCTCACCGCGGACGAGCTCGCCGTTGTATTGCGAACCGCCTACGACCCCGCTGTCGGTATCGATCTGGAGCGGCATCCGCTGGTCGGGCGGTCGCTGGCCACGGCCGGACCGGTCGCGGTCGCCGAGAGCTGGGACCACCTCCGCACTGATAGTGCGTTTCACGCGGTGCTGTGGATCAGTGAATGGCCCAGGTCGCAGGTGTTCCCCGGGTTTCTGTCGCCCCTGGTCTTCACGAACGGCATCCTGCGCACGGTGTCGCTGCACTACCTGCCCGTGCGCGCCGACCAGGCCGCGCGCGACCTGCGCAAGAAGAAGACCGAGCTAATCAGCGACGCCCACCAACGCACCCGCATCGGCCAAATAGAGGATGCCGGTGCCACCGCCGAGTACGACGACCTGCTGCACCAGGAAGCCGACCTCACCGCCGGCCACGGCGTGCTGCGCACCACCGGCCTCATCTGCGTGACCGCGCCGACGGTTGATGAGCTCGACGCCGCGGTGGCGTCGATCGAGCAGGCCGCAATCCAGGCTTCGTGCGAGACTCGACGGCTCGTGGGGCAGCAGGCGCAGGCGTTCACGGCGGCGGCGCTGCCGTTGTGTCGGAGCGTGTGATCCGTGCATTACCATCCGGTAACCCGATGATTACCAGAGCGTTGGACGAACATTTGAAGAGTCGAAGGGTCATCGTTGCTTTCTGACAGGGGGAGGAAGCCGACGGAGTGCTCGGACCGCCCTTCTTGCTCGGAACACCATTCCGAAAAGAAGCCCCGCTGATTGCGCGAGTAGATATAGGACCGTCAGGAAGGCACCCGCCCAATACCCAAACCAGAAACCCGAAGGCATCGAGTCCATAAGGCCCGTACGGTTCAAATCAGTGAAAACTATTTGAATAACAAACCACAAATTCAGGAGCAACCAAAATCCGCTAAGTGTCACCGCGATCCCGACGAACAGACGAGTGTAGCCCCGCATTATGCTGCGATATTTTGTAAGTTTCGCAAGTTGGTATCGAATCGAAATTTCGTATTCAGTCTTCAGTTCACTTTCCGGCAACTCACTCTCTATTGCGAGATCTCGGCGCAGACGCCGCATCCAGCGGTCGTGCGGTCTAACGCGCACGATTACATAGAACAACAACGGCGCAGCCAGCGCAACGGTGCCTTGCAGGGTCAGATCGGTTACATCCACCGTCATTGGGCCGCTCATACGGATATGTCCCAGAATCTAAGCGTCGCAGCTTTTGTCTTTAATTCTTGATCGGCCAGACCTAAACTCACCAAAACTATCCCCCTGGTAGTACCGCTCTTGAGCGGCTGCTGAAAATTCTCTCATGCGTTGCACGGCCCGCCCCCGCGCTTCCCGCCTGTTCGAAGCGTGCGAGTTCTGTTCGCATCCGAGCCCCGCAGAGCCAAAGATTGGTTGTCTCACCCTGCTGATAACCCTTGCTGAAATCGTATAAGACTCGAGAATTCTGGGTCGTCGATCGACCGGACCGCCAGCCATGCCTCCACCCGCCAACTCGCTGATTCACGGGCGAGCAAGCGCAGCCGATCAAGGCGGCAGCGCTCCTCTGATCCGCAGCATGTGAGCGATGCACTCCTACTCGGTGAATCGATTGGAGCGAATATGCCTGACCAACAAAGTCGATGGATCAGTGTCACCTTCCTGCAGGGAATTGAGGCCGACGCGGTGCTCGGCCTGATCGACCGAAGCGGAGCATCCGCTGCGTTCGAATACCTGCAGCCACGGGACCACGGCGAGGCCACGACCAACGCCGCCCTCGAGAACGGGTACGTGTACGACCGCATCCCGGCCGGCCGCACCGACCACACCATCGAGCACGACGGCTCTCCGTACGCGCTGACCTACAGCCGGACTTACCGATACGTTTCGCTGTTGCGGTGGCAACCGCTTGAATCTGAAGTTGCACCGGCACGGCAAGCTCCCCATCGAGACGACATCTGGGCCGCCCCACGGTCAACGCGCCAGGCTGAGCGCACGGTCACGCTGTGAAAGACGCCGCAACCGAGCGGATGCATACGGCCGCGCTGGTCGAACCGCGCGGCGAGCTGCGCCGCGACCGTCGCGCCCGCCGGCGAGAAGCCGCCAAGATCGAAGCGGATGCCCAAAAGGCCACAACTCTCGCCACCCGCACTCGCTGGCACGCGGAGCGAGACGAAGCACGATCAGGCGCCTACCTGCCCAAAGCTGGCGAGGCCGGACCCGCGCAACTACGAACGCCCGGACGACTGAAACTCCCCAAGCACCAGGACACCACGGCGACGCTGTCCGGTCACTACCCGTTTCTCGCCGAAGCAGGACTCGGCTCGGCCGGCGTTTTCGTCGGTCAGGACCTCTACTCGGGCGGCTCCTTTGTCTACGACCCGTGGGTGCTCTACCAGCGCGGCCTGATCACCGCTCCGAACATCGTGCTCGCCGGCATCGTCGGCTCCGGCAAATCCTCGCTGGCGAAGTCTCTCTACACCCGCTCGCTCCCCTTCGGTCGGCGCGTGTACGTGCCCGGCGATCCAAAGGGCGAGCACACCGCCGTCGCCGAGGCCGTCGGCGGCAAGGCGATCATCCTCGGCCACGGACTCCGCAACCGGCTCAACCCCCTCGACGAAGGCCACCGGGCAGCATCCGTTTCGGACGCTGAGTGGTCGGCGCAACTGGCCGCCCGCCGCCGTGATCTGATCGGTGCCCTCGCCGAAACCGTGCTCGACCGCCCGCTCAGCCCGCTCGAGCACACGGCCATCGACCTCGCTCTGGCCGATGCCGTGCGCAGCGCCGAGGTGCCCATCCTGCCTATGGTGGTCGATCGCATCCTCTCCCCCAACCCCGAGGACGACGAGGGCCGCCTCGCCGCAGACGGACGCCTGGTCGGCCATGCACTGCGGCGGCTGGTGGCCGGCGACCTCGCCGGACTCTTCGACGGACCCTCCACCGTGCGCTTCGACCCGTCGCTGCCGATGGTCTCGCTCGACCTGTCGCGGGTGGCCGAGAACTCGACGCTGATCTCGGTGCTGATGACGTGCTCGTCGGCGTGGATGGAATCCGCCCTGGCCGACCCGGCCGGCGGCCAGCGCTGGGTCATCTACGACGAAGCCTGGAGGCTCATGGCGTACCCGGCGCTGCTGCGCCGAATGGATGCCCAGTGGCGGCTCGCCCGCCACTTCGGCATCGCCAACATGCTGATTTTTCACAAACTCAGCGACCTCGACAACGTCGGCGACTCCGGCTCCGCCATGCGCGCTTTGGCGTCGTCTCTGCTGGCCAACGCGGAAACGCGCATCGTCTATCGGCAGGAACCGGACCAGCTCGGTTCAACGGCGAGCGCGCTCGGACTCAGCCGAACCGAGCAGAAGCTGCTGCCCGCGCTCGGCGCCGGTCAGGGACTATGGCGGGTGAAGGATCGCAGCTTTGTGGTGCAGCACCAGCTGCATCCTGATGAGCTTACGGCGTTCGATACGACCGCTCGGATGACCTCTGGGCATTAGCTGCGCACCTTGTATCTGATTGAGGAGGCCTGGCAATGGAACGAGAAGCCCGAATAACGCTCGCCGAACTACTCGAGCTACCCGACGGTTCCGCCTGCTTCTCCGGCGAGCCACACTTCGCTCGCTCCTCAACGAGACGGTTCAGCCGCACCTGCCCGAACCTGAAATTCTAAGCGGATGACCACCCAGAGACCGCAGACCGACCTCGGCGACGAACTGACCAACCTCGGTCTTGGACTGCTAATCGGCGCGGCAGTGTTGGCCCTGCTGCTCCGCTGCTCGGGTGCCGTCGCCGCCTGGATAAGTGGGATCGCGCAGCCCAACGACGGACCGGAGTCCGGGCTCGCCGTGCTTCTCGACCCAGACAACCCGGCCGCAGCGCTGCGGGCACCGGGTCTGAACCCGGTCACCTATTGGGTGACGACGACCGTGCTGGTTGGGCTGGCATCCGCTCTGGCGGTTGGGTTGTGGCGCATATTTCGGGGCGTCTCAACGAAGGTCGACCCCCTCCGCATCGCTGGCATCGCGACCCGTGCCGAGGTTGCTCGCGCCGCGTCGCATTCGGCGATCATGAAGCGCGCGACGCACCTTCGACCATCGCTCGCGAAGGCCAGCCCGAGCGATGTTGGTTACCGGATCGGGCGATCGCGCGGTGCCGCGGTATGGGCGAGCGTCGAGGACTCGATCCTGGTGATCGGGCCGCCGCGCTCCGGCAAGGGGGCGCACATTGTGATCAATGCCATTCTCGATGCGCCCGGCCCGGTCGTGACCACCTCGACGCGACCCGACAATCTCACCACGACGCTGCGAGCCCGGCAACGGCTCGGGCCAGTGGCGGTGTTCGACCCGCAGCAGCTGGCAGCGGGCGTACCTGTGGGGCTGCGGTGGTCACCGATTCGTGGGTGTGAGGATCCGCTCACGGCGATGATCCGCGCGGCGGGGCTCGCCGCTGGAACCGGGCTGGCCGCGGGTGGCGTCGACGGCGGCGGATTCTGGGAAGCCAAAACCCGCACGGCCCTGCAGTCGATGTTGCACGCGGCAGCGCTCGACCACTGCACGCCAGCTGACCTCTTCCGCTGGACCCTCGACCCGGCCGCCGCCCACGATGCTGTCTCCATCCTGCTGGCTTCCCCGGCCGCGGCCACAGGCTGGGGCGACTCCCTCCGGGCCACGCTCGAGGCCGACCCGCGCACGCGTGACTCCATATGGCAGGGCGTTTCACTTTCGCTCGGCGCCTTGGCTGACCCGCGAGTGCTGGATGCCGTCTCACCGCCCGAAGGCGAGGAGTTCGACCCCGAACCGTTTCTGCGCAGCAATGGCACTCTTTATCTGCTGGCGACCGGCGCGGGATCGAACAATTCGGCCGCTCTCGTCTCGGCGTTCGTCGAGGACCTCGTGGAGACCGCCCGCCGTATCGCCGCCCGAAGCGCGGGCGCACGGCTGGACCCGCCCTTGCTGCTCGCGCTCGACGAGATCGGCAACCTCGCACCGCTCCCGTCACTCCCCACTCTCATGGCCGAAGGCGGCGGCACGGGCATCACCACGATGCCGGTCCTGCAGTCTCTCGCGCAGGCCCGCACGAAGTGGAGCGACAACGCCGCCGGCACCATCTGGGACTCCTCGATCGTCAAGATCGTGCTCGGCGGCGGATCCAATTCCCGGGATCTGCACGACCTCTCGACCCTGATCGGCGATCGCGACGAGACGACCGACTCGACGACCATTGGCGACCACGGTTCACGGTCATCGCAGCGCTCGATTCGCCGGGTGCCGATCATGCCGCCCGACACGATCCGCACCCTGCCGTTCGGCACCGGCCTGATCATGCTGCGCGCAGCGCCACCCATCATCGCGAGACTGCAAATGTGGACCGCCCGGTCTGACGCCAAGACGCTCCGCGCCAACCGCGAGGAAATCGAGGGTTTGATGCGCGCGCCGACTCAGGCTGAGGGCGCGGAAGAGCCTGTCGGCCCTGTGGACTGATGGCGTTGCCAAGCCAACCATCGTGCACTCCGGAGATGATCTCGGGGCCGTTCGCGCATCAACCTGTGGTGCCGGGGCGGGGATGGGCCGTAGCGTCGGGCTGGGAGTCGCAACGTCTAGGCCGTGTCTGTCGTCTACGCCGACCAACAGCGATGGTAGCCGAATGCTCGCAGTACCGGGTGTCGAATCTCGCGAGTCCCAGAACTGCTGATACCGCCCATGTGCGATCCAAATGGCGACGTTCTGGAAGCTGAGTCTTGAGCCTGCGCGCGTGCAGATTATGATCCAGCGCCTAATTGTGGGTAACGGTCACGGGCTCCTTCATCGCTCCACGAATATTCCAGGTGAGCAGTTCGGAGGTCAGCGAAATTGGCGTCAGCCAGGAACCACAGCAGCCGTCACTGACTGTCGTGAAGATTCGTCATAGTGGTGGTACGAACTAAGGGTTGTTGGGGGGTGGGCAGGGTCGTCCAGGCCATCATCGTTTCGCGCACTTGCTTGAGGCGGCCATTATCGGGAGATCGCCACTGGGTGAACGCCAATTCGGCGAATTGAACGACGTCTGCCGCGCCCGTTACACGCGCCAACCTAATGCATTGACGGAGTGAGCGGATGGCTTCTCGGTTGTCTTCTGACAGCAGTTCGACAGCTGCGACGCACGCCGACCATCGAATATGCTCTACCCGAATAGCGGTTCGCCCGTCCAAGGATGATTCGCTGAGCAAGTCAAGGTTCGCACCAACCAATGTCATCGGCGATGCGTCTTTCGCTAGTCTGAACTGAGCGCTTGAAACTCGCGGAATTCGGAGTTCACCCTCGGGGAAATTCGCGCAAACGATGGAAATCTCGTCGATGCCACGCGGAGGGAGGGATGCCAGGCCCTCTGCATACACGAGAGGAATGGAAGTCGAACCTCCCGCGACTTCGAATCGCCACCCAGTTTCCGTACATGTTGCGGATAAAACTGTCGCCCCCAAGTGCTTGAGTACCTCCTCCGCAACGACGAGCATCGGTGCGCCGACGAGTGAGTCCTCCGAAGCGTGACCTTCGATTCCTGCGACGGTTAATTCATTGTCCAGCACCCAGAACGCCGCGAGAAAACTCTCGATCAGAGCCAAGAGAAGGTCGATCACGACCTCCACGGTCATTGTTCCCTTAAACGATCTGGTGGTGAAGATGACGTTGTCGCCGACAAGCTCGTAGCCGAAACCGTGGCTAGCGGCAGTGCGGATATTTTTGTCTGCCCCGACGAAGATGCTGGCGAGGTCTGGCAGCTTTTCAATCGCGCTCAGCAAGGCGGTTGAGTCTCTTTGCATGAGCGTTGATATGGGCGCTGACTTCGTGCCACCGATTCGGAGAAACCATGCGAACAAAGGCAACCCGGCGTATTCGAAGAGTTCCCGATAGAGATTGATGGTCCTCGCGAGCCGCGACTCGTCACTCGTCGATGCCGTCAACGTTGCTGCGAAAGCCGCTGTGGATTCGACGATCGCGTTCCTTGCCCGCCGCAAGGTGATTAGGGCACCGGGTTCAGCTGCGATGTCGCGGAGACGCGCAGTTGAGTCGAAAAGTCGCGAGGCTTCTGCGACTACGGATTCGAACCGATTCACGTCAAGAATCGACCGTGCGATGACCAAAGCAATTTCGTAGGCCGCACCTTGCCCTGTGGCAATTTCACGACCGAGATGTCGGGCTAATCGGGTTTGCCTGTCCGCGTCAACCTCCATAAACGATTTTTCCGGATACAGGGTGGCGAACGCGGCGAGCGTTGCGCTCACAAAATCGTGCGAATCGGCGGATCCGAGATTGTCGCCTATCTCTTGGTGACGTTCCGCGTCGTTCATGAATTTGGTCGCTGCATCAATTTGGTCCTGTGCGCGCTTCCCGAGAGCCTGCGCTTCGGCAGGAAGGGCAGCTCCCAGTGCCGCGATGTACAAATCAGTCATCCGGACCAGGCACTCTGTGGCTTGTCGAATCGCCTTGAGGTTCGAAACGAAGGGCCTCCTTGGGGAAAACGTGGACAGGTCGCGTCCAATCTGCTGCAGCCGCGCCACCGCGACGGCCAGCGCCAGCTGCGCGCCGGAATCCAAGGGCATCGTAGAAAACTTGGCCAGCGCTGCGATCGACTCGTCCAGTGCCTGTCCTGACGAGGCGCGCCACGATGAGCGGGTGAGGTAGAACGGCAGCACTTCGGATTCGGCGGCCTCGCTACTGGCGATGTGCGCGAGCACGGCCCGAATACCTTGCCGTCGCCGGACGACGAGTGAATTGACCTCATCGAGGCGCCCCAAGTGCCCGCATTCGGAGCACGGCCGTCCCGCGACGCGCTGACCAAAGCCGCACCGCACACACTTCATAAGCGAAAATTCCATGTTGATTGCAAGGGCCATTGGCCCAGTTTGGACCATGCCTGACGTGACTGAAGTCCTGCGTTTATCTGCAACGGCTATGAACCACCCGACTCGGAACGTGCCTATGCCGGAGCGGGGCAACGAGAAGCAACGACATTGCGCCCCGCTTTCCAGATCGCGCCGGCCGAATTCAACGTGCGGAGATACCTACCGGTGGCGGACATCCGCTGTACAGGGACGACCTTGTAGGGGCCGACCTGACGGATCACCTCGACTGAAGGACGCAGAACTCATTTCCCTCGGGATCAGTGAGCAGATCCCAAGGCACGTGGCCCTGCCCAATGTCAGCATCCGTCGCACCCAATGTTCGCAGCCGAGCGACTTCAGTTACCTGATCGTCACGAAGGTTCGGTCGTAGGTCAAGGTGCACGCGGGTCCATACGGTTATTTCGGTGACGCGAACGAACTCCAGATACGGACCAACCCCCGCGGTCGATCGCAGCCGCGCCATGTCGTCGGTCACCTCGTGCAAGGTCCAATCCATCGTCGCGTTCCAGAACCGGGCCATCGCCCGCGGATCCGCGCAGCTGACGACCACTGCGGCGATCGGGCCGGTGTCCGCATAGATCGCCCGAGGCTCGAGCACGCAGAACACGTTGCCCTTCGGGTTGGCCAGAACCGTCCACGGCACGATGCCCTGGCCGATATCAGGCGATGTTGCGCCCAGCGCCTTCAATCGCGCTACCAGTTCCGATTGGTGAGCCAAGGAAGAGGTGGCGAGGTCGAGGTGTGCGCGGTATTTGACCGTTTCGGGGTCTAGGACGGTCACGACATCGACGCAGACGGCGGCCGGATCCGGCAGGACCAAGCCGGCAGGCTCGACGTTTGTCACGCCGGGACCTTCGCTGGACACACCCCACCCAGCGCATCCGCCCAAAACTGACCGAGCGCCGAATCATCCCGAGCCTTGAAATTCACCTGAACCAGTCGAAGGGCCATGGCGCCCAAGCCTATACTCCTGCCACATTCGGGACCGGATACTGCACACGTCAATCTTCAGGTGCATGTCCTGCCACGCTGACCGCGGATTCCCTTGAATACCGCAGAGAATGCCATGGTGCGCCAGGTGCACCTCCTAGTGAACGCGGACCACGATGGTCTGCCCGAATTACAGGAGGCAAAGTCCCATGGCACTTCACACCCAGCAGTCCCTGTCTGGTTTCATCGCATCCGACCCGCAACAATCGGTCACCGAAAACGGCGACACCCGCTTCTACGTGCGAGTCGGGCAGCCGCACTTCCGCCATGAATACACTGGAAGCTTCACCGCGCTCGAGCCGACGTTCCACGACCTCGTCGCCTACCGCGCCACCGCCGAACGGGCCCTTGCCCGGTTGGCCAAGGGCGACAGCTTTGTCGCCGAAGGGTATGTGCGCACCTTCCAGATCGAGCGCGACGGCGAAACCATCCAACGCGAAGAGTTTGTTGCCAAGAAGATCGGCCACGACCTCGCGCGAACCAACTATTCCGTCGACCGTACCCATCGAACAGGTACGAACATCGAGGTCGAGCACGAAGCAGGAGCGGTACACACAGGCTCGAGGCGGTGAACCGGCCATGTCAGAGTCACTCATCGAGTGGGCGTCCGACGATCACGACAACGCGTTTGAAGCCAGCTCGTTGGACGATCTCGACGGCCCGCCCCTGCCCGAACCGCCGCATCCGATCAACTGGAACCTGCTCAGCGCCGACGACGCCGCGGCCGAATGGATCGAACTCAACCGCTGGGTGAACTGGCTGCGACGCACCTACGGGCTGCCGGCATCCGTCGTGCCGCCGTTCTGGCATCGACACCCCGAACTTGTCTGGGAACTCTCCGCCCTGCACCTGCACTGGCTCGGCGCCTACGACCCCGACCAGCACGGCTCCGCCCCGCTGGGATGGCACCGAGACTTCGCGGATGCCCGCCAGCGGCTCCGCGACTGGGTCGCTATATCGGGCACGCGGCTGGAGCGCGACCGACCTACTCGGCAGACTGCATGGCCTGGCGAACCGCCCGCTGGAGGAGTCGAGGATGTCGTCATTGGCGATCGTGACGAGGACTTCGTGCAGTTCGTCGTCGACGACGTTGCCAGGCGGCGCACGGCAGAGGCCGAAATCTATACCTGTGCCGCATCCGTCTGATTTCAGGATTCAGCCGACGCGTGGGGAAACGATGATGCTCTGACGCACCGACATATCCGTCCTTATCGGCGACGCTCCTCGTTCGGTAGTCACGGAGCCGACCGCCTCCTGAAGGACATCCGTCATTGTGGCCGTGATAGCGGTTCGAATAGCCGGAGCAACCCCGGGCGTGACTGAAACGAATTCTCGTCTCGGACACCTCTCGAGCCGGGGATGAGTTCTAGGTGCAACAAGACTCAGGAAAGCATCTCGATGAGGCCGCCGACGAACGGCGGTAAGAAACCAAGACGTTCAGGTTGATCTCAGGCCGTCGAAAGCCAACGATAGATTGGACCTATGGCCAAGAACACAGAGATCGAAAACCCTGGATCAAAGTTCACCCAAGTACTGGATGCTGAACCGTCCCTGATTTCCTGCCGCTTTCTTTCTAGTGAAAGGATTCGGTTATGCCCAAGAAATACCCAGATGAGGTTCGTGAGCGAGCGGTTCGTATGACGGTTGACCGTTTGAAGGATTACCCGTCGATGTGGGCCGCGTGCCGCGAACTGGCGCCCAAGCTCAACGTCGGCCCGGAGACGCTCCGGAAGTGGGTGAGGCAGGCGCAATCCGACGCTGGAGAACGGACCGGCCCCACGAGCGAAGAGCTCGAGGAAATCAAGCGCCTCAAGCGCGAAAACCGCGATCTTCGGGAAACCAACGAGATCCTCAAAGCAGCGGCGTCTTTCTTCGCGAGGGAGCTCGACCCTCGCAACCGTCCATAGTCGCGTTCATCGTTTCGATGAAGGCGAACGGCCATGGAGTCGAGCTGACGTGTGGCGTCCTGCGTGAGCAGGGCGTCGCGGTCACTTCACGGTCGTATCGTGCGTGGAAGATCCGCGCTGCTGCGGTTAGGACCCGCAGCGACGCTATCCTTCTGGATCGGCTCAAAGCGCTGACAGTGCGGGACGTTCACGGCCGGCAACAGCCGGAGATTCTCTACGGCCGCCGCAAGATGACGGCCTGGCTGAGCCGGGGCGAGTTCGCCGGTGTGTCCAAACACACCGTGGACCGGCTGATGCGTCTCGAAGGCATGAACGGCCTCGTTCGTGGCCGTAAGCCGCGCAGCACAGTCTCGACCGGGAAGGATTCCGCCCGCGCCCCTGACCTCCTCAAACGCAATTTCAGCGCGCCCCACCCGAACCACAGCTGGGTGACGGACTTCACGTATGTGCCGACGTGGGGCGGGTTCATCTATGTGGCCTTCGCGATCGACTTGTATTCTCGGGCGATCGTGGGCTGGCATGCGTCCACGGTGAAGGACACCCCGTTCGTTGAGGTGTGTTTGAACATGGCGCTCTGGCGCCGAGACAACGCCGGTCACACCGTCCAACCCGGCCTGATCCATCACAGCGACGCCGGCTCGCAGTACACGTCCATCAAATTCACCGAGACCGTAGCGCTCGAGGGACTGGTCGCATCGATCGGGACGGTCGGTGACGCCTATGACAATGCGGCCGCCGAGACCGTAATGGGCCTCTACAAGAACGAGGCCGTCGCGAAGAACTCACCCTTCATCACCGGTCCTTTGAAGACCCTCGCCGACGTCGAGAAACTCACCTTCGACTGGCTCGACTGGTACAACAACAGGCGGCTACACAGCGCCCTGGGGAACATGCCGCCGGCCGAATATGAGCTCAACTATTACGCTGAAACAAACGGCCCGATAAAAATCGAAGCCGCCAACAAAACGGCGGCATGAAACACGGGACGGTTCACAATTTGACGTCATGCCGTGGTCAGAATTCATCGACACCGGCAACCGCAAGACCACCGAACATGTACTTCCCCAAAATCCTGCGCCCGACAGCGACTGGTGGAATACATTCAGCCAGGACGAGCATAAGCAGCTCCACCACACGCTGGGAAACCTCGTCCTCACCTATGACAACTCCTCATACTCCAACAAGGACTACGCCGCGAAGCGAGGCGTGATCGACCAGTACGCACCGCCGTGCTATTACACCGCGAGTCTCGCTCAAGAGCGTGAGCTCGCCTCGTGGGTGGAATGGACGCCTGTATCCATTATCGAGCGTCAGCACAAGCTTGCTAGCTGGGCGATGGAAAGATGGGGCGTGGCCCGGCCCGACAACATGGCACTGCAACAGGCGGAAGTCGAGGTGGCGGATGAGGTCGAAGCCGCGGTTGCATCGGATCCCGGGGATTTCGAAGAGCCGACTTAAGAGTCGGGGACCGCTATCGAGAAAGGGCAGTCCTGATGTTGACATGTCCTGGAGGAAAGACTCGACTTTCGAGGAGGGAAACGCCATTCGCAGGCACACGCGGTCCGCGCCATGACGGGTTTCGCCAGCAGCCACCAGACGAAATTATCTCGGTTGAGCACAATGGTCCAAGACGCGATGCTGCCTGAAAAGATTCAATCGGAAGTGATCATTTTGATCGCGAACTGTACGAATGTTTGTAATCCCGGCGGAGATTAAAAACATTCCGCCTTCACAATTGCGATGTGAGGGACTCTGACTCGTCATCCTCGGCGTCATCGCAGACGCGCTCGCTTTCGCACACCATCATTTACCCACCTGAATCAACCGTGAACATCCGAAAATCGACGCGTACACTCGGAGGAAGTGAACCGCCCGGTTCCCTGCAAATTCAAGGGAATCCGCGAGTTCCCTAGACATTCGGTCACGTCCAGAATCGCTCTAATTCTGGCAAGGGGTCGCAGGTTCAAATCCTGTCAGCCCGACCAAAGGGCCGTTCGCGAAACTGTTCGCGAAACGGTCTGGTTGGAACAAAAAGAAATCGCTCCTGAGGATTCTCAGGAGCGATTTCTGGTTTAAGCGGGGTGTTCGTGGAGTTGTGTTGGCGACTCGTCGACCAGGGCAGTGTCGCCGGTGGTTTTTTGTGTTTTGCGGCGCGTCGGATTGTTCGGAATGCGGGGAGGCGTGCCCTCTCGGGCGGTAGTGGCGGCCTACGTGGCCGTTTAGGTACTTCGCGGTGGTGTTAACGCCGGGCCAAAACAGGGCCAATAGTGCCTGCCGTTTGAAAACAGGACCACTATCTGTGTTTTCTACTATGCCGTATCAGCGACCGACTGGTGGCTTTTGAGCCGATAGCTGGCACCCTTGAGGCTAAGAACGTCGGCGTGGTGAACGATCCGGTCGATCATGGCGGAGGCGACGGTCTGGTCGCCGAAGACCTCGCCCCAGCACCCGAATGTTAAATTGCTCGTGAGGATCAGAGACGCGTGTTCATAGCGGCTCGCGACGAGCTGGAAGAACAGATTCGATATATTCGGTGCCGCAGACCGGGATCCTCGAACGGCCCGACCGGAGCCATCAACGGACGGCTCGAGCACCTCCGCGGCACAGCCTTAGGCTTCCGAAAACTGACGCACTACATAGCCCGCTCGCTCCTCGAGGCCGGCGGATTCCGACCTCAACTGCACTCGTGATTGCGAAGAGCCACTCGTGGGTCGAATTTGACTGGAACGAGTGTCACACGCCAGTTCCAAGCCGATGCGCGAGAATAACGCCCAGTGGACACCAAAACTGATGTTGATTTCGTTGCCGATGGCCCAACGGATGTAAGGGAAGCGCCACCGAAGGGCAATCCGAGTCGTCAAGGACACATGCATCCCGCGTTCAGTTGTTCGCCACAACTCCGGCAACGGAGTCGAAGTTCACGCCAAGACCCGTAGCGTCGTCGGTGATCGTCAGGCGGTAGTTCTGACCGCTTGGACTCCGTGTGTATGTTGCTGTTGTATCGACAGGAATTCGAGACAGCTTGTACCCTTCTGGCGTTGACACTATGCGATCTGCGCTGAGGAAAAGCGCATCCGGCCAAGGCGCTCCGGGCCTTCTCAACTTGTCGAGCACGAATGACATCGTTCCAGCTGCCTGCGCCATGGCTAAACGAGTTTCCTCCGGAGTCCGCGCCGCTGCCAGCGGCGTTTGGGCGAGGGCGCTGGGTACAACTTCCGGTAATGCTGCTGGCCGGCTTGGCTGTTGTGCCGCGTCAGCCGGGGCGATGACGGGCTGGGTGGAACCAGTCAACGAAGCCAAATTCGGTATCGGAGGTACGTAGCTTGGCGCGTAGAAGAATGCCAAGCTCCAAAGTGATAGCAGTGTTCCCGTCACACCGAGAATTCCGCCGACAACGGGGAAGAGTCGACTGGTCGCACGACCTTCTCGGCGGAGCTGGCTTGCTCTATTAGCGAGAACGACTGCTGTGATGCCGGCAGTACTGAAAGCAAACCCTCGGAAGCTTGTGCTCGCATCAGGCAGAGCAAGGGGTAAGAGCGTAGCGAACAGTCCTAGGGCAACAGCGACAAGGCCGGTCAGGTTGCTCGGCGCTACCCTGGCACGTTGCAGTACACGTGGCTGTTGCCGTCGCTGTGGCTGTGGCTGTTGCCGTGGCTGAGGCTGTTGCCGTCGCTGTGACTGTTGCCGTCCCTGTGTGCGCGGCGGGTTCGACTTGAACGCCCGCGAGGAACCTCTATTTGCTTTGGCCACCGGTTCGTCCCAGTACCCCGGCGGATTCCAATCTCGAGGTCCCTGCCCCATGCGAATTCCCCCATACTCGTCCATGCTGACGCCCACAGGCTAGCAGTTGCTTCGATTGCGCTGCCCGACTTTGTCACGGACGTGTAAGAGAATTCTCCGCATCGGGCTGATGTTCACTGGCAACGACCGAGCTACGAAAAAATGTCCGTGCGTAGAGGGATCCACGTAACGCTGCCTCCCTACCCATGATTGCGTATCTGTTCACGGTGGGGAGCGCCGTGGACGCGAGGGGCAATGCCTCAGCGGTCGGTCCTTGGGAGCCCAGAGCGCATGGACGCCTCACGAGGTCGATGAGTCGCCTGGCGTGGTTCCCGCCTAGTCCAGCACCGGCATTCGCAAGGGCCCGGTTTGCTCGCTCCTTTCGTCGCCAGCGACTACGAGAGCGCCCGTCGATGAACCGACTGGTCGACCACCTCGCGAGATTCGAGCGACGTCGCAACGTGCAGGTCCGCAATGCGGGCGGCGGTCCGAGCATCCGCTTGGATCAGCCTGCTCGTGGGCACGCGCTCGATAACGTCCTGCAGCGCAAACTGCACCACCGACGACTTGGCCGGCACCCGCGGCATGCCCTGATGTTCCCGCGCCCGGTTCTCGATCTCTGCCCGGTTTCCAACCGCGCACTGTCTTGGTGAAGATGCACCACGATGGCCGTCACGAGCTCATTTATCTGCTGCTGCCGCTCTTCCCGCCGAAGCTCAGCCTTCGTGCTCCGCACAGCCGCCGCGACGTCGCGGCTGGTCAGCAGGTCGACTCGACGCATCCACCCTGCGACGATCTCGACGGCCCGGGCGTAGACGATGTTCTCCACCGGTACCGGAGGTAGTCCCATGCCCGCTTAATCTCTGCGTATGCCTCGGCGAACTCGCACAGGGTCGCCGACGAGCGCGACGCGGTTGCGCATCCGTTTTTCGCGCTCGGTGTCGGTCACAACTCTCATACTGAGGCATGACCCGCAGGGGCGCGAGGATTTCATGTGAGGCACACTCGCACCGGTTCACCCCCCGGCGGTTCCCGGCCTGGATGCTCGATGCGGTGTTGAAGGCCGCATCATGGAGAATTTGCTGCCACGGCTCAAGGACGTCCGTGCACAGCAAGGTGATTGCTGGAGCGCGCCCGAGCCGGCCTCGGGCTGTTGCCCCTGTGTCAAAGACTGAGGCCCAGGACCGTGCGGCACTGTGCGCGCCCGCTCGGCGCCTGGACCTCAGCCTTCACCGGACACTCGCAGCTAGTGAAGGACTCCGCAGGCGACCGGGTCGGTTGCCTCGGCCGGGAGGGTGGGGTTGAGCTCGCTCGCACCCTCGGGATCGCTGAGGTTGTACGTTCCGTTGCCGTCGTAGTCGTTTCCGTGGATCACGACAACACCTTCCCCGTCGCGGATAGCCTCGGCGATCTGCGCGGCGGTGCCGAGCCCTTCGGCTCCCGGGTATCCGGTTCCGGCCACGGCTGTGAAGCGGATGTTGGTCCGGAGGTAGTTATAGGAGCCGTTTTTCGAGACGGGGAACCGGGAAACGTCCAGAAAACTGGCCGGCGTGGTGTCTCCGCTGGTATTCAGGGACACCACAACGGGTCCGTACGCGGGAACCCCCTCGACGGTGTTCAGTCGTCCGTCGCCGTTGCTGTCCAACGCCAGCGTGGGACACTCATTCATTGCCTGTTCGCCGTAGTGGATGTGCTGTGCGTGCGGAGCATCGGGCGTCAAACCCCTCGCGCGGATTCCGATCGCCCGAATTGTCTCGCCGCGAACGACGGCGAAGGCGCTACCCGACGCTCCTGAGCCGTTAAGCTCCGTGAGGTGGGCGGTCAGCACGACGTTGCCGCGTACCGATTTCGGGACGTGCGCTGACGCCGGCGCAGCGCCCAACGACAGGGCGATCAGCGCAGCTGCACTAGCGCCGAGCACCAATTTGATGTTCTTCTTCACGGTTCACTCCTTTGTGACCTCAACCCTCAGGACGATCCCGACGGTTACATGAGATAACGTCAGTTCGTAGCCCTAGGCCAATTGGATTGGCATTAGTCGCACGCACGCACGTCTGCGGCGAAGGGTATCCGTGAATGAAGATTCCTGACCGTGGTCGATGCCAAAATTTGTCCGCAGATTGCGAATGCCCTTGTCATGGTCCTGGTGGTCTGGCGCAACGATCGATGAGATCGTGTGTCGTTCAAAACCTGATACAAAAACGGCTGAAAGATTGGACTTCACCTCACCTGACCATCATCTACTGCCAAAACCGAGGGGACGGACAACGACTTACGAGGAGACCGGCTCCGTGCCGACCCTCACCTCAGCGTCATCGTCCCGATCATCGGCGCACGAACACTCACGCAGCTCGAAGAGAATCTGGTAGCCGCCGACCTCCAACTCGACGACGAAGAGCACTAAACTCACGGAGTTCATTCGCGGCGTCTTCCGTAGCCAAAGGACCCAGCACAGTGTCATCTATAAGAGGGTCACCTGGAACGGCGGCAAGAAATCGGTCTGTGAAGACCTCCATGAACTCATGCATCAGCGACTGCTTAACAATGATTCGTTTCGGGGCAACGCACGTTTATCCGGCATTCGCTAAACGGGCTGACGCTACAAGCTCGGCTAGCTCGCTGACGCGCTCTCCGTCAAAAACGAGAAAGGGATCGTTTCCTCCAAGTTCAAGCACCGCCTTCTTGAGCGCCCCACCCGCAGTCTTGGCGATTGCAGCGCCTGCCGTCTCTCCTCCAGTGAATGAGACGCCGGTGACTGTGGGATGCGTGATTGCAGCAGATGTCTCCGCGTGCGAAAACCCCGAGTGGTGTACGACGTGCTGCGGGGCGCCGGCACGTTCGAACAGCTCCTCGACGAGTTCTGCGGTTCTCCTGCAGATCTGCGCATGCTTGAAGAGAATCGAGTTCCCGAGGAGCAGATTCGGCGCGATAAGTCGCACTAGCTGGTAGTGGGGATAATTCCACGGCATGATGCCAAGGATTACCCCGTGGGTGCGAGTTCGACGTGCGCCGCATCTTCGGTGCCCGTTCCCAAATGCTGGGGTGCCAACAATTCTGAAGCATTGTCCGCGTAGTAGTTCAGGATGCGAGCGCAGCTCCCAGCCTCGCCCCTTCCTTGCGTAACGGGTTTACCCATGCCCTGGGCCATGGCGGCTGCGAGCACGTCTGACTGCTCAACATACAAGGCTGCAGCACGTCGCAGAACTGCGACACGTTGGGCGAGTTCTGTGCGGCTCCACGTTTCATAAGCCCCTCTGCGAAGGCCTTCTCGCCGCTCGGCCGTTCGAGGCGATCACGTCACATTCGGTTTGATTGCTTCGGTACGCCAGTGGCCAGAAAGCGCTGAGCCGTTTCCGGCGAAGCCCGCCCCAACGGAGTGACCAAGGAGAATAGAAGCATGCTGCTACCCGCAATTATTCTCATCACCCTCGCCCTCGCCTTCTACACGATCGGGGTTTGGAGCGAACGCGTGCAGAAAGTACTCAAGCCGTGGCACGCCATATTCTTTGGGCTCGGGCTCGCTTCCGACGCCAGTGGCACCTTTCTCATGAATATGATCGCGAACGAGAACCGAGCCGCCGGTTTCGAGCAGAGCGCCCTAAATCAGCTGATGGGCGTGACCGGGCTAATCGCAATCGTTCTCATGTCTGTGCACCTCGCGTGGGCGATCGTCGTGCTCCTGCGCAATCGCGACACCGAGAAGAGCAGCTTCCACCGGTTCTCGGTCATCGTGTGGGTGGTCTGGCTCGTTCCGTATATCGTCGGAGCGCTCGGCTCGAGCCTGGGATAAATCGTATTCACACCGTGCCTAAGCCCCGCTCTGCTCGCAATTGCGCGTCAACCCAGTCTTGAATTTGCCCGCGCATCAGAGCGCCAGTGCGTCGGGCAACCTCGCGCCCGTCGCGAAACGCAACAAGAGTTGGAGTAGTTTTTACGCTCAGGCGTGCTGCCACCTCAGAAAAGGCTTGTAGGTCGGCATCGAGAAATATTGCCTCCCCGCTCTTCTGCTCGGAGATGGCGAGATAGTGCGGTTTCACCATTTTGCAGGGACCACACCAGGGTGCCCACACATACAGGAAGACTGGCCCGGAGAGTTCACGGAGGGCGCCCTCGAAGGTTTCGTCCGTGACCGGCCGCGACGCCATCAGGCGTGCTTTCCGGGGGTCCACCCGACGCTTCCGATCACCCTCTCGGCAACATCAGCAGCGAGTACTTCCAGGGTTGTGGCCATCGTGTCATTCCACCGGTTGAGGTATCCGAAGAGCGCGGCCGAAGCCATGATTTCAACGATCTCTTCGTCTGAATAGTGCTTCTTGAGCTCCGTAAAATCCTCGGCAGTAGCCTCGTTCGGGGAACCACCGGCATTCAGCCCGATGGTGATCGCTGCGCGCTCCGCATCCGAGAACAGGTCGCTGGATTCGAACTCCCAGATCGCGGCGATCTTCTCATCAGATGCCTCGTAGATGCTGGAGAGATTTGTCATGTGCGATTCGCAATACTGGCAGCCCGCCGCCATGCTGCTGGCCAGGCTCACGAGCATCTTGGTCTCGATCGCCACGGTGCCTTCGTAGAGCACCGCTTGATTCAGAGCCATGAATGCTTTGGCTATCGCAGGCCGGCGCGCCATCGTTCGGATGCTGTTCGGAACGAAGCCTCGGGTTTTTTCGTAGTGCGCGAACGACGCGAGAATTTCTGTGTCCGCAATGTCGTGGTCTGTGAGCGGGCTGATGTGCGCCATGTTGGATCTCTCCTTCGTGTTGAGAACTTGTGCTCCAGCATCACACGCAAACTACTAAGAGTAAATTGAAAAAGATCTATGTATAAGTTCGGTTTAATCGAATTACTCAGATACGACGGATCGGTCACGAAACCACTCCTGAGCAAACGTTATGGCAGCCTGAGCTCGCAGGGTGGGAGCAGCATCCTGATGCCACACGGCAACCACATCGGTGCGTGGGCGCCGCGGGCGTAGCGGTTTAAAGACAATTCGATGCCCATCGATCGTCGTCTCCACCCCTTGGGGTCGTGACATCAATACCCCGTAGCCCACGCCGCGTCCGACCAAGGCGCGAACGAGGTCAATCTCAGGAACCGCCGCGACGACGTTCGGCGTCAAACCCTGCTCGGCGTAGAGATGGCGCATATTCGGCACGCTCGGAGTGGCGTCCAAGAGCACCATCGGCTCATTTTCAAGCTCTTTCAGAGTGATCGAAGCGCGCGCAGCGAGAGGGTGGTCTTCGGAAAGGAGCGCCATCTCCTCTGCCTGATAAATCGGAGTCTTCTGCAGATAGTCGGGCAGGTATTGATCGTATAAAAAGGCGAAGTCCAAGCGCCCTTTGTCGAGCTGATCGAGCAATTCCTCCTGCGTAGCCACCGAAACCGTAATCCGAACGCCGGGATGGATTTCGGGCAGGTGGTGCATGATCGGCGGGAGGACCGTCGCAGTCAACGTGGTGAAACAACCGATTCTCACTTCTCCCACAGTTTTTCCGTCGCGCGCCGCGACATCGTTGCTGAGCTCTTGAACATCCCGCAGGATCGACGACGCCTTCGCCGCAAAAAAATGCCCCGTGGGTGTGAGCGTCATGCCCCGTGCTTTTCTCCGCACGCACAACTGCGCGCCCAGCCCGCGTTCGAGCTGGCTGATGGCATTGGACAGCGCAGATTCAGAGATGTGCAGCGCCGCGGCAGCTGCGCTGAGCGTGGGATAGTCCGCGAGGGTGACGAACAGTTCCAGTTGGCGCAGGGTAAAGGACACATCTTCTCCTCGATAGAAGTAAATGTGCTGCACACTGCACTTTACCGATGGTTGTGGCACGAACAGACTAATACTGAAGCCTCCGGTGACCGCCATGCTGCACGATTCGGCGATCTGGATGAGTTCAGGAGGGCATCCGCCCGAGCTCCTGAGCCCGGGAAAACCTCGGCCAAGATTCTCCCCTAGGCTGCAACGTGTGAATTCTGCAGCCAGTCCCAAGTCCACCGAACGGATGCCGGAGCGCGCGGCGGTCATCGACCTCGCCGCGGTGAGGCACAACGTTCGTCATCTCATCGGACTCGCCGCCCCAGCCACGGTTATGGCCGTGGTAAAGGCCGATGCATATGGCCACGGCGTTCTCCCCGTGGCCCGCGCTGCACTCGACGCCGGTGCTGGCTGGCTCGGCGTGGCACACATTTCCGAAGCGTTGCCGTTGCGAGCTGCGGGCATCGACGCCCCACTGCTGGCGTGGCTGCACACGATTGAGAGCGATTTTCACGCGGCCGTCGCTGCCGACATCGACCTCGGATGCTCCGGGTGGGAGCTGCCCCACATCGTGGCGGCTGCAAACCTGTTGGATACGACCGCACGCATCCACTTGAAAATCGACACCGGTCTGGGCCGCAACGGTTCGACTGCTGAGGACTGGGTGGGGTTTGTGGCCCGGGCCCGGGCAGCCGAACTGGCCGGTGCGGTCAGCGTGGTGGGTATTTTCTCGCACCTGGCCGTGGCCGATGAGATCGAACGCCCAGAGACTGATGAGCAACTCGCGGACTTCACCGAGGCGGTCGCCCAGGCCGAGGCCGCGGGTCTCCGCCCCACCCACCGCCACATCGCCAACAGCGCCGGAGTGCTTTCGCGCCCCGATATGCACTTCGACCTCGTACGTCCCGGACTCGCCATCTACGGTCTCTCGCCCTTCGAGGGCCGCACCTCGGCGAGCCTCGGCCTGCGCCCCGCCATGACACTGCGCACGGTGATCTCCATGTGCAAGGACGTGCCGGCCGACCGTGGCGTGTCGTACGGGCTGAAGTATCACACCACTGCCGCGTCGACACTCGCGCTCATCCCCCTCGGCTATGCCGATGGTATCCCGCGCGTCGCGACCGGCGGCCCGGTACGAGTCAACGGGGTCAACTATCCCGTAGTGGGGCGAATCGCCATGGACCAGATGGTCATCGACCTTGGCCAGGCCGACCTCGTGGCCCGTGGTGCGAGCATGATCGGCGCCGAAGCCGTGTTGTTCGGCCCGGGAGACGACGGTGAGGCATCTGCTGATGACTGGGCGTCCGCTGCCGGTACCATCAACTACGAAGTGGTCACCCGTGTCAGTCCCCGAGTGCCGCGCGTCTACCGCAACGCTGCACCATCGCACGCGCACCTCGCCACGAACTAGAGACGGGGGCGGCCCGCCCAGCGGTCAGCCTTGAGCGCGAGGTGTAGCTCGAGCTGAACCTGGCCGCCAAGTGGATTGACCCCAAGAAGAGAGCGGATGCGCCCCAGCCGGTTGTAGATGCTCGTGCGGTGCAGATGCAGTTGTTGAGCGACCTGAGCCACAGAGCCGTCTTTGTCGTAGAGCAGCTCGAGTACCGGCAGCAGCTCCCGGTTGCAGTCGAGCTCCCGCAACAGGGAGAACAGAGTGGACTCGACGGGTGAAATGTCTCGGCCTTCCACGGCCAGAAATTGGTAGACCCCGGTCGCGCGAAACGACACCAGCCCGCCCAGTTGCGCGTCAACCCACGCCGCCTGCACGGCGCTGCGCGCCTCCATATACGCGCCGGGCAGCAGCCGCAGGTCGGAGAGCGGTTCACTCAGGCCCATCAGGGCAGACGACGACGGCAGACCGGCGCGACGGGAAATCTCGAGCCCAAAACGACGCAGAATCTCCGCTTCGTCAATGCCATCAATGGCATCCTCTAACAGCAGCACGGCATGCGTTTGCGTTCCGGCCGAGAACAGCACCGTGTTGATGCCAAGCGTGGCTTGTAGTGCCGAGAGTCGATGCAGCAAGCTGCTTTCCTCTGGGTTTGACGGGTTCGTTCCGCGCGTGACCAGTGCGGCAAGTCGCCACGGCCCATGCCCGTGCACTCCCGGCCAGCCGCCCAAACCCACCACAGCGTGGCGATCGCCGCGACAGGCCGCAAGAAGCTGATCTTCCGCCAATCGGCGCCCGTCGGAGTACGCGCTCGTGCGGCTGAGGAGCATCTCGGCCAGTGCGTCCATCTCCGGCTGGATTATGCGCACCTCCTGCAGGATCGCGTCCGGCACGAGCTCATCATCCAGCTGCAGCACCCAGAGATACCCCACACGAAATCCACGTGCCAGGAGCGGAACGCAGACCCGGCCCAACATTCCCAGATCGGAATTCGCTGGAACCGGCACGGGCTTCACCGCGGTGGCGATACCGTGACTGAGCTGCCAGGTACTGACGTCGGGCGGAACAACCTTGCTCAACAGAAAGTTCGTGCGCACCCGGTCGGCCGTGGCCTGGTGCGCGCTATACGCGAGAAGCAAACCGTCGAGGTCTTCCAAAGAAAGTGCGCGACCGAGATGCGCGGCGATAAGCGCCACCGCCTGATCAATATCGGCCGCTTTCATAGCGTTCAGTCTATGGATACCTGTGAACGTCAGGCGACAATCGAAGCGGGTTGACGCTACACATGTCGAGCTTGATCCGCTCGCGAGGTCGGTACCGCCGAGGGCGCGGCTGCACCGGGCCCGCCCGACATCTGCGGAAAAACGGGGATCTCGACTGAATCTCCGCTCACGCCATCCCCGGGTTCCGACCCGCGGCATCCGTTGGCCGACCCCGCGGAATCGAACTACCGTGAAAAACCCGACATATGGTTTCTTAGCTGACCAAAGCCGATCAGTGCCACGTCACAACAAGCTGGAGTTTCCCGTGATTATTGGAGTTCCCACAGAAGTCAAAAACAACGAATTCCGAGTGGCCATCACCGCCGCCGGGGTTCATGAGGCGAAGCTGCACGGCCACACCGTGCTCGTGCAGGCTGGTGCGGGTATCGCATCCGGGTTCACTGACGCCGACTACGCTTCGGCTGGCGCCACGATCGTTCACAGCGCCGTTGACGTGTGGGCCAGCGCCGACATGATACTCAAGGTGAAGGAACCCATCACCGCCGAGTACGTGCACTTTCGCACCGGCCTCATCCTCTTCACGTACCTGCACCTCGCCGCCGAGCCTGAGCTCGCCGCCGCGCTGCTGGCATCCGGCGTCACTGCCATCGCCTACGAGACGGTGCAGAAGGCCGATCGCTCGCTGCCGCTGCTCGCCCCGATGAGCGAGGTCGCCGGGCGTCTCGCCGTTCAGGTCGGCGCCCAATCGCTGAGCCGCCCGGCCGGCGGCCCCGGAATCTTGATGGGCGGAGTGCCCGGCGTGCGTGCCGCGAAGGTCACTGTGATCGGTGCCGGAGTGGCCGGAACGAACGCCGCAGCCATGGCCATCGGCCTCGGCGCGGACGTCACCATCCTCGATATCAACATCGATCGGCTGCGTGAACTCGATGCCCAGTACGCCGGCCGTCTCAAAACCATTGCCTCGAACGCGTTCGAGATTGATCGGGCTGTCATCGAGGCCGACCTCGTCATCGGCTCCGTACTCATTCCGGGAGCCAAGGCCCCCAAACTCGTGACCAACGAGCTCGTCTCCCGCATGAAGCCCGGTAGCGTCCTGGTCGACATCGCCGTTGACCAGGGTGGGTGTTTCGCCGACACACGCGCCACCACCCACGAAGACCCGACTTTCGCCGTTCACGATTCCATCTTCTACTGCGTAGCGAACATGCCCGGCGCCGTGCCCCGCACGTCCACGAACGCGCTCACGAACGTCACCCTTCCCTACGCCCTTTCCATCGCCGACCGCGGCGTACGCGCTGCGTTCGAGCGAGACTCTGCACTCGCCGGCGGGCTCAACATTGCGGCAGGAAAGATCGCCAACCGTTCGGTGAGCGTGGCCCTCGGACTTGAGCTCGAGAGCTGGAGAGACCTCGTCGCTGAGGTCGAGCTCGCGCTCGTCTAGATCCGTTCGAATCACAACCTGCGTGAACGGATGCCTGGGTCGACCAGCTGGGCCGACCCACGGCATCCGTGCGCTCCATTACCCTCTCTCAGGAAGAAGCCTCGATGTCAATGAAGACACCCTCGGTCGCCACTAGCCCTCGAACCTCCTCCGGGCAGCAGCCGCACCTCGCACGCTCGCTGTCGAACCGGCACATCCAGCTCATCGCCATCGGCGGCGCCATCGGAACCGGCCTCTTCATGGGCTCGGGCAAGACCATCGCCCTGGCGGGACCCTCTGTGATTTTCGTCTATATGATCATCGGCTTCATGCTGTTCTTCGTCATGCGGGCCATGGGCGAGCTGCTGCTGTCCAATCTGGAATACAAGACGTTCAGCGATTTTGCCGGCGACCTGCTCGGTCCGTGGGCCGGATTCTTCACCAGTTGGACCTACTGGCTGTGTTGGATCGTCACGGGCATCGCTGAACTCATCGCGATCGCCTTGTACACCAGCTTTTGGTGGCCCGACCTTCCACTGTGGATTCCTGCCCTCGCCGCGGTGGGCCTGCTCCTCGGCCTCAACCTCACGAGTGTCAGGGCCTTCGGCGAGACCGAATTCTGGTTCGCGCTCATCAAAATCGTCGCCATCGTGACGCTCATCGTCGTCGGCCTCGTGATGGTCATCACCCACTTCAAGTCGCCCGGCGGGGCCCCGGCCAGCTTCAGCAATCTGTGGAACGACGGCGGGATGTTTCCCACCGGACCGATGGGTTTCATTGCCGGCTTTCAGATTGCCGTGTTCGCTTTTGTCGGGCTCGAACTCATCGGAACCACTGCTGCAGAGGCGAAAGACCCCGAGAAGAACCTGCCCAAGGCCATCAATTCGATCCCCATTCGCATCATGCTCTTCTACGTGGTGGCTCTGATCATGATCATGACCGTCACGCCCTGGCGCGAGGTCACGGCCGAGGCGAGCCCCTTCGTGGCCATGTTTTCCCTGGCCGGAATCGGCATCGCCGCCGGAGTGATCAACTTCGTTGTGCTCACCAGCGCCACCTCATCCGCTAACTCCGGCTTATATTCCACATCGAGAATGATGTTCGGCCTTGCCGGGGAGGGCACAGCGCCCGGCCGTTTTCAACGGTTGTCGCGACACCGGGTCCCCGCCAACGCGCTGCTGTTCTCATGCACGTTCCTGCTCGTGTCCGCGGTGCTGCTCTATGCCAACCCGTCGATCATCGCTGTGTTCACGGTAGTCACCACCATGTCGGCGGTGCTCTTCATCTTCGTGTGGACGATTATCCTCGTGAGCTACATTGTGTTCCGCAAGCGCCGCCCCGCACTGCATGCCGCATCCAAGTTCAAAATGCCCGGCGGCGTGTACATGTGTTACGTGGTTCTGGCCTTCTTCGCGTTCCTGGTCTGGGCTCTCACGCAGAAGACCGACACCTTGCAGGCCCTGCTTGTAACGCCAGTGTGGTTCATCGGGCTGGGCATTGTGTGGGCCGTCATTCGCCGGCGTCCGGAGCAGGTCGCTCACCACGAGCTGCACCGCGCCAACGTTCAGACCGACAGGGACGCCAGACGCGCGCAGGTATCGGTCGACTAACTCGACCCGCTACCGCTGTCAGTAGCCCGCAGCGGGGTCGACCCGTCCGGCGAGATCGCGACCGTCGCCAAAACGCGCAACGTTGTCAGCGATCCGCTCGGCGAGCAACGGAACGATCATCTCCATCGTGTCGGCAGTGTGCGGGGTGATCAGCGCGAGCGGCTCCCCCCACAGCGCGTGTCCATCGGGGAGTGGCTCTGGATCCGTCACATCCAGCGCAGCTCCCGCGAGCTCGCCCCGAGACAAGGCGCCGACGAGTGCATCGGAATCGACCAACGCTCCCCGGGCAATATTCACCAGAACAGCGCTCGGTTTCAAGCGAGCGAGCCGTGCCGCATCGAAGAGTCCGCGCGTCTGTCCCGTGAGCGCAGCCGCAACAATCACCACGTCCGCCTCGGGGAGTACCTCATCGAGCTCATCGAGTGAGATCGTGCGCGCCGCCCAATCGACGGGATCGGGCAGACGCCGCACGACGGTTACGGACGTGCGGAATACCCCCAGCAGGCGTGCCGTCTCCTCGGCTACTCCCCCGGCACCGAGCAGCACAATATTGCACCCGTGAAGACTCGTACCCGATGGCGAACCCCAGCTGGTGGCACGGGAGCGCTCCTTTAAATTGCGCAACAGCGCGAGGGCCAGGGCGAGCGCATGTTCTGCAACCGGTTCGGCGTAGGCTCCCTTCGCGCTCGTCCACAGCAGGGTGGGGTGTGCGGCGATGACGTCTGTCCACTTCTCGATGCCCGCCGTTGGAAGCTGCACCCAGCGAATCGAACTGTCTGCCTCGAGTGCCTGGACAAGGTCAGAAACAGAGCAGGCAAAATGTGCCACGAGACCGTCGGCCCGGTCGCTTTCGTTCGCCACCTCCGCTCCCGAGCGTTCAACAGCGGATGCCGCCGAAGCGTCATAGGGCAAAATTCTGATTTTCATTCGGTCCTACCTCGTCGTTGCGACATGCTCACGCTAGTTGTCATCGTCGTCGGCACGCCCGGGAAAGCCAATTGGATCCACGAGCGCGATGTGCTGGTTCGTCGTCCACGGGGGCACACCATCGAGGGCGAGCATTCGGCCCTTCGATCGGGTGTAGTCGTGCTCAACCTGCATGAATTTCTCGGTGTCCCCCTCCAGACTGACCGCCCAAACAAAGTCCATCCCCTCGCGTTCAAAGTATGCAAACTCGATGGTGAATCCGTATTCGCGACGCACGGGCAGGATTTTGTCCTGCCACCAAGTGAAAAAAGCTGCAGCGTGCTCGGGGTTGAGCGTATAGCGGCGCAACTGTGTTGTTCGGTTCATCATGGCTCCGGACGTGTCGAGAATATCTAAGCGTTGAGATCGGCGGTCATTTGTCCCTGTCGAAAGCGCAGGGGCACGCCAACGCTCGCTCCGCAGCTGCGGGGCGAGCGCCGGCACGTATTACCGTCCGTTGAAGTAGAACGGATCCGTGATGTCGTATTCGCCCAGGATCTTCTCGAGGCTTCCATCCTCGTGGATTCGATCGTAGAAGTCGCTGATGGCGTCGCTGAGGCCGTCGTTGCCCTTGACCACGGGCCAGTTGACCTCGTACTGCTGGGTCAGCAGGGCAAAGTTGTCATCGGCTTCAATCACTTCGGACACAACGCCCAGATCTGGATTTTCGTGAACGTACCAGCCCTGAGGCACGCTGGGGGTCACTACGGCGTCGATTCGACCCGCTTTCAAATCGCTGTACGCGGCATCCGAGGACTGGTACTGCGTGAGGTTCGCCTCGCCGATCGCCTCCATGAGCGGGGTGGTATAGGTCGAACCGGTGACGGCGCCAACCTGCTTCCCCTGCAGATCACCGACGCTGCTCCAGCCATCTTCGGACAGGATTCCCGCTGCCTCAAAAAACAATTCGCTTGACGGCTGATTGAAGATCTCGCCACGCGCTTCGCTCTTCACAACGATGCCGACGAAGATATCGACTTTTTCCTCCTGCAGGGCGAGCGTCGCACCCGCGCCCGTCGACGGAGTCCAGTCCACGGTGAGGCAGTTCTCGGCCGCGAACTGCTCAAAGAGCGTCGCGTTGAAGCCTTCGAAGGGGCCCTGATCCGAAATTCCCAGAAAGCCGGGCATCTCGTTCATGCCGGCGGCCTTGATAACGCCCTCACTCGCGGTGGTGAATTCTGATACGGGCTTGCAATCGGCATCCGGTGCAGCAGTGCTGCCGCTCTCGCTCGAGCAGCCCGTCAATGCGAGGGCGAAGATCGTGGCGGATGCGCCAAGAGCCAGTTGTGAAATCTTCATTGATTTTCCAGTTCTGTGATGTCGTGCAGGGCAGGCAGGTATTTTCTAGAATGGTGGCGGTCAGCCGGTGGTGCGCAGAGCTTCGGTAGAAATTTTCGGGACCCCCCTTCTTCTTTTTCGTCCGGACCCCTGGTAGCTACCACCGGATAGTCGCTGCGCACGGCGTTCGGAGACGATTTCGACCCAGGTCAGCAGCGTCGTGACGATCAGGTAGAGCGCTCCGGCCATGAGAATTTCGGGGAGGAGATAAAAGGTGCTCATGCCAAAGTTCAACGCCACTCCGGTGAGCTCGAGTTGGCCGATCGAAATTGCCAAGGACGTTCCTTGAAACGCGATGACGACAATTCCGAGGAGTGGCGGTACGGCGACGCGCAAGACGTGGGGCAGCACAATCAGTCGGATTGTTTTGTTTCGACGAAGTCCCAGGCTGAGTGCGGCCTCGCGTTGACCCCGCGGAACACTGGCGATAGCCGCGCGGAAGATTTCCGCGGTATAGGCCGCGACGGTCAATCCGAAGGCGATGACGACCGCGACGAAACCATCGAGAACGACATCCAGTTTGGGCAGTCCGAAATAGACGAAATACAGAGTCAGCAGGGCGGGAAAACCACGCAGCACCTCGACGAGTGCAATGACGGGATAACGCACTCCGCGGTGACGGTTATTCAGGAGTAGACCACCGAGAAAGCCCAGAACCATGCCGATTGCCACGCTCACCACGGTCATTTGAACGCTGGTGAGAAGGCCAGGAAGAAGCCTCGTCAGAGACTCAACGATGTAATCCATCAGCGCACCTGCGCAATCACTGAACGGCCTTCAATCCACCGGGCAAGAAAACCAATGGGAACGCTGAAGGCAAGATAGACGAGTCCGATCACAAAGAAGCTGGTGAGCGCGTCGGCGCCGAGCTGCACGGTGTTATAGGCGTAGAAGACCATCTCGTTGGCCCCGATGATGGAGGCAATTGCGGTGTTCTTCAAGAGAGAGATCGCGTAGGCGGTGCTCGAGGCCAACATGATGGGGAATGCCTGCGGGAGGATTACCCGCAGGTACGCCACCCGCTTGGGCAACGCCATGGCCTGACAGGCTTCCCACTGTCCTCGTGGCACGGCGCTGAGTCCGGCGTTGATGCTGTCACCGATATAGGCGGAGTTGATGAGCCCCAGCGCGACCACGGCCGCAAAAATCGGCGAATCGCCCAGAAGACCCCAGCCGAGGCCGAAGAACAGCAGGAGCATCCAGACCAAGGGTGGAATGCCCCGCACGATGGCGACCCACACCCGAACGATCGAACGCACCCACGTGCTGTGCGATCGGCGCCCAGCGGCGACGACCACACCGAGCAGAACCGCCAAAGCGAGTGAGCCTACCCAGATAAGAAGAGTGCCTTTCAGCCCCTGCATCAGGTACGCGAGATCCATTAGACGATTCCGCTCACGGCATTGACGAACTGCTGAGTTCGTTCTTGCTTGGGTGCGCTGAAGATCTCGTCTGGCGTCCCCTCTTCGACAATGAGGCCGCCCGCCAAAAAGAGAACGCGGTCCGCGGCATCGCGGGCGAAATTGAATTCGTGCGTCACCGAAATCATGGTCATTCCGCCGTTGGCGAGGTCCTTCATAACCCGCAGCACCTCCACGCGCATTTCTGGATCGATCGCTGAAGTGGGTTCGTCAAAGAGCATGATCTCGGGGTCCATCGCCAGAGCGCGCGCGATGGCTACGCGTTGCTGCTGCCCACCCGAGAGCTGACCAGGATGCTTGTCGAGGTGTTCGGACAATCCCACCTGATCGAGCAATTCGCGTGAGCGGTCGTCGGCCGCTTTTCGCGACCGGCCCAGCGTGTGCACTTGTGCGATGCTCACATTCTGAAGAGCGGTGTGAGTCGCAAAAAGATTGAAGGACTGGAAAACCATGCCGACCTTGGTGCGGTGGGCGCGGCTGTCCGCTTCCTTGATGGGAGACTTTTCATCCCAGATTCGCTTTCCGCCGAAGTCAATCGATCCCCCATCGGGCATTTCGAGAAAGTTCAGGCAACGGATCAGTGTGCTCTTACCCGAGCCACTCGGTCCGATGATGGACACATGCTCGCCAGTACCCAAATTGAGGTCGATGCCTCGAAGTATTTCTAGATGCCCATAGGACTTGCGAATTCCTTGAGCGGCAAGCAGAACCTCGCTCGGTCCGTTATTCGGCGTTTTCATCGTCAAGTACCGCATCCTTCGTGTTGGCCGCGCTGCCAATTTATAATCAGATATTCATGTCATATATGAGAGGAATATGTTCTCACATTATCGTGCCTGTCTTCCTTTGGCAAGGAATCGACCGATACCGGAATGATTCTTTGCCACCCGAAAGTGCCGCCTGAGTGCTCAGCCACGCCCAACGAACGGCATGCCGGCAGCAGTGATCACCATGGACAACACATTCGACGACGCGGGCAGGTCTGCCATGAACAGAACGGCCCGTGCCGCGTCTTCTACCGGAAAAACCGGCTCCCGCATCGTGCTCCCATCGGCCTGCTTGGCGCCCGAACCCGTTGCCAGCACCGTGGCTATTTGGGTTGCAGTATTGCCAATGTCAATCTGACCGCAACTGATCTGAAACTTGCGTCCGTCGAGTTCGATCGACTTGGTCAATCCAGTGATCGCGTGCTTCGTTGTCGCGTATGCCACAGATTGTGGTCGCGGTGAGTGCGCGGCGATGGAGCCATTGTTGATAATGCGTCCGCCCTGCGGAGTCTGCCGTTTCATCGTGCGCACCGCTTCTCTGGCACACAACATGGCGGCACTGAGGTTCACCGCAACCACGGCATCCCAATCAGCCTCATTGAGGTCGTCCACGGAAACGGCGGGGCCGGGTATGCCGGCGTTATTGAACAACACATCTACCCGCCCCCATTCTTCGACGGTTCGATCAAACAACCGTTTGACCTCGTCAGCGACGGTGACGTCGGTGGGTACAACCAGGGCATTGGCGTTTGCACCAGCCGTTTCACGCAGGGGCGCCTCGCGGCGACCGGCCAGCGCTACACGGTAGCCGGCGCTCAACATGGCTTCCGCCACCGCACGGCCAATTCCGGAGCCCGCTCCGGTCACCACGGCGACGGGAGCGCTGTGTGTTCCGTCGGTAAGGTTTCTATTTGTCATGGCACTTTCCCTCAGAATGTACTTGTTGTTGCTCCTGGTTCGGAGAAGGCCCGAACCATGGCAATGTTGGATTCCTGGAGATGCTCTTGCATTTGCTTCTCGGCTTCATCAGGATCTCCGGCCGCGATGGCAGCGATAATCCCGCTGTGTGCGTCGTACTCTGTTTCCGACGAGACGTGTCGAGCGACCGCTGGAAACAAGTAGTGGAGGCGTTCGATTTCATAGGTGAGCATGCGCACTATCGACACCGCGCGGGTGCTTCTAGATGCCCGCATACAGGCGAGATGAAAGTTGCTCGCGGCGTCGAGCTGCTCGTCGAGGGTTGCGCCCTCTCGAAACTGCTCCGTCAGGATGTCACGCAGTTCAGCCACGGTCCCGGGTGGGGGGTTCGCTGCGACGACCCGGAGCAGGCGAGGCTCCAAAATGAGTCGCAGATCCATGACCTCGTGAATATCGGAGAAGCTCAGGCCACGAATCAAGTAGCCCTTCCTCGGCAGCACCGTAACGAGACCCTCCATCGCGAGGTTTTGCAGCGCCTCTCGCACCGGGGTTTTGGACACATCGTGCTTGCGCGCCAATTCAGACTCGATCACGATTTCGCCGGGTCGCAGTTCGCCTCGAAGGATCTGTTCCCAAAACAGCTTTCGTAGACGTTCCGACTGCGACTGGCGAGTTTGCGAGCTAATGGAATCTGCCTCTGGCAGCGGTATTACGGTTCGGTCGCTCATAGTAGGTGAGCCCCTCCATCGATGGGAATCGTGGTGCCGGTCACGTAGCGCATCGATAACAGGCCGTGCACCACCTCGGCAACATCCTCCGGAACCCCCAGCCGTCTGGCCGGAGTGTTCTCTTCCATGAACTCTCGTAGCGGATGCCAGTCTCGGGTTAGCGGCGTATCGATATACCCGGGAGCCACGGCATTGACGCGGATATCGGGTCCGAGTGCCTTAGCCAGCAACTGGGTCAGATGAATGACGCCGGCTTTGCTGATGGCATACGGGATCGAGCTGCCGGCCGCCTTGAGACCGGCCAAAGAAGCTGTGTTGATGATCTGACCGCGGGTCGCGACGAGGTGCGGACGAGCCGCTTTGGACATATTCCACGGACCCTTCAGATTGACCGCCATCACTTGATCCCAGAATTCATCGTCGACGGCATCCAAATCGGAATGCGGTATCTGGCGAGCGATCCCCGCATTGTTGATCAAGACATCCAGTCGACCAAATTCGTCGATGGTCTTCGAAACGAGGCTATTCGCGCCGTCGGCAGTACTGACGTCCGCATCGATGTAAACGGATCCACTCAACTCAGCGGATAGCAACTGACCTTCGGTTTGCGAATGGTAACCATTCAAGACAACCCTCCAGCCTTCGCGGGACAATCGCGTGGCTATCGCCTTGCCGATTCCGCTCGACGAGCCGGTGACTATTGCGACCTGATCGTTCATGCCAGCTCCCCCTTCATTTGTTCCCGCAAGAAGTCGAAGTCGCAGCCCCCATCCGCCTGCAGAACATGCTGCTGGTGCAACCAGGCAAAACCTCGTCGGGCGGTGCTGGGGTTGGCGAGCGGTGTGCGAGACGCCAACTCGGAATCGTCGAGGAAGTGACGGATGATTCCGCTGTCGACGTCAAGCTCGATCTCATCGCCGGTGCGCAGCAACCCGAGCGGTCCCCCAGCGACGGCTTCGGGCGTAATGTGCACGACCACGGTTCCCGTCGACGTTCCGCTCATCCGCGCGTCGGAGAGCCTGACCATGTCTCGGACCCCTTCTCGGACGAGTTTGGCGGGGATGGGGATGTGCCCGACCTCGGGCATGCCGGGTGCTCCCAGAACTCCCATGCCGCGTAGAACCAGCACGCTGTCCTTATCGACCTCGAGGTTTGGGTCGTCGATTCTGGTGTTCAAGTCGTCGATGCCATCAAAAACGACGGCGCGGCCTCGGTGATGCTGCAAGGCCAGATCATGTGCACCCGCGGCTTTGAAGACCGCGCCGCGCGGAGCCAGATTTCCCCGAAGCATGACCAAAGCACCACGCTCGGAGAGTGGGGCGCCAACGGGAGCAATAGACGGATGTTCCACGAACTCGAAGTTGTTCAGCTCGTCCTCCCAACTCCGTCCGGTCGCGGTCACAGAACCGGTGTGGATCAACTCGCGGATTCGATTCACGATCGCCGGGATACCGCCCGCCTCATCCAAATCGGATAGGAGCATCGCTCCGCCGGGGCGAACATTGGCCACGTAGGGCGTCGTCGACGACCACGCCTCGAACGAGTCCGTTCCGATAGAGAGCCCGGCGCGACCGGCGATGGCCTCAAGGTGGATGACTGCGTTGGTGCTGCCGCCGATGGCCGAAACGACTCGAAAGGCGTTCTCCAGCGAAGCCGACGTAATCAGGTCCCGTGGGAGTAAGTTCGCGTTCACGTTGGCCACGATCTGTCGACCCACCGCCCGAGCCAATTCATTGCGCGCCGGGCTGCCGGCGGCTTGCAGGGTAGAACCGGGCAGGGCAAACCCGAGCATCTCTGCAGCGGCGGCCATGGTTGTGGCCGTACCCATGACGTTGCAGGTTCCCACTCCGATATTCACCTGGCCTTCAAGCTCAAGCCAGTCGGCATCATTCACCTCACCGACGCGGCGCTGCTCGCACACCGGCCAGACATCATCAACGGTGAATTGTTTGTTCTTCTTGAAACAGGAGATCGGGCGGTGACCAGCGACCAGCATCATTGCGGGCTTGTTCGCACTGATCGCCCCCATGATCTGCGCCGGAACAGTCTTGTCACAACCGCCGAGCAGCACGACGCCATCGATGGGCGAGCTGGAAACCATCTCTTCAACGTCCATGGACATCAAGTTGCGCAAGTACAAACTTGTTGGGCGGGTAAACGGTTCCGAGATCGAAATCGTCGGAAATTCCAGGGGCAGTCCCCCGGCTTCTCGTATACCCTCTTTGACAAATTCAACGAGGGCTCGTAACCCCGCGTTGCAGGGGTTCAGTTCACTTGCACTGTTTGCGATGCCGATGACCGGGGTTCGACGCACCTCCGCGGCGGTGAAACCCTCGGCTCTGAGGAACGCTCGATGCAAGAGCCCGTCTTGGCCGTCGTCACGGAAGAGCGATCCGCCGCCCTGGTGCAAATCGCGCTGTGACATCTGTCTCCGAACTTCGTTGAACGAGTTCGATTAGTATCTCACAGATATATCGCTAGCGGGGGCGGCAGATAGTTGTCCTACGCCGGAAACGCACCCAGAGCGGATGATTCGCCGGTTGTCGTGGCGATCGCCGTTTTACGCCCACTCCGGAGAAGAAACACCAGCCAGAGCGCCAGTCCAAAGGCCAGCAACGCTACGAAACCCAAAACAATCAGTGTCTCTCGGTACCCCAGGTTTTGGATGAGTATCGAACCGAGTATGGGAGCGGCCGCCTGGGCTAGGAGGGAAGGCAGAGCGATACGTCCCATGATGCGCGCGTACTGGGTTTGACCAAAGAGCGACAGCGCCACGGTCCCGTTGGCAATCGACGCCAGACCAATTCCGACCCCGTACACAATGATCAGAATCGTGGGTACCAGCAACCCGAAGCCGAGAAAACTGAGGGCCACTGCCATGGCGAAGGTCGCGGTCAATAGCGTCCACAGCGGGTGGTGCCGTCGACCGATGGTCAATTCGACAAACCGTGCACCCACTTGGGAAGGACCAATCATTGTGGCCAACACGATGGCTGCCGCTCCGGCGATTCCAATGCCGGCAAGCAAGGAGAACATATGCACCGACATCAGTGCTGTGATGGATGTTCCCACGGTAGACACAGTGGCAACCAGAAGAATTACCAACCAGCGCGGGGCCGTGCTCGGAAGCGAACCCTGGGGTACATCGCCGGCATCACGAGCGGACGTGGGCACAATGGGTTGACGCGGAACCGTAAGCGCATAGAGAGGTGCAGTCACGAGAAGGTGTGCGCACGCATAGGCCAGAGCCGTCCATCGCCATCCGACCTCGTTGACCAGCAAGGCACTCAGGGGCCAGCAGATGGTGCTGGCGAACCCTCCGAACAGGGTCAGGAGCGTAATAGCCGAGCGCGCGGAGGACCCATAGGTGTGCCCGAGAACCGCAAACGCCCCACTATAGAGGCCACCACTCATGCCCAAACCCAGAATCATCCAGGCACCGAGGTACCACCACTGATCGGGGGCCAAACCGAGCACTGTCAGACCGAGTGCGAGCAGCAGCGCACTGACGATCAGAACCGTGCGCCCATGATCGTTCGCAACCAGGGCACCAACGCGTGGCGAGCCCAGACCCGCTATCACCAGTCCCACCGAAACGCCTGAAACGACCAGGGAACCGGACCATCCGGTATCGGCGGCGATGGGAGCGGCCAGAACAGCCAGCAGGTAAAAGGTCGAACCCCAGGAAAGGATCTGCCCAACACCTAAACCGATGATGACGTGGTCGCGCCTGGTCGCGAATCTCTGGGTAAAGGCCAACGCTCAGACCATCGGGGCAGCACAGCTGACCGCGCGCGCCTCGCTCATCATCACGGCTTCGGAGCCAGGGTGTCAGCCAAAGAATTCAGCGCCCCAGGAACCAACGAGTAATACGCCCAGACGCCACGCTTTTCACGGTTGAGCAGGCCAGCCTCCACCAAAATTTTCAGGTGGTGCGACACCGTGGGCTGCCCCAAACCCAGCGGTTCGGGCAGATCACAGACGCAGGTCTCGGCTTCGGGACTGGAGGAGACGATGGAAAGAATACGCAGGCGATTGGGATCAGCCAGAGCCTTGAACCGAGCGGCAAGAGCCGCGGCTTCCGCCGCCGACAACGATCCTCGGCCCTGAGCGGGGAAGCAGCACGGCGCGTTAGTTGCGCTGACGGCAGCTACGGGAATCCTCGCGCGTGCTGAGACGACAGGTGGAGACAAGTGCCTTCCCTCGCTTTCTTTCGACCGGCAATCGGGACATTGACAAATGTCGATATGTGCAAGCATACTCGATACATCGAGGTTCATCGATGTCTAGTTGGAGAGAATATACCGTGACGAATACCGCCGCATTCCAGAAGATGAAGTCCGTGAACCAGCCCTATCCCATCGTAATCATCGGTGCCGGACCCATCGGTCTGGCAGCCGCCGCACACCTGGTTGAACGCCACCAGGCAATTCTCGTTCTGGAAGCCGGCGCCAGCGCCGGTGCATCCATTCAAAACTGGGGACACATCAAGCTCTTCTCTACCTGGCTCTACAACATCGATGCCGCCGCACGTCGACTTCTGGAAACACCCACCGAGCACTACGCCGCTGATTGGGATGCCCCGACGGAAGATCGGCTGCCCACCGGAATGGAACTGGTCAACGATTACCTGAAGCCATTGGCCGCCCACCCGGCGCTGGCCCCCAGAATCAGCTACCGCCACCGCGTCACCAATATCACCCGGATCCACCCGAACGGCCCGGGTATCGACAAAACGCGCTCGCCCGGCCGCGCGGAGTCGCTCTTTCTGGTGCGCACCAGCACCCCCGAAGGAACAACGGATGTGCTGGCACGGGCGGTCATTGACGCCTCCGGAACCTGGAACACACCCAACCCGGTGGGCCGATCGGGCATCGACGCCATCGGCGAAGCCGAGGCCACATCGGCAGGGTTCATCACCTCGCCCCTGCCGGACCCACTCGGTACCGATCAGAAGCTCTTCGCCGGGAAAACCATTTTCGTGCTGGGCGCCGGGCATTCGGCCGCCAATACCCTGATCAGTCTCGGCCGACTACGCCAACAACACCCCAATACGACCATCCTCTGGGGTCTGCGCGGCCCGGCGAACCCGGTGCGCCTGTACGGAGGCGGGGCCGCCGATGAACTGCCGGCCCGCGGTCAACTCGGCACCAGCTTGCGCCGCTTCGTGGCAGACGGTGACATCACCGTGGTCGAAAACGTTTCCGTCGCCGCCTTAGAAGCCGGGGAACGATTGACAGTGAACCTTTCCGACGAACGCAGCTTCGTCGTTGACCTCGTGGTCCCGGCCACCGGATTTCGTCCGGACCTGAAAATCCTTTCGGAACTGCGGTTGGATCTGGACCAGATCGTGGAGGCGCCGCTCGCCCTCGGACCGCTGATCGATCCCGAATTTCACAGCTGTGGCACGGTTACCGCTCACGGAGAACGAATCCTGGCGCACCCGGAAACCGATTTCTACATCGTCGGCATGAAGAGTTACGGCCGCGCACCGACATTTCTTCTCGCCACCGGCTACGAGCAGGTTCGCTCGATCGCGGCGTCTCTGGCCGGGGACCGCATGGCCGCGGACCGGGTTGAGCTGCAACTTCCCGAAACCGGCGTGTGCTCCACCGATCTGGGCGGTTGCTGCGACGTGCCGGCGGCCGATGAACCGACACCCAGCTGCGGCGCACCTGGCACGGCCGCCGAGTCCTGCTGCGGCGCACCGTTGCCGGTATCCATCGGATTCGCCACCGGCACGCTGCATGGCCATGCCGAACTCCTCTCCGAGCAGAAGAGCTAGGGTAGCGCTCCGGTTTATTCCTTCACTATCGGGTCACCCGAATGAACGAACTTGCTCGCCGAATGCTGAATGAGGCCCGAAAGTTGGGGCGCGATCCGGTTCGGTATCTTCGTCATGGCGGCGGCGTTCTAACCTGCCCGGGGACTAGCATTCGTATACGAGATGGGCCAAAAGACTGCGACAAACAGTCGCGCGGCCGCCGCGAAAGGTGTGGTATACCATGAAACTGGTTGTCGTTGGAGGAGTCGCGGGAGGGGCATCCGTTGCCGCCCGCGCGCGCCGGTTAGACGAGAGTGCAGAGATAATCGTGCTGGAGCGCGGCCATCACGTCTCGTTCGCGAACTGCGGGCTGCCGTACCACATCGGAGAAGTCATCACCGAGCGCGATCGACTGCTGCTGCAGACGACCCAGAGCTTGCGCGAGTCTCTCAACATCGACGTGCGCATCGCCAGCGAGGTCACCGTGATCGACCGAGTCGCCAAGACCGTCACCGTACGTGAAGTCGACACCGGCCGAGAATACGTCGAAAATTATGACAACCTCGCTCTGTGCACTGGAGCAGAAGCGATCCGCCCGCCCCTGCCGGGAATCGATCTGCCAGAACTCCACGTGCTGCGCCGCATCGGTGACATGGACGTCATCAAAGCCGAACTGGACAGCGACCTCGTGCTGGCGGCCAGCGGCGCGCGCGGGCCCGTGCGCTGCGTCGTCATCGGCGCCGGTTACATCGGTCTCGAGATGGCCGAAAACTTCAAACACCGCGGCGCGATCGTGGACGTCGTCGAGATGAGCGACCAGATCCTCCCACCCCTCGACCACGAGATGTCTGTGCCGGTCGAACACCACCTGCGCAGTCGAGGCATCAGCCTTCACCTCGCCACAGCGGCCGCGGCATTCACCCGTCGTGGCGGTGGCGGGATCACGGTAGAACTGACCAACTCGACGAACCTCGCCGCGGATATCGTCATCCTCTCGGTTGGTGTGCGGCCCAACGTCGACCTCGCCCGCGCTGCCGGCCTAGAGCTCGGCGAGCATGGCGGGCTGTCCGTCGACACCCACATGCGCACCTCCGATCCACACATCTGGGCGGCTGGCGACTCCGTCGAAACCCCCAATACCGTGCTCCCCGGATCCTGGCTGGCTCCCCTGGCTGGCCCTGCCAACCGGGAAGCGCGCGTCGCCGCAGAAAATATCTGCGGCCGTGACACCGAATACAAGTCCACCCAAGGCACCTCGATCGTGAAAGTGTTCGAGATGGTCGCGGGCGGCACCGGCGCCACCGAACGGCAACTGCTCGCAGCCAAGATTCCGTACCGTGCCGTGCACGTGCACCCGTCCGGTCACGCTGGCTACTATCCGGGCACAGCCATGATGCACATCAAACTATTGTTCGAGCCGACCTCCGGTGCGGTGCTCGGCGCTCAGGTCACCGGATTTGACGGCGTCGATAAGCGCCTCGACGTGTTTGCCACAGCCCTGCGGTCAGGGCTCACCGTGTGGGACCTCGAGGAGCTCGAACTCGCCTATGCTCCGCCGTTCGGGTCAGCGAAAGACCCGGTCAATATGGCCGGCTTTGTCGCCAGCAACGTGCTGCTGGGCGACCTGAACCTCTGGTACGCGCAGGACTATCCGCAAGCAACCGATGGCGCACGCATTATCGACGTGCGCACGGCCGAGGAGTTCTCAATCTGGCACCTGCCCAGCGCCGAGAACGTGCCTCTGGCAACCATCCGTACCGACACTTCCGACTGGGACAAGGCAGCGGGGCTGAGGTTGTACTGCTCGGTTGGTTTCCGCAGCTACCTCGCCTACCGCATCCTGGTTCAGCTCGGCTTCACCAACGTCGCGACGCTATCGGGCGGGTCTGAAACGTTCCGGGCCTGGCACGAGGTCGAACCGCTCGCGGTTGGTCCGGTCGAGCCGGAAACTTCCTACGCCGAAGCGGCCGACACTCTCAACGCCGCTCGCGTCGCCGCCCACGTGGCCAATGGCACCGGCGTCTCCGTCAACCTCGATTGCACCGGCCTGGCCTGTCCTGGTCCGATCATGAAGCTCGCCACCGAGATGAAGGGGCTGACCCCCGGCGACGAAATCGTGGTCCACGTTTCTGACCCCGGCTTCGCCAGCGATGCCCCCGCGTGGGTACGACGCAACGGCCACGAACTGCTGTCCATCGAACCGGAAGGTCCCGGCTACGTTGCCACCTTCCGCAAGGCCGGGCCGGAAGCACTCGCCCTTGCCGGGGCGGCATCGTCAGGAACGGTTGCACCCCCCGCCACCCCGAAGGTTTCCTTCGTCGTGTTCTCCGGCGATCTGGACAAGCTCATCGCCGCATTCATTATCGCCAACGGTGCCATCTCGATGGGCGAAGAAGTGTCGATGTTCTTCACGTTCTGGGGGCTCAATGCCTTGCGCAAAGCCAAGCCGCCGAAGCGTCAACGCAAGACCATGGACAAGCTGTTCGCCGGGATGATGCCCGCCGGAGCCGACAAGCTCACCCTCTCGCAGATGCATATGATGGGCGCGGGCACAGCGATGATCAAGAAAACTATGAAGAAGAACGGCGTGCATTCCCTGCGCGAGCTGATGGAATCCGCCATGGCGGACGGTGCGCGGGTGATCGGCTGCACCATGACGATGGATCTGCTCGGGATCGCGGAGTCTGATCTCATCGACGGTGTCGAACTCGGCGGGGTTGCCACCTTCCTCGGCGAGGCGGCCGAGTCGACCACGACCCTGTTCATATAGCGGAGGGCGGCGCGGAGCGCTCCGGTCAGCAGTTAGTCGTTTGCTTCCTGGTCGGGGTGGGACGTAGTGGGTTGCTCCGTCCAGGCGGGCGGTGTGTCTGTGCCGGCCTCCTCGTCCGCGGCGGCGTCGGCGTCGAGGCGCAGAAATGGCCGGGAGCGTGTGCTCCCGGCCATCGTCGTGCAGGTGTAGCTAGCGGCCAGCGTCGGCCTTGGCGCCGGCGTTGCCGCCGGCGTGCGCGTCACCGCCGGCCTGCAGGTGCTCGGCGATCTTCTGGATCTCGGTACCGTACTCTCCCGCAAGACCCTTGGCCTCAATGGCATCAGCATCGGCCGCGCGGTCAGCGGCTGGGGAATCCTTGAGCGCCGTCAGGTCGTCCTGCAGTTCGGTCGGCAGGCTCGCGAAGAGCTCCGGGTTATTCAGCAGCGCGCTCGTCACCGTTTCGGCCGTGGTTTCGGCCTTGGCACCGCGACCTTCATCGATCTGGCCGGCATCCGCCGACACGAGTGCGCGCACGGCCGCGGCCAGCGGATGCTTCGGGTTGTCCTGTACGGCCGTCGCGACCTTCTGCGCATCCGCACCGTAGCCGCCATCGAGGGCGGTGATACCGATCTGTTCGGCGAGCGCTTCACGCTCAGTGTCGGAGGCCGCGTTGAAGTCGGTGAGGTCGGCCTGCAGGTTTGCGGGCAGGCCGGCGAAGATCTCGGAGTGGCTCTCGAGCGTGATGGATACGTTCTGTGCGATCTCTCCGACGCTGCCGCCCGACCGGATGTCGGCGCGCAGCTGCTGCTTGACCGCGGCGATCACGTCGTCGGTGGTGCTGGCCTCGCCTTCGGCGGAGGCGCTGGTCTGAGTGGACGTACCGCTGGTGTCGGCGACCTGATCGAGCGGGGCTGCCTGGGCTCCGACCGCACCGAGGCCCAGCAGGGATCCTGCGGTCATCACGGTGACGGCGCCGCCGAACAGCTTTTTCTTGAGCGGAGTGTTGAACGCCTTGTGGGTGTGGTTCTGGGGCATTTGTAATTCCTTTCGATAGCTCGTGACCTCCGACCGGGTCGGCGGCCACTTGGGCATGGCCCGAGCATATGTACCCAATCGTTACTCAAGCTCCCCGGCGGCTGAGTACACAGGTTCGCCTTGTGGCTTGATACTGGGGTGCGGAGCGCTCGTGGGCTGGCTCTGGGTTCTGTGCCGGGGCATCCGTTGTGGTCAAGAAAAGCGTCGAGTCTCAGGGGTCTCACACTGGTCTCACATCTGGGCGGCGACGATGCTACAGCTGGTACCAGCTGCATCCGCTCACCGCGATGTAGAGAAGATACCCCTAGGGGTATGCTATTCTCCTCATAACGAATAGAAGGAGGAGCACCGTGTGCTACCAGATCATATGTTCAACCTGTAAAAAAGCGACATGGGACGGTTGCGGTCAGCACATCGAGGACGCGCTCTACGGCGTAGCGGAATCCGATCGCTGCACGTGCGCTGCCGGTGCCTGACGAGTCTGATTCCAGAATCACCAGAATCGGCGTTCTACAGGCCCGTACCGAAGCTGCTCACCAATGGTCGCTGTCCCTGGGCGACGTCGCCTCGTGCGCCTTGGCCAAAGACGGCCGCTCACACCCCGCCGCCAAGTTTCAGGAGGGGAAGGTGGCTGCACTCGGCGAGCTGTCACGAAGAATAACCGACGACACCGATGCCGGGCTGATCTCGGCCTCGGCCACCGCCGTGAAGATGCGCTGGGCAGACCAGGTCCGGCCCGGGACGCGACCCGATCGTGATTGGGAGGCTTACCTCGCCGGAGGAATCCAGGCCATGACGGAGATCACTACCGTGCAGCGGGCGGTTTCCTGACACCCCGGCACCGGCTATCGAATCAGCGTACGCATTCTGATCCAGCCAGTCGGCGACCGTGGCCGCGTCGAGTGCGCCCTAGCCCTGAGCTCACCTACGCAAGAAGGTGAGGCTTGATCACCATTCTTACAGCTTAGAAATATAGCGTAGACGGCAATGCGCTTGGCTTCACGAAGATTCCCTCGTCGCATCCACGGATCCTCCCTGATCTTGAGCGCAGCGATCCAGCCCCCGACGCGGCTGGGATTGCCCTCTGGGCAGCTCGAGGATGCACACCTCTGACCGGCGCACGGCGCTCGTCACGACCATGAAGGATGACGTCCATGCCTACACTCATGCCACCGCACAGTACCGAACCGATGCCGAGCGCCATTGCGTAGCCGCACGAAGACGCCACTGCGACAGAGCTCTTTCGAAGCCGCCGCGATGGTTCTGACCGCGCTTCTGACCGTCAGCATCTCGCTGCCGGCCCACGCCGTCGACGTCGCCGCTTCCCCGACGATCGAGCCGGCAGCGCCCTCGACTCCCCTCGCCTCGCAGAGCCTTCCGGTTGGCACGACAGCGAAAACCATCGTGCGCGATGGGTACGCGTCACAGGCCGCTCCGCCCAAGCCGGCCGCGCCGGCGGCCGCTGCCAGCCTTTCCGCCGGCCCGGCGATCCGGTGGCCGTTCGACGGTAGCGTGCCGATCGCCGGCGGCTACGGTCCCCGTGTTCCGCCTTGCGCTGGATGCTCCGGCTTTCACAAGGGGCTCGACATGAACCCCGGTGCCGGGACACCCGTGCACGCGATCGCTGCCGGGGTCATCCGTTTCGCGACTCCACACGGCAACACCGGCCTCGGCGTGCATGTGATCATCGATCACCCAATCAACGGGCGGCTCGTGAGCAGCTTGTATGGCCACATGCAGCTCGGCAGCCTCGCCGTGCGCGAGGGGCAGACTGTGTCCGTCGGTCAGATTATCGGACGCGTGGGCAGCACGGGTCAGAGCACCGGCGCGCACCTCCACTTTGAGATTCTCCTCGACGGCGTCACCCCCACAAATCCCTACGCCTGGGTCAGCGCGCGGGCCGGCCGCCCGTAGCTCGCACCGGCCAGGCGGTCCTGCGCATCCGTCTGCGCTCGCGCGGTGCCGGGCTCAGCGGTGGAGGGTGAGGAGCCGCGTGGTCCACAACGACATCACGGGCAGCAGACTGAGCAGTTCCGGTGCGACAGATTGGTCGAGGGCATCGGAAACCAGATCACGCACTGCATAGACGCCCCCAATGTGATCGCTGAGCGGGGCCGGCGGAGTGTCGCTGATCGCTAGTTGCGCATCGCGGATGAGGGCGGCAAGGCGGGTGGTTCCCGCGCGGCGGCATGCCCGAGCGGCGGCACCGAGAGATTCGAATTCCACGTGAAACGCACGGGCCGCGACAAGGTCAAGCTGCAGAGTGCTGAGGTAGGCCTCGAGAAGACTATTCACGGTGGCCGTTGCGGTGGAGGAGGATGCAATGACCGCCGTCAGTCGGCCCAGGAGAACCTCGATGAAGCGGTCGTAGGCTGCAAAAACGCAGGCATCTTTGTCGTCGAAGGTCTCGTAGAACGCGGACCGGGAAATGCGGGCGCGGGCTGTGATCTCGCGCACCCCGACGCCGCGATAACCATCGGATGCGAGCAACTCGGTCGCAGCGATCATCAGGCGTTCCCGGTGCACCGCCAGGACCTCATCACGGCTCAGTTCGTGACGGCCGCGGCTGAGGACGGGCGGCATCGTGAAGAAGACTCCGTCGGTAATATGTGCCCGCGGCTCGTCGATGCGCTCGCTCATGTGGATATTTTATTTGACCTTCTCGGATTAAAGCAACTAATGTTTCTTTAAACCAGAGGGGTCGAATCGATGGAGAATAAGACCGAATCGCAACGCGACGGGGCGCGCCGTCGTCTGACGCTTGCCGGGCGCATTGCGCTTGCCGGTGGTGGAGGGGTGACCCCCCAGCTGATCGCCGATGTCTGCGACCAAGCCGGCATCCACCCCCGATCGTTTCGGACGCTCTACGCCACGGACGACGCCTTTCTGGACGCCGTGCAGGAAACTTTAGCTGTGGAGTGCGCGGAACGGCTTCGTTCAAGTTTCGGTGCGATCGCGGGACTCGAAGACGTGCAGATGTTGCAGGCTGCCGCGGTTGCTCTCGCCCGGTCGCGGCCGATTGATCGCGGCGCGGTGATTATTCGATCTGAGCGTCGGCTGCGCGCATTGCGCTCACCGAACGACGCGAACGCTCTCCTGGCCGCCGAGCACCGTCAACTCGACGCCCTCAGTGCTGTTGTGGCCGAGCTGATCGGTCAGTTGAACCGCGATGCCTTGTGGCCGACTTCGCTGGCCGCCCGCATCATTATCGAGACCTATGAGCGCTCGTTCGAGGCGTGGGTATTCGGCGGCGGTGACGAACGTGACTTTCACACGTCGTCGTATGTCACACGCACCCTTCCCACGCTACTAAGCCGAATGACGACTCCGATTGTGCGCACCTCGCTGGTCGGGGCAGCAGCCTGATCCACGCTTTTCCATAACGCCCTGGCCTAGGTAGGGCTGCTACGACGAACAAAGGAGTTCACATGCACCAGATCGACCGACCCGCCAGCACGACCGCGACCCCCACCGCGAACGCGAGCGACCTATTGCTGGAGCGAGTCGCCGCAACGCCCGATCTGGTGCTCTTCTCCCGCGCCACGGAGTCCGGGTGGGCGGACATCACGGCAGCGGAGTTTCTGGCGCAAGTGCAGGGTCTCGCAAAGGGATTCATCGCGGCCGGCATCGAGCCGGGGCAACGCATCGGGTTGCTCTCTCGCACCCGCTACGAGTGGAGCCTGATCGATTTTGCGGCGTGGTTCGCCGGCGTCGTATTGGTCCCGATCTACGAAACGTCGTCGCCGTTCCAGATCCGCTGGAATCTGGGTGATTCCGAGGCGGTTGCGGTGATCGTGGAGGACTCGGCGCTGCGTGCGCGCGTGGGGGACGTGTTGCCGGAGCTGCCGAATGTCGAACTGGTCTGGACGATCGACGACGGTGATCTCGACGTGCTCGCCGCGCACGGGACCAGGATCGACGACATCGAGCTCGAACGCCGACGCAGTCGCGCGAACGAAGGTGACATCGCGACGATCATCTACACCTCGGGCACGACCGGCACCCCGAAGGGTTGCGTGCTGACCCACCGCAACTTCGTCGAGTTGAGCCGCAATACGGCAGCCGACATCCCGGAAGTATTGGCACCCGGCGCATCCACGCTGCTCTTCCTCCCACTGACCCACGTGTTCGCACGCTTCATAGCTGTCGTGTGCGTGTATGCCGGCGTGAGAATCGCCCACCAGGGAGATACGAACAAGCTCATCGAGACGCTCGGGGCGTTCAAACCGACCTTCCTCCTCGCCGTCCCACGCGTGTTCGAAAAGGTCTACAACTCGAGCGAGCAACGCGCCGAAGCCGGCGGGCGTGGAAAATTGTTCCGACAAGCCGCCGAAGCGGCGATCGCCTATTCGAAAGCTCTGGACCACGGCCACGTCCCATTCGGACTCCGCGTGCGCTTCGCCGTACTCGACCGGTTGGTGCTATCCAAGCTGCGCACCGCTCTCGGCGGAAGAATGCAGTTCGCAGTGTCCGGAGGCGGCCCGCTCGGGGAGCGGCTCGGACATTTCTACCGCAGTCTCGGCGTGAGCATTCTCGAAGGGTACGGGTTGACGGAGACAACAGCCCCAGCCACCGTGTCTCGGCCGGGGTCAGTCAAGATCGGTACGGTCGGACCGCCCCTGCCCGGTGTCTCCGTGCGCATCGCGCACGATAGTGAAGTCGAAATCACCGGCGTGAATGTGTTCAAAGAATACTGGCGCAATCCCGCTGCCACCGCTGCCGCATTCGACGACGGCTGGCTCCGCACCGGAGATCTCGGCTCACTCGATGACAAGGGCAACCTCACCATCACCGGCCGCAAGAAGGAGATCATCGTTACGGCCGGTGGCAAGAATGTGGCCCCGGCAGCTCTCGAAGACCCGATCCGGGGCAACCCGATCGTGGGGCAGGCGGTGGTCGTCGGCGACCGCCGCCCCTTCATCGCAGCTCTCATTACGCTCGATGTCGAGATGCTGCCGGTCTGGCTTCGTAACAACGGATTGGACCCGGCGATGGCGCGCGACGTGGCCGCGGCACACCCTGAAGTTCGTGCCGAGGTGCAGCGAGCAATTGACTACGGTAATTCGCACGTCTCACGAGCAGAATCGATTCGCACTTTCGTCATCCTGCCCACCGAGTTCACGGAAGAGAGCGGGCATCTCACCCCGAAACTCTCCACGAAACGCTCGGTCATCCTTGACGACTTCGCGGGCGAGATCGAGCTCCTCTACGCGGGCGCCCCTGGCCACATCGACGCCGCGCCCCAGCAAGACTCGAAGAACACCATCACGGCCTAGGGCTGCTCTCGATAGACCCGGTGTGCGCGGGAGATCGTTCTCCACCGCAAACACCGAAACGTCCATGTCCTCGCTCACAGGCGATATAGCCAGCCCCGCACAACCTAAACTTGGCCGGTGCAGTTCTCTTTGTGGTTGGCCCTTCTCGGCGCGGGCACCCTGATCAGTTTCACGCCCGGCGCCGGGGCGATCAACACCATGAGCAATGCAATCAACTCCGGGTTTCGGCGCTCCCTTTGGGGTGTCCTCGGCCAGCAAGCCGCGATTGTCATTCACATCGTGGTCGTCGCGCTCGGTCTTGGGCTACTCGTGTCCAGTTCGCCACTGGCGTTCAATATCATTCGCTACGCGGGCGCCGCGTATCTCGTTTATCTAGGCATCCGTCAGTTTCTCGCCAAACCAGCCGTCGACGGCGAGGGTGTGCACGCGCTGCGCAATGAACCACGCTGGTCGATGTTTCGCCGCGGGTTTTGGGTCAATATTCTCAACCCCAAGGCGATCGTCTTCTTTCTCGCGTTTTTGCCTCAATTCATCAGGGTCGACCAGCCGATGCTTCCGCAGTATCTGATCGCCGCGGCGACCGTGATCGCGATCGACATTGTGGTGATGTGGTTCTTCTTCGCCGGAACGGCGCACTCGTTTCAGCGCTTCACCCGCAACGCTCGAGGCCAGCGCGTACTGAACCGAATCTTCGGCACGCTCTTCGTCGGTGTCGGCGTGCTGCTCGCCGTCATCCACTAATAGTTCACCTCCGTACAATTCCTTACAAAGTCCGGGAAAATGCCTGTTCTGCACTCGGAACATTCGCACGACGCGTAGCGTTGCACCCTAGGTGTCGACTCAGGCCGACACCACGCGACCTCGAAGGAGAACCATGAACACGGAACGTGCAATTCTGGCCGGCGGCTGCTTCTGGGGAGCCCAGCAGCTGTTGCGCAAGCGCCCCGGCATCCTCTCGAGCCGGGTCGGCTACTCCGGCGGCGACACCCCGAACGCGACATACCGTCACCACGGCGACCACGCCGAAGCCGTGGAGATCGAGTTCGACCCCACGGTGATCAGCTATCGCGAGGTGCTCGAGTTCTTTTTTCAGATTCACGACCCCTCGACCCTCAACCGTCAGGGCAATGATGTGGGGCGCAGCTACCGCTCCGCCATCTACTACTTGTCGCCCGCCCAAAAACAGGTGGCCGAAGAGACGATAGCGGATGTCGATGCCTCCGGCTTGTGGCCCGGCGCGGTTGTCACCGAGCTTGAGCCGGCCGGTGCCTTCTGGGAGGCCGAAGACAACCACCAGGACTACCTGGAGAAAGACCCGAACGGATACACCTGCCACTTTGTGCGTCCCGGCTGGCGTCTGCCCACCCGAGCGGATGCATCCGCTAACTGACCCGACGCCCCGCCGGCCGCGCAGGCCGCGCCGTGAGGGTTGCCCGTTACGCGGGCAGGGCGGTGACCCTGCGCCGCTGGATTACCCAGCGCACCGCCAGCCCCCCGGCCATCACGGCGACCGCGAGGATCACGAACAACGCCGAGGCGGTCGCATCGATGAGCACGTTCACGAACACTCGCCCGGCGTAGTGCAGCATTTCCCCGGGATTGCGGGCGAGCACTCGACTTCCCACGGCCGCGCCGACGGCCGGGACTGCCGCCGACCCGATCCAGAGCACGAGTAGGCACACGATTGCAGCGACGACCCGCCTGATCGTGGCGAGGCCGCACCAGGCCAAGGTGATTCCAACGATCACGGCGGGAACCCAGCGCACCAAGCCGAGCAGCGCCAGGTTCGACGGGGTCACCAGACTCCACGGTTGAATCACCAGTGCATTCAGCCACGGCCCCAAGGCAACCGCGGCGATACTGGCTGCGATTGCCGCGCCAGGTCTTGCCGCCCGGGCGATCAGCAGCAGCAGTAGCTGCCCGAGCAGAATGGCGACGAGCGTTCCGGCCACCAATGCCGCCAGGTAGATCCAGGATTCGCAGTCGTCGCTCAGCCCCCGGAATACCGTAATTGCGGTCTGCACCAGCGAACCCAGCTGAACGATCAGCATACCCACGGCGAGCGCACGCGGGTCGAGCGGATGCCGCGCGCGCGTCACTCGCGCCACGCCACCGGCGATCGCCGAGCCCGTCACGATCAACCCCGCAATGAGCCCGATCAGGTATTGACTGAACGGGAGCAAAGCCATCGGCATCTCGTCGGCTGCCGTATCGAGCGCCCACAGATTCTGCAGTGGCAGCACCATGCCCGTCATCAGCCACGGCAGTAGCCCGACGATCGCCGAGCCCATTCCCACGAGCAGACTTAGTGCCACTACATTCATTCGCGCACGCATCCCCGGCACCCCCCATCTTTTGTCGAGCCTAGCCGTGCGGACTCCGCCGGTGAGAATGCGCGCTGGGGCTGCAGATCGCCCCCGTTACCGAGCAGCTGTCGGTCTCGCGTTCCGGATGCGGCTGCCTAGCCAGCGGATGCCCCACTGGCGATCGTCGCGTCAGGCCACGTGCCCGGCGGCTCCTTCCGCGCGGCGGGGCAGAATCGCCGGGTGGTCTTGGGATACCCGATATTTTCCAGAGAAGAACACGAGCGGGTCTCCTTCGAGTCGCTTGTACGACCGCACATGTCCGATAAAGATCGTGTGATCACCTTCGGTGGTGCGCGACACTGTGCGGCACGAGAATCGCGCCAGCACATCCTGGATCTCGGGGGTTCCCACGTCGTCCTCGGTCACGGCAAGCCCGCTAAACTTATCGATCGCCGGCGTCGCGAATTGTCGTGACAGTTGATGCTGATCCACGGCGAGCACGTGAATGGCGAAGTGCTCTGCCGTCTCGAAGACCGGCAAGATCGGCGACGAATTGGCCAAGCAGAACAGCAAAAGCGGCGGATCGAGCGAGACGGATGTGAATGAATTTGCGGTGATTCCGACGTGCCGCCCATCTGCGCCTCGAGTCGTAATCACGGTGACGCCCGTGGCAAATTTGCCTAGGGTGTTCCGCAAGTCGATCGTGTCAAACGGCGTGGCCGTCTCAGCTGAAAGTACCATTGTGTCTTCCTCCGCTTTGAATTGGTTAAGTGTCAATCGGCCAGGGCGGCCATAAGTTGATCGGCCCGTTCAGGGCCCATCGCTGAGTACCCGCCGTCGGCCGTGTAATTAGCGCCGGTCACGATCGAGGCGCCCGGCGAGACCAGAAATGCCACCACTGCCGCCACTTCAGCTGGGTCGCCGGTGCGTCCGGACAGGTGTAACGGCGCCGCGATGGCGTCCGTGCGTGCGCGGTCACCGCCGCTGAGATTGTTCATCACCGAGGACCAGGTCCACCCAGGAGACACCGAATTCACGCGGATACCGTGCGGCGCCAGATCCATCGCCATGCTGCGAGTTAGCTGCGCCATGGCGGCCTTGCTCGCCGGGTACACCCACCGTCCAGCCTGTGCCACGTCGCCCGAGATCGACGTGAAATTTACGATGGATGCGCCGCGTCGAACTTGGAGGTACGGCACCAGCACTTGTGCGGCAATCGCCGCACTCACGACGTTGACATTCACCGCCGCGATCCAGTCGGCGCGCGTGGTCGATAAGCCGTTGTCGAGATAGACGCAAGCCAGGTTGACCAAGATATCTACTCCCCCGCGTTCGGCGGCAACGTCAGCCGCTGCTTGGGCGAGCGCGGTATCGTTTGTGATGTCTACCGCGTAGAAGCGCGCCTGCTCGCCCAGTCGCAGCGCAACCTCCTCCCCCGCCTCGGTATCGATGTCGAAAATCGCGACCGAGTCGCCATTCTGAACGAAATTCTCGGCGACGGCAGCGCCGATCATCGTTGCGCCACCGGTGATGATGACACTTCTGCCGCTCGCCGGGGTTGCTGGATTCGTGCTCATGGTTGGCTCCGATCGTTGGATTTGTGTTGACGGGTGAACGGTGTCGCGTAGGAGCTCTCAACCGCCCCGAGTACTAGCCGCGTCAACTCAACTCGTGAGTGCACACCAAGTTTGCGATAAACCGCCTTGAGATGTTGCTTGACCGTGTACGGGCTCAGGGAGAGCTGTTTGGCGATCGCTTCGTCTGTACGACCGAACACCACCTGGCCGGTGACCTTGCTCTCCTGTGGAGTAAGTTCTCGTACCCATGCGGCGGGGAGCGCAGTCGGCGATTGAAATGACGCGCTCAGATGTAGGACGCTGACTAAGACGTTGCGTTCCTTTAAAATCGACGGGTAGTTGCGAAGTATGACCCGGCGTTCCTCACCCGCCACGAGTACTTCGCTGGAAAAAACCTGGCAGTGACTCTCCGTCGACGTCCGAGCAGCCGCCATCAATTCTTCAAACCACAGTTCAGGATTGCGCGGGTCCAAGGTCCGCAGCATGTCGAGCGCGGCCGAATTCATGCGCCGTTTTCCCGTCTTGGTATCACTGACAACCATCGCCTGATCGGACAGTTCGAATGCCTCGAGCAATTGGTCTCGATCCGTCACTACTTCTTGGCGCTCCGTCATTCCGCCAACAGCTAGCCCGACCATATTGCCCAAAACAACTGCCAGAGCGTGGTCCATCGACGTAGACATAGCATTCTGGTCACGATCCGCGAAGTTGAGTGTTCCCAGAACTTTCCCGCGGTAAAGGATGGGCGCTTCGAGAACCATGCGCATGTCGTGCAGAGCAAGTACCTCCCGAAAGAACGGCGAATCAATCCATTCAGTCTCCGACATCAGCCCCGAGCTGTGCACTGGCTTCTTGCTGGCGACCACGTTTCGCAGCACTGGATCGGCATCGCGTCCAAAGTCCTCATAGAGCGTCAGAAAACGATCGCTCACCCCGCTGGCCGCCGCCAGCGATGGTGCCTCGAATGGAACCTCGAACAGGTAAAGACCGAACGCCTTCGTTCTGATCATGCCGGGCAGCGCAGCCACGCACACGTCTCGAACCTCGCCGCGGGTGGCAGCCTCAGTGAGCGCATTCGTGAATGCGGCCAGACCGCCGGCAAACGCGTCGCGCTGATTCGCTGTGTCGAGAGCGTTCGGTGAGGTGCCCATGCGGTATCTCCTTTAGAAGTCTAGAACTGCACGCAGTTACGGGCGGTCCTGGTACCTGGCGCTCAGAGTGGTCGACTCGCCAATAGCGCCGGCTTGGGCACAGTCGCCTCGGCTCGGGGAAAGTTCGCACCGGTAAGGGTATTCTTGATCATGGCACCCAAGGCTTTGGCATTTCCGCGAGCCACCACCGATGAAGCCGAACGCCCTGTGTGCGTCTTGATCCACGCATCGGTATCTTTCCGTTCCGAGAGCCATGGAAATGCGGTCGAAGGCCGATTGAAGGATTTCAATAATGGACCACGCAGACGAGGGTCGGCGAACGCGGCCGTCATGACACGCACTCCCGTCGAAGTGAGGGGTTCCAGAAAGGTATTCGTGAAACGGTAAGTGCCTTCGACATGGCTGGAATAGAACTTCTCGAAGACACCATCGATCCATTCACGGTCGAGCGGTCGCCCGCTTCGGGCGAGGATCGCATCGAAGTACTGGCCACCCTGACGGATTCCCGAGCCGGCACCCTGGCCGCAGATCGGGTCGTAGCTGACCGAGGTGTCGCCCAGGCTCATCACAACATGGCCGCCGGGTGTGACGCCCGAACCGGTGCGCACCGACGGAGCGAACGATCCCTTAAGCCAACTGAACGGATCGTCAAGAAGAGGTTCCATGTCCTTCATCGACGGCCAATCCCAGGGGACAAATTCTTTGATCAGGCTCTGCGCCGTCGCAAAGGCCTCGTGAATGTTCGTTACGTCGTCCCACCGGTCAAACGGTCCGCCCGCACGGGCTTCGAAGACGAGAGACCACACCATCTCGCCGCTCTTATGCAGAAAGGGAACCCAGAAAATCTCTCCGGCACCACCGAAAAGGTTGAAGCAGACTGGGGTCATTCCCGGGAGACGGTTACTGAACGCCGAGCCATCGGAAGCTATACCCCGCACCAAGACCATGGCGAGCTTGCGCTGAGGCGCGTTATACACGCTGCGCTTCTCGTCGCGAGGAAACAGCGAAGAGAAGCCTCCCTTGCCGGTGGCCACAACGGTCAGGGCGCTCTCGTCCGCAATCTCATCGAGGCGGTCCATGCTCACCGTCTCGACGTGCACCTCACTGCCGAAAGATTCCAGCTGCTTCATGCGGTCGTACGACTTGAGCCGCACATCCGTTGCCAATCCGGTGGCTTCCTCAAGTGCACTTCCGAATCCGATAAGTTCCTGCCCAACCTTGGGGCTGAAGAACAAATGAATCGCGTCCATCGGGGCGCCCTGCCCCGAGTAGTCAGCGGCACCGAGGCGCAGCTCAGTGGCAACCGAATCGGCGAAGATCGCGGCAGTACCGGTCGGTGACGTCTGATCTCGAATGCCCTCGGCATCCTTGTCGCTGAACAGCTGCACGTCATAACCAGCGTTGACGAGACCGACAGCCAACAACGTTCCGGCGTGTCCGGCTCCGATGATCGAGATCTGCTTCATGGCTTTTCCTCCTGCTACGGGGACTGCTTGTCTCCTGTGCGGGATGCCGTCAGGATTTTTGCAAGTGTAGGTTCGTGCGATTCTTCACCAACATCACTCGATCGGGTCGAAGATTCGCTTCCCCCCTTCGAGGGATGCTGCCGCCCCGACACGCAGCAACGCCGCCCCGGGAGGGGAGTTCACCGCCCGTGGCGTATAGCAAGCGGCATTCACAGGAGGTTTCGCTGCTTAGACGCCGGCCATTCGCTTATCCCTGCGCATCCGAAACCAATCCAGCAGCACCGCCGCCAAGAGCACGAAACCGGTCACTACGCTCTGCCAGAACGACGAAATCTGGCTGATGGTCATGCCGTTGGAGATGATGCCCAAAAAGAGGGCTCCGAGCAGGGTACCGATCATGCTGCCAGCGCCGCCGGCGAAACTTGTTCCCCCGAGCAGCACGGCCGCCGCCGCGATCAGTTCCAGTCCGGTAGCCGCTGTCGGCGAGGCTGAGGCGAGCCGGCTGGATTCCAGAATGCCGGCCAGACCGCTGAGCCCCGCACAGATACCGTAGGCCACCGCCCGAACCAGCCAGACTTTGATTCCGGACAAACGTGCTGCCTCCGCATTGCCGCCGACGGCATAGAGCATGCGGCCAAAACCGGTGTAACGCGTAACGAATATGGCCAACAATAGTACAGTCAACGCAATAATCACCAGCCAAGGAATGCCAAGGAATCGGCCACTCCCGATGAGCCTTGACGCTTCCACGTCGTAGAGCGAGAGACCATGACCCTCAGTGACAACCTGCCCGGCGCCACGAAAGAGCGACATCGTTCCGAGGGTGACGACGAAAAAGGAAAGCCCGAGTTTTCCGATCAGTAGCCCGTTGAGCACTCCACCGAGAATGGCTGCGGCAACGATCACCAGGATGGCCGCGAAGTAGTAATTCACGCCGCTTTCGATGAGCTTGGCCAGGAGTATCCCTGAGAGGGCGAGCATCCCACCCACAGAAAGGTCAAACCCGCCAGTCAACAGCACGAAGGTGAGTCCGACGGCCACTAGGAGAAGTACCGAGTTAGTTTCGAGGATGGTGATGAGGTTTTGTGCAGTGGCGAAAGTCGGTTGGGTGACGGAGAGGTACACCACCAACAGAACGAGCATTGTTCCGATTCCGATATACACGCGCGTGTTTTCGTAGATTCTGCCGAGGGGTCGCGAGCCGACACGGCCGACCGGATTGGCTGGTTCGGCTGGAGCGGTCTGGCTAGTGAGCTTTGACATGGGTCTCCAACTTTCCGCCCGTTGAGAGCAGTGCAATGGTGTGTTCGGTGATGAGTGCGCCGTGCAGATCTCCGACAATTTCGTTTTCGTGCATGACCAGGACCCGGTCACAGACGCCGAGAATTTCGAGCATGTCCGATGAAGCCATAAGCACTGCCATACCCGTGCGCGCTTGCTCCTCGATGATCTGGTAAATCTCGTCGCGGGCGCCGATATCTACCCCTCGGGTGGGTTCGTCGAGAAGGAGCACGGTCGGATTTTTAGACAGTGCTCTGGCAATGACGATCTTCTGTTGGTTTCCTCCTGAGAGCGAGGTGACGGGTGCGAGCACGTTTCCCGTCTTCACTCCGAATCGGGCGACCGCGTCTCGGGTGCGAGCCCGACCACGTTTTCGGTTGACCAGACCGTGCCAGGGCACTGCTCCCAGCTCATAGTTCTCGTGGATGCTGTCGCTCACGATGAGCCCCTGGGTATGACGGTCTTCCGGTACGAGAGCGAGGCCGTGTTGGAGGGAACGTCGGGTGTTGTTCGGCGGAACCAGATGCCCGTCAACGGCAACGGTACCGCCGCCGGTTCGCCGAACCCCGGCTAGGGCCTCGAGTAGTTCCGTGCGTCCGGCTCCGACGAGGCCAGCCAGTCCTACGATCTCCCCCGCCTGCACCTCAAGAGTCAGCCGCTTCCGGCTCCCCTGCAGCTGTAGGTCCTGCACCTGCAGCCGGGGTGCGGCCACGGAGACGGCGTGTTTCTTAGCCCGTGGCACGATGGTACGACCCACCATCAGGTTGACTAACTCGTGTTCGTTGAGCTCTGCGTGGAGTAGCTGCCCGGCGAATTTTCCGTCGCGAAGCACGAAGGCCCGGTCTGCGGTCGATGTCATTTCGGCGATGCGGTGGGTGATCATGATGGTGGACAAGCCTTGAACCTTCAGCCGTTTGATTAGTGCCAACAGGAATTCAACCTCCTGCTCCCCGAGTCGGCTCGTGGCCTCGTCGAGAATCAACAGTTTTGGCTCGACAACGAGCGCCTTGGCGATTTCGACGAAGGTCTGCTGTACCGGGCCGAGCCGAGACACCGGTATACACGGGTCAATCTGGACTCCGAGTGCGTCGAGGATGCCGGTGGTGCGAGCGATGAGGTTTCTGCGGGAAATCAACCGGCGAGTGCGGTGTCGCAGAAAAGGTAACATGACGTTCTCATAAACCGGGAGGTGAGGTAGAACAGTCAGTTCCTGGGCCACCAATGCGATGCCGTGGTCGAGCGCATCGAGCGGGGTTGTGAAAGTGACCGGTCTACCATCGATACTGATCGTTCCGCTGTCCGGCAGCACGACACCCGACAGAATCTTTACCAAGGTGGATTTACCCGACCCGTTCTCGCCCGCAAGGGCGAGGACTTCTGCTCGGTCCACCGTGAGGTCGATGTTGCACAGCGCCGTGACAGCGCCGTAGGTCTTCGTGATGCCGGCCAGCGAGATCATTACTTGCTCGCGGTTACATTAAGGGTGGAGACCCCGTCCTTCGTGGTGATATCGACGCTGGTCTGCGAGCCGAGCAAGGCTTTGATCGGAATCCAGCTCGAAGCGTTCGCGGCGGTGATTAGGGTCGATTCCATCACCACGGTCTTCGGGATACTGCGCCCCTCGGCAAGCTCATGAGCTGCCCAGCCTAAACCCATGCCCAGCTGCACGGGGTGAAAATCGAAGGTGGCCGCCAAGCGACCGTCCTTAACCCCGTCGATACCTTCCTGCGAACCATTCATGCCGATGACCATGGGGTTGAAGTCCCCTGCCTTGGCTGAGGCTGCCCCGAGGGCGCTGTCGTCGTTGTAGGCAAAGATCGCTTGAATATCGGTGCCGAAACGCGACTTCCAGGCGTCGACGATTGGGCGAGCGCCGTCTGCAGTGTCCAGCCCATTGACCTCGCTGGCGAGGATGTTCAGGCCGGTTTCCTTCGCACCGTCTTGGAAACCCTTGTTACGCGCGTCGAGAACACCAACGGTGGGCACGCCCTCAATCTGCACGACCTTCGCGGTGGCCTCGACATTCTCACCGATGAACGTTGCCGCCTGTTGAGCCGAGGCGTAATTGGTGACCTGGAAATTGGACGTGTACGGCCCCCCGTCGGTCGTGTCCTGCACAATAACGGGAACTCCCTGGCTATCGGCCTGTTCGATGGCCGGCTGGATGCCAAGCGGGTCGATCGGCCACACGATGAGAACGTCGACGTTGCGGTTGAGGAGCGATTGAATATCAGCGAGTTGTTTGCTGGTGTTGTACTGGGCGTCGGTGACGATGAGATCCATCCCCAGTGAGTCGGCCTTGGCCCTGATGCCGTCTTCGATTGCTTTGTTGTTCGGGTTGGATTGGATGGCACCGGAATAGCCGACGGTGATCTTTTTGTCGCCGGCGCTGGTGGTGACCGCGCTTTCCGTGGATGCGGCGCAGGAACTTACGGACACCAGTAATACTGCGGATGCCGCCAGGAGGAGCGTTTTTTTCAGCATGTGAATCGGTCCTTACTCTCGGGAAAAGCGATAGAAATGGATTTTCGGGCATGGTTGTAGGGCGCAGCCACCGGTGGCGGCTACCGGGTGAGTCAGGAGTGGTCTGGCGGGCTACGAGAGGTCGAGCCTGGCCTTCAACGTGTCCTTCTGGTCGCGCAGATACATCACGAAGGAACCGTTCTTGTCAACGACGGTGTTGTATTCATCGAGCACCACAATGGTGGTGGTGCCGAGTTCGATGATGGCGGGGCCTTCGATCTCGTCGAGAGGAACCATCGCTGCACCCTGATAGACCTCCACCTCAACCATTTGCCGCTGGAGTGGAGAGTAGATGTCGCGTCTTCGGTGCTCGGGAATGGCTCCCGCGGCAGTGGCGGCCAGGTCAACCCGATCGTTGGGTGTCGTGCCGACTACCGTCAGCCGAATGTTAAGCAGGTCGATGGGCATGTCGAGGGTGCTGTAGCCGAAGAGCGTGTCGTGGAGTTTGTGGAACGAGGCATAGAACTCGGCGATGTTGGGCGACACGAGGTTGGCGGGATCAACTTCCACGTTGATCTCATACCACTGACCCTTGTAGCGCAGGTCAACGGAAGGCACGTATGAGATCGCTGCGTCGGCCACACCCTCCGCGTGCAGGGTCTTGCGGCCCTCGGCCATCATGCCCTTCCAGGTGTCGACCAGGTACTCGTCGGACAGGCTTTCCAAGCGCTGGTTGGAACTTTGAACGTAGTCGTGCTTGAAGTCACAGACGAGCATGCCGGCCGCGCAGAAGATTGAGGAATCACGGGGGGTGAGCAGGATCGGAATTTCCAGCTCCCGGGCAATTGCACCGGCGTGCACCGGGCCGGCTCCACCAGCGACCACGATAGGAAAGTCTCGCGGGTCCAGGCCTCGGCGCACGGTGATGTCCCGCACGCCCGTCGCCATGTTTACGTTGACCATCTGGTAAATACCAAAGGCGGCCTCCTCCACAGTGATGCCCAATGGGTCGGCGACATCGTTCTTGATCGCCTGAATCGACGCTTCGCGATCCAGCCCGATCTGGCCGTGCAGAAACGTGTCTGGATCGATGTAGCCGAGCACTACGTCGGCATCCGTGACGGTGGCGTTGACCCCGCCACGTCGATAACACGCAGGTCCGGGCGTGGCACCAGCGCTCTGCGGGCCAACTCGGAGCAGGCCACCTTCGTCGACCGAGGCGATGCTGCCGCCGCCGGCGCCGATGGTGTTGATGTCAACCATCGGCAGGGCGATCCTCCAACGGTCGATAATGCCATCGGTCATGATGAGCGGTTTGTTGTCTTTGACCACGGCGGCATCAAAGCTAGTGCCGCCCATATCTACGGTCAGGCAGGAATCCCAGCCGTGGGCCGCGGTCACCAGCAGGCCAGCAGTTGGGCCTGAAGCAGGCCCGGAGAGCAAGGACAGGGCGGCACGCTTCGCGAGCTCACCGGGGGTGGCGACACCCCCGTTGGACTGCATAAGAAGCAGGATGCCCGAAAAGTGCACCTCCTCGAGGAGTTCGGTGAGCGTAGACAGATACGAGCTGATGATCGGCCCGGCATAGGAGTTGAGCACGGCGGTGCTCATTCGAGGGTAGTACCGAGCCTGGGCGAGCAGTTCTGAGGACTTCGTGATGTAAGCCCCCGGCAGGACCTCGGCGATGATCTCCGCGGCACGATCTTCGTGGCTGGTCTCCGCGTGAGAATGCATGAAAGAGATGGCCACAGATTCCACGTCATTCGCCTTGAAAATCTCCGCGGCGGCGTAAACATCTTCCTCTTTGAGCGCCGTGAGCACGTCGCCCTTGTAGTCGACCCGACCGGCGACCGGCTGGCGCAAGTAGCGAGGAACCAGCGGCACCGGCTGCTCAAGCCGGTTGTCGTAGGCCTCCTCACGAGTGCCGTCGCGCATGGGCAACACGTCGCGGAATCCTTCGGTGGTCAGCAGACCCGTGGTGGGTCCATTACGGGTTAGCAGGGCGTTTGTGGTCACTGTGGTTCCGTGCACGATGAGCCCGACCTCGGCCATGAAGTCTTCGATGGTTTTGTTTTCGGCGGTGGCGATTTCGGCCAAGCCGATCTGAACGGCCATCGGTGGGTTGGAGGGTACGGAGCTGGTCTTGTGGATGCGTCGTTTGCCGTCCGGGTAGATCACCAGGAAGTCCGTGAAGGTACCGCCGACGTCGATTCCGATTCTGATGCTCATGAGGTCGTCTTCCAATTCTTCTCTAGGCTCGAAGAGCCGCGGTTTGTTCCTGGTCGACGGACACTCCGTCTGCGAAGATAACTACGCCGTAGTCCTCGCGTGCCTTCTCCCGGGTGAGGACACCGTCACGAACCTCGGCGAGCACCTTTTTGATGGGGCGCTTTCTCGGGTCGCCATAGCCGGCGCCGCCCCCGCTGATGGATTCCATCCGGGTACCGGCCGGGAGCTCGATGATCTCCTTCGAGCCCCACAAATGTTCCCGGCCATCCGGATAGGTGACCGTGATCTCATTGAGGCCAGAATCCGACCCGCCGAACAGCCCCTGAGCGGGAACGGCTCCTTCGTGACGAACATTATCGCCGAGGGTGACGCCGTGCTGGTGCAGACCATAGTTGCTCCACGCCGTTCGGGTACCCATTCCGCCGCGAAATTCGCCAGCTCCAGCGGAGTCGGGAAGGTATTCCAGATACTCGAGGAAGTGAGGAGAAGTTAGTTCAAACATCTCGGGGTCTGGAGCGCGCATCTGGCCTGCCGTTCCGGTGAAACCAAGCGCATCCCAGCCGTCGGTACCGAGCATTCCGCCGGGGCCGGTGCGTTGGAACACCGTGAGGGTACCAAAGGCCTCGTTGGTGCGCGGGTCAACTCCGTGCGTTGATGTGCAGAGGTATTTGTTCCATCCGGCCGTCACCCGATCTGGCAGGATTCCGGAGAGGGCCGTCATTATGCATTCAACAACTTCATCGCACATCTGGTTGCCGAAGACGGTTGCGGCGGGAAACCGCGGATTGAGCAGGGAACCTTCTCGGAAGACCGTCTTGATAGGTTCGAACAGGCCCTGGTTGGTCGGAATGTTGATGCCGCCCGCCGCCATGATCATGAGGAACGCAATTCGTACGGCTCCCTTGGCCGAGGCGGGAGGCATATTCGTGATTCCCGGTGCCTGATCATCGCTCGACGAGAAGTCGAAGGTGATCTCTTCGCCCTTGACCTCAATCTCGCAGGCAATCTTGTATCTTTTGGTGGTGTCGAACCCGTCGGAAACCATCCAGCTCTCGCCGTAGTAATGCCCATCGGCCCACCGACCGACTTCAGCACGAACTTGACGCGCGGAGCTTTCCAAAATGTAGTTCATGTGGTCTTCGTAGGTTTCCAGGGTGTACCTCCGGATAACCTCAATGAGGCGTCGCCCCCCTACCGTGCAGCATCCGATCATGGACTTGATGTCTTCCATGACAAAATCCATGCGGATATTCGCAGAGATGAAGTCCCAAACATCACGCTGCAGAACCCCACGGTGCACGATTTTGACGGGAGGGATACGCAGTGCTTCCTGCCAAATGTCCTTCGCATTGGGGTCATAGCCGCCTGCCGTCATACCACCGATGTCCGCCATGTGCCCCTTGGCTGCCATCCAACCCACGAGGGCGGCGTCGACGAAGACCGGCACGTAGATGCCGGTGTCGGCGTTCTGATTTCCCCCGGAATACACGTCGTTATGAATAATGACGTCACCCTCGTGAACGTCGTCACCGTAATAGTTGATGATGAATTCAAGCGAGGGATGCGCACCGAACGCGATGATGGCCGCAAATTCGGCTTGAGCAAGCGTGTTTCCGTGCTTATCGAACACGACCGTCACTAGATCACCAATCTCGTTGAAAATTGGTGAACGCGACGACCGCATGAGCATTCCAGCCATTTCCTTGGCGATCGCGTCGACGCGGCGTTGGAGCACGGACGCGGTGATTGGATCGATCCGGGTACTAGTAGTCGATGACATTGACGTTTCCTTTCGTCAGGCAGTGCAGAGCCGTGCTGAATTCGGAGAGTTTGCGCGCGCCGTCAGACTCAATGACGAACGTGTCGGACATATATCCGCTCCGTTTCTTGACCTGGTCGACGACCATGGGGTGAATAGTGAAGACGTTGCCAACTTCGATGATGTCGCTGGCCTGGCCGCCATCGTCCTCGACGACGTCGAGTCCGATCCACGGTTGCTCCAGCACGTCCAGGCCGAGGGAGTGCCCCGACCAATAAGAGGAGACCGCGCCCTCCGATTCGATTGCTGCGAGCACGGACTGCTGTACGGCATTGGGTGATGTTCCAGGCTTCATCGCGGCGGCTGCGGCCGTGATCCCCTTGGAGACGGCCCTCGCCATTCGCACATCGTCGTCGTGCGGGGTCGCAAAGGTGACCATACGAGAGAGCTCGGTCCAGTACCCGCGCGGACCGACGATTTCAAAAGAAAAGGTGTGCAGGTCGTGTGCGTTCAGTTCTCGTCCCCGCGGCGGCGCGAAACTTGCCGACACTCCGTCATGGAGGTTCTCGGTGTACATGGTGAGGAAGAGCGGGTCTTCCCCGCCCAGCTTGTATCCCACTCTGTACATTTCGGCGCCAATCTCGCGCTCGGTCACGCCGGGCCGGGCAATTTCGAGCAGGCGGGTGAAGCATTGGTCTAAGACGTACGCGGATTCTTCAACTCCAATAATCTCCTCTGGGCTCTTCACCACGCGGATCTTCTCGAAGTTTGCCGTGTAGTCAAAGAATTCAATCCCGGGCAGCCCCTCGGTCAGCGCGAGGTATTCGTCGACCTTCATGATCTGGCCGAATCCGACAATGCCCACTCGCTTGACATTCTTGCGCCCTGAGAAGGCGTCGACCAGCCCTTGGGCGATGGTGCCGGGAAAACGGTAGTCGGCAACCCAGTCCGTGGTCGGGCGGCGAGAGCCGGCCAAACTCCCCGACAACACGACAATCGGTTCCTCATTTTTAAACATGACCGCATTGCCGGACCGATGAAATAAGTTGTAGTCGGTCACGTAGCGCAAAGCGCCCTTGTGACCGCGGTAGTCGTTGGCCGCAAAGATCAGGCAATCCATGCTGTGTTCGCGCATGGAATCATTGAGCAAACCCCAGCGGCGATCCCGCTCATCTAAGTTCGTACTCACCAGTACCGTCCCGTTCTTCAGATTGATTTGTTAAAGATCTCTGAGTTTCTGCTGGCCCGTACCGCCAGTCGATACCCGGACTATATAAACTAGGTTTCCCCTAGCGCAATGCATCGTGTAAAGATTCTCTTATGCGAAATCTTGAGCCACAACCTCCCCTCGATTCAGTTGATCGGGCACTCAAATTGATCGTCGCGCTGCGGGACGGCGAGGTTATGAGCGTCAAAGCGGCGGCCGAACGACTCAACGTGGTCCCCTCGACAGCCCATCGCCTTCTGGCAGCTCTGTGTCATGGCGGCTTTGCCATGCAGAATCGAGAGCGCCTCTATCGAGCCGGCCCGGAACTGGCCTCCTGGAGTGACAGCACGCGATCGATCAGTACCGTGCGCCAGATCGTGCGTCCCACTCTCGAATCATTGGTCAAGCAACTGGATGAGACCGTGCAGGTCTGGGTACTCGAGGGACCCCAAGTTCGATACGTTGACGGGGTGGAGAGCGACCAGACCTTGAGAATTAGGGTCGGCGTGTGGGACCAGGTTCCGGCATATTGCTCCGCCGGGGGGAAAGCGATGCTCGCGTCGCTGAGTAACGCGCAGATTGACCACCTGCACGGCGGAGGTCTTCCGCCGTGGCGCTCCACCCGAATCTCGAGCGTTTTGGCCTTGAAACGTCACTTGGCGACGGTACGCCAGCAGGGATATGCCACCAACATCGAGGAGGCGGCTCAGGGAGTCAACGGCATTGGCGTCGCGGTTCTCGACCAGCAGGGGCGGCCGGTAGTCGCCATCAGCGCCGCCATTCCCAGCATCCGCTTTAGCAAAGAAAAGGTCGAGGAGTGCGCGCAGGCGCTGTTGGCCGCGGCTGCAGCCGTCGAGAAGCGCATGACTTCGGTGGCTCTGGCAGACCTGCAGGATCGCTAGCCACATTCCTTGTAGAGAAATCTAGGTCGTCGAATTCTTCCTAACGAAATTCCTCACGCTTCTATAGACGCTCCGAAAAGCGATCCATAGGCTCGGCTCAATTCAGTGGCCCCAACATCGAGGCCATGATCTTCTGAGGAGCCGAGCAGATGGTGGACGTACTTTCCGTAGTGACGGATTCCGTGAAGGATCCGAAGACACCGTGCTGGGATGACCTAGTGCGTGAAGACCGGGTGCACAGGTCGCTCTACACCGAGGAGCGGGTATTCACCGAGGAAATGGTCAAAGTTTTCGGGCAGACCTGGGCATATCTGGCCCATGAGTCCCAGCTCCCGGAGAAGAATTCCTTCGTGACCGGCACGTTGGGGCTACGTCCTATCGTGATCACGAGAGACCGTAAGGGTGGACTGCACGCCGTCTTCAATCGGTGCGCTCACCGCGCCGCAACCATCTGCCGCGAGGAGGCCGGGGTAGCAAAGAGCTTTCAGTGCCCGTACCACGGGTGGACGTTTCGGAACACCGGCGAGCTCGTCGGCGCTCCGTGGCCCAGCGGATACGGCGCGGATTTCAACAAGTCCGAACTCGGTCTCGGCAAGGTCTCCCGCGTCGAGAGTTACCGCGGATTTATCTTCGGCACTCTGAACGAATCCGCGCCATCGCTGGAAGATTTTCTCGGTGAAGCCAAACCGTGGCTGGACTACTGGATTGACCGGGCGCCCGACGGTGAGGTCATCGTGCGCGCCGCAGCCCACCGCATGGTCTACCGCGGCAACTGGAAGCTTGCCTACGACAACGGGGGCGACGGATACCACCCCTCGTTCTCGCACCGTTCTCTGCTCGAGATGGCGTCGCGATTGGGCGACAGTAAGGACATGTCCTACTTCGGCAAGACCCCCGATGACGGAGCGATGAAGATCTACTCCCTCGGCAACGGACACAGCGTCATCGACCAACGCCCCAATTTTGACGGCCCCGGTAGCATCTGGGCAAATCAGCGACCGCAGCCTGGCCGGGAACGCTTCGAAGAACTGATTCGTACGAAGTACCCCGAGGATGCCGATCGACTCTTGGACATCAGCGCGGGGGCCCAAATCAACCTGAGCATCTTTCCTAATCTTCTGATCATTGGTAATCAGATTCAGGTGATCGAGCCCCTGAGCGTCGACAAGACCCAGTTGGTGTGGAATGCGACGAGCATTGGCGGTGTGCCCGAAGAAGTCAACACTATGCGAATGCGTACCCAGGAAGACTTTCCCGCATTCGGTGAACCCGACGACCAAGCGAATTTCGAAGAGGTCCAGCGCGGTCTGGCTGTCACTGAAGTCGAGTGGATCCTCATGAATCGCGGCCTCAACGTCGACGGGTGGCAGAGCATGGACGAAACCGGTGTTGTGGTTTCAGCCGTGACCGATGAAATCCATATGCGCAGCTACTTCCAGGAATGGCTGCGCCTGATGAACGGGGCTCGCGCATGAACGCGCAGACCGACTATTCGGATACCTCGCGTTGGTCGTACCACGTGGACGCTGATTTCTATGCGGACCTCGACCGCTTCGCGGACCTGTTCACCGCGGACTGGGCTGTCGCTGATGTCAATGTGGCCAGATCAGCCGAAGGTTTTCTGTCCAGAGAGGCGCGTCTCATCGATGAGGCCCGATTCAACGATTGGATCGAGCTGTTCACCGACGATTGCCTCTACTGGGTTCCGATTACCCCGGGAGGCGGTAATCCCCGCCTGGAGGTTTCCCACGCGTTCGACGACCGACGCCGCCTCACCGATCGCGTCTTCTGGCTGCGCACCGGACTGGCATTCAGCCAGATTCCCCAGTCGCGCACCCGACGCCTGATCACCAACGTTGAAGTGCTTGATGACCCGGGTTCCGGGTACCGCTTGGTGCGATCGAACTTCATTGTTCACGAGTTTCGAGCCGGGGTCGGCAAAACCTATCCGGGCTGGTATGGCCACGTGCTGGCGCCCGATGGCGACGGCTGGAAGATTCGCCTCAAACAGGTCAACCTTCTCGATTCTGAGCACGGCCACGAGAATCTCACCCTGGTCTTTTGAGAGGAAACGATGAATTCGAATGCCCCGGAGCCTGGGGAGCAGACCGATCTGATCCGACGAGAAAACATACTCCTCACCGAGAAGGTCGCCCGATTGGAACGTGAAATCGCGACGATGCGACCGGTGATCGCTGAGGTGAAACGCCTGAAGATCTGGGATTTCACTCCCTACGGTGTAAGTCTCGATGATTCTTGGCTGGCCTTGGATCGAGTGAACGCGGTCGAACTAATGCAGGCCCTCGCGGGCACCGACCATTGGAGTCCCTGGCACTCCAACATCGAACCCCGGCCTCAGCCATGACCCAGGCGGGCGGCACCGTGCTGATTATCAGTCATGTTGCGCGTACGGATCTTGAGCGGATCCACCAACTAATCGACGATCATGGTTTGACGTCACGAACCGTTTCACCCTTTGCCGGCGAGGCGCTTCCTGAGGTGACCTCGGTTGCCGCCGTGATCTGTTTGGGGGGTCCGCAAAGTGCCTACGACACCGAAAAGTATCCCTTCCTCCTCCGAGAAGAAAACTTTCTGCGCGATGCGGTTCAGGCACAGGTGCCGGTTCTTGGAATCTGCTTGGGTTCCCAGATTCTGGCTCGGGCTCTCGGAGGAGAGGCCATCCCCGGCCCTTCGGGTTTGGAGTACGGACTCATCGACGTGCTGCCCGCACCCGGGCAGCACGTCACGGACCTGACGGGGCTGGAGGGTCGGTTCTTTTCGTTTCACAGCGACACCTTCAGACCACCCGTTGACGCGGAGCTTCTAGCGGTCTCCGACCGCTACCCGCAGGCCTGGAGATTGGGCTCAGCTCTGGCCGTGCAATTCCACCCCGAGATCTCACCGGTCGGTATTCACCACCTCTTGGCCATTGAAGGGCCCAAATTACGAGCAAGCGGAGTAGACACGGCCGAACTCCTCGCGGCAACAGTTGACGATGGCGGGCGTGCTTGGCGAGGCGCTCAGCGCGTTGTCGGTGGTTGGCTCGCTGCGGCGGTTTCGGAAAGTGCTACCGAACCATTCCGTTGAACGCGCTGCGCCGAGCTCGTTTCGGCAGCGCATTCCGCTGAGTCCCCGTCACTGCGGCCTCGTCACTGAGCCCCAGTGGCTGACCTGATTTCACTGACCTCATTTCACTGACCTCATTTCACTGACCGATCGATCCGCATCACGTGCACAACCCGAACGCGGCTCCGCAGGAGCCGCCCAATCAAGGAGCAGTCATATGTTGGACCAAGTCACATTGCCCCGAGCGAAGTTCATTGAGAAGCATGGCCTCTACTCGGAGAAGCAGTTGGAAGCTGCGGAGCGTTCCCGGATCGCCATGGACGCCGCGGGCATTGAGGTCGTTCGGTTGGCCTGGCCGGATCAGCACGGTCTCCTGCGCGGAAAGTCTCTGACCAAAGAGGCATATCTGTCCGCCTTGGAGAGTGGCATGGACATCACCATGGCACCTTTTTTCTTCGACTCCGCAAATGCGATAGTACTTAATCCTTTTACCGCCAACGGCGGCTTCGGAATCGAGGGCCTAGGAGGCAGCCCCAATGTGAAAATGGTTCCAGATCCTGCCACATTCACCGTATTGCCGTGGGTGCCGGAGACCGCATTCGTTCTGTGCGACCTCTACATGTCAAACGGTCAGCTCTTTCCCTTCGCTCCCCGGTCCATCCTGCGTCAGGCATTGCAGCGGATGGCCGAACACGGTTACAAACTCATCGCCGGAATCGAAATGGAGTGGTACCTGACCCGTGTCGTTGATGACCTCCTCGGTACCGGCTCTCTGGGTGCTCCCGGCTCCCCCGCAGATCCGCCCAAGGTGGCCCCGGTGGCCCGTGGCTATAGCTACCTGCTCGGTGACCACCTCGATGAAATCGACGACATCCTTCGCCCGATCCGCAAGGCGATCGTGGACATGGGCCTTCCGCTGCGCTCGATCGACGACGAGTGGGCCCCCAGCCAGGTTGAGACCACGTTCGATGTGCTCGAAGCATTGGCCGCCGCCGATGCTGCGGTGATGTTTCGCATGGCGACGAAACAAATCGCTAAGCGAAACGGGTACCTCGCATCCTTCATGTGCACCCCTGCCGTCCCCGGGTTCTACGCGAGCGGGTGGCATCTACACACCTCGGTCGTCGACATCGAGTCCGGTGAGAATCTCATGGTCACCGATCTCAACGAGCCGCTGTCTGAGCTGGGCCAACACTATGTCGGCGGCACTCTCGCCCACGGCGTGGCCGCCTCCGTATTCACGACGCCGACGGTGAATGGATACCGCCGACGCCGCCCGTATTCGCTCGCCCCCGACCGGCTGACCTGGGCACAGGACAACCGGGCCGCCATGATGCGTGTCATCAGCGCGCCGGGGGATGTATCGTCCCACGTGGAAAACCGGGTCGGCGATTCGGCCGCAAACCCCTACCTCTATATTGCGGCGCAGGCCGCTGCCGGCCTGGACGGAATTCTGAACAAAACCAGTCCGGGCGCATTGTCCGAAGACCCGTACGCCGCAGATGTTGTGGCGCTGCCCAGTACGCTCGCCGACGCAATCGACGCACTGGAAACTGACACCTTCTACCGTGGGGCCTTTGGCGATCACTTCATCGATTACCTGGTCACGATCAAGCGCAGTGAAGTGGCACGGTACGACGCCTGGGTTACCGCGAACCCCGACCCGGATACCTACGTAAACGGTGTGACCGATTGGGAGCACCGCGAATACTTCGAGCTCTACTAGCCACTCTAATTCCCTTCGTCACCGGTGTGATCCGCCCGATCTCGGCGGATCACACCAACCGACACGTCAACAGATCAGGTAGGTTCTCATGCCCAAGATCATCCTTCACTCCCCCACCGGGGCACTCTTCACCGTCGACGCCCAGATCGGCGCATCCGTAATGGAGACCGCTGTCAAACACGGGGTTCCCGGCATCGTCGCGGAGTGTGGCGGCGCATTGTCCTGCGCGACCTGCCACGTCTACATCGCCGACTCCTTCATCGATCTCACCGGTCAAGCCGATGACTTTGAGGATGAAATGCTCGACGACACCGCCTCAGTTCGTAAACCAAATAGCCGCCTGTCATGCCAGATCCGAATGACCGCTGCACTCGACGGTCTCGAAGCCGAAATCGCCCCGGAACAATGACCCTCTTGACGAACTCAGTCACGGCGTGCACTGGCACACTCATTGTGGGCGCCGGGCAGGCAGGTCTGCAGCTCGCCGTGTCCCTGCGTGAGAACGGGTACTCTGCACCCATCACCATCGCGGGCGCTGAACCGTGGGGCGCGTACCAGCGACCGCCCCTGTCCAAGTCTTTTCTGAACGGGGACGTAGACGAAGATAACCTTTCTTTAAGAGCAACGGACTTCTACACCGAAAATGCGATTGATGCGCGGATCGGAACGCGGATCTGGGACATCCGCCTAGCCGCATCGGGCCGCGGAGGGGAAGCCTTTACCGGAGACGGACGCGTCCTCGGTTTCGAGAAACTTGCGCTCACGACCGGATCACGACCGCGCCGACTCACCATTCCGGGGGCCGATCTGACCGGCGTCTGCTACCTGCGCAGCATTCCCGATGCCACACACCTTCGAACCCTGCTCGGCGTGGCACACACCGTCGTGGTCATCGGGGGTGGCTTCATTGGCCTCGAAGCCGCCGCCGCAGCACGCAGGCGCGGCCTCGACGTGACGCTTGTGGAATCGTACGGACGGTTGCTACAGCGTGTGGTCGCCCCGCCAGTATCGGCGTTCTATCGAGGTGCCCACGACCGCCGCGGCGTGCATTTCCGTTTAGGCAGCGGTGTCATCGCCCTCCACGGAGACGAACGAGTGACGGGTGTTGAGCTCTCCGACGGTACAGTCTTGCCGGCCGATGTCGTCATCGTCGGCATTGGCGTCGAACCGCGCATTGAACTTGCTCACCGGCTAGGACTGACCTGCTCGCGCGGGATCGTTGTAGACGAATCCGCGCGCACCAGCAACCCGACTGTCGTTGCCGCTGGTGACTGCACCGTGCAGCCGCACCCTCAGCATCCCGACACCCTGGTTAGCCTAGAATCCGTACAGAATGCCGTTGACCAGGCAAAAGTGGCCGCTGCGACGCTTCTTGGCAGGAACCGCCCGCCGACAACCGTGCCCTGGTTCTGGTCTGATCAGGGCGACCTCAAACTGCAAATCGCCGGTTTGTCGACTGGCTTCGACGATTTCGTCGTGCGCGGAGAACCAGACAGCGAATCCTTCTCTGTGTTGTACTACCGAGACGGACACCTGATCGCCGCCGACGCGGTCAACCGGCCGCACGATTTCATGGCTGTTAAGCGTGCGCTATCGCTCGGGTCAACTATTCCGTCCGAGGAAGCGACGAATACGGACTTCACCCTCAAAGCTCTGATCCGCGCGGTTGACGCCCCCCTTCCGGCGGGTAGGCGCCCGTGAGATTCACTCGGGTTGAATCCATACCGTTCACCATCATCAGGTCCCCTGCCTCGACCAGTGAAATTTCCGCTGGCACCTAGCACCTGACCAAATAGGCATCCCCTGGCTACCTACACGACCTCTACATCGCCCAGATGTGGACAGAAAATAGAAATGGAGCACCACATGTCTCACCAAGTTACCGATCTCGAACCCTCGGCTGCCGCTTCTGGCAATGCCGCTACCGACCTATTTCGCCAGAGTGGGAAAACGGGCGGAGCGACCGCATCGACTGAGCGCGTCTCCCTGCTCGCGAACGAAGTTCTTGCGGCCGTGTATGAAACAGTACGCAAGCATGAGGTGACGTACGAGGAGTTCAACGCGCTCAAAGCGTGGCTCATTCAAGTCGGCGAAGACGGTGAATGGCCGCTATTTCTTGATGTGTGGGTCGAGCACGTCATCGAGGAGGTTGCTACCAGTGGCCGCACAGGGTCCAAGGGCACGATCGAGGGACCGTACTACGTACCGAACGCGCCGCAGCAAGCGACCCCCGCGACCCTCCCCATGCGCGATGACGAGCCAGGAACCCCACTCGTGCTGCGCGGTACCGTTACCGGCACTGATGGAACCGCGCAGGCTGGTGCGCACGTGGAAATCTGGCACGCCGATGATGACGGCTTTTATTCGCAATTTGCGCCGGGACTGCCGCAGTGGAACCTGCGCGGCATCGTTGTAGCCGATGAACAAGGCAACTATGAGATCAACACTGTCCAGCCGGCCCCGTACCAGATTCCGACGGGCGGTTCCTGCGGCAATCTGATCACTGCCGCCGGCTGGCACGCCTGGCGGCCAGCCCACCTACACCTCAAAGTCTCGGCTCCCGGCCGCCAGCTGCTCACCGCCCAGCTCTATTTTGAGGGAGACTCCTATCTGTCCAACGACATCGCCTCGGCCGTAAAACCTGAGCTGATTCTTCGTCCGACCCCCACCGACAGCGGTCGCGAGGTCACCTACGACTTCCTACTCGATCCCGCCTAAGAGTCGAAGGCAAAAAGGCTGCCGGGATGCCTGCGCTGATTCCTCGTCGCGGCACTCGGCAGCTGGCTTCTTCGGCCGCCTACTCCAGCCTCGCGCTCAGGCGCCGGCTATCTCAGCCAGGAGCGGCAATCGCCGCACGCTCTCGAACGCCCGCACTCCCCCGTCAATCGGGTCGGTAAAGCTCACGTTGCTGGCCACCAGCTGCAACGGGCGCGCGAAATCGTGCACGGAAACATCCACTACTGCGGGGTAGAGCGGGTCATCGATGATCGGTATGCCAAGGCCCAGCAGGTGCATGCGCAACTGGTGTGTGCGCCCGGTGCGCGGCGACAGCCGATAGATCCCCTGGGAGCCCCGCTCGGTCTCGAGTTCGACCAGCGTCTCAGCATTGACCGGGGCATCGGGCACGACCTCGGCCTGCCACTGCCCGCGCCGGGTAGCGAGGTGGTTACGCACGGTGATCGGCAGCCTAAGCCCCGGCCGCAGCGGGGCCAGCGCCCGGTAGGTCTTGTCGATTGCGCCGTGTTGAAACAGGGACTGATATGCCCCACGCCAGCGTCGTTCGGTCGCCAGGATGAGCAGTCCACTGGTCACGCGGTCGAGCCGATGCAGCGGCGAGAGTTCGGGCAGTCCCAGCTCGGCGCGCAGGCGCACCACGACACTCTGCACGACGTGTCGGCCCCGCGGAATCGTCGACAAAAACGGCGGCTTGTCGATAACGACGATTCGTTCGTCACGGTAGATCAGGTGGATCGGTCCCGGCACGATGACCTCGTCGGCAAGGTCGCGGTGAAACCAGACGAAGGTATGCGGCCGATACGGGTCGCGGCCCGCCACGGGCATCCCGGTCTCGTAGACAAAGCGTGCGTCACTCAGAAACCCGGCGACGTCCACGAATTCCGAGAGCCGTTCATCCAGCCAGCCCCCCATCGTCAGCCAGGGCTGGGGCTCTATCCGCTCGGGGGTGCACACCCACGCAGCATCTAGCCCGTGGCGCTGGACGAGGGGTGAACGCGGAGGCACCCCTTGATCGTACTTGGCCGACCGCGTTGCCCGCCGGTAGGGACACGACCGGCGAGGAGTTGATCGCCGTTCCTCAAGCTCGACGAACGCCCCGCGCCGCGACGAGCGCGTCCCCAGCCCACACAACGGCCACTCCCACCGCATACGCCATGAGGTCGACGGGCGCGAACGTCGTGCCGAGAATGAGTCGGGCGGGCGGGAACGCTACCGCCAATGCCGCGGGCCCACCCGTCAGCTGGGCCAGTTCGATCAGCAGGCAGAAGCCGTAGGTAAGGACCGCACTGGCGGTCGGTGCGATTCGCGGAAGGCAGAAAATCGACAGGAGATAGATCAAGACCGCGTAGAGAGCGTCGGCGAAAAAATCTGCAGCCGCTCCGACCGCTGTGAAGTGCACGATGAGCCCAACACACACGACCGCGACGCCAGCGGCGGCGACTATCGGCCGCCGCCGCGCTTTAAACATGTTCACCGTCTGAGACTAGGGGACCGAGCCCGGTGACGTCGCTCGGGGCGTGATCAACATCACAGCCCCGCCGTGACGGGCGATGGTTTGAAGCCCTTCACGACCAGCCAGAGGCCGAGTGAGAATTCCCAGCTGGCCAGAAACAGTGAGCCTACGCCCGAGGGCAGCGACGACGGGCCCCAGAGCCCGAACAGCGCGCCGATCACCGAGGCGATCAGGATGGGCGCTCCGATAAAACCCAGCACCGGCAGAACCCGGGGAACCAGCCGCGAACGGTACAGGAGCGAGCCGAGCAGCAGGGCATTCAGCGCGGGGATGAAGCCCTGTCCGAGCACCGTCGTCCAGGTGTTCAGCGCGAGCAAGGCTTGACCGGTGACGATCGAATCGGGTCCGGCTCCGGCCTGGCGGAGACTCACAATGGCCATCAGCGCCACCACTCCGGCGAAGATGGTGGCCGCCTCGAGCGTGCGTGCCGCGACGAAACCCAGCGCGACACCCTCATTCTGCCGCCGCACCACCGGGTAGAGAGCCACGGCCGTGCCGATGCAGCCCAGAGCCACGATGATTTCCAGTACGACACCGATGACGACGGGGGTGACAGTGCCGGCACTGGCAATGTACCCGGGGTCAGCGCGTACGGCGGAGTAGAGGGCGAGAGTGGGGATGGAGACAAAGGTGATCAGGTAGCAGATGCCCGCGGCGAGCGCGGACTTTCGCAGCGCGGTCATGCGTGGGGTGATGATGGTCGTAGTCATGATGTTCTCCTTTACTGTTCGTCAATTTGGGTGACCGACACGAGTGCCAGCCCGGTGTCACGCAGTTTCTGCAGCACACCGTGCAACGCCGCCTGATCGTGAATCAGACCGCGGATGAGGGTGGTTCCATCGCTCTGTGGGGCGAGACTGAGCTCGTCGAACCAGGCGACCCAGCGCGGGCCGAGGTGCCCACGCACACGGATCTCAAACCAGTGCGGTTCACGGCCGATTTCTGTCACGGTGGTCTCCTTGGTTTCGGTGGTGTTTGAAACGTAGAAGCCGATCGGGTGAGCGGGCATCACCCGATGTGGTGATTAGTGTGGTGAATCGGCGCACTCGGTGTCCTGGGCCGAGGGCTGGCAGTACAGCTAGCGGCGGGCGAGCAGCCCGAGCTCGGCGGCGCGACGCACGGCGGCCCGACGGCTGGCGACGCCGAGCTTGGCGTAGATATTCTTGATGTGCGTTCGAATCGTGTTCAGCGATACCACCAGTTCGCGGGCGATCGCCGGGCCGGTCAGATCGGTCGCGAGAAGCCGCAGCACGTCGAGTTCGCGCCGACTCAACGGCTCGATCAGGCCCGACTGGGTAGGAATGCTGCACCCTCCGTCAGCGGATGCGAGCAGTCGCCGTACATAGCGCTGCGCCACCCCCTGCGTAGCCGCGGCCCGCAGCAGCGCGAGCATCGGAGCGCCCTCCTCGATAAAAATGCGCACATAGCCCTCCGCCTCGGCGAGCGCGAGCGCCCGCCCCAGCGGTTGGAGCGCCGCGGCCTTGTTGCCGCGAAGCTGTTCAGCGAGCGCTTGCACAACCAGAATTTCGATCACAGTCCCCGTCCGCTCCCCCATCTCGGCCGCCTGCAACAGCCGCGCCAGCAGCCCGGTCGCCTCGACGAGCATCCGCTCGTGCCACTTGTTCCGGTCTGGGCCGCCGCTCCCGTACCTCTCCGCACGCTCGGCTCGCCCGCCGCTCCGGCCAGGCCCGGCCGCATACTCGGCCAGCAGCACCCGGGCCAGAGTTACGTGCTCATACTCGTGCACGTAGGACAGCTCGTCGTCGCTGTGCAGTCCGCGCTCGCGCGCCCACGCCAGGGCCTCGTTCAGGCGACCCGATTGCGCCCACACCCGCGCCCGCACCGCCGACACCGGCCGCACATTCGGAAAGAAATCACTCACATAGACCCGCTCGGCGTCGTCGAGCGAGTGGAGTGCGGCATCCACTTCGCCGTCAGCCCACTGGATGCGTGCCATCGCCACCCGCCAGCGATACGGATTCTGTGGCAGCCCGCTCGACTCCCCCAACTCCCTGCCGGCACGCAGGTGCTCGCGGGCCGCATCTAGATCGTCCCGCTCGCGGCACACGTCGGCCAGACCGACGCGCATGTCGGCCGCCCCGCGCAATGCCGACCCGTCGAGGGCGGTCGCGGCCGCTAATCCCCGCTGATAGGCGGCCTGTGCGTCGCTGAGTCGACCCTGCGTCAAGCGGATGTCACCCAGCGCGAGCGAGCATCCGGCCACGTCCGACAGGTGTCCGGCCTGCCGCAAATGCTGCACGGATGCCGCCCACCAGTCGTACGCCGTCGATAGATCACCGCGGGTCCAGTGGGCAAGCCCCAGCATGCCGGAGGCCGCGCCGCGTTCAGCGATGTCGGCATCACCGACCAGGTCGAGAGCTTGACCACAGAAGCGGATGGTGGCGGGAACATCGCCGAGCGCCCACGCCTGGGCGGCACGGTAGATGGCGATCTTGCTGAGTAAGCTCCGCCGGTCGGGGTCGGGGTCGGGGCCTGGAGCGGTCACGGCAACGGCCCTCCGAGTGTTTCCGGGCCCGGGCCCGGACAGCAGATCGACATCGATCTCCTGCGCCGCTGCGGTTATGTGCCCACGCCAACGCTCGGCATCCTGCAGCCGGGCTTCGACCCCCTCGGTCTGGCCGGTGATCAGCAGCGCCCCCGCAAAGAAAGCGCTCAACGAGGGTCGGGCGGCGAGCAGGTCACCCGGCAGGAGGTTAAGCCAGTGCAGCAGGGTGATCTCCTGCCGGAGTGCGCGCAGAGCGGGCACTCCGAGTTCGATCAGGTCGGCGGCGCGTTCGAACTGGCCGCCGGCCAGAGCGTGGCGGATCGCCTCGTGTGGTTCCCCGTTCTGCTCAAACCATTCGCTGGCCCTCGCATGTAGCTCCGGCATGCGCTCGGGTTGCTCATCGAGCAGGCGGGCACGCAGCACGTCAGCGAACAGATGGTGGTAGCGATACCACTGGCGGTGGTCGTCCAGCGCTACCAGAAACAGGTTGGCACGCTCAAGCTCACGTAGTCGGGCTCCGCCGCCAGTCTGCCCGGTCACTGCATCGCACAGCGGGCCGGTCAGCCGACCCAATATAGAGGTGTGCAGCAGAAACGTCTGCACCGCGGCGCTCTGGCGCTGCAGAACCTCCTCGAGCAGGTAGTCGACGATGTAGCGGTCATCGCCGGAGAATTCGGCAATGAACCCGGTCAGGTCGTCGCGCCCGTGCATTGACAGTGCGGCCAGTTGCAGGGCGGCAATCCATCCTTCGGTGCGGCCGTCGAGAGCGGCGGCATCGGCCGGGGTCAGGGTGAGACCCATCACCTCGCCCAGGTATTCCGCTGCTTCGGCGACGCTGAAGCGCAGATCGTCGGCGCGAATCTCGGCGAGTTGGCGGCGCACCCGCATCCGCGTCAGGGGCAGGGCCGGATCGGAGCGGGTCGCTATGACCAACTGCACCGGTGTGGGGAGGTGCTCAACGAGAAAAGCGAGGTCTCGCTGCACCTCGGGCGATTCGATAACGTGAAAGTCATCGAGCACCAATACGACCTTTGTCGACAGCGACTGCAGTGCGTTGAGCAGTGTGGCGAGCGCGGTGGTCGCGTCCAGGGCCAGCCCGGTCGCCCGATTCAGCGCGGCGACCAGGTAGGCCCAGAACACCACCGGGTCGTTGTCGCCGGCGTCGAGCGAGACCCAGGCAACGGGTCGGGGATCAGCGGCCAGCCACTCGGTCAACAGAGTCGTCTTGCCGAACCCCGCCGGCGCGGAGACGAGCACCAACGCGACCTCGGAGTTGAGTCGGGCACTCAGACGCGTGCGCGTGACCAGTCCGGGGCGCCGCGACGGCAGATGCAGCTTGGTCTCGAGCAATGGGCCTGCCATGACCACCTCACATCAATCTGCCGGGGGTGGTCACAGCGTAGTAGGTTGTCGCCACAAAGCGGATGAATCGCAGGGATTGGAGAATCGATGGCTGGGAACGGTCGAGGGCGGGTGATCGTGCGGGACGGCCCGTGGGGTTTCGTCTTTCTGTTGGCGTATATCGGCGCGGCAATTTACTTCATTGGGCAGTCAGAGGGAACGTTTCGGGGCGTCATATTCGGGCTACTGCAGGCCATCGTCTGGCCGGTCTACGTCGTGTTTCACGTCTTGCAGCAAATCGGTGCCTGACCAACGAACGTGCACCCCGCATGAATCAGGGTGGTCAAGTGTCAGAGATCCGCAGCATACTGGGGAAAATTTTTGAAAGGATGCCACGATGCCCCATCTGCCCACGCCGGTCGACCCACCGCAGCTGTATCGAAGCCCCGCCTTTGCCCAGGGCATGATTGTGCCCGCGGGCCCCACACTTTTTGTGGGCGGGCAGAACGGGATAGACGGCACGGGCGTGCTGCTCGACGGGCTCGAAGCGCAAACCGCACAGGCCCAGAGTAACGTGCTCGCCGTACTCGCTGAGGCCGGCGCCGGTCCTGAGCACGTTGCCAAACTCACGATCTACCTCGCCGCCGGCATCGATCCCACGGCGGCTTTTGCCGCCAGTCGTGCGGTCTGGGGTGATCATCGCACCGCCGTGAGTGTGCTCGCCGTCACGCCGGCGCGACCGGGCGCCCTCGTCGAGGTCGAGGCGATAGCCGCAATCCCCAACCGCTAGGGCCGGCGCTCACGGAGTTCCTGGGCACAGAAGAACCCCAGACGCCTCCGTCCCGTGCCGTGCGACCCTGCCACCATGCCCGGGCCCGGGCCCGGAAACCGGGCCCACGATAGATCATGGGCCCGGTTGTCTAACCTGGGCCCGCAGGCGATCACCCGTAACGACACACGGTCAGGCACGCACAGAACGGGCCCCGCGTGCTGGTGCACGTGGGGCCCGCTTTGGTCCTGCGAGGGAATTAGGAGCGGACTGGTCAGCCCTTCTTAATCACGACCGCGGTGTTATCGGTGTAGAAGTTGCGCTGGAAGTCGATCTTCGTCGTGGTCTTGGCGATCACGGCACAGTTGGCGACCTTGGTGTCCCGGCCGAACTCATTGTCAGTGATGACGGTTCCAGCCAGGGGCCCATAGGACTTCTCCGCGATATTCACGGTGCACGCACCGTTATTGGCATAGTTACCGCTGAAGACGAAGTTGGAAACTTTACCCGTGTCCTGGGTGATCTGCACAGCAGCGCTGTGCGAGTCAGTCAGGCGGTTTCCGATGACCTTCACGTTATTGCCGGCCTGAATCTGGATGGAGTCGTCATGACTGGCCGACCCGCCCTGGTTCCGGTCGTTGGTGTAGTGCATGTGGTCGTGAATCCAGCTCTCCTCAATGAGCACGTTGCTGCCCGTGACATGGATACCATCAATCACGTTGTGGATGTTCAGGCGGGTCGCGGTGAAGTTGTACCCATAGATACCGTTGGTGTCCGGCGAGGCAACGGTCGGAAACAGCTCGGTGTCGGTGATCACGAGATTGCTGAAACCACCGAGGTTGTTGATCAGCGCACCAGGACCATTCATCGTGCGGCCGCGAATAATCGAGTTCTTGATCGTCACGTTCGGAGCACTGATCTTAACCAGGCCACGCACATCGAGACCATTGAGCACAGTGCCAGCAGTCGTGACATTGATGTCACCATTGACGACCTCGAGGGCGGTACCGGCCGGAACACCGGTGTTGCTGCCCGTGGGAGTACCACTCGTAGGTGGCGTCGGCGCGGGAGCCGGCGCCGGTTCCGGAGCGGGAACAGGAGCGGGAGCGGGAGCGGGAACCGGAGCCGGAGCCGGAGCGGGAACCGGAGCCACAACGGAAGCGGATTCCTTGGTGTATCCCACGACGGTGATGTCGACCTTTACATTGGCGTCACTGCTCGCGACGGTCAGGGTGCCGTCGGACTGGCTGGTGACCGGCACGGTGTAGGTGCGCTCGGGGCCCTCGCCGGCGGGAGCGGTGAAGTAGTAGCGCTGGACGTTCTCCGGGCCGACAAGTACTTTAATATCAGTGCTGGCCTCTGCCGTGGTGTCAAACGTGACATCGACCGAAACGGCGTCGGATGGGACGGTACCAAGGTCAGTGGCGACCTTGTTGCCGGCGGGCACGCCGAGCGTTGTTGTGTTTTCTGCGGCGTGAGCGGGGACAACAGCCAGTCCGCCCAGTGCTACGGCGAAAGCGCCAGCCGAGGCGATGAGTGCCAGTCGGCGGGGCGAACGAACGGCGGGGCGCGAAGCGGAAGTAGAAACTAAAGACATAAATCACATTTCGTGTATTGCACAAGTTCGGAAGGTGCTAGCGAGAGGCGTAAGGGGCCTCGATGACTTCCCGAGCATTCCCCACTAATGGCATTGATGCAAGCTGGCACATGGGTTTGCCAGCTTCGCCCCCCGATTTGGGGTAGACATAATTACCCGAACGTGTGAAAAAAATGCGGCCGGACCTGCTTTTCCAGGCCCAGCCGCATCCGATTGAAACTTTTTTACGACTTTAGCGTTTGCGCTTCTCGCGCACGCGCATGCTGAGGTTGATCGGGCTGCCCTCGAAACCGTAGATTTCGCGCAGACGACGCTGGATGTAGCGACGGTATCCAGGGTCGAGGAAGCCCGTGGTGAACACCACGAACGTCGGCGGGCGGCTCGAGGCCTGGGTGCCGAACAGGATGCGCGGCTGCTTGCCGCTGCGCACCGGGTGCGGGTGCGCGGCAGCGAGCTCGGCCAGGAAGGCGTTGAACTTGCCGGTGGCGATGCGGGTGTCCCACGACTCGAGCGCGAGCTCGAGGGCCGGGACCAGCTTCTCCATGTGGCGACCGGTCTTAGCGGAGATGTTCACGCGCGGAGCCCAGGCCACGTGTGCCAGGTCCTGCTCGATCTCACGCTCGAGGTAGCGTCGACGGTCGTCGTCGATCTGGTCCCACTTGTTGAAGGCCAGAACGAGCGCACGGCCCGACTCGATGACGAGGTCGATGACGCGGATATCCTGCTCGCTGATGACCTCGGTCACGTCGAGAAGCACCACGGCTACCTCGGCTTTTTCGAGCGCGGCGCTGGTACGCAGCGACGCGTAGAAGTCGGCGCCCTGCGAGAGGTGCACGCGTCGACGGATGCCGGCGGTGTCGACGAAACGCCACACCTTGCCACCGAGTTCAACCTGCTCGTCGACCGGGTCGCGGGTCGTGCCGGCGAGCTCGTTGACGACAACGCGCTCCTCCCCCACAACCTTGTTGAGGAGGCTGGACTTGCCGACGTTCGGACGGCCCAGGATGGCTACGCGGCGCGGGCCGCCGACCTCCTGCTTGGCGACGTTGGAAATTTCGGGCAGCACGAGCAGAATCGCGTCGAGCAGGTCGGCAACACCACGACCGTGCAGGGCGGAGACCGGCCACGGCTGACCAAGACCGAGCGACCACAGGCTGGCCGCTTCGGGCTCCTGGCGCACGTCATCGACCTTATTGGCGATCAAAAAGACGGGCTTGCCGCTCTTGCGCAGCATGCGCACGACGGCCTCATCGGTGGAGGTCGGGCCGACGTTCGAGTCGACGACGAACATGACGAGGTCGGACAGGTCGATGGCGATCTCGGCCTGGGCAGCGACGGAGGCGTCGATGCCCTTGGCGTCGGGCTCCCAGCCGCCGGTGTCGACGAGACTGAACTTGCGCTCGTTCCAATCACCCTTGTACGCGACGCGGTCACGCGTCACGCCGGGGGTGTCCTCGACGACGGCCTCACGGCGGCCGAGGATACGGTTGACCAGCGCCGACTTGCCCACGTTCGGGCGACCGACAATGGCGATCACCGGAACGGCCGGCAGGTACTGGATCGCGTCGGGGTCGTCGGTGACGGTCTGCAGTACGTCGAGGTCTTCCTCGTCGAGGTCGTAGTTGTCGAGGTCCGTGCGTAGCGCGGCGGAACGCCGGGTGGCGAGTTCCTCATCGAGGTTGGCGAGTCGTTCCGCCAGCTCGGTGTCGAGCGCTGTGCTCGTTTCGTCGTATTCGTTACTCATTCAAAAGCCCGCTTCGTGCGTGTTTGTATGACGTCGATGACCGCTTCAATGGTCTGCTCGAAGTCGAGATGGGTGGAGTCGACGGTTATCACGCCGTCTGCTGCGCTCATGAAATCGACAACCTGTGAGTCAGCGCGATCACGCGATCGCAGCTGTTCTGCCACGGTTTCAGCCGACTGGGTCGTTATTTCCGCAGAGCGTCTCCCCATTCTAGCCTCCTCGGAAGCTGTGAGTAGAATGCGCACCTCGGCTTCGGGGGCAACCCGGGTCGTAATATCGCGTCCTTCGACCACCACGCCGGGGCGATCGGCGTTCGCGGCGATGCTGCGAAACAGCTCGGTGAGAGCGGTGCGCACCGCCGGAACGCGAGCCACGGAGCTGACCACAGCGCTCACCTCGGGCGAACGGATGGCGTCGGTCACGTCGGTCTCACCCACCGTGACGAAGTATTCGTCGGGGTCGATGCCGATCGTATAGTCGAAGTCTTTCAGGAGGGTGTCGATGGCATCCGCGTGCGCCGTTTCGGTCAGGTCGGTGAGATCGATATTGCGCTCGAGTACCAGCCAGGCCAGGGCACGATAGGCGGCACCCGTATCGAGGTAGCCCAGACCGAGGCGCCGTGCGACGGCACGGCTCACGCTGGACTTGCCGCTGCCGGCCGGCCCGTCGATGGCGACGAGGGTGGGAAGGGAAGGACGAGCCATGTGCGTTAACCAGCAATCCGCCAGCCGCGGGCGGCCAGCTCTTCAGTGAGGCGATTGACGGCCTCGGGCAGGACAGCAATTTCGGCGAGGCCGATTTGGGCGCCCGGCGAGTGTTCCAAGCGTAAGTCTTCAAGGTTGACACCGAGGTCACCAATGTCGTTGAGCAGGGCCGCAATTTGACCGGGCCTGTCGTTGACCATGACCACCATCGACGAGAATCGCCGGTCCTGCCCGTGTTTGCCGGGCAGGCGGGCCACCCCGGCGTTGCCGCCGGCGAGTTCTTCGGCCACCCTCCGCTGCGCACCGGGCGCGGCGGGATCTTCGAGGGCATCTATGAACCGGTTGAGGTCCTCACGGTAGGCCAACAGCACGTCGCGCACCGGACCGGCGTTGGCGCCGAGAATCTGCACCCAGAGGTCGGGGTCGCTCGCCGCGACCCGGGTGACATCGCGCAGGCCCTGGCCGGCGAGGTTGAGCGCGGAGTGCGTGGCCGTGGTCAGGCGACGGGCCATCAGAGTTGAGATGACCTGCGGCACGTGCGAGACCAGCGCGACGCCGAGGTCGTGCTCCTCGGGTGTCATCTCCACCAGAATGGCGCCGAGATCGAGGATGAGGTCGTCGATGGCACCGGCCTGCTGGTAGCTGATGGCGTCGTGCGCGGCCACGACCCAGGGCCGACCGATGAACAAATCGGCGCGACCGGAGAGCGGGCCGCCTTTCTCTCGGCCGGCGAGTGGATGCGATCCGATATAGCGACTGACGTCGGCCCCGCGCTCGCGCAGCTGCGCGAGCGGGGCAAGCTTAACGCTCGCGACATCCGTCACGATCGCGCCCGGGTAAGCCTCAAGCTCACGTGCGACGATCTCGGCGGTGACGTCGGGCGGCACACACACCACGATCAATTGCGGCAGATCACCCGGCGTAGCCGCACGGCCGGCACCGTAGTCAATGGCGATGCTCAGGTTGGTCGGCGAGGCGTCGGCGAGGATCGTCTCGATATTACGATTGCGCAGGCCCAGGCCAACGCTCGTTCCGAGCAGGCCGACGCCGACGATGCGCACCGGGCCGACGAGGCGGCTTTCAGCCATGGTTCAGTCCCTAAATCGCTGGTTGTTAGTCGGCGTCAGGGCGCGCGGAGGGCGCCTGGCGGGAGACGGTGAGAAGCTGACCGAGTTCCTCGCGGGTGAGTTCACGCACGGCACCCTGCTGCAGAGTGCCGAGGTTCAACGGCCCGAACTGACGGCGCACCAGGTCGACCACAGGATGACCGACGGCGTCCAGCATCCGTCGCACGATGCGGTTGCGCCCGGAATGCAGGGTGAGCTCGACCATGCTGTAGCCACCGCCGGGAGGACTCGTGAGAATGCGCGCCTTGTCGGCGTGAATGGGTCCGTCGTCGAGTTCGATACCGCTCTGCAACTGACCGATGGTCTGCGGCGAGACGCGACCCTCAACCTTGGCGATGTAGGTCTTCGAGACGCCGAAAGACGGGTGGGCGAGCACGTGCGCCAGGTCGCCGTCGTTGGTGAGGATCAGCAGGCCGCTGGTCTGGGCATCCAGCCGGCCGACGTTGAACAGTCGTTCGTCGAACTGGTCGGTGAATTCGCGCAGGTCGGGGCGACCGCTCTCGTCTTGCATCGAGGAGACGACGCCGACGGGCTTGTTGAGCATGAGGTAACGGCGCGAGGTATCCAGTTGCACCGCAACGTTGTCCACGGCCACCTGGTCGGTTTCGGGGTGCACCCGGCGGCCTAGCTCGGTGACGACCTTGCCGTTCACGCGCACGCGACCGGACGTGATGAGGTCTTCGGAGACACGACGGCTGGCGACGCCAGCGGAGGCGAGCACCTTCTGCAGTCGTACTCCGTCGGCCGCGGCCTCGGGGTTGAAATTGGGGTCGCGGGCAGCGTCCGGCGAAAAGCCGGTGTTGTCGTGGGTCACAGTAGATCCTCAAATCCGTCGGTGCCGCCGTCGAGCAACGGCGATAGGTGGGGCAATTCGTCGAGCGAATTGATTCCGAGCTGGGTGAGCAGCAAGTCTGTGGTGGCGTAGTTGATCGCGCCGGTTTCGCTATCGGTGGAGGCTTCGGTGACGAGGCCGCGACCGAGCAGGGTGCGCACGACGGAGTCGACGTTGACGGCGCGAATGCTCGCGACCTGGCCGCGGCTGATCGGCTGTTTATAGGCGATCACGGCGAGCGTTTCGAGGGCGGCCTGGCTGAGCCGGCTGGGATTCTGGGTGAGCACAAAATCAGTCACGAGCTCGTCGTGCGTGGCGCGCACGTAAATGCGCCAGCCGCCGGCGACCTCACGCAGCTCGAAACCGCGGCGAATGGTGCGCACTCCGTCCGGCGCCGCGTGACCGTCAAAATCGGCCACGAGCCGGGCGATGGATGCCGCCACCTCCGTGATCGGCCGACCAACGGCAGTCGCCAGATGAACGAGGCTCTGTGGTTCGTCGGCGACCATGAGCACGGCTTCGAGCTGGCGGTCGAGGGCGCGAGCGGTGTCGTGCGCACGCGTGTCGGCGGAAATGGATGCCGCAGCATCCGCTCGTGAAACCGCTGCTCGACTCTCGGTGCTCTGGTCTCTAATTGTCATAGTCGGCTCCGAGAGAGGCCAGGTTCTGGTCGGTCCAGGCCTCGCCGTTGAGGGACTCGGCGTTCCAGCGCAGGGTGAGTTCACCGAGCGGCTCGATCTGGTCGAACGAGAGCGCACCATGGCGGTACAGCTCGAGCACCGCGAGAAAGCGGGCAATGATGACGCCCTTCTGGTCTGCTCCCGCGATGAGCGCACGAAACGAGACCGGCTGCCCCGGCTGCAGCATCGCTACGACGTAGGCGGCCTGTTCGCGGATGCTGACCAGCGGCGCGTGCAGGTGCTCGAGCCCCACAACGGGTTTTTCACGCGGTGCGAGCGCAACGGCGGCCAGCGCGGCGAAGTCGGCGAGCGAGAGCGTCCAGACCAGCTCGGGCGTCTTTTGACGGTACTTCTCCTCGAGGCGCACCGAGCGCACATGCCGGTGGGTCTCGATATCGAGTCGTCCCTCGAACCAGGTCGCGGCTTCTTTGAACGCGCGGTATTGCAGCAGGCGTGCGAACAGCAGGTCGCGGGCTTCGAGCAGGGCCACGTCTTCGGCGTCGACGAGTTCACCCTGCGGCAGCAGGCCGGCCACCTTAAGATCGAGCAGGGTCGCGGCGACCACGAGAAACTCGGTGGCTTGGTCGAGTTCTTCGGCCGCGTCGAGTCCGCGCAGGTAGGAAATGAACTCATCGGTGACCCGGCTGAGCGAGATCTCGGTGATGTCGAGTTCGTGCCGGGTAATCAGTTTCAACAGCAGGTCGAACGGTCCCTCGAAGTTGCCGAGGGCGACCGAAAACGCGGGCTTCTCGGCCGCGCTAGGCGACTGCGCCACGGTGAATCAATTCGCGGGCCACCTGCAGGTAGGCCTTGGCGGCTGCGTGCTCGGGTGCGAAGTCGGTGATGGGCACACCAGCCACGCTCGCGTCGGGAAACTTCACGGTGCGCCCGATGACGGTTTCGAGCACGCTGTCGCCGAAAGCATCAACGACGCGTTCGAGTACCTCGCGGGAGTGCAGGGTGCGGGAGTCGTACATGGTGGCCAGGATTCCGTCGAGTTCGATGGCCGGGTTGAGCCGGTCGCGCACTTTGTCGATGGTTTCGATGAGCAGGGCGACGCCACGCAGGGCGAAGAATTCGCACTCGAGCGGAATCAGCACGCCGTGGCTGGCGGTGAGCGCGTTCACGGTGAGAATTCCCAGTGACGGCTGGCAATCGATGAGGATGACGTCGTAGTCACCGGAGACCTTGCGCAACACGCGGGTCAGAATCTGCTCGCGGGCAACCTCGTTCACCAGGTGAACCTCGGCGGCGGACAGGTCGATGTTGGCCGGGATAACGTCGAGGCCCTCGACCGAGGTCGGTTGGATGGCTTCTTTCGGGTCGACTTTGCCGTTCAGCAGCAGGTCGTAGATGGTCGTGACGTCGTGGGTCGGTACGCCGAGTCCGGCTGAGAGGGCACCCTGCGGGTCGAAGTCAATGGCAAGCACCCGGCGCCCGTAGCGGGCCAAAGCAGCACCCAGATTGATGGTCGTCGTGGTCTTGCCGACGCCACCCTTCTGGTTGCACAGGGAGATAATGCGGGCCGGACCGTGGCTTTTCAGCGGCTCCGGTTCGGCAAACTCATGTTTTTCGCGTCCGGTCGGACCGACCGGAATGTCGTCGAAACCGGGAAGCGAAATCCGCTCGCTCAATTTACGCGTCACTGGCCCGCCCTTGATTTTGTCCTGCACCCATCACTTGGTCGATTCTAGCGAGTGGAACGGCTGGTCGGCGCAAGGATCGCCGCGTTGGACGGTCGCGCCGCCCAGACTCGCCGCCGGACCCGCCGCCAGGCGCCCACCCAGAACCGAAAAACTGAACCCGGTCAGCGCGCCCGCGGGTGGGCGGTCGTGTACATGTCGCGCAGGGTATCAACGGTAACCAGGGTGTAAATCTGTGTGGTGGCGACCGAGGAATGACCGAGCAGCTCCTGCACCACCCGCACGTCGGCGCCACCGGCGAGCAAATGAGTGGCAAAAGAGTGGCGCAGGGTGTGTGGCGACACGGCCACGGTGAGACCGGCCCGTCCGGCGGCGGCGCGAATGATCAGCCACGCGTTCTGCCGGCTGACCCGTTGTCCGCGCAGGCCGAGGAAGAGGGCCGGCGTCGACCGGCCGCGCGCCGATAACATCGGCCGGGCCCGCACGAGATAGTCCGAGACGGCGGCGCGGGCAAAGCTGCCGACCGGCACGATGCGCTGCTTGTCGCCCTTGCCGGTCAGTCGCACCGAGTCGAATTCCTCCATGATCACGTCATCAACGTTGAGGTTGACCACCTCGCTCACCCGCGCGCCGGTCGCGTAGAGCAATTCGAGCAGCGCCTTGTCGCGCAGGCGCTGGATATCGTCCCCATCGGTGGCGGCGAGCAGCGCGGTGACCTGCTCGATCGAGATCGCTTTGGGCAGGCGCAGGGCCAGCCGTGGCGGTTTGGTGTCGTGCGCGACGTCCACGTCGACCAGGCCCTCAGCCTGCAGAAACCGGTGAAAACCGCGCACGGTGGAAAGTATTCGGGCGATTGACGCGGCCGTCAGCGGCGATTCGGGACGCAAGCTGAGATATTGCACGAACGCCGAAATGTGCGGCCGGGTGATGGCCCGCAGGTCACTGATCGGTCGTGACGGGCGTGCAGCGCCGTCTGGGGTCGTCTCGTTCGCGGTCTCGCCGGCATCCGTTTCGCCGACACTCATTTCGCCAGCCAACCACGCCGTGTACAGCCCCAGGTCACGGCGGTACGCGGCGACAGTATTGGTGGCCAGGCCGCGCTCGACCGCGACGTGCCGCAGGTACGAGTCCACCGCGGCGATCACGTTGCCCGCCGGCACGTTGCCCGCATCCGGCATGCTCGGTTCGATCGCTCTCAGACCGTGGCGTGCCGGTTCAGCGGATGCCGCGGCCACGGCAGGTCAGCCGGCGCGAGAGTGCTCCACCCGCGCGCACGGCTCGCGTGCGCAGCGAGCACCCCGAGCGCCAGGATGGGGTTCTCGATCCGGCGGGCCAGCACGGCATCAACGCAATCGTCGAGCGACGCCCAGCGCAGTTCGATGTCGGCTTCTTCGTCGGTGCGCTCGAACGCGGCAACCGCAGAGACACCGCGGGCCAGGTAGACCCGAATCGCTTCGTTGCTGCCACCGGGCGAGGTGTAGAACTCGGTCAGCAGCGCCCAGTCGGTGGCCACGACATCCGCTTCTTCGGCCAATTCACGCTGGGCGCCGATCAGCGCCTGCTCGCCGCTCACATCGAGCAGCCCGGCCGGTAATTCCCAGCCGCGCAGACCGGTCGGGTGCCGGTACTGCTTGATCAAGAGCACGCGGTCGTGTTCGTCGAGGGCGAGCACGGCGACCGCGCCAGGGTGGTCGATGTATTCGCGGGTGATGCTCGCGTTGTTGTAGTCGAACGTGTCGCGGCGCACATTCCAGATGGCGCCGTCGAAGACGACGTCAGTCGCCGTGACATTTACCGGTGCGACGTCATCCTGCAACGAGCCGTCAGGCACTGAGTTCTTCTTTCACCTCGAACAACCGGCTGGATTCCTGGCGTTCCAACGCCGCAGCGATGAGCCCGCGAAACAGCGGATGCGCGTGGTTCGGCCGAGAGCGCAGCTCCGGGTGCGCCTGCGTGCCCACGTAGAACGGGTGTACATCGCGGGGCAGTTCGACGTATTCGACAAGCTTGCGGTCAGGTGAGACTCCCGAGAACGAGAGGCCGGCGGCGGAGATTTGATCGCGGAAGGCGTTGTTGACCTCGTAGCGGTGACGGTGACGTTCGGAAGCGACCGGTGCACCGTACAGTTCAGCGACGATGGACCCTCCGGCCAGATCGGCCGGGTACAGGCCGAGACGCATGGTACCGCCCAGGTCACCGCCGGCAATGATCTCTACCTGCTCTTCCATGGTCGCGATGACCGGAAACTCGGTATCGGGATCGAACTCGCTCGACGAAGCCAACGGCAGGTTCGCCTTGTTCCGGGCATATTCGATGACCATGCACTGCAGCCCCAGACACAGGCCGAGCACGGGAATTCCGTTTTCGCGCGCGAATTTGAGGGCGCCGAGCTTGCCCTCGATCCCACGGATTCCGAAGCCGCCGGGCACGCAGATGCCGTCGAGCTCGCCGAGCAGCCGGGCAGCACCTTCTTCTGTCTCGCAGTCGTCTGATCCGATCCAGACGATTTTCACCTTGGTCTGGTTGGCGAACCCACCGGCTCGCAGCGCCTCGGTGACCGACAGATAGGCATCCGGAAGGTCAATATATTTACCGACCAGGCCGATGGTGACCTCGTGCTTGGGGTGGCGAATCGATTCGAGCAGGTTCTCCCAACCGGTCCAGTCGACGGTGTCGGCCTCGAGGCCGAGGGCGTTGACAATGTACTTGTCGAGGCCCTGATCGTGCAGCATGGTGGGAATTTCGTAGATCGACGCGACGTCGACCGCGTTCACGACCGCGTCTTCGTCGACGTCGCACATGAGCGCGATCTTGCGCTTGTTCGACTCGGAGACGGGGCGGTCGCTGCGCAGCACGAGCGCGTCGGGCTGAATACCGATCGAGCGCAGCATCGCAACGGAGTGCTGGGTCGGCTTGGTCTTCTGCTCGCCGGCCGCACCGAGGAACGGCACGAGGGAGACGTGCACAAAAAACACGTTATTGCGGCCGAGTTCGTGACGCACCTGGCGTGCGGCCTCGATGAACGGCTGCGACTCGATGTCGCCAACGGTACCGCCGATCTCGGTGATGATCACGTCGGGCCGCGGTACGTCGCTGGACTGCAGGCGCATGCGGCGCTTGATCTCATCGGTGATGTGCGGGATAACCTGCACGGTGTCGCCGAGGTACTCGCCGCGACGTTCGCGGGCGATGACCTCGGAGTAGACCTGACCGGTCGTGACGTTTGCCGACTGACCGAGGTTGATGTCGAGAAAACGTTCGTAGTGCCCAATATCCAGGTCGGTTTCGGCACCGTCGTCGGTCACGAAGACTTCGCCGTGCTGGAACGGGTTCATCGTTCCCGGATCGACGTTGAGATAGGGGTCGAGCTTCTGCATGACGACCCGCAGGCCGCGTGCCGTGAGTAGGTTTCCGAGGCTGGCCGCCGTCAAGCCCTTACCGAGCGAGGAGACCACACCTCCGGTCACAAAAATATGCTTTGTTGTGCCGTTTGATCTGTCCGCGTTTATATTTTCCACCACGGGCTTCAATGCTATCACTTCGATTTCGTCACTCACTCTTCGGTACGGCTCTTCGGTGCGGGCGGGATTGCGGCTGGCGGGGGCTGCGCAAGATCGAGCAGCTCCCTGGCATGTTCGAGGCCGCTCTTGGAATCGGGCAGGCCCGAGAGCAGACGCGCCATCTCAGCGGCACGGTCGTCGCCTCGCAATTGGCGCACACTCGACGCGGTGACGGATCCGTCACTGTCTTTCACAACGCTGAGGTGGTTGCCGGCAAAGGCGGCCACCTGGGCGAGGTGGGTGACCACGATCACCTGGGCTGTTTCGGCGAGTCGAGCCAGTCGGCGTCCGATTTCAATCGCCGCGGCGCCGCCCACTCCGGCATCGATCTCATCGAAGACGAAGGTGGGCACGGGATCGGTCGCGTTGATGACAACTTCGATGGCGAGCATCACCCGAGACAGTTCGCCACCGGATGCCCCGCGCGCCAGCGCTCTCGGTTCGGCACCGACGTGCGGCTGCAGGAGCAGGCGAACCAGGTCGCTTCCGGTGACGGTGAACTCCGCTGCACCTTCCAGCTCCACGAGCAGAACGGCGTCCGGCATCGCCAACGCACCGAGCTCTGCGGTCACCCGCGCGCCGAGTTGCACAGCGGCCGCTGCGCGCAACGTTGTGAGGGCGGCGGCGAGATCGGTGACCAGCGCTCGGTCGGCATCCGCTTGTGCCGTGAGCGTTTCGATGCGGTCCGAGTCCGAGTCCAGCTCGAGCAGACGAGTGCTGCCCTCGGTCTGAAATTCAATGGCTTCTTCGAGGCCGCCCGGGTATTTGCGGGCGAGGACGCCCAATTCGGCACGGCGTTCCTGAACGATTTCCAGTTCGCGGGCACCGTCCGCGTCGAGGCCGGCCAGATAGCTGGAGAGTTCGGCGGCGATGTCCGCGACGACGAAACCGACATTCGCGATGGCCGCAACCAGTGGCGGCAGGGCCACATCGTGCACCGCAACCCGGTCGAGCGCGCGTCGAGCCGTTTCGAGCAGGGCGACGACGTCGGGCACGTCGTCGGGGTTGTCTTCAGCGGAAATGAGCTGGCGGGCTTGTTCTCCGGCAAGTCGCAGCTCTTCGAGGTTTCCGAGTCGTTCGGCGCGTTCGCCGAGCTCGGCGTCCTCGCCGCGCTGCGGGGCGACAGTTTCGATCTCGGCGATCGCAGCGCGCAGGTCTTCGGCCTCGCGGGCGCGCAGGTCCTGCTGAGTCTGGAGCCGGTCGAGGTCGGCCTGGTTGGCCTGCCAGCGGTGAAAAACGTGCTGGTAGTCCTCGAGCACGGCAGCGAGGTCGGGGCCGGCAAAGCGGTCGAGGGCATCACGCTGAGCGGCGGCGGAGCGCAGGCGCACCTGGTCGCTTTGACCGTGCACCACAACGAGGTCGTTGCGCAGATCCCCGAGCACGCTGGCCGGCGCGCCACGACCGCCGACAACCGCGCGGCTGCGCCCCTCACTCGAGACGGAACGACCGAGGATGAGTTCGGGACCGTCGAGGTCTCCCCCGGCGTCCCGTACCCGGTCGGCGACAGCGCTGGTGGGGTCGATGACCCACCGCCCCTGAACAAAACTGTTGGGCTGGCCCTGGCGCACGGTGCCGGCATCCGCTCGGTCGCCGAGCAGCAGTCCCAGCGCGGTGACCACCATGGTCTTTCCGGCGCCGGTCTCACCGGTGACGGCGGTGAATCCGGGGCCCAGCGGCAGCGTCGCCTCGGCGATTACGCCGAGGTCGCGGATGTACAGTTCATCGATCACTCGCGACCCACCGGACCACGCCAGCCGGTGACCGGCAGGTTGAATTTGTTTACCAGTCGGTCGGTGAACGGGCCGATGTGCAGGCGCGCCAGACGCACCGGAACACTGGAACGACGCACGATCACCCGGGCGCCCTTGGGCAGATCCTGGGTGCGTCGGCCGTCGGCGCAGAGCACGGCGCTGGCGCCGGTACGGGACAGAACCTCCACGGCGAGGGATGATTCGGGGCCGACAACGAGTGGGCGCGCAAACAAGGCGTGGGCGCTGAGCGGCACCAGAAGCAGGGCTTCCACGCCCGGCCAGACGATCGGACCGCCGGCCGAGAATGAGTAGGCGGTCGATCCGGTCGGGGTGGACAGCACAACGCCGTCGCAACCAAACGACGACAGCGGGCGACCGTCAACCTCGACGACGACCTCAATCATGCGTTCGCGACTGGCCTTCTCCACGGTGACTTCGTTGAGGGCCCAGGTTTCGTACACGACTTTGTCGGCGACTTTGACCCGCACCGACAGGGCGAGCCGTTCTTCAACCTCGTAGTCGCCTTTGAGAGCGCGACGCACGGCCTCACCGAGGTCGTCGCGCTCACTCTCGGCGAGAAATCCGACATGGCCGAGATTGATGCCGAGCAACGGTGCTGAACAGCCGCGCACGAGTTCCGCGGAACGCAGAATGGTTCCGTCGCCGCCGAGCACGATGACCAATTCCAGGTCAGCGGTCGACACGCTTTCGCCGAGAATGGCGATGTGCCCGTTGAGTTCGGGTGACGAGGCGAGCAGATCGGCGCGTTCGTCGAGGGCCAGCACCGGAACGGCGCCACTCGCGATCAGCTGCTCGCACACCGTGGCAGCAGCCTCGAGCGAATCGGCCCGGCCGGTGTGCGCCACAATCAGAAAGTACCGCGGGGTCTCACTCAACGCGTCACGCCCCCACCACGGTTTCGATCCGATCCATCCATTCTGTCGGATTAGTGCCGGCCGTGGCACTCATCCAGCACAGATACTCGTGATTTCCAGCCGCCCCAATAATGGGTGAGGCGATGACACCGCAGGTCTTCAGGCCGAGGTCCCAGCCGGCCCAGAGTACACCGGCCACGGCGTCGGAGCGCAGCCCCTTGTCGTGCACGATTCCCTCCCGTATTCCGCCGCGGCCCACCTCGAACTGCGGTTTGATCAGCAAAACGAAGTCGGCGCCCTGCGCGGCCGTAGCGACCAGAGCCGGCAGCACTGTCGTCAACGAGATGAACGACAGGTCGGCCACGACGAGATCGGGGCGGGTGACGATTCCGGATGCCCCGGCGAGCGTTTCCGGAGTCGCATAGCGGATGTTGTAGCCCTCGACCAGCTTGAGCCGCGGCTCGGTCTTCAGTTGCGCGGCGAGCTGGCCGTGGCCGACATCGGCGGCGATAACCTGAGCGGCGCCGCGTTCGAGCAGCACCTGGCTGAAACCACCCGTGCTGGCACCGGCGTCGAGCGCGGTGCGGCCGGCGACGCTAATGCTGAAGGAATCGAGGGCGGCATTGAGCTTGTGCGCACCCCGGCTGACGTAGTGGTCGGTGGCTGCCACCTCGAGAACGGCGTTCGCTGCGACCTTGGTACTGGCTTTCACGACCGGGATGCCGTTCACCGTGACGAGGCCGTCGGCGATGAGTTTGGCGGCGACGGTGCGGGAACGGACCAATCCGCGATCGGCCAGGGCTGCGTCGAGACGGGAGTCGGGCATCCGTTCTGGGGGGCCGTCAAGTGGGCCTGCGTCGTTCAGGTCGGCATCGTTCAGGTGCTCAGGCATAGGTGCGTCTGTTTCCGGGTCGTGTGGGGTATCGGCGCCGGGGATGCGGTCGCCGGTCATGCCTGGCCGTTTGTCACGTCGGTGCCGGGATCTTCGAGTTGCACGCGCAGTTGCTCGTGTAACTCTCCGAAGGCCTCGGCGCGCCGCTCGAGCGGTTGGGCCTCGATGTTGGCCGCGCGGGCGGCGAGATCGACCGGTTCGGGTTCGGGCAGGACAGGCTCGGAGTTCACACTGTCAAGGCTACTGCGCGAGATACAGTCGCTCCGGAACGTTCAGCCCGTAAATCGCCCGCCCGGATCGGTAGATCGCGGCGCAGGCGGCACGCAATAGGTTGATTCCGCCGTCGCCCTCCTTGACGATTTGTACGTCGTTGCCGTTGATGCGCACGCTCGCACCGTTCACCGTCGCCGTCGAACCATCCTTGGAGAACACGGTTTCAGGGTAGGGCTCGTGCAGCTGCTGCAGGTTTTCAATGATGAACGCCGGCCGCGATTCCTTGTCGGCGGCCAGGGCCTGCTTGGCCCGGTCGATGCCGGTCAGCACGAGTACGGCAGCAATTCCGGCCCGATTGGCTCCGAGAATATCGGTGTCGAGTCGGTCACCGATGAAGAGCGCGTTCTGCGCGCCGAAACGTCGTGTGGCTTCCAGAAAGATGGCCGCCTCCGGCTTACCAGCCACGAGCGGCAGCCGGCCGACGGCCGTGTGCACGGCCGAGACGAGCGTGCCGTTCCCGGGCGCGATACCGCGGGCAACCGGAATCGTCCAGTCCGTGTTGGTCGCAATCCACGGGATGCCCGTGCCCACACCATCGGCGTTCAACGCGAACGCCGCTTCGGCCAGGTGTACCCAGCCGACATCCGGTGCGAAGCCCTGAATAACGGCGGCCGGCTTGTCGTCGGCCGATCGAGTCACCACGAATCCGCCCTTGATCACCTCGTCGACGAGGCCATCGCCACCAATCACGAGGATGCTCGATCCCGGAGCAACCTGCTCAGCCAGCAGCCGCACGGCCGCCTGCGGGGAGGTGACGACATCCGTTGCCGCCACCGTAAGCCCCAGCTGGGTGAGGTGGTCGGCGACCGACTGATCGGTGCGCGAGGCGTTGTTGGTGATGTAGCCCACGCGGATGCTTTCGGCGGCACGGTTCAGGCTCTCAACGGCCAGCGGAATTGCCGTCGGGCCCGCGTACACCACGCCATCCAGATCAGCCAGCAGAACATCAACGCCCTCGAGCGGCGTCGCCGATTCAGGCTTTCGGCGATGCAGCATCCGGCTCCGTCTCGTCGGCGTCGGACTCGTCATCGGTCTCCGCGGTGTCGACCGTTTCAGTGACAATGTCGTCGGCATCATCAGCATCAGCCGGCGTCTGAACGACCGGAGCCAGTCCGGCGGCAGCAACGACGCGCGCTGCTTCCCCGGCGGCAACGGTTTCCTCCGCGTCGACGCCGTCGCCGGCGTCCGCGGCGAAGTAGGCGAGAGAGTCGTCGTCCTCGTCCATCTCTTCAATCTCGATGGTTTCGTCATCGTCGCCGGAGGCTCCGAGGGCTGCATCGGCACGGGAGGCTCGCTCGAGCCACTCGTCGGCTTCATCCTCACGGCCGAGTTCGGTTAGCACCTCCGCGTAGGCGGCGAACAGCTCGGGGCTGTACGAGAAAGCCGTATTGGGGTTGAGCTGCGGAATTTCCAACTCGACGAGTGCAGCATCCGTTTCGCCACGGTCCAGACGTGCACCGGACATCGCGATGGCCAGGCCCACCTGCACGGCGGGCGGCAGAGTGCTGCGGTCAACGGAACGGCCAAGCTCGAGGGCACGGTCGGGACGACCCACGCCACGCTCGCTATCGACCATGAGCGGCAGCTGGTCGTTCGAACCAGAAATGCGACGGTAGGTGCGCAGCTCACGAAGGGCCAAGGCAAAGTCGCCGGTCGCGTACGCGGTGATAGCGAGGCTTTCGCGCACCACTCCGATGCGGCCGGCGCGACGGGCGGCGCTCATCACGTGCCGGTGGGCAAGCTGCGGGTCTTCGTCGATGACACGAGCGGCCATGGCCAGGTGGCGACCCACGGTTTCGGCGTTCTCCTTGGTCAGAGTCTTGAGCTCGTTGCGCGCGATGCGGTCAAGGTCGTTAGCCGTAATATCGTCGGGAAGTTCCGGGTCGTCATGACGCGGACGCACCGAACGCAGCTCCCGCTGCATGCGCTGCTCTTCGGTCATCTCCTCTTCGACGACGCGGGCATCACGATCGTTTCGGGCCGGAGCGCCATCGCGGGTCCACAGCTTCTTGCCGGCATCGGGGCGCGGAGCGCCGGCGCGGTTCGGCGAGCCGCCCCGCTGGGTCCACGGCTTGCTGTCGCTGCTGGGCCGGTTACTGCTGGGCCGGTCGCTGCTGGGCCGGTCGCTGCGCTCAGGCCGCGCCCCATCCTTGGCCCAAGGCTTGCGGTCCCCGCCCTGCTGCGGGCGATCGGAGTTACCACGGTACGGAGCACGCTCACCACCCTGCTGCGGGCGGTCGGAATTGCCACGGTACGGAGCACGCTCACCCTGCGCGGAACGGTCAGAGTTGCCACGGTACGGAGGGCGCTCACCCTGCGAAGGACGGTCAGAGTTGCCACGGTACGGAGGGCGCTCACCCTGCGAAGGACGGTCGGAATTGCCACGGTACGGCGGGCGCTCACCCTGCGAAGGACGATCCGAGTTTCCCCGATACGGAGGGCGCTCACCACCCTGCTGCGGTCGGTCGGAATTGCCACGGTACGGAGGACGCTCACCCTGCGAAGGACGATCAGAATTTCCCCGATACGGAGGACGCTCACCCTGCGAAGAACGATCAGAATTTCCACGGTACGGAGCGCGCTCACCACCCTGCTGCGGTCGGTCGGAATTGCCACGGTACGGCGGGCGCTCACCACCCTGCTGCGGTCGGTCGGAATTGCCACGATACGGAGGGCGCTCACCCTGCGAAGGACGATCCGGGTTACCCCGATACGGAGGGCGCTCACCACCCTGCTGCGGGCGATCAGAATTGCCACGGTACGGAGGCTTAGCGCCATCACGACCGCCGGAAGGTCGCCCGTTCGAGGGTCGGCCGCTCTGGTTCGAACGACGGTCATCCTGACCGTTGTTACGGGAATCGCCGTCGCGGGGTCCTGAAGGGCTCACTGTATCTCCTGTGTAATTAGTCCGCCATTTCGACAGACATACCCAGCCTAAACCTTTACGCAGAACCCCGCTGAGTGCTCAGCAAACAGGATGCCGCGCCCACGCGCTTCCAGCCCGTGCGCTGACTGTGGCGATCCCACGCTGGTGGAGTCCTGGTCGTGGACTTGGCCGGCTGGATGCGTTGCAGTGTGCGTTGGAGGATGCGTGTCGGGTTAACGAGAAAAGGCCACCCGTGGGTGGCCGTGGTGGGGCATGCGGTCGCGCGTGGGGTGGTGTTAAAGCAGAATAGCCACCCCTGGGGGTGGCTATTCTGGTGTTTCTAAGTTAAGTCCGGCGGTGTCTTACTCTCCCACAGGGTCCCCCCTGCAGTACCATCAGCGCTGAGAGTCTTAGCTTCCGGGTTCGGAATGTGACCGGGCGTTTC
>NZ_JASISY010000005.1 GCF_030063365.1 Cryobacterium sp. PH29-G1 | reverse complement strand
CGGCTGCAACCGCTCCGCCGGCCACAGCGACCTCGACCACACCATCGACAAACAATTCGGCGGCCCCACCACCGCCACCAACCTGCACTTCCTCTCCCCAGCACACCACAACCTGAAACACTTCAGCGAGTGGAAGGCCAGCGCCGACCCCGACGGCACCCTGCACTGGACCAGCCCCGCCGGCAAGCACTATGCCACCGACCCCGCCACCCGAATCAGCACCCACCTGCAACACACCGCACCAGCACCACCCCCGCCGAACGCACCAGCACCACCCCCGCCCAACCCGTGGACCTCCGGCTGGACCTCCGCCCGGGACACCGACAACGCCGAGAACCCCGACCCCCAACCGTTTTAGGGTCCATGTCGTCCGAGGGCATCCGGCGCTGACCTCACCAAGCGGATGCCTATCAGTAACGCGCCGCGACTGATCCCCCCGGACAACCTCGAATCGCTCACCCAGACACTGCGGCGCCTCAATCGCCAAGCCTGACCGCTGAGCCAATTCGAACTTCGTCGCGGCGTCGGCTAGCGTGGTTAGGCACCCTCGGGGCGACTGATCTCGCTCCGTGACTAACACGGAGGCCTCGATGTCCACGCAGCAGACAATCCGCACCGCGAGGTCGCTTAGTTCCATCGCTCTCGGCATCGGCGTGGCCGCAATTGTCGTGTTTGGTCTCGGATCGATCCTGCTGGCGCTGCTGCCCGGCAATCTTGTGGTGATCGGCGTCGTGACGGTGCTCTGCTATCTTCTGCCGATCGTCGGCATCGTCGTTGGCCACAACGCGAGGCGTCGCGAGGGCGCGCAGAAGTCAGCGAAATTCGGTCTGATCCTGTCGTACGTGGTTTTCGGTCTCGTCGTGCTCCCGCTGCTTTTCGATATCGTCGTACGGATCACGCAGCTCGCCTGATGGACCCGCTCGCGCGAGCGGATGCTGCGGCTCGCGCGGTTCCGCCGCAGCGGGTTTAGCTGAACACGTCGAAGAAGTAGTACACGAAGAGGACAAGTCCCAAGATTGCCAAGATGAGTCCTGCTATGGCAATGCCGCGGCCGGCGACTCGATACCCGAGGCCCTCTAAAGTGAATGATTTCGACAACCCGATGCTCGAGAAAATGACGCCAAGGATGCTGGGTAGTGCGAGCGGGTTGTAGATCAAACTAACCAGCGCGAGCACGATGCCGGTGTAGGCCATGGGGTTGTTTCGACGCAACTGCCGATCTTTCTCAATTCGCTTCATGCGTGAGCTGCTCCCGACCGGCGGCCGCTGACCCGCGGGTGGAAGCGGTGCCATCGGCACGTACTCTCCCGCCGCGGGTGCATAGGTCGAAACAGTGGGTGTTTCGACCGCGGCGAATTCGCGGTGGGCCGGCCGGGGCGGCTCTGCCCATGTGGTGCCGTTCCACCAGCGATTCTGCGGAGCTCCGCTGGGGTCTGGATACCAAACGGGTCATGGAAAGGTCACGTCTACATCCCTGTTCTGACGATGAGTGCGTCGTCCTCCTCAGAATAGGGGTCAACCGCAGGGCACTGCCGCCCCCAACACGGGGAGATCTTTCTGCCCGATTGCGCAGATCGTCGTTGGACGGCCCGGTTTAGTGGCGACACACATAGCGCTAGATTGGCATCAATCAGCGGGGGATGCATGACAACACAGCTACCGGGCATGCGCGACCAGATCGCCGCCCAATCGGTCATCGAAGAGTTGCTCCGCCAGCAACAATCGATGCCTCCTCGCACGCGTTTCGCCCGGTTCTGGGGAATCTCCCCGCTCGCCGCCGACAGCGTCGCCTGGTACCGCGGCGCCCAGGGCGAGATCGAGGTCGGTAAGATTCTCAGTCGGCTCCCGCCCGAGTGGCGAGTCTTCCACGCTCTCCCCATCGGCAAAGCCGGCGCAGACATCGACCACCTCGTGCTCGGCCCCGGCGGCATCTTCACCATCAACACCAAACACCATCGCGGCAAGAAGATCTGGGTCGCCGAGCGGGCATTGATGGTCAACGGGCAGAAGCAGCCCCACCTACGCAACTCCAAATTCGAAGCGACCCGCGTCACCAAAATGCTGCGCGAGCGGATGCCGCAGCTCCCGCCCGCGCAGGCTGTGATCGCGCTGGTCAGCCCGGCATCCATCACGATCAAGAAGAAGCCCGACGAGGTCAATGTCTTGGACGCCGTGAACTTGCGGCGTTGGCTGCTGAAACGGCCGGTGGCGCTCGCCGAAGCTGATTTGGTTGAGCTCGCGGCCCTCGTCGATGCGCCCACGACTTGGTCTGCACCCACGTCGCTATCGAGTCCGAACTTGCTGGCGCAATTTGCTGTGATCGACCGCGAAGTCAAAACCGCGCGGGTACGGCGCGTCACATGGACTCTGCTTAGTTTTGCGACTGTGGCCGCTCTCGCCGTCTTCGTCGGGCTGCCCCTCTACAACGAGTTGGCCATAGGATTCATTGCCGGTCTCTAACGCTTGGGGGCGACTTCCGGCGCCCCGGAATCGTGCTGGCTAAGCTGGCGTTACGGATTGACGGCTAGGCATCGGAGTGCACCTGTGAAAAAGAGAATCAATGTCGTTGGCGCCGTACTCACGCGCGGCCAGACAATTCTCGCTGCACGTCGTAGTTCGACAATGTCGCTGCCCTATATGTGGGAGTTTCCCGGAGGCAAGATCGAGGCGAACGAATCGCCTGAGCAGGCTTTGCTCCGCGAACTCGACGAGGAGTTGATCTGCTCGGCGGAGATCGGTGCGCTCGTTGAAACCACCGAGCACGAGTACGATTTTGGGATCGTTGTCCTGACGACTTACTACTGCTCTCTGATTGGCGATGAGCCCCAACTTACGGAGCATGCAGAAATTCGGTGGGTTCAGGCCGCAGAGCTGGATCAGCTCGATTGGGCACCTGCCGACATTCCCGCAGTCGTGCGGGTAATGAGAGACTTCCGCGAGTGAGCGCGACTAGCCGTCAGCTGACTCTCGATAACAACTTTGGATTTCTAAACTCGCAAGTCAAGGCCGACCAAGTCTTCAACCCGACACTCGTGTCAAATTCTGGCGGGAATACGATGCTCCGAGCGATTCGTGAGGAACTGAAGCGCTCGCGTCGCTTCGTTTTTTCGGTCGCCTTCGTTACACCGAGCGCGATAGCTTTGCTCAAGCAGGCGATTATCGACTTTCGAGGCTCGGGCACGATAATTACCTCCACGTACTTGGGATTCAACTCGCCTGCAGCTTTTAGGGAACTCCTCAATCTTGAGGGCGTCAACGTTTTGGTGCATCCAGATTCCTCTGCTGGCTTCCACGCTAAGGGATATATTTTCGAGCAGGAGGCGAGTACCACGGCGATCGTCGGCAGTTCAAACCTGACGGATCGCGCGCTCCTGAACAACCACGAGTGGAATCTGCGCTTTTCGGCGCTCCCTGACGGGGACATCGTTCAGCAGCTCAATCGCGCTGCGCAGGCGCATGTTGATGCCTCTATTCCCCTAACTCAAAACTGGATTGACCAGTACGAGCTGACGTGGACGGCGGTCGAACACGAGCCTGCACCCGGAATTGGCCGGATTGAGCCGACTACTGGTCTGCCCCTCAGTGGCGTAATTCAGCCCAACGCCATGCAGGTCGAGGCGCTTGCTGAGATTGCAGCGCTGCGAGACATCGGCGAGCACCGCGCAGTCGTTATTTCTGCGACCGGAACCGGAAAGACGATCCTTTCGGCGCTCGATGTGCGCGCCTACGCACCGAGACGGATGCTGTTCATAGTGCACCGCGAGCAGATCTTGGACCGAGCAATATATGAATTCAAGCGTGTCCTGGGAGCACCGGACAGCGATTTTGGCAAGTTCGTGGGAGCAAAGAGGGAGTTCGATCGTCGCTACGTGTTTGCCTCGATTCAATCGCTCTCGCGGCCAGAGAATCTCGCGGCGATCGAACCCGAGGCCTTTGACTACATACTGATCGACGAAGTTCATCGAGCCGGCGCCGAGAGCTACCGCAGGGTAATCGGTCACCTCGAACCAGCGTTCCTTCTCGGAATGACAGCGACGCCGGAACGAACCGACGACTTCAACGTTTTCGAGTTGTTTGACTTCAATGTTCCATATGAAATCCGTTTGCAGAAGGCTCTGGAAGCAGACATGCTGGCCCCCTTCCATTACTACGGTGTTACCGACTACGTCAAAGACGGTGAGGTCATCGACCAACTCGCGGACCTTGGTCGTCTGGTCGCCACCGAGCGTGTTGACCACCTCGTTTCTACGATTGAAAAGTACGGCCATGCGGGCGCTCCTGTGCGGGGATTGATCTTCTGCAGCAAGAACGCTGAGGCGGCTGAGCTTTCTGCGCTGCTCAACCTCCGCAAGATCCACGGACGGCAGCTCAGAACTCGCGCGCTAAGCGGGTCCAACTCGGTCGATGAACGCGAATCTGCTGTGCTGCTGCTGGAGCGGGGAGAGCTCGACTACCTGGCAACGGTCGACATTTTCAACGAAGGTATCGACATCCCCTCGGTCAATCAGGTCGTTATGCTCCGTCAAACGCTATCGAGCATTGTGTTCACACAGCAGCTCGGAAGAGGGCTGCGGAAGGCCGCGGGGAAAGACCACCTCATCGTGATCGACTTCATTGGCAACTACGATAACAACTATCTAATTCCCATCGCGCTGTTCGGAGACAGCAGCCTCAACAAGGATTCGATCCGCAAGAAGATCATCGACGCGCAAGAGGCCGGTGCCATAGCCGGACTTTCCAGCGTCAACTTTGATGCCATTGCGCGAGAGCGAATTTTCGCTTCCCTTGCGACCACGACCCTTGACAGCATGACAAATCTCAAGAAATCGTTCCTCGAATTGCAAAACCGTCTCGGTCGAGCTCCACGACTTATCGACTTCGCCCGCTTCGACTTGGTCGATCCCACCGTTATTGCAACGAAACAAAAGAACTATTGGAGCTTTCTCAACAAGGTGGGTGCCATTGAAGCTCGGCCGGGTGCGTATGAGACGGCCGTGCTCGCCTTTCTCTCCGGAGAACTGCTCAACGGCAAGAGGCCTCACGAGTTATTGCTCCTAAAAGAGCTCTTATCGAGCAAAGACGGTCTTGAAGTCCAAGATTTCACGCGATTGCTTGCGGAAAGTGCTCTGGTAGCCGATCCGGCGACGCTTTCCTCCGTACTGGGCATCCTTAGCCTGGAATTCTTCACGGCAGCCGAAGCCGCAAAGTACGGCGACTCGCCGGTCGTCACATTTAATGCCGGTGTGTACGAGCTCAGCGAAAAGTTTGTCGCGGTTTGGAACGATGATTTGATGTTTCAAAACCATGTCAATGACGTTCTAGAGACCGGGCTTTACCTCGCGCGACATCGACATAATTGGACCGGGCGCCTAGAAGTAGGCCAACGTTATTCGCGCAAAGACGCTTGCCGCATGCTGAATTGGAAGTCGAACGAGCAGAGCACCATGTACGGCTATAAAGTCGATTTTGTCTCAAACACCTGCCCAATATTTGTTACGTACCATAAGGGATCTGAGGTGTCCGAGAGCACTAATTATGGAGATGAGTTTCTCAACCCTTCGACTTTGACCTGGTTCACCCGAAGCCGGCGTACGCTTGCGAGCGGGGAGGTGAAAGCGATTGTTGAGAATAGCCTTCCGCTTCACGTTTTTGCGAAGAAGGATGATGCCGAAGGTACCGATTTCTATTACCTAGGTAGAGCGACTTCCAAGGATGCCCGTGAAACAACAATGCCGGGAGCCAGCGGGCACAATGTCGTGTCCATGACGTTGGGCTTGGAGAGTCCAATTGAATCCAGCCTTTACGAGTATTTCGCGACTCGGGCGATGGGGGCTAAATCGGCGTAGTGGCTGACGCGCTCCTTCCTGGGCCGCGACCGCATCTGCCCACTCGGTAGAGTCGTAGAACCACCCGTTCACCTCAGGAGCACCATGCCCGGTTTCGCCGTCATCGACTTCGAGACCACCGGGCTCTTCGCGGGCGGCCACGACCGGGTCGTCGAGGTGGCCGTCGTGCACGTAAGCGCGGACGGGCAGATCGAAGGGCAGTGGGAGACGCTCGTGAACCCGGGGCGTGACCTCGGGCGCCAGGACATTCACCGCGTGCGCGCCGCCGATGTCATGCACGCTCCCCGGTTCGCCCAGGTTGCCCCGCAACTCGTGGCGTTGCTCGACGGCCGCGTCATCGTGGCACACAACGCGGCCTTCGATACCCGCTTTCTGCTCGCCGAGCTGGCTCGTGTCGATCACCTTGTCACCGAGCCGCTGATCAGCCTGTGCACCATGCAGTTGGCCCGCGAATTTCTTCCCGGAACCGGCCGTTCCCTCGCCGACTGCTGCGCCGCCTACGACATCGACCTCACCGGAGCGCACCGGGCCTCCGTCGATGCCTACGCCACCGCTCAGCTGCTGGCCGGCTATATTGCCAGCGCCGCCGACCCGGTTCTGTGGGCCGACGTTCTCGACCAGGCCGCCGCCTACCACTGGTCGAGCGTGTCGGCGCCGTCGCGCCCGTGGTTCGCGCGGCCGGAATTTGCGACGGAGCAAACGGCATCCGCTTTTCTGGAACGCATCAGCGTGCGACTGCCCGAAATCACCGGCCCGGCCGAGCATCAGAACTACCTTGCCCTGCTCGACCGCTGCCTGATCGACCGGCAGCTCTCTGCGCACGAAGCCCAGGCGCTCGTGCTGCTCGCCGACGAGCTCGGCCTCAGCCGTCACCGCTGCGAGCTGCTGCACCACGAGTATTTCGCCGCGCTGGCTCGCGTTGCGTGGGCCGACGGCATCCTCACAACGGATGAGATGGCCGACCTTGTCGACGTCGCCAACCTGCTCGACATTGAAGCGGATGCCCTCGACGCCGCCTTCGACCAGCCGCCTCCGTCGCTCCTCGCCCCGGCGACTGCGCACTTCGAACTGCACCTCGGCGACCTCGTCGTGCTCACCGGTGACATGTCCCGGCTGCGCAGCGACTGGGAAGCGGAGCTGCTCGCCCGGGGATTCGCCCCGAAAAGCGCCGTGACCAAGAAGGTCACGCTGCTCGTGGCCGCCGACCCGGACTCCCTCTCGGGCAAGGCGCGCAAGGCACGCGACTACGGGATACCAATCGTGGGCGAGGCCGCTTTCACGCGGCTCGCGGGTGCGTTTCCGCTGCTCTGATTTCAAAGGCCGAGGGGATTGATAACTATCCGTATGCTCTTGCTATACGTATAGCATGACGATACGCTCAGTTCGTGATCAAGTCGTTTCGACACAAGGGGCTTGCGCGGTTCTATGCGTCGGGCAGTAAGGCGGGAATTCGCCCGGATCACGCTGCAAAGTTGCAACGACAACTCGCCGTACTCGACAACGCCGTGTCCGTTGACGATATTCCACCTACGTGGCGGCCGCATGTGCTCCACGGGGAGCGCGAGGCGGGTCGAAACGTGCAGGGGCATTACGCGATTTGGGTTTCGGGTAATTGGCGCCTGACCTTCGCGTTTGAGGGCACTGACGTCGTGCTCCTCGACTATATGGACTATCACTGAACCGGATCGACAGGTAAGGAACAAAAATGACCGGAATGTACAACCCTCCGCACCCGGGCCTGCTGCTCGAAGACTACCTCGGGGAGGTTAGCCTTGCCGAGGCCGCACGACGGCTTGGCGTCACGCGGGCGACGTTGTCGCGCATCCGTCATGGCCATTCCGCAGTGACCGCCGACATGGCCGTGCGGCTCGGTTTGCTGCTGGGCACCAGCGCGGAGCTTTGGCTGGGAATGCAGACTGCGCACGACTTGTGGAACGAAAAACAGAAGCCGCGGCCGGAGGTTCTCCCGCTCGCGGGATAGCCGGTAGCCGCGGGTAGGTCGGCCGCTGTGCAGTCCTCCTCCACAGGCGAGAATCTTGCGAGTTATCCACAGGAATACCTGATCAAGGCTGGTTTGTCGAAACGCAATGTCGGTGGTCTCTGAGAAAATATAGTCATGACCACCTCAACGGATGCCCTCGTCGAGAGTACGGCGGCGCTCGCCGACACGTACTCTCAGGCCCTGGGTGGTGGCCTGTGTTCGGTGCCGGAGCCCAGCGCCGGGGTGGACCTTCAGCGCATGACAGATGCCGGCCTGTTGGCCGTGGCAGATGCCGTGTTCGCGACTGCGCGGCGGCTAGACGCACTGAAGGCACAGGTGGCGGGGCAACTGCAGCACCGGTTCGAGCATGACTCGGGGATCGCGGCCCGAACCGGCAACCGAAATGCCGCCGCGGCCCTGACCGACATCGGTCATATCTCCATGGCGGAGGCCGGCCGTCTGGTGCGGGTCGGCGCGGCTGTGCGGCCGCGGGTGAGCCTGCTCGGCGAGCAACTGCCGCCGGAATACTCGGAGGTCGCGGCCGCCGTGGGCGCGGGCGATCTCACTGTGGATTCGGCGCTGTACATCACGGCAAACCTGGGCCAAGCGGCCCCGCGAGCCACGACCAAAGATCTGATCATCGCGGAGAAACAGCTGGTGGAGTTCGCCGTGGAGAACCCGGTCGATTCGGTGCGCAAGCTCGCCATTCGCTACCGCGACGCCCTCGATGTCGACGGTGTGGAGCCGCGGGAAGACCTGCTGGTGTCGCGGCGAGGGTTGACGCGCTTTGATCAGCCGAACGGCATGAAACGGTATGTGCTCGATGCCGACCCGGTGTCGGCGGCGTTCCTCGACACTGCGATAGACGGCATGGTCAGCGCTGAACTGCGAAAGCCCCGGTTCGAAGCCAAGGAAGACCCAGACGGATGCGGCGACAGCCACCAGACGCTCGGGGACGGTCGAACGATGCCGCAGCTGAACTTCGATGCCTTCGTCGACATCGTGCGCCACGCTCTCTCCTGCACGCAAGGCCTGGGGGCGCTCGACCACACAACGGTCGTCGTGCGGATAACCCTCGAGTCCCTGCAGGCCGGGCTCGGTGAAGCCCAGCTGGACGGCATCGAGCAGCCGATCTCCGCCTTCACCGCCCGAAAAATGGCCGCGGAGGCGTGCATCATCCCAATGGTGCTCGGCGGAAACAGTGAGGTGCTCGATTTCGGTCTCGGCAAACGCCTCTTTACCAAGGCACAAAAGCTCGCGGCGATCGAACGCGACGGCGGCTGCGCCACCGCAGGGTGCAATAGACCGCCGAGCTACACCGAAGGGCATCATATTCGGTGGTTCAAGGCGCACGACGGACCGACGAACATGGACAACCTCGTGATGCTGTGCAGTGCGTGCCATCACAGAATTCACCGGGAAGGGTGGGACATCGTCGTGAAAGACGACGTGGTCTACTTCATTCCACCCGCCATCGTCGATCCTGGGAGAACTCCGCGCCGAGGCGGGCGCCCACCGATACCCGCCCCGAAGGGCTCCGACCGTCCTCGCCGCGAGCGGTAGTCCTCGCCGCACGCGTTAGCCATCGCCGAAAGCGGTAGCCAGCACCCGGCGAATGACCCCGTGCGAGGGCCGCGCGCGACCACGCTGTGTCGCTACCATGCGGAGTGCATTCCAAAACCAACATCGCGTTCCTAGCCGCGTTGTTGGACTGCACGACAACGACACGCTCCACAGGCAGCCGTCGTGCGCCTGTGACGAACCAACCCGAATACGAGGACACGACCATGAGTTCGAGCACCATAGAATCGGTCTCTGCATCGCAACTCGCTGCAATGGTGGCGGCACTCCTGTTGGCGGGTCTGCTGCCTTTCGTCGCCCGCACCGTCAAGACCCTGCTCAACTCATGATGACCAGACACGCCCTGCCAACCTGGCAGCCCACCGCTTGGGGCAAAGCCCTCACCAACGCCGGCGACTGGCACCTCGCGCTCCACGACGACATCGTCACGGTGACCATTGATGGTGCCGCTATCGCAACCGCCGTCGAAGACATCGCGACCGTGGACGTCACCCGCGGCCTGTTCTGGAGCCGCATTGTGCTTGAGGTGGGGGAGCGGGTCACCCAGCTTCGCGGCATCCGCTCGAACGACGCTGCCGCGTTTGAACAGGCCTTCACCGCGTCACGGGAGTCGCTTCAGCTTCGGCGGCTCATCGCGGAGTTCGATGCGGCAGCCCACCAGGCCACGCTCTGGCTCAACGGCTTCGCGGATTCCCTCACCGAACAGCTGCAGACCACAGGCTGGCTCACAACCGAATTCTGCACCGAATGGGTCGCCCGTAAGGCTGCAGTCGGCTTCAGCCACCTGCTCGACGACAAGACCTTGCGTCCCCATATTGCAGCCCAGCCGGCAGACATCACGGACACAATTGCGCACTGGTCAGAAGACGTGCGCGCTGTCATCGCGCGTGAAAACCAGAACCACCTCGAACGGGAGACAGCTGAGTGCCGCGAGTTCTTCGACAGGGTCGAGTCCTCCCCGCTCACGCCGGAGCAAACCAAGGCCGTGGTCTGCTTCGAGAACCGCATGCTCGTCGTTGCGTCCGCCGGCTCGGGCAAGACCTCCACCATGGTCGCCAAAGCCGGCTATGCGCTGCACCGCAATCTCGTTCCGGCCGACAAAATACTCATGCTCGCCTTCAACGCTTCGGCGGCCAAACAGCTGCAGCAGCGCACCCGCGACCGCCTCACCCCGCTCGGCCTTGACGCAGACAAGGTCGTCGCCCGCACCTTTCATGGCTTCGGCCTCGACGTTGTCGGACAGGCGACGGGTAAAAAGCCGTCATTGGCACCGTGGCTTGAGGGCGGCAAAGACATCGAGCAACTCGGTCAGATCGTTGACCGGTTGCGTGCCACCGATGTCATGTTCCGCTCGGAGTGGGACTTCTTTCGCGCCGTGCTGGCCCGGGACTACCCCGACGATAACGGGGAGAAGGCCGACGCCAGTGACGGGTTTCAGACCTTGCAGGGCGCAACCGTGCGCAGCCCCGCTGAGCGAATCATCGCGGACTGGCTGTTTTTCAATGGGGTCGACTTCATCTACGAGAAGCGCTACGAGATTGAGACCGCCGACGCCGAGCACCGGCAGTATCGGCCGGACTTCTACTATCCCGATATCAATACGTACCACGAGCACTGGGCGATCGATGCTGATGGGTCGTCGCCCTTCGAGGGGTATTTGGACGATGTCGCGTGGAAGCGTCAGGTGCATCGCACCAACGGAACCACGCTTCTCGAGACCACGAGAGGCGAGCTGTACGGCGGAACAGCGCTCACCGCGCTCGCGAAACAACTCACGCTTCGAGGTCTCGCTCTGCAGCCCGACGCCGACCGACTCGCGGTCGGCCAGATACCGGTCGAGAATGCCCTCCTGTTAGCGACCTTCCGCACCTTTCTCATCCACGCCAAGAGCAACTGCCTCAGCGATGAGCAACTCAGCGAACGCCTCGCCGAACAGGCTCAGGGCCCGGTGCGCTACCGCGACGCATCATTTTTGAGACTGTTCACGGCCATCCGTCGGGAATGGAACGAGCAGCTCAAAGCGGATGACTGCATCGACTTCGAAGACATGCTCACGCTCGCGGCCGAGCATCTGGAGAACGGCGACTGGCACAGCCCGTATGACCTCGTAATGGTCGACGAATTTCAGGATGCCAGCTTCGCCCGGGCCCGACTCGCCCGGGCTCTCGTCGCCGGGCACGCACGTCACCTGTTCGCCGTGGGCGACGACTGGCAGAGCATCAACCGCTTCGCCGGCGCCGACCTCTCGGTTATGACCGGCTTCGAGAGCTGGTTCGGTCCGAGCGAAATCATGCGCCTCGAACGCACCTTTCGCTTTCCCCAATCGCTAGCGGATGCCTCAAGCGCTTTCGTTCTGCAAAACCCCGCCCAGATCTCCAAGAGCGTTGTCTCATCGACCGCGGAGTTTCCGCCCACGGTGGGGGTCGTGACGGTGGATTCCGATGATGCGGTGGCAGCGGGCATCCGTCACAGGCTGACGACGTTGCACGGTTGGGTGGCGAGCGGCACGATTCCCCGCGCGCCCGGTCGCAAACTGTCGGTACTGGTACTCGGGCGGTATCAACACCAGAGCAGCTACCTTTCCGACTGCACAGACCTGTCGGATCTGCTCGATATTTCCTTCAGAACCATTCACGCGTCGAAGGGCGCTGAGGCTGATTACATCGTCATTGCCGGCATGGTGTCGGGCAAATGGGGGTTTCCGAGCACCATCCCCAACGACCCGGTCTTGCGTCTGGCGATGCCGGAGGCCGAGGTGTTTCCGAAGGCCGAAGAGCGACGCCTCTTCTATGTGGCGCTGACCCGTGCCCGCCGCGGTGTGCTGCTCGTCACCGTCGACAAGCGCGAATCCCGCTTTGTCATGGAACTCATTCGCGATCAGAACGTCGTGCGCACCAACGCCATCGGCGAGGTGCTTGCATCGATCGTCTGCCCGCGCTGCGGCCGGGGATTCATGGTCGAACGCACCGGCAAGCGCGGCCCCTTTCTCGGGTGCCGGCGGTACCCCAGGTGCAAGGCGACACTGGAGCTCGATGGCAGCCCGCCGGTGCCGGTCCTGAAGCCGGGCAAGGCGTCGGGCGTGAAGGCGGGCGTGGCGTCGGCCGGCGGGTACCGCAAACCATTCACGCCGCACCGCCGCAACCGCTGACGCGACGCACCCGCGCCCCTCTGCCCATGTTCTGGCGCATCGGCCGTTCCCTTCGGCTGCTTCGGCTGTTGTTGCGCCCATACCAGCTGCTTCGCCGCCCGTGCCGCCACCACTTCGCGATGCGCGGGAGTTGAGCCAGTGCGCGGGAGTTCCGCCTCGCGCGCACTGGCGCAACACCCGCGCAACACACACACCACCACAACGGATGAGATGGCGTCGGTGTCGCAGTTCTCATTCTGGTTGTCCTGCTGTTCGCCGTGCTCGCAGAAAGCGGATGCTGGCGTGCGTGCACAGCGGGGAGCGGCCACCGCGCGTCCCCTTGCCGAACACCAGATCTGGGTGTGCAATCGCGGTGACCACCGAACGGGTGACCACCGAACGAATAGACACCGAAAATTGGAGTAATCAATATGACTGTCACGTGCGACATGGGGGTTTCCACCGACGGCTACGCGGCCGGTCCGAATCAGAGCCTGGAGCATCCGCTCGGTGAAGGCGCCGACAGGCTGCACCGGTGGATGTTCGAGCGGGCCGACGAGAACTCCGCAGAGATCGCGGCCATTGTCGAAGCCGGTGCCTACATTATGGGGCGCAACATGTTCACTCCCGGTCGCGGCGAGTGGGATTACGAGTGGAGAGGCTGGTGGGGTGATGACCCGCCGTATCACGCGCCGGTTTTCGTGCTGACACACTACCCGCGAGCACCGCTGGCCATGGAAGGGGGCACGACCTTCACCTTCGTTACCGACGGCGTCGAATCAGCGATGGAGCAGGCGCGCGCCGCGGCGGGGGAGAAGACCGTGTCGATCGCCGGCGGGGCCTCCACCGTGCGGCAGTATCTTGCCGCCGGTCTGATCGACGAACTGCGGCTGCACATCGCGCCGGTGGTGCAGGTCACCGGCGAGCCGTTGCTGGCGGGGTTGGACGACCTCAAGCTGCACCAGGTCAGCTCCGTCGAGCGAGAATTCGTCACTCATGTCACGTACCGGGTGGTGCACTGAGTTGGTGAGAGCGGGACGCGGGTCTCGAGACGCCGGCTAAAAGTGTGCCGGCTCCTCGACCAGCCAAGTGCGTGACTTAGGCATTCGTGCCACCATGACGCATGCGCAACTTCGTGAGCGAGATCGTCGGCCCGTCTCAGCCGGACAACTGGTTTCTCAACGGCGGCGGCTGGTTCGTGCTGGCCCTCGTGAATGCGGGCCTGGCCGAACAGAAGAACCGTTCTCGCTGGACCTGGTTCGTGCTCTCGCTGTTTCTCGGTCCCGTGGCCACGTTTCTCATCGTGGTCTGGGAACCGGTGACCGAACCGCCCCTTGAGCCGCTGCATCCGTTTCGACGGCTCGACGACCGCTACCTCACGCTCGCCTTCCTGACCCTCGTGCTTACGGCCGGTGCGCTGTTTTTCGCTGTGGTCGGGCAGGCCTGGTTCATGTGGGTTGCCAGCGTCGTCGGTGCCGCGGCCCTCGCCGTCTTTCTCGTGCTCTTCCAACGAGCACGCACCAAGCGGATGCTGGCACGAGCACACGCGCTTGATGCCTAAGGGCGTATGGGCGTGATCGTTTACGGGGGGGGTGTTCCGGTGTCGGTGGAGTGCAGCATGATTGTTCTTGGGAATTCGACCGGCTGAGAGAGGTGAACGCGTGTCCGCAGTCAGCCAGACCCACGCGCTCCGGCAGCTCGTCGAAACGGATGCCACGTGGCGCCTGCTCCGCGCCGACAATGCCCCCGTCATCGCCGCGCTGCTCAACGAGCATCTCGGCGGCGAGAACCGCCGCCTGCCCGCCGAAGAGCTCTACGAACGGGTGGACCATGAGCTTGATTCCCTGCGCGCCCACGGGCTCGACCTCCCGCAGAGCGGACAGGGCTACTGCGCCGAGTGGCGCAAATCCGGGTTCCTCACCCGGCGTCCGGCCGAGGAGGCCCGAGGTGAAACGTTCGAGCTCGCCCCCGGCGCGCTCGCCGCGATCCGCATCCTCGAACAGCTCGAAGCGCCCCGCCAGACCGTCACGGAGTCCCGTCTCGCGAGCATCGGTGTGCAGCTCGGTCAGCTCGCCATCGAGACCGACCCCGACGCCACCCGGCGCCTCGAACAGCTGCACGCGCAGCGCGACCGCCTCGATGCCCAAATCGACCGCATCAATGCCGGTGAACTCGACACCCTCGACCCTGCCCGCGCGCTCGAACGCGTGCGCGATATCCTCGCGCAGGCCGAGGAGATCCCGTCAGACTTCGCCCGGGTGCGCGCCGAATTCGAGAACCTCAACCGTGATCTGCGCGCGCGCATCGTGGAGTCCGATGACAGTCAGCGCAGCGTGCTCGACGAGGTATTTCGGGGCGTCGACCTGATCGCGCAATCCGATGAGGGCCGCAGCTTCGCCGGCTTCTCGGCGCTGGTGCTCGACCCCGCCGTGGGCGCCGCGTTCGACGACGACATCGCCCGAGTGCTCGACCGTGACTTCACCGCCGAACTCAGCCCGGGCCAGCGGCGCTACCTGCGCCGCTTCATCGGCACACTGAAAGACCACAGCGGCGAGATCCACGAGGTGATCACCACGTTCGCCCGCGGACTGCGGCGCTACGTGCAATCGCAGGACTACCAGCGCGACCGCGTGCTGCGCGGACTGCTGCGCTCCGCGCTCGCTGCCGGGGTGGAGGCGTCCACCCAGATCAAGCCGTACCAGCCGACGACGTTGCGCCTGGATCTGTCGGCGGTGGCGCTCGGCAGCATCGGCGGCATCCGCTTGCACGACCCCGCCGACCTCGACGCCACCGCACCCATTACCGTGCACGAGCAGGGGGTGGCCGACCTCGAAGCCCTGCGCGCCCTCGCCCGTGAGACCGAAATCGACTTCGCCGAGCTCATCACGAACGTGAACGCAGTGCTCGCGGAGACCCCGCACTGCACCGTCGGCGAGGTACTCGAGCGACACCCGGCGAGCCAGGGCGTGGCGAGCGTCGTGGGACTGCTCACCCTCGCCGCCAACCAGGGCATCGCGCTCGATGGCACCGAAACCGTGCGCTGGCACGGCGCCGACCATTCCCCGCGCGTTGCCGACATCCCCATTCACCGCTTCACCGGAAGGCTGCTGTGACAATGAATAATGTGACACAGACCGATGAAAACACCGTCGAAACGGATGCCGCCGCCGCGACCGGCCTCTGGGCGGGCGACACCGGGGTACTCGGCGAACAAGCGCGCCGCGCCTTGCTCGAACTTATCAAAGGTCCCTACCTTTCGGGGGTGAAGTCCCCGGCCTTGTGGTCGGCCCTACTGGCCGACGAGGCCGGCATCCGCTCGCGCCTGGACGAACTGTTCCTCGAGCTCGTCGTCGATCGGGTGGGGGAGTTCGCCTTCGTGCGGAACGTCAGCAGCACAGAGCTCAAGGTGCCGAGCGCCGTTCGCTCCGCCGCTCTCACCTTCCTCGACACCGCTATGCTGCTCGTGCTACGCCAGATGCTGCTCGCCGGGGAGGGCGAGGGCCGAGTTATCGTCGGCCGCGACGACGTGTTCGAGCAACTTCGCGTGTATCGCACCGTCGACCGCGACGAGAGCGACTTTGCCAAGCGGCTGAACTCGTCATGGCTCAACATGAAGAACAAGCTGCGGGTGATTCATCAGGCCGGTGCCGATGACCGCGCCGAGATCTCCCCGGTGCTTCGGCTGATCGTCGATGCCGAGCAGATCCAGGCTATCGGCGCAGAGTATCGGCGCATCGCCGCGGCCGGTGGCGCCGTGCCGATGGACGCGCCCGACGACGAACGCGACGAGCCCAACTTCTCCGATGACCGCACCGATTCCGACACCGACATCGATTCGGAGGAACTGACCGCATGACCATGCTCGAAATGCCCGGCCTCGACGAGACGACTGACAGCGACAACGCGAACGGCCCCATCCACGTGGGCCAGTGGCGGCTGGCCCGAGTGGAGCTGCTCAACTGGGGAACCTTCGACGGGCACCACCCGATCGACGTGGCACGCAAGGGGCATCTGTTCACCGGGGCGTCCGGTTCGGGCAAGAGCTCGCTGCTCGACGCGATCGGTACCGTTCTCACCCCCGACAAGTGGCTGCGCTTCAACGCCGCCGCGCAGGAATCCGCCGCGCGCAACGACGACCGCAGCCTGGTGAGCTATGTGCGCGGCGCCTGGAGCAAGGAAGCGGACGAGAACCTGGACCGCGCCGTAAGCACCTACCTGCGCAAAACCGCAACCTGGAGCGGCATTCTGCTGCGCTTCGAGAACGGGCGAGACGCCCCGGTCACTCTCGCCCGGCTATTTCATCTGCGGGGCTCAAGCGTCGACAAGGCCGACCTGAAAGACGTGTGTTTCGTGGACCGCGCGAACGTGGGCCTGCTCGATTTTCGCGAGTTCGTCGCCTCCGGCATCGAGGCACGTCGCATCAAAGGCGCTTGGCCCGACGCCGTCGTAACGACCACCGGCTCGCATAACGCCTTCTACGTGAAGCTGCGTCGCCTGCTCGGCATCAACAGCCAAAACGCCCTGCACCTGCTTCACAAGACCCAGTCGGCGAAGAACCTCGGCAGCCTCGATCAGCTCTTTCGCTCCTTCATGCTCGATGAGCCGGCCACCTTCGCCCGAGCGAAGAACGCCGTGGAACAGTTCGGCGAACTGAGCCAGGCGCACCAGCATGTGGTCGAGCTGCGCCGTCAGGCGGAGCACCTCACTCGACTGGAAACCTCGATCGCTGCCTACGAGAGCGCCGCGACCGCCGCCGCGGAGGCAGAACGGCTCGGGGATCTGATCGACCCGTTCCAAAATCAGCTCACCCTGCGCCTGGCCGGCGACGAGCGCAGCGTGCTCCGCTCCCAGCAGGCCCGAGCAGCGGAGGACGCCCGACGAGCGGATGCCGCGCTCGACGACTCGAGGTTGCTGCTGGCCGCCACCGCCCGGCGGGCACTGCAGCTGGGCGGCTCTGACGCGGCACAAATGCAGGAGCTCCTAAAGGAGGCGCACAAGGCAGCGGATGCCACTGGGCTGCGCTATTTGCGATTCTCAGAGGAGCTGGCTGGCGCCGGGGTTGCCGGGGTTCCGCAAAACGGCGAAGAGTTCACCGAACTGCAGGAATCCTCCCGCCGGGCATTGCAGGAGTCGGCGCCGACCGCGGCACTGGACCACCAGGACAACCAGCAATATTTCACCACCGGAAAAGAACTCGACGGCATCGACCGCGAACTGAACGAGTTGCGCACCCGTAAGAGCAACCTGCCCGCCGCACTGCTGCTCGCCCGCAAACGGCTCGCCGAGGAACTCGGCGTCCCCGAGGTCGCACTGCCGTTCGCCGGCGAGCTCATCGAGGTGTTGCCCGAGTTCGCCGAATGGAGTGGCGCGATCGAACGCGTATTGTTCCCGCTCGCGAGCGCGCTCCTCGTGCGTGATAGCTTTCTGCCCGAGGTGCGACGCCGGGTGGAGGCCCGGAACCTCGGCGCCCGCCTCGTCTTCGAGGCGGTTCCGGCCCTGGCCGATCCGCCCCGGGCCGCGCGCAGCACCCGCTCTCTGCTACACCGCATCCGGGTGAGCGATGGTGCATTCCACGATTTTCTGCAGGCTCGAACCGCCAAGGAGTTCGACTACGCCTGCGTCGACCACCCAGATGAACTCGACCGGGTGGAGAAGGGCGTGACCGTCGGCGGTCAGGTGAAGAAGTCGGCGCGCCGCTACGAGAAGAACGACCGTTACGCGATTACCGAGCGCAGCCACTGGATTCTCGGTGCCGACAACGAGGCCAAGATCGACCTGCTGCTCGAGCGCCGCCGAGACTCCGAGCGCCGCAACAAAGAAGCCGGGGAGCGTCTTCAGCAAGCGCAGGTGGAACGGGATGCCGCCACCCGGCGTCGCAGTGTTCTCGAGCGGGTGCTCAGCCAAGCCTGGTCGGAAATCGATGGTCGGTCGGCCGACGATCTCGTGCGCACGAGGCGCCGCCAGCTTGACGTGCTCAGTACCGGAAATGCCGAACTGCACGATGCCATCACGGCCGAGACCGAGGCGCGCGAGCGCTTCACCGCCGCCGAGAAGCTGGCCCGCGACCACGAAGTGGTATCGCGCCTGATCGAAGCGCAACTAGCCGAGGTTGACGCACTCGTCACCGCCCTTGAGAGCGCGGTCGACGCACGTGAAGTCACTGAGGCTGATGCGACCGACCTCGAGGCCCGCTACCGAAAAATTCAGCGCAAGCTCGACCGCAAAAGCATCGGCGACGTCGGCCGCAAGGTGAGCGAGACGCTGAACGGCGAGGCGCGGGTGGCGCAGCGCCTGCTCAACGATTCCGTTGCAACGTTCACCGAAGGCGCCGTCGCGTTCAAGGCCCGCTGGGTCGCGGCTGCCGGCGACCTCACCACGTCCATTGACGACCGCGCCGGCTACCGGGTGCTGCTGTCGGGCATCGTGGCGCGCGGTCTGCCCGAGCACGAGGCCAATTTTCTCAAACTGTTACGCGACAAATCACGAGACCTGATCGGTCACCTGGCCTCGGACATCCGTGATGCCCCCAAGCTTGTGGTGGATCGCATCGAGCCGGTCAACGCATCTCTGGGTCGCTCCCGCTTTGATGTGGAACGGTACCTGCGCATCGAGGTGAAGACCCGGCGCGCGCCCGAGGTGCTGCAATTCATGGCCGACCTGAAGACCGTGGTCGACGGCGCGTGGAGCGACGACGGCCTCGCCGCCGCCGAGGCGCGTTTTGCCGTGCTCAGCCAGATCATGCACCGCCTGGCGTCGAGCGACAACGCCGACCTGGCCTGGAAGCGGCGTTGCCTCGACACCCGCGAGCACGTCACGTTCATGGCACACGAGGTGGACCTCGCCGGGCGCACGGTGAATGTTCACGACTCGAGCGCCGGGCTCTCCGGCGGCCAGCGGCAGAAACTCGTGATCTTTTGTCTCGCAGCCGCGCTGCGCTACCAGCTTGCCGCCGACGAAGACGAGCTGCCCTCCTACGCCACGATCATTCTCGATGAGGCCTTCGACAAGGCCGACAGCCGCTACACCCGCATGGCCATGGACGTGTTCGTGGAATTCGGCTTCCACATGATCCTGGCCACACCGGAAAAACTGCTGCAGACTATCGAGCCGTACGTGGGTGGCATCACGTCGATCACGAACGCCTCCCGGCGGGATTCGCGCGCGGCCGCCGTCATCTACCGCGACGACGAGAAATCCTGATGGCCTCCGCGCGCGGCATGGTGACCGTTGCTGATGCACGGGCACGAGCGCTGAAGAAACTCCTAGCCGACCAGCGCGACTGGGCGGCCTTCGGCGGTGAGGATGCTCGACTCGAGATCGTTCTGCACCCGCCCACTGAGCGGGTAGCTCTCGACGACCAGGGGGCGGCCATCGCCTGGGTGCACGCCTGGCAGAGCGCGGATGCCGGCGGGGCCCCGCTGGAGGTGACCTGGGGCGCACGCCAGTGGTCGCGCGTCGGCGCCCAAACCGTGCCGGAGCGGTGCCTGCTCCGGGGAGCGGATGCTATCGCGGCGTTCGCCGGCAGCACGCCCGGGCGAGACTGGCGCGTGCTCCGTGACCGTTCCGCGCTGGTTCGGGGTGCGTTCGCCGCTCGCGCGGCGTCGGCCGATGCCCTCGCTGCGGCCATTCGTACCCACGGTCGCGCGCTGCAGCAACTGGCGGAGACCGACTTCGTGACGCTGCTGTCGGTTGTGGCGTGGCTGGTTGATCATCCGGCATCCGGCTGGCGGATTCGGCAGTTGCCTATTCGTGGGATCGACACTAAATGGCTCGAAGGCCACCGGGCAGTCGTCGAGGGATTACACGCCGCTGTGAGCGGGCGCCTCTCGCTTGGGCTGCGTGAGGCACCCAATCTGGTGCGCGTGCGGTTTCTCGACCCGGCATTGCGGCCCGGAGGGCTCTGCGACGTTATTGCACCGGTGGAGGAGCTCGCCGCTCTCGACATTGCGCCGAGCCTCGTGTTCGTTTTCGAGAACCTGGAAACGATGTTCGCGATGCCCGACCTGACCGGTGCCGTCGTGGTGCACGGCGGGGGGTATGCGGCGCCAAGGCTGCGGGGAATCCCGTGGGTTCACGGTGGCCGCGTCATCTATTGGGGTGATCTCGATTCGGACGGCTTTGCCATCCTGCACGCGCTGCGCGTGAATTGCACCAACGTGACGAGCGTTCTGATGGATGAGGAGACGCTGTTGGCGCACCGCGACCTGTGGGTGCCCGAGCCCAAACCAGCTGCGGGAGTGTATCCGACGCTGACAGCGGGGGAGCAACGGGTGCTGGAGCGCATCCGTTCGGAAGGAAACGTCCGGCTCGAGCAGGAGCGGATTGCGTGGGAGTACGCGCTCCCGCAGCTCATTGCCGCTCACCCCGTACCCGACCGCATTCCGAACTGAGTTTCAGATGTCTCCTACTTTGCTACCTGTGGGTTCCAAAGTCGCTGAAACGATCCACGCTGGCTACATGGCGGCTTCCTCCAACACCACAACCGTCGGCCGGCCTCGGCACTGCGACGAGCAAGCCGTGCTCGACGAATTGACAATTCTGTTCCGGCGTCAGGGTTCATCCAGTGGGGGGCAGGCCGCCAAGCGGGCCCTTGTCAGGAAGCCGCCAACCGGAATACAGTTCCAGTGCCTGCCCAGTGGTCACTTGTACGTGACGATTCGGGCGTGCCGATTCGCCGCGTGACGATTCGTACCTCGAGATCGGAGCCCTCATGCCTGCAACCGCGCTGCCCGCGAGTGGCGACACCCCCGCTGGCGGAGGTGTTGCGAAAACCTGCGATGCGAGTGGAATGGCCGAGATTCATCGGTTTTTCCGAGCCGGGTTCGGCGAGGCCCCCGCGCTTGTCGCCGGCGTCAGCAACAATGATGCGGCCCATGCCGAGATCGTCGGCGACCACCTGGCTATGCTCTCGACCGGGCTGCACGGTCACCACGAAGGCGAAGACAGGATGCTGTGGGGTCGGCTCGAAAGTCGTGCCCCCTCCTGCGCGGCCCACGTCACGCGGATGAAGCAGCAGCACGCCGAGATGCTCGTGCACCTGCAAGAACTCGACGCGACCCTGCCGAGATGGCGGACCAACGGCCGGACAGTCGATGCCGCATCCGTTGCCGCTGCACTCTCCGGCATCAACGCGGCGCTCGCCGTGCACCTGCCCGACGAGGAGGCAAACATCGTGCCCGTGATGGAGTCCTCGCTCACGCCCGCGGATGTCGACGCCCTGGCCGACCATGGTCGCAAGGCCACGCCGAAGGGCAAAATGTTCATTCAGCTGGGGGCTATTCTCGCCGCGCAACCGGATGGTGGCCGGGAATGGCTGCACAAGAACCTGCCCGCGCCGGCGCGGATACTCTGGCGAATTGTGGGCAAGGCGCGGTACGAGCGGCACCGTGCTGTGCTCACTGGGACCCTCTGATTGTGACTGCGCTCCCGTACCGCGGGCGCTTAGCTCACGGCGTGAATCTACCCACCCAGGAGTTCTCCCAGCCAACGCACACTATCGCTCGACCATATCGCCGAGTATCGTTGAGTATCGTTAGTACTTCAGACGGAGGAGGCAATCATGGGCAGTTCATTTCCCACAGGCGGGTTCAACGCCGGCAGCATCGACGGCATTTGGCAGGCGATGGACCAGTTTCGATCGCGGTTCGAGAAGCAAGCCGGAGCGGGCACCCGTGCCGGTCGTGGCGAGGTGCGCACGGCGGTTCTGGCGCTGCTCGCCGAGCAGCCGATGCACGGCTACCAGATCATTCACGAAATCGAAGAGCGCAGCGGCGGTAGCTGGAAGCCCAGTGCCGGCTCGGTATACCCCACCCTGCAGTTGCTCGCCGACGAGGGGCTGATCAGCGCCGAGGAGTCCAACGGCCGCAAAATCTACTCACTGACCGATGAGGGTCGCGCGGCTGTCGCCGACGCCGACACCAGTGCGCCGTGGGACTCAACGGGATCCACTGCCGGCCACGGCCATGGTGCTTTGCCCAAGGCGGGTATCGAACTCGCTCAGGCGGCGGCCCAGGTGGGGCGCACCGGCACGCCGGAGCAAATCACCGAGGCCGTCACGGTGCTCAACGACGCGCGTCGTCGGCTGTACTCGATCCTCGCCCAGGACTGACGGGTGCCATCGGCTCGTCGCGGTCGAACCGATTCCCCGGCGGGCGCGGGCAACACCCGCGCCCGCTACCGTCGCATCCTGCGTTTCGCCGGCTTCAATCTCGCCATCACGTGGTGGTTCGAACTGTTTCTTCCGCGCATCGGGCTGGTGAGAATCGCCGAGCGCACCAGATCCAAGCGGATGCGACGCTTCGCGAAGAGTTTTCACGTTCTGGCCGCAGACCTCGGTGGCCTGATGATCAAGGTCGGGCAGTTCATGTCGTCACGCCTGGACGTACTGCCACCCGAGATCACCAAGGAGCTTGAGGGGCTGCAAGACGAGGTGGCCCCGGTGCCGTTCGCGTCGATTCGTGCGGCCGCTGAGGCGGAGCTGGGGATGTCGCTGGAGCGAGCATTTGCAATGGTCGATGAGACGCCGGTCGCAGCGGCATCCCTCGGGCAGGCCCACCGAGCGCGGCTGTCCCCGCTCGATGCTGCCGATACCGGGCTCGAGCAGGTCGTCATCAAGATTCAGCGGCCGGGCATCGATGAGATCATCGACGTCGACCTGGCCGCCCTGCGCAAGGTCGGTGGGTGGCTCAGCCATGTGAAACTCGTCTCCAGGCGGGTGGACATGCCCGCTCTGGTGGAGGAATTCGCGCAGACCAGCCTCGAAGAGATCGACTATCTGCACGAGGCGGCCAGCGCCACGCGCTTCGCGGAGGCCTTTGCTGATGATGACCGGGTGAGTGTGCCCGGTGTGGTCTGGGAACGCACTACCCGCCGCGTTCTCACCCTGGAAGACGTGACCGCCATCAAGATCACCGATGTCGCGGCCCTCGTCGCGGCGGGTATCGACCCGGCAGAGGTCGCCCCCGTCTTCGCGGCGGTCATGTTCGACCAGTTGTTCACGAAGGGGTTCTTCCACGCCGACCCGCATCCCGGCAATATCTTCGTCACCCCGCTTGCCGAGGGGCCCCGCGCCTGGAACCTGACATTTATCGACTTCGGCATGATGGGCGAGGTGCCCACCAGCACGAGAAGCGGCCTGCGCAAACTGCTGATCGCCGCCGCCGGGCGTGACGGGCGCGGTCTGGTCAATGCGATGCGGGACGTGGGCGTGCTTCTTCCCTCGGCGGAGACGACGGAGCTTGAGCAGGCAATGACGCAGCTGTTCGCTCGGTTCGGCGGTATGGGATTCGCCGAGCTGCGCGAGGTTGACCCCCGCGAGTTCCGCGATTTCGCCGTGCAGTTCGGCGATGTGGTGCGCTCGCTGCCGTTCCAATTGCCCGAGAACTTTCTGCTCATCATTCGGGCGATGTCCCTCACCTCCGGGGTATGCAGCGCGCTCAACCCGGCGTTCAATCTCTGGGACTCGGTCGAGCCGTATGCGGCCCAGCTGTTGCGGGACGAGGGCGGCAACCTCGTGCAGGATTTCGCCAAACAAGCCATGGAGACCGCCGGCATTGCCCTTCGCCTGCCGAAGCGGCTCGATGCGCTCATCACCCGCATTGAGGACGGCTCCGTGGCGGTCGCAAACCCGGGCTTGGAAAAGCGGGTGGCCCGCCTCGAGCGCAGCGTTCGGCAAGCGGTGTCGGCGCTTATGTTCGGTGCACTCCTCATCGCCGGTGTTCTGTTGAAAGCGGATGACGCGGTGCTCGGCACCGTACTGATGGTCGCGTCAGTCGCCCCGCTGCTGCACGCGTTGTTGACCGGTCGCCGCGGTCTCTAAACACCGGCCCGGCGTGGCGGTTCAACGCGCTCCGGTTAGCTTTCGCAGCCGACCCCGTCGCCGTCCCGGTCGAGGTGCTTGCCATAGCCGGCATCGCCCACATGTACGGGAGCCGCGCCCGCCGCCCGAGCTGCGTCACAGTTCTTGTAGTAGGCGCTGGTCGGCGGTGCGACCGGGGCGGGTTCGACAACAACCGGTGCCGGGGCGAACGCAGATGTGCTCGCGCGCTCGTCGGGGCACGCCGTCAGAATCCGCGTCATCGCGTCGTGCTCGGCCGGCGTCACCCATAATCCGTAGGTGGCCTTCACCGAAATCTGTCGTGCCACGTAAGCGCAGCGGAACGATTTCAGTGGCGGCAGCCAGGTGGCCGTGTCGCCATCGCCCTTGCTGGAATTGGTGCGTCCGTCTACGGCCAACAGGTTCAGCGGGTCGTTCGCCAGCGAAACACGCTGGGCGTTGCTGAGCTGCTGTGCTCCGGTCTGCCAGGCATTCGACAGGGCAACCACGTGATCGATTTGCACGAGCGACGATGTCGAAGTTCCGCGCACAAAACTGATCGTCTTTCCGGTGTACTGGCCCACCAGCGTGCCGGTCATCACCCGGCAGCTGCCCGATTTCACAATACCGGTCAGGTCGCGAGCCAACACGTCGTTGCGGGTGTCGCATCCGTTGTGGTCAACATCGAGCCACGCCGTGCCGAAGTTGGCCGTGCGGTCGTATCCGGTTTTGGGGGCGCGGCCCTTGACCGGCAGGGTTGCCAGCAAAGCGATGGCCGTGGTGTCGGTCGCCGCACTGTCGGCGAGAACGATGCTCGCCGCTTCCGGGGCCGGCTGGCTGCTGGTCGGATCCGCCGGCGCCTCATCGGTGAAGGCCAGGGGAGTCGGGGTCGGCGTCGCCGAAGCGGACGGGACAGCCGTTGCGGTGGGTCGAGAACTCGTGCTCGCCAGATCGGTATCAACGGATGCCGGTGCCAGAGACGTGCCCACGATCATCGCAACGACGGCCCCGGCCAGTGCGACTCCGGCGATCTTTCTGCTGCGGATGCCCGCCCAGGACCGCCGGCCGGTGACGAGGGCGTAACCGGCCGTGAGCGCTGCAATAAAGCCCGCCATCACGAGCAGGCTAGAGGGCCCTCCGGTGGCAGTGGCGATCAGCAGCAGAAGCAGGGAGATGCCGCCCACAATCCAGGCGAGCGGGGAGAACTGCGGAACGTGCAAACGAGGACGTGCGGACATGAGGCTCCTTCGGCCGCATAGCCACGACTATATGAACCTATCGGTACGGCGCGGTGTCCGCCGCGCCACCTTCGGGGTCCAACCCCTCCGGTCAGCTGGGTTCGTTCACGGCTCGATGCTCACAGCTCAATGCTCACAAATCAATGTCCACAACGACCGCGGCCGTGTCGCCCACATCGAGCTGCTCCTTGGTGCGCACTGCTTTTTTCAGAGGGAGCACATAGGTGTCGCGCTGGCTGTCGGGAAAAACAGACGTGGTCCACTGCGTGCCCCCGATCGACACCGACACGGGGATTGAGCCGAATCCGCGGCGCGGCAGGGTGGACCGTTCCCGAATCTCGTCGGTCACGTCGGTCGGCAGGCTCACGAATACCCAGGAGGTGCTCGATGACCATTCCCACAGCTCGGCCTCAAAACGAAATGTCACCATCTGGGGATCGTACCGTGGCGCGCCCTGCTGAGAAACAGTAGCGGCATCCGCTGCCCGGCCCAACTCGGCTCGGCACGGCTCGGCACGGCACGGAACCGGTCAGGCCAGGTGCTCGAGCCAGGAGCGCATCAGGGCAAGATCGTCAACCGTGATGCCGACTGCGGAGTAGGCCGGAGTGAGTATAGGGGGCCGGCATGCCTTGATCTTCTTCGTTGCGCTGGCACTTCCAGAGTCCCGACGACTCGCCGGTACGCGCGCTGCCAGCGACGCCGGGGCGCGTCGGTCCGCGGTTGATCAAAATGGATGCCTGCGCCACATCGCCCCACGCGGGGTCGGGTTCGGAATCGGGGAACAGGCATCCGTTGACGGAGAGATACAGCCGAGCACGGTCATAGCGTCGGCCCGCTACGACGGCAGAGTGGATCGACGGCAGTACTGCGCGCCGGGTCAGCGTTGACGGCGGTGTTGGTATCGCTCTCGTGCGTGAAACGTTGAATTTAGTGCTCCCCAATTGTGCGACTGGGTGAGCTAAGCACGCACCCCCGTCGCTCGGCGCCCCGTGAACTGGGTGAATATATTGGGGTCGTATCGGGGCGACCTATGGTCGGGCGCAGTGCTCGGGCGCAGTGCTAGGGCAGGGCGCGCAGGCTTAGCACAAAAATTGACACAAATTTTTTGGACCGGTTCCGTGCCCCCCGCGCACCGGCCCTCTCCGTTCGAGAATATGACCGTGACCAGCATAATTAATAAATCAGCTGCATAAACGCACCCGTAAAAGTCGCAAAGTATGCCATGGAAGCGCCCGTGTGACCGAAAGTCAGGGCTTTCGGAGAAAACAGTGAGGTTTTGTTCAATCAGGCCGTGCAAGCTGGCGAACTCGTCCCGCGCCACCCCGAAGTGCCCGGGCCCGAACACCAGCGAACGGGCGTACCTAGCGCCTTTCATTCGCGCCAAATAAAGGATATGCGCCCCAAACACACTGAAACGCCTCGTGCCCACCTCGCCCCCCGAGAACTTGGAAAATCCCCCAAGCCGCGTAAGCCGCGCACTCGCCGACATGAAATTGCCATGGCCTCCGGTACCCTGCTCGTCATCGCCGGCCTCGTCGCCGGAAGCGGTTTCGCTGCCCAGTCGGCTGACGCCAAGCAAGACAGCATCGCAGCAACGGCCGCCCTCGCCGAAAGCACCGGCCTCCAGAGTGACCAACTCGATATCTACGCTGAGCGCGGCGATTCGATCAGCCGCGACAACGCATCCGCTGCACTGAACGAGGCCAACGTGGTCATCGCCGCGAGCCAGACCAAAGTGGATGCCACGACCCTCGCGTCGGTCGCCAGCTCGCTCGCCAGCTACCAAATTCTGCCCATCGAAAGGGTGGAGTCGCTCACGGCCGCGACCAAGGCCGAGACCGCGTCGGTCGCTGCGGCGACGGCCGAAGTCGATCGCGTTGCCGCTGAGGCCGCCGCTGCCGCTGCTGCAGCTGCCGCCGCAGCCCAGGCCGCTCAGGAGGCAGCCGCCCAAGCTGCCGAAGCCGCTCGTGTGCAGTCTCTCGCTGGAGGAAATAGCGTCGAAGGCGCTCGCGCCACGGCACGTTCGATGGCCGCCTCGCAATACGGCTGGGGCGAAGGCCAGTTCAGCTGCCTCGACCAGCTGTGGCAGAAAGAGTCCGGCTGGAACTACGCTGCCATGAACTCCAGCAGTGGAGCCACCGGCATTCCGCAGGCCTTGCCGGGCAGCAAGATGGCATCGGCCGGAAACGACTGGGCCACCAACGCCACCACGCAGATCAGTTGGGGCCTCGGCTACATCAAGGCTTCCTCCTACGGAACGCCGTGCGCCGCCTGGTCGCACTCGCAGGCTGTCGGCTGGTACTAGGGAGCACGATTTGGTCGTTATCGGCGGTTTATGCCCCGGTCACGACCGAATCGACGCGGGAAGGGTGTATTCAAAGCTGGTGGCCGCAGGTTCTGCGGCCACCAGCTGGGGTTCAGGGCTCGGCGACTACGATGGGCTAGCAAGGGATCTCCATGATTGAGTTCGGCGAGGCACACCGACGTGCCCGGCGCAGGAGCCCGCACACCTGTTTTGTCTGTGTTTGCTGTTCGTTGGCTGTGCGGTTATCGCCGTGTTCGAATCCCACCCGGGATGTCGGCGGTGGCCGGTAGGTTATGAGCCGCTCTCACACGACGACGAATTTGATGGAGGCGTTTTTTCAATGTCGTCTGGTTTCACCCCAACGGGTCTGTCCCCGTTAGATCCCGAGCTCGAAACGTTCATTGTTGACTACTACGAGCATCTAACAGACGAAGATGCGTCGAATTACACCCCGGAGATTCTCGAGGCCCGGGCGCGCGCGCACTGGCAGGTCGCGCAGCACCGGGTGCCGAAGACGGCGACCATCGAGATCCGTAATGAATCCGGGCGCAGTGTCGTTTATATCGTCACCGACGACATGCCTTTTCTGGTGGACTCGGTCACCGCCGAACTCGTGCGCCAGCATTCAGCCATTCACCTGGTCGTGCACCCGCTGCTCATCGTGGCCCGCAGCAAGGCCAGCAACGACCTCGTCGACATCAACCGCATCCCGGCCACCGCCGGCGTTTCCAGCGGGGATACCTCGGCCATGCCGAACATCGCCCACCTCATCGCGACCGGTGACGATGCCTCGCACCTGGAATCCTGGATCGCCATTGAAATCGACAGTGCAAGCGATGACGAACAGGCCAGCCTCCTGGCCGGACTCCGGGCCGTTCTGGGCGATGTTCGCGCCGCGGTTGGAGACTGGCCGCACATGCGCTCCAAGGCCATGCAGATCGCCGATGCGCTCGACTTGGTCGTTGACGGTGCGCAGATCAAAGACCTCCGCCAAACTCAGCAGCTCCTGCACTGGCTCGACGAGGGAAACTTCACTTTTCTGGGCTACCGCGAATACAACCTCGAGACCCTCGACGGTGAAGACGTGCTCACGCTCATTGAGGGCAGTGGCCTTGGCCTGCTGCGGTCCGCCGACGATCGCCACCAGATTCAACACCTCACGGATGCCGGCCGCCAGAAGGCCCGCGAACGCACCGCACTGGTAATCACCAAGGCGAATTCTCGGTCGACCGTGCACCGCCCCGCCTACTTTGACTACATCGGGATCAAGAGTTTCGATGCCGCCGGCCAGGTCAGCGGCGAGCAGCGCTTCATCGGATTGTTCGCCGCGAGTGCCTACACGAGCTCCGTCACGGCCGTTCCGGTGTTGCGCGAAAAGGTCAAGGCCGTCATGACCGAGGTCGGATTTCCGCCCGAGTCGCATAGTGGTAAAGACCTGCTCGGTATCATGGAAACCTATCCCCGTGACGAGTTGTTCCAGATCGAAGTCCCCGCCCTGGTTACCGTGTCGCTCGCCATTCAACGCCTGCAGGAACGTCGTCGCACCCGCTTGTTCCTGCGGCCCGACATCTACGGCCGGTTCATGTCGGCACTGGTGTACCTGCCGCGTGACCGCTACAACACCGCCGTGCGGTTGCGTATTGAGAAAGAACTGCAAGAGACCTTCAACTCGGAGTCGCTCGACTTTGAGGCACGTATGACCGAATCGGCGTTGGCGCGACTGTTTTATCGCATCCGTTTGCCGCAAGACGTAGCGGCTGATTCCGTCGACATCGTCGCGCTGGAACGCCGGCTGGCTATGGCCGTTCGTTCCTGGCCGGAGGGGATCAGCGACGAGCTGCGCGAGACGCACTCGGTCGAAGAGGCCGAGCGGCTGTCCAACGTCTGGGCGAACGCCTTTCCCGACAGCTACCGGGTGGACTACGCGGTCACCGACGCTCTCGAAGACATCGAACGATTCGAAGCCTGCGCCGCACAGGTCGGCGCAGCAAACGATGCTCACACGCGTCCGGGGCTGCACGTGTATCTGCCGAAAACGGCGGGCGACCCGCGCGAAGACGCACGCATCAAGCTCTACATGACCGAACCGAAGAGCCTCAGCCAGATTCTGCCGTTTCTGCAGAATCTGGGCATCGAGGTGCTCGATGAGGTGCCGTTCGAAATCCAGACCGTTGATGGGCGTCGTTTTTACCTGTACGACCTCGGCTTGCACTACCCGAGCGGCGTTGACCCGGTCGCGACCGGCACGCTGCTGGCCGACTCGTTCGGTGCTGCCATCAGCGGCGCCATCGAGTCCGACAGCCTGGACCGCCTGGTGCTGCAAGACGGTATGCCCTGGCACCGCGTGGTCATTTTGCGCAGTTACGCCAAGTACCTGCGCCAGATCGGCAACACCAACTCGTATGGCTTCGTCGCCAACGCGCTGCTGGCCAACCCGGCCGTCACGAGCGGGCTGGTGGCGCTGTTCGAAGCCCGATTCGACCCCGACCTCGCCGAGGATGAGCGGATGCTGCGCCTCACCGACGTGCGCGAAACGCTCCGGGTAGCGATGGAACAGGTGCCCACCCTCGACGCCGACCGGGTGCTGCGCACGCTGATCACCCTCATCGAAGCGTCGTTGCGCACGAACTTCTTTCAGTACAAGCCGTACCTGAGCATCAAACTTGACCCGTCTCAGATCGAGCAGATGCCGTCACCCAAGCCCAAGTATGAGATTTGGGTGTATTCGCCCCGCGTTGAGGGCGTGCACCTGCGGTTTGGTAAGGTAGCCCGCGGCGGGCTGCGCTGGTCGGACCGACGCGAGGACTTTCGCACCGAGGTGCTTGGCCTGGTCAAGGCGCAGACGGTCAAGAACGCCGTCATCGTTCCCACCGGCGCCAAGGGCGGATTCTTCGCCAAGAAACTCCCCGACCCCGCTGCGGACCGCGCGGCGTGGATGGCGGAGGGTATTGAGAGCTACAAGACCTTCATTCGCGGGCTGCTCGACCTCACCGACAATCTGGTCGCCGATGCTGACGGCGAACACGTCGTGGTACCGCACCGCGTGGTGCGGCACGACGATGACGACAGCTACCTCGTGGTCGCCGCCGATAAGGGCACGGCCTCGTTCTCAGACATCGCCAACTCTCTGGCCGCCGAGTATGGATTCTGGCTCGGTGACGCTTTCGCTTCCGGCGGGTCGGTGGGCTACGACCACAAGGAGATGGGCATCACCGCCCGGGGTGCCTGGGAATCGGTCAAACGTCACTTCAGCGAGCTCGGTGTTGACACCCAGACCGAAGACTTCACCGTCGTCGGTGTCGGCGATATGTCGGGCGACGTGTTCGGCAACGGCATGCTGCTGTCGGAACACACCAAACTCGTTGCGGCCTTCGACCATCGGCACATCTTTCTCGATCCCAACCCCAACCCGGCGAGCTCCTTTGCCGAGCGGGCCCGGTTGTTTGAACTACCGCGTTCCTCCTGGGCCGACTACGAGACCGACCTGATCAGTACCGGCGGCGGCGTCTTTCCCCGCCAGGCGAAGGTCGTTCCCATCTCGGCCGAGGTTCGCATTGTGCTCGGGCTGCCGGAGGGAACCACCCAGCTGAGCCCACCGGAGCTGCTGCGAGCGATCCTGCTGGCGCCCACCGACCTGCTCTACAACGGTGGCATCGGTACCTATGTCAAGGCGAGCAGCGAAACCGCCGCTCAGGTCGGCGACAAAGCCAACGACACCATCCGGGTCGACGGCAAAGACCTGCGGGTCAAGGTCGTGGGCGAGGGCGGTAACCTCGGCTTCACCCAGCTCGGCCGTATCGAAGCCGCGTTGGCCGGCGTTATTCTCAACACCGACGCCATTGACAACTCGGCGGGCGTTGACTGCTCCGACCACGAGGTCAATATCAAAATCTTCGTGGATCGCATGGTCGCCGCCGGCAAGCTGGACCCGGCCGAGCGCGCCGAATTCCTCGCCGAGATGACCGACGAAGTGGGGCGTCTCGTTCTCGTCGACAACGTCGACCAGAACATTCTGCTGCTCAACGACCGGGTGCTCGTCAACAACTGGAGCCCGAGTTACGAGCGCCTCATGAACTGGCTGGAGGAATCGGGTGAACTCCAGCGAGAGCTGGAAGCGCTCCCGACAACCGCTACGTTGCGCGAGCGTCTCGACCGCGGCCAGGGGCTGACCAGCCCCGAGCTGAGTGTGCTCGCCGCCTACGCCAAGATCGAGCTGGCCACCGCGCTGCGTGACAGCGATCTCGCCGACGACCCGTGGTTCGGCAGCACGCTGCGCCGATACTTCCCGACCCAGCTGTCGGAGCGCTTCGATGCCGAACTCGACACGCATCCGCTTCGTCGCGAGATCATTGCGACGGTCGTCGCGAACGACATGATCAACCTCGGCGGCATCACCTTCGCCTTCCGCACGATGGAAGAGACGTCGGCGAACCAGGCGACGATCGCACGCGCCTTCGTCGCCCTGCGTGAGGTCTTTGACCTTGACACCATGATCAACGAGCTCAACGCGCTGCCCTCGTCGTTCCCCACCGAGAAGTGGACGGCGATCCACCTGGATATTCGCCGTCTGCTCGACCGCGCGGTGCGTTGGCAGGTCAACCACGGCGGTTCCATGCCCGTCGGCGCGGTGATTGCCAAGTACAAGCCGCAGATCGCGCTGATGCGTGAGCACCTCGGAGACTACCTGCAGGGTTCCGACCTCAAGCGCCTCGAAATCCAGGAAGAGAAAGCCCGCGAGTGGGGCATTCCCGACGACCTGGGTCGCCGCTGGTCGGAGCTGTTTGAGGCGTACGCGCTGCTCGATGTGGCCAAGTTGGCCGCGCGGGCCAACCTGCCGGTGGCCGAAGTCGCCGCGGTCTACTACACGGTGTACAACCGGTTTGGCGTCGACAACCTGCTCGAGCGCATCACGAAGCTGCCACGAAAGGACCGCTGGCAGGCGCTCGCTCGCGCCGCGCTGCGCGACGACCTGTATTCGACCGTCGCCGATATGGCGCGGTCCGTACTCGACGAAACGGATGCCGGTTCTCCCGAGGAACGCCTCCTCCTTTGGGAAGAGTTGAATGCCGAACAGCTCGGCCGCGCGCGCAGCGTGTTCGAGGAGGTCAACTCGCTCGCGCAAGACGACATGGCGTCGCTGTCGGTTGCCGTACGGCTGCTGCGTTCCATCGTGCGCCGCTGACAGTTCGTGCCTGACCGCTCGTGAGACGGTAACGGGGTGCTCCGGAGACGGAGCGCCCCGCACGCCCGGCTGCTCTCAGCTCGAGATCGGGACGGCGAGCCCGCTGGGGGAATAGCTCACCGGCCGCGAACGCTACACCGACTATGAAGCGCATCGGATTTCTCTCCTTCGGGCACTACCAAGAGGTACCGGGATCACAGGCCCGCACCGCGGGCGAGGCCCTGCTGCAGACGATCGACCTGTCCCAGGCCGCCGAGGAGCTTGGGATCGATGGCGCCTATCTGCGCGTGCACCACTTCGCCCCGCAGTTCGCATCGCCGTTTCCGCTGCTCGCCGCGATGGCCGCCCGCACCAGCCGAATCGAGCTCGGCACCGGCGTCATCGACATGCGCTATGAAAACCCGTTCTACATGGCGGAAGAAGCCGCGATCACCGATCTGATCAGCAACGGCCGACTGCAGCTGGGCATCAGCCGCGGCTCGCCCGAAACCGCGCTGCGCGGCTACGAGACGTTCGGCTATGTTCCGGCCGAGGGCAGTTCCGACGCCGATGACGCGCGTGCGCGCACCGCCATCTTCCGGGCCGCCATCAGCGGCGCCGGCCTGGCCCCGGCGAACCCGCAGATGACCGGACGCACCGGGCTCCTGGCGATTGAACCGCAGTCGCCCGGGCTCAACGAACGCATTTGGTGGGGTGCCGGAACGCGCAAAACCGCTAAGTGGGTGGGGGAGCAGGGCATGAACCTCATGAGCTCCACCCTGCTCACCGAAGACACCGGCGTGCCGTTCGGCGATCTGCAGGCCGAGCAGATCGCCGTCTACCGGCAGGCCTGGAAGTATGCCGGGCACGAGGGAACACCGCGCGTGTCGGTGAGCCGCAGCATCCTGCCGATCGTCAACGATCTGGATCGCGCCTACTTCGGTCGGGAAGCCGCAGCCGGCAGTCACGACCAGGTCGGTCATCTCGACGGCGGACTGGCCCGCTTCGGCAAGAGCTATGTCGGTGAGCCTTCCGTGATCGTCGACCAGCTGAAAACGGATGCGGCAGTGCACGAAGCGGACACCGTGCTGGTCACCATCCCGAATCAGCTGGGTGTCGAGTACAACGCGCATCTGCTGGAGACCATCGTGCAGCAGATCGCTCCCGGCCTCGGCTGGCGCTGACGGCGAGGTTAGGGCAGCGACGCGATGGCGATGGCGATGGCCATCCAGAGCGGCATCGCGCCGACCATGAGCGCCAGGCCCAGCCATTGCAGTCGGGCATAGCCGTGTTCGGCGTCACCGCGCTTGCGCGTGCGCACGATGTCGACCACAGAAATGACCATGCCCACGAACATCAGCGGAGACACCGTCAATAGAGCAAGAATATTGAGTGCGTCATTGCGTACTTCGATGCACACGAAAACGCCGAGCACGCTGTAGAGCGCAAACAGCACCGCACTGATCCATAGCGAAATAGGAATACGTCGCGTCGACGGCGTGGCTGTTGCGTGCATGGTGGGACCCCCGTTGGTAGCTACGATTTCCGACAGTAGCACGACGGCCGCGGGCCCCCAGCGGCCCAGCGTCAGCTGATGCGGCCGAGCTGGGTCAGCTTGGTGCGCACCTCGGCATCGCTGGGCTCGACCATGTGGCTGTCGTCGGGAAACACGATCACGGGAATGTTGGTGCGACCGCTGATGGCGCGGGCACGGTCGGCGCCATCTTCGACCAGGAGCAGGTCGACATAGTCGTAGTCCACCTCGAGGCGGTCGAGAAGCGACTTGGAACGACGGCAGTCGCCGCACCACTCCGCTCCATACATAGTGATGCGCGGTGCGGTGGCAGTCGTTTCAGTCATGACAGCGATCCTAGGCGGCGTGCCTGTGTGCCGCGGGTGTGCATCCGCTTTAGTCGTGCAGGTGGTCGACCTGCCAGCCGGCGGACTGCTCCAGCAGATCCAGAACGTCTTGAGCGCTGGCCCGAGCCTCGGCCTGACCGCGCGTATCGACCACGTCGATGGTCAGCGGCAGGCTCTCACCAAACTTGGCGATTTCCACCTCGATGCGGCCGTTGTCGGGGAGCGCGATGAACGCATTCGCACCGGCTGGATTCTGGACCTGCGTGCTGAGCGTCGTGGCGATCGCCCAGAGGGCATCCGGTTTGGTGGACTGAACCTGGGCAACGATCGTGGCCGTGAAAGTCATGGGTCTCCGATTTGTGGGGATGAGGGACCCGTTCAGTAAAGCAGTACCCGTAGCCTGACACCATGCCTTCTTATCGCGTCACCATGAGTATCGAGTCCCTGCACCCGAATATTGCGCCAGCTTCGGTGGTGCCGCGGGCAGCGGCCGCGGCCGCCGAATTCACGACGGTGGAGGCATCCGACCTCTCGATCGTCGCCGGGGCAGCGCGGGTCACCGTGCGTTTCACAGCGGATGACGCCGCGACGGCACTGCAGATCGGTGCGCATGTCGTGGCCGACTTGCGGGTCGTAGCTGAGTTGCGGGCGTCCCTGGTGACCGAGCGAGTCAAAGGCACCTGGGTGCCCGTGCGCTAGCCTCGGGGCCTGCTGGCTGCTCGCAGCATCGCAGTGGATGGTCACATTCGGGTCGGACTAGACGATCGGGTCCATCGAGCTCAGGTGGCAGGCGTCGTTCCACATCTGCAGCACGCGGTTCTCGCGCTCCCAGCCGAGGGTGGAGACCGTTGCGGTGCCCAAGCTCAGGCTCTTGCCGGCAACGGCCGGCAATCCCATCCAACGCGCGGTCATGATGCGTAGAAAATGCCCGTGCGCGAACACGGCCACGCGGCCCTCGGCGGCGAGGCAAGCCTCAATGGCAAGGTCGGCGCGTGCACCGACCTCGTCCACGGTCTCGCCGTCCAGGATCGGGCTGCCCCACACGGTCCAGCCGGGAATTTTCGAGCGGATGTCCTCGGTGCGGCGGCCTTCGTAGACCCCGTAGTCCCACTCCAGAACGTTGTTGCTGGGAATGCCTTGGGCTCCGTAGCCGGCTCGTTCCATGGTCTCCCAGGCACGCACGAGCGGGCTGGAATAGACGCGGTCGAAGTGTGCGCCGTCGAGCATCTCGCCGAGGGCATCCGCTTGCTGACGACCGAAGTCGGTCAAAGGAACGTCCGTGCGGCCGGTGTGCTGACCGGAGATGCTCCACTCGGTCTGTCCGTGGCGAATAAGAACGATGTCGTTCTGGGTCATTCGGCTCCCTTACGATCGCCGAAGTCACGCTTCGACCCCTCAAGTCTACGTTTCGTGTGAACGCGGCGCCCGCCCGGCCCGTTCGGATCAGCGACGCTGCGCCTGTTACGTTGGACAGGTCAGTGCGGACGCCCTGAGCCACAACGCAGTAGCAACTCAGGGAGACATTCATGTCAACTGCCACCGACAAACGCGCCACGGGGCCGGCCGCCGCCTTCATGCGCCCAATCAATTCGCTCGTCGAACGGTTCATTCCGAGCGCACTGGTATTCGTGATCGCACTGAGCGTGATCGTAGCCATCCTCGCCCTAATACTCACCGATTCCGCACCGATCGATGTCGTGCGCAGCTGGGGAGACGGCCTGGCCGGGCTGCTCGCATTCATGACGCAAATGGCGCTCGTGCTGTTGCTCGGTCACGTTCTGGCCAACACTACTCCGGTGCACCGACTGCTCGTGCGCTTGGGCGGGGTGCCCCGCACAGCCCTGCAGGCCTACGTCTTCGTGTTCGTGGTCGCCGCGGTGGCGTGCCTGATCACGTGGGGTTTGGGCCTCGTAGTCGGTGGGCTGCTCGCCAAGGAGGTGGCTTTTCAGCTGCGCGCCAAGGGCATTCCGGTGCACTTCCCGCTGTTGGTCGCCGCCGGATACTCCGGCTTTGTGATCTGGCACATGGGTTATTCCGGATCGGGACCGCTCACCGCCGCCACGGAGGGTTCCTTTCTAGCCGAACAGCTCGGCCGCACGATTTCGCTCAGCGACACCACATTCTCTGTGTGGAATATAACGGCGGCTATCGCCACGATCGCGATTGTGGCACTTGCTCTGGCCCTCGTCGCGCCGCGGCGCGATGCCCCGGTATTCGTTCTACAGGTCGATGCGCGGGAGAAGGCTGTCGCCGAGGAGTCGGTGGTCACTCCAGCCGACCGCCTTGATGCCAGTCGTGTCCTAACGCTGATCGTGGGTCTCGCCCTGGTGGCCTATCTCGCCATTCACTTCGTCGAGGGCGGCACCATCACGCTCGACATTGTCAACTGGTCGTTCCTCGCGCTGATCTTTCTGCTCGTGCGTAACCCGTTCGAGCTGATTCGGCTCACCAAAGACGCGGCGTCGAACGTCGGCGATATTCTGCTGCAGTTTCCGCTCTACGCGGGCATCCTGGGCATGATGGTGGGGTCGGGACTCATCGAGGTCTTCTCCGACTTCTTCGTGAACGTATCGACCCCGGCGACCTTCGGCGTGATGGCGCTACTGGCGGCCGGTCTGGTCAACTTCTTCGTTCCCTCCGGTGGAGGTCAGTTCGCGGTGCAGGGTCCGATCATGCTCGACGCCGCTGACCGCCTGGGCGTCGATCCCTCGGTTGCCATCATGGCCGTCTCCTATGGCGATCAATGGACGAACATGATCCAGCCGTTCTGGGCCCTGCCGCTGCTCGCCATCGCCGGGTTGAAGATGCGCGATATTCTCGGCTACACGACCATCACCTTCGTGGCCGCGGGTTTGGTCTTCGCCGTGACCTTGCTGATCGTCAGCGCGGGGTAGCTAGCCCCGGATCGGGGGTATCGGCAGACTGGATGCCACCTGCGCATGTGCGAACTGACCCCGGATGTTCAATTTCGACAGCGACGAGAGTCGTAGGCTTGGGGCATAGCCATCAAGTCTGAGACGGGTGTCATGAGGGTCATAAGTTACAACCTCCGCAAGAATCGTGCCAGCGGCGAACTCGCCGCCTTGGCCGATCGTTATAGTCCCAATATTCTCTGCCTGCAGGAGTGCAACACGATTGACCTGCCGGCCGAGGTCGGCAATCTGCATCTGGCAGACTCGACCCACCGCAATCGGCTCGGCCTGGCCATTTACTACCGCAAGGACCGTTTCACGGCGCTCACCACGCAGACCTTCGCGCTGAAGAAGTCCATGCACGACCGTGTCGCCGCGCCCGCACACGAACGACTGATCGCCACCCGACTCGTTGACAACGTCGCGAAGCGGGAATTTGTCGTCGCATCGTTTCACGCAGCGCCGTTGACCGCGCTTAATTCCCTGCGCCGCAATCAGATCCGCACGGCCCACGAAGAGCTCAGTATCCTCGGCCCCGGTCTGCCAACCCTCATGGTCGGCGATTACAACTATCCGATCTTTCAGCGCAAGCTCGGCAACAAGGTGAACCAGTCCGGCTACGACCTCACGCTCAGCGACACGCGCACCTACACGCGCTACAAGTTCTTCCGCGGACATTTCGACCTCGCCACGTCAATGGGGCTGGCCATAACGAACGTGGAGACACTGCCGCAGGGCACCTCCGACCACATGCCCATTCTCGTGACAGCTACCTATCCCGATGAACAATTGATGCAAGCGGATGTCGCGCACCACGTTCCCCACCCCGGGGAGTCCGCGTCGATGTCGGCCGACGGCGTCGACTTCACCATTTAGAACGGCGCCGCGCCAGCGTCAGTGCAGTCTCCGCGAAGTCGGTGCGGGCGCAAGCGCGTGGGGCTGGGACGGGTTCCGCCGGCTAGGCGAGCAGTTCGACGACTCCGCGCAGAATGGTTGTGAACGACCCAAGGTAGGCCACGACTACCAGCATTCGGCGTGCTACGTGCGGCTTGACCACCTCGGAGAGGAGGTCGCCGATGAGGAGCCCGATGAGGCAGGCGCTCCCGATCAGCGCCCAGACCAGAACGGACAGCTGCGGCACATCGGCCGAACCCAGGGCGAATTTCGAGGCCAGGGAAACCAGGCCGATTGTGAGAAAGTAGGGCTGCATCGTCGCGGCGAAGGAACGTTGCGGCCAGCCGGTGGCAATGGCGTAAATGCTCACCGCTGGACCGCCGACTCCCGCGGTCGTGTTCATGAACCCGCTGCTCATGCCGGCGAGCACCCGATAGCTCCGTCGGTCGCGCACGTTCACGCGCCCAAGACTCACCGAGACGGTGAGGCCGGCGGCCACGAGCACGCCGATCGAAATTTCGAGCCAGGCCCCCGGAACGAACTGCACAACGTAGGAGCCGGGAATGATACCGAGTACGGCCCAGAATGCTAAAACGCCGTAACGCCGCCAGTCGATGTGGCGAAACACGCGGAGTAGAACCACAGCGGCGGTCAGTACCCCGCACACGTTGACCACGATGACACCGTCGCTCGGCCCGAGCAACAGAACCAAAAAGGGCGACGCGACGAGGGCGAACCCCATCCCGGTGATGCGCTGCATGCTGGATCCGATCAGCACGGCCGCAATCAGCAGAGCGGTCGTCCACACGGTACGGTCTCCCAGCTTGGTTGTCGCTACTCAGAATACCGGCCGCTCATATTTTCGCTGACTCGACACTGGACTCATCGTTCCCCGGCCTGACGCGTAGGCCTCGCAGTCACGGTCAACGGCCGCCGAGTTCAACTCGTTTCGCCGAAAATCGAAGGATCGGTCACCGTTCGGCCCCAAATGAACGTAACGTTGATAGGCGGTATGCGCGTTCGGCCTTTCCGAGTGGCGCGAGCCGCGAAACGAAAGGTTTTACCCCTTGGACGACGAATGCATCCACGGACTCGAGGGCGATTTGTGCGCCCTGTGCTTTCCGAAAATTGTAACTGAGCCCGCTACGCCGGTGAAGAAGACCCGCGCACCGAAGCTGTCCTCGCTGCGGGATCCACTGCCAACAGCGGTCACGCCGCCCGCCCGCGCGGTTCGCGCGGTTCGGGTGCCCGGTGCGCCCCGACCGGTGCGTGCCGAAAAGGTCTCGACCGACAACGTTGATGAACAGCGCGTTTATCACCTCACCCACATCAGCAACCTGGCCGCCATCCTGCAAGGCGGGCGTCTGCTCGCCAACGCGGCTCTCACGACGCGTCCCACCGTTGATATTTCGACTCCGGCAACACGCGAGCTGCGCCGCGACGCCCGTGTCGCCGGCGATGGCCGGAGCGTTGCTGAATACGTGCCGTTCTTCCTGTCGCCGAATGCCACCGTTTGGGAAAGCGTTCGCGCTGAGGCAGCAGATCTGCGCCTCGCCCTCGACGCCCACGGCTCCGAAGCCTTCGACTTCGTCATGCTGGTCAGCACGGTCAAAAAGATCAACGAGGGCGTTCAGGCTCTCGCCGCGACGGATGCCGCCGCCACCGACGACGAGACCCCGCTCGTGCCGAGCATGGTCGCCGTCACCAACGGCGACGCCGCCGGAACGCTGACCCGCTTCGGGGCCACTCCGGCCACCGCCGAGCGCATGCTGCAGACCCTGCGCGCGGAAGCCGACGGCGCGATGCTTGTCGAAGCCGAACTGCTCGTGCCCGACGCCGTGCCGATCGAACTGATCACGCTCATCGGCGTCTGCAACGACAATGTCCGCGAAACCGTTCGCGGAATCTTGAAGGCCAGCTCGTTCAAGCCCAAGGTAGCGGTCTACCCGCCCTGGTTCCACACCTCCGCCGAAGCCCAGTAGCCCCGTCCGCACCTGCACTTCTCCCGCACCTGCACTTCTGCCCGGGCCCGGGCCCGGAAACTGGGCCCATGATCTATCGTGGGCCCAGTTGCGTAAGGTGGGCCCGGCTTGAGTTGGGCCGCTCGTAGGCGGGGGCCCGCGGGGGATGGGCGGGCCTAGACCACGCCGAGGGGCAGCTGCTCGCCGACGGGCAGCTCGATCCGGATGGCGTCACCCGGGTGCACGACGCCGCCGGTAACAACAACGCCCATGATGCCGCCGCGACGCTGAACGGTGCCAGCGGCATCCGTGCTGATGAGCTGCTTCATTAAACCCTGTTGGTAGCCGTTGATCAGCGAGCAGGGGCTGCGCATACCGGTGATGACAACGACAGCTTCGGCACCCAGCTCGAGGCGGGTACCGAGCGGAAGGGTCATCAGATCGATCCCGGCGGTCGTCACATTCTCGCCGAGTTCGCCCGGCAGCACCGGGTATCCGGTCGCCGCCAGGTCATCGAACAGCTCAGCGGCCATGAAATGCACCTGACAGAGGTTTGGCGCCGATGGGGTGCGCTGCTTCGCGTAGCGATGCTGCACCGTTGCGCCCGCGTGCGAGTCGCCCTCCACGCCAATTCCGGCCAATAAGCGGATGCTCTCGACCGCCGGCTTGCTGAAGCGGTGTTCGTGGTCGCGGCTGACGGAAATGACGGTGCCGGGATGCCGCTGGAGAGTCATGCAGACGATTCTGCCATACGCGCACGCACGTTCGAAGGGATGCCACCGCGATTTTAGACGGGTGCGTCAACATGTTTGCGATGACCCGTTGACGCAGTCATTCCCCGGGCCTACATTGCAGTATGGAAAGGTTGCCGATGACTAGTAGTGCCCCGGACCAGGCGAACGAATTCGCCTCCGCTGTTCCCGCAGAAGAAGAACCGGTCCCGCACATCCCGCGTCCCTACCGTGCCCTCGAACGTGAACTGGAACGCGCAGTGCGTGACCGGGCGGAGATCAATCTGCGCGTCACGGCGGCGGTCAACGCGATGCGCGACGGCGGATGCTCGTGGGCCGACATCGCGCGCATCCTCGGCACTGCCCCGCAGACCGCACACAAGAAGTACAGCAAGCCTCGGCCGCCACGCGAAACCTGATAGCTGGGTGGGGCAAGGGCACATGCTGTGAATTGACGGTGGGCCGACTCCGCCTGCCACGGACCCCACGTCGGGTGTGTGGTCCGCGGTGGCCTCGACAGTGTGGCCCACATCGTCGGGCGGTGATATGGTCGCGACGATGTTCCCCAGCTACTGATAATTTCTGACCTGAAAGGGCACCCATGCACGCCTCCGAAACCCTCAGCAACAACCTCCAGTCCGTTCTGGTCGACCTGATCGAGTTGCACGTTCAGGGCAAGCAAGCGCACTGGAGCGTGGTCGGCAAGAACTTTCGTGATCTGCACCTGCAGCTCGACGAAATCATCCTTGACGCTCGCGAATTCTCCGACGAAGTTGCCGAGCGGATGCGTGCCCTCGATGCGATGCCGGACGGCCGCAGTGAGACGGTCACGAAAACAACCCACCTGCCGAAGTTCCCCGACGGCGAGGTAGATACGGCTGAAACGGTGACTCTCATCACCGAAAGGCTCGATGCCGCGGTCGACAATATGCGCAAGGTGCACGATGAAGTCGATGAGGAGGACCCGACGAGCGCCGACATTCTGCACGCCTTCATCGAAAAACTTGAGCAGTACTCCTGGATGGTCAGCGCGGAGAATCGCAAGCCGCGCAAGCGGGCCGCGCTGAAGTCCGCCTCCAAAGCATCCTGACGCGCGCTGATCCGGACGCGGGCGGGTGGGCGAGGAGGGTGTCATGAAGCTTGAATCGAACCTGCGCAACGCCGATCCGCTTCGCGATCGCAACGATCTTGCCGCGGCAGCGGGCGCCGTCAATGGTGACGCACGGCGTGCTGTGGCGCTCACGAGCAGGCTCGCTTTCGTTCCCCGCCCGGGGGAAGGGCGCACGACGCAGCTCTTTGACACCCTGTCGACGCTCGCGGCCGCGGACCTTACAGCGGCACGAGTGGCTGAGGCACACCTCGATGCTCTGGCCATCCTGGAGCAAGCCGGCGACGGCGCCCGGCCAGACCAGACCTGGGGCGTGTTCGCTGCTGAGAGTTCCGGCACTGCCCTCACCGCGACCCGGGTTAGCGGTGGCGGTTGGCGGCTCAACGGCACCAAACCGTGGTGTTCGCTTGCCGGGCTGCTGTCGCACGCGCTCGTAACGGCCCACGTGACGCCATCAGACGGTGAGGCACGCCGTCGGTTGTTCGCCGTTGACTTGCGCCAAATCGGGATCAGCGTGCATGACGAGTCGTGGGTAGCGCGCGGCCTGGCCCAGGTGGCTAGCGGTCCAGTTGACTTCTCCAACGTCGTCGCCGACCCGATCGGTGGCGACGGCTGGTATCTGCAACGTTCGGGATTCGCGTGGGGTGGTATCGGTGTCGCCGCCGTGTGGTGGGGTGGTGCCGTCGGGATGGCTCGCACGCTTTACGCCTCCACGCAAGACCGAACCCCCGACCAGATTGCCCTCGCCCACCTCGGCGCCGTTGACGTGGCCATTAGCGCGTCCCAGGCTTCGCTCGCGACGGCGGCAACGGCTATCGATGCCGGTGAAGCGGATGGGCCGGCCGGATCCCTGCTCGCGGCGCGCGTGCGGGGAATCGTCGCCCGAACGGTCGACGAGGTTATATTCCACATCGGGCATGCGCTCGGACCGGCGCCGTTGGCTCTCGACGCGCGGCACGCTCAGCGGGTGGCCGATTTGCAGCTGTACGTGCGCCAGCACCATGCCGAACGCGATGACGCCGCACTCGGCCGGATTCTTACCACGAGGGGGAGTGCACCATGGTGACGTTCAGTCACTCCGACAGCGGAACACCCGAGAAGATGTGGGAGGCAGCTCGCTGGCCCGATCGTTTCAGCTCATTGGGTCTGGACGGACTGGCACGCCTGGTCGTCGTGTCGGCTCATCCCGACGACGAGAGCCTCGGTGTGGGTGGGCTCATCGCCCATGTGGCCGGGCTCGGACTGCCGATCGAGGTCGTCGTGCTCAGTAATGGTGAGGCGTCGCATCCGCAATCACCCACCCATGATGCGGCTCGACTCGCGCAGATCCGTCGCATTGAAGTGACGGATGCTCTCGCTCAGCTGGCCCCGAACGCCCACGTTCACCTTTTGGAGCTTCCCGACGGCAGCCTCGCGGACCACGTCGATACCGCAGCGACGGCCATCGTGGAAGCGATCGGCGATGCGGGCGACTCAACCTGGGTCGTGGCGCCGTGGCGGGCCGATGGGCATCCGGATCACGCCGCGGCGAGTGCTGCCGCTGAACGAGCCGCCCGCACGAGCAGCGCGCGGCTATTCGAATATCCCATCTGGGCGTGGCACTGGTCGACCCCGGACGCTGTGGTCTGGTCCGGCGAGACCGTGCGCCTGTTCGAGCTGGTGGCCGCCGAACGCAAGGCCAAAGCTCGGGCTCTCGCGTTGCACCGCAGCCAAGTGGGCGCCCTATCGGATGCACCGGGCGATGAGGCCATCGTGCCGGCCGGCTTTCGGGCGCACTTCGCGCGGGACTACGAAACGCTGCTCGAGATCAGACTGAGCGCGTTCGTTGCGAAGGCGCTGCCCGGGAATGCTCGAACAGGGCGGAGCGGTGTGCCGGCCACGGCCGAATCGAATCAGACTCTCACTGCCGGATTCTTCGACGACATCTACGCCTCCGGAGTAGACCCGTGGGGGTTTGAATCCCGGTGGTACGAGCGACGCAAGAGATCCGCGTTGATGGCGGCACTGCCGCGGCAGCGTTTCGCTGCGGCGCTCGAACTCGGCTGCTCGATCGGAGTGCTGACCGCCGAGCTCGCCACGCGGTGCGACACGGTGTTGGGAATCGATCTGGTTGAACAGCCGCTTGTTCGGGCCAGAGAACGGTTGGCCGGGCAACCCGGTGTGACATTCGAGCGCCGCACGGTGCCGGGGGACTGGCCGGCTGGGTCCTTCGACCTGATCGTGCTGTCTGAGGTGGGCTACTACTGCTCAACCACTGACCTACGCCGCCTGCTTGAACGGTGCCGAGCCAGTCTCGCCCCCGGTGGGGCGCTCGTGGCTTGTCACTGGCGGCATCCGGTGACGGAGTATCCGCTGACCGGCGACGCCGTGCACGCCCAGCTCACCCATGTCGTCGGGCTCCAGCGCACCGTGCATCACCTCGAGCGGGACTTCATTCTTGAAGTTTATGAACCGCGGCCGGCCCTGTCGGTGGCCCAGCGCGACGGCCTCGTTCCGTGAACAACAACGCGGGCGCAGGCTCGGTGCCACGGCACCCGCCGAGCATTGATTTCGTCACGATTGTGGTGCCGGTGCGCGACGAAGAGGTACTGCTGCCACGCTGCCTGTCCGCTCTGACGGTGGCGATCGATGCACTCAAGGAGGCCCCCCAACCGGACCGTCCAGCCGTGTCGGTCCTGCTCGTCCTCGACCGGTGCACCGACTTGTCGGCCCGTGTGGCCGCACACTGGTCTGACTTCGTGCGCATTGAGATTGATGCCGGCGCCGTGGGCATAGCCCGTCGCGATGGGATTGCACGCGCCCTGCGCGGGCCGGGAGCCGCGCCAGCGGCAGAAGGCATCTGGATCGCCAACACCGACGCGGACTCGGCCGTGCCGCCGAACTGGCTTGTCACCCAGCTGGCCCTCGCCCGAAACGGTGCCGAGCTCGTACTGGGAACGGTGCAGCCCGACGATGATCTGGCCGCGCACGAGCTGGCCCGCTGGGAGGTACTGCACGCGATTGGTGAGGGGCATCCGCACGTTCACGGCGCCAACCTGGGTGTGCGCGCGGATCGGTATTTGGCCGCCGGAGGGTTTGCCCCGGTCGACCGCGATGAAGACGTGCGTCTGGTGGCCGCCCTGCGCGACAATGGCGTTACCGAGGTGCAAACAGCACTGATTCCGGTCTTAACGTCGGGGCGACGGGTGGGACGAACTCCGGCGGGATTCGCCGGCTACCTGCGCGATCATGTCGATGCCGACCGGCGCGGTCCCGCGCCTGGCGGCGAAGCGCTCGACGTTGCAGGGGTGGTCTAGCCGATGACACACCGCTACTCGATCTTCGCGCAAAGAATGGAATGATAATCGGATGACGTATCTTCCGAACGAATCACGCTACGATTCCCTGCCATACCGTCGCATCGGGCGCAGTGGCCTCAAACTTCCCGCTATTTCGCTTGGCCTGTGGCAGAACTTCGGCGACGACAAGCCGCTCGCAACGCAGCGAGCCATCCTGCGTCGGGCTTTCGACCTCGGCATCACTCACTTCGACCTCGCGAACAACTACGGTCCGCCCTACGGGGCAGCCGAAACAAACTTCGGCCAGCTGTATCGCGAGGACTTTAAGAGTCACCGCGATGAGCTCGTGCTTTCGACCAAGGCCGGCTACGACATGTGGCCGGGCCCGTACGGCAACTTCGGCAGCCGCAAATACCTCTTGTCGAGCCTGGACCAGTCGCTGTCGCGGATGGGAGTGGACTACGTCGACATCTTCTACTCTCACCGTGCCGACCCGGATACCCCGCTCGAGGAAACCATGGGGGCGCTGCACACTGCGGTTACGAGTGGCCGCGCGCTGTACGCCGGAATCTCGTCTTACTCGCCCGAACGCACCAGGGAAGCAGCGGCCATTTTGGCTGATCTGGGCACGCCGTTGCTGATTCACCAGCCCTCATATTCAATGTTCAACAGGTGGGTCGAAGACGACCTGCTCGACACCCTCGAAGATATCGGCGCCGGTTGCATCGCGTTCTCGCCGCTCGCTCAGGGGCTGCTCACTGACCGCTACCTCGCCGGTATCCCGGCGGACTCCCGGGTTGCCCGAGACGGATCGGCGAACAAAGCCATGGTGAGCGAGGAAGCGCTGACCCACATTCGCGCCCTTACGGAGATCGCGTCCGCGCGCGGTCAGTCGCTCGCGCAGCTGGCCCTGGCCTGGGTGTTGCGCAACTCCGAGGTGACCAGCGCGCTCGTCGGGGCCTCATCGGTGGCCCAGCTGGAGTCGAACGTGGGGGCACTGCAGAATCTCGAATTCAGTGCGGAGGAGTTGGCGGCCATCGACGTGCACGCCGTCGACAACGGCATCAACCTGTGGGCGGCTTCGAGCGCCGTTTAGGGCTCGATCAGGCCGCGAATATCGTCGGCGGTGAGTGCGGTGCTGAACATAGCGTCGTCGTCGAGTACCGCGGTGAACAACTGCGCCTTCTGTGCCTTTAACGCCATGACCTTCTCCTCGATGGTGCCGGTGGCAACCAGCCGGTAAACCATCACATTGCGGGTTTGGCCGATGCGGTGGGTGCGGTCGACGGCCTGCGCCTCCGTCGCCGGATTCCACCACGGGTCGAGTAGAAAAACGTAGTCGGCCTCGGTGAGGTTGAGGCCGAAGCCGCCGGCTTTCAGGCTGATCAGAAACACCGGGGCCGCCCCGCTTTTGAAGCGGTCGATCACTTCGCTCCGCCGCAGTGTGGACCCGTCGAGGTAGCAATACGGCACGCCCTGCGCGTCGAGCCGGGCGGCTGCGAGCTTCAAAAACGACGTGAACTGGCTGAAGATGAGGGCCTTGTGTCCCTCGGTGATGACATCGTCGAGCTGTTCGAACAGGGCGTCCAGCTTGCTCGAGCGCATGCCGGCATACTTCGGGTCGACGAGGGAAGCATCCAGACTCAGCAGTCGCAGCAGGGTGAGTGAGCGAAAGATGATGAACCGGTTCTTATCGAGTTCGTCGATGAGTCCGTATAATTTCTGCCGTTCACGCTGCAAAAACGTGTCATAGAGCTTTTGGTGCGCGGGATTCAGCGCGATCTGCAGCTCCTGCTCCTGTTTGGGCGGCAGGTCGCGCGCCACGACCTCCTTGGTACGGCGCAGCAGCAGCGGGCGGATGCGGCGACGTAACTTCGCGAGCCGTTCCGGGCTCTCGCCGCGGGTCACGGGCCGCACGTAATCTTCAATGAACTTGCGCGATGACGCGAACAATCCCGGCGCGACGATGCTGAACAACGACCAGAGATCCATCAGGTTGTTCTCCAGCGGGGTGCCGGTGATGGCCACCTTGAATGGCGTGTTCAGCTCCTTGGCGCAGGCATACGCCCGACTCGTGCGGTTTTTCACGAACTGTGCCTCGTCGAGAATGAGGCCGGCCCAGTGCACCGCCTGATACGCCTCGAAATCGAGACGGAACAGCGCATACGAGGTGACGATCACGTCGACGTCGGCCGCGGCATCCGCTAAGGGGAGGCGGCTCTTGGATTCGGTGGCGGTGAGGGTGCGCACGCGCAGCCCCGGCGTGAACCGGGTCGCCTCGTTCAGCCAGTTCGCCACAACGGATGTCGGTGCCACGACCAAAAACGGCCCAGCCCCCGAGGCGCTCGCGTGCACCAGCATGGCCAGGGTCTGCAAGGTTTTGCCGAGCCCCATATCGTCGGCGAGCACCCCGCCAAGCTGGTGCTTCCAGAGAAAAGCGAGCCAGGCGAACCCCTCCTGCTGGTACGCACGAAGGGTCGCGTGCACACCGTCGGGCAGCGCAATCGCGTCGACCCCGCTGAGGTCGGTGAGGCCCGCGGCAGCGGCGCGCCAGGACACTGCAGGCACGGTCTCGTCGGCGAGATCCTCAAAATCGCTCCACAGGCTGGCCTGGTAGCGGCTGATGCGCAGGCCGGTCTCCCATTCCCGCAGGGCGCGGGCTTCGTCGATCAGCTCGTGCAGCTGCTCAAACTCGGGCTGTTCGAGCGAGAGATAGCTGTTGTCGACGAGTTTCAACCGGGTTTGGCCCTTCGCCAGCGCCTTGAACAGCGGACCGAACGGCACGGTGATGGCACCGACCGTCACGACGACGCCCAGGTCGAACCAGTCCCGCTGGTCGGTCTCCACCGTCGTGATCACGAGGTGAGGAACCTCGGTGCGCTCAAAATTCTCGGGCATAACCTCGGGAAAACGCACCGTGGAATCCGTGCTGGTTACGGCGACCCGGCGCTGCAAGGCGGGGTAGACCTCGTCGAGAAACTCGGCGGTATCGCCCGCGGGAACCGTGGCCGCTGCAACCTGCGCGATCAGGTGACGCTGTTCACCGCTCAGCGGACCCGACGTCGGTGCCAGCGTGAACACCGTTGGCGTGCCAAAGCGCACGCTGTAGACCCCGTGGCCGGCGATGATCCCGGCGGCCTCGAGCGCGTGCCCGACCCCGTCGATGTGCAGCCGGGCTTGCAGGGTCAGCGGGCCGGCCGCATCCGTTTGGGAGGCGTCGAGACTGACCTCGGCGAGCGAGGCGACCCGCACGACGACGTCTTTCTTGTTGCCGACGAAGCCGATGCCCAGCTGCTCGGCTTCGCGCAGCAGTGGCCAGAGCAGCGGGCTGGTGAAATTGTCGAGGTAGATCCAATCGGTTTCCTGGCTGGTGTAGACCTCACGCACGGCCTTGTAGAGCGCGGCGAACTGTGAGATCCAGCGGTGGTGTTCGGGGTCGAGGTTGAACCGGTTCAGTTGAAAGGCGAGGTGGCTCCAGGTGACGTTGCTGCGTACCCAGTTGCCGTTGGCGTTCTGAATGACCGGACGCACGCCGAGCCGAAACTCGCCGTGCCCGGCCAGGAGCGCTTTCACCGGCTTGGCTGTCGGCCCGCGCCACCGGTCGTTCGTGCGCGGGGTCTGCTCGCGCAGCTCGAACTGCAGCCCCATCGGCACCTTGGGCCCGGTCGCCACCGGCCGCGGCTGCCCGAAGTTGCCGATTCTAGGCAGAGCGGATGCCCCGCGCGGCTGCTCCGGCGGCAGTACCAGGCGCTTCCAGGCCGGTGTCTGATCGGACCCGTTCGCCGGGGTACCCGCAGAATCCGACATTCCCCTAACTGTCGCTCTCGGACGGATTCAGGCCGGCGGCGCCGAGTATCCAGGCGTAGTTGAACGCACGTTCGTGCCAGGCGCTGTACCGACCGGAAACGCCGCCGTGGCCGGCGGACATTTCGGTCTTGAGTAGGGCATCCGCGCCCACTTCACGCAACTTGGCAACCCATTTGGCCGGTTCAACGTAGAGCACGCGGGTGTCATTCAGGCTGGTCACGGCCATAATCGGCGGGTAGCTGACGGCGCGTACGTTCTCGACGGGGGAGTACGACTTCATGTAGGCGTACACCTCGGCGTCGTGCAGTGGGTTGCCCCATTCGTCCCACTCGATCACGGTCAACGGCAGGGCGGGATCGAGCATCGAGGTGAGGGCATCAACGAACGGCACCTCGGCGAGGATGCCGGCGAAGAGCTCGGGTGCGAGATTGGCGACGGCGCCCATGAGCAGGCCACCGGCGCTGCCACCCTCGGCGACCAGTTGCGCCGGGGTGGTGAATCCGGCGTCGATGAGGTGTTGGGCGCAGGCCACGAAGTCGGTGAAGGTATTGCGCTTGGTCGTCGTCTTGCCGTTTTCATACCAGGTACGGCCGAGTTCACCGCCGCCGCGCACGTGGGCAATAGCGAAGACCATGCCGCGGTCCAGCAGGCTGAGCCGAGCGATGCCGAATCCAGGGTCGATGCTGTGCTCGTAGGAGCCATAGCCGTAGAGCAAGGTCGGGGCCGGCGTGCCTGGCGTGACGAGGTCGCGGCGATAGACCAGCGAGATCGGCACCCTGGTGCCGTCGTCGGCGGTGGCCCACTCGCGGCGCTGCTCGTAGCGCCCGGCGTCGTAGCCGCCGAGTACGGGCTGCTGTTTGAGCAGGCGCCGCTCGCCCGTCGCCACGACAAGGTCGAACACGGTTGACGGCGTGACAAAGCTCGTGAAGCCGAACCGCAGGGTCGGCTGCGTCCACTCCGGATTACCGGCCGAACCCACAGCGAACAACGGCTCGTCAAAGTCGAGTTCGGTCAGGCCGCTCGCGTCGTGCCGGTCGATGGCAAGGCGGGTGAGCCCATCGCGGCGGTACTCCACAACGAGAAAATCGGCGAAGGCATCGACGCCTTCGAGACGGATCTTCGGGTCGTGCGGCAGAAGCATCCGCTGTTCGCCCTGCGGGTTTTGTGCTGCCACGCTGACGAGTTCAAAATTGACGGCGCCACCACCGTTGTGCACGATCAGCAGCCGGTCTTCGTTGTCGATCACGGCATGTTCGACGTCATATTCGGTGTTGTCCTGCCGGGGCCAGACCACTTCGAACTCGCCGGTCGGGTCGCTTGCATTGAGCACCCAGGACTCGGTTGTGACGCTCGAGCCGGCCTCGATCATGAGGAATTTGCGGCTGCGCGTGATGCCCACGCCCACCCAGAACCGCTCGTCGGATTCACGAAAAATGCTGGTATCGGCGTCGCGCGCGGTGCCGATTTCATGCCGCCACACGGTGTCGGGCCGCCAGGCATCGTCGACGGTGGTGTAAAAGACGTAGCGACCGCTCGGATCGAACAGGGCACCGGCGCTGGTGTTCGTAATGACGTCGGGCAGGTTCTCACCGGTCGCGATGGTGCGCACCCGGATCGTGTAGCGCTCATCGCCCTCCACGTCGACGGCGTAGAGCAGCTGGGTGCCGTCTTCGCTTAGATCAAAGCTGCCCAGTGAAAAGAATTCGTGGCCTGCGGCTTCAGCATTGTCATCGAGCAGCACCTGTTCGCCCGGTAGACCGGGACTGGCGGGGTCGGCATCACCGAGTAGGGGAGCGGACCAGTCGTCGGGACCGCTAATGGGTGCGCGACAGTGGATGCCGTACTCCTGACCCTCGACCGTGCGGGTGTAATACCAGTACGCCCCACGACGAACGGGCACGCTGAGATCGGTCTCCTGCGTGCGGTTCTTGATCTCGTCGAAAATCTGCTTCCGCAGCGGCTCTTGGTTGGCCGTGCGGGCGTCCGTGTAGCTATTTTCGGCCTCGAGGTGCGCGATAACCTCGGGGCTGTCCTTGTCGCGCAGCCACTCATAGTCATCGATATAGACATCGTCGTGGTGAACGCGGCGGTGCGGCCTTCGCGCGGCGAGGGGAGCGGCGATGGGGGGAGTGATCGGGCCAGAAGTCATTGCACCAGCGTAGTTTGTGGTACCGCATTTCACTGGGTCGTCACGTTGTGCGGGCGCGCAAATTCGGTCACTTCTCACGTGTTGAACCGGAGGCCTTCACCTGGTATAGATATCTCAGGAGGTGGCCGCGACGCAGACTGGCCCCGACATCGTTCGCGGCAAGGTTATTGGGTGGCAGGAGCCCGGCCGCTAACGACAGTTGAGTCCAGATCATCGTTCCTGGCGATGTGGGGGAGCAGCCCCTGGCGGGCGAAGATCTCGGCCGTCTGCGCCGCTTGACGCTGCCCGGTCTCGATGAGCAGACATCCGCTCGGAGCGAGCCAGTGTGATGCGCTCGCAACGATGCGTCGCTGAACGTCAAGCCCGTCGTTGCCGCCATCGGCCGAGGCGCGTGGCTCGTAGTTGCGGGCTTCGACCGGCATGAGCGCGATTTCGTCGGTCGGTACATAGGGCGCGTTGGCCACGATGATGTTTACGTGACCCTCGAGCCACGGAGGCAGCGGGGCGAACAGATCTCCCTCGAAAACTTCTCCGCGTCCGGCCAGATTGCGCCTGGCACAGGCCACCGCCACCGGATCGATGTCGGTGGCGAACAGTCGTAGTCCCGGCCGGGTGGTGTCCAGTGTGGTGTCCAGTGTGGTGGCCAGTGCGGTGGCGACCGCGCCGGATCCGCAGCAGAGATCCACGATGACGGCGTCTTGGGAACAGAGCGTCAGAGCCTCTGCCACCAGAAATTCGGTGCGCCGACGCGGCACAAAAACGCCGGGATCGATCACGATATGCAGGCCGCAGAATTCGGCCCAGCCGAGAATTTGCTCGAGTGGCAGGCCCGCGACGCGGCGGTCGATCATGGCGTTCAGCTCGGCCGGGGATTGATCGACCGTTAACAGCAGGTCGGCCTCTTCCTCGGCGAAGACACAGCCGGCAGCGCGCAGCCGCACGGCGATGCCGGCCGGAGTGACGTCTGATCTGGGCGCGGGCATAGCGCACCTCCTGTCCGAACCGGCTGAACAGGGGCATCCTACGCCCGGGTCTTGAAGCCGGCCACAGGGCTGGCTACCCTGAATGCATGTGCCGAAACATTCATGTCCTGCATAATTTTGAGCCCGCAGCGACGGACGATGAGGTGCACGAGATCGCGCATATTTCGCGGCACCTGCTGGAAGATCTCGTGACCCGGCACCGCCGAAGAACCGTGAAGTCGAGGCCGACAAGGCTAAAGCGCGCTCGGCGAAACGGTTCGCTGCCGCCTAGGCGGCTTACCGGCGGCAACGGCAAGTCTGTAAGTGCCTAGTGCTTGCTTGAGCTGACGGGCTTCGCCGGGCGGCTCTGCCGTTCCGCATACAACACCATGACGGCAGCCACGACGCTTGCTGCCACACCGAATACCACGCCAAAGGCGATGGTTATGCCGGAATACGCCCCGGCATCCATCATCGTGAGAACGATCGCGATGACGACAGAAAGCAGCACCACGCCGAGTGTTGCCCCGAGAGCGGCCAGAGCCGTGCGAACGCGCGTTGTTCTCGTGAGCTGTCGATCGAACACGACCACGGCGGCGAGGCCGCCGAGCAACGCGACTGCCCCGATGACGAGTCCAATCACGCCGTAGTTCGCCATGGAGCGCACGACAAACCAGAATCGATATTCGTTCTCCCCGCTGCCCGCATTGGTCATGGCGATAGCCACGACCGCCGCGATGAGAAATCCTACAATCGGTGCGAACACCGCGATGCGCCAGTAGCGCCGAATAATCATGTGCCCACCATACGTGGTGCGGATGCGACGTGCTGCCGCTGCACCGAATTCCCCCGCAGGATCAGGGCCACACTGAAGGCGATGCTGACTCAGTCGGTGTCAGGGCCGATTACCCGATCGTCCAGATGCGCACCGTAGAAGTCGGACTGTTGAGACATGACCTCACGCATCGACTCGTCCCGGCCCACGCCGTAAACGGTGCTCAAGAAATTGAGCCCACGCTGAATTGTCCAGATTTCGTCGTGACGATCTGGCGACAGAATTTGCGCGGGGTCGCCGACAGCCACCCAGCCGATCGGCACGACCGCTCCATCGTGCAGCCTGGTCCGAATCTGCACGACACCATTTACGCGAATCTCGGCGCGTTTGCCGATCACCGAGCCGGGAAACAACGCGGCCCCCGTCGCGATGAAGGCATCCGCTCCTATGGTCGACCCGTTCACGTGCGCGTGCGGTCCGATCATGACGGAGTTGCCCACGATCGACGGATGCCCCGCGCGACCCCGAATGACAGCATTCTCCATCACCACCACGTTGTCACCCAGCACGACCGGACCGTCTTCGGCCGTCACCACGGCGCCGTGCAGGATGCGTACCCCAGCCCCAACCGTCACGTCGCCGCTGACCACAGCGGTTGGCGCAATGTAAGCGGACTCGTGCACGGTCGGGCAGCTACCTCGATGTTCGATCAGCATGCACACACAATACCGACGGTATGCGCCGGGCGGACATCGTTTCGACAATATTCATCGACCTCGCCCATCGGTAGTCCTATGCCGATCGCCTGGTTTTCGTACACGCATCGAGAGGTTTTGCGGCGCTGCGTGCATCGGGTGGCCGACGGCACGCGCTGGCCCGCACGAGCCCGCCCGGCCGGAACCCGCGCTCGGCCGATAGTCTGGAGCGGTTGTCTGATCTGAACAGCCGGGAAACCGGGAAGCCGAGGTGCTGCGTGACTGAACTTCCCGATCTTGTCTGTTCCGAATGTGCGACACTCTACCCGGTGCAGAGCCTGGCCTGGCAGTGCACCTGTGGTGGTGTCCTGGATGTGGTGCCGTTCGTCGGCACACTCGATCTCGCAGCCTTGACCGCGCGTTCCGCGTCGCTGTGGCGCTATGCCGAGGTCCTGCCGATTGCGGCCGACACCACCGTCACGCTGGGCGAGGGACTGTCGCCGCTCGTACCCTCGCGGGCGCTTGGCCAGGTGCAACTCAAACTCGATTTTCTGCTTCCGACGCTTTCCTTCAAGGATCGCGGCGCCGTCGTGCTCGCGACCCTGGCCAAGCGGCTGGGCGTTGACGAAGCCATGGTCGATAGCAGCGGAAACGCCGGCACGGCGATGGCCGCCTATTTTGGGCGAGCCGGCATCCACTGCACTGTGTACGTTCCCGAATCCACGTCACCCGGAAAGCTCGCGCAGATGCGCGCTCACGGTGCCACTGTTGAGTTGGTGCCAGGCTCGCGGTCGGATACCTCGGCGGCGGCCCTGCAAGCGGCGGGACAGAACGGTGTGCTGTATGCCAGCCACGTTTACCATCCATATTTTCTGCACGGCGTCAAAACCTACGGCTATGAGATCTGGGAACAGTACGGTCGCACACTGCCGCAAACCGTCGTCGTTCCGGTCGGCAACGGAACCATGGTGCTGGGTTGTTATCTCGCCTTCACCGAACTGGTTGCCGCGGGGCTGGCCGAGCGGATGCCACGGATCGTCGCCGTGCAGGCAGCGGCATGTTCCCCGCTTGAACAGGCGATGGCGCGGGGGCTCGAGGTGCCACCGGTCGTTCCCACTGCCGCCACCATCGCCGAGGGGATCGCCATTGTGGCGCCGCCGCGAGGCCGGCAAATTCTGCGGGCCGTACGCGCTACCGGCGGCACCATCGTTTCGGTGACCGACCAGCAAACCGCAACCGCACGCCAGGAACTCGCCAACGAGGGGCTCTTCGTGGAGCCGACCTCGGCGGTGTGTTTCGCCGCGGTGCGCGCCGCCGTCGACCAAACGTACGACGCCGCAAGCACTACCTGGGCGGTGGCTGCCGCCCTGCTCACGGCAGAAACTGTCGTCGTTCCGCTGTGCGGTGCCGGCCTGAAGTCGCCGGGCGGGCTCTGAACCGCTGGATGCGCTCTGAAACCGCCGGTCACTACCGTTCGCGGGCGCTGTTCCGTGCGGGTTCATCGTGACCGATATCGACCCATTCTGACGAATTTCTTTTCAATTGCAGAAGAATCGTGCTTCTTCTGCGCAACTTTCCTGAGAAGACCGGTTGTTCTTGCGGCAACCTTGATTTAGCAGCCGATAGCGGCACGTTGAGTCAGTAGTCCCGGCTCAGCCCAACTCACACGTCGAAGGAAAGAATATGACTGGCTACCAGAAAGACATCGAGAGCATTGAGGCTCTCAAGCAGCAGGTTGGCAGCAGCTGGGACGCCATCAATCCCGAGTCCGTCGCCCGCATGCGCGCCCAGAACCGGTTCAAGACCGGCCTGGAGATCGCGCAGTACACCGCCGACATCATGCGCAAGGACATGGGGGAGTACGACGCCGATTCCTCCGTTTACACCCAGTCGCTGGGTGTCTGGCACGGTTTCATCGGTCAGCAGAAGATGATCTCGATCAAGAAGCACCTCAAGACCACGAACAAGCGGTACCTGTACCTCTCCGGTTGGATGGTTGCGGCGCTGCGCAGCGAGTTCGGCCCGCTCCCCGACCAGTCCATGCACGAGAAGACGACGGTTCCTGCCCTTGTCGAGGAGATCTACACCTTCCTTCGCCAGGCCGACGCTCGCGAGCTCGACCTGCTTTTCACCGGTCTTGACAACGCTCGCATCGTTGGCGACGACGCCAAGGCAGCCGCGATTCAGACGCAGATCGACAACTTTGAGACCCACGTTGTGCCGATCATCGCCGACATCGATGCCGGTTTCGGTAACCCGGAGGCGACGTACCTGCTCGCCAAGAAGATGATCGAGGCTGGCGCCTGCGCCATCCAGATCGAAAATCAGGTCTCGGACGAGAAGCAGTGTGGCCACCAAGACGGCAAGGTTACGGTTCCTCACGAAGACTTCATTGCCAAGCTGAACGCCGTGCGCTACGCGTTCCTCGAACTGGGGATAGAGAACGGCATCATCGTCTCGCGCACCGACTCGCTCGGTGCCGGCCTCACGCAGAAGCTCGCGGTGACCTACCAGCCCGGAGACCTCGGCGACCAGTACAACTCCTTCCTCGACGTCGACGAGATCACCGAAGCCGACCTCGGCAACGGCGACGTCGTCATTAAGCGCGACGGCAAGCTGCTTCGCCCGAAGCGTCTGGCCAGCAACCTGTTCCAGTTCCGTGCCGGAACCGGCGAGGCGCGCTGCGTGCTCGACAGCATCACGTCGCTGCAGAACGGTGCAGACCTGCTGTGGATCGAGACCGAAAAGCCGCACATCGGCCAGATCGCCGGCATGATGAACGAGGTTCGTAAGGCCATCCCGAACGCCAAGCTGGTCTACAACAACAGCCCGTCGTTCAACTGGACCCTGAACTTCCGTCAGCAGGCCTACGACGCACTCCTTGCCGAGGGTAAGGACGTGTCGGCTTACGACCGCGCCAAGCTCATGAGCGTTGACTACGACGAGACCGAATTGGCCTTGAACGCCGACGAGAAGATCCGTACCTTCCAGCGCGACAGTTCGAAAGAGGCGGGTATCTTCCACCACCTCATCACGCTGCCGACGTACCACACGGCCGCACTCTCAACGGATGACCTGGCCAAGGGCTACTTCGCTGATCAGGGCATGCTCGCCTACGTCAAGGGCGTGCAGCGTCGCGAGATCCGTGAGGGAATCGCCACGGTCAAGCACCAGAACATGTCTGGATCTGACCTCGGTGATAACCACAAGGAGTACTTCGCCGGTGCCGCAGCCCTCAAGGCTGGCGGCGTGAACAACACGAGCAACCAGTTTGACGAACCGGCTTTGAGCAGCCACTAACTCAAACTGGGTGAATAAAGAAGAAGCCTCGGTCACTTGACCGAGGCTTCTTCTTTGCATTGTCGGCGATGAGACCGTGCAGGCATCCGGTTTGATCTGTGCAGCACGGTGGGGCCACCGCCGCAGCCTGACTGGCTACTGACGCAACCGAATCAGCCGGTGTGGGCCATCCTCTTGGAGTTCGGCCAGGTCGCTGCGCGAGGCGAGAAAGTCGGTGAATGAGCGGTAGCCGAGCGGCTTCTCGTTGAAGGACGGGTCCATCCGGCGCATCTGGTTCTTCACAGTGCCGGTGTTGAGCCACTCATCGGCGTCGCCCTTGGAATGACCGATTTGCAGGGCGCGCACGAGTAGCTCGGTGGCAACCGTCTGCGGGTCGGTATCTTCAGCCGGTTCCGAATCATCGAATTGTGAGTCCTCGGTGTGGGAAAACATCGGGTTCGTCATTGGCTTGCGCGTTTTTCCGGGTGCTGAGGAGGCGTCAGCCTCCACGGACTCGGCAGGCTCGGCTGTCTTTCTGCCTGACCGGCGTCGCTCGGTGGTGGTAGTGGTGGCCGGGGGAGGCGTTGCGGTGACCTTCTCAATGCCGGGGAGCGAGTCGTAGTCCTCGAATTCGTCGCAGGCCGCTGCAAGCGACGTGCTGGTCGAGCCGGCTACGCCAATACCCACGACGAAACGACCCAGTCGTTTCGACTTCTGCGCCAGGGCAATGTAATCCGAGTCTCCGGCGACGATGATCACGTGGGTCAGGTCGGGAAGACGAAAGAGATCTTCAACCACGTCAACGGCGAGACGGATGTCGGCACCGTTTTTGGTGCCCCGCGTCGTTGCAGTGAACAGCTGGGTGAGGTCAACAGCGCGGGACATGAGCTGGCGCTGGTAGTTCGCGTTCACCGGAACTGACCAGTCCGCATAGGCCCGGTTGACGACCAGAGCACCGAACGACGCGGCGAAATCGATGATGGCGTTGAAATCCACCGTCGCCGCGGCCAGCCGTGCGGCGACCTCGGGATCGGCATCCGGGCTCGACTTGTCAAAGTCGCGGATACCGTCGCGCTGAAAGGCGTTGCGGCCGTGCAACTGTTGGTAGCGCGAGATGACAATGTTGTCGAAGTCGATATAGAGGCCAACGCGTGCATCGTTCGGTTCGGTCATGTGAGCTCCTTAGCCGCCAGCGGAAGACTCAATAGCGATCCGGTACTTCCAGTCTGCGGGCAGCGATGCGGCAAGAGCAACTCGCGTGTGATTGACGGCGGCACCCGGCGCGCAATCGGCGCCGACGACGCGTTCGGGTCACGGCCTGTGAGCATCCGTTCTGGGGGTGAGTGCGTTGCGCCCGATACGTATTCTCACGGCGAGGCCGGCACAAAGAATCACCACGGAGCCGCCGATGATGGTCGGCCAGGTGAGCTGTTCGCGGAGCAGCAACGCTGCCCAGAGAATGCTGAGAACGGGTTGGGTGAGCTGCACCTGGCTGACTTTCGTCATGGGCCCGATGGCGAGGCCGCGGTACCAGGCGAAGAAGCCGAGAAACCCGCTCACCGCTCCGAGGTAGGCGAACGCGGCCCACTGCACGGGCGTTCCGGTGGGCGGCTGATCGAGTATCGCCACTGTGGTCAATAAGATCATGAGAGGCGAAGCGATGATTAGCGCCCACGACACCGTCTGCCACGAACCGATCTCGCGTGCGAGCAAGCCGCCCTCGGTGTAGCCAATGGCGGCCGCGATGACGGCTCCAAAAAGTAGCAGGTCGGCCCAGCGAAGGTGGCTGAGTCCACTGCCTTGCACTGACGCAAAGATGATGGCCGCCAGCGCGCCGACGGTGGCCATGATCCAGAAGAACAGCGGTGGGCGCTCTTTGCCCCTGATGACCGCCATGACGGCTGTTGCGGCCGGCAATATTGCGATGACGACGGCGCCGTGGCTGGCGGTGGCGGTGGTGAGAGCGAATGACGTGAGAAGTGGAAAGCCGACGACAACACCACCCGCGACGACAGCTAGGCGAAGCCACTGGGTGCCGCGGGGAAACCGTTGCCGAGTCATGATCAGGGCGATGGCCGCAAGCGCTGCGGCGATGACGGCGCGCCCGGACCCGATGAACAGCGGTGACATGCCCTCGACGGCAATGCGGGTGAGGGGAACGGTGAACGAGAAGGCGGCAACACCCAATAATCCCCACGCAAGGCCCGCGCGCGACCTCGATAGCGGTGTACGCGTTTTCTGGATAGCGCTACTATGATCCAACATGAATAACGATAGCAGCTTTCGGATTGTGGCCGCGCTCCGCGATTGGATTGCCCAGGCGGTACCGGGGGCGCGGCTTCCGTCGACCCGGGCGCTCGTCGCGGAATACGCGGCCAGCCCGGTGACGGTACAAAAGGCCCTGCGCACGCTCACTGCGCAGGGTCTCATCGAAACACGTCCGGGTTCCGGCGCTTTTGTTCGCGCTGTGCGCACCGCGCGGCCCCTGGACTACAGCTGGCAGACGGCGGCGCTGCGATCGCCGCACCGCCACATCCCCTCCTGGGCTTCCGCTATGCGCACGGCTCCGCAGGGCGTGATCGCCCTCCACACGGGCTATCCCGACCGTGAGCTCCTGCCCGAGCGGCTGATCCGGTCGGCGCTGGCCCGCTCGGCTCGGAGCGAGGCTGCGCTCACCCGCTCCCCGGTGGCCGGACTACCCGAATTACAGGCCTGGTTCGCCAACGAGCTCGGAGCGGAGACGCCCGTCGGGGTCACTTTGCCCCTGGCGAGCGACGTCATCGTGCTCCCGGGCAGTCAGAGCGGCCTGAGCACGATCTTTCGCGCCCTCGTGACCGCCGGGCAGCCGATGCTGATGGAGTCGCCCACCTACTGGGGGGCGATCGTGGCTGCAGCCCAGACGGGTGTCGAGGTCGTTCCGATTGCCACGGGGCCCGATGGTCCCGACCCCGACGAACTCGCCCGCGCCTTTCAGGAAACCGGTTCCCGCGTCTTCTACGCCCAACCGAACTACGCCAATCCCACCGGCACCCAGTGGTCGGCCGCTCTCCGCAGCCAGGTTCTCGACGTTGTCCGTGCGCACGGAGCCTTCCTCGTTGAAGATGACTGGGCCCATGATTTCGGCATCAGCACGACTTCGCACCCCGTAGCAGCTCAGGATGACGCTGGTCACGTCGTATATATTCGCTCGCTCACCAAGAGTGTCTCGCCGTCCATCCGCATCGCAGCCCTCATCGCTCGCGGGCCGGCCCGAGAACGTATCCTCGCCGATCGCGGCGCCGAATCGATGTACGTCAGCGGCGTACTCCAGGCGGCAGCGCTCGACGTTGTCACGCAACCCGGGTGGCAGACTCACCTCCGAAACCTGCGTCAGCAACTGGGCGCGCGCCGCGATCTCCTGCTCACCAGCCTTCGCGAACACGCCCCCGATGCTCATATCGCCAATGTTCCCGCTGGCGGGCTCAACCTGTGGGCGCGCCTGCCCCACGGGACCAATCTCGACCGCTTGGTCGCGGACTGCGAAGCAGCGGGGGTCTTGATCGCTGCGGGCACTGACTGGTTTCCGGCCGAGCCGACCGGCCCGTTCATTCGGCTCAACTATGCCGGGCCCAACCCCGGAGCCTTTGCCGACGGAGCCCGCATCATCGGTCGGGCCCTCGCCTCCAACACCTAAATCCGATCCGAGACGTACGGGCGGTGCTGAGCCGGCGAACTAGGCCCCCGGAAGATTTGTCACTCGCTGAGTTTGCTGACGAAGGCGACGGTGTCGCGCGAAATCTGGCCGCGAGCGTCGTCATGACTGACCGCGGGGGTTCCGTCGCCGGGCTGCGGTCCATAGTCGCCGAAGAAGGCGTGCACGGCTCCGTCGATCACGGTGAACGTGGATTCGGCGGGCAAAATCTGTTTGGACGCCTCGATCTTCTCCGGTGTGGCGAGCCCGTCGTTGGTCGCCGAGATCGACAGCACGGGGGTGGTCAGCGAGGTACTGATGTCGTTCGCGGGATACGAGGCATAGAGCAGCAGACCCACGACGGGTGCGACAGGGTTGCTGTCGCCGGCATCCGCTTGAATTGCGGCAACGGTTCCACCCAGGGAATGCCCGCCCACGACCCACCGCGTGATGCCGGGGAAGTCGCTTCTGGCGGCGTCGAAGGTCGTGATGGCCAGAAAGGCGATGCTGAGCGGTTGCTTGGGGATGATGACGGTGTAACCGGATTCGGCCAGGGGGCGCAGGACCGCGGCGTATGCCCGGGCATCCACCTTTGCGCCGGGCTGAAAGAACACCCCCGTCGTACTGACCACTCCAGTTGGGGTCAGCACGATCCGGGTCGCGTCCTCAGCGACGGTGACGCTGGTGTCGGAGTCCATCGCAGCCACGGCCGGCTCGTCCGCAGAGAACGGGCGCAGCCAGGCCATCAGCGCGATCCACGCGATCGACACGACGACCAGCGCGATGCGGAGAATGCGGCGCCAGGTGGTTCTCCCGGGCCGGGGTCGAACTGTGCGCCAGCCGACGAGAGCGGATGCGAGCAACGTCGCGACGAGAAGCACGGCGTAGAGCGGGTGGCCGTGCACGATCGCGCCCCACCCGGTCAGGCACGCCCAAGCGACGACCAGAACGCCGGCGGCAGCGACCACGCGCACGATCCAGGCGAGCCGAGGCGAGGCTGTTGGCGCCGACGGCTGGCCCGCCGCGTACCGCGGTCGATTCTTTTTCGGCGCCCGGGGCGCGGTTTCGTTCACATGGCCACACTACGGGCGTGGGGCGCCCCTCCCCGGGGAAAGCGCCCAGCGCGTCGGGGAACATCGCTACAGGGGCAACCATCCGGACATTGGCCGGCGGCGCTGCCGAGTGATCCTCGCCGCCGGACTCACCTCAATGAACCGAAGCCGCTTCCACTCTGGTCGACACCGATGCGCGCAGAAGATCAGCCGCCTTCTCGCCGATGATGATGGATGGAGCATTCGTGTGCCCCCGGATGATCTCCGGCATGATCGACGCGTCGGCGATGCGAAGCCCCTGCACGCCGCGCACACGCAGCTCAGGGTCCACCACCGATCCGGCATCCGATCCCATGCGAGCAGTGCTCGTCGGGTGGTACAGGGTCTGCGAGAACTGATCGATCACCAATGCATCACGCTCGGCCACGGTCTGCGCATCCGACCCGGCGGGTTGGATGAACTTGCCGTCACTTCGCGTGGGAGCAAATGCCGTGGCGGCAAGAATTCGCTCACACACGCCGAGGCCCGCGAGCAGTGTGTCACGATCTTCTCCGTTCGGATCGCCCAAATAATTCGGATCGATCAGCGGTTTCGCGAGCGGATCGGCGGAGGCGAGTCGCACGGTTCCGAGGCTCTTGGGCTGCAGCAGGATGGCACCGACACTGACGCCGTGCCGCGGCGCGGCCACGAGTCCCTCACCGATATACGGCACGGCGGCGAAGAGCACCTCGATGTCGGGGAAGGCGAGCGACGGGTCGGTCTTGACGAAACCGTACGCCTCCGCAACGTTGGAGGTGAGCATGCCGCGCTGCTGCGAGACGAAATCGTTGAGCTGTTCCTCGGTCTCGGCACCGAAGAGGGTGTCAGCGTCGGTATCGACCGCGAGCGCCGCGAACAGGTGGTCGCGCATGTTCGAGCCGACCTCTGGAGCATCGACGAGCACGGTGATTCCGAGGGAGCGGAGATGGGGCGCATCGCCGATGCCCGACAGCATGAGCAACTGCGGTGTATTCACCGCTCCGCCACTCAGCACGATCTCCCGGCGCGCGAAGACCGAGGCCGGGGTGCCCGCGCTCAGGTACTCGACACCGACAGCACGGGTTCCCTCGAACAGCACGCGAGTGGCGTGTGCCCCGGTGCGAACGACAAGGTTGGAGCGCTCGGCTGCCGGCGCAAGGTAGGCGGCCGACGTGCTGTGCCGCAGGCCGCCGCGCTGGCTCACCATTGTCTGGCTGACCCCTTCCGGGTTTGCCGAGTTCGGCGCTACGCGTGGCATTCCGGCTTCGACGGCCGCCTCAAGAAACGTTGCGGTGTGCGATCGTGGACTGCGTTGGTGCGAGATCGAATTCGCGCCGTCCGTGCCCTGGTCGGGATCGGTGTTGCCCTCCACCGCCTCCGCTTTGCGGAAATACGGCAGGAGCGCCTCGTACGACCAGTCGGCCCCGGCGAGCCTCGCCCAGTTGTCGTAGTCGGCAGCGAATCCGCGCACCCACATCATGGCGTTCATGGAGGATGAGCCGCCGAGTACCTTGCCACGGGGCCAGTAGATCGACCGCCCCTCCAGCTCATCCTGCGGCTCGGTCTGGTAATTCCAATCGGCGTCGGATTTGAACAGTTTCGGGAAAGCTGCCGGGATCACGATCTCCTGCATATCGTCGACGCCGCCGGCTTCGAGCAGCAGAACGGAGATGCTCGCGTCTTCGGTGAGTCGAGCTGCGACAGCGGCTCCGGCCGATCCGGCACCGACGACTATGTAGTCGAATTCTTCAGTGTTGTTACTCATACGAGCGCTCCTTTTGACCGCAGATCCTTGCGCAGGATCTTGCCTGACGCCGACTTCGGGATGAAGTCGATCATTTCCACCTGTCGAACCTTCTTATGCGGGGCTACCCGATCGGCGACCCAAATCATGACGGCGTCCCCGGTGAGCGTTGCCTCCGGCTGCAGTCTCAGGAATGCTTTCGGCACCTCTTCACCATCCGCGTCGATCACGCCGATGACCGCGGCGTCGGCGATTTGGGGATGCCCCAGTAACAACGCCTCAAGCTCCGCGGGCGCGACCTGATAACCCTTGTATTTGATGAGCTCTTTGAGCCGGTCAACGACAGTCACGTACCCCTCGGCGCTCACCGTCGCGATGTCGCCGGTGTGCAGAAAACCGTCGGCGTCAATAGTCGCCCGGGTTGCTTCATCGTTTCCGAGGTAACCCACCATGATGTTCGGGCCGCGGCACAGCAATTCGCCGGGCTCACTCACACCCACGGCCGGGATCTCGATGTCATCGCCGGTGAGCGGGTTAACGATGCGGCACTGAACGTTGGGCACGGTGAGACCGACCGAGTTCAGGGGAATATCGGTTCGACCTCGGGGTGCGGCATGCGAGACTGGACTCATCTCGGTCATTCCGTAGCCCTGGAGTACCTCGCACTTCAGCCGCTCGGCAACAGCACCGCCGACGATGCCGTCCAGGGGCGCCGCCCCCGAAAACACCGTGCGCAGACTCGACAGGTCAAATTCGCCAACCAGCGGATGCTTCGCCAGCGCCACCGCGATGGGAGGAGCGATGAAGACGTAGGTGATGCGTTCGGACTGGATGAGACTGAGGAAATCGGTCAGATCGAATCTGGCCATGGTCACCAGGTTGGTTCGTTGTGCCAGAGAGATGTTGAGCAACACCGTCATGCCGTAGATGTGGAAGAACGGCAGCACAGCCAGAACGCGATCATCGGCGCTCACGCCGATGATGGGTGCCGACTGCGCAACATTGGCCACGAGATTGCGATGGGTGAGCATGACGCCCTTGGCCTTGCCTGTCGTGCCCGAACTGTAGGGCAGCACGGCCAGGTGCGTTGCCGGATCGAAGCTCACCTCGGGCGCGGGATGCGCCTCCCCGATCAGGTCGGCAAGACTGGTGCTCCCGCCGACCGTCCCGATGCTCATGATGTTGTGAGCTGACACACCGGCGAGATCGCCGGCTTGCGCAGAAACGGTGAACAGCGCATCCGCTGCGATGATGGCTACCGCTTTGGAGTCGGTCAGCTGCGTTGCCATCTCACCGGCCGTCGACAGCGCGTTGACCGTCGTCGCAGTGGCACCAGCGCGGAGAATGCCGTGGAATGCCACGGCGAAAGCGGGCCGGTTCGGGGAGTGCAGCGCCACGACGCTACCCACACCGATGCCACGAGCGGCGAGCGCCCCCGCAACTGCTTCGATCTGGCGCACTAGCTCGCCGTACGTTGTGGTCTCACGGGTCGCCCCATCGGTGAGGGCGATGCGGTCGGCGGATGCGGGTTCGAGCGAACCGAAGAGATAGTCGAAGACGCTGAGATCGGGGATTTCGACGTCGGGAAAGGGACTGGTGAACACGGCGGCTCGCCTTCTGGCTGGGAATGAGTGGTGGGGGAGCGTGCGGGACGACCAAACGGTCAGGCCCGGAAAGCCGCCAGGAAGATTGCGGGCATCTTCAGCCATGACGGTTTGGCCGCGAAACCGGCTAGACGACGTCCGGTCGTCGCGGCGGAACGCGCCTGCACGAACCACGGCGGCTTCGGGAAAAGAGCGAATTCTCCGTGTGCAAACGATCGCGGAAACGGCCGGAACGGGCCGCGAACGATTGTGCGCTCGGGCCGATCGATGAGCAGCGCGTTGTGCACGGTTCCGATGCCGCTCTGCACGTTGTCGATGGTGGCACCGGGATAAGCGCCCCACGATGCGGTTGCGGTGAGAAATCCGAGGCCGGTCCAAGCATTGATGGCGATCGTGCCGTAGCGCAGACGTGCAATGGAATCGAGGAACCCGGTTCCGAGCTGCCGGATGACCTTCGGCTCGACAATGAGATTCGCACCGAGGGTGCCGACGAACTCGTCATTGGCGAGCGTGACGGCAGCGTCGAGGAAGGCCTGCCCCGTGCCCGGTACTTCGACAACACCCAGCACCGGGGAGAAATATTCGGTGGTGATCACATTCGATGCGTCGTCTTCGGCTTTGACATCGATCAGCAGGCGGCAGCCGTTCTGGCCCATCCGCTCCGCGGTCGGATAGGCGGCGGAGGCGGCTTGCATTCGCCCATCGCTGCCGGGGTACCAGGCTGGGCGTTGCGGGGCTGCCGCCAGTGCCCGTCGGAGTTCGGCGAGGAACGCTTTCTTCTGAGGCCAGTTGCTGCTGACTACAACCACTTGGCCGGCAATGCAGTTGTATCCGCCGTTGTGCAGGCGCTGAGTAACGACGTGCTCGGCCTGATAGCGCAGGTCATGCTTCGTCCATGCGCTCGGAACGATAATGATGGGCGATACTCCGCCGAGTTCGCTCGTGATCGGTTTGGCCAGTAGCGGGGTGCCTGTCGCTTTGCGGCTCGCCGCCTCCTCGCCCGTTCCCCAGACGATGGCATCGTGCGTTGCCGCACTCCCGGTGATATGCACGTGAGCGATGCCATCGTGCTGCGTGAGATACGCACCAACGTCGCCAGCGCCCTGCACGATACGCAGCACTCCGAAGTTGATCAGGGGGGCGAGGGCCCTGTCGAAAACCGATTTCATTCCGGCCATGACCGGGTTGAGCTTGAGTAGCACCGACCGGTTGTTCGCGACAATCTCGTACAGCACATCGAGCGGCGGAATCGACGTGATATTGCCGGCACCGAGCACGAGTCCCACTCCGCCCGACGTTGTGGGCGTGAGCTCACCGAGGCCAGCGCTTGCCCGTACCTCCTCGGGGGAGCGGCCAGGAGCCATCCAGATCTCAGCGCTGAATCCGTGCAGCAGCAACCACTCGTGCGCGTTGGCCGGAAGTACCGGGATGGTGACGCGACCGCCGGGCGCCGTTCCGAACCGGCTGCCGGCAAGCGGGCTCGTCCCAGCAGCGAGGGCTGCGATGGACTGAGCGAGGGTGCCGGCGCCGGAAAGGCCGGCATACGGGCCGGCGATCCACTCTTCCCCCACGAGCTGGGATGACGGGGCCAGTCCTTTGATCATAGCGGCGGTCTCCGCCCATTCCTGGGCGGCCCCCGTCATGGCTGCGTGCACAGCTCCCAATAGTCCGGCGCGTTCGGAAAGCGGGGTGCTGGCCCACCGCTCGGCACCCGAGGCCAACTCGATGATAGCGGCGTCGAGTTGATCGCGCTGCTGCTGGTCGAGGGCCGGAATGGCCTGTGTCCTCGACATCGGATCGGTGGTGGTCATCAATCTCCCTTGATTGTTACCGGACGGCGACTCGAATTCCGGGTCGCGGTGTCAGGCCAGTCTCGACTCCACCGTCGGTGATAGCGATGGGCCGCCGCCGCTATTTTGGTCCTGTGCGTTGTGCGGCCGCACAACGAAACGGAATAGGCACCGGATTACACTGAGCGAATGGAACGCAATGAAGCGCCGCAGAGTATGCCGACCCCGGATGTATTAGTGGAGGGCGCTCGCGAGCTCTTCTCGGGCATGATCGACTCGGTTGGCGAGCTGTCAGACAGCGTCGTTGCCCAGATCATCAACGGCGAGCACGACTACGCCGAGAGCGTGCTCGGTGCCGGTGTGCTCGAAGGCATCGTGCATGACAACCTCGAGGCGATCCTGCAGTGCCTGCTGGGCATCAATGACTCGCTCGCTGCCCCCCGCCATGCCGGCCGGGTGAAGGCGGAGCACGGCATCCCCATGGCGAGCCTCCTGCACGCATACCGGCTTGCCGGTCTACACCTGTGGGACGCGTTGATGGCGAAGGCGACGACGCCGGAACACGCAACCGCGCTGCTCACCGCGTCATCCGGAGTATGGGGCATTATCGACCGGTACTCGAACGCCGCCGCGGAGACGTACCGAGAGGTCGTCGACGAACGAGAACGCAAAGACCAGCAGAGTAAAAACGTCATGCTGCTCTCGATTCTGGAAGGCGAGTTCTCGGGCGATGCCGGTCGAGCGGTTCGTGCTCTTGGCCTTCCCAACCAGGCAACCTTCGTCGTTCTTGCCGTTGAAATGCGGCACTCAGATGATGACCCGATTCCCGCCATAACCGACCGGCTGCGAGGGATGGGGGTCAGCTCCGCCTGGGCGCCGTGGAAAGGTGAGTATCTGGGCCTGCTCGGAAGCGGTGCGGGTGCGCACCCCTCCGCCGCCGCGCACGCACTGGCCGGAACCGTCAGTTCACGAATCGGGGCGAGCCTGCCGCTACAGGGCCTCGAGCGCGCGCCTGCCGCGGTGCGACAAGCGCTTTTAGCCATGCGTTGCATCGCCCCCGCCGCGGTGGGAGTGCATTCCTACGGCGCGGCCCCGATCGACACCATGCTCGTGTCCCAACCCGCATACGCTGTCGAACTCCGCGACGGCGTTCTCGGCGGGCTGGCTGACCTTGATCCAGATGATGCACGCGTACTGCTGGACACGCTTGAATGCTGGTTTGCCACCGACGGTTCGACTGCCGAGTGTGGCAAGCAGCTTCATTGTCACCGAAATACGGTGCTTCACCGACTGGGGCGGATAAGCGAGATGACCGGGCGTTCCGTGGCCAAACCCGTGCAGGCGGCCGAACTTTTCACCGCACTTCGAGCAGTGCGACTGGCCGGCTTGTGGGCGACCCCCGTGCGGGCGCCCCTGCGGGCAGCTCCCCGGAGCGCTTGAGCGGACTCAGCACGCGCGGTACAAACCACAGAACAGAAGCGAAAGCGTTGTTCAGGAATTCGCCAAAGGATAAATCGGAGCAGGACGGGCTCGATCCGAGCTCACCTCTTGGCGCGAGACCGCAACCGCGATCGCGGCTAGGCTGGCGAGCCACCCGGTCGAGAGTCTCGAGTGGCTCGACGACGCTGAACTGGTTGAGCGTCCTGACGGTGGTAAAAGACGACCTGGTCGCCAGGCCCACGAAGAAGACCGAGTACGCGATTCGATTTGCCTCGGCCGGCGCCAACGTTAAAGCGCTTCAACGGATGCTCGGACACGCCTCCGACAAGGAGACGCTCGACACGTACAGTAACCTCTTCCATGCTGGCCTTGACAGCGTTGCAGCGCAGCACAAACAGGCCATAGAGCCACGGGCACGGCGACCATTCCGGAAGCATCGTTGGTCCAGTAAATGACGAATCGCTCACGAACCGCGTTGATGACCATAGACCTCGGCCATCTTCTCGCTGAGCAGCTGCGCCGCTTCCGCCGCGGTGAGTGCCAGGCTCTCACTTTCGTCAACGCCGAGTTCGCTGAGCGCCCGAACGAGATACAGCGGCAAGGGCTCCTTCTGGGTCACAGTTTCGGGGGCCCCGCGGTCCGGCAACTTCTTGTCGCGAACACATGCCCAGAACGCCTCAGCGTCAAGGGCAAGCTGGGTTCGCAGGATGTGGGTCCACATCCCGGCAGAGTACGTTGACCTGTCGACCGGCCTGGAGATCCGAGTTCGGAGGATTTGCCCGTCCCAGAGCGCCAACTCATAGGTGCGGTGATGCCGGACAGGCTGTCCTGATGCTCCGCGTACGAGTTGCCACTTCTCCGCGACGCAGAAATCGTCGTGGTCCTCGCGGGTCGCGGCCGGGTACCTACTCACCGCCGCGCTCAAGCCATTCGAGGAGCTGCTCGTCGGTTGAAAGTTTGATTAGCTGCACAAGCGCCCAGTTGTCGGCGTGATTCGGCGCATGCTCCAGCCGGTCGTTCCAGTCTTCGGCGTACTCCCGAAGGGAAAGGGCGAGGTCAGCGAGCGCGCCGTCAACATCCGTACCCTCAGACACGAAGGGGCGACCATCCATCAACGCAATAGTGTGGTCGTCTTCCCGAGTGACGCGTACGCGCGGCGATACAGTTCGAGAGAAGTATGCACGCAGCCGATCTACCGGCATGACCGCAGAGAGCTGACCATCGCGCTGCACGGTTACAGTTCGCCCGCGCGCGGTGGCATCGAACACTTCCTTGAGATGTGAGCGCGCGTCTGTAAAGGTGCTGTAGTCGGCGACGAGTGGCATTTCAACCTTCCTGCGCTGGTAAACCCGCGCGTGCAAACGTACGTTAAGTACGTCATGTACATGATATCTCGGTGTCACCTCCTATGGCCACCTCGGCCAAGAACTCACGTCAAGTGCACACCGCGCGCATTGGCCCAATAGCTGTTCACGCCCGCAAGCCGAACCCCCTACGGGGCGCTCGTTCGTTTTGATCCTCGCCAATCGCACATGGATTCGGCGGTCGGTCCAGTTGACCGAACTCAGCACGGCTTGTGTCAACACGATTAGATGGGACGATGAATGCAAATTATCGGTTCTCATCTGACCTTGCTGAGATCGACCGCGATCAGGTGCACCGCTGGATCAGCGAGCTGTCCTATTGGGCGCCCGAGCGATCACGCTCACGGCAGGACGCAGCCATTGACGGCTCACGCAACTTCGGCATGTACGACACTGTCTCTAATCGGCAGGTCGCTTACGCGCGCGTCATCACGGACGGCGTCACGTTTGCATGGCTCTGCGATGTCTTCGTCGACCCCACAGTTCGCGGTCACGGCATTGGCAAAGCCCTCATCGCGGGGATTCTCGAGGAGTGCGATCCCCTGGGACTGAGGCGCATCGCCCTCTCGACCAACGATGCACACAGCCTGTATTCCAATCTCGGGTTCTCCACCTTGATCGCCCCGGAGACGTGGATGGAGCGCATCGTCAACCCCGGCGTTTAGCCGAGAGACGACTACCGACTGTTCCCGTAAGTGGAACGGCTTACGCGACGATGGTGGAGCCGTGGGTGCATCTTGTAGTCGCAACCAAGGAGATGTACAATTTTCTGTACGTGAAAGGATCTCAATGCGAACCATGACATATTCAGAATCCCGGGCGAAGTACGCCGAGACTCTCTCAGCAGTGGTGGATGACCGAGAAGAAGTCGTTATCACTCGTGCAGGGCACGAACCCGTGGTCATCGTCTCGCTCGACGACTACGAGTCGCTCAAGGAAACCGCGTATCTGCTGAAGAACCCCGCGAACGCGCGCCGCCTCCTCGGATCGATCGAGCGACTCGAGGCGGGCCAGGGCACGCAGCACGACCTTGACGAATGAAGTTGCTCTGGGACGAGGACGCCTGGGACGACTACTGCTGGTGGCAGACGCAAGACCGCAAGATCCTCAAACGCATCAATACGCTCCTGACCGACGTTATGCGCAACGGCAATGAAGGAATCGGAAAACCCGAACCCCTCAAGCACGGCTTCCACGGGTATTGGTCACGTCGTATTACAGACGAACATCGCCTGATCTACAAGGTCGAGAACGACGAAGTCCGTATCGCCGGATGTCGATACCACTACGGGCGCTAACGCAGGCCCGTAGGCGGAACCCCCTATTGGAACCCTATCGAGAACGGTGTCACTGGTGATACCGTGTGTCCATGCCAATGACCCTGCGCTTGACCGATGATGAGGCGGACGCCCTGCGTCGCCGTGCCGAGTACGAGAGGCGGTCCATGCAGGACATCGCCAAGCAGGCGGTGCGTGAATACGTCGAGAACCACAGCCGACAGGACCTTCTGAGTAGTGTCCTTGACGAGGAGCTCCCGCGCTACGCTGAAGCGCTTGAACGCCTGGGAAAGTGATCTATCTCACCTACGCTGATCTCCTCTACGTCGGGCAGCGGGCCCTCGGAGGAGACATGCCGGTCCGTGACCAGGGGTTGCTCGGGTCGGCGCTGGCCCGTCCGCGCGCGAGCGCATTTGGAAGGGATGCCTACGGGAGTCTCAACGAGAAGGCCGCGGCGCTGACGCACTCCTTGGCCCGCAACCACGGCTTGATTGACGGCAACAAGAGGCTGAGTCTCGCTGCGCTGATCGCTTTCCTCGGTATGAATGGAAGACGGCTGAGCTGGTCCAATGATGAGGCCTATGAATTCATCATGGACGTTGCTTCCGGACGCCTTGACGACGTCTCCGAGATTGCGGAACGCATTGACCTAGGCAGCGAGGAGCGCTGAGGCGCAGGCGCCGTGGTCGGCTCGAGAGTCGTGAAGACTTCACGAGCAAGACACGTGACTTGCGGGCCATTAGTCTCACCAGGGGCGAGACAGGGGCGAAACAAGGGAGCGGCTCGGGCTCGTCCGGGTGCAGCACAGGAACCCCCAGCGCGACGGATCTGGGGCCCGACCACCGCCAGCTGAGCGCACCTATGCCGTGTCACTCGAGAACCGCATGGACGCTTAAGGCGCGTGCGGGGTCTGGTAGCGGAAGAGTTGGCCTTTCGGATGTAGGGACAATCAGAGGCTCGCGAACGGCCTTGGCAATCTCGAGCCTTCAACGCCCGGAGCCGGTCGACGAGGACCGCGTCGCTCTGGACTCGCGCGGCGGCGGCGCGCGTCTTCCATGCACGATAGGACCGTGAATTGACAGCGACGCCCTGCTCGCGCAGGACGTCACACGTCAACGCGACTCCATGGCCGTTCGCTTTCATCCCCAGGACGAAAGCGACTATGGACGGCTGCGAGGGTCGAGCTCCCTCGCGAAGAAAGACGCTGCCGCTTTGAGGATGTCATTCGTCTCGCGCAGGTCACGGTTTTCGCGCTTGAGCCGCTTGATCTCCTCGAGTTCCTCGCTCGTGGGGCCGGTGCGTTCGCCGGCATCGGCCTGCGCCTGCGTGACCCACTTCCGCAGGGTCTCAGCGCCGAAGTTGAGCTTGGCGGCCAGGTCGCGGCACGCCACCCGCATCGAAGGGTAATCCTTCACACGATCAAGCGTCATACGAACCGGTCGCTCACGAACCTCATTTGGGTATTTCTTGGGCATAACCGAATCCTTTCACCAGAAAGAAAGCGGCAGGAAATCAGGGACGGTTCACTGTTCTGCCCTCAACGCAGAACCAAATGCGTGCGCCCCCAGCGAGTTCGTACTGCCATTGATCGTGTTCGACGCCGTCACGAACAATAGTTGCGAGTTGGCCCTTGAGCTGGTGGCATTTGGGGTCCGACTGGTTCGGGGCCTTCGTGAGCCGGTCCCAGGCGTCCGCGGCGGAGCTTTTCTGGGTAGCGACGATATCGCGCCATCCAGTCACGGCTTGACTCGTTACATGCTCGATGGCGAATTCTGATGATTTGAGGGGGCGAGCGACGATCCCCTTCTTCGGTGCCATTAGGCGCGGGGCTTCTTGACCGCCACAGGTTCACGAAGCCAATCCGGTTCTTCCTGTCCCCAGCCGGCCGCAACAGCCTCCGCGGTGTTCTGCCACGCCTTGATCTCAGTGAGTATCCGCCCCGGCTGATTCACAACAAATGCGCCACGAGCCGTGTCGATGATGTCCTGTGCGCAGGTTCTCTGGTCCTGAACGCTGAGCAGCTTGATCCAGGGAAACGGTCGTGCGAGGCGATCCTCTAGCGTGCCTCTGTCATCCAGTGACACGGCGATCAGCTGTGCGGCGACCTCGAGGATCCGTTCATGGGCAGCCGTTTCACGTTTCGTGGTGAGAACCAACGTTTCGCCATCGCGCCGAGTGACCTCGACGGGTGCTTCCTCAGCGGCAGCGAAGACCGCTGCAGAATTACGGGACAGTTCCGACGATTGCACAACGCGTCGCTCTGCAGGGGTGAGTGTTATTGGCGCCATGAATCGAGTCTATTCCGAATGTGTTCTGAATTCAACGCCAGCCGGTCGGACGACTGGGTGCGTCTCAGAGTTCATGTCCCAGCGCCCGGAGCCGAACGGTCATCGCGCTCCATTTAGCCGATCAAACGGACGAACTTCTCGAGTTCGCGCACATGCCTCGGGTTGTCAGGGTCGACACCGCGATCGAAAACGGCCGCGACTCGTACGCGGGCTGCCTGAAAGCTGATGAAGGGCCCGCGGGGTAGGTCGTCGTCTGGTGCCAAATCGACGTCGTCGAGCGAGACGCGATATAGCCAGCCGCGACCTTGGCTATTGCGTCTCTTGGCCCAGTGAGCGGCAATGGCCCGCGCGAGTTCGCGCTCTGTGGTGACGTAAACGAGGTCGGGGGCTCCGCCATGCCAGATTCTGACGCGGCCTTCTCGAACGTCGTTGTTGAGATCCATCAGTTCCACGGGGTCCATTGTTGACACCCTACGCGGCACCGCATTCTGCTCCGCGGCCTTCAACGAACCATTCTGATCTCACGGACATTGCCGAAGTGCTCATCAATTTTGTAGGCTCCGTCCGGCGAAAACCCATTGCGGGCATAGAACGCGTGTGCTCTTGGATTGTCGTCCAAGACCCAGAGCGACGCCCCTCGGTCGCCGAGGGCGACATCGAGGAGCTCCTGGCCAAGCCCTGACCCATGGTGCGCGGCGAGCAGGTAGATGCTGCCCAGCTCAAGATCGCTAACCGGAGGCTGCTCGCGAGGAGGGCCAGTAGAGGCGAAACCGACGATCCGCCCTTCAAGCTCCGCCACCCACAACTCTCCGAAGTTCCCTGTCAGAAACCGGGTCCACATCTTGGCCCGCTGACTGGCGGTGAAGCTCTGCACGCCGTCTGAGCGAACTTGTCCCGTTTGACCTGTCGCGTAAGGAAATCCTGCCAAGGCACGTCAACTGCGACAGGCTGAGGACCGCGTTCGGGTTACGTCTGCTCAAGAAAACGACATGACTTTCAACGAACTTGATAGCCGGATTGTCCGAAGTGGGTGGCAATAGTCCGAACTGGACTGTCACGCCAGAGTGTGCCCCCAGGCAGATTCGAACTGCCGCCCCTGCCTCCGGAGGGCGAACCACCGAATTTGTGTTGCCTGCCTCAATTAGCGGAACCCTTGATCAATGGGGTATTTCAATCATGACGAGCATCGTTCGAGCGGATCAATTCTCTATGGTTGTGGGCAAAATGTGGGCACGGCCAATGTGAGAATCCTGCGCTTTACGGTCACCACCCGGCGGACGTGACCATATTCGCAGCCCTCACCTACGCGGTCGGTAGGCTCGACAGCAACGACGTAGACCCAAGGGTTTGAGTGTGCTGCGAGGTCAATGGTCAGATACCCATCAAGCCCGGGCGGGAGCAAAATTCATAAGCGTGAAAATTTCCGATGCCTGACGCCCGTTCTGGTCGGCGTCAACAACATTCGGTGGGGTTCAACAGGCTCGCTTGAAGGGAGACGTCCTGGAAAGACGGATTGGCCATGTCGTGCCACTGGCCGCCCACCACTCCGTACACGCCGGATTCGCACTCAGGGTAGGAGTTGAGATAGGGCGCGGGAATACCTCGGACTGTGCGGGCGCTACCGCCCTGAACTACCTCGTGTTCATGCGCTCAATGTGCGTGAGAGAGGAGTCGAGACCGAGGCGGAACCTACCATTTTTACTTGGATCCTGACTGAGAAGATGCCCGGCTCGAATTGTTCGCGATTCCGGCCAAAGCAGCAGCAGCGACACTCGACCATACAATGACGCCCAGATTCCCGAGCCACTGTGCTATCACGACAGGAGTGCGGTCGCTGTAATTCTTAACGTCGGCGAGTGAGGTGCTGATCCATTCAGCGGTAACGTTTAGGAGAATAATTACGACGGCGACCATTACAGCGGCGATTAAGCCGTTCTGCCAATGTTGCCGTTTGCCGGACCGGGTGAGAGCGCGAAATAAATAGTAAAAGAATAGGTAATTCACGAGCGCGATCAATAGAACGATGGGTGCCGACCACAAGACGGAAGCGAGAGCATTGTTCCAGAGAGATTGTCCGAAGGTCAGGTCGCCGTCGGATTGGCTATACCCAATAGCAGCGCGCGAGAATAAAAATCCAATTTGCATTGCTAAGGTAACCGTCACTGCATATAGTCGCTTGATGGAAATGCCTTTCGAAGAACCCGCGAGCTAGAGTTTAGTCGTCTTTGCTGAGAGCCGCGAGAGACTGTTGAGAACTATGGAATTGCCGCAACTCGTCCGAGCGGTAGGTTCAGCATATGAGGCCGCATGCGGCCATGTCTAGCGGAGCGACTTTCCTGCGCATTTCAATTTGAGCAAAGGTAACTGCGAATTCCAACAATGTGGGCAAAATGTGGGCAAACCACAATTCAACAACGTCAGACGAAGCTTCGGAAGATGCTTAGTTCCGCGTAATTACGCGGAACTTGCAAATGTGCCCCCAGGCAGATTCGAACTGCCGCCCCTGCCTCCGGAGGGCAGTGCTCTATCCCCTGAGCTATGGGGGCCAGGGTGGTTCAAGGTTAGCATCATGGAACGAGGGGTCGAGACCGTGGCTGTCGATACCGAACTGGTCTCGACGGGCTGGACCCCGGAAAGCTACCCGAGGTGTGAGAGTACCGCCGACATGAGGCCCTCAGCAGCGCCGGGCTCGTTGTAAAAGGCCGGAGAGCTCATGGTGATCCAGTAGGTTCCGGTGAACACCTGGGCCTGGCCGCTGCCACCGGCGTAAGTGAAGAATCCGTCCACGGCCGGCGGTGTGCCGTAGGTGGGAACGGCTTGGCTGTCAACGTCGGCTTTCTGCTCAAGCCGAGTCATCAGCACGTCGTTCGGTGCCACGACGGAGACCTCGATGAGCTCACCGCTGGTCTGGTTCGACCAGCCGCAGGTCAATCCGTTGTAAGTTTCGGCAGTTTCGGCCAAGCTTCCCGCGGTCGGCGAGTACTTGGGCGCGGTGCCGTAGTTCGGGTTGAAATCGTAAACATTCTGCAGCGTGAGCAGATCATCACAGGTCTGCGCAATGGGTGCGCCGGTCGCTTCCGGCGTGGGCGTGGGCGTGGGTGAAGACGTCGCTGCGGCGTCGTCCGTCGGCTCAGCGGATGCTCCGCTGGTGGCCGTCGCGGAACTCGACGATTCCGGGGCGTCGCCAGCACTGCACCCGGTGAGCGCGAGGGCGAAAATCGCGCCACCGGCGAGCACCAAGCTGGTGCGTCGGCGCGTGCTCCGCGCAGCCGAAGGAGCAGCGTTACGAGCAAAAGTGGGGTAGACGCGTGTATCAGTCACGCGTTGACCTTACCAACAGGAGGGGCCGGTACGATTATGCAGTGACTCCTGCCGAACTCTCCCAGTCCCTCTTTGATCTCATCGTTGACGTCAGCGAACGCCGACGCGAGTCTGACACGGCAGGGGTAGACCTCGGACTCACCCTCGCTGACGTTGCCGTCGAGCGCCCGCGCAACCGCGACCACGGCGACTGGGCCTCGAGCATCGCACTGAAAATTGCCAAACCCCTCGGTGCCAACCCGCGTGAAATAGCGGCCGAATTGGCTGCGGGTCTCGAACAGCTAGCGGATGTCGCATCCGTTGAAATCGCCGGTCCCGGCTTCATCAACATTCGGCTGGAGGCGGCGGCGGCGGGTGCACTCGCCAAGACCATCGTCGATCAGGGCGGGGACTACGGCACCGGGCACCTCTACGACGGCCTCAAAATCAACCTCGAATTCGTTTCGGCCAACCCCACCGGCCCGATCCACATGGGCGGCGTGCGCTGGGCCGCGGTCGGCGACAGCCTCGCCCGGGTGCTGCAGGCCGAGGGCGCCGACGTGACCCGCGAATACTATTTCAACGACCACGGTTCGCAGATCGACCGCTTTGCCCGCAGCGTGCTCGCGAGCTACCTCGGCGAACCCACGCCCGAAGACGGCTACGGCGGAGCGTACATCGGCGACATCGCCGCGAACGTACTCGCGAAGTATGACGGCGACGTCGCCGCCTTGCCCCGCGACGAACAGCAAGAGGTGTTCCGCTCGATCGGCGTCGACCTCATGTTCACCGAGATCAAAGAAAAGCTACACGGCTTCGGCGTTGACTTCGACGTGTATTTTCACGAAGATTCGCTGCACGAATCTGGCGCCGTCGACCGCGCCATCGAGCGCTTGCGCCAACAGGGCCACATCTTCGAAGCGGATGGCGCCATCTGGCTGCGCACCACCACTTTCGGTGATGACCGTGACCGGGTGATCATCCGTTCAAATGGTGAACCGGCTTATATCTCCGGTGACCTGGGCTATTACCTCGACAAGCGCGAGCGCGGTTTTGACCAGTGCCTGATCATGCTCGGCGCCGACCACCACGGCTATGTCGGCCGCATGATGGCCATGGTCTCAGCCTTCGGCGATGAGCCCGGAGTGAACCTACAGATTCTGATCGGCCAGATGGTCAATCTGCTCAAAGACGGCGAACCGGTGCGCATGTCCAAGCGTGCCGGCACCATCGTCACCCTGGACGACCTCGTCGACGCGGTCGGTGTCGACGCCGGCCGCTACGCGCTGGTGCGCTCCAACAGTGACTCCCAGCTCGACATCGACCTGGATCTGCTCGGCAAGCGCACCAACGACAACCCGGTGTTCTACGTGCAGTACGCCCACGCCCGCACCTGCTCGGTCGCCCGCAATGCCGCCGCGAGCGGTATCGAACGCAGCGCCTTCGCCCCGGAACTGCTGACCCACGACAGCGAATCCGCTTTGCTCGGCGTGCTGCAGGAATTTCCGCGCGTCGTCGCTCAGGCTGCCGAACTGCGCGAGCCGCACCGGGTCGCGCGCTACATCGAAGAGGTCGCCGGCTACTACCACCGCTGGTACGACAACTGCCGGGTCATTCCGCTTGGTGAGGAGCCCGTCACCGACCTGCATCGCACGCGTTTGTGGCTGAACGATGCCACCGGCCAGGTGATCCGCAACGGCCTGGGCCTGCTCGGCGTCACCGCCCCGGAGCGCATGTAGTCATGGCCAAAACGAAACGCCGCGGTCTTGTTCCGCTGATCATCGTCGGCTCGCTTGCCGTGCTGCTCGTCGTCGCCTACTTTCTCATCGACAGCGCGGTGCGTGCCATTGCAGAGGATCGAGCCGAAACCGAAATCAGCGACCGGATGCCCGCATCCGTGACCGGTGACATTACCGTCGCGATCGGCGGCACCTCGGTGATCGCACAGTTCATTGTCGGCAGCTTCGACGAGATTGAACTGAGCGCGCCGAACCTGACGGTCGACGGCGTCCCGGCATCCGTTCACGTGGTGGCCCACGATGTGTCGACGAATACCGCCAAGGCCATCGGATCGCTCAGCGCCACGGTCGACTTCGACCAGGACGCCCTCAACCAGCTGGTGCAGGCCTCTGGTACGGCCCCGGCAGACGCCGTGCTGACCCTCGGCGACGGTGACGTGGCGTACACCGCTTCGGTGAAGTTGTTCGAATTCACCGTTGGCTATAGCGCCACGGCCACGGCAAGCGCCGCCGGCGACACCCTGAGTTTCGCGCCCACCGAAGTCACCGTCACGAGCGGCGTCGGAGATATCGACGCCACCCCGTTGGTCAACCTGATTCTGCAGAAGGCGCCGATCGGCGTCTGCGTTGCGAGCTACTTGCCCGAGGGTGTCGAGCTGAACGGCGTTGACATTTCGCCCGAGCGGGCACGCGTTAAGCTGGAGTCGAGCAGTCTTCGGCTCACCGCGCAGTCGCTCACCACCCTCGGCAGCTGCGCCGGCTAATTCGAACGTCACTATCTGCGGCGGGTAGAATACGGTCAGGCACGCCCGCGCACCCGGGTTTGCCCATTTTCCGGCTTCAGGGACCAATCCGGGTTCGCTCGCTGAGATTCCCCTTCGACTCTCGTGAGGTACTTCCGTGACATTTGATTCCCATGCACAAACGCCTAACCCGCTGGCGCCCGATTGGTTGCGCCCGCCCGCCGACGCCAACGAGCTCGCTGCCGGGCTGTGGCCCTCCTCGGCGAGCCGCACCAGCGCCGGCGAGCTCGTGCTGGGCGGGGTCAGAGCCAGCGACCTCGCTGCCGAATTCGGCACCCCCCTCTACATCATCGACGAAGCGGATGCCCGCGCTCGCGCGGCCGAGCTGCTCGCCGTGTTCCAGGCCGAGTTTGCCCGCATTGGCACCAACGCCAAGGTCTACTACGCCGGCAAGGCTTTTCTCTCGACCGAGGTCGTGCGTTGGATGATCGCCGCCGGCCTCAATATCGATGTCTGCAGCGGCGGGGAACTGGCGGTGGCGCTGGCGGGTGGCGCCGAGCCGTCCCGCCTGGGATTTCACGGCAACAACAAGTCGCTGGCCGAACTCGACCAGGCCACCAGGGTCGGGATCGGCACGATCGTCATCGACAGCGAAATTGAGATCGGCCGCGTCGCCGAAGCCGCTGCCCGCAACGGCCGGGTGCAAAACGTACGGCTGCGCGTGAATAGCGGCGTGCACGCCCACACCCACGAATTTCTGGCCACCTCGCACGAAGATCAAAAATTCGGCATTGTGCTCACCGACGCCCCACGGTTGGTCGGTCTGATTCGGGCGCAGGCCGCGCTCAACTTCGTCGGCCTGCACTGCCACATCGGCTCGCAAATTTTCGGGGCCGACGGGTTTGCCGAGTCCGCCGCCCGACTGCTGGACGTGCATGCCGCCCTGCTCGCCGATGGCCCGGTGCCCGAGCTGAACCTCGGCGGCGGATTCGGTATCGCCTACACGAGCGCCGACGAGCCCACCCCGATTCGTGAACTCGCCGTGGCTTTGGCCGACATCGTCGCCACCGAGTGCACGCGACTGAACATTCCGGTGCCGGTGCTGGCCTTCGAACCCGGCCGCGTCATAATCGGCCCAGCGGGCGTGAGCCTGTACCGCGTCGGCACCACCAAGGCCGTCGACGTGTCGGGCACCACTCGGCTCTATGTCAGTGTCGACGGCGGTATGAGCGACAACGTTCGTCCGGCCCTGTACGGCGCCGACTATGCGGTGCGCCTGGCCGATCGCACGTCGGACATCGCCCCGGAGCTGGTGCGCATCGCCGGCAAACACTGTGAGAGCGGCGATATTGTCGTCGACGCCGACTATCTGCCCGGCGATGTGACTCCCGGCGATCTGCTCGCCGTGCCGGCCACCGGCGCCTACTGCTGGGCACTGTCCAACAACTACAACTATCAGGGCCGAGCGCCCGTCGTCGCTGTACTGAACGGTGCCGCGCGCGTGCTCGTGCGCGGCGAAACGATTGCCGACCTGCTTGCGCGGGATACCGGGGCGGCGTTATCTGCCCCCACCAACGGAGGAATATCTTGAAGACCGAATACCGCAATCTGCGCGTCGCTCTCCTCGGCGGTGGATCCGTCGGCGCCCAGGTGGCCCGCCTGCTGCTCGAACAGGGTCCCGAGCTCGCGAACCGAGTCGGCGCGACGCTCGAATTGGTCGGAATCGCGGTTCGCGATGTGAACGCAGAGCGCACCGTCGACCTGCCGCGCGCGCTGTTCACGACCAATGCCGAAGAACTCATCCTTGGTGCCGACATCGTCATCGAACTCATGGGCGGTATCGAACCGGCTCGCAGCCACATTCTGCTGGCGATCAGTTCCGGAGCGGATGTTGTCACCGCCAATAAGGCGCTGCTGGCACTGCACGGCACAGAGCTGTTCGCGGCCGCCAACCAGGTCGGCGCCCAGATTAACTATGAGGCCGCCGTCGCCGGTGCCATTCCCATCGTGCGCCCGTTGCGCGAGAGCCTGGCCGGTGACCGAGTCAAGCGCATTCTCGGCATCGTCAACGGCACCACGAACTACATTCTTGACCGCATGGACACCGAGGGCTCCAGCCTGGCGGATGCACTGGCCGAGGCCACAGCGCTCGGCTACGCCGAGGCTGACCCGACCGCCGACATCGGCGGGTATGACGCCGCGCAGAAGGCCGCCATTCTGGCGAGCCTGGCGTTCCACACCTCGGTGCCGCTTGAATCCGTGTATCGCGAGGGCATCACCTCGGTGACGCCGGCCCAGATTGAATCGGCCCGCAAAGCCGGATACGTCGTCAAGCTGCTCGCTATTTGTGAGCGGGTGACCGACGAGAACGGCATCGAAGGCGTCTCGGCGCGGGTCTATCCGGCCATGGTGCCGCGCAGTCATCCGCTTGCCGCCGTGCACGGCGCCAACAATGCCGTTTTCGTTGAAGCTGAGTCTGCGGGCAGCCTCATGTTCTACGGCGCCGGGGCCGGGGGAGTGGAGACCGCCTCAGCCGTACTCGGCGATGTCGTCTCAATCGCCAGGCGGCACGTCGCCGGCGGACCGGGAGTGGCAGCCTCGAGCTACGCCGAACTTCCGGTTTTCGATATCGGACGGGTCACCACCCGCTATGCCGTAACCCTTGAGGTCACCGATGAACCCGGTGTACTCGCCACGATCGCGAGCGTTTTCAGTAAGCGCAAGGTGTCGCTGGCCCTCGTCGAACAGTCCATGACCCCGGCCGTGACGGCAACGAAGAGTCGTGCAGCTCGCTCGGCCACGGCTACCCTAGTAATCGGGACCCATGACGCAACGGAGGCCGCCCTCGCCGCCACCGTGCAGGACCTGGCCACCAACAGTGTCGTCAGCGAAGTCGCATCCGTTTTGAGAGTTGAAGGAGTCTGATGTTTAGCCCAAGTGAGACCAGTGCCAACCTGACCAAGCCCGGCGCGATTGTCAGCCGACAGTGGCGCGGCGTGCTGAATGAATACTCTGACCGGTTGAATATCTCAGCCGCGACCCCGATCATCACTCTGGGCGAGGGCGGAACACCGCTCATTCCGGCCTCCGCACTGTCGGCGCGCACCGGCGCAAAGGTGTGGATCAAGTTCGAGGGCATGAACCCGACCGGTTCGTTCAAGGACCGCGGCATGACCATGGCCATGTCCAAGGCCATGGAAGACGGAGCGAAAGCCGTCATCTGTGCATCCACCGGAAACACCAGCGCTTCCGCTGCCGCGTATGCCGCGCACGCCGGCATCACCGCCGCCGTGCTGGTACCCGAAGGCAAAATTGCCATGGGCAAGCTCAGCCAAGCTGTTGCACACAATGCGCAGCTGCTGCAGGTGCAGGGCAACTTCGACGACTGCCTCGACATTGCTCGTGACCTCGCCACCAACTACCCGGTGCACCTGGTCAACTCGGTCAACCCCGACCGCATCGAGGGCCAGAAGACCGCCGCGTTCGAGGTCGTCGAGGTGCTCGGCGACGCGCCCGACTTCCAGTTCGTTCCGGTCGGCAATGCCGGCAACTACACCGCCTACTTTCGCGGCTACAGCGAAGAGGTAGCCCGCGGCGCCACCACGAAGCTTCCGCGTATGTTCGGTTTCCAAGCCGCCGGCAGCGCCCCGATCGTGCTCGGTCACCGCGTCGATCAGCCCGACACCATCGCCAGTGCCATCCGCATCGGCAACCCGGCATCGTGGGACCTCGCGTTGAACGCGCGGGAACAGAGCGACGGATACTTCGGCGCCATCACCGACGCGAAGATTCTTGAAGCGCACCGCATTCTTTCGGCCGAGGTCGGAATCTTCGTGGAGCCGGCATCCGCTATCGGCGTGGCAGGCCTGCTGGAGCGTGCCGAAGCCGGGTTCATTCCGAAGGGCTCCACCGTGGTCATCACCGTTACCGGCCACGGTTTGAAAGACCCGCAGTGGGCGCTGCGCACCGCGGACGGTTCCGATGTTGCGCCCACCATTGTTCCGATCGACACCGCTGAAATCGCGAGCGTGCTCGGCCTGGCCAAGGCATGACCAGCCCCGTTTCACTGATCGGCCGTGCTGTGTCGGTGCAGGTGCCGGCCACGACGGCCAACCTCGGCCCCGGCTTTGACACCCTCGGTCTGGCCCTGGCCAAGTACGACAAGCTCGAGGTCGCTGTGCGCAGCGAGCCCGGCGTCTTCGTCGAGGTGCACGGCGTCGGAGCCGGAGTGGTACCCACCGACGAGAGCAATCTGGTCGTGCGGGCTATCAGCCACACCTTCGCAGCCGTCGGTCAGCCGATGCCCGGGCTCAACATCGTCGCGCACAACGTCATTCCGCACGGCCGCGGCCTCGGCTCGTCGGGCGCGGCCATCGTATCGGGCATTATGGCGGCCAAGGGGCTGCTGGAAGGCGTCGTTGACATCGACGCCGACATGCTGCTCGTGCTGGCCACCGAGATGGAAGGCCATCCCGACAACGTGGCCCCCGCCCTGTTTGGCGGTCTGACCATCGCCTGGACCACACCCGAGGGACCGCGCCACAAGAAGCTCATGGTGCACCGCGGCGTGAAGCCGCTTGTCTTCGTGCCCGAGCAGGAAATGTCCACCGCGCTCGCGCGCAGTTTACAGCCCGAGTCAGTGCCGCACGCGGACGCCGTCTTCAACCTGTCGCGTTCCGCACTGCTGATCGCCGCACTCATCCAGAGCCCGGAGCTGCTTCTGGCCGCGACCGAGGACAAGCTGCACCAGAGCTACCGCGCCGCCGCTATGCCGGAGACGAACAAGCTCATCACCCTGCTGCGCGCCGCCGGTTTCGCCGCCGTCGTGTCCGGTGCCGGACCATCCATTCTGGTGCTGGCGAGCGACCCGGGCCAGCGTTTGCTCGCTGCCGAACTCGTGGCCCGCGAATCAGATACCCCCTGGCGCGCTCTCATGCTCGCCGTTGACGTGCAGGGCGCCACTGTGCAACCACTCACTCAGGAGAACGCCGCGTAGCCAGTGTTCCGATTGAGCCGACGCGCCGCCTGCGCGTCGGCTCGGCCATCGCGGGGGTGCTATGGTAGTTGTGCACCCGATAGAAACCGCCGATGGCGACATCTTCTCCGGTGCATTTCCTGTACCTCACTGCTATTGCGATTTTGTGCGTAGCTGTGTGTGTTTACACCAATCCCCTCCATTTGTCGGATTGGATCACCCGCAGCGCATTCTTCGCTGCATACATCTCTCCTGACCTGAATTTTCGTTCGGCAGGGGAAAGGACCCCCCTTCGTGACTGATGTCAACCTCCGCGCCACTGGCTCGGATCTTCCCCGCCTGAGTTCTCTTCGCGTGTCTGAGCTTCAGGCTCTGGCCCTTGAACTGAAAATTTCTGGCGCTTCCAAACTTCGAAAAGGAGAACTCGTGGACGCAATCACCGCGGCTCAGGCCAGCACCGCTGCTCCCGCCGAGGCCGCACCCGTAGTCGAAGCCGCACCCGCTGAGGCTGCGGCTGCACCCGCTGTGGCTACACCCGAGGCCGCGCCCGTCGAGGCGCCGATTCAGAGCGCCCCGGCCGAGAGCGCCCCGGCTGAGAGTGCCGCGGCCGATAGGGCCCCGGCCGAGAACGCCCCGGCGGAGAGCCTCGCCGAATCCATCGCGACGGCGCCGCGCAAGCGTGCACCGCGTCGTGCCAGCACGAGCACAGCCGCTCCCGCCAAATCCCACGTCAATGCCGACGCCAGCACCGGATTCGGCATCATTCTTCCCGACGCGCCGGCCGCAGGCTCCCGCATCGCTCGCAATGCCCGTGGCAACGGCGCTCCCAGCACCGCTGCCGATGTCGCGCCTGATGCTGCGCCCGACGCCGACAAGCCTGTGCGTCAAACACGCAAGCGCGGCGTGCAAGTAGCGCCGGTGAATCTCGATGACGCCGCCGCGGTAGTCGTCGACTCCGCCGATGCTCTCGCTGACACGCCCACGGCGGATGCACCCCCCGCCCGTCGCCCGTCGCGCCGCGCTTCATCGCAGCGCACGGCCGCTGCAACGCCTCCTGAGGCGCCCGCCGAAGCGTCTGCAGACACGTCTGCCGATTCATCCGCTGGATCTGACGGTGCCGCCGCTGAGCTTGCTGTCGCCCATGCTCGTGAGACCGCCACCGACGCACCGGCCGAATCAACGGACGATTCGAACGACTCCGGCGCACCCCGTCAGGGCCGTAGCCGCAGCCGTAGCCGCGGTGATCGTGCACAGGGTGATCGTGCACAGAGTGATCGTGCACAGGGCGCTGACCGCAACCAGGGCGAGAATGCCCCAGCGAGCGACCGACAGAACAACCAGAACAACCAGAACGACCGCGGCCAGAATGACCGCAATCAGAACGACCGCAACCAGAACGGCAGCAACGACGAGGGCATGACGCGGGCGCAGAGCCAGCGTCAGGCTCGCAACGAGCGCAACCAGGAACGCGCTCAGGCTCAGGCCGACCGCAACCAGGGCCAGAACAACCAGGGCCAAAACGAGCGCGGCCAGAACGAGCGCGGCCAGGACCGTAACCAGGGCCAGGGCCAGGACCGCAATCAGGATCGTAATCAGGATCGCAATCAGGGCCAGGACCGCAACCAGGGTCCCGATCGCAACCAGCTCGACGATGACTTGAACGGTCGCGGCAACCGCAACCGTTACCGCGACCGCAAGCGTCGCGGCCCGAACCAGGGCGATGACTTCGAACCCGAGGTTAACGACGACGACGTTCTCATTCCCGTCGCCGGTATCCTCGACGTGCTCGACAATTACGCGTTCGTACGCACGTCCGGCTACCTGCCCGGTGCGAGCGACGTTTACGTCTCACTCGGTCAGGTTAAGAAGTACAACCTGCGTAAGGGTGACGCCGTCGTCGGCTCCATTCGTCAACCGCACGAGGGTGACCAGTCCGGGCGCCAGAAGTACAACGCCATCGTCAAGGTCGACTCGATCAACGGACAGACCGTTGAAGAGGCCGCGACCCGCGTCGACTTCCACAAGCTCACCCCGCTGTACCCGACCGAACGCCTGCGCCTCGAAACCGAGCCGGGCAAGCTCACGCAGCGCATCATCGACCTGGTCGCGCCGATCGGCAAGGGTCAGCGCGGTCTGATCGTGGCACCGCCCAAGGCCGGCAAGACCATCGTCATGCAGCAGATCGCCAACGCCATCGCCACCAACAACCCCGAGGTTCACCTCATGGTCGTTCTGGTCGACGAGCGTCCCGAAGAGGTCACCGACATGCAGCGCACGGTGAAGGGTGAGGTTATCGCCTCCACCTTCGACCGTCCCGCCGAGGACCACACCACGGTCGCGGAGCTCGCTATTGAGCGCGCCAAGCGCCTGGTTGAGCTGGGACACGACGTCGTCGTGCTGCTCGACTCGATCACCCGCCTGGGCCGCGCCTACAACCTGGTGGCCCCGGCCTCCGGTCGTATCCTCTCCGGCGGCGTCGACGCATCCGCTTTGTATCCGCCGAAGCGCTTCTTCGGTGCTGCACGCAACATCGAAAACGGTGGTTCGCTCACCATTCTCGCCTCCGCACTCGTGGAAACCGGCTCCAAAATGGACGAGGTTATCTTCGAGGAGTTCAAGGGCACCGGCAATATGGAACTGCGACTGTCTCGCCAACTGGCCGACAAGCGCATCTTCCCGGCGGTTGACGTGAACGCGTCGGGCACCCGCCGCGAAGAAATGCTGATGAGCCCGGATGAAGTCAAGGTGACCTGGAAGTTGCGTCGCGCCCTCGCCGGGCTCGAACAGCAGCAGGCACTTGAACTCATCCTCGGCCGTCTCAAGGAGACGACATCGAACGTGGAATTCCTCATGCAGGTTCAGAAGTCGATGCCGACCCTGAACGGGTCAGACAAGGATAAGTAATGTTCGAATCCGTCCTCACGCTGCTGGCCGAGCACGACGACCTGCAGTCGCAGTTGGCGGATCCGGAGCTGCACGCTAATCCGGCCCGTTCGAAAAAGGTCAACCGGCGTTATGCCGAGTTGAGCCGCATCATCGCCGCGTATCACGAGTGGAAAGAGGTTGACGACAACCTCGAGGCCGCTCGCGAACTCGCCGACGAAGACGCTGCCTTCGCGGAAGAAATTCCTGATCTGGTGGAGCAGCTCGAGGTCACGGCCGAGAAGCTGCGCCGCCTGCTGATTCCGCGCGACGAACTCGACGCCCGCGACGTGATCATGGAGATCAAGATGGGGGAGGGCGGTGCCGAATCGGCACTGTTCGCCGCCGATCTTCTGCGCATGTACCTGCACTACGCCGAGTCGAAGCGCTGGAAAACGGAGATCATCGAGCAGACCTCGAGCGACCTGGGCGGAATCAAAGACATTCAGCTCGCGATCAAGGGCAACTCGAGCGACCCGGCCGAGGGCGTGTGGGCGCACCTGAAATACGAGGGCGGCGTGCACCGCGTCCAGCGTGTGCCGGCCACCGAGTCGCAGGGACGCATTCACACCTCAGCGGCGGGCGTGCTCGTCTTTCCCGAGGTCGACGAACCCGAGGAAGTCGAGCTTCACCCGAACGACCTCAAGATCGACGTGTACCGGTCGAGCGGTCCGGGCGGCCAGTCGGTCAACACGACCGACTCCGCCGTGCGCATCACCCACCTTCCGACCGGAATCGTGGTGGCGATGCAGAACGAGAAGTCGCAGCTGCAGAACAAGGAAGCCGGCATGCGCGTGCTGCGGGCTCGGGTACTGGCTCGCCAGCAGGAAGAGATCGACGCGGCGGCGAGCCTGGTGCGCAAGGGGCAGATTCGCACGATGGACCGTTCCGAGCGTATCCGCACGTACAACTTTCCGGAGAACCGGATTGCCGATCACCGCACCGGCTACAAGGCCTACAACCTGGACGCGGTCATGAACGGCGCTCTCGGCCCGGTGCAATGCGTTGCAGGCAGTGGGTCAGAGGTAGTACTCGGGCTCCAGCGCGCCCCCGCGGGCGGACTCGGCGGCTGCGGGAGTCTGCGGGCGGATCGTAGCCGGAACACCGACCAGCAGCGACCGGGGCGGGGCATCCTTGGTCACGACGGCGTTCGAGCCGATCGTGCTCCAGGCCCCGATCGTGATTGGGCCGAGCACCTTGGCACCAGCCCCCACAGTGACGCCGTCGCCGAGAAACGGATGCCGGCGCACCCCCCGCGCGTGCCCGTGACGGCTCTTGCCACCCAGCGTTACCGCGTGGTACAGCATCACATCGTCGCCGAGTACCGCCGTCTCACCGATTACGACACCCATGCCGTGGTCGATGAACAGCCGGCGCCCGATCGTTGCGCCCGGATGAATCTCAATCCCGGTCAGAAAACGGGTCAGCTGAGACAGAACGCGGGCGGGAAGGCGCAGCCCCGCATTCCAGAGGCGATGCGCGACTCGATATGACCAGACCGCGTGCAGCCCGCTGTAGGCCAAAAAGACCTCAATGTTGCTGCGCGCGGCCGGATCGTGGGTGCGCGCCGCGGCCATATCTTCACGGATACGCGAGAGCGGATTCAAGAGAGCGGATTCAAGGCAGTGGATTCACGGTGTGGTTTCATGGACGATCAGGCGTCGTTCTCTTAGTCCAGAAGGTCTTCGTAGAGCACGGTCGAGATATAACGCTCGCCGAAGCCGGGAACGATGACGACAATGGTCTTGCCGGCGTTCTCGGGGAGCTTGGCCTGCTCGAGGGCAGCCCAGACGGCTGCACCGCCGGAGATGCCGCCGAGGATGCCCTCGTCGGTGCCGAGTGCGCGGGCCGTGGCGAGTGAATCGGCCAGGGTCACATCGGTGATCGAGTCGTAGACCTCGCGGTTCAGGGTTTCCGGCACGAAGTTCGCGCCCAGACCCTGAATCTTGTGCGGTCCCGGCTTGCCGCCGGTGAGAATGGGGGAGTCGATCGGCTCAACGCCGACAACCTTGACGCCCGGTTTCTGGTCCTTGAGGTAGCCGCCGGCGCCGGAGATGGTGCCGCCGGTGCCGATTCCCGCGACGAGAATATCAACGGTGCCCGCGGTGTCGTTCCAGATCTCCACGCCGGTAGTCGCGCGGTGGATAGCCGGGTTGGCCGGGTTCGTGAACTGGCTGGCCAGCACGGCACCCGGCGTGTTCGCGACGATCTCCGCCGCCTTCTCAACGGCGCCACGCATGCCATCGGCACCCGCCGTCAGCACGATTTCGGCGCCATAAGCGCGCATCATGACGCGGCGTTCCTTACTCATGGTTTCCGGCATGGCCAGAATGACCGTGTAGCCGCGGGCCGCACCGACCATGGCCAGGGCAATGCCCGTGTTGCCGCTGGTGGCTTCGACGATGGTCCCGCCGGGCTTGAGCGAACCGTCCTGCTCTGCCGCGTTGATGATGGCAACGCCGATGCGGTCCTTCACGCTGCTGGAGGGGTTGTAGAACTCCAGCTTCGCGAGCACAGTCGCGCCCAGGCCGGCCGTCAGGCGGTTCAGTTTAACGAGTGGGGTCCCACCGACGGCTTCGGTGATGTCGGAATAGATCTGAGGCACGAGGGCAACTTTCGTTCGGTGGAAAAGGCCTCCTCCAGCCTATGTCCCCCGGCTGTGTACCGGTTGGTGCGTTACATTTCACTACGTGCCTTCTTCAGATTCTGCCCTGCCCGTGCCCCTCCTCGAACTTCGAAACCGGGCGATCAGCCTCCTGCGCGCTGCCGGCGTCACCGACCCCGAAGTTGACTCCGACCTCCTGATCGGCCATGTGCTCGGCCAAAGCCGCGGTGAAGTGCAGGCGGGCAGCATCCTGAATCGACCCATCAGCGCAGCGGATGCCGCCACCATCGACACCCTGCTGGCTCGCCGCAGCACTCGCGAACCGCTTCAGCACATCACCGGGCGGGCACCGTTCCGGGCGCTGTCGCTGCACGTGGGAACCGGCGTGTTCGTTCCGCGCCCCGAAACCGAGCAGGTGGCCCAGTTCGCCATAGACGCCCTGCGTTCCATGCCCGATCCTGACCCGATCGGCGTTGACCTCGGCACCGGCAGCGGCGCAATCGCCCTGTCTCTGGCCACCGAGGTGCCGCACGCGCGCATCTACGCGATCGAGAATTCGCCCGAAGCCTTCCCCTGGACCACCCGAAACTTTGCGGAGGTCGCCGCCGAAAACAGTACCCTCGTGTTCGGCGATCTGGCCCACGCGTTCGTCGAACTCGACGGTTCGGTCGCCGTCGTCATCTCGAATCCTCCGTACATACCGGCGGATGCCATCCCGCGCGATCCCGAAGTGCGCCTGTTCGATCCGGCCCACGCGCTGTTCGGCGGTATCGACGGCCTCGACGTGGTGCGCAGCGTGTCCACGACCGCGCTGCGCCTGCTGCGCCCCGGCGGCGTTCTCGTGATCGAGCACGGCGAATTGCAGGGGGCAATAATCCGTGCGCTGCTGACTGCGGACGGCTGGCGCGCGGCGGCAACGCACCGCGATTACACCAGCCGGGACCGGGCCACGACCGCGCTGCGCCCCTAAACCGCGCTCATCGGCTCTTCACAACCGCGCTGGGTTAGAATTGCCGGAAATGACACGTATCTACGACTGCATGAGCGACTCGGCCACGAGCGAGTCTGACTACGCTGCACATATCGCACTGGCCAGCACGGCTATCGGCCGGGGGGCGCTCGTCGTCATCCCCACCGACACGGTGTACGGCGTGGCCGCCGACGCCTTCAGCGCTGAGGCGGTGCAGTTGCTCCTCGACGCGAAAGGCCGCGGGCGCACGTCGCCGCCGCCCGTGCTCATCCCCGCCATTACCACGCTCGACGCCCTCGCCGTCGATGTGCCCCAGCCGATACGCGACCTGGTCGCGGCGTTCTGGCCCGGCGGGCTGACGGTTATCGTCAATGCCCAGCCCTCGCTGGTTTGGGATCTCGGCGAGACCCGCGGCACGGTCGCCTTGCGCATGCCGAGCAATCAGATCGCGCTCGATCTGCTCGCCGAAACCGGACCGCTCGCCGTATCCAGCGCCAACCTGAGTGGAATGCCCGCCACACGGGACGCCCAGTCGGCCGAAGCGGCACTCGGCGACAGCATCGACGTGTACCTCGACGGTGGTCCCTCCGGCAGCGCCTATGAGAGTGCTGAGTCCGGCGATGGCTCGTCGACCATCGTTGATGCCAGCGGCTTCGCGACCAACGGCGGTTTTCTTCACATTGTGCGCAGTGGTGTCCTCTCCCGAGACGCCATTGCGGCTGTCGTCGGCGACCTGCTCGCGGCCGAGCCGGCAGTTCCCGGAATTGCGGAACTCGCCACAGAATCGACCGGTGAAGAGGCGACCCCCACGCTCGCCGCGCCCTCCCAGGACGAAACGGATGCCAGCCGGTAGCCCATGACCCTATTTATACTGCTCGCCCTCGTTTCGGCGATGGTCACATTTCTGCTCTCGATCGTGGTGTACAAGCTCAGTCACAAGTACCGCCTGTATCCCAAAATTCGTGAACGCGACGTGCATACCCGGCCGACACCACGCCTCGGCGGTATCGCCATGTTCCTGGGTATTCTGGCCGCATTCGGCATCGCATATCTTATCTCGGGGTCCTTTGCACCGCTGCGGCTGGTCTTCGCCGATCCGCAACAAATCCTCGCCATTCTCGGCGCCGCCCTGCTCATCGTGCTCGTCGGAGTCGCCGACGACATCTGGGACCTCGACTGGATGACCAAGCTCGCCGGTCAGTTCATCGCTGCCGGCCTCGTCGCCTGGCACGGAGTGCAGATATATTCGCTGCCGATCGGTGGGCTCACGGTCGGGAGCGGCTGGATGTCGATCGTCTTCACGGTCGTCGCCATCGTGGTGGTCATGAATATGATCAACTTCATTGACGGCCTGGACGGTCTTGTCACCGGCGTGGCGCTCATCGCCAACGGCGTCTTTTTTCTCTACAGCTATCTGCTCGTGCGTGACACCTCGCCGACCAACTACTTCAATCTGGCCTCGTTGATCGCCGCCATTCTGGTTGGCGCCTGTGTCGGGTTCCTGCCGCTGAACTGGCACCCGGCCAAGATGTTCATGGGTGATGCCGGCGCCCTTCTCGTTGGCCTGCTCATGGCCACGAGCGCCATCGCCATCACCGGGCAGATCGACCCGACCGCCATCAATCGCTCGCAGCTCTTTCCGGCCTTCATCCCCATCCTGCTTCCGGTGGCGATCATGATCATTCCGTTGCTCGACTTCGGACTTGCTGTGTTCCGACGGGTGCGCGCCGGTAAATCACCGTTCAGCGCCGACCGAAAGCACCTGCACCATCGGCTGTTGGATATGGGCCACTCCCACCTGCATGCCGTACTGATTTTCTACGGGTGGACAGCCGCGGCATCCATCGGCTGTCTGCTCTACTACATTTTGCCGGTCTACTTCGCACTGCCGACCTGGTACGCGACCATTTTTCTGGTGGCGTCGTTGCTGATCTGCACCATCGTCACGCTCGCCCCGCTCGGCCGTCGCAAGACCGGTGAATGGGTCAGCCAGTCAGCGCCCGCGAAAATCGCGGTTCTGGACCGGTACGACCCACTCGACCAGGCCGCCGCGCCCGAACCATCAGCCCCTGCACCTGCCGAGGAGAACGCATGACCAGCAACAGCCCACAAGCTTCCACCCAACCCACCTCGGTCCCCGTCCTGCGTCGCATCCTCGTGTACGGCGGCTACCTCGCCGTCGCCATCGCGGTGGTCGGGTCAGTCGTCGGCTACGTCGTCGCCGGCGGAACGGGGGTGCTCAGCGCCCTGGTCGGAACGGCCATGTCGGTCGCCTTCATGGGAATCACCGCCGGGAGCATTCTGCTCGCCAATCGCGTCGCCGGAAGCGAATCCGCCATCGGTGGGTTCTTCGGGATCATCATGGGCGGCTGGCTGCTCAAATTTGTGGTGTTCCTGGTATTGCTCGTGGTTTTGCAAGATCGCGAGTGGATTGCGCCCATGGTGTTGTTTCTATCCATCATTGCGGGCGTCGTGGGATCCCTGGTCGTTGACGCGGTAGTCGTTCTCACCAGCCGGATGCCCTACGCCAGCGATGTCACGCTGCCCCCGGCTCCGGTAGACGAGTAATAACCCGACCTAACAACCCACGGATCCTGCTCTCGATTCGGCTCAGCGCCTGATCTAAGCTAGAGTAAACACCGATCCCACCCCGGTTTGCACATGCTTTACAGCGTCGTAAACCAGCCCATAATCGTCGTTGCGCGAGCAGAGCTCACCGCCCCGAAACAGGAGAAAGCGCTGCTAGAAATCGCCGTAAACCTGATGGTCCCGTCTGCCACCGGCGACGGTGAATTCCACGGTCCCTCCATCAATGAGTTCTTCCCCGACGTCATTTTTTTCGCCGGCACGAACTTCGAAATCAACCGCATCATTCTGATTCGCTTCTTAGCGGTCGCTGCTCTGATGCTGCTCTTCTGGCTCGGCACACGTCGCATGAAGATCATCCCGACCCGTGGCCAGAGCCTGGCTGAAATGGGACTCGACTTCGTTCGCGTCAACATCGCCGAAGACCTGCTCGGAAAGAAAGACGGCAAGCGTTTTCTGCCGCTTCTGACGACCATCTTCTTCATGGTGTTGTTCATGAACATCACGGGAATTATTCCGTTCCTCAATATCGCCGGAACCTCGGTGATCGGGGTTCCGCTGCTGCTTGGTGTAATTTCCTACGGCACCTTCATCTACGCCGGAGTGAGAAAGAGCCCGGGAAATTTCTTCCGCAACTCGCTCTTCCCGCCCGGGGTGCCCAAGGGTCTCTATATCATCGTGACGCCGATCGAATTCATTTCGACGTTCCTGGTGCGACCGGTCACCCTGACGCTCCGACTGATGATGAACATGGTCGTCGGGCACCTTCTGCTCGTGCTGTTTTTCAGCGCTACTCAGTTCTTCTTCTTCACTGCGGATGGCGGGTTCAAGCTCTTCGGCGCTGGCACCCTCGTCTTCGGCTTCGCCTTCACGCTCTTCGAAGTGCTGATTGCCGTCCTCCAGGCTTACATTTTTGCCCTACTCACCGCCGTCTACATCCAGCTCGCGCTGGCTGAGGAACACTAGACACTTTAGGAATCCGGCACTCGCCGAATTCACCATCACGGAAGGAAATATACGTGGACGCAACAACCGTTCTCGCGGAAATCAACGGAAACATCGCGACCGTCGGTTATGGCCTCGCAGCCATCGGCCCTGCAATCGGTGTAGGTATCGTCGTTGGCAAGACCATCGAAGGTGTCGCTCGTCAGCCTGAATTGGCCGGTCGTCTTCAGGTGCTGATGTACATCGGTATCGCCTTCACCGAGGCGCTCGCCTTCATCGGCATCGCCACCTACTTCATCTTCACGAACTAGTCCTCTTCACTACTTAGTTAGGAGGCATGATGCTTCACGCAGTAATTGCAGCCGCAACGGAAGAAGCGGCGCGAAACCCGCTCATCCCAGAGGTTTACGACATTATCTGGTCGTTGGTCTGCTTTGTCGTGATTTTGTTCTTCTTCTGGAAGCTTGTGCTTCCCAGAATGCAGAAACTCCTTGACGACCGTGCAGAAGCCATCGAGGGAAACATCGCGAAGGCCGACGACGCCCAGCGCAAGGCCGAAGCTGCACTCGTGCAGTACACGGCTCAGCTCGCTGAGGCCCGCACCGAAGCCGGTCAGATCCGTGACCAGGCCCGCACCGACGGCCAGCGCATCGTCGCTGAGCACAAGGAGCAGGCCACGGCCGAAGCCGGTCGCATCGCGGCCAGTGCCAAGTCGCAGATCGAAGCTGAACGTCAGGCAGCCGTCGTGTCGCTCCGCAGCGAGGTAGGCACCCTTGCCATTGACCTCGCCTCGGGTGTCATTGGTGAAAGCCTGTCCGACGACGCCAAGGCCAGCGCCATTGTCGATCGTTTCCTGGCCGAACTCGAAGCCAGCGAAGCACCGTCTCACGCAGCAGCTCCAGCAGCAGGAAAGATCTAGCAAATGGGAAGCGCCACCAGAGAAGCACTCGCCACATCGAGGGCGGCAATGTCTGTCCCCGGAGGCACGACTGATCTGGCGACGGGCGAAAGCCTGTTCGGCGCCGGTCGAGTGATCGGGTCGTCCTCTCAGCTCTTGTCGGCACTCGGCGATGCAGCAGCGGAGCCGGAAGCCAAGGTCACCCTCGTACGCGCCGTTTTCGGTGCGAACGTGACACCTCGGGCGCTGGATCTGCTCGCAGCCGCCGTGTCCGAACGTTGGTCCAGCCACGACGACCTGCTTGCCGGGATCGAAGAACTGGGCCTGCGGGCATGCGCTCTGTCGGCTCCGGCCGGTACCTCGATCGAGGGAGAACTTTTCGCCTTCGGTACGACGGTTTCCTCGGACGCTGAGTTGGAGCTGGCTCTGGCCAGCAAGCTCGGCAAGATCGAAGCCAAGGCAGCCCTCGTGGAAAAGCTCCTGGCCGGTAAGGTATCCGGTCAGACGCTCGCCATTGTTCGGCAGCTGGTACAGCAGCCTCGCGGCCGCCGCATCGGTGAGCTGCTGCGACACGCAGCCGCCGTCGTCGCCGACCAGGCCGGTACGTCGATTGCCACCATCACCTCGGCGAGCGTTCTCACGCCCGCCCAGCTCTCCCGGCTGCAGAAGAATCTGCAGGAACGCCACGGACGTGCACTCACCATCAACCAGGTCGTTGACCCGGCACTGGTCGGGGGAGTGCGCGTACAAATTGGCGATCTGGTCATTGACGGCAGCATCGCAACCCGTCTTGCAGATTTGAGACTCCAGCTCGCTCGCTGATTACCAGCCTCACCGGTACCAGCACCATAAACCCAGCAGCACCAGATGACTCAGGGCGGCAGCGTCCTCGAACAGACAGAACCTGTACAGCCGTACAGAAAAGGGAAGATGATGGCAGAACTAACGATCAGCCCCGATGAGATCCGTGGCGCTCTCCAGGACTTCGTGAAGTCCTACGAGCCGAACAAGACGTCGACGACCGAGGTCGGCTACGTCACCACGGCCGGCGACGGTATCGCCCACGTTGAGGGCTTGCCCGGCGTCATGGCGAACGAGCTCATCAAATTCGCCGATGGAACTCTGGGTCTGGCCCAGAACCTCGACGAAGACGAGATCGGCGTCGTCGTACTCGGCGAATTCGGCGGCATCGTTGAGGGCATGGAGGTGCACCGCACTGGCGAGGTTCTCTCCGTACCCGTCGGTGACGGCTACCTCGGCCGCGTTGTCGACCCCCTCGGCGCCCCCATTGACGGTCTCGGCGAGATTGCAACCGAAGGCCGTCGCGCCCTCGAACTGCAGGCTCCCGGCGTTATGGATCGCAAGAGCGTGCACGAGCCGATGCAGACCGGAATCAAGGCGATTGACGCCATGATCCCGATCGGCCGCGGCCAGCGTCAGCTGATCATCGGTGACCGCCAGACCGGCAAGACCGCGATCGCGATTGACACCATCATCAACCAGAAGGCCAACTGGGAGTCGGGCGACAGCAACAAGCAGGTTCGCTGCATTTACGTTGCCATCGGCCAGAAGGGCTCCACCATCGCTTCGGTGAAGGGTGCGCTCGAGGACGCCGGAGCGATGGAATATACCACCATCGTTGCTGCCCCCGCCTCTGACCCGGCCGGTTTCAAGTACCTCGCTCCGTACACCGGTTCGGCCATCGGCCAGCACTGGATGTACGCCGGCAAGCACGTTCTCATCATCTTCGATGACCTCTCCAAGCAGGCCGAGGCCTATCGTGCGGTATCGCTGCTGCTGCGTCGCCCGCCGGGGCGCGAAGCATACCCCGGAGACGTGTTCTACCTGCACTCCCGTCTGCTCGAGCGTTGTGCCAAGCTGTCCGACGCGCTCGGCGCCGGATCGATGACCGGTCTCCCGATCATCGAAACCAAGGCCAACGACGTTGCCGCTTACATTCCGACCAACGTGATCTCGATCACCGACGGCCAGATCTTTCTGCAGTCCGACCTGTTCAACGCCAACCAGCGTCCCGCTGTTGACGTGGGTATCTCGGTCTCGCGTGTCGGTGGCGACGCGCAGGTCAAGTCGATCAAGAAGGTCTCCGGCACGCTCAAGCTTGAGCTGGCGCAGTACCGATCGCTTGAAGCCTTCGCGATGTTCGCCTCCGACCTTGACGCGGCGAGCCGCCGTCAGCTGGCCCGTGGCGCACGCCTAACTGAACTGCTGCGTCAGCCGCAGTACTCGCCGTACCCCGTTGAAGACCAGGTCGTCTCGATCTGGGCCGGTATCAACGGCAAGCTCGACGAGGTTCCGGTTCCCGACGTGCTGCGGTTCGAACGCGAACTGCTCGATTTCCTCGGCCGCAACACCGAGGTTCTCAAGAACCTGCGCGAGACGAACCTGCTCACCGACGACACCGTCGCCGCGCTCACTGCGGGCGTGGACAAGTTCAAACTTGAATTCCAGACCGGTGAGGGTAAGCCCCTCGCTTCGGTTGGCAAGGAAAAGTTTGAGGCAATTGCCGTCGAAGACGTCAACCAGGAAAAGATCGTCAAGCACCGCCGCTAGTCCTCGCCGATTCTGACGACGCAGTAAGACCGACGACACCAAACTGAAAGACAAGGAAGCAGACACATGGGAGCGCAACTTCGGGTCTACCGGCAGAAGATCAAGTCTGCCCAGACGACCAAGAAGATCACTCGGGCCATGGAGCTGATCTCCGCCTCGCGCATCCAGAAAGCGCAGGCGCGAGTCGCTGCGTCAACCCCGTATTCTCGCGCGGTAACCCGCGCCGTTTCAGCGGTGGCCACGTACTCGAACGTTGAGCACGTGCTCACCACTGAGCCGGAGAAGATCGAGCGCGCAGCGGTCGTCATCTTCGCCTCAGACCGCGGCCTGGCTGGCGCGTTCAGCTCGCAGGTTTTGCGCGAAGCTGAGTCGCTCAGCGAGCTGCTGCGTGGCCAGGGCAAGGACATTGTCTACTTCCTGGTTGGTCGCAAGGCCATCGCCTATTTCAGCTTTCGCAACCGCGCGTCGGAGCGAGTCTGGACCGGCGGAACCGATCAGCCCCAGTTCGAAACGGCTAAGGAAATTGGCGAGGCCCTGCTGGAATCGTTCCTCACGGACTATTCCGATGGCGGCGTCGATGAGATTCACATCGTGTACAACCGCTTCGTCAGCATGGTCACGCAGGTGCCCGAGGTCGTTCGCTTGCTGCCGCTGGAGGTCGTTGAGGGTGTTGAAGAACCCGGTGACAATACGGTCCTGCCGCTCTACGAGTTCGAACCCGACGTCGAAACAGTTCTGGACAGTCTTCTCCCGGTGTACATCGAGAGCCGTCTGTTCAACGCGATGCTGCAGTCGGCGGCGTCCGAGCACGCGAGCCGTCAAAAGGCAATGAAGTCGGCGAGCGACAACGCCGACAAGCTGATCACGGACTACACACGCCTGTCGAATAACGCGCGTCAGTCTGAGATCACCCAGCAGATTTCCGAGATCGTGGGTGGAGCCGACGCGCTCTCATCCGCTAAGAAGTAAGACCAGAGAAGAGAGAGCTATGACTGACACCGCAACCGCGCCAGTCCGGGCGGAGGACACGGCCGGCTCTGTTGGCCGCATCGCGCGCGTCACGGGCCCCGTTGTCGACATCGAGTTTCCGCATGACTCGATCCCCGGCATCTACAACGCCCTGAAGACCACAATCACCATCGGTGACATGTCGAACGAGATCACGCTTGAGGTTGCACTGCACCTCGGCGACGACCTCGTTCGCGCCATCGCGCTGAACCCGACCGACGGACTCGTCCGCGGCCAGGAAGTGCGCGACACCGGCAGCCCCATTACGGTTCCGGTCGGAAACGTCACCAAGGGCAAGGTCTTCAACGTCATCGGCGATGTTCTCAACGCCGAGCCCGGCGAAAAGATCGAGATCACCGAGCGCTGGCCCATCCACCGCAAGCCGCCGGCGTTCGACCAGCTCGAGTCCAAGACTCAGCTCTTCGAAACCGGAATCAAGGTCATCGACCTTCTGACACCGTATGTTCTCGGTGGAAAGATCGGTCTGTTCGGTGGTGCCGGTGTCGGCAAGACCGTTCTCATCCAGGAAATGATCCAGCGCGTCGCGCAGGACCACGGTGGAGTGTCCGTGTTCGCCGGTGTTGGCGAGCGCACCCGTGAGGGCAACGACCTCATCGCCGAGATGGAAGAAGCGGGCGTCTTCGACAAGACCGCGCTAGTGTTCGGCCAGATGGATGAGCCGCCGGGAACGCGTCTGCGCGTCGCTCTCTCCGCCCTCACCATGGCTGAGTACTTCCGCGACGTGGAGAAGCAAGACGTCTTGCTCTTCATCGACAACATCTTCCGCTTCACTCAGGCCGGTTCCGAGGTGTCGACCCTGCTGGGCCGTATGCCTTCTGCCGTGGGCTACCAGCCCAACCTGGCCGACGAGATGGGCATCCTGCAGGAGCGCATCACCTCGACCCGTGGACACTCGATCACCTCTCTTCAGGCGATCTACGTTCCCGCCGACGACTACACCGACCCGGCACCGGCGACAACCTTCGCCCACCTGGACGCCACGACCGAGCTGTCGCGTGAAATCGCGTCCAAGGGCCTGTACCCGGCCGTTGACCCGCTCACTTCGACCAGCCGTATCCTCGACCCCCGCTACCTGGGTGCCGATCACTACAACACGGCCGTTCGCGTCAAGGCGATCCTGCAGAAGAACAAGGAACTCCAGGAGATCATTGCGATCCTCGGTGTTGATGAGCTGTCTGAGGAAGACAAGGTCACGGTTTCCCGTGCCCGTCGGATCCAGCAGTTCCTCAGCCAGAACACCTACATGGCGAAGAAGTTCACCGGTGTCGAAGGTTCCACCGTTCCGCTGAAGGACACCATCGAGGCGTTCACCGCCATCTCCAACGGAGAGTTCGACCACGTGGCCGAGCAGGCCTTCTTCAACGTCGGTGGCATCAACGACGTCGAAGAGAAGTGGGCTCAGATTCAAAAGGAGAACGGCTAAGCATGGCAAAGTCGCTGTCTGTCAGCGTTGTGTCGGCCGACCACCAGGTCTGGACCGGCGAGGCGACGATGGTTGTAGCCAAAACCGTCGAGGGCGAGATCGGTATTCTTGCCGGTCACGAGCCGATGTTGGCGATCCTCGCCGTGGGCGACGTTCGTCTCACCCTGGCTGACGGATCGAAGATTATCGCACGCGCGGAAGATGGTTTTCTGTCGGTCGACAACGACATGGTCACCGTTGTTGCACGCAAGGCTGAACTCGTCAATTCCTAGCCCGCAGCACCCATGCTGATACTGCTTCCGCCGTCGGAGACGAAACGCTCCGGCGGCGAAGCTGTACCCCTGGACTGGGATCGGTTGGCCTTCCCCGAGCTGGACGTGAAGCGTCGCGTCGTCGCGCGCTCACTGATCGCGCTGGCACGTCATCCGGATGCCGCGCGGGTCGCCCTCAAATTGGGTCGCACGCAGTTGTTCGAGATCGACCGTAACCATGAATTGCTCTCGTCCCCGACGCTCCCGGTCATCGACCGGTATACCGGGGTACTCTTCGACGGTTTGGATGCTGCCACCCTGTCGGCAGCCCAGCGTGAGTTCGCACACGCGCACCTCGCCGTGCACTCCGCACTGTTCGGCCCGATCGCGGCACTCGACCCGATTCCGGCGTACCGACTCTCGTCCGATTCCCGACTGCCGAAACTGACCACGGCCGAGCACTCTCTTAAGAAACACTGGAGCACCGACGTTCAGCGGGTTCTCGGTCAGACCGACGGGCTGCTGCTCGATTTGCGGTCTGAGAGTTATGTGGCTCTTGGCCCCCGACCGGTGCGAACAGATTCGCTGTACCTGCGGGTGGTCGCCGACGCCGGGGAATCTCAGAAGCGTGCCCTGAATCACTTCAACAAGAAGTCCAAGGGTGAATTCACGCGCGCATTGCTGGAGGTCGCGCATGATTTCACGACCTCGGCAGAGTTGATCGAGTGGGCCCGGTCGGCCGGAATCCGCCTGGAGCATGGCGCGGCCGGTGAACTTCAGCTCGTCGTCGAACAACACCTTGCCTCGTCGGGCCAGGCAGCATCGTCGTCGATCTATTCCGGGGTTAAGCTAATCGCGTGAATACATTCGCCAGCGCCCTGGCCTCAGCGGAACCCATCAACGTTCCCGTCCACCGGCAACCGGTGCGGGTGACCGTCACCGGGGCGGGCGGGCAGATCGGGTACGCACTCCTGTTTCGTATTGCTGCCGGTGGGCTGCTGGGACCGACGACGCCCATTCACCTCACCCTGCTGGAAATACCGCAGGGGCTGAAAGCCGCCGAGGGAACCGCGCTCGAACTTGAAGACTGTGCTTTTCCGCTGCTGCGCGGGGTAAGCGTCACTGACGATCCCAGTGTCGCATTCGACGGCGTCAACATTGCTCTCCTGGTGGGTTCTCGCCCGCGCGGGCCGGGAATGGAACGAGCCGACCTGCTCGAAGCCAATGGCCGCATCTTCGGACCGCAGGGTGCAGCCATCAATGCCGGCGCCGCCGATGATGTACGTGTGCTCGTCGTGGGCAACCCGGCCAACACGAACGCCCTTATTGCCTCAGCGCACGCTCCCGACGTGCCCCAGGACCGCTTCACCGCCATGACTCGACTCGACCACAACCGGGCCATCGGACAGCTGGCCAACCACCTTCAGGTGGCCGTTGACGCCATTCACGGGCTGACCATTTGGGGAAACCATTCGGCCAGTCAATATCCGGACATCTTTCAGGCCACGGCGGGCGGACGCGCGGTTCGCGACCTCGTCGATGAGCGCTGGCTGGCAGAGACTTTTATTCCGCGCGTGGCCAAGCGCGGCGCGGAGATCATTGCGGTGCGCGGTGGCTCCTCGGTCGCGTCGGCAGCCAACGCGGCCATCGACCACGTGGCCGACTGGGTGACCGGGCGCGGTGTTGACTGGACGAGCGCCGGGGTGGTCTCCGATGGTTCGTACGACGTTCCGCCGGGATTGGTGTGTTCGTTCCCGGTGCGCTCCGTTGACGGGCAGTGGCGCATCGTGAGCGGGCTGCAAATCAATGACTTCTCACGCGACCGAATCCGGGCCTCCGTTGCCGAGCTGGTGGAGGAACGTGACGCCGTGCGTGCGCTTGGCCTGCTGCCGCTCGGTCGACGCTGACGCGGCTGGGTGCGGCTATCCACGAAACTAGCGGTGGACGATGCCTTCATGATCGAGCAGCCACGCCTTGGTCGGGATTCCTTGTCCGGCGCTGTAGCCGGTGATCTGACCGCTCGTCGCTAGGACCCGGTGACACCCGATGATGATCGGTATCGGGTTGGCGCCGACCGCCCCGCCGATGGCGCGGCCGGAACCGGCGCGGCCGATGTCGTTGCCGAGGGCTCCATAGGAAATAACGTCACCGTAGTGGATGGTCGCCAGTCGTGCCCAGACGCTGCGTTGAAATTCGGTGCCGCGAATCAGATGCACGGGCAGATCGAAGAAATGTCGGGTTCCGGCGAAATATTCATCGAGCTGTTCTGCTGCCCGCAGCAGCACGGGGGAGGGAGACTCCGGGGTGGTCTCCAACGGAAGATGCCCGCCAGTTTCAATGGCGAGCGAAACAATGCCCTGATCATCGGCCGTAAGCTCAAGGCGCCCAATGGGACTGGCCAGGCGAAGAAGCGCGTAGTTCTGTTGTGGTGACGGGATGCTGTCCATGATTCGACTGTAGCCGCCGGCTCCGGTTCGACCTCGCGGGTTTCGGACATCGGTGGGTAGCACGGGTACACCCGAATCTGTGCAGGAGATGGTGTTCGGCGCAACCGAAAAGGATGCCGTCCCTCTATTGTGTAAGCATGGCTCAGATCGAATATCGCAGACTTGGCTCCTCTGGACTGACCGTCTCAACGATCGGACTCGGGTGCAATAATTTCGGCCGGACCGGAACCGTGACGGAAAGTCAGGATGGCACGACGGCCGTTATCGACGCGGCCATCGACGCGGGCGTGACACTGTTCGACACCGCCGATATTTACGGCGCGGAGCGCGGACTCAGCGAAACGCTGATGGGGCACTCCCTGCGCGGCAAACGCGATCAGATCGTGCTCGCCACCAAGTTTGGGATGGACATGGGCGGGTTGAACGGGCCGGATTGGAACGCACGCGGCTCGCGCCGGTACATCCGTCTGGCTGTCGAAGCTTCGCTCAGACGGCTGCAAACCGATTGGATTGACCTGTATCAGCTGCACGTTCCCGACCCGGCGACACCGATCGAGGAGACCCTCGCGACGCTTGATGACCTCATCACCGAGGGAAAAATTCGCTACATCGGTCACTCCAACCTGGCCGGGTGGCAGATCGCCGAAGCCGATTTCACCGCCCGAATGAACGGACATCCCCGGTTTATCTCCAGTCAGAACGAATACAGCCTGCTGGTGCGCGACGTCGAAGACGAGGTGCTGCCGGCCGTGAACGCCTTCGGCCTGGGCTTTCTACCGTTCTTCCCGCTCTACAACGGTTTGTTCACCGGAAAGTTCTCCCGCGCGGGGGGCCCGGCCGACAGTCGGATCATGATGATTCGGCGACACCTCGTCGACGATGCTCCGTGGGACGTGATCGAGCAGTACCAGGCCTGGTGTGATGAGCGCGACGTGACAATGCTCGCGGCGACTTTCGCCTGGCTCCTGGCTCAGCCGGGCCTGACCAGCGTCATCGCCGGTGCCACCAAACCGGAACAGATCAGTCAGAACGCGACGGCGGCTTCGTCCTGGCAGCCGACCACGGAAGACGTCGACTACATATCGAACCTCTTCGCCTGAGAACTCGATGTGAAGTTCACGCCTGCAGGGGCGCAACGGGCACAGACCTGACCTTTCGGTCGACGAGGCCCCGGAAAGAGTGCACTATTGCATCAGTGGTAACTGTGCTGACCCATCCGGCCGGGCAGGACATCCACTGCTACTAGGAGATCTTCGTGCTGTGGTCCTTGCTCGTGCGTTACCTTCGTCCCTACTGGCCGTTACTCCTGGGAGTGGTTGTCTTTCAGCTGGCCCAATCGATCGCCTCGCTTTTTCTGCCCACCCTCAACGCCGACATCATCGATAAGGGAGTGGCCACGGGCGATACGGGCTACATTCTGCGAGTCGGTGGCATCATGTTGCTGATCACCCTCGCCCAGATCATTTGCGCGATTGTGGCCGTGTACTTCGGCGCCAAAGTCGCGATGAAGGTCGGTCGCGACCTGCGCGGTGCCGTCTTCAGCCGGGTCGGCGAATTCTCCGAACAAGAGGTCACCCGCTTCGGGGCGCCGTCCCTCATCACTCGATCCACCAATGACGTGCAGCAGGTACAGATGCTGGTGCTGACCACCTGCACTCTGTTGGTGTCAGCGCCGATCCTCAGCATCGGCGGAGTGATCATGGCAATCCGACAGGATGTGCAGCTGTCTTGGCTGATCGCGGTGAGCGTGCCGATTCTGCTGATCGCGGTCGGTTTTATCGTGGTGAAGATGGTGCCACTCTTTCGCAAGATGCAGACGCGCATCGACACGGTCAACCGGGTGCTGCGGGAACAACTCACCGGCATCCGTGTCGTGCGGGCATTCGTACGCGAAGACGTGGAGATCGCGCGGTTCGCCAAGGCCAACCAGGACGTAACCGACGTTGCTCTCGGCTCCGGCCGTCTGATGGCGCTGATGTTCCCCATCGTCATGCTCGTGCTCAACGTGTCCAGCGTCGCCGTGATCTGGTTCGGCGCGTTCCGCATCGAAGACGGCTCAATGCAGGTTGGTACCCTCATCGCCTTTCTGAGCTATCTCATGCAGATTCTGATGGCCGTGATGATGGCCACGTTCATGGCCGTCATGATTCCGCGCGCCGCCGTCTCGGCCGATCGCATCGGCGAGGTACTCGCCACCGAGTCGAGCGTTGTGCTGCCGAAGAACCCGGTGAATGACACGATCGGTCACGGCGAACTCGAACTGCTCGATGTGGGCTTTGCCTACCCCGGCGCCGAGCAGCCGGTGCTGCGGAACGTGAGTTTCATCGCCCGTCACGGTGAAACAACGGCGATCATCGGCAGCACCGGCAGTGGCAAAAGCACCCTGGTGAATCTGCTGCCGCGTCTGTTCGATGCCACGAGCGGTTCCGTGCTCGTGGACGGCGTCAACGTGCGCGACCTCAACCCTGACCTGCTGTGGGGCCGGATCGGTCTCATTCCGCAAAAACCGTACCTGTTCTCCGGAACCGTGCGTAGCAACCTGCTCTACGGCAAACCGGATGCGACGGATGATGAACTCTGGCGGGCACTCACCATTGCCCAGGCTCGAGAGTTCGTCACGGAAATGGACGGCGGCCTTGACGCACCGATCTCTCAGGGCGGCACCAACGTGTCGGGCGGTCAGCGTCAACGTCTCGCGATCGCCCGTGCCCTCGTGAAACGGCCCGAACTGTACATTTTCGACGACTCGTTCTCGGCGCTTGACCTCGCCACGGATGCCCGGCTGCGCCTCGCCCTCAAACAGAGCACCGACGGCGCCACCCTGGTGATCGTTGCCCAGCGAGTGTCGAGCATCATCGACGCCGACCAGATTCTGGTCATCGAAGACGGCCGCATCGTCGGTCGGGGAACCCACAGTCACCTGCTCGAGTCCAACACCACTTACCAGGAGATCGTGTCGTCCCAGCTCACCGCGGAGGAAGCAGCATGAGCGAGACCCACGCCGACGACAAGCCGGCGCCCCGGCCACAGCGTGGCGGAGGTCCCTTCGGCGGGATGAGCCTGCCGGCCGAGAAATCCCTCAACTTCTCCGCCTCGGGTAAACGACTGCTCGGTAAACTGCGCCCGGAACGACTCTGGCTGGTGCTGGTGTTCGCCCTTGCCGTGATCAGCGTGACGTTTTCCGTGCTCGGCCCGCGCCTGCTCGGTGAGGGCACCAACCTCATCTTCTCCGGTATCGTGTCCAAATCGCTGCCGAATGGCAGCAGCCAGGAAGAAGTTATTGCCGGGCTGCGAGCGGCGGGCGAAACCACCCAGGCCGACATGCTCAGCGGAATGACGCTCACGCCGGGCCTCGGCATTGACTTTGCCATGCTCTCCACCGTGCTGTTTTGGGCGCTCGCACTCTACGTACTCTCCAGCGTGTTCAGCTGGATGCAGGCGTACGTGCTCAACGGCGTCGTGCAGCGCACGATCTACCGGCTGCGTGAGGAGATCGAGGCGAAAATCAATCGTCTCCCGTTGAGCTACTTCGACAAGAAACCGCGTGGTGAGCTGCTCAGCCGCGTGACCAACGATGTCGATAACATCTCGCAAAGCCTGCAGCAATCGCTGAGTCAGGTGGTGACCAGCCTGCTCACGGTTATCGGGGTGATCGTGATGATGCTCATCCTCTCGCCGCTGCTGGCCCTGATCGCGCTGGTCACGGTGCCGCTCACCCTGGTGATCACCGCGGTGATCGCCAAACGTTCCCAGAAGCTGTTCGTGGCTCAGTGGGCGAACACCGGCGATTTGAACGGGCAGATCGAGGAGACCTTCACCGGTCACGCTCTGGTCAAGGTATTCGGCCGACAGAAGGAGGTCGATGCCCGGTTCAAGCTCAAGAACGACGAATTGTACGAAGCCAGTTTCGGCGCGCAGTTCGTCAGCGGCATGATCATGCCCGCGATGACGTTCATCGGCAACCTCGTCTACGTCGCCATCGCGGTGGTCGGTGGTTTGCAAGTAGCCTCCGGCGCCATGCAACTCGGTGACGTGCAGGCGTTCATCCAATACTCCCGTCAATTCACCCAGCCGCTCGCGCAGCTCGGGTCGATGGCTAACCTGCTGCAGTCCGGTGTCGCATCCGCTGAACGCGTGTTTGACCTGCTCGATGCCGATGAACAAAGCGAAGACCCCCAGCCGGCCGAGACACCGACCGAGGTGCACGGCCGCCTGGTCTTCGAAAACGTGTCGTTCCGCTACAGCGAAGACAAGCCACTGATCGAGGATCTGAGTCTCGTCGCCGAGCCGGGGCAGACCATCGCCATTGTCGGGCCGACCGGGGCAGGCAAGACGACCCTGGTCAACCTCATGATGCGGTTCTACGACATAGACTCCGGGCGTATCCTGCTCGACGGCGTCGACGTGGCGGCCATGACCCGGCACGACCTGCGCCGCCGCATGGGTATGGTGTTGCAGGACACCTGGCTGTTCGGCGGCACGATCCGCGACAACATCGCGTACGGGCGACCGGATGCGACGGAGGCGGAGATCCTCGCTGCTGCCAAGGCCACCTATGTCGACCGTTTCGTGCATTCCCTGCCCGAGGGCTACGACACCGTGCTCGACGACCAGGGCAGCAACGTGAGCGCCGGTGAGATGCAGTTGCTCACGATTGCCCGGGCGTTCCTGGCGAAGCCGAGCGTACTCATCCTCGACGAGGCGACCAGCTCGGTCGACACCCGCACGGAGGTGCTCGTGCAGAAGGCGATGAGCGCCTTACGCGCCGAACGCACGAGCTTTGTCATCGCTCACCGGCTGTCGACGATTCGGGATGCCGACCTGATTCTCGTGATGGAGTCGGGTCGTATCGTGGAGCAGGGCAACCACGTGCAGCTGCTGGCTGCAAACGGTGCGTACCAGGCGTTGTACGCGGCGCAGTTCGCGGCGCCGGTCGCCGACGAGGTATAGCGGCACCTCCACAGGCGTTCGCCAGCCCCAATCGTCCCCAGATTCACGCCGGGCAGCGTGGGCCGTCGGCGCCACGGGCACAGTGGCGGCATGCATCCCACCATTGTCAAAGCCCAGAAGGCACAGGACTTTCTGGCACTCGTTCCCCAACTGCTCGGTTTTATTCCCGAGACCAGCGCCGTTCTCGTCGCCTTTCGCGGCAACCGCACCTGTGGTGCGCTGCGGTTCAATCTGCCGGAGCAGGGCGCACCGTCCAAAACCTATAAGCGCATTGCGACCACGCTCACCGGAATGCTGTGCAAGATTCCCGGCGTGGACGCCGTCGTTCCCGTCATCTACACCGACGATACTTTCGGCCAAGCTCGCGGGATGCCGTGTGCACAATTCGCGGACATCCTTAATCGGCGACTCGAACTGAGCGGCTTTCTGCTGCGTGATTCGCTCTGCGTGTCAGCGGATGCCTGGGGCAGCTATCTCGACCCGCAGTGCCCGGCCGGCGGCCGTTCGCTCAGCGACATTGCGGCCTCTCCGGTGAACGAGGCGGTACCGACCGGTGCGCGGCACCCCCTCGGCACGCTGCAGAACGGAGCGGAGCCCATCGGCGTTGACCTGGCGAGCAAGGAACGCCTGGCCCGGGTCTACCGTCGATATCACCGCCTGACGGTGCGGGCCGAGAACGCTCCGGTGTTGTTTTCCAACCTCGAATTTGCACTCGATCCGGTGGCGATCGCCGAAGCGGCGCTGACCTGGTCGAATCCACCCACCGAGGAAGACGCCGCGGCCCTTCTCGTGCTCGTGCAGTCGCCGCCGAACCGTGACCAGATTATGGTGCAGTTCGCCTTCGGGCGCGAAGAGGGCGTGCGCGCCCACGAACTCAACCGGCGCTACGCTCGGCTGCAGAACGCAACCGGTCGGAGTCTCGATGATCTGGTGACCGAAGAAATCAACAGTGGTGACCCCACCGCGCAGCACACCGGCGATATTATGCTCGGTCTCCAGAGCGAGAGACCCGACGTCGACCGGATCCGCATTGCGATCACCCTGCTGCGCACCGTCGTAGCTCTGGCGCCGCGTTCGGCTCGCCCTGCGCCGCTCTGCATGCTGGCGTGGTTGTCCTGGGCGCTCGGCAGCGGCTCGGTGGCCGGTTTCTTCGTGGACCAGGCGCTGGCCATCGACTCGCGGTACAGCATGGCTGCGCTGTTGGATCTGTTGCTCAAGTCGGGGCACTTACCCGAGTGGGCCTTCGCGGTACCGCGGGACGACGATCGTTACGTTGGTGATCGCCACGGCGATGATGACGACGGCGATGATGACGACGGCGATGATGACGACGGCGATGATGACGAGGACTACTACCAGAGCGTCGGCTACGCACTCGAGGATGAGGCTGATCAAGACTTAGATCAAGACTTGGATCAGGACTTCGACGAGCGCGCAGCCGACCGGTGAACCTACAGGTACTTCGGTGCTTCCGACAGCACGCCGTGCAGAATCTCGCCAATCTCGGCGAATTCCTTCGGGCCGACGGTCAGCGGGGGAGCGAGCTGGATGACCGGGTCGCCACGGTCATCGGCGCGGCAGTACAGTCCGGCCTCATAGAGAGCCTTTGACAGGTAACCGCGCAGCAGACGCTCCGACTCCTCGTCGTTGAACGTCTCCTTGGTGCCCTTGTCCTTGACCAGCTCGATGCCGAAGAAGTACCCGGCACCGCGCACGTCACCGACGATCGGCAGGTCGAGCAGTTTCTCCAGCTCCTTGCGGAACAGCGGCGAATTCTCGCGCACGTTCTCGTTGAGCTTTTCCTCCTCGAAGATGTCGAGGTTGGCCAGTGCCACGGCGGAGGAGACCGGGTGGCCGCCGAAGGTGTAACCGTGGTAGAAGGTCGTGTCGCCGTGCTTGAACGGCTCGTAGATGCGGTCGCTCACGATGGTCGCACCGATCGGTGAGTATCCGCTCGTCATGCCCTTGGCACAGGTGATCATGTCGGGCTGGATGTCGTACGTCGTCGACGCGAACATGTTGCCGATGCGACCGAAGGCCGTGATGACCTCGTCCGCGACCAGGAGCACGTCGTACTTGTCGCAGATTTCGCGGACGCGCTTGAAGTATCCGGGGGGCGGCGGGAAGCAGCCGCCGGAGTTCTGCACCGGCTCCAGGAACACAGCAGCGACGGTCTCCGGCCCCTCAAACTGGATCATCTCTTCGATGCGGTTGGCGGCCCACTGGCCGAACACCTCGAGGTTGTCGCCGAGCCCCATGCCCGGGCTCATCTCGTCGGCCCGGTAGAAGTTCGTGTTGGGAACGCGAAAACCACCGGGGGTGACCGGCTCGAACATTTCTTTCATCGCCGGGATACCGGTGATGGCCAGCGCGCCCTGCGGGGTGCCGTGGTACGCGACGTTGCGCGAGATGACCTTGTGCTTGGTCGGACGCCCCATCAGCTTCCAGTAATACTTGGCGAGCTTGAAGGCGGTTTCGACAGCTTCGCCGCCGCCGGTGGAATAGAACACCCGGTTCAGATCGCCGGGAGCGTACGAAGCCAGACGGTCGGCGAGTTCGATCGCGTTCGGGTGGGCGTACGACCAGATCGGGAAGAAAGCCAGTTCCTCAGCCTGCTTCGCGGCGACCTCGGCGAGGCGCTTGCGGCCGTGACCGGCGTTGACCGTGAACAGCCCGCTCAGGCCGTCGATGTACTTCTTACCCTGGGAATCCCAGATGTGGTGTCCCTGGCCCTTGACGATGATGGGTACTCCGGCGCCGGATTCCATCACCGACTGACGGGAGAAATGCATCCAGAGATGATCCTTGGCCTTCTGCTGGAGCTCGGCATTGTGCGCGTCGCTGAAGGCAGTCGGTGAATCGGTGGGTGTGGTGAGTGTCATTTTTTACCGTGTTCCCCAGTTATAGAACTGTTTGTGGAGTTTGAGATAAACGAACGTCTCGGTGGAGAGGACTCCATCGAGATTGCGGATCTTAGCGTTGAGCAATTCGAGTAGTTCGTCGTCGTCTTCGCAGACGACCTCGGCGAGAATGTCAAAGGAGCCGGCCGTGAGCACCAAATAGTCGACGGCATCGATAGCCGCCAGTTGCTCGGCCAACACGCGGGTGTCAGACGAAGCTCGAATGCCGATCATCGCCTGGCGAAAGAAGCCCAGCTGCATCGGGTCGGTGACGGCAACGACCTGCATGACGCCGGACTCGGTGAGTTTCTGCACGCGTTGGCGCACAGCCGCCTCGCTGAGACCGACGGCTTTGCCGATCTCCGCGTAGGAGCGACGTCCGTCGGCCTGAAGCTGCTCGATGATTTTTTTCGAGACATCATCGAGCTGGGCTGGCTTGGCGGGGTGACTGCGCCTTTGTCCATTCATGCATCGATTCTGTCAGTCCAAATGCGCTTCGGCAAGCGAATCCGTCGCGATTTATGCAAATCACTGAGCATTTCATTCGTGAATCTGGGTGCATCTGAAACCGATTTAGGTACACTGGGCCGCATGAGCGCACCCGAACTTCGCAACTTCATCAATGGCCGCTACACCCCGTCGACCTCGGAGGATCGATTCGATCTCATCGATCCGGCGACCGAAACGGTCTATGGCAGCAGTCCCATCTCAAACGCGAACGATGTGGACGTTGCCTATCGGGCAGCGGCATCCGCTTTTGAAATCTGGGGTGAAACGACGCCAGCCGTACGGCAGCTCGCGCTCTTTCGCATCGCGGATGCGATGGAAGCGCGTGCCGAGGAATTCGCGGATGCCGAGTCCCTCGATACCGGAAAGCCCCGCTCCACTCTCGTCGATGATGAGATTCTGCTCTCAGTCGATCAGATCCGTTTCTTTGCCGGCGCCGCACGCAACCTGGAAGGCCGCGCGGCCGGCGAATATATGACTGACCACACCTCGTTCGTTCGCCGCGAGCCGATCGGAGTGGTCGGCCAGGTCACACCGTGGAATTACCCGTTGAACATGGCGGTCTGGAAATTTGCGCCCGCTCTCGCTGCCGGTAACACCACGGTGCTGAAGCCCTCGGACACCACTCCGACCGCCACCCTGCTGCTCGCCGAAATCGCCGCTGAGTTTCTGCCGGACGGCGTGCTCAACGTGATCACCGGTGACCGCACGACCGGTGCCGCCATGATTGATCACAAGACGCCGCAGCTCGTGTCGATCACCGGTTCGGTGCGGGCTGGAATGGCCGTTGCTGAGGCTGCCTCCCACGACCTCAAGCGCGTGCACCTCGAACTCGGGGGCAAGGCTCCGGTGATCGTGTTCGACGATGCCGACATCGAGCTCGCCGTGGCCGGGATCGTAGCCGCTGGCTTCTTCAACGCCGGTCAGGACTGCACGGCCGCTACCCGACTGCTCGTGCAGTCGGGAATTCACGACGAATTCGTCGCCGCACTCGCCGACTATGCCCGGAATAACGCCCGCACCGGAGCGCCCAGCGCGGAAGGGATCCTGTTCGGTCCGGTCAACAACGTCAACCAGCTCGCGCAGGTGTCGGGTTTTGTGGATCGACTGCCCGACCATGCCGTTCTCGAACTGGGCGGACATCGCGTGGGCACGACCGGTTATTTTCACGAAGCGACCATTGTCAGCGGGTTGATGCAGACCGACGAGGCCGTGCAGCAGGAGATCTTCGGCCCGATGATGACGGTGCAACGCTTCACTGACGAGGCCGAGGCGCTCCGCTTCGCCAACGACGTGCAGTACGGTCTGGCGTCGTCGGTCTGGACCCGCGACCACGGTCGCGCGATGCGCTTCGCCAAGCATCTGGACTTCGGTTGCGTCTGGATCAACACGCACATCCCGATCGTGGCGGAGATGCCGCACGGTGGGTTCAAGCACTCCGGCTACGGCAAAGATCTGTCGATGTATGGATTTGAGGACTACACCCGGATGAAGCACGTAATGTCGTACATCGGTAGGTAGGTAAACAGGCAGCGCCGGCCCGAGCATGGGCGGTCGATTGACCGGGCCGGTACGGTGGCCACGAGCGGTGACGTTATTATGGTGCAAGTCCTTCGGCGAACGTTGGACCGGCGGGGACGATTTTGTGCCCCACACTCGGAAGGCACCACCCGTGACCCAGATTGGTCAAGGTTCGACCGAATTCCGTGTCGAACTACCCAGCGTTTCAACGACGCTTACGCTGGCCTGGGCAGCCATGACCGATGTGGGTCATCGTCGCGAGGTCAACGAAGACAGCCTGCTTGCCGCCCCGCCCCTGTTCGCCGTGGCCGACGGCATGGGCGGGCATTCGGCGGGCGATGTGGCCAGTGCTGCCGTCGTGACCCGGCTCGCTGAGCTCTCTGGAACGCTCGTGGCCGAGGCCGGGGCGATCGACCGTGCACTCGCCCTGGCCGTTGAAGACATGAAGCGGGGTGTGGGAGTAACCGACCAAGGCACCGGCACCACGGTGACCGGGGTCGCGCTGGCCCTGGTCTCGGACGCTGTCAGCTGGATTGTGTACAACATTGGCGACTCGCGGGTGTACCAACTCACCGGCGGTGTTCTCGAGCAGGTCACCAACGATCACTCGGTCGTGCAGGAGCTGGTCGACGCCGGGCGGATCACCCGCGAAGAGGCCGACGTACACCCGCACGGCAACATCATCACTCGCGCCGTCGGCTTTCACGAGCCACCGATCCCCGACTACCGCATTCTGCCCATTCAATCCGGCATGCGCATTCTGGTCTGTTCGGATGGTCTGACCAAGGAGCTCACCTCCTACGGAATCCGTCATTTTCTCCTCGAGCAGAAGCTCGCAGCGGATGCCGTTACGGCGATGGTCGAGGCGGCCCTGGAAAACGGTGGCCGCGACAACGTCACCGCGATCGTGGTCGACGTGCTCGCGGTCGAACCCTACGAGGTGCCCGAAGCCTGATCATCCACTCGTCTCGGTCGGCGGCACCGAGCGGTCGCGTAATATGGACCGAGTGAATGACACCCTGCCCCCGTGCCCTGAATGCTCCAGCGACCTGACGTACGAGATGGGCGCGCTGTTGGTCTGCCCGCTGTGTGCTCACGAGTGGTCGGACGAACCCGTTGAAGAGGAACAGGAAGTCGTTGTCACAGACGCCTTTGGCACCGTTTTGGCCGACGGAGACACCGTGTCGATCATCAAGGACCTCAAGGTCAAGGGCCAGTCGTTGTCCATCAAGGTGGGGACCAAGGTGCGCAACATCCGCGTCGTCGATCCCGTTGACGGCCACGACATCGACTGCAAGGTGGATGGTTTCGGGTTCATGCAGCTCAAATCCAGCGTGGTCAAGAAGGTCTAGGTTGAGTTCATTGTGACCTGTCAGATTTGCGGCGCCTGGCTGCCGGTCGGGGCTATGTTCTGCGGCGAATGCGGAAGTTCCCGCACCGCCACCGTGGAGTCGCGCAAACGTCCAGACCGGCGCCCGAACGACACGACGATCATTGCGCGCCTTCCGCGCTCGAACGCGGTCGTTTCCGTACCGGTTCCCACTTCTGGGCCGAGCCCCGCCGCTGTGCCGACCCCCGCTGCTCCGCCTGCGCCCACGCCCGTTGCTGCGCCGGCGCTCCCCAGCTGTTCAACTTTCGTCCTGCGTTTCAGCACGGGCCAACGCGTATCCGTCGACGGGTCCGGCCTGATCGGCCGCAAACCCCTGCCCCAACCAGACGAGATCTTCGACGACCTGATCCGGGTTACCGACGCCGACCGATCCGTCTCGAAAACTCACCTGGAGTTCGGCCAGCACGACGGCGAGTTCTGGGTCAGCGATCGGGTCTCGGGCAACGGCACCGTCATTCGCCGCCCCGGAGAAACAGCGGAATCGCTCGAACCCGGGCGACGGTACGTTCTGCCACGAGGCACGCGGGTCGAAATCGCCGACCACTCCTTCAGTATCGACTGAGGTAGTCGCTCGAGTCGGGGTTCCTCCTCCACCGGCAACCCCGATGCCAATTGTGCACGGATAGACCGTTCGAGGCCCGGTCCCGATTGACAGTCTGGTCTGCTGGACGGGTGTCCACCGTTGATGAAAGCCTCTCCCTGCCGCCAGCACCGGCTGCGATACCGCCCACTGGCTTTCCCCTGCTCGCCACGGTGGCACCCCTGGTCGCTGCGGGAATCATCTGGATGATCACCGGCTCCGCCTTCGCCGTGATCTTCGCCGTTCTGAGCCCCATCATCGCGCTCGCGAGCATGTTCGATTCGAAACGCTCGGGCCGCAAGCGCCGCCGCACGGAAGCGGCATCGCAGACCGAGGCCGTAGCCCTGCTCCGGACATTGATCGCCGAACGTCAGGCCCGGTGGCGCGACCAGGCGTGGCAGCACACGCCATCGGCTCGTAATATTGTGCACGGCGAAGCGGCGGCCGCGCGCTGGCGGCAAACGGACGCCACCCTCATCGCATTGGGTTCGGGTCCGGCTCCGAGCGGCATCCGACTCGGCGGCGCGAACGCCCCGAACGAGCACCGGGAACTTCGTGATTGGGCGGCGACCGTGACCGAAGCCCCGATCGTCGTCGACTTGACGCACGGGCTGGGCATCGTCGGACCAGGGCCACTGACGGCCGGCCTCGCCCGCGCCGTGCTCGTGCAACTCTGCTTTGCCCTGCCCCCGGCCGAGCTGGGCGTGTCCACTGAAATCGACGCCAGTTCGACCGACTGGGCGTGGGTGGCTCAGCTCCCACACGCGGCTGCCACACCGCGCCCGCTCACCCTCGTGCTTTGTCAATCGGCGGCCTGGCAACCAGGGAGTGTCGAACCGGCTCGGGGACGGCTGCTGGTGGTGTTGGCGACGAGGCTGGACGATTTACCGCCCGGGTGTGGAACGGTCGTGCGCGTGGGTGGGCCGGCACGGGCGCAGGTGATCCGTTCGCCGAATCGTGTGCCGCCACTGGACTTTTGCCCGGAATTGCTCGCCCGAGCCGAGGCTGCTGCCTTCGCGGTGACGCTCGCCGAGCAAGCGCGAGCCGCCGGTCTCGTGGCAACGGGCGGGGTACTCCCCGCCACGGTCGCCATGACAGACCTGCTCGAACACCCAGCGGGACTGGCTCCGGGCAGCGCGGCCGGCAGACGGGATGCCGCCCCGCCGAGCCTCGACTGCCTGATCGGCGTTGGTCGAAACGGCCCGATGCACATCGATCTGGTCAGGTCCGGACCGCACGCCGTGGTGGGCGGAACGACCGGCAGCGGCAAGAGCGAGCTCCTCACCACTTGGGTCGCCGCGCTGGCCGCCGCCTACTCGCCCCGCCAGGTGAATTTTCTGCTCGTCGATTTCAAAGGCGGAGCCGCCTTTCACCCGCTCGGTGTGCTGCCGCACTGCGTTGGCCTCATCACCGACCTCGACGCACACACCGCCACGCGTGCTTTGGCCAGTTTGGGAGCCGAGCTTCGCTATCGCGAGCGGATGCTGAGCGCGGTCGGCGCGCGGGACGTGACCGACGAGAGACTGGAGCATCCGCTGCCCCGGCTGGTCATCGTCGTCGATGAGTTCGCGACCATGCTCGGCGTGTTCCCCGAGTTGCACGCTTTGTTTGTGGACATCGCCGCCCGCGGCCGCTCCCTCGGCGTGCACCTGGTCCTGTGCACGCAACGGCCGGCCGGGATCGTGCGTGACGCGCTGTTGGCGAACTGCAGCCTGCGCCTGTCGCTGCGGGTGAACAACCGCGCCGACAGCCAAGCGGTGATCGGTACGGATGCTGCGGCCGCGTTGGCACCGAACCTGCCCGGTCGGTGTGTGGTCGCCATTGAAACGGGTGAACCGGTGCTGTGCCAGGTTGCGACGACCGGGGACCATGATATTGCGACCATCGCTGCGGCTGCGGCTGCTGCTGCGATGCCGGAGGGGTGCGCCGTCCTCGAGGGTGTGCGACGCCCGTGGTTGGACGTGCTCCCGGCTCGGGTCACCGCAGTCGACCTGCAGAGGGTGAATCTGCAAGAGGCGCACCTGCAAGAGGCGCACCCGCAAGAGTCCGAGTGGGGAGAAGCCCCGGTGCCCGGTTTTGCCCTTGGGCTGCTTGATGAACCCGAACACCAGCGGTATCGCGTGTTCACCTACGCGCCCGAAACGGACGGGCATCTCCTCGTCATCGGCGGAGCCGGTTCCGGAAAAACCACGCTGCTGCACACGCTCGCCGGGATGAGCGCAGATCACCTGGCTGCCGAATTGGTTACGGCCGACGTCGAAGTGGCCTGGGACGCCCTCGCGAGCATCACCGAGCGGATCGATACCGGACAGCAGACGTCGGCAGCACCCCGCGTGCTGCTGTTCGACGACTTTGACTCCCTATGCGCCCGCTGGCAGCCGGACCATCGGCTGGCCGCAGTCGATCTGCTCACGGGGCTGCTCCGAGACGGACCGGCGGCCGGTGTGCACGTCGTCGTCGCCGTGCAACGTCACACCAGTATGGTGCCAGGGCTGGCAGCCCTATGTCAGAGCACCCTGCTGCTGAAATTGCCGAATGTGCAGGACCACCTCGCGGCGGGCGGCCAATCGGCCAGCTACTACCCGGCGTTGCCGCCGGGCGGGGGAGTCTGGCATGCCCTGCGCGTGCAGCTGCTGGCGCCCGCGGCTGCGCTGCCGCGGGCAGCAGCTCCGCCGGTCCCGTATCTGCCCGCCCGCGGCCATCTCCTGATCGTGTCGTCGTCTCCGGCGCGCACCGCGCAACGACTGCGCGGTGTTCTACCTGGTGGACCGCCCAACACGGTGATTGAGCTGGCGGGAACGCCGGCGGCATCGACCGCGAACCTGGTGGTCACCGATGAGGAGAACGCGCTGGATCCGGCCGCTCGGCTTCTGGTCGTCGGTGATTCCGAAACCTGGCAGTCGCACTGGTCGTTGCTGGCCCGGTTGCGCGGCCCCGGTGCGAACGGCCAGCCTGCCACCCTGGTCTTTGACCGGTGCAGCCTGTCGGACTTTCGGCTGCTCAGCCACCGCCGGGAGCTGCCGCCGCCACTGGCTCCCTCGGGGGGACGGGTCTGGGTGTTGCACCCCGACGGTGAGGTCACCCGCGCGGTATTGCCAGAACCGTCCTCGCTCCCCTTCCCTGCCCCGGCCACGGTACCGCAACCGGCACCGCAACCGGCCACGCAACCTGACTCGGGCCGGGGTCGTTAGAGCAGAACCTCGGCCACAGGCCGGTGACTCAGGCCGTGGGCCAGGGCCACCGGAAGGCTGGTCAGCCGCCCGTCGAAGGTATTGAGCCCCAGCGCCAGTGCGGCGTCCGCGCGCAGCGCGTCGGCCCAACCGAGAGTTGCAAGGGCCCGCACATAGGGCAGGGTGGCATTCGTCAGCGCATAGGTCGACGTGTGCGGTACGGCACCGGGCATGTTGGCCACGCAATAGAACAATGACCGGTGCACGGTGAACGTGGGGTCGGCGTGCGTGGTCGGGTGGCTATCGGCAAAACAACCCCCCTGGTCGACGGCGATATCCACGAGTACGCTGCCAGATTTCATGCGCGCCACGAGGCCGTTGCTGACCAGCTTGGGCGCCTTGGCACCCGGAATAAGCACCGAGCCGATAACCATGTCGGCCTCCATCACCGCTTTATCGATCTCGAAGCTGTTGGAAGCGATGGTTTTGACTCGTCCGAAGTGCAAGGCATCAATCTCTCGCAGTCGAAACAGGTTGGTGTCGAGCACTGTCACCTCGGCACCGAGACCGAGCGACACCTGCATCGCGGCAGTTCCGGCAACGCCACCGCCGAGCACGACGATTTTGGCTGGATGGGTGCCGGGAACCCCGGGCACCAACAGGCCGGGACCGCCGTTCGGCTTGAGCATGGCGTTGGCCCCGACAATCGGGGCCAGGCGGCCAGCGACCTCACTCATTGGCGCCAACAGCGGCAGGGCCCGCGAGGGCAACTGAACGGTTTCGTAGGCGATCGCCGTGACCCGGCTCGCGAGCAGGGCTCGGGTCAGCTCGGGTTCGGCAGCGAGATGCAGATAGGTGAACAGCACGAGGTCGGCGCGAAAATAGTCATACTCGCTGGCTACGGGTTCCTTGACCTTCAGCAGCAGCTCGGCGCTCGCCCAGACACTTGCGGCGTCCGGCAGGATCGTCGCACCGGCGGCGACATACTGTTCATCACTGATCGAGGAACCAATGCCGGCACCGGTCTGAACCACGACCTCGTGTCCGTTCAGCACGAGGTCGTGCACCCCCGCCGGAGTGATCGCGACCCGAAATTCGTTGTTCTTGATCTCGGTGGGAATAGCGATTCTCATTTCGCTCCTCTGTTGAAATTCGGTGCCGCTTGTGCGCTTACCCTAGTCGAGGTGAACCGACGAATTCGAGGGTCAATGTTGCCAGCTTGTGCTGATTTCGTGACAAATCGGTTGCAAGATCAATGTTTTGGTCTCTTTTAGGTGTTTCTACCGGGGATATGTGCAATTATCGACCAACTCGCAACGCAGCGAGTTCTGACCGTGTGTGTGCCCCGAATGCTAGGAGAACCATAATGAAGTCCAAGCCGCTGCCCGCCGACCCCATGATCCGCCAGCTCATTCGCCAGGCCCAGAACGCGCAGATGGGACGCCGCACTCTGCTGGCCGGCGCTGGAGCCGGTGCTACCGCGCTGGCGCTCGCCGCCTGTTCCAGCGGACCGGCCCCCAAGCCCACCGCAGCGGCCGATACCTCGGCTACCGACAAAACCATTCGCTGGGATAACTGGGCGCTGTACATCGACGTCGATGACGCCGGCAACTATCCGACCCTCGACGCTTTCAAAGCCCAGACCGGCCTGTCGGTCAAATACCGGGAGGCCGTGGACGACAACAATTCTTACTACGGCAAGGTGAAAGACCAACTTGCCCTCGGCCAGGACATCGGAGCTGATGTGGCCTGCCTGACCGACTGGATGGTCAGTCGTATGATCCGGTTCGGCTACACCCAAGAACTCAACCACGACAACATCCCCAACCTCTCCAATTTGATCCCGTCGCTGCAAGACGTCGATTTTGACCCGGGGCGCGCCATGAGCGTGCCATGGCAGGGCGGTTTCGCTGGTCTGGCGTGGAACAAGGAGAAGTATCCGCAGGGACTCACCTCGGTTCAGGACCTCTGGGCGCCGGAGCTGAAGGGGCGCGTCGGGGTGCTCTCCGAAATGCGCGACACCATGGGGCTCATCATGCTCGATCAGGGCGTCGATATTTCCGGCAAGTGGGGCGAGGAAGAATTCACCGCCGCCATCGACGAGTTCAAAAAACAGGTCTCCGACGGCCAGATCCGCAACATCAAGGGCAACTCCTACAAGGAGGACTTGGCCAATGAAGACACCTTGGCGGCAATCGTCTGGTCCGGTGACATCGTGCAGCTCAACGCCGAAAGTGGCGACAAGTGGGCGTTCGTCGTTCCCGAGAAGGGCGGCACGCTCTGGAATGACAACTTTGTGGTACCAATCGGCTCGCCCGGCAAGACGAACGTCGAAACGCTCATCAACTACTATTACGAACCGGCCGTCGCCGCCGAGGTCGCCGCGTACGTCAACTACATCACCCCGGTCGTCGGCGCCAAGGAAGCCATGATGGCCATCGACCCGGCCCTGGCTGCGGATCCGCTGATTTTTCCCGACGACGCGACCCTGGCCAACGCCTACGTCTTCCGCGGTCTCGACGGTACCGAGGAACAGACCTTCAACGCCCAGTTCCAGGCGATTCTGCTGGGTGCAGCCTGATGGCTGTTGGCGCGTTCGCCGATCGTGGCGCCGACCTCGAGCTCGTCGGCATCGAGAAACGGTTTCCCGGTTTCACCGCGATTGAAAATCTCAATCTCACCATTCCGGCCGGATCATTTTTCGCGCTGCTCGGCCCCTCGGGCTGCGGTAAAACAACAACGCTCCGGCTCGTCGCCGGCTTGGAAGACCCCACCAACGGCCGCATTCTCATTGGGGGAGAGGATGTGACCAATCAGAAGTCCTTCCAGCGCCCGGTCAACACCGTATTCCAGAGCTACGCGCTCTTTCCGCACATGACCGTGCTGGAGAACGTTGCCTTCGGTCTGCGCCGTCGCAAGATCGGCGATCCCGTGGCCAAAGCGCACGAGGCTTTGCTCCTGGTCGAGCTGGATCACCTCGCGCACCGCAAGCCGCAGCAACTCTCCGGCGGACAGCAGCAGCGGGTGGCTCTGGCCCGCGCCATCGTCAACCGGCCCGCGCTGCTGCTGTTGGATGAGCCGCTCGGTGCCCTCGACCTCAAGCTGCGACGTCAGATGCAGCTGGAGTTGAAAACCATCCAGGAAGAGGTCGGACTCACCTTTTTGCACGTGACCCACGACCAGGAAGAGGCCATGACCATGGCCGACACCATCGCGGTTATGAACAAGGGCCGCATCGAACAAATGGGCGAACCGCAGCAGCTCTACGAACTGCCCAAGACCGCCTTCGTCGCGAACTTTCTTGGCCAGTCCAACCTGTTCACCGGCCCGGTCGTCTCCACCACCAGTACCGCCATCGCGGTGGATGTTTCCGGGCAGAAGATTGTTGTACCCGTCTCGCGGGCGCATCGCACCAGCGGTGAGGTCACCATCGGCGTCCGCCCCGAGAAGCTCACCCTGCACGCGGAATCACCCAGTCACGACGCCGACCGCAACGTCATGGGCCCCGGCAAGGTCATCGACGTCTCGTTCAGTGGGGTCAGCACGCAGTACCTCGTGTCGGTGCCCGGCGTCGACACTCTGGTTGTGTTCGCCCAGAACACGGCTTTCGGCCCGGCCGCGCACGTCGGCGCCGAGGTCTGGCTCAGCTGGAATATCGACCACGGCTTCGGCCTCGATGACGATCCGGCCGATGCGCCGCGGTTCGAGGCCGACCTCGATACCAAGACCATCGCCCAGCAGCGACGCTCGTCGCTGCGCGCGGAGCTGAAGGAGGCGTAGCGATGGCCTTTGCCGCATTTTCATCGACGGCGGCCCCGTCGACCGATCCGGTCGCTCGGCGGCGCAGCCCGGTCGCGCTGTTTCTGCTGTTGCCGGGCATCCTGTATCTGGTGCTGTTCTTTCTGACCCCATTGGTATCGCTGCTGCTGACGTCGTTTCAGGCGCCGCGGGAGTTCGGCGATATCGGGCAGTACGACTACGCCTTTCGCTGGCAGAACTACGTTGAGGTGGTCACGACCTATTGGCCGCACATTGTGCGTTCGTTCAGCTATGCTCTGGCCGCGACGTTTTTCGCGTTGCTGATCAGCTATCCGCTGGCGTATTTCATCGGCGTGAAGGCCCGCAAATGGCCGCTGTTGCAGAGTCTCATGCTCGTGTCCGTGATCGCGCCGTTCTTCATCAGCTTTCTGCTGCGCACCCTCGCCTGGAAGCAGCTGTTCTCCGACGAGTCCTTCGTCGTGCAATCGCTGAAGGCCCTGTCGCTGCTCGGACCGGAAGCCCATGTGACCGGCACCGCATTCTCAGTGATCTTCGGCCTGACCTACAACTTCATTCCGTTCATGACCCTGCCGCTGTACACGACCCTCGAACGGCTCGACGTGCGTTACCTCGAAGCCGGCAACGACCTCTACGCGAGCCCGTTCCAGGTGTTTCGCAAGGTGACGATTCCCCTCTCGATGCCCGGCATCGTGGCGGGAACGCTGCTCACCTTTATTCCAGCGGCCGGTGACTATATCAACGCCAGCCGGGACTTTCTCGGCGGTACCGGTACGCAAATGATGGGTAACGTGATCGAGGCGAACTTTCTCGTGCTGCAGAACTACCCCTCGGCCGCTGCCCTCTCCATCATTCTGATGACGGTCATCCTCGTGATCGTCAGCGTCTACGTCAAACGATCCGGAACGGAGGAACTGCTGTGAAACTTTCCCTCGGCAAGTGGCTGCTGCCCGTGTACAGCGCTCTCGCACTGCTGTTTCTGATGATTCCCATCGGTTACACCTTCGTCTACTCCTTCAACGACTCTCTCAAATCGAATATCCTCTGGCGCGGGTTCACCTTCGACAAATGGCTCAACGTGTGCAACGTGCAAAACGGCGCCGTCTGTCAGGCCTTCGGCAACAGCCTGATCATCGGGGCGATCGCTACCGTCGCGGCGACGACCCTGGGCACCATGATCGCGATCGCCATCGTGCGCTATCGGTTCAAGTTTCGGTCGCAGACCAGCCTGCTCCTGTTCCTTCCGATGGCCACGCCCGAGGTCGTACTCGGTGCCGGCCTGGCAGCACAGTTCTTGTCGCTCGGTGTGCCGAAGGACATGCTGACGATCATTCTCGCGCACACCATGTTCTGCATCAGCTTTGTCGTGGTGACGGTCAAGGCGCGCGTCGCGAGCCTCGACCCGGCCCTGGAAGAGGCCGGTCGGGACCTGTACGGCTCCGCCTGGCAGGTATTCGCGCGCATCACTTTTCCGCTGCTGCTACCGGGCATTCTGGCGGCCGCGCTCTTGTCGTTCGCGCTGTCGTTTGACGACTTCATCATCACGAACTTCAACTCCGGTCCGGTCACGACCTTTCCGAAGTACATCTACATCTCGGCGGCTCGCGGTATCCCCGCCGAGGCCAACGTACTCGCCTCTGCAGTGTTCATTCTCGCGCTGGTCGTGGTCGTGACGGTCCAGGTATCGGGGGCTGCCAAGGCTCGGCGGCAGGCCAAGGTGAGCTGACAGCCAGTCGAGACGGGTTCGGATCAGCCGGTAAGGACAAGCTGATCCGAACCCGCTGATTCAGGCCCGATGATCTAGACGTAGCTGGCGCGGATCTCCCCAACGGGGAGGCCGCCACCGGTTATGGTGAGGCCGAGTTCGGGAAGCACCTCAGCGACATCCGTTCGCTGAATTGCTTCCGCGTCGGCCAGCAGGCTCAGCGCGACGGCCGCGGCGGCGCGCAGGTTTCCGTCGAGAATCTTCAGCGCTACCGTTGTACCGTTTTCGGCGGCGGCGACCATGATGCCCTCGGCGCCGCCCTTCATGAACAGGCCGAGCCGGTCGATCACGATGCTGTCGGAGTGGCCGGGACCGGCGACGACCCAGCCGTTGGCGCGTACTGCTTCGGCCAGGAATCCGGCCTCGCGGTAAATCGCAAACGGTGAGTTCGACTTACTCGTGGCGATGCGCGCGATGCCGCGTGCCAGCCCGGTGAGTGAGATCGCGTGCACCGGTGCGCCACAGCCGTCGACGCCCGAAGCCAGTGGACGTTCACCGGTGAAGCGTTCGAGCACGTCGAGAACGCGTTTCTGTAACGGATGCGCCGGCTCCAAATAGCCTTCCAGGGCCCAGCCGTTCTGCTGGCAGGCCACGAGCATCGCCGCATGCTTTCCGGAGCATTCCATGTACACGGGGGCCTTGCCGGAACCGAGGCGCACGAGGGTATCCCGGGCGGCGGAATCGATCGGCCAGGCCGCCGGGCAGGCGAGTGCCGATTCGGGTATTCCGGCACGAGTGAGGAGTCCGCGCACCAGGTTGATATGGGCGGGTGTTGCAGTGTGACTCGCGGTGGCGATGGCAGCATCCGCTCCCCGCAGAGCGACACCGCTCGCCATAACCGCGACGGCCTGAAACGGTTTCATGGCCGAACGCGGAAAGATCGGGCTGGTCACGTCGCCCAGAGTGCGCAACACCTCGCCGCTGGTGCCGAGCACAATCGCCGAACCGGCGTGCCGGGACTCGACGAAGCCGCTGCGTTCGACGACCGCGAGTTCTACCGAGTCCTCGACCGTGAAAGTTTCAGTCACGGCGTCAGTGTGACGGCGCAGTGAGCGCGGCAGCGTGCGCGGCGATGGCCTCGTCGATCACCGAGAGGGCGTCGGCGATGAGAGCATCGGACAGCGCGAGACTCGGCAGGAAGCGCAGCACGTTGCCGTAGGTGCCGGCGGTCAGCAGAAGAACGCCGTGCTGGCCGGCGTAGGTGGAGATGGCGCTCACCGCGGCGGCGTTGGGCGCCTTGGTGGTGTCGCCGGTGCCCGGCTGCACGAGTTCGATGGCGATCATGGCACCGTGGCCGCGAATCTCACCGATGATGTCGTACTTGTTCTTCAGCACCGTCAGGCCTGCGGTGAGGGTCTTCTCGATGCGGACCGCCTCGCCGAGCAGGTTGTTGGCTTCAATCGCGTCGAACACGGCGATCGCTGCCGCGCAGGAGACGGGGTTGCCGCCGAAGGTACCGCCGAGCCCGCCGGGCTGGGATGCATCCATAATTTCGGCGCGGCCGGTCACCGCGGCGAGGGGGAATCCGCCGGCGATGCCCTTGGCGGTGAGCACGAGGTCGGGGATCCAACCAAAATGCTCGCTCGCGTAGTACTTGCCCGAACGCGCCATGCCGCTCTGGATCTCATCAGCGATCATGACCACACCGTTCGCGGTGCACCATTCCTGCAGGGCCGGCAGGTAGCCATCCGCTGGCACCATGAAACCGCCCTCGCCCTGGATGGGTTCGACGACCAGGCAGGCCAAGTCGCTCGCGCCGACAACCTTGTCGAGGTAGGAGATGGTGCGGGCGGCTGCCGCGGCACCGGTCAGGCCGTCGTGATACGGGTAGGAGCTCGGTGCGTGGTACACGTCACTGGCGAGGGGGCCGTAGCCGGTGGCATACGGCATGGCCTTGTAGTTCATGGCCATGGTGAGCACGGTGCGACCGTGGTAGGCGTGGTCGAGCACGGCGACGGCGCGACGGCCGGTGTACTTGCGGGCGATCTTCACGCCATTCTCGACGGCTTCGGCACCGGAGTTGATCAGTACGCTCTTTTTCGGGAAATCGCCCGGGGTGTGCTCGGCGAGCAATTCGGCAACGCGCACGTATTCCTCGTACGGGGTAACGGTGAACAGCGTGTGGACGAAGTCCTGGGACTGTTCGACAGCGGCGGCGACGACGCTGGTTTCGGTGTGACCGATGGTGGTCACGCCGATTCCGGCACCGAGGTCGATGAACTGGTTGCCGTCAACGTCGACGAGGATTGCGCCGTTGGCCTTGGCAATGTAGACGGGGAGCATCGAACTGACGCCGTCGGAGACGACGGCGCGGCGTCGCTCCTGCAACGCGGCGGAGATCGGACCGGGGATCGCGGTGACGATCTTTCGTTCTTGTGCCACTGAGTAGTGAGTGGCGGCGACGGTGGCAGAGTTTGTGAGGGTGTCAGTCATGATGCATCCACTTTACCGATCTACTTCCCCGCGACGCTGGCTGTGCTGTCAGAATTGCCCTAGGACGGTGGTCGGTTTCGGCAAACACAGCATTCTTTGAGGGGAAAACATGATCGGCGAGCACAATTACGCGGTACGGGTCGACTGGACCGGAAATGAGGGCACCGGCACGAGTAACTATCGGGCTTACGGCCGGCAGCACACGATCACACCGCTCGGCAAGGGCGCCGAGGAAAAAGCCATCATTAAGGGGTCGAGCGATCCGACCTTTCACGGCAATGCCGAACGCTGGAACCCGGAGGAGCTGCTGCTGGCGGCGCTCAGCCAGTGCCACATGCTGTCGTACCTGCACGTGGCCGTGCGCCACGGAGTCACGGTCGTCGCGTACACCGATTCGGCGGTCGGAATGATGCGGCAGCGGCCGGCCGGCGGCGGCAGCTTCGTCTTAGCTACCCTGCGCCCGCGGGTGACGATCACCGACCCGGCCCAGGTTGAGTTTGCGCAGTCGCTGCACGCTGAAGCGGCCCGAGAGTGCTTCATCGGAGCCTCGATGAACTTTCCGGTCGAGCACGAGCCGCTCACCGTCGCCTAAGACATAAAGCCCCGCCGAGCCGTGAGTTTAAGCCATGTCGTGCCGCCGAGCCGTGAGTCTGCGGCGATTTCGGGGCTGAAACGGGCTCAAATTCACGGCTCGGCGACTCAAACTCACGGCTCGGACAGGACACCTACGCGGGGTAGGCGGCTACCAGTGCGGTGAGGGCCTCTTCGAGCACGGTCGCCGCATCGTCGATGAGCTCGTTGGAGATCACGACGGACGGCATGATGCGCAGGACCGAATCCCAGCTGCCGGCATCGAGTGCGATGACGCCATTGGTCGTCGCGTGCTTGATCAGCGCGGTGAGTGCCTCTGGGTAGGGCTTCTTGGTGCCGGGGTGCACCAGCTCGACGCCGAACATGGCGCCCTTGCCGCGCACATCGCCGACGATGGAGAACTTCTCGGCCCAGTCGCCGATGCGTGCCCAGAGTGCAGCTTCGACGCGTTTCGCTTCTCCCAACAGATCATCGCGCTCGATCAGATTGAACACCGCGAGGGCTGCGGCGGTTGACACCGGGTTGCCACCGAAGGTTCCACCGATGCCGCCGGGCTGCACCGAATCCATGATGTCGGCGCGGCCGGTGACGGCGGCCAGTGGAAAGCCGCCGGCGATGCCCTTGGCCGTGGTCACCAGGTCGGGAACAACGTCGTGGTGCTCGATCGAATACCAGACGCCGGTGCGGGCAATTCCGGCCTGGATCTCATCGGCGACCAGAACGATGCCGTTCTCGGTGCAGAATTCGCGAATGCGCTTGAAGTAGCCGGGCGCGGGAATGACGATGCCGCCGTCGCCCTGAATCGGCTCCACGAAGAACGCCGCGATCTCGGTCGCTCCGATGTGGGTCGTGATGTAGTCGATGGTCTTTTCGGCCGCTTCGAGACCGCTCAAGCCATCGCGGAACGGGTAGCTGGTGGGCACGCTGTAAATCTCGCCCGGGAACGGGCCCATTCCGGCGCGTTCGGGCCAGGGGCGGTACGTCATGGTCATGGTCAGGTTGGTGCGGCCGTGAAAAGCGTGGTCGAGGGCCACGATCGCCCGGCGACCGGTGAACTTGCGGGCGATCTTCACCGCGTTCTCCACGGCCTCCGCGCCGGTATTGACCAGTACCGAACGTTTCTCAAAATCACCGGGAGTGATCTCGGCGAGTTTCTCGGCGACCGCCACGTAGTTCTCGTAGGGAGTGACGGTGAACAGGGTGTGGGTCAGCTTCGCGGCCTGAGCGGATGCTGCCGCAGCGACATCCGGGTGAGCGTGACCGATCGTGGTCACCCCGATGCCGCAACCGAGGTCGATGATCTGGTTGCCGTCGACGTCGACCAGGATCGCTCCCGCGGCGTGGTCCATGTAAATGTTGGCGAGAGTTCCGGCGCCACGGGCAACCGTCTTCTCACGCCGGGCCTGCAGTTCAACCGACTTGGGGCCGGGAAGGGCTGTCACGAGCTTGCGTTCTTGGGGCACGGAATAGGTTGCAGTCATTGTTCCAGCCTATGACTGTCCGCTGGGAACGTAGAACGCGGGCCGACCGCACTGTGGAGTGCCGGTCGAGCCGGCTACAGGCGTTCGCGCGGAAAGACCCGGTGGGCGAGGCGATTCAGCGTGCCCACCGGCGGCGACTCGTTGTAGGCATTGGCCAATTCCTGGCCGGACAGCGCGTGAATGGCCGCCATGATCTCATCCGTTGCCTGTCGGCGGGCCTTGCCCGATGTGGCGTGGCCGTGGTGACTGAGGTCGAGGGGTTCGCCAAAACTCACGGTGACCTTGCGAATGCGCGGCACCTTGGTGCCCACCGGCTGAATTTCCTGCGTGCCGATGAGTCCAACCGGAACGACGACAGCGCCCGTGGTGAGCGCGAGCCAGGCGACGCCGGTTCGGCCCTTGTAGAGGCGGCCGTCCAAGGAACGGGTGCCCTCCGGATAGATGGCGAACGCGCCCTCGGCATCGAGCACCGCACGACCCTCGTCGAGGGCGGCTTGCGCGGCCTGACCGGCGCCTCGTTCCACGCCGATCGCGCCGATCGCGGTAAAAAAGGTACGCGACACCCAGCCCTTGACGCCGGTTCCGGTGAAGTAGGTCGACTTGGCCAGAAACTGCACCCGCCGGGTGGCGACGAGCGGAATGACGATGCTGTCGATGAAAGACAGGTGATTGCTCGCCAGGATGACACGGCCGGTGGCCGGGATATTCTCGCGGCCGAGGATGCGTGGACGAAACACGATTCGGGCGACGGGCGCCATGATGCCGTAACCGAGAAAGTAGACGAAGCCCGGACGCTTCACCCGATCCGGTCCGTCGGCCGAATCGACAGTATCGTCAGAATCTACGGAATCGGGGGAGGCGTCGGCGGTGCCATCGCCGGCGGGGGCAATGGAAGCGGCGGCGGACTTTGCGGCGGCTGATGTGGCCGCTTTGGCGGCGCCGGCTGCGGATGCTTTGGGGGAGGCGGCGGCTACGGAACCGCGATCGCTGGTAACGTTCGCGTCTTTGTCGTCGGGTTCTGCTCTGGCACCAGTCACCCGTTGACACTACGCCACTCGCGGCGTGCACCTAGCATGGAGGGGTGCAGAGAGTAATCATCCTCGGGTCTACGGGCTCGATCGGTACCCAGGCCCTCGACGTTATTCGTGCCAACCCCGAGCGGTTCGAGGTGGTCGGTCTCGCGGCCGGCAGTAACCGCGAACTGCTCGATGAGCAGGCGCGCAATTTTCAGGTTGACGATACCGCGCTGGGAGCGGATGCTGCCGAGCAGCTCGTGCGGGACGTCGACGCCGATGTCGTGCTCAACGGCATCACCGGGTCGGTGGGGCTCGGGCCGACACTCGCGGCGCTGAAGGCCGGCCGGACCCTCGCCCTCGCGAATAAGGAGTCGCTCATCGTCGGTGGTGATCTCGTGAAATCCCTCGCGGCGCCCGGGCAGATCGTGCCCGTCGATTCCGAACACTCCGCTATCGCGCAGGCGTTGCTGGCGGGAACCTCGCACGAGGTGCGTCGACTCGTGCTGACGGCATCCGGTGGGCCGTTTCGCGGCTATTCCCGCGAACAACTCGCGGCGGTCACTCCGGCGCAGGCACTGGCTCACCCGACCTGGAATATGGGGTTGGTTGTGACCACCAACTCGGCGACGCTCGTGAACAAGGGGCTCGAAATTATCGAGGCGCATCTCTTGTTTGACGTGGAATACGACCGCATCGATGCCGTGGTGCACCCGCAGTCGGTGGTGCACTCGATGGTGGAATTCGTGGACGGGTCGACCATCGCGCAGGCAAGTCCGCCCGATATGCGACTGCCGATTTCGCTCGGGCTGGACTGGCCGCACCGGGTAGCGGCAGTTGGCACCCCGATCGACTGGACCGTGCCGCACAGCTGGACCTTTGAACCGCTCGATGACGTGGCGTTTCCGGCGGTCGAGTTGGCGAAGAAAGTGGGCCGTAAGGGTGGCACCTATCCGGCGGTGTTCAACGCGGCGAACGAGCAGGCTGTGACGGCTTTTCACGCCGGGCGCATCGGTTTTCTCGACATCGTTGACACGGTGCTGCGCGTGGTTGAATCACACGAGCAGGACGGTGAGCTGACGCGGGAGTCGCTCGCCGATGCCGAGCGTTGGGCACGCACCGCCGCGGATCAGTTGATCGGCGCACACTAGCGCGCAAAGTCGCAAACGCGCTAGTCGCACTCGCCGGCTTTGTCCCTCTCCTTATCCTTGCGACATTCCTTTTGCGCGTCGCGCGCATCGGCCGCTTCCTCGGCCGCCTTCTTGGCCGCGTCTTTAGCGTCTTCCTTGGCGGTGTCGTCTTGGGCGTTCTCGTCGGCGAGGTCTGCCGCATCGGCGGCCTCCTGCGCTGCCTCCTGCGCGGCGGCGGCGGCGGCCGCGGCGGACTCGATCTCCACCGTCAGATCGGCACTGACCAGGTTGATCGCGTTTTGAATGGATGCCGAACGTTCGGCGCTCACTTGGCCCGCGGCGGCCGCGGTGCGCAGATCGTCCTGCATCGTGGTGAGGAGCGACTGGGCCTCGACGAAGTCGCCGGCCGCTGCGGCTTCGGTGATATCCAGCATCGCGGTCTGCAGGCTCTCGGCCGTTGCCGCCTGCAACGGCACCGGCGCGGACGCGCAACCGGACAGCGGCAGTAGCACCAGGAGGCCGGCGACGGCGGCAACAGTCAGACGATTTCGGAAACGTCGATTCACGGGTTCACGCTTTTCTGTAGCTGTTCGAGGTGGCTGCCGAGGGTGCCGTCCACTGCCGGATAGCTCGGCGGCACTGCTGCTGATTCATCGGCCCCGCGCAGAAATAACGAACCGACGATGATCGCTGCTACGACGAGTGTTATTGCGACGACTGCTGCCGCGACGATCCAGAGCGCTGTGGTGCGGGAGGGGCGGGCGCGTTCGGCCGGTAGCGGGGTGGTTCCGGTCTGCTTCCACGAGATGGCCGCGGTTGCGGGTTTGGGGCGCGGTACCGGGTCCGCCGCCATCACCTCGGTCGCTGCTGAGTCGGCCCGTGCTGAGTCGGCCGGTGCTGAGCCGGCCTGTGTAGCGTCGGCCGGTGCAGCATCAGCCAGACTCGCGGCCGGCAATACCAGCGTCGCCACGGCCTGATCCTCGGTGGTTGCGGTGGTTGCGGTGGTTGCGGTGCTTTCGGTACTAACGCTGAGCGCACGCAGCAAAACAGCGGCCTCGAACGCGGTCGGCCGTTTGGCACCGTCGCGAGCGGTCATTGCCGTAAGAACTTCCGTCCACTCCTGATTGACTTCGCTCGGAATCTCGGGCTGGCGTTGCAATCGGGCCATGGCCGATTCCACCGCCGTTCCGGGGTAGGCGCGCACACCGGTCAGGCACTCGAGCAGAACCAGGCCGAGCGAATAGACATCCGTAGGCGCGCCAATCACGCCACCGAGCGCCTGTTCCGGGCTGAGATAGCTCGCCGTGCCGAGCAGGGAGCCGGTCGCGGTGAGCCGGGTTTCATCGAGCAACCGTGCAATGCCGAAATCGGCGAGTTTGGCGTGCATGCCGCGGCCGGGAAAGCCGGAGGGCGCCAGTAAAACGTTGGCTGGTTTGACGTCACGGTGAATGATGCCCTGCTCGTGCACGTAATGCAGCGCTTCGGCCAGATCGGCGCCCATCGTTGCCACGTCGAGGCTCGGCAGCGGTCCGTCGGTGATGCGGGTGCGCAGGTCGGGACCGTCCACGAGTTCCATCACGATGAAGGTGCGCGGGGCGCCGGCGACGTCGGTGGTGCCGGCGTCGAACAGGGTGACCAGGGCGAAATGATTCAGGCTCGCGAGCAGGGCGATTTCGCCGCTTTGCCGCGCGGGGTCGGATGCGCCCTCAGCGGCGCGAAACAGTTTGACCGCCACGGGACGACCGAGCACGGTATCCGTTGCCGAGTAAACGGATGCCATTCCCCCGGTTCCGATCAAGCTCACAATCAAGAAACGGTCGGCCAACAGGCTGCCCACAGGGCCAGGTGGTGGCGTCGCGGGCAGTTGCTGCGTCGGAACAGGTTCGTGAGACAGGGGGACCTCCAGGTGCATCAGCCCTCTAGCAAAGCACACGCACCCCCTTATCGGGAGTTCTAGCCGCACGACCAGCCGCTTTGCAGCTTGATGCGGTTACTCTACGACAGTGGAAAACGTACTGCTGTTCATACTGGGCGTCGCGATTGTCGTCGTGGGTCTTGCCGTGTCCATCGGCCTGCACGAAATCGGCCACCTGGTGCCGGCGAAGCTTTTCGGCGTCAAGGTCACCCAGTACATGATCGGCTTCGGCCCGACCCTCTGGTCCCGCACGAAAGGCGAGACCGAATACGGCGTCAAGGCCATCCCCATGGGTGGGTATATCGCCATGATCGGCATGTTTCCTCCCTCCAAGAAGGGTGGCGCTGCCCGCAGTACCACCACCGGATTCTTCGATCAGATGGTGCAGGAGGGCGCACCGGAGAAGAAAACGAGCGCCCTGTCGACCATGGTCGACGACGCCCGCCAGGCCAGCGCGGAGACCATCGGCGAGGGCGAAAACCACCGCGCGTTTTACCAACTTCCGGTTTTGAAGCGCGTGATCATCATGCTCGGCGGTCCGACCATGAACCTGCTCATCGCGATCGTGATGTTCGCCATTTTGCTCATGGGTTTCGGCAACGCGCAAATCAGCACCACGATCGGCAGCGTGAACGAGTGTGTGCTGCCCGCTTCGAGTGAACGGCAGACCTGCGCCGCCACCGATGAGGCTTCGCCCGGTGCCGCGGCGGGTCTGCAGCCCGGTGACCGCCTGGTCAGTATCGGCGGAACAGCCATTTCGAGCTGGGCGCAGTCCACCGACATCATCCGTTCGGCGCCCGGGCGCACCCTGGCCGTAGTGGTCGAGCGTGACGGCGCCGACGTGGATCTCTCGCTCACCCCCAAACTCACCGAACGCTACGTGTATACCGCCGACAACAAGATCAAAACGGATGCTTCCGGGGCTGCGGTCACCGAGGAGGTCGGCTTCGTCGGTATCGGTGCGGCGAGCGAACTCGTGCCGCAGCCCGCAACCGCCGTGTTACCGATGGTCGGCGACAATATCGCCAATGTCGCGCACATGATTCTCAACCTGCCGGACCGGCTGGTGGCCGTGGCCAACGCCGCCTTCGGGCCGGGGGAGCGTGACCTGAACGGTCCAATCAGCGTGGTCGGGGTCGGCCGGGTCGCTGGCGAGCTGGCCAGCATAGATACGATTCCAGTGGCCTCCAAGGTGGCGAGCATGCTCGGCCTGCTTGGATCGCTCAATATCGCCCTGTTCGTGTTCAACCTGGTGCCGTTACTGCCGCTCGACGGCGGCCACGTCGCCGGAGCGCTCTGGGAAGGCATCCGTCGATTCTTCGCGAAGCTGTTCAAGCGGCCCGACCCGGGGCCGGTCGACATGGCCAAGCTCATGCCGCTCACCCTGGCGGTCGTGGTGCTACTGGGCGGAATGAGCCTGCTGCTCATCTACGCCGACATCGTCAAACCGGTCAATTTCTTCGGGTAATTCCGGCGGCATTACTCCCTCGGGCGCCCGGGTCCCGACGGCTATGGCTATGGCGGAATGATGGGCGGTGGTTTTGGCTGGTGGTTCCTGCTGCTGATTCCCCTGTTCGGGATCATCGTCTTTGCCGTGCTGTTCACCATCTTCGGTCTCCGCTGGCGTCGAGGCATGCGCGAAGGGGACCGGGCCGGCCAAGCGGATGCCCGCAGCGCCGAGAAGACCCTCGCTGAGCGCTTCGCCCAGGGCGACCTTGACGAGGTCGAGTATCGCGCACGCCTCGAAGTGCTGCGCGCCAACCGGGCAGACGGTCAGACCCCGCCCGCCTAGTGGGTGAGTTTCGAATGTGCCTGCGTTGACCTGCCTGCGTTGACCTGCCTGCGTTGACCTGCCTGCGTTGACCTGCCTGCGTTGACCTGCCTGCGTTGACCTAGGTGCGTTGGCCTGGTGCGTTGCGATGTGGGCGCACTGCGACGTGGGTGCTATTTGTTCCAGGGGGGTTTTTCGGTGGGGGTGGCGGCGCGGTTTTGGCCGGCGGGGCGCCAGGTTTGGGTGGGGTCGAACAGGAGCGGGCCGCGGATCCAGGGACGGCCGTCTCGCATGTCGATGTCCCAGCCGGAGGTGTCGATGCTGCTGTGGGCGGCGTTGCACAAAAGGACTGCGTTGTCGATGTTGGTCGGGCCGCCGTCGCGCCACGGGATGACGTGGTGGGCCTGGGTTTGGTGGGGTGGCACGGTGCAGCCGGGGATGATGCAGCCGCCGTCGCGGGCGGCGAGGGCTCGGCGTTGTTGGGCGGTGAAGAACCGGTTGGTGGTGCCGAGGTGGAGGATCTGACCCTGCTGGCCGAAGAGGACGGGTTGGTAGCCGCCGGCGCAGAGGAGTTCGTCGACTTGTGTGGTGGTGAGGGGGCCGTCGATACCGTCGATCCAGCCGGCGCCGCGGCCGGTGAGGAGGTCGTTGATGTTGATGTGCACGAGCACGGTCGGGGCGGCGCCGCCCATGGTGGGGGTGTCGGGTTGTCGGGCTGCGGCTTCGAACACCGCGCAGAGGATGCCGGCTCGTTTCTCGCTGATCGAGCGGGAATCGCCCGGTTCCTGCGGGCATGGCCCGGCCCGCCCGGACTGCCCGCCCGGTTCGGCTTGCTCGGTGGGTTCGCCCTGTTCGCCCTGCTCGCTCTGTTTGCCCTGCTCGCCCTGCTCGCCCTGCTCGCCCTGCTCGCCCTGCTCGCCCTGCTCGCCCTGCTCGCCCTGCTCGGCCTGCCTGCTCTCCTCGGCCTGTTCGCTTTGGTCCTGCTCGGTCGGTTCGCCCTGTTCGGCTTGTTCGGCCTGCTCGGCCCGTTCGCCCTGTTCGCCCTGCTCGCCTTGCTCGATCGGCTCGACCCGCTCGATCGGCTCGACCCGCTCGTTGTCGGTGGGTTCCGTTTCACGGAATGCGACCGTGGCGCGGGGGGTGGCGCCTGGGGTGGCGCGTGGGGTGGCGCGAGGGGTGGTGCCGGGGACGGGGTGGGCTGCGGCGGCGGAGAGGTACGCGTCGAAGACGTTGCCGATGATGGCGCGGTCCAGGGTGGTGAACCAGCCGTTGAGGCTGTAGCCGCCGTTGCTCAGGGCGCCGAAGGTGAGCCAGCTGCGCCGTTCCGGCGGGGTGTCACCGGGCGCGGTGCCGTCGGGCGCGAGTCGTGCCTTCCACTGGATGCCCTGCTGCCGCAGCAACTCGGGGGCGAAGGCGATGCCGGCGCCGGGGAGGCCCTCGGTTTCGGGCGTGATCGCGCCGGAACCGCTTGCGACGAGGGAGCGTTCGACCCGGTCGAGGTCCTCGACCACGACTTCAGAGCGGAGGCCGTCGAGCACCTGCACGATCACTCGGGCCTGCTCTACGCCGAGCGTTCCGCTCTGGAGTGCTTCGCTGAGGACGGGGTAGGTGGGTGTGAGGGGACGGCCGAGGAGCATCCGCTGGCCCGCTTTCTGGCCGAGCGCGGCGCGCTGGCGCACCTCGCTGCGGGACAGCCGGGCGAGGGTGCAGACCAAATCGACCCCGCTGCGACAGCCCAGCCGACGAGCCAGCGTCGGCGCCCCCAGCGTCGGTGCCCCCAGCCCCGCCGCGCTCAGCCCCGACGCGATCGCCGTGCCCGTGGCCGCCGGCGCGCTGTCCGGCGTCACGGACGCCGCACCAGTACTGCCCGCACCAGTACTGCCCGCACCAGCACTGCCCGCAGCAGCGGCAGAAACAGCGGTAGAAGCGCCAACCTGGGCAGCAGCAGCATCGAAATATTCGGACCGACGCAACACATCCGTCGTGGAGAGCACCCGTGCTCCATCGATGACCCGACCCACGCTCTCCAGTGCGAGGAGCACACTCAGCGACTCGTCGTCGCCGAGCAACCCAAACGACACCCCACCCAACGCTTCAAGGAGAATTCCCCGCGCCTGCTCCACCGCCACAATAACGGGGTTCACGCTGGTCTCGCCGGGGCTTTCCATGAACATGGGCGTCAGTGCCTCCTTCACCCCAATTCTACCGCAAATCGAACATAAAAGCGAGAGAAGCTCAAGAGTATTCTTGACGGGGAATTTGGCGGGCTGGTCCACTTTCGTAATGAATCCTGTCATTGCCATCAGGTTCTGCACGGATCATCACTCATATCGCGTCTTGGCGCCAGCCGCGGAATATCGAAGCGGTGTGCGATTATTCGTCACAAATGTGCCTATTTTTCACGCTTGCCCACGACCGGAGCCATGACCGGAGCCATGACCGGAGCGACGACCGACGCTCTGACACGACTTCACAACCCGACCCCACGACCCGACGTCTGGGTGCGACGCTATGACCCGACGTCTGGACACGACGCTACGACGCTATGAACCGACGCTATGAACCGGCGTCACGACCCGCCGCTACGACCCGCCGCTACGACCTGACCCTACGACCTGACCCTACGACCTGACCCTGCGACCTGACCCTGCGACCTGACCCTGCGACCTGACTTCATGGCGCGACGCTACGGCGCTGCGTCGCTCGACTGCGTCGCTCGACCGTGTGATGCCCGACTGCGTCGCTCGACCGTGTGATGCCCGACCGCGCCGAGTAGGCTCGCAGCCAACAACTGGCCCACCGCCCACTCGACACGGCCGGCCATCGCTGCCTCGCCAGCCCTCGACGCAGCCCTCGACGGAGCCCCTGACGCAATCCCCGCCGAACACCGAAGCTCAACAACTGGCAGTAGCTAGCGCGAGAGCAGCAGCGCCTCACCCTGGCCGCCGCCGCCGCACAGAGCGACAGCTGCCTTGCCGCTGCCGCGCCGTGCGAGCTCGAGCGCGGCGTGCAGCGCGATGCGCCCGCCGCTCGAACCGATCGGGTGACCGATCGCGATGCCACCACCGTGGATGTTCACCACATCGGGGCCCACTCCGAGCACCTTCGACGACTGGGCGACGACCGAGGCGAACGCCTCGTTGATCTCGATCAGGTCGAGGTCTGCCGCGGTCCACCCCTGGCGGGTTAGAGCGTGGGCGATGGCGTTGGCCGGCTGGGAGTGCAGGGAGTTGTCGGGGCCGGCGACCTGGCCGCTTGCTTCGATCACGGCGAGCCAGGGCAGGCCGTGCTTTTCGGCCCAGGCGCGGCTGGTCACGACGACCGCGCTGGCACCGTCGCTGAGTGGGGCGGCGTTGCCGGCGGTGATGCTTCCCTCGGGGTCGAACGCGGGGCGCAACCGGCCGAGCGTTTCGGTGGTGCTCTCGGCACGCACGCCTTCGTCGGTGCTGATGATCAGCGGTTCGCCCTTGCGTTGCGGCACGCTGATCGGGGTGATCTCGTCGCTGAACACGTCATCCGCGGCGGCAGCGGCGGCGCGCTGGTGCGATGCGGCGGCGATTTCATCCTGCTCAAGTCGGGTCTGGCCGAGCTGCACATTGGCGCGCTCGGTGGAGAGTCCCATCGAGAGGCCATCGAACGCGTCGGTGAGCCCGTCGTGGGCAGCGTGGTCGAGGGCCGAGACGGTTCCGTAGGCCCAGCCCTGGCGGGAGCCCTGCAGCAGGTGGGGAGCGCGCGACATGGATTCCTGACCACCGGCAACGACGACATCCGCTTCACCGAGCCGTACCAGGCGGGCGGCATCGATGACCGCGGCGAGGCCGGAGAGGCACACCTTGTTGAGTGTCATCGCCGGCACGTTCCATGGGATGCCCGCCGCCACGCTGGACTGCCGGGCCGGATTCTGTCCGCAGCCGGCCTGCAATACCTGCCCCATGAGCACGAAGTCGACCTGGTCCGGTGCCACCTTGGCGCGGGCGAGGGCGCCGGTGATGGCGGCGGCACCAAGGTCAACAGCGGTGAGGGACGAGAGCTGTCCGTTCACGCGACCCTGCGGGGTGCGTGAGCCGGCCAAAATTACAACGTCGTTTTCTGTCATCGGGACTCCTTTGTCAATGAATGCTGGTTTGTCTACGAATTGATGAATGGTGCGGCTCTGCCGCCTACCCCAGCATATTGGCCACTTCTGGGTATCGTTTCACGCCGTCCTCTTGACAGTAGCGCCGATCCCCCCTAGATTCCTGATACCTGAACCACCCGTCATGTTCGGGTTTATCACTGCCATGATCGACGGTCCCTCGCACAGCACCTCCTGTCAGCAACCCACTTCAACAGCACGAAAGGCAAATTTCATGCGGGTAACAAAGATGTTCCTGGCCCCGGCATTCCTCGCCGTCGCCGCCCTGACCCTGGTTGGATGCGCACCCACGGCCACCACCGGAGGCGCAGCCACCGATGACTCAACCTCGAAGCCCGCCGTGCAGGTGGGCATGATCACGTCAACAACCGGTCCACTCGCCGCCTACGGCGCCGCGTACACGTCTGGGTTCGAAGCCGGTCTCGACTACGCCACCGACGGCACCGGCACCGTTGACGGCCGGGAGCTCGACATCACTTGGAAAGACGACCAGGGCAACCCCGACACCGCAGTCTCGGTCGCCAAAGACTTGATCGGTCAGGGGTACCAGATTCTGGCCGGCACCGTTTCCTCGGGTATCGCTGTCAGCTTGGCTGAGCAGGCCGACCAGAACAAGGTCCTCTACATCTCCGGTCCGGCTGCGGCCGATGCCATCACCGGTATCAACGCCTACACCTTCCGTTCCGGCCGCCAGACCTACGAAGACGTTGCGACCGCCGGAACTTTCATCGGCGATCCGAGCGGCAAGAAGATCGTCGTCTTCGCTCAGGACAATGCCTTCGGCCAGGGCAATCTGGCCGGCGTCACCGCCGTACTTGGCGGCAAGGGTGCGACCGTTGATGGTGTGCTCGTTGCCGAAGATGCGACCGAGTTCACCCCGTTCGCCCAGCAACTGCTCGATGCGTCGCCCGACCTGATCTTCGTCGCCTGGGCCGGAGCCAGTACCGGTGCCATGTGGACGGCGCTTCAGCAGCAGGGTGTCTTCGACGCCGTTCCCGTCGTCACCGGCCTCGGTGATGTCTCGACCTACGGCGCCTACGGTGCCGCGAGCGACAAAATCAGCTTTCTCTCGCACTACTTCGAGTCGGCCACCGACAACGAACAGAGCAAGGCCATGATTAGCTACCTTGAAGCCCACGACGCGCAGGCCGACCTGTTCTCGCCCGACGGCTTTGTGGCAGCACAGATGCTCGTGCAGGCCGTGCGCGAGGGTGGCGGCGACAACGTCGACGACATGATCGCCGCGCTCGAGGGCTACACCTTCGACTCGGTCAAGGGTTCGATCACCATTCGTGCCGAGGACCACGCCGTGCTGCAGCCGATGTTCCAAGCCTCGCTTCAGGAAGATGCCGATGGCACCTGGGCACCGGAACTGATCGAGACCGTCGATGCCGAGACCGTCGCCCCGCCGGTCGCCGTTGCTGCACAGTAGCGCAGGGTAAGCAGATGCCAGCGGCACCCGTGCTCAGCATCGAACATGTCGGCCTGCAGATCGGCGGCGCACGCATCCTTCAGGACGTGACGCTGTCGATCCCGCGGGGTGAGATGCTCGGTGTGATCGGCCCCAACGGGGCCGGCAAGACAACCCTGTTCAACCTCATTTCCGGTGTGTTGTTCGCCACGGAAGGCGTGGTGCGGCTGAACGGTCGCACGATGACCCGGGAACCGATCCATGTCAGGGCACGGGCCGGCCTCGGCCGCACGTTTCAAACCTCCAGTCTGTTCAACGGGCTCAGCGCGATCGAGAACGTGCGCCTGGCCGCGCAGGCCGCGGCCGGGGGCGGCAGCCTCGTCACCCGATTTCCTCGGGCAACGGATGCCGCCACCCGGCTGGCCGCCGACCGTCTCGACGAGGTCGGCCTCGCCGATCATGCCCAGAGCCTGGCCGGCGGCCTCTCCCACGGTGACAAACGCAAGTTGGAGATCGCGATGCTCCTGGCCATGGATCCGAGCGTCATCCTGCTCGATGAACCGATGGCCGGAGTGGGCTCGGGCGATGTGCCCGGCCTGATGGAAGTCATTCGCACCCTGCACCACGGTGGCCGCACCGTGCTCATGGTCGAACACCATATGGAGGTTGTTCTCGGCCTCGTCGACCGCGTCGCGGTCATGCACCACGGCGAGCTGCTCGCCTGCGACACTCCCGCCGCCGTGATGAACAATCCCACGGTGCAATCCGCCTACCTCGGAGACCCGGTATGAGTACCAACTCGAGCACCAACCTGAGCAGCAATATCCTCACCGTGCGTAACCTGTACGGACGCATCGAGGGGCAACAGGTCGTCGAAGACGTCTCGTTCGACGTGCCGGATACCGGCGTCACCGCGCTGCTCGGTCGCAACGGTGTCGGCAAGACCAGCACGATCAAATCCATCCTGGGCCTGATCGACCGCACCGGCGAAGTCACTCTCGGCGGACGCCGCGTCGACCGGCTGCCGACCCACAAGGTCGTGCAGCTCGGCGTTGGCTACGTGCCGGAAGACCGCGAGGTTTTCGGCAAACTCACCGTTGCCGAAAACCTGAAACTGGCCGAACGTTCGGCCAAGCCCAACCGTGCTCTGGTCGAGAAACTTTTTCCCGACCTCGTGCAGCGCCAGGCACAACTGGCCGGCACACTCTCCGGGGGCCAGCAGCAGATGGTGTCGCTGGCTCGGGCCCTGCTCAACCAGAACCGCCTGCTTTTGGTCGATGAACCCACTAAAGGCCTCTCGCCGAAAATCGTCGGCGAGGTCGCTCAGGCGCTGCTCATCGCCGCCAGGACCGTGCCGATTCTGCTGGTGGAACAGAACCTGCAAGTGATCCGGCAGCTTGCGGACCGTGTGGTCGTGCTCTCCGGCGGACGCGTCGTCTTCACCGGTGAGGCCAGCGAACTGCTCGATCACCCAGAACGTATCCAACGCTTCCTCGGCGTACACAGCGGTAGTGGCCAAGCGGATGCGGCGGTGCCGGCATGAGCACCGTCGTACTGCTGCTGATCACCGGTCTTGGCCTCGGTGCCCTGTACTTTCTCGTCGCATCCGGACTCTCCCTTATCTACGGTCTGATGGGCGTGCTCAACTTCGCCCACGGATCCTTTCTCACCATCGGCGCCTTCATCGGCTGGGAGGTCGCCCGAAGGCTCAGTGACGGATCCTGGTGGGCCCTCGCCGCCGCGATGATCACCGGAGCCCTGGTCGGTGCGCTCGTGGCAGCCGCGACCGAATTCTTTCTGATCAGGCGGCTGTACAACCGCCACATCGAACAGGTGCTCGTGACGGTCGGTCTCGCGCTGGCCTCCGTTGCCCTGTTTGAAGGGATCTGGGGTACCGACCCCACCTATGTGACGAGCCCGTCCTGGCTCGGGCAGACCACCGAGATTCTCGGCGCTCGCATTCCCAACAACCGCTTTATGCTCATTGTGGTGGCGGTTCTCGTGCTCGTGGCCATCGTGCTGTTCCTCAAGTTCACCCGATACGGCCTGATCATTCGAGCCGGCGTTGAGAACCGGCTCATGGTCACCGCGCTGGGAATCGATGTGCGCCGCGCCTTCACCCTGGTCTTCGCGATCGGCGGCGCCGCCGCCGGACTCGGCGGGGTGCTGGCCTCGATCTACTACGGCTACGTCTCGGCGCATATCGGTGGCTCGTTGCTGATCTTCGCCTTTATCGTGACCGTCATCGGAGGCCTGGGATCTCTCGCCGGGGCGGCCATCGCATCCGTTCTGGTGGCGGTGCTGCAACAGTTCGCCAATTTCTACCTCGGTGGAACCGGCGACCTCGCCGTCGTGCTCGCCCTCGCAGCGGTGCTGCTGCTGCGCCCGCGCGGATTGTTGGGAGCCAAAGCATGAGATCACTCTGGAGCCGCCCGGTTGCCAAAATCACGGCCGGCGCCGCACTGGTGCTGTTCATGGCGCTGCTGCCGCTGCTGAACATTACGATTCCCGGTATTTTTCCGGGCGCCACCTACACGCCGGGCACCCTGCAGCTGCTCGCCTACGCCATGCTCATAGCGGCGCTCGCGCTCAGCTACCACCTCCTGTTCGGCCTGGCCGGAATGCTTTCCTTTGGACATGCGCTGTTCTTTGCCGCCGGTGCGTATGGCCTCGGCATTGTGCTGCGCAACTTCTCGCCGACTTGGATGCCGGCCGACGTCACCTTTATCGTGGCGATTCTGATCACCGTGCTGATCGGCTTCGTGCTCGCGGCACTGGTCGGCTCGGTCAGCCTGAGGGTCACCGGCATCTCCTTCGCCATGGTGACACTCGCCTTCGCCCAGGCGGGCTCGGTCGTAGTGCGGCGCAACCCCGGTGGGCAGACCGGTGGCGAGGAGGGACTCACCCTCGACGTCTCGCAGGTGCCCGACTCGCTGGTCGGGGTGCTCAACACTCGCAATCTGTACTGGCTGGCGCTCGCCGTGCTCGTGACGGTCTACCTCGTGGTGCTCTGGGTGGAAAAGAGCCGGGCCGGGCACGTGGTGGCCGCTACGCGGGAGAACGAACTTCGGGTTCGGGTCATCGGCATCCGCCCTTACTTTGTGCGGCTGCTCATCTTCAGCATCGCCGGTGCGCTCGCCGCCCTGGCCGGTGCCGCCTTTTTGCTGCTGCAAAGCGGGGTGTCGCCGCGGGTTGCCACGCCCGACTTCACGCTGACCCTGCTGGTGATTGTTGTGCTCGGCGGTGTCGGATTGCGCTGGGGCGCGGTGCTCGGAGCGATCGTTTACACGCTGCTCGACCAGCGGCTGACCGCCCTGGCCGGGTCTGAGTTCATTGCGGGCCTGCCCGACGTGCTGCGGATTCCCCTGTCCCAACCGTTGTTCATTTTGGGCACCCTGTTTATTCTCGTGGTGTTGTTCCTTCCGGGCGGTCTCGCCGGACTGACCCGGCGCAGCGCGTGGCCGCATCGGCCGAAACGTGGCTCCGGGGAGCGCATGCTGGAAACGGAGGAAACGATATGAGCGATCTGCCGGCCGACGGCCTGCACACACTGGGCCGATGGACCAGGGATCGCGCGCGCACCACACCGGAGCGGGTTGCGGTCGATGACCGCGGCGTCACGCTGCGCTACCGCGACCTCGACGACCGGGCCGGCGACCTCGCGAGCGCGTTTCGAGCCGCAGGCTACGGCGTCGGCGATCGGATCGCGACCATCACCGGCAACAGCTCAGACCAGGTCGTGCTGTTCTTCGCCTGCGCGCAGGCCGGCCTTGTTCTCGTACCGCTGTCCTGGCGGCTGGCACCTCGGGAACTCGCCGCGCAGCTGCAACTGGCCGATCCGGCGCTGCTGCTGGTCGAAGACGAGTTTCAGACTCTGGCAACGGATGCCCAGAGTCGCCTGACCGAGCCTCTCCCGTCGACACTGCTGGGAATGCGCGGAGTCGAGCTGGTCGTGCCGGCACCCCGGCGTGGGCGGGACGAGCCCAGCTCGATGGAACGGGTGCACCGGGCCGTTCGCGATGACGACGCACTTTTGATCGTGTTCACCTCGGGCACGCTCGGTCCGGCGAAGGGCGTCGTATTGACCCACGCGAACTGCTTCTGGACCAATCTGTCGCTGTCCCGAATCACGGAGATCACCAGCAGAGACGTCGTGCTCTCGGTCATGCCGCAATATCACGTGGGTGGCTGGAACATCCAGCCACTGCTGGCCTGGTGGATGGGGGCGACCGTCGTATTGGAGCGCACCTTCGATCCGGGACGGGTGCTGCATTTGATCGCCGACCGCCGCATCACGACCATGATGGGTGTGCCCGCGAACTATCTCTTCCTCGCCCAGCACCCCGACTTTGCCGCAACCGACCTGTCGAGCCTGAAGCACGCCGTGGTCGGCGGAGCGCCGATGCCAGCGCCACTGCTGCGCACCTGGCATGCCCGCGGTGTAGCACTCACGCAGGGATACGGCCTCACCGAGGCCTCGCCGAACGTGCTCTGCCTGCCCGACGACGAGGCACGCAGCATGGTCGGCTACGCCGGTAAACCGTATCCGCACGTGGAGGTGGCCGTGGCCGATCCGGTCACGGAAGAGCTGCTCGAGGGAGCAGCGACGGGCGAACTGCTCGTGCGTGGGCCCGGTGTGTTCTCGGGATACTTTCGGGCCACGGAGGAGACCGCTCGCACCCTGCGGGGTGGCTGGCTGCACACCGGCGACCTCGTGCGCCGCGATGAGCACGGCTACTTCGCCGTGATCGATCGGCTCAGCGACATTTTCATCTCCGGCGGTGAGAGTGTTGCGCCGGCCGAGGTTGAAACCGTGTTGGTCGAGCACCCCGCAGTGGCCGAGGTGGCCGTTATCGGGGTTCCGCACGAACGGTGGGGAGAGGTCGGCGTTGCGTTCATCGTGTTGGCACCGGGTTTCTCGGCGGAGGAGGCCGGAATTCTGGCTTATGCCCGCACACAGCTGGCCGCATTCAAGCTGCCGGCCTTCGTGCGTTTTGTCAGCGACATTCCCCGATCGATGGGCAACAAGGTACTGCGGCGCCAGCTGCTCGAGCGCTGGCAACACGGCCTGCAGCACGATCCTGAACACAGCCGTCAGCAGAAAGGGAGCGAACAATGAGCGCTGGAATGCCGCGCACCGCCCGAGGCGAAGAGACCAAGCGCAAACTCATCGAGGCCGCCGAACAGGTGTTCTCCCGGGTCGGTTACGCCGACGCGTCGATCGCGCGCATAACGGATGCTGCCGGCATTGGCCAGGGCACCTTCTACCTGTACTTCGACTCGAAACTGCAGATTTTCAACGAACTGGTCGAGGACCTGAACCATCGGGTGCGATTGGCGATGAGCGCGGCATCCGCTGCTACGGAAAATCGCATCGATTCGGAGCGCGCCGGATTTCGGGCGTTTTTTCAATTCACCGCCGATCATCCCGCCTTGTATCGGGTGATTCGCGAAGCGGAGTTCGTCTCGCCCGGAGCCCTGCGCCTGCACTACACCCGCATTGTCGAGGGCTATATCGCCGGGCTGCGCGCGGCCGGCGCGGCGGGGGAGATCAGCGACATCGATCCGACCGTCGCTGCGTGGGCGTTGATGGGGATCGGCGAGATGATCGGCATGCGCTGGGTGTTGTGGGGCGAGGTCGATGAGGCGCCGGGGGCGGAAGCGGACCCGTTCGCGAGCGGAACCCGTGCTGTGCCCGAGTATGTCTTCGAGCAGATGATGCGCTTCATCGAGGGTGCGCTGGGCGCGAAGAGAACCGTCGTGAGTCCGGTTGAAATGGGAACTCATGAGTGAGGATTACCAACCGTTCCGGGCGCCGGTGGCGGGGGGAGGCCTGTTTGGCGGGCAGTGGCGCGCCGGGCAGCAGGGGGGTGCGCCGGTCCTCGCCATCCACGGCATTACCGCGTCGCACCTCACCTGGTCGTGGCTGGCCGATCGCCTTCCCCATGTTCGGGTGATCGCGCCCGACCTGCGCGGCCGCGCTCGCAGCAACGCGCTGCCCGCACCGTTCGGGTTGCGCCAGCACGCCGCGGACCTGGTGGCCGTGCTGGATTTTTTGAACGTCGAGCGCGCTGTCGTGGTCGGACACTCGATGGGGGCATTCGTCGCCGTCTGGCTTGCCCATCTCTACCCCGACCGGGTCGACTCACTGGTTCTCGTCGACGGAGGCCTGCCGATTCCCCGTGACGCCGGTATCGATCCGCTCCTTATCCTCGGCCCGGCCGCCGAACGCCTGTCCCAGACCTTCGAGTCGGAGGGGGCCTACCTCGATTTTTGGCGCGGGCACCCCGCATTTCAGGCGGACTGGTCTTCCCGGGTGGCCGACTTCGCCCGCTACGACCTCGACGGTGTTGCGCCGAGCCTGCACCCCTCGGCGCTGCTGGCGGCCGTCGCCGAGAATGTGATGGAACTCGACGGATCCGATGGCTATACCGAGGCTTTGGCCGCTCTGGCGGTGCCGATCAATTTCTTGCGCGCCCCCCGGGGGCTGCTCAACGAACCCGCCGCGCTCTATGATGACGCGGCTGTCGCCGCCTGGGCGGCCGCGCTGCCGATGACGGTGCAGGGAGTCGACGACGTCAACCACTACACGATCGTGATGAGTGAGAGTGGCGCCGATCGGGTGGCCCAATCCGTGCACGTGCAAATCCAGAAATCAGAGAGGACCCCGACATGAATATTTTTGACGGAATTACCGAACTGAGCGTGCTCACCCCGCGCTTGCGCGCCGGTGTACTCGAACGGCCGGCCACAGAGTCGACGGCAGCGACCGTCGTTTTTGTGCACGGAAACGTGTCGTCCTCGTTGTTCTGGCAGCCGCTCATGCTGGCCCTGCCCGCCTCGGTGCGGGCGCTGGCCATTGACCTTCGCGGTTTCGGCAGCAGCGCCACGTTGCCGGTCGATGCGACCAGGGGCTTGTCCGACTACTCGGACGATGTCGCTGCGGTGTTGTCCGAGCTCGGCGTCGATCGGGCACACCTGGTGGGCTGGAGCATGGGCGGTGGCGTGACCATGCAATTGTTGCTCGACCACCCCGATCTCGTGCAGACCCTGACCCTGGTGGCCCCGGTGTCCCCATACGGCTTCGGCGGCACCGGGGGAGCGGATGGCCATCGGCTCAGCAACGACGATGCCGGCACGGGGGCCGGCGGGGCCAATGCGGACTTCGTTTCCCGGCTGCAGGGCGGCGACCGTAGTGCCGACGAACAGGCCAGCCCGCGCACCGTGTACCAGACCACCTACGTGAAGCCGCCGTTCAGCTCGGAGCACGATGACGTGTGGATTGAATCGATGCTCACCACCGCTACCGGTGTCGGCAACTATCCCGGCGACTCGACACCGTCGGAGAACTGGCCGGGTTTCGCGCCCGGCGGCAGCGGTGTGCTCAACACTATGTCGCCCGGTCACTTCAACACGAGCGGCATCGTCGACCTGGCAGTGAAACCGGCCATCCTCTGGATCCACGGCAGCGACGACGTCATCGTGTCCGACACGTCGTTTTTCGACCTCAACTATCTCGGGCAACTCGGCGTGATTCCCGGCTGGCCAGGCGTCGATGTGGCCCCGCCGCAGCCGATGATCCAGCAGACCCGCACGGTGCTCGGTGCCTATCAGGCTGCCGGCGGCGCGCTGACCGAGCTGGAACTGGCCGACTGCGGGCACTCGCCGCACCTCGAACACCCGGCCGCGTTCCTGGAGGCGCTGCTGGCTCAACTCGAGCGAGTGGATGCCTGAATAAAGCGCATTCAGCTTGCCGACGGCACCGACAACTAAGCTAGGCACGTGGCTGCAATCAATTTGGGAATGCCCAAAATACCCGAGGTACTCGCTCCGAGACGCAAGTCCCGCCAGATCAAGGTGGGCAAGGTGCTCGTTGGTGGTGACGCTCGCGTGAGCGTTCAATCGATGACGACGACGCAGACGACCAACATCAACGGCACCCTGCAGCAGATCGCCGAGCTCACGGCGAGCGGCTGCGACATCGTACGCGTGGCTGTGCCCACCCGCGATGACGCCGAGGTGCTGTCGATCATTGCGAAGAAGAGCCAAATTCCGGTTATCGCCGACATCCACTTTCAGCCGAACTACGTCTACGCCGCCATCGACGCCGGCTGCGCTGCCGTGCGCGTCAACCCAGGCAACATTCGCAAGTTCGACGATCAGGTGGGCAAAATCGCCGCCGCCGCCAAGGCAGCGGGCGTGAGTCTGCGCATCGGCGTGAACGCGGGCTCCCTCGAACCCAGCCTCATGCAAAAGTACGGCAAGGCCACCGCTGAGGCGCTCGTCGAGAGCGCTGTTTGGGAAGCCAGCCTGTTCGAGGAACACGACTTTCACGACTTCAAGATCTCGGTCAAGCACAACGACCCGGTCGTCATGGTCAAGGCCTACCGCCTGCTCGCCGAGCGCGGCGACTGGCCACTGCACCTCGGCGTCACCGAAGCCGGACCGAGCTTTCAGGGCACTATCAAGAGCGCCACGGCGTTCGGTATTCTGCTCGGTGAGGGCATCGGCGATACCATCCGTGTCTCGCTCAGCGCCCCGCCGGCCGAGGAGATCAAGGTGGGCCTGCAGATTCTGCAGTCGCTCAACCTGCGCGAGCGCAAGCTTGAGATCGTCTCCTGCCCCAGCTGTGGCCGGGCCCAGGTTGATGTCTACAAGCTCGCCAACGATGTCACCGACGGGCTCGAGGGTATGACCGTGCCGTTGCGCGTGGCCGTTATGGGTTGCGTCGTCAACGGCCCAGGCGAGGCTCGCGATGCCGACCTCGGTGTCGCCAGCGGCAACGGCAAGGGCCAGATTTTCGTGCGTGGGGAGGTCATTAAGACCGTTCCCGAGTCCGAAATCGTGGCGACCCTGATCGAAGAGGCCAACCGCCTCGCCGCCGAGATGCCGGCCGCTGAGCTGGGTAGCCCCACGGTGTCTGTCGGAACGAAGTAGGGACCGGCCGGTCTCGAGGGCCTCGAGGCCCTCGAGGTAAGGAACCGTCAGCCGCCCAGAGCTTGCCTCATCGCGTCGTAGGCGGGCGTCGGCTGCCCGTCATTGAACAGAAAATCGTGGCCCTGCTGCAGATTGTCGTCGTCGTCGATCCACCAGTCGTAGCGGTCGTCGACACCCCACGTCGTGTAGGAGACGCAGGCCGGGGAGCGTAGACAGGCGGCCAATACCGTGGTGTACTGCTTCGCCTGGGCGTCAGTGCCGAGGTCGTCCGTGACGTCGTTCTCTGAGATCCGTACGAACAGTCCGGCGTCCTCGAAGATTGTGAACGTATCGGCGAGGTCGGCGGCGGAGATGGCGTCGGTCTCAAGGTCATAGACGTGGGCCTGGAGCCCGACACCATAGATGTGCCCGCCCCGTGAGTTGGTGTCGAGCGCGAGCTTGAGCACGGCATCCTGGCGGGGACCTGGTACGTCGGCCCCGTTCTCGTTGATGAACTGCAGAACCGTCGGATCGGCGTCGTAGACTGCCTGAGAAACGACGGCAGGATACCCTGGCCCGAAAACGCGGTACCAGATATTCTGCTGCATGCTGGTCCCCTGGGCGGCGTCGAATGGCTCATTGACGACGTCGAGCGACTTGAGCCGTCCCTTGAAGTGCGTCACCACGGCGGTGACGTAGTCCAGGAGCGCTTCGGCGCTGGCACGGCGTTCCAGCTCGTTGCCGGTGGACAGTTCCTGCATCCAGAGGGGCATCGACTCGGTGAACGCAATGGTGTGGCCGTGCACGGCCAGACCCTTGCTCTCGGCGATCGCGATGATGGCGTCCGCCTCCTCGAAGGTGTACACGGACTGCCTGGGGGAGAGCGACTGCGGTTTCATCGCGTTCTCCGGCGTGACGGCACCGAAATTGCCGACGAGGTTCCGCGCGTAGTCCGCGTCGGAGGCCAGCGGCCCCAATGCTACAGCCGCACCGATCGTGAAGCCCGGGCGGGTGCTGGAGGCGAGAGCCTGCAGCCCGCCCACCGACGGTTCGGCCGGGGCGACCTGGGGACCCGCGGTGTTCAGGGTGGCACCCGGCGGCGCGGTGGCGGTGAAGGAGCTGACCCGGAAGGAGCCGGCGCTGCTCGACAGCCCCAGCCAGATTTCCCCCGATCCGAACACACCGCCCAGGGGCAATGACGACACGGTGTCATCGCCGCTGGCGACCGCGAGCGTATTCCCGGTTCGACGAACGGAAAGCGCGGCCTTCGGATCCGCAACCGTCACGTGTTCGTCGCGGGCTGGTCGGGGGTCGGTCACATCCTGCTGGGGTGAACCGTCGAAGACCGCGATTTCGAGGTCGGCACCGCGGAGGGTGAGTCGCAGGCTGGCCGGCTCGATCCGGAACTCGTCGGCGATCACCGGAGGGGTGTAGTACAGGGCCAAGGACGCGTCGGCGGTCACGTCGGTGAACGAGGCGCTCAGCTCGAAATCCCCCGCGGCCACGAGGTGCATGCCGGCTAGGTTGAGCGGCGGGTTCGACTGGCCGCCCGCGCCGTCCTGCGCGACGATGCTCCGTGCGGTGGCCGCGACCTGCAACCCGCCCGGGTCGGTCGTCACCCCCGGCATATACCGCCAGTCCTCCTGGAGCAGATCGATGACCACGCCGGGTGCCTGTCCCGGGGCGATCGCGGAGCAGCCAGCGAGGGCGACCAGAATGCCCGACGTGAGAAATCTCAACACGTGGCGACCGACCGTCACAGGCGCCACCACCGGACATCGTCCAGGTAAGCCAGCACTCCGGAGTTACCGGTGACATACACCTGCAAGCTGGCCTTGGCCACGTTGGTCGTGCTGGGCGAGTAGCTCAGGTCGACGTTGGTGACGCCGAGCGTCGTGCTGGCGAGCTTCCACTGGCCGGAGATCCAATTGCCGTTGGCGTCGTACTCGTCGATGTACCAGCCGACCTCACCGGCCGTACGGTTCTTGATGTTGAGGTAGGCCGAGATGCTGTAGTTGCCCGGCGTCACGGCGACCTGCGGCGAGAACAAGTGGGCATTGGCCGTTTGACCCTGCATTTTCACCGAGTTCGCCGGATTGTCCGGGGCGCCGTTGTTGGCGGTGTCGGCGAGGATGACGGCCGGCGCGTCGGTTCGCCAGCCGCTACTGATACCGGCGTCGAAGGTGCCGTTGGCGACCAGGTTGGTGGCCGGCGTCGGCGGAATCTCCGCGCCGAGCGCCAGCAGCTCCACATTGTCCAGGTAGGCCGTAATGCCGGTCCCCGCGACGATGACCTGCAGGCTGGCCTTGGCAACGTTCGTTGAGCTCGGCATGTAGGTGAAATTCAGCTTTTCCACCCAGTGGGAGTTCTCCCGCTTTCGATACTGCCCGGAGACCCAGTTGCCGGCCGCGTTGTACTCGTCGACGTAGAACGCCACCTCGCCGCTCTTGATCGCTGCGACGTTGAGGTAGGTCTTGTACAGATAGTTAGTCCCGGGGGTTACGGCGACCTGCGGCGAGAAGAGGTGGCCGGTCGATGCGCCAGAGACCAGCTTCACCGACTTGGCGAAGTCGGGGTAGCTTCCGTTGTTCGCGGCGTCCGCCGTGATCGTCGTCGGGGCGTCGGTGCGCCAGCCGTCACCGAGTCCGTTGTTGAACGTGGGGTTCGGCATCTTGTTCGGGGTGCCGTTGACCAGGCCCTGACTGACGTTGACGTTCGTGATTTGGCCCGCCGCCACCTTGGTCTTCACGTACGCGGCCAGCTGATCGAGCTCGGCCGTGCCGTATTGGTAGTCGTCCGGGTTCTGGCTGGGGCTCGGCACGATGTCGTGGAAGCTGAATACCAGCCATGTCTGGCTGGCGATCGCCGCGTCAACCTGCGCCTTCAGGTTGGCCACCGGCGTGGTCACCTCCTGAACGGGGACATTGCGCAGCAAGTAGTCGCCGAGCGGCCAAATGTTATTGCCGAGCTCAGCGAATCCGCGCATCGACGTGTAGTACTTGGCCACCTGGGCGACAGCAGTCATATCGTAATCGCCGTACGGCGGAGCGAACGCGGTCGCGTCGATACCGTGCGCGGCGAGGGCCGACTTACTGTCGGAAAGCTGGGCATCGAGCTGAGCCGCCGTCAACTTCTTCGTCTGGCAGTCACCGCCCGCGCTGACCAGGCAAACATGGTCGAGAGTGTGCGCCCCGATCTCCCACCCGTAGGTGTCCCGCAGCTGTACGACCTGATCCCACGACATGTATGGCCTGTCGGTATTGGCGCGGCAGGTGTTGGGCACGGTGGTCATGCCGATGCAGTTGGTCGGGACATAGTCGGTACCGGTGAGTCCGTACTTCTGCAGTGTCGGTGCGGCCTGCGTGATGGAACTGGCCAGGCCGTCGTCGAAGGTGAACGACACCAGCGCCGCGGGCGCGGGGTTGTTCACGGCGGCGTTCGCCAACCCGGGCGCCAGCAGCGCGGTCGCCATGGCCGTCCCCGCCACGACGACGGAGGCGAGCCTGACACGTGCTCCCCGTACACCGGTTCTGCTTCTGATCATCAGTTCTTCCATTCGCTTCGGGTGGCCGACGGCACGAGCTGCACCGCCGAAGGGCGCCTAAGGGAGTCGCAGCCGCGCGAACGCCTGCGTGACCGGCTGGACTTCGATGCCGCTGTCCTCGATCAGCTGCAACTGGGCGGCGAGGGCATCCTCGGTGATCGTGCTCCGGTCGCCCGCGATGGTGTCCTCTTGGGTGCCGGTCGCCGGGGCGGTCGCAATCTGGTGGTACACGAGGATGAGCCAGCCATGCATCCGGGACGTTTCGGCCAGCGCTGCGGCCAGGCTGTCCGGCGTGGTCTCGTCGGTCACGTAGAAGACCAACAGGTCACCGGGGTCGAGGCTCTGCCGGGTGTTGATGCCGCCGCGTGTTCCACGCACCGTGTCGAAGTACTTGCGCGCGTACCAGTCGACCTGAGGGTCAGATCGTCCGAACGGCGGGGCGAAGCTGTCGGTGCCGAGGTCGGCAGCCGCCAGCGCCGCCTCACCCTTGCGCATCTCATCGTCCAGCCGGTCGGTGCCGATCGACGTGAGATCAACGTGGTCGTAGCTGTGTGACGCGATCTCATGTCCGGCCTCGTGTAGTTGCTGCACCTCGGCAGCATTCATGAAGTTCGGCGTTTCGATGGAGCTGGCATTGACGTACTGGGTGGAGAGGAATCCGTGCTGTGCCAGCAGAGGCAGAGCGTGGTCGTACACCGACTGCCAGCCGTCATCGAAGGTGATCGAGACCATCGGCTGGTCCCAGCGGAGGGGTCCCGGCTTGGTGACGTCGGTAACCGACAAGTCGCGGATGCCGGTGGTACCGTCCCCGTGTGACACCAGGGTGACCATCGCCGTTTTCGCACCGTCGGGGACTTGGAAGGCGGAATGAATGGTTGTCCATTCTCCCGCCGGGGGAACCGTCGCCAGGTTGTTGAACGCGCGCTCGCCGTTCGCGAGCTCAAACTCCGCCACCACGTCCACCTCGCGCTCCGACTGATATGTCGCGTCGAACGCGAAGTATCCGTCGGCGGTCACCGGCACCGGCCGATATTGCCACTTCGCCTCACCGCTCTGGTAATTCGCGATGCGGGTCCAGAGATAACCGCCGCGCTCGTCCTCGGTGCGTCCGGACTCCACGGTCGACACCCCGGCGGTGTACGGAGACCATGAGTCGGGAATGCCCGATTCGGGTGCGGCGAGGCCGGGGTTGGGGACAAGGTTGGGGGCTGTCGCCACTGTGGGTGGCGGCTGGACGTCGTCTGCCGCCTCGAGGTACGCGCCCTCGATCCGCACGGTACCCTCCGATGCGAACCGGAAGACGTACTCCACTGCGGTCGTCGTTTCTACGCTGTCGAAGGCATCGCTCACGGTGAACGGGGCATTGCCCGGCCGCTCAAGCTGGTTCGGCAGCTGATCCAGGGTCGTGCTGCCGTCGGCATGATGTTTACGGGCCAGCAGAGTGAAATCTGCGTCGGTGGTGGTGAACGCCTTGAACAGATAAGTCGCACCCGGCTCGACGTCCACGCGTGGGCTCGTCAGCGTGACATCACCCGAAACGTACCGGGTGATGTCGAGCTTCAGTGCCTGGTCGTTCAGCCGCCCGTCGACCAGCGACAGTGCGGCTTGGGCATCCCCGCTGTGGCCGACGGTCCAACCGCCGGCAGGTTCGGTCGACGCGCTCGAATCGAGCGAGGGGAGCAGGTTGGCGCCGGGCCGCGCCGCAGCGATGCTCGTGCTCCCGCCGGTGTATAGCAACCATCCGGTGGTGAACACGACGACCACAACCAAGGAGACGACGAGCGGATTCAACAACACCCGGACGATCCGCCGGCGCTTACGCGGCATGAGCGACCTCCAGCACGGTGCCGGCCCGCTGTGGTGACGTCCAGACGTTGATCTCAGAGCGGCGGACCAGGCCGCGTGAGCGTGCGATGCAGCGAAGCGCCGCTGTCAGTTGCACCAGGTCCATGATGTAGAACAGGAGGTACGCCGTCGGGGCGTAGACGGACAGTCGAGCGCGCTCGCGTGTAGTCAGGTTCTCGTCCATCCAGATCGTCAGGAGCGTGTACGCAGTAATGGTGGCGTAGGCGCCGAGAATCAGGGCGGGCGTCTGAGTGACCAGCGACCAGTACACCGCGTACGTCCAAGCGAGGGGTGACAGCAGCAGCGTGAACTCGCTGAGCACCGCCATCGGCATCCGGTAATACGTCAACGTGCGGGCGTACCGGCGGCTGGGGTTGAACAGCAACGCGCGGTACTTGATGAGATTCTGGATGCTTCCATATTTCCAACGCAAACGCTGCTTCGCCAATGCGGGCAGGGTGAGCACGCCCTCGGTCTTCGCCACAACGTCAGCGCCGTAGACCATGCGAAAGCGCCGGTTGCCCAGCCTGGTGATCTTCATGCTCAGGCCGATGTCTTCGGTCAGGGTGTCGGTGTCATAGAAGCCGACTTTGCGGAGCACGCGCATCCGATAAGTGGAGGCCACCCCACCCACCACGAATTCACAGTTCAATATCGAGTAGAGCTTCTTTGAGCGATAGCCGATCATATGCTCGAACCGCTGGAGAAGGCCGAGTACGGTCGTCTCCTCCATGATCTGCACGTTAGCGGCGACACCGGCAACATTGGGGTCGTCGAAGTAGGACAGCGCGTTTCTGATGGAGTTGGCCTCAAGGATCGAGTCTGCGTCGAGCGTCATAACGAACTGACCGTGGCAGTGCCGGCGCAGAGCCGAGTTGAGGGCCACGCCCTTGCCGACGTTCTCGTGCATCCGCACGATTCGCAGGGGCATCTCGGGGTGACGCACCTGGTAGTCGCGCACCAACCGACCGGTGAGGTCGGTGGACGCGTCGTCCGCGACGATTACCTCGAAGGATCGGTAGGTGCTGCGCCGCACGGAATCGAGCGTGCGAACGATTGCCGCTTCCTCGTTGTGGGCCGCGATGACCACGGAGACCAGCCCCGGCACCTCGGCTCTGGCTCGGCGGTTCCAAGTCGCCGTTGCCGCGCATTCCTCTTCAAATTCGCCGGAACGCCGCTCGCCCCGCATCCCCTTCCGGCGCTGCTGCCAGACGTCGTAGAAGTTGGCGCCCACCAGGTAGACGCCAAAATGCACGACGTAAAGGATGCTCACGCCGGCGAACAGCCAGAAGATCAGTATCGCAATGTCCACGCTCACAACTCCATAGAGTTGGCGGCGTGGGCGGGCACCTGCGCGCTGGATCGGGGTTGGGCGCGTGGGCTGCGCGGATTTCGCGGCGTTCTGGGCACCACCACCACGGATGTAGCGACACTAATCGGAACCACAGTCGAAGGAACCACAGTCGAAGCAACCACAGTCGAAGGAACCACAGCCGACGGGACCGGAGCCGACGGGACTGCGGACGAGGTAAGCGGGACCGTGACCACCAGGGCCGGGACCGTGGCCGGCGAGACCGCTGTTTCGACGGTGGCCGCTTGGTTGGCTCCCTTTCGATAGATCCGCATGCCGACGAAACGGAAGACCGCCGTCACGATCACCAAGCTCCACAGCACCAGGCTCAGCTGGGCCACGAAGCCGAGCAGGCTCTCGAACATCGCACCGTCTCGGCCGAAGGTCGCTTGTGCAGCCAAGGCGACGCTTTCGTCGACGAACGTCAATGGACTTTCCCGGCTGCTGCAGACGGGCGGGCCGGGGCGGCGCGGCCACGCTGAACGCGTGAAAAATTATGCATCGGTGTGCTCTCCTCGGGTAGTGCGGCACGCGAACGGCTTGACTGTCGGGTTCGTTGCGCGGGTCGCACGCTGCTGATTACTGAATAAGACTCAGCTTCGACATTGCGACCATAGTGGTGTTTTCCCTGTCGCGTCCATGTGGACCTCGAGGCTGGCGGACCCCCCAATTTGGGTGGTATTATTCGCGTCTCCGCTCCGCCGTCAGGGATCGTGAGTTCGGTACTGAATACCCCATCGGGTATAGTGGATTCCGTGCCGACAGCATCCAGACGAAATAGAGGTTGCATGCCACCGACGATCGCCATTCTTGGTGCCCCAGCACGAGCCCGCCGTGTTCGCTGACCTGCTCACCTGGCCCGTTCGACGCTGGCTGATCGCGCTCGGAGTCGCCGTCGCGGTGTTCGTGGGCCTCGTGCTGACCGCCGGCCTGGTGTCGGTGGCTGGCCCCGCCGTGTGGTGGACCGTTCCGGTCACGGCGGTGGGCTCCGGCCTCATCGGTCTCATCGTGTCGAGCTACCTGGGCACCCCCATCGGCGCCGACGCCACCATGTGCGACACTCGCTGGCCTATTCTGGGTCTGATCGCACTGTATCTGACCACTGAAGCTCACTCGCTGGAGCCGGTCTTCAGCGGACTGGCACGTCCCGCCCTGGCCGCCGCCGCCGTTGCCCTGCTCGTCTGGGCCCTGCACGAACGACTGGGCAGCGAAAACAAGGCCATGCGCGAGGCCGCGAGCGGCACCGCCGACGGCGAAGTCTGCACCACCTGCCGCCCGATATTCACTCGCCCGACGCCGTAAACGGCCGTGGGGGAGCGTTCGGCGGCGCGCGCGTAAGGTAGACGAGTGCCTACACGTCTCTCCAACTACTTCCTCCGTACACTCCGCGAAGACCCCTCCGATGCCGAGGTGACCAGCCACCGCCTGCTCGTGCGGGCCGGCTACATCCGTCGTCAGGCCCCGGGTATCTTCGCCTGGCTGCCGCTCGGCCTGCGGGTGAAGGCCAAAGTGGAGCGGATCATCCGTGAAGAAATGCACGCTGCGGGTGCGTTTGAGGTGCATTTCCCGGCGCTCCTGCCGCGCGAACCCTACGAGGTGACCGGGCGCTGGGACGAGTACGGCGAGGGATTGTTTCGCCTGAAAGACCGCAAGGGCTCCGACATGTTGCTCGCGCCCACGCACGAAGAGGTCTTCGCGCTGCTCGTGAAGGATCTCTACAGCAGCTACAAAGACCTGCCGCTGTCGATCTATCAGATTCAGGACAAGTACCGCGATGAAGCCCGCTCGCGTGGCGGATTGCTGCGCGGCCGCGAGTTCACCATGAAGGATGCCTACTCCTTCGACTACACCGACGCGGGCCTCGACGTGAGCTACCAGCTGCAGCGCGACGCCTACGAGCGCATCTTCACCCGCTTCGGCCTCGAGTACGAGATCGTGCAAGCGGATGCCGGCGCGATGGGTGGCTCCAAGAGCGAAGAATTCTTGCACCCGACCCCCGTCGGTGAAGACACCTTCGTGCGCAGCGCCGGTGGCTATGCGGCCAACATCGAGGCGTTCCGCACCCTCGTTCCGGCCGACCATGACTTCAGTGCGCTGCCGGCCGCGCAGGTCTTCGACACTCCCGACACCCCGACCATTCAGACTCTGGTCGACAAAGCGAACTCCGAACACCCCCGGCCCGATGGCCGCGAGTGGACGGCCGCCGACACACTTAAGAACGTCGTACTCGCGCTCACGAGCCTTGACGGCACGCGTGAACTGATCGCGATCGGTGTTCCCGGCGACCGCGACGTTGATCTCAAGCGCGTCGAAGTGGCGTTCGGTCCGGCCGAGGTTGAAGCGGCCAACGAAGCCGATTTCGCCAGGTACCCCGGCCTGGTTAAGGGATATATCGGTCCGTGGGGCGCCGACGGCGCGGTTCTCGGCGAGAAATCGACCACCGGCATCCGCTTTCTGGTCGACCCGCGCGTGGTCGCCGGCACCGAGTGGATCACCGGCGCCAACGAAGCGGGCCGCCACGTGTTCGGCCTCGTCGCCGGCCGCGACTTTTCCATTGACGACGTGGTCGAGGCTTCCGACGTGCGCGCCGGCGACCCGGCCCCCGATGGCTCTGGCCCGGTCGAGCTTATTCGTGGCATGGAAATCGGGCACGTTTTTCAGCTTGGCCGCAAGTACGCCGAGGTGCTCGGCCTCAAGGTTCTCGACGAGAACGGCAAACTGGTCACCGTCACGATGGGCTCATACGGTATCGGTGTTACCCGCATTCTTGCGGTTATCGCCGAACTTAACAACGATGCAAAGGGCCTAATCTGGCCCGAATCGGTCACTCCGTTTGACGTGCACGTGATCGCCACCGGCCGGGATGAGATCGTCTTCGATACCTCAGAAGCCGTTGTTGCCGCACTGGAGGCCACCGGCCGCGACGTGCTTTACGACGACCGTCGCAAGGTCTCGCCCGGCGTGAAGTTCGGCGACGCCGAACTGATCGGCGTGCCGTGGATTGTCATCGTGGGTCGCGGCGCCGCCGACGGTATCGTCGAACTCTGGAACCGTCGCACCGGCGACCGCGAACAGGTTGAAGTCGCCGACGTCGCTAAGCACTTCGTCTAAGCCGACATGTTGAGAACGGATGCTGCCGGCTGGCTGAGCCGGCAGCATCCGTTCTGTGGCGAACCCTTCAGGTCTGCCGCGAGACCCGGCCAGCGAGGGGGAGTGGGTGACGGGGCGCCGCAGATTCGGGTACCGTAGTACCCAGCCCGCTGCGCGGTTTCGCGGCGGCAAGATCTGAATAGAGGAGGCCGGCCATGGACATCGACCTCAGTGTTTTGCGGCTACTGGAGCGCGAAAAAGAGATTCCCTTCGAGGAACTCGTGGAAATCATCGAACAGGCGATTCTGACCGCCTATGTCAAGCACATCCAGCAGGACGTCACGAAGCTTGAAGCTTCGAAGATTGCTGAAGCCAAGCATGACATCCAGGAAGTGCCCGAAGCGCGCGTCGTTCTCGACCGCAAGTCCGGGCACGTCGACATTTACATTCCCGAGCATGACGACGAGGGCAACGTCATTGGCGAAGCCGTCGACAACCCTTCCGACTTCGGCCGGATCGCCGCCTTTGCTGCCAAGCAGGTCATCAACCAGCGTCTGCGCGACCTGGCCGACGACGCGGTGCTCGGCGAATTCAAGGGCCGTGAGGGTGACATCGTCGCCGGAATCATCCAGCAGGGTCCGAACCCCCGCATGATTCACGTTGACCTCGGCACGATCGAAGCGATCATGCCGCCCGAGGAGCAGGTTCCCACCGAAAACTACGTGCACGGCGCGCGTATTCGCGTGTTTGTCACGGCCGTCGGGCGCGGGCTCAAGGGTCCGCAGATCACCGTGTCGCGCACGCACCCGTCGCTCGTGCGCAAACTGTTCGCCCTTGAGGTGCCCGAGATCGCCAGCGGAGTCGTCGAGATCGTGTCGCTCGCCCGCGAAGCGGGCCATCGCACCAAGATCGCCGTGCGCGCAACCGAGCCCGGCGTGAACGCCAAGGGTGCCTGCATCGGGGAGCTCGGTCAGCGCGTGCGCGCGGTGACTGTCGAGCTCAACAACGAGAAGATCGACATCGTCGATTTCTCTCCCGACCTGGCGACCTTCGTGGCCAGCGCACTGTCGCCGGCCAAGGTGACCAGTGCCTACGTGATCGACGAGTCGATCAAGGCTGTGCGTGCCCTCGTTCCGGACTATCAGCTCTCGCTCGCGATCGGCAAAGAGGGCCAGAATGCCCGCCTCGCGGCCAAGCTGACCGGTGCGAAAATTGACATTCAGCCCGACAGCATTCTGGAGGATGCCGAATAGGGGGTACGATGGAATCCGTAAGAACGTGTATTGGCTGCCGTTCGCGCGCCCCTCGATCCTCACTTTTGCGGATCGTTGCCGGGAAATCAGAAATTGTGGTGGATGAAACCGCCACAATCCCCGGCAGAGGTGCGTGGCTGCACGCCCGCGACTCGTGCTTTCAGGATGCCGTAAGGCGACACGCTTTTGGGCGTGCCTTTCGTGTGACCAGGTCACTGGACGCGAAACAACTAGAGAACAGGCTGAACTGGCTTATGGATAACTAATGAGCGGCTCGAAATGAGACCCGTCCGTTACTAACGGTCTGCCCCTTTCCGGGTGCAGACCCGGAACAGGAGAATTGTGGCTGCGAAACCACGCGTACACGAGATCGCTACCGAGCTCGGAGTAGACAGCAAGGTAGCCCTTGCTAAATTGAAAGAAATGGGCGAGTTCGTAAAGGGACCGTCCAGTAGCGTTGAACCGCCCGTAGCCCGTCGCCTTCGCGCCGCGCTTGAAGCGGAAAGCGCGGCAGCCAAGGCCGCAACGCCCGCGCCCGCCGCTGGTGCTGCCGTCAAGGCAACGCCCGCCCGCCCGAGCCACGGCGCCAAGCCGGGTGCTCGTCCGGGCCCGAAGCCGTCGGCCGAACCGGTCACCCCCGTGGTAGCCGAAGCTGCACCGACTCCCGCAGTGGATGCTGCGCCGCTGCCGGCTGCGCCGCTCACCGTTGCTGAGCGCCAGGCTCAGGCGACCGAGAAGGCTGCCGCCGCACAGAAGGCTGCTGCTGCCGACCAGGCTGCCGTAGCGCAGTCGGCCGACAAGCCCAGCACCGACGCTCCCGAAGCGAAGCCAACGGAAGGATCGGCTACGCCGGTCAAGCCGGGCATGCCTCGCCCCGGAGCAGCCCGACCGGGTAACAACCCGTTCGCGAGCAACCAGGGCATGGGACAACGTCCCACCCAGCCGCCGCGTCCGGGTAACAACCCGTTCGCGAGCGCGCAGGGCATGGGGCAGCGCCCCGCCACACCCACCCCGAGCAACATTCCTCGGCCCGCAGCACCTCGTCCCGGCGCGCCTCGCCCCGGCGGACCCGGCCAGGCAGCACGTCCGACCGGATTCGGTCAGCGTCCCGGCGCTTTCCAGCGTCCCGGCGGCGCCCCGGGCGGAGCCGGTGGCGCACGCCCCGGATTTTCTCGTCCAGGAGCTCCTGCCGGAGCCCCCGGCTTTGGCCCGCCCCGCCCTGCCGGTGGTGGCGGTGGAGCCGGTCGCGGTCGCGGCCCGGGCGGTGGCACCGCCGGTGCCTTCGGTCGCGGTGGCGGCAAGAACAAGGCGCGCAAGTCGAAGCGTACGAAAAGAGCAGAGTTCGAGCTGCGCGAGGCCCCGTCGCTGGGTGGAGTATCCGTACCCCGCGGCGACGGTGGAACCGTTGTTCGTCTCCGCCGTGGAGCATCCATTACCGACTTCGCCGACAAGATTGACGCGAGCCCCGGAAACCTCGTTACCGTGTTGTTCCACCTCGGTGAAATGGCCACGGCAACGGAGTCGCTCGACGAGGCCACGTTCGACGTACTCGGCAGCGAGCTCGGCTACAAGATTCAGATGGTGTCGCCCGATGACGAAGACCGTGAGCTACTGCTCGCGTTCGACATCGACATCGATCAGGAACTCGAAGAAGAAACCGATGACGTCCTGGAGATTCGTCCTCCCGTCGTCACCGTCATGGGTCACGTTGACCACGGTAAGACCGCGCTTCTTGACGCGATCCGTAACGCCAAGGTCGCCGAGGGCGAAGCCGGTGGAATCACGCAGCACATTGGTGCGTACCAGATCATCACCGAGCACGAAGGTATCGACCGCGCGGTGACCTTCATTGACACCCCGGGTCACGAGGCGTTCACCGCCATGCGTGCTCGTGGTGCGCAGGTCACCGACATCGCCATCCTCGTGGTCGCTGCCGATGACGGCATCATGCCGCAGACGATTGAGGCGCTCAACCACGCCCAGGCCGCCAATGTGCCGATCGTGGTCGCGGTGAACAAGATCGATAAGCCCGGTGCCAACCCGCAGAAGGTGCGTCAGCAGCTGACCGAATTCGGCCTCGTCGCCGAAGAGTACGGCGGAGACGTCATGTTCGTCGACGTATCGGCCAAGAACAAGACCGGTATCAAGGAAATCCTTGACGCCGTGCTGCTGGTCGCTGACGCTGGGCTGGACATGCGTGCCAACCCGAACAAGGACGCCCGTGGTGTTGCCATTGAGGCTCGCCTCGACAAGGGCCGCGGCGCGGTGGCGACCGTGCTCATCCAGTCTGGAACGCTGCACGTCGGAGACTCGATCGTCGCCGGAACGGCCTACGGCCGTGTTCGTGCGATGGCCGACGAAAACGGTGTCGCCGTTCTCGCCGCAACGCCGTCCCGCGCGGTTCAGGTGCAGGGTCTGTCGAGCGTTCCCCGCGCCGGCGACACCTTCCTCGTTATTCAGGAAGACCGCACCGCCCGTCAGATCGCTGAGAAGCGTGAAGCCGCTGAGCGCAACGCACTGCTGGCTAAGGCCCGCAAGCGCATCAGCCTCGAAGACTTCACCCGTGCCCTCGAAGAGGGCAAGGTCGAGTCGCTCAACCTCATCATCAAGGGTGACGTTTCCGGTGCCGTGGAGGCCCTGGAGGAGTCGTTGCTCAAGATCGAGGTCGACGATTCGGTTCAGCTGCGCATCATCCACCGTGGTGTCGGTGCGGTCACGGAGAGCGACGTCAACCTCGCCACTGTCGACAACGCCATCATCATCGGGTTCAACGTTCGCCCCGACACGAAGGCCCGCGAGCGTGCTGCCCGCGAAGGCGTCGACGTGCGGTTCTACTCCGTCATCTACTCCGCCCTCGAAGACATCGAGAATTCCCTCACCGGAATGCTCAAGCCCGAGTACGAAGAGATCCAGAGTGGTGTCGCCGAAATTCGCGAGGTCTTCAGCTCGTCGAAGTTCGGAAACGTCGCCGGTGTCATCGTGCGCAGCGGTACCATCACCCGAAACGCCAAGGCTCGCGTCATTCGCGAGGGCATCGTGGTGGGGGACAACCTGGGCATCGAATCGCTGCGCCGCTTCAAGGACGACGTCACCGAGGTCCGTACGGACTTCGAGTGTGGTATCGGACTGGGCAAGTTCAACGACATCCGAATTGGCGATGAGATCGAGACCATCGAAATGAAGGAAAAGCCGCGCGTCTAACGACTCGTTGGTTGTGAGGTAGTGGGTCTTCGCGAAGCGAGGGCCCACTACCTGATTGCCCCGCCGCATCGGCGGGTAGGAGAAACTCGAACGCGAGAGCGTTCTCGAAAAGGGAGTAAGTCATGGCAGATCCGGAACGCGCCAGAAAGATGGCGGACCGCATTAAGGTCATCATCGCCAAACGGCTGGAACGCGGTCTGCGTGACCCGCGGCTCGGGTTCGTCACCATCACGGATGTGAAGGTTACGGGCGATCTGCAGCACGCATCCGTTTTTTACACGGTGTACGGCTCGATCGAGGAACGCACCGACAGCGCCGCCGCGCTCAAGGCCGCAACCGGTTTGATGCGCAGCGAGGTCGGTAAGAACATCACGGCACGGCTCACCCCGTCGATCGAGTTCATCGCCGACGGAATTCCCGAGAACGCCGCGCTCATTGACGATCTGCTGCGCGAGGCGCACGATCGCGACAGTGCGACCGAAGACGGCAAGGGCACAGCCACCTACGCCGGCGACGCCGACCCCTACAAGAAGCCGCGCGACTACGACCTCGACGACGATTCAGCTGACGCTGATGACTCCGACGAGGCCAGCACCCCCAAACACTAAACCAGCACCACGCAGCAGTACCACGCAGCAGTACTACCCGGGCCCGGGCCCGGAAAGTGGGCCCATGATATAGCCTGGGCCTGGTTTCCGGGCCCGGGCCCGGTCGCTGTGTGGAGCGGGCTAGGGGGTACGGGACGGCTGGTAGCGCACGAAACGGTAGGGGAGCCCGGTGCTGGAGCGCAGCCAGTCGGCGGTCGAACCGGTTTCATTCACGGTCCACTCGGCGGTGATTGCGGGAGCTAAGGTGTCACCGGCAATATCGGCGTCAATCTCGGTCACCTCCAGCGCGTCGGCGTAGGGCAGCGCCAATCGATAGATTTCGGCACCACCGATCACCCAGACCGGTCCATCGGCCAACGCGAGCGCGTCGTCGACACCGTGGGCAACGGATGCCCCCTCCCCAGCCCAGTCCAGCTGCCGGGTGATCACAATGTTCTGGCGATCCGGCAGCGGACGAAAACGCTCCGGGAGCGAATCCCAGGTGCGGCGCCCCATGATGACCGTCTTGCCGCGGGTGACCGCACGAAAATGGGCGAGATCCTCCGGCAGATGCCACGGCATGACCCCATCGGCACCGATAACGCCATCGAGGGTCTGCGCCCAGATCAAGCCGAGCATCAGACCGCAACCCGTGCGCGGATGGCGGGATGGTGCTGGTAGTTTTCCAGCACGAGATCGTCATACTCGTAGTCGAACAGGCTGGTGCGTCCCGGCTTGATGCGCAGGGTGGGGGAGGGAAACGAGGTGCGTGAGAGCTGCTCGGTGACCTGCTCGACGTGGTTGTCATAGATATGGCAGTCGCCACCCGTCCAGACGAACTCACCCAACTCGAGACCGGCCTGCTCGGCGACCAACTGGGTGAGCAGGGCGTAACTGGCGATATTGAACGGTACGCCGAGAAAGAGATCGGCGCTGCGCTGATACAACTGGCAGGAGAGCTTGCCGTCGGCCACGTAGAACTGAAACAGAGCATGGCACGGTGCCAACGCCATGTTGGGCAGATCGGCCACGTTCCAGGCCGAGACGATCATGCGACGGGAGTCCGGATCGGTGCGCAGCGTATCGAGCACCTGACTGATCTGGTCAACGGTGTCGCCGCCGGGGGTGGGCCAGGATCGCCACTGCACCCCGTAGACCGGGCCGAGGTCGCCGTTCTCATCGGCCCACTCATTCCAGATTCGCACGCCCTTATCCTGCAGCCAGGTCACGTTGGACTCGCCCCGCAGAAACCAAAGCAGTTCGTAGGCGATGGAGGCAAAGTGCACGCGTTTAGTGGTCAGCAGCGGAAAACCGGTGGCCAGATCGAAACGCAGTTGACGGCCGAACACACTTCGGGTGCCCGTTCCCGTGCGGTCGGCCTTCGTGGCGCCGCTCGCCAGGGTGTCGCGCAGCAGAGCCGCGTACTGGGCATCGGCGTCGGGAAAAGCGGGCACGGCGGGGCTTGAAATAGTTGGTGTCACCGCTCAATCGTACGCGGCGATATCGCCTCGTCGGGCAAGTTGTATCCGTGCGCCCCGGCAACCGCCAGGCCGTCGGCCACGAGGCTGGCCAGCGCGCGGTGCAGCTGAGCCGGATCCGGCCAGAGCGTGCCGATCTCGGCAGCCGTCACGGAGCGGTGCGTCGAGCGGAGCTCGGCCATGATCAGCCCCCGCACCTGCCGGTCGCTGCCGGCGAATTTTTTCTGCACCGTTTTTCGTTTTCCGGTGAATTCGGGGTAGTCGGCGGCCCGCCAGGCACAGGCATTCCGAATCGGGCATACGCCGCAGTGCGGGCTGCGGCTGGTGCACACGACCGCACCGAGTTCCATGATGGCCGCGTTGAACAGGGCAGCCTCGTGGGCGCTCTCCGGCAGCAGGCGGCCCATGGCGTCGAGGTCCCGGCCACGACTGGGCGGAGACGGTTCGCCGGCTCCCGCGATAGCGCGGGCGATCACTCGGCGTGTGTTCGTATCGACGACCGGATGCCGATGGCCGTACGCGAAGGCGGCCACCGCACGCGCGGTGTAATCCCCGATCCCGGTCAAGGCCAGCAGATCGTCAATGTCGGAGGGCACGACGCCACCATGAAGATCGGTGATCTGCACCGCGGCGGCGTGCAACCACAGCGCGCGTCGCGGGTACCCGAGACTGGACCACGCCCGCACCGCTTCGCTGGCCGGCACCGCGGCGAGGTCGGCGGGTGTGGGCCAGCGGGCGAGCCATTCCTCGAGCCGGGGGATGACCCGGTTCACCGGAGTCTGCTGCAGCATGAATTCGCTCACCAGAATGCCCCAGGCCCCGAACCCGTCGCGGCGCCACGGCAGATCGCGCGCGTTGGCCACGAACCACGCGTTGAGCGTGGAGCTGACGCTGACGGATTGCTCGGCGACGGATTGTTCGGGGTCGGTGTGATCGGAGGGTGTGACGTTCATCCGTTCTAACCTAGGCTCGATTCATGAAGCTGGTCTCCACCCCTCGCATCGATTTTCTGCGCACCCTCGCCGCTGAGGTTGTACACAATTACGGTCTGGGCCGCACGATCATTGCCATCGACGGTGCGGATGCCGCCGGTCGCGCCGCCTTCGCCGACGACCTGGCCGCGGTATTTCGGGAAGACGAACGGCACGTGTTTCGGGCGAGTCTGCGCTATTTTCAGCATTCCCGAGCCGAACAAGACCGGCTCGCACCGGATCTGCCGGATTCGGCCGAACGTCGATACCGGGTCGGCTATGACTACTCCGCCCTGCGCCGGGTGCTCGTTGAACCCTTTCGCCTGGGCGGCAGCACCGGATTTGTCACGGAGGAATTCGATCCAGATCGAGATGCCTGGATTCAACCGACCTGGCAGTCGGCCCCGGCCGACGCCATTCTCATTGTCGACGGCGACTACATCAACCGGCCGGAATTGCACGGACTGTGGCTGTACAGCGTGTTGCTGGAGGGGGAACCCGGCAGTGATCCTGCCAGTGATCCCGGCAGCGAATTGCACGATCGCTACCGCGCTCAGGTGCGCCCGCGCGACATCGTTTCGGCCGTGGTCGACGTGGCAGACCAACAACTGCCGCGCCGGGTACTGACCGACCGCTGCTGAGCGCCGGCTGTCCGTCGGCTACCGAAACCGGGCGAGCACCTCGGCCGGCGGTAGAAAACGGCCGCTGTGTTCGACCTCGTGCACCAGCTCGGTCAGCCGGGCGTTGACTGGCGCGCCCCGACCGACCATCGCTCCGGCACGCACCACAGCTCCCGCACGCACCACAGCTCCATTCAGAAAATCGATCTCCGTGCGCTGGCCGCGCTGCAGGCTCTGCAGGGTTGAACCCTGGTTCGGCACCGTGCCCATGCGGGAGCGCATGGACAGCGGCAGCAGCTGGCCGGCCCAGATCGGTGCCAGCGCAAACACTCGCAGTCGTCGGTGCGAGAGGCCCTGTAACGTGCCAAACCGCACCCCGTTTGCAAGCCCCACCCGCACTGTTTCGCGCATGCTCGCGGTTATCAATCGGCGCAGGCCCGCCTGCCCGATCACGTCCTGCACGCTGTGCCCGGTGATGGCGGGCAGAGCGTTGAGCATGTTGACGACGAGTTTGGTCCATTGGGCACCGACAAAGTTGTCGAGGGTCAGAGTGGGGAAAGCGGCGCCCAACACCGTCTGCCAGCCTAACGTGGCCGCATCGACCGGGCCGTTGCCGCGCCCGAGGTAGCTGGGAGCTGCCGTGGTCACTCGCACTCGACCGGGACCCTCATAGTGGGCCGCAATGATTGTGATCAGCCCAAAACATTCGGATCCGGGCAGTAGTCGCTGCGCGGTTGTCACCCCGTCGAGTCCGTTTTGCACCACGATCACCGGCGTATCGCCGAGCACGGCGGCATTCTCGGCTATCGCGGCCTCGGCATCCTGCGCCTTGGTACAGATCAGTGCCAGGTCGCACGGTTCGACCAGCCGTTCGACGGCCAATGGCCGAGCGAGCACAGCACCATAGGCACCGGTCAAATGGATGCCGCCGGCCAGCACCGCTGGCAGAGCGGCCGCGCGCATCGTCACGACCAGATCGTGCCCCTGCGCTGCGAGGAGGCAGGCGAAAGTACTGCCCAGGGCACCCGCCCCGATCACCGCGATTCTCACGGGTCACATCCTACGGCGCGTGTCGGGAACGGATCTGCGCGTTTGCCCCAGCTGCACGCTGATACCCTCAGGAAGTGACCAGTGGCCTTCTACTCATTGACAAGGCGCAGGGCTGGACCAGCCATGACGCCGTCGCCCGAACCCGGCGCCTGGCCGGAACCCGCAAAGTGGGCCACGCCGGCACCCTGGATCCCATGGCGACCGGGCTGCTCGTGCTCGGCATCAACAGCTCGACCCGGCTGCTCACCTACGTCGTCGGCCTCGACAAGGAGTACCTCGCTACGATCCGCCTCGGCCGATCCACCACGACGGATGATGCCGAGGGCGACGAACTCACCCGTGCCACCCCCGATCAGGTCAATGCCATCACCCCAGCAGCCGTGACCGCCGGGATCGCCGACCTGACCGGTGACATCAGCCAGCAGCCGAGCGCGGTCAGCGCCATCAAGGTCGACGGCAAGAGGGCGTACGCTCGCGTTCGCGCCGGCGAAGACGTGCAGTTGCCGTCCCGCCCAGTGACCGTGAGCGAGTTCGAACTGCTCTCCAGCACCCACCGTGATGGTTGTCTCGATCTCGAAGTGCGCGTCGAGTGCGCCTCCGGCACCTACATTCGAGCACTTGCCCGCGACCTCGGTATCGCACTGGGAGTCGGCGGCCACCTCACCGAGCTGCGCCGCACTCGCATCGGCCCGTTCCGCATCGAAAATGCCGCCACCCTCGAACGAGTCGACGTTGCCGCCCAGCTCATTTCACCAGCGGATGCCGCCATTTTGCTGCTCCCACGCCTCGACCTGTCCGCCGAGCAGGCCATCGACCTCGGTCATGGCAAACGCATCACCATTGCCGGCGACACCACCCACGCCGGCCCGGTCGCGGCGCTCGCCCCCGACGGCCGCTTGGTCGGGCTGGTCGAGTACCGCGGTGACCAGGCCAAGTCGCTGCTGAACTTTCCGCCAGATGAAGCCGAACCGAACGAATCGACACCCCCCTCATGATCGAATGGTTCACCTGGCTGCAACTGGCTATCGCTGTGCCCGGCGGCCTGCTCTGCGTCATTCTTGGTCTGGTCGGGCGCAAACCCACCGACCTCACGATGGGCGCGACCGCGCTCGTTGAACTGATGCTGATCGTGCAGCTCGCGGCCGCGATCGCGGCCCCACTGGCGGGCAATGACGCTACCGGCAGCCTGCTCGAGTTCTACACCTACCTGATCAGTGCGATTCTGCTGCCGGTCGCGGCCGGATTCTGGGCCCTCGTCGAACGCAGCCGCTGGAGCACGGTGATTCTGGGCGTGACCTGCCTGTCGGTGGCGGTCATGCTCTACCGCATGAGCCAGATCTGGAACGTACAGGGCAGCTGAGGGTCGTTTACGGCATCCGCTGCGGATGCTGCAATAATTACCGAGCAATATCTACCAGCAATAATGAATGCCGAGCAATGATGAATGCCGAGCGATGATAAAATCCCAGACCGACGTGCCTGTCCCCTCCAGCAGGGTGAGCGGCATCGGCCGACTCCTCATTGCGATTTATGGTGTGTTGGCTCTCGCGGCCACCGGGCGCTCGTTCGTTCAGATCGTGCGGGCCTTCGATGACGCCCCGCTCGCCTACGCGCTGTCGGCCCTGGCCGCCGTGGTCTATATCGTCGCCACGGTCGCCCTCATCCAACGCAGCGCCCTCTGGTATCGCATCGCCTGGATCACGATCAGTTTCGAACTTGCCGGTGTGCTCGTGGTCGGAACGCTGAGCTTGGTCGACCCTGCTCTGTTTCAGCACGCCACGGTGTGGTCGATATATGGCAGTGGATACGTCTTCATACCACTCGTGCTCCCGCTGCTGGGCATGTGGTGGCTCCTACGTCACCCGGTGGCACCGGCCCAGAGCCGCGCATGAAGACCCTGTACGGTGTCGACGCGGTACCGACCAACTGGCCCCCGTCAGTCGTGAGCATCGGTAAATTCGATGGCGTGCACGCCGGACACCGCGCGGTCATCGCCGAGCTGAAGGCCATTGCCGCCCGGGAAGCGCTGGCGGCCGTCGTCGTTACCTTTGATCGGCATCCGCTGGCCCTGCTCTCTCCGGCACACTGTCCGAGCACGCTGGTCAGCGCGGAGCAGAAGCTCCGGCTGATCGCCGAGACCGGTGTCGATGCAACGCTGCTGCTCGAATTCAACCACGCCCTGTCGAATCTGCCCCCGCGCGAATTCATCCAGCGCATCCTCGTCAGCGCCCTGCATGCCCGCTTCGTGCTGGTCGGCCACGATTTTCGGTTTGGGGCCGGGGGCGCGGGTGATGTTGCTCTGCTCCGTGTCCTCGGCACCGAATTCGGCTATGAGGTGCGCATAATCGACGACGTCAAGCCCGACGACGTCAAGCCCGACGACGTCAAGCCCGACGGCGAACGCAGGGTGTCGTCAACGTGGATTCGGGAGTTGCTCGGTGCCGGCGAAGTGACCACGGCGGGAGAGTTACTGGTGCATTTGCCCACGGTACGCGGGCTGGTCGTACACGGGGCGGCTCGCGGCCGCGAGTTGGGGTTTCCCACCGCCAACCTGTCGGCCGATTCTGAAGGCCTGATTCCCGCCGATGGGGTGTACGCCGGTTGGCTGACGGATGCCGGCCGCCGCTACCCGGCGGCCATTTCGGTGGGCAACAACCCCACTTTCGACGGCGTGGCCCAGAAGCAGGTGGAGGCTTATGTGCTTGACGAGGTTGATTTGGATCTCTACGACCATGTGGTCGACGTTTCGTTTGTGAAACGCATCCGCGGAATGGTCGCCTATTCGGGCATCGACCCGCTGATCGAGCAAATACGCGATGACGTCGTTCAGGTTCGCTCGATTTTGAGTGTCTAGGGCTGCGGCCGGCCCACACGCCAAACCATACCGAAGAGTATGTTCGTTGTATAGCCACAATGGGCGCCGGTCCTGGCTTCGATTCATATTTCATACAGCCAGCGCCCGGTACTCTTGATTCAAGAGCATTTTCGGGGGGAACCATGCCACAACAAGCACGAGCCGTTGAAACGCGCGCGGCGATAATTCGCGGCGCTGCGGCGGCCTTTGAACAACGCGGTTACGGCAGCACGTCGCTGGCCCAGGTGAGCGCCGCAGCCGGTGTCACCAAGGGTGCGTTGTATTTTCACTTCGATTCCAAGGAAGCCCTCGCGGTTGCCATCATCGATGCCCAGCACGAGCAATCGGCCAGTGCCGGACGTCAGCTGCTCGACGACCACGTGCCCGGCCTACGTGCCCTCGTTTCAATGTCCTACGAACTGGCTCGGCAATTGCGCGATGAGCTCATCGTGAGCGCCGGGGTGCGGCTCACAATCGAGGCGGTGAACTTTCGGACGCCGGTGTCCGCGCCCTATCTGGACTGGATTATCGCCTGCGAAGAATTCTTGCGCCGGGGGATCGCCGAGGGTGATGTGAATCCGGCGGTCGACGTGGCCGCAGCGGCCCGCTTTTTCACGGCCGGCTTCACGGGAGTGCAGGTGGTCTCCGACGTGCTGACTCGGCGCGACGATATCGATCAGCGGCTGACCGAAATGTGGGCGTTGCTTCTGCCCGGGCTCGTCGCGCCCGAGCGTTGGCCCGCCCTCAAGGATCTGGCCGCCGATGTGCAGCGCGAACGCGCCGCGGCCCGGCCCTAGACTGACCGAGTGAACCCCATCGCTGCCCGCCGCCTCTGGTCGGGCCGCGGCCTCGCCCTGCTGGGCATCGTTCTCGTCGCCGCCAACCTGCGCAACGCCGTGGCTGCCCTGTCGCCGATCGTCGCCGAGATCAACGTTGACGTTGCGCTGGGCGCCGTGTCCCTCGGGGTGCTCGGCATGCTCCCGCCGGTGTGCTTCTCCGTGTTCGGCATCTTCACCCCCATGGTCACTCGCCGCCACGGTCTGGAACTGCCGTTGGTTCTTGCCCTCGCCCTGATCGCGGTCGGTCACGTCATCCGCGGCCTGTCGGGGTCGGTCACCATGCTCATCATCGGCAGTGTCGTTGCCTTTGCCGGGCTCGGCGTCGGCAACGTCCTGCTGCCGCCGCTGGTCAAGAAATACTTCCCCGACCGCGTGGGGCTGATGACGAGCCTCTACGTCACCGTCGTGGCGCTGAGCACACTGATTCCACCACTAATTGCCGTTCCCGTAGCGGATGCCGCCGGCTGGCGGGTTTCGCTCGGCATGTGGATGGTGCTCGCCCTGCTCGCTCTCGTGCCGTGGATCACCATGCTCCTCGGAAACCGTGCCGTGCGAACGCCGACCCCGATTGTTGAGGAGGCCGACGCCACGATTCTGGGGCGGCTGTGGAAATCGTCGATCGCCTGGGCGATCACCGGAATTTTCGCTGCTTCGGCGCTCAACGCCTATGCCATGTTCGCGTGGTTGCCCCGGCTGCTCGTTGATACCGCCGGGGTTTCCCCCGCGCAAGCGGGAACTCTACTGGCCGTTTATGCCGGCATGGGTATTCCTGGTGCGCTCATTATCCCGGTGCTGGCCGCCCGCATAGCCAATGTCGGGCCCCTGGTCTATGTCGGCGTATTCGCTTTCGTGGCCGGCGACCTCGGGCTGTTGTTCGCGCCGGAGACCCTGACCTGGTTGTGGGTTGGCCTCGCCGGGCTCGGACCACTGTTCTTTCCGCTCGCACTCGTGCTCATCAACCTGCGCAGCCGCACCCATGCCGGCGCGGTCGCGCTCAGCAGCTTCGTGCAGAGCATCGGCTACATCGTCGGAGCGCTCGGACCGCTGCTCTTCGGGCTGGCGCACGAACTCAGCGGTGGATGGACCTGGCCGCTGCTCTTTCTGCTGGCCACGGCGCTGCCTATCCTCTTCGCCGGCGCCGTGATCGGGCGCCCGCATATGCTGGAGGACGATCTGGCGCGCTCCCGCTCCCGCTGACCGCTGACCGCTGACCGCTGACCGCTGACCGCTGATGGCTCAGGGCACGAGCTCGGCCCGGTGAATCAGTGCGGCCGCACCGATCAGCGGGCCATCGCCCGAAAGCGCCGATGGCACCAGGCGGACCCGTGTGGCGTAGGCGAATTGCACGCGTTGGGCGATGCTGGCGCGGGCAAAATCCAGCAGGTCGGGGGTGACATTGGAGAAACCACCGCCAATGGCGACCAGCTCCAAGTCGAGCAGCGTCGCAGCTGAAACGATCGCTTGGCCGATCGCCCGGCCGCTGCGCTGAACAGCAGCCACCGCGATTGGATCCGCAGCCCGGTAGGCGGCCGCCAGGTCTTCACCCGACGCGCCGGTGAAGCCCTGCGTGCGCGCCCAGGTGACCGTCTTGGGACCAGAAGCGATCGCCTCAATGCAGCCCACCCCGCCACAGGCGCACGGGTCACTGAAACCGCCGACCTCGATGTGGCCGATGTGGCCGGCATTGCCGGTCGGACCCGAAGCGGTCACGCCGCCGAGAATGAGCCCGCCACCGATGCCGGTCGACACGATCATGCCCATGAGATTGTCGAAGCCCCGCCCCGCTCCCACCCAGTGCTCCGCGAGCGTGATGCACAATCCGTCCATGCGGAGGCGCACCGGCACGCCGGGCACGAGCGTGGCAACCAGGTCTTTGAGGGGGTACTCGCGCCAGACCGGCAGGTTGAGCGGAGACACCGCCCCCTCCGGGAGGTGAATCGGACCGGCACAGCCGATCCCGACCCCGATCAGGGTTGCGCCGGCGGGTAGGCTCGCGCCCGTTGCACCGACCACGGTGCTGACAGCGGATGCCAGTTGCTCACTCGAAGCGTCCGCCCCGGTCGCCGCCCGGTGTCGGCTGGCGGCGAGCACGTCGCCGTGCTCATCGACGAGGGCGCTCTCAACCTTGGTGCCTCCGACATCAACGGCGAGAACGAAACGGGGCGCGCCAGTGCTGCTCATGAAACGATCGTACCGGCGCCCGTGAGTGCAAATTCCGGATCGCACGTGCCCGCCCGCCGTAACGCGAGCCATCTGCTCAGATGAGCAATGATCGCTACAGCTGTTGAATCGCAGGCCGGGTCGTCGTAGGCTGGGCTCAAACGATAGGACCGCGACCTTCATGAGCGATACCGACGAACTCCTGTCCATCCGGGCCGCCGAGCTCTACTACGAAGAAAACCAGACCCAGGACGAGATCGGCGTAATTCTGCGTCTCACTCGCTGGAAAGTCGGACGGTTGCTGGCGAGCGCCAAGGCCAACGGCTTTATTCGCATTGAGATCGTGCATCCGCGGGCGCGGCGCCTGCCGATCGAACGCCGACTGCGCGAATCGACGGGTCTGACCGACGCTATCGTGGTTTCCTCCGCGGGTGTGTCGAGCGACGCCGAGCTGCAGTCGCGCACCGCGCAGGCCGCTGCCGACTACCTCACGAGCCTCCGTCCGATTCCGCGAACTCTGGGCATCAGCTGGGGTCGCACCCTGCACGACGTTTCCCTGCATCTCAAACAGGGCTGGGCGCCCGGGGTGAACGTGGTGCAGATCAACGGCGGCGTCAGCCTGAACCAGCGTCCCGGTACCGCGGCATCCACCGCCGTGACCATCGCCCACAAAGCCGACGGTTCGGCCACCCTGCTGCCCTGCCCGGCCATCTTCGAACGCCTCGAAACCAAGCAGGCGATGGAAGCCGATCGCAGCGTCGCCGGGGTGCTCGCCCTGGCCCGCAACGCCCAGGCTTACCTGTTCAGCGCCGGCCAAGCGGATGCGGATTCCGCGCTGGTCGACAGCGGCTACCTCACCGTCGACCAGATCAACGACCTCGTAGCGCGAGGCGCCGTCGGCGACGTCGTCGGCCGCTACATCGACCGAAACGGCCGCATCGTCGACCCGGAACTCAATGAGCGCACGGTCGGCATCCAAATCGACCAGTTGCGTCGTGCTCCGCTCACCATCGCGGTCATCGCCGGAAACTCCAAGCATGCCATTGCCCGCGCCGTCGTGCGCAATGGTCTGTGCACCGTACTGGTGACCGATGAAGACACCGCAAACGCCCTGCTCGAGGATTGACCGAGTGTAGATCAATCCACCCAGCGCTCACTATTCCCTGTTGCTGACAGCTCCCACGCACAAAAGGACACCTCATGACCAGTAGCCCCTTGGCCACCTACCAGCCCGATCAGCGCGCCCTCGCGCTGATCGGTGGGGAAGCCACCGACGCGAACCTGCGTCGGTACCTGCACGGTATCCCCGGAATCGACGCCGTCGGCCTCGAAGCCCGCGCCGCCGACCTCGGCACCCGGTCGATCAAGACCAGCTCCAAGCGCTGGGCGATCGACACCATCATCGGCCTGATCGATCTCACCACCCTCGAGGGCTCCGATACGCCGGGCAAGGTGCGCTCTCTTGTGGCCAAGGCCCTCGTGCCCGACCCGAACGACCCCGGCTGCCCTCGCGTCGCCGCGGTCTGCGTTTATGGCGATATGGTCGGCGACGCTGTTGCTGCACTCGGCTCCGCCCACGCCGCCGGCGGAACCGAGGGGGTCAACGTTGCCGCCGTCGCCACCGCCTTTCCGAGTGGCCGCGCCGCACTCGCGATCAAGCTCGCTGACGTACGCGACGCCGTCGCGGCCGGCGCCGACGAGATTGACATGGTCATCGACCGTGGTGCGTTCCTGGCCGGCCGGTTCGGGCAGGTCTATGACGAAATCGTTGCAGTGAAAGACGCCTGCCGCCGCGTAGACGGTTCGCTCGCCCATCTCAAGGTCATTCTTGAGACCGGCGAACTCAACACCTACGACAACGTGCGTCGTGCTTCCTGGCTGGCGATTCTGGCCGGCGGCGATTTCATCAAGACCTCCACCGGCAAGGTCGCCCCGGCGGCGACCCTTCCGGTGACATTGTCGATGCTGGAAGTCGTACGTGACTGGCACCGCCTCACCGGGGTGCGAATCGGCGTGAAGCCGGCCGGCGGCATCCGCACTTCGAAGGACGCGATCAAGTATCTCGTCACGGTCGGCGAAACGGTGGGGGAGGAATGGCTCACGCCGCACCTGTTCCGCTTCGGCGCCTCCAGCCTGCTGAACGATGTGCTGTTGCAACGCCAAAAGATGACCACCGGGCACTACTCCGGCCCCGACTACGTGACGATTGACTAGGGAATGACCATGAAATTTCTCGACTACGCCCCGGCCCCCGAGTCGAAAGCCCTGCTGAGCCTCAAGAGTGATTATGGCCTGTTCATCAATGGTGAGTTCACCGCCGGCCGCGGCACGCCGTTCCAGACAATCAACCCGGCCACCGAACAGCAGATTGCCATGATAGCCACGGCCAACGAAGCGGATGTTGACGACGCCGTTTCGGCCGCTCGTCTTGCCTACGACGGAGTCTGGTCACGCCTTACCGGCAGCGACCGGGGAAAGTACCTCTTTCGCATTGCCCGTCTGGTGCAGGAACGCGCCCGTGAACTCGCCGTCGCCGAAACCCTCGACAACGGCAAACCGATCAAAGAAACCCGCGACGTTGACATTCCCCTCGTGGCCGCCTGGTTCTTCTACTACGCCGGCTGGGCCGACAAACTCGACCATGCCGGAGTGGGACCGAACCCCGCCGCACTCGGCGTTGCGGCCCAGGTGATTCCCTGGAACTTCCCGCTCATGATGCTGGCCTGGAAGATCGCCCCGGCGCTCGCCGCCGGCAACACCGTCGTGCTCAAGCCCGCCGAAACGACCTCCCTCACTGCACTGCTGTTCGCCGAAATTTTGCAGCAGGCCGACCTGCCCGACGGCGTCGTCAACATCATCACGGGTGACGGCGGCACCGGAGCGGCCCTGGTCAACCATCCCGGCATCAACAAGGTTGCCTTCACCGGCTCAACCTCGGTCGGTCGGGCCATCGCCCGCTCGGTCGCCGGAACCGACAAGAAGCTCAGCCTCGAACTCGGCGGCAAGGGTGCCAACATCGTCTTCGACGACGCGCCGATCGACCAGGCTGTGGAAGGCATCGTACGCGGCATCTTCTTCAACCAGGGCCACGTCTGCTGCGCCGGCAGTCGTCTGCTCGTGCAGGAGAGCATTCACGACGAGGTCATCGACCGACTCAAACGCCGGATGCAGACGCTGCGTCTGGGTGACCCGCTCGACAAGAACACCGATATCGGTGCCATTAACAGCGCTGAGCAGTTGGCTCGTATTCGTGAGCTGTCCGACCTCGGTGAGCAGGAGGGGGCGCAACGCTGGAGCTCGGACTGCGTCATCCCGCAGGAGGGGTTCTGGTTCGCACCGACCATCTTCACGAACGTGTCGACGAGCCACCGCATCGCCCGCGACGAGATCTTCGGTCCCGTTCTCTCGGTGCTCACCTTCCGCACCCCGGCCGAGGCCATTGCCAAGGCAAACAACACGCCATACGGCCTGTCCGCGGGAATCTGGAGCGACAAGGGCAGCCGTATCCTCGCCGTCGCCGATAAATTGCGCGCCGGTGTGATCTGGGCCAACACCTTCAACCAGTTCGATCCGTCGAGTCCGTTCGGCGGTTACAAGGAGAGCGGATACGGGCGCGAGGGTGGCCGTCACGGTCTCGCCGCGTATTTGAAGCCCGCCGTGCGCAGCGGCTCACGGTCAATCAACGCCGCCGATCAGCAGGCGACACCTGTTACCAAGAAGTCCGCATCCGCCTCCAAGAAGTCCGCATCCGCAGAGAAGGCAGCCAAGTGAACCGCCTAGCCATTCCCAAGACCTACAAGCTCTACATCGGCGGCAAATTTCCGCGCAGCGAATCCGGCCGCGTCTACGAGGTGCGCTCGCACCAGGGCGACTTTCTGGCCAACGCGGCGAAGGGCAGCCGCAAAGACGCCCGCGATGCGGTCGTCGCCGCGCGCGGCGCCCTCGGCGGCTGGGCTGGTGCAACGGCGTACAACCGTGGACAGGTGCTGTACCGCATCGCCGAACTGCTCGAGGGTCGCCGGGTGCAGTTCGTCGACGAAATCATGGGCTGTGAGGGCGTGAACGCTGCCGTCGCCAACGCCCAGGTCGACGAAGCCATCGACCGCTGGGTCTGGTACGCCGGCTGGGCCGACAAATACGTGCAGGTCGCCGGCAACGCCAACCCCGTGTCCGGCCCGTTTTTCAACCTATCGGTGCCCGAACCGACCGGCGTGGTGGCGATCATCGCGCCGCAGGGCAACGAATCGTTGCTCGGCCTGGTCAGCGCAATCGCGCCGGCCCTCGTTGCCGGCAACACGGTCGTCGTCGTCGCCAACGAGAACGCCCCGTTGTCGGCGATCAGTCTCGGCGAGGTACTGGCCACGAGTGACGTGCCAGGCGGCGTCGTGAACATCGTGACCGGTTCCCCCGCCGAGATCGCCCCGTGGCTGGCCAGCCACGCCGACGTCAATGCTCTCGACCTGGTCGGTGCGGGCGAGCTTGACTGGGTCGAGCTGCAGATCAGCGCCGCCGACACACTCAAGCGGGTACTCCCGCCCGAGTCGGGAGAAGATGCCGCTGCCCCGGCGCTTTCCCGCATCCTGGCCTTCACCGAACTGAAAACGGTCTGGCACACGAAGGCGCTGCTCTAACTCCCGCCACCGCAACCCACGACGCTCCGTTCACACTGTCAGGAACAGCCGCTAGGCTGCCCGGCATGATATCTCGACGTGTACTGGTTACCGGCGCTACCGGCTACATCGGCGGACGCCTCGTTCCCAAGCTTCTGGAGGCCGGCTTCGAGGTGCGGGTGCTGGTGCGTACCCCATCGAAATTGCGCGATGTGCCCTGGGCGGACCAGGTTGAGATCGTGCAGGGAGACCTGGGAGATCTGGCCTCCGTGCAGCGCGCCTGCGCCAATATCGAGGTGCTGTACTACCTCGTGCACTCGATGGGCGCGGCCGGCGATTTCGAGAAAACCGAGCACACGGCCGCCGAGAATGTTGCGCGGGCGGCAGCCGAAGCGCACGTGTCGCGCATCGTCTATCTGGGCGGTCTGCATCCGGACACGAAGACGCTCTCGGCCCACCTGCGCTCCCGCATGGAGGTCGGGCGTATTCTCCTCGACAGCGGTGTGCCGACGATCGCGTTCCAGGCCGGCGTGGTGATCGGTTCCGGTTCGACCTCGTTCGAGATGATCCGCCATCTCACCGATGTCTTGCCCTACATGCCCGCACCCAGATGGGTGCGCAATCGCATTCAGCCGATCGCCGTGCGCGACGTGCTTTACTATCTGCAGGCCGCGGCTGACTTGCCGCCGGCGGTGAACCGCACCTTTGACATCGGCGGTCCCGACGTCTTGCGCTACGGCCAAATGATGAACGGGTACGCCCTCGAAGCCGGCCTGAAACAGCGGGCTATCGCGGCACTGCCGGTGCTCACTCCATGGCTTGCCTCGCAGTGGGTGAACTTGGTCACGCCGATTCCGCGCAACCTCGCCATTCCCATTATCGCCTCGCTGCAATACGACTGTATCGTGCACGAGAACGACATCGACGAGTTCATTCCGCGTCCGGAGGGCGGCCTGACCGGCTATCGACGTGCGGTGCGACTGGCGCTCGGGCGCATGCGCGACGGCGACGTGGAGACCAGCTGGCGCAACTCCTCGATCGAGGGCGCGTCGAGCAACCCGTTGCCGAGCGACCCGGACTGGGCCGGCCACGCCGTGTACACCGACCTGCGCGAGAAGACCACCGCGGCAGAGCCCGCCGCACTGTGGCGGGTCATCGAGAGTATCGGCGGCGAAAACGGGTGGTACTCCTTCCCGTTGGCCTGGGCCATTCGCGGTCTGATGGACAAGGCCGTCGGGGGCGTCGGACTGCGCCGCGGCCGCCGAAATCCCGACCACCTGCACCACGGGGAGGTACTCGACTTCTGGCGGGTCGAGCAGATCGATCATGGCAGCTTTCTGCGGCTGCGCGCCGAGATGCGCGTTCCCGGTCGAGCCTGGCTCGAAATGAGCGTGACGCCCACGGAGTCCGGTGGTTCGACCTACCGGCAGCGCGCGGTGTTCTTCCCTCGCGGCCTGGGCGGACGGTTGTACTGGGCTGCCATTTTGCCGTTCCACGGGATCATCTTCGAGGGAATGGCCACCCGCATCACGGCGACCGCCGCCGCCGAGGGGACGGGCCGGGCCGGGCATCCGCTCGCGTCGAAATCTCGCTCGGACGAGCACTGAGGCCCAGGGTAGAACGTCCGTATCGTCTGGGAATTCTGGCTACTCGGCCCGGTTCGGGGCATGATGGGTTACGAATAGGAGGCCACCATGACAGTTTCTCTCGCCTTTCTGGGTGACGGCCTCGTTGCGGGTGGCCAGTGGGATGAATGGTTCCCCGAGCACGATGTGCACAACCTCGCGGCCAGTGGCAGCACTACCGACGAGGTGATTTCCGCGCTCGATCGGGTGATCGAGTTGCGGCCGGACGCCATCGTGATCGGGGTTGGAACCAACGATCTGGGTTGGCGCAAGTCCGACGAATACGTTGTGCGAAACCTGGAAACGATCATGCACACGTTGCGCCGCGCACTGCCGGAGACCCGAATCATGGTGCAGTCGGTATTGCCTCGGGACCGGGACTTTGCCGAGACCATTCGCTCGATTAATCGGCATGTTTGGCAATACGCCCCCACCCAGCACGTTCAATACCTTGACCTCTGGCCGGCCCTGGCCCTACCCGACGGTGAACTGGATCCGGCTCTCGGTATCGACCGGCTGCACCTGAACCCGGCCGGGTACGCGGCCTGGCTGGCGGAACTGAAATCCGGCCTCGAGATGCTGTTCGAGCGGCCGCCGTCGACGACCACGATTCCCATCCAGCACGCCTGATCGGGCTGGCATTCGGCGGCGGGCCGCGCTCGGTAGAGTGGACTCATGCTCCGATCGCTTCGCCCCGCACTTGTCCTCACGCTCGGTGCGCTGATCGCAGGAGGAGCGGTGCTTGCGCTGGCTGTGCCCACGCAGGCGGCGGTTCTGCAGCCGGCCAGTATCAGCAGCAGCGGGCCCGTTGCCCAGGACGTCAGCGACTTCAGCTTCGAATCCTTCGACGCCCGGTACCAGCTCGGGCTCGACGCTGACGGCCGGTCGACGCTGACCACCGTGGAGACGATTGTGGCTCGCTTTCCCGAAAGCGATCAGAACCACGGGATCCGTCGCGCGATTCCCACCGGATATGACGGCCACCCCACCGGCCTCGTGATCGACAGCGTCACCGACGAAAACGGCACACCGCGCTCGTTCGACACCGAGAGCGGGAGCGAGAACCGGGACCAGGAATTTCTCGACGTCACGATTGCCGCCGACAATTTTGTACATGGCGCGCAAACCTACGTAATTACCTATTCTCAGGCCAACGTGACCCTGTACCCGTCCGACGCGGACACCGAACAGTTCTATTGGGACGTGAACGGAACCGGCTGGGACCAGACGTTCGGCCTGGTCACCGCGACCGTCCAATTCGATCCGGCGCTGGTCGACCGGCTGAACGGGCAAATCTCGTGCTATCGGGGTGCGGAGCGTTCCACGACACCCTGCGAGAGCATCCGGATGAGCGGTTCATCGACCGAGCCGACCGTGTCGGCGCAGGCCGCCGATCTGGGCGCGCGGGAGAATTTGTCGGTCGTCGTCGCCTTCGAGCCGGGCACTTTCGTGCCGCGCGATGATTCTTTCACCGCCAATGCCCTGCCGAGCATCGGGCTGCTGGGCGCCATCCTGGCCCTGATGACGGCGCTTGCCGCTGGCTTCCTGCGGGCCACCCGGTGGCGTGGCGCGGCCGGCCGCTTCACGATCATTGCCGAGTATCTGCCGCCCAGGGGAATCAACCTGCTGACGTCGGGCGATGTCGTTGGTGCTTCCGGCAAGGCAATCGCGGCGCAGTTCATCAGCTTCGCGGTGCGGGGTAACGTGCGCATTCTCGATTCGAGCGGCCAGAAGAACCACTTTCTCCTCGAATTTGTGCACGCCAACGGTGTGGATGAGGCCGAGAGCCGCATTCTGGGCAAGCTGTTTCCCGGCCTGCAACCGGGCGATCGGCGGGATCTGAAGAAGAAGAGCGTCACCCTGAGCAAGGCGCTGCAGAAGGAACGCGTCGCGGCCAGGGCCGAATCGCTGCGGCTGGGGCTGCGGGAAAAGAAAAACGATGGACTGCGCGTTGGGCTGTTCGTACTGGCAGTGGTGAGCGTTGGTCTTGCATTCGTGGGGAGCCTGGGCGCCCTGGTCACCGTGGTGGGCGGAGCCTGGCCTCTCTTGTTCATCGTGGTGGCGGTCATCTCCGCGGTGGGCACGTTCATCTTTGCCGGAAATTTGCGACCACTGACCGAGAGCGGCGCCGAACTGCGCGATTATCTGAAGGGCGTCAAGTTGTATATTGGTCTCGCCGAAGCCGATCGGCTTCGGGTCTTGCAGAGTCCGGCGGGAGCCGAACGTTCCGTGTATCGACCGGACTCGGATCGTCCCGACCTCGCCGTAGGCGCGTCAGCAGCGCAGGCACCGTCCGTGCAGTTGGTGAAACTGTACGAGCGCGTTCTGCCGCTGGCCGTCTTGTTCGGTCAGGAAAAGGACTGGTCCGGTGTACTCAGCCAGTATTACGCGGAGAGTGGCTCCCAGCCCGACTGGTATGTCGGAGCCGGAATGTTTCAGGCGGCCTACTTCGTCGGTGCGATCAGTTCCTTCTCGACGGCGACCACCGCATCGTGGTCCGGCAGCGCCACCAGCTCCGCCAGTTCCGGTACGGGCGGCGGAGGGTTCTCGGGCGGCGGCGGCGGCGGCGGCGGAGGGGGCGTCTGATGGGCACTCCGGCCGCACCGACCTTTACCCGCTCGGCACTCGCGCCGGGGCTGCTCGGCGCGATCGTGCTCCTCGCTGGGCTTGCGCTGCTAGACAGCGACAGTTTCATCATCATTCGCTACGCCGTGAGCATCTTGGCACTCATCATCTGTGTCTTCGTGATTCAGGCACGGTCCTGGTTCTGGCTGCTCGGGCTCGTGCCGATGGCCATTCTGTGGAACCCCGTGGTGATTCTTGACCTGCACGGTCAAGGGTGGGTCTCGGCACAGTTCATTGCGGCGATTATTTTCATCGTCGTCGGTTTTCGCACGAAGGTGCCGGTTCGCGAGCATTGAACCTCGGGCGTAGACTACTATCGCGTTGAGAGAACGGGCCGGGTCTCTACTGTGCGCTCGCATCCGGTGGCAGACTCCGTTGAAACACGTGCAATCAACCTGTGCGGTTGACTCATGTGGGTGAACGGAACCACCGCTACGACAGCATCAGTCTGGCTTCGTTCAGCGTGATGATCGCGATCCGTGCTGTTTTGTGGAATGCAGCGTTCCGGTAACACCAGAATGCCCTGACCGGCGAGGCGCGGTACCCGTACCGTGCCGCTTCGAAGTGGAGAACAATGGCTTATACCCGTACCGATGCCTCGGGCAGCCGGAACAACCTCGGTCGTAGTGGAGTATCCCGCAACCGGGCCCACCCGCGTTCTCGGGACGACGACGCGCCCATCATCCCGATCCTCGCCCGCAAGGTGCGCGAGGTCGAGGCGAAGGCGCAGTCCGGTACCAAGCTTGGGCCCACCAACCGTACGAAGTACCAGGTCATCGCGCTGCTGATGCGTGAAGAACGCGCCCGGGTCAAGGGCGACAAAGAACTTTCCGACGCGAACCGGGCAGAGCTGCTCAAACGCCTCGACGGCATCGCCCAGATTCTGGCCAAGACCGCCGCCCGTGACACGAGCCTGATCACCCTGCTCGAGCCCGACGCCGGCGTCTCCACCGTCGCCCAGCGGTTTCGCCGGGATTGGCTGCTTGAATCCGGCGCCGAGCTCAGCCCCGACGAGCTCATCATCACCCGCGAACCCGAGGCAGCACCGGTCATACTGCAGAACCAGGTTGTGCCGCAGTCGGTCAAGGCGCGGCAGCTGGCCAACCCGTTTCTCGCCCCCGACTTCAGCGCCGCAGCCCAGCCGGTCGTGCACCCACGCCGACTCGCCAACTGGGACCTGCTCGGCCCCCTCCTCAAATCGTTCGAATACGGCTCCGGCGGTCAGGCTGCCAGCATGGACATGCCGGAAGCTCCCAGTCTCGACCGGCTCTCGCCCAAGGGTATGGAGCTCATGCGGCATCAGGCCCGCTTCATTGAGAGCGCTCGTCTGGGACACCGCAGCTACCTGCTCGCCGACGAGCCAGGCCTCGGCAAGACCGCACAGAGCCTGCTCGCGGCATCCGTTGCCAACGCCTACCCCCTGCTGGCGATCGTGCCCAACGTCGTCAAGATGAACTGGGCCCGCGAAGTGGAACTGTGGACGCCGCATCGGCGTGCCACCGTCATTCACGGTGACGGCAACACTCTCGACGCCTTTGCCGACGTTGTCGTGGTGAATTACGACGTACTCGATCGGCACCTGGCCTGGCTCGGCACGCTCGGGTTCAAAGGCATGGTCGTTGACGAAGCACACTTCATCAAGAACCTCTCGTCGCAGCGGTCGAAGCACGTGCTCTCCCTGGCCGAGCAGATTCGCCGCCGAACCCCGGGCGGCAACCCGCTGTTGATGGCCCTCACCGGAACCCCGCTCATCAACGATGTCGACGATTTTCGAGCCATCTGGCAGTTCCTCGGCTGGATCGACGGTGACAAGCCGGCCCCCACACTGTTGAAACGCCTGGAAGAGACCGGCCTGACCCCGGCCGACATGGGCTTCTACAAGGAGGCCAGGGCCGCCGTCATTGACATGGGTATCGTGCGTCGCCGCAAGGTTGACGTCGCCGCCGATCTGCCGTCCAAGCGCATCGCTGACCTGCCGGTCGAACTCGACGATGACCTCGGCCGGTCGATCCGCCAGGCCGAGCGTGAGCTCGGTGCCCGCCTGGTCACCCGGTACCACGCGCTCGTCGCGGCCCGGCATGCTGGTTCCGGCGGTCCGGCGATGCCGGACGAAGACCAACGGGATGCCTACATTCGCGCCGTCGCGCACGCTGAGTTGGAGGATTCCAAAGGCCAGACCACCGGCGAAAATGTGTTCACGATGGTGCGCAAAATCGGTCAGGCCAAGGCCGGGCTCGCGGCGGACTACGCGGCGCAGCTGGCCCGATCGGTGGGCAAGGTCGTTTTCTTCGCGAAACACATCGACGTTATGGACACCGCAGAGGAAATCTTCGCCAAACGCGACCTGCGCACGGTCTCGTTGCGCGGCGACCAAAGCGCGCTGGCCCGCCAGGCCGCGATCGACTCCTTTAATAATGATCCCGACGTGGCCATTGCGGTATGTTCGCTCACCGCGGCCGGCGTCGGCGTCAACCTGCAGGCTGCCTCGAACGTTGTGCTCGCTGAACTCAGCTGGACCGCGGCCGAGCAAACGCAGGCCATTGACCGGGTGCACCGCATCGGCCAGGACGAGCCGGTCACCGCCTGGCGCATCATCGCCGCGCACACCATTGACGCGCGCATCGCCGACCTGATCGGTAGCAAGCAGGGCCTCGCGGCGCGCGCCCTAGACGGTTCCCAGGAAGACTACTCGGCCGCCGATTCGGTGCAGGCCAGCGCCCTCATCTACGTGCTCACCCAAGCGCTGGACGGAAAACTATAAGGCCTCAAGATCCCTCTCCGGGTGGGGTCGATTTGAGTCGACCCCACTTGAGGCACCATGATTGTGGCAATGTCCTTGTAAGAACATGATTGTCAGTGAGTTCCTGTTACGACATGATCATCACGACAAGACTCGCCCCGCTACCCAGATCGGCCACTCATGAAGATCGGTATTCTCACCAGCGGCGGCGACTGCCCCGGACTGAACGCGGTGATTCGCGGCGCTGTGCTCAAGGGCGTGCGCACCCACGATTTCGAGTTCGTCGGAGTCCGCAATGGCTGGCGCGGACTCGTGCAGAACGAGTTCATGCCGCTGGATCGCCACAGCGTGCGCGGCCTGTCCCGCCAAGGTGGCACCATTCTCGGCAGCTCACGCACCAATCCGTTCGAGGGTGAGAACGGCGGCCCAGAGAACATCCAGCGCACCCTCGACGCCAACGGCATCGATGCCGTGATCGCGATCGGCGGCGAGGGCACGCTGACGGCCGCCCACCGCCTCACCGAAGCCGGTCTGAACATTGTCGGGGTGCCCAAAACCATCGACAACGACCTGGAAGCCACCGACTACTCCTTCGGGTTCAATACGGCCGTCGAAATCGCCACCGAGGCGATTGATCGTCTGCGCACCACCGCCGAATCCCACGGCCGCTGCATGGTCGTCGAGGTCATGGGGCGCCATGTCGGCTGGATCGCGCTGCACTCCGGCATGGCCGGCGGCGCCCATGCCATTCTCATTCCCGAGCAGCCCAAATCGATTGAGCAGATCTGCAACTGGGTGGAACATGTGCGCGATCGTGGCCGGGCCCCGGTCATCGTCGTCTCCGAGGGTTTTCTGCTCTCCGGCATGGAAGAAGCGCACTCGACCAAGGGCCTGGATGCTTTTCATCGCCCCCGCCTCGGCGGAATCAGCGAGGTCATCGCGCCGCTGATCGAGGAACGCACCGGCGTGGAAAGCCGGGCCACAGTTCTCGGCCATACCCAGCGCGGTGGTGCACCTTCGGCCTACGACCGGGTGCTCGCCACACGCCTCGGCATGGCCGCCGTCGACGCCATCGACAACGCACAGTGGGGTTCGATGGTGTCGCTACGCGGCACCGAGATCGATGTGGTGAGCATCGCCTCGGCTACCATCGGCCTCAAGCGGGTGTCTCCCGCCCGGTATGACGAGGCCGCTGTACTGTTCGGCTAGGCCAGTTTGGCCTGGACCTGGGCCAGCGAGGGGTTGGTCGCGGCCGAACCGTCGGGATACAGGATAGTGGGCACGGTCTGGTTACCGTTGTTGAGGCTCATCACCAGCTCCGGAGTGCCGTCAACATGCTCGATGTTGACCTCGGTGTAGCCGATGCCGGCGATGTCGAGCTGCTTCTTCAGGCGCTTGCAGTAGCCGCACCAATCGGTCGTAAACATGGTGATGGTTCCGGTTGCGGGTACAAAGTCCATGACCGGAGCTTATCTGAGCTGCCTGACGAAGCAACTCCGTACGGGTTAAGATGAAGCAATGACTTTGCCCCAGGTATGCGTGTGCTACCTCACTCGACTATCTCCCGAAGGCAACCGGCAAGTACTGATGGGGCGCAAAAAGAAAGGCCTCGGCGTGGGTAACATCGTGGGCTTGGGCGGCAAGCTCGAGGTCGGCGAAAGCGCGGTGGATGCTGCGGTGCGCGAAATCGAGGAAGAGTCTGGTCTCGTGGTGGCGGCATCCGCTCTGAGTGAACGCGGGCTACTCACCTATCTCTTTCCGCATCGGGAGGAGTGGAGTCAGGAGTCGACCGTGTTCGTGTGCGACGAGTGGTCGGGAACGCCGCGGGAATCGAACGAGCTGAACCCGGTCTGGTTCGACGTCGCGAGCCTGCCGGTCGATGAGATGTGGGACGATGCCCGGCACTGGCTGCCCGGTGTGCTTGCCGGGGATCCGGTGCGCGCCACCTTCACCTTCGGCGCCGATCTGGAAAGCGTAGTGTCTCGTGCCTGAATTCAGCCTCATCATTGTTCTGGTCATCGCCCTCGCGCTCATTTTTGACTTCACGAACGGTTTTCACGACACGGCGAACGCCATGGCCACCCCGATCGCGACGGGGGCCATGAAGCCCAAGGTCGCCGTCGGTGTCGCCGCGATCCTCAACCTGGTCGGAGCATTCCTCTCCACCGAGGTGGCCCGAACCGTGTCGGGCGGCATCATCAAGGAGGGTGACGGCGGTGTGCTGATCACCCCCGACCTCATCTTCGCCGGCTTGATCGGCGCCATCGTCTGGAACCTCGTCACCTGGCTGATGGGACTGCCCTCAAGCTCAAGTCACGCATTGTTCGGCGGGCTGATCGGCGCGACCGTCATCGGAGTCGGTGCCCAGGCGGTGGACTACAACGTCGTCGCCGCGAAGGTGATCCTGCCGGCGCTGATCGCACCGCTGATTGCCGGCGGAGTGGCCCTGGTCGCGACCCGCCTGGCCTATGTCATCACCCGGCGTGATCTGGGCAAGCCCGACGGCCGCGGCGGGTTTCGGTATGCGCAGATCTTTTCCTCGTCGCTCGTCGCGCTGGCGCACGGCACCAATGACGCCCAGAAGACCATGGGAGTGATCACGCTCACGCTCATCGCTGGGGGGTTTCAGGCTGTTGGCAGCGGACCCGCCTTCTGGGTCATCGCCTCGTGCGCGCTCGCGATTGCGATCGGCACCTACACCGGCGGTTGGCGCATCATTCGCACCATGGGGTCCGGTCTGACCGAGATCAAGCCGGCGCAGGGGTTCGCCGCCGAAACCAGTACGGCGGCGACGATCCTCGCTTCCAGCCACCTCGGATTCGCGCTCTCCACCACCCAGGTCGCGTCCGGTTCGGTGATCGGTTCCGGTCTCGGACGGCGTGGTTCGACCATCCGTTGGGGGATGGCCGGACGAATTGCGCTCGGCTGGGTCATGACGCTGCCGGCCTCGGCCATTATGGGCGCGTTCGCGGCCGGCCTCGCTCTGCTCGGCCCGATCGGCATCGTGCTGGATATGGTGATCGGAACGATCGTGATCATGGCCCTGTTCCGCTGGTCCCGGCGTAACCGCGTCACGCACAACACTCTGCTGAACGACATCGATGACGCCGGTCGGGTCGTCAGCATCAAAAAGACGCCTCGCCGGCCCAACCGGCGCGACCGCAAGAAGGTGTCGCTGTGATCGACTGGACCGCTTTTCTCATCGTTTCGGCCGCTTCACTGGTCTCGGCGGCTCTGCTCGTGAGTCTGTACTCGCTCGGCCTGCGCCTGCTCACCACGGCCGGCCGTATTCCTCTGGTGGATCCTCACGAGTTCACCGGCGCGATCACCGTGCTCACCCCGAAGAAGGCCGCAAAGCAGCTCAAACGCGCTCGTAAGGCCGCTGCGGCGAATCCGCTGACGCCCGGGCTGAAGCGCCTGGCGCTGTACGGCGGCTACGCCTGCTTCGTGCTCTGCGGAATTGCCGTGCTCTACGGGGTCTACCTGATCGTGCCCGCCCTGCACGGCTAGCCCCCACAGAATACTGACCGGGCCCGGGTGGTTGTGGGATGCTGCGGGTGCTGCGAATAGTGCGAGTGCTGCGGCTAGGCGGTGTTGCGCACCCGACCCAGCCAGGTCATCAGGTGGTAGATCACGATGGCCGCGATTGTGCCGAGTGCGATGCCGTTGAAGCTCAGCGTGCCGGCATTGAGCGTGAAGTCGGCGATGCCGATGATGAGCGCGGTCGCGGCCGTGAACTGGTTGACCGGCTTGGAGAAGTCGACCTTGTTGTCGAGCCAGATCTTGACGCCGATCACGCCGATCAGCCCGTACAGCGCCGTGGTGACCCCGCCGAGTACACCGGCGGGAATCGTGAAGATGACGGCACCGACCTTGGGGGAGAGACCGAGCAGAATCGCGACGATACCAGCCACCCAGTAGGCAGCCGTCGAGTAGATGCGGGTCGCGGCCATGACGCCGATATTCTCGCCGTAGGTTGTGGTTCCGCTGCCGCCGCCGAAGCCGGCCAGCATGGTGGCCAGCCCGTCGGCGAACAGCGCCCGCCCGGTGAGTCGGTTCACCTTCGCATCCGTCATCTGGGCCACCCCCTTGATATGGCCAACGTTCTCGGCGATGAGTACCAGTACGACGGGGAGGAACGCCGGCAGTACACCGAACACGGCGGCCGGGTTCTCAAACGGGTTGGCCGGCGCGGTGAACGGTGGCAGCCCAATCCAGGCAGCGTCGGCAACCGGAGTGAAATCGACCTCGCCGAAAGAGAATGCGGCGAGGTAACCGACGAGCACACCGAGAAAAATCGACAGCCGACCCAGGATGCCGCGAAAGAGCACCGTGCACAAAATAACGGCGACGAGCGTGATGAGCGCGGTCAGGGGCGCCTGATCGAAGTTTGCTTTAGCGACCGGTGCGAGGTTGAAACCGATCAGCGCGACGATGGCGCCCGACACGATCGGCGGCATGAGTCGGTCGATCCAACCGGTGCCGGTGAGCTGCACCGTGACGCCGACGAGCGCGAGCAGCACGCCGACCGTCATGATGCCGAATAGGGCGCTACCCATTCCCGCCGATGCCGTCGCCGCGGTGATCGGAGCGATGAAGGCGAAAGACGAGCCAAGATAGCTGGGCAGTTTATTTCCGGTGATCAGCAGAAAAAGCAGGGTCCCGATACCGGAGAACAGCAGCGTCGTGCTCGGCGGAAAATCGGTGAGCAATGGCACCAAAAAGGTGGCACCGAACATGGCAACAACGTGCTGTGAGCCGATACCAATGGTCAGCGGCCAGCTCAGTCGTTCGCCCGGGCCGACGACCTCCTGCGCCCCGACTGTTTTTCCGTCGCCGTGCAGGGTCCAGGGTAGTGCCATGTGGTTCTCGTTTCGTTTGTTGCCAGATCAGGTCGTGGCGTGACCTTGTCGAGCGTAGTCGCAGCCGATACCGCTGGCGGCAGGCATCGGGCTTGCAGGAGCGCCTAATAGACTCGAGCGCATGAGCGAGCTCGCAAAACCGAGAACCGAAGCGGGTCTTGAGGTGCGAGTGGCTACCGGCTTGCTCCGCGGAGTGCGGGAGCGCGGTGTGCTGGCTTGGCGGGGTATTCCTTACGCGGCAGCCCCCGTCGGTGATCGCCGTTTTCGAGCGCCGCAGGCGGCCCCGGTGTGGCACGGCGTGCGCGACGCGAGCCAGTGGGGCCCGATCGCCACGCAAAGTCACAAGGGGCAATTTCGCGGCGCTCATCCGCGCATTCCGCAGGGCGAAGACTGTCTCAACCTCAACGTGTTGGCGCCCGACGAGCGGATGCGCCCCGGCGAGCAACTGCAGGACGCCCTGCGTCCGGTGATGGTCTTCATTCACGGCGGCGCCTACAGCGTCGGCTCCAGCCGGGAGGTTCCGCGCCAGGGGGAGGGGCTGGTGCGGCGGGGCGGCATCGTCTACGTCAGCCTCAACTACCGGCTGGGAGCCCTCGGCTACCTCGATTTTTCTCGATTTGCCACGCCGGAGCATCCGTTTGAGAGCAACTTGGGATTGCGCGACCAGGTCACCGCGCTGCAGTGGGTGCGCGATAACATCCACGCTTTCGGTGGCGATCCGGATGCCGTCACCCTGTTTGGTGAATCGGCCGGCGGCAACGCGGTCACCACGTTGATGACCGTTCCGAGTGCGGCCGGTCTGTTCCACCGGGCCATCGCACAGAGTGCGCCGCCGAACGCGGTCTATCCGAGCGACCTCACGGCGCGCTGGGCCGGCGAGTTCGTGGACACCCTGATCGACGACGGTGCGCCCGGCCAGTACAGTCGCGCCGACGCTGTCCGACTGCTCCTGGCCGCCGACCCGGCGCAGCTGGCGGCGGCGACGACGGCGCTGACGATGCGCACCCCCGACCACGATCCGGGCACGATTCCGCTGTGTCCGGTCATTGACGGCGATTTTCTGCCGGAACGGCCACTCGACGCCTTTCGTGACGGCCGGGCGGCGCGCATCCCGCTCATCATCGGCACCAATGCGCGGGAGGGGTCGCTGTTCAGCGGTCGCATCGATATTCTTGCCACCACACCGGCCCGCATCCGGGCGATTTTCAAAAAAACCACGAAGAAGGCCAGACGGGCCCTCACCGCGCAGTATCCGGGCATTCCGGCGCTGCGAGCCGCGCTCGATTTCGGCGGCGACTATTCGTTCTGGTATCCGAGCGTCAAGGTTGGCGAACGACATTCGCGCTACGCGCCGGTGTACTTTTACCGGTTCGACGCAGCGCCGCGGCTACTGCGGCTGATGGGCCTGGATGCCACGCACGGTCTCGAACTGTTTCCGTTGTTCGACCGGCTCGACGGCTGGTTCGGCCGTGGCATGACCGCGTTGGGTGGGCGTGGCGCTTTTCAGGCCATTGGCACCCGAATGCAAGGGTGGTGGCTGGGGTTTGTGCACGCTGGGGTGCCATCGGATGCGTGGCCGCGTTACGACGAAACCACCCGGGAGACGCTCATCATCAACCAGAACGACCACGTCGAATCCGACCCGCACCGTGAACGACGGCTGGCCTGGGGACGATTCGTGCCGCACGTTTGAATGGGCACCCCCACCCAGTCGTACACTGGAACCTTGCGTTAAACGCCACGGCACCGGGAGCACACCATTAGCAGCACTGAAACACCCACCACCGCGGCCTCGCCGCAGCCGGCCGCACGGGGGCTCATGGCCCGCGTCGACTCCTACTTTGAGATCACCAGCCGCGGCTCGACCTGGTCCCGAGAATTTCGCGGCGGACTGGTCACCTTCGTCACCATGGCCTACATCGTCATTCTGAACCCGCTGATCCTCGGCGGGTTCAGCGCTGACCAGGCCGCGGTGGACGTGGCGGGAGGCTGGCTGCCCAATGAGCAGGTCGCGGCCGTCACCGCACTGACCGCCGGTGTTATGACGATTCTGTTCGGCGTCATTGCCCGCCTGCCTTACGGATTTGCTGCCGGGCTGGGCATCAACTCGTTCCTCGCGGTGAGTGTTGTCGGCCAGGTCACCTGGGCCGAGGCAATGGGCCTGGTCGTCATCAACGGGCTCATCATCGTGCTTCTGGCCTCGACCGGGCTGCGCGAACTCATCTTCAACGCCATTCCGCGTCCGCTGAAAATTGCCATCACCGTCGGCATCGGCCTGTTCATCGCGTTCATCGGCCTGGTCGACTCGGGCTTCGTGCGGGCCAGCGGCGCCAATTCGCCGCCGGTGCAGCTCGGCGACGGCGGATCGATTGCCACGTTGCCGACCGCGGTCTTCGTCATCGGGCTCATCATCATCGGTGTACTGCTGGCCCGCAAGGTGAAAGCCGCGCTGTTGATCGGTATCGTTGCGACCACCGTCATCGCCGTGATTCTGGAGGCCATTTTTAAGGTCGGCCCCTCGCTGGGCACCAACCCAGCCGGCTGGAATCTGAACGCACCCGTGCTGCCGACGAGCGTCGTCGCCCTGCCCGACCTCGGTCTGATCGGCCAGGTTTCCTTCGGTGCCTTCGAGCGCATCGGTATGCTCGCCGCCGTCATGCTCGTCTTCACGCTAGTCTTCACGAACTTCTTCGACGCCATGGGCACGATGACCGGCCTGGCCAGCGAAGCTGGACTCGCCGACGCGGACGGCAAATTTCCGCGGCTCAAATCCGCCCTGATCGTGGAGGGCATCGGCGCTGTCGCCGGCGGTGCAACGAGCGCGTCCTCAAACACGGTGTTCATCGAATCGGGGGCCGGCATCGGGGAGGGCGCACGCACCGGCATGGCCAACGTGGTCACCGGCATCCTCTTTCTGGCCGCCATGTTCTTCACCCCGCTGACCCAGATTGTACCGCTCGAAGTAGCCGCCGCCGCACTCGTTATCGTTGGTGCGCTCATGGTGTCGCAGATCCGCCACCTCGACTTCACCGAATTTTCAAGCACGCTGCCGATCTTTTTGACGATCATCGTGATGCCGCTGACCTACTCGATCGCCAATGGAATCGGCGCCGGGTTCATCAGCTGGGTGCTCGTGCGCAGCCTGTCGGGCAAGGCCCGGGAAATCAGCCCGCTGCTCTGGGTGGTCGCGGTCGGTTTTGTGCTCTACTTCGTGCGTGGCCCGGTCGAGGCCCTAATCGGCTGAGCCGGTTCTCAGCGGCGCTGACGGACGGGCACCTGCTAGCATCCGGTAACCCAGCCGATTCGACCAGACCGGGAACCATGAACGCAGCAAACGACGATGTTTACCGCCCCAGCGATCGGGCCCTCCTGAAGGGCGCGATCCGGCAGCTTGGTGCCCAGACGGGCATCGAAGTGATCTTCGCCGGCCTGGTGAATCATGGCGAACTGGTCATCACCGAATTTGTGGGCACCACAACCCAGGGTCTGAAAAACCTCAACGTTCAGCCCGGCGAGGGCGTGGGGGGACGGGCGCTCCACCAATCACGGCCCGTCGGTGTTGCCGACTACTTCGACTCGCATCACATCACGCACCAGCATGACCAGGCCGTGCGGATTGAGGGTCTGCGCACCATGGTGGCGCTGCCGGTTCTCGTCGAGGGCCACGGTCGCAGCATCCTCTACGCGGCAACACGCGACCGCACCTCATTCGGTGAACGCACCGTCAACGAGCTCAATGCCGGCGGCGCGCGTATCGCCCGTGAACTGCAAATTCGCGATGAGGTCGATCACCGGGTGGCCATTCTCAAGGTTGTCGGCAGTCTCGCCGCCGAACCCCTCGACCGCGACCTGATCGAGGTCGTGCGTCTCGCCCACGCCGAACTGCTTTCGGTCGCGAGCGTCACGCACGACCCCGACCTCGCCCAGCGCATCCTCGCGGTCACCGCCCGCTTGGTCGGCTCGGCAGCCGCTCCAACGGATGTTCCCTACCTCACGCCTCGGGAAACTGACGTGCTCGCGCAGGTGGCCCTGGGGTGTTCCTACGCGGAGGTCGGTAACCGACTCGCCCTGCAGGCGGTGACGGTGAAGGGCTATATGCAGACGATCATGGCCAAGCTCAACGTGCACGGCCGAACCGAGGCAGTGCGGATCGCCCGCGGCTTTCGGCTTCTTCCCTGACCACCTCCCTCGGGAGGTAGTGGTGCCAGACGACCGCTGCCACGCTGGCATCTGCGACGACAACAGCGTCGTCACTCACGATGTCAAGGGAGATATCGCATGCTCGAAAGCACCGCAATCCGGCAGATCCGGCCGACGCCGCGCCGCACCTCGATGGCCCGGGTCGCCGTCGCCAGCTCCATGGGCAGCATCATCGAGTTCTATGATTTTCTGATCTACGGTACCGCTGCCGCACTGGTGTTTCCGCAGGTGTTCTTTCCGCAGCTGGGGACGGGAGCCGGCACTCTCGCCTCGTTCGGCACGTTCGCCGTCGCGTTCGTGTCTCGCCCGCTCGGCGCCATTCTGTTCGGTCACTTCGGTGACCGGCTCGGCCGCAAGAAGACGCTCGTCAGCACCCTCCTCATCATGGGCATCGCGACCGTCGCGATCGGCTTGCTGCCCAGCGCCAGCACTATCGGCCTCGCCGCGCCGATCATTCTCGTGCTGCTGCGCTTTCTGCAAGGCTTCGCCGTTGGTGGCGAGTGGGCCGGAGCAGCCCTGCTCGCGGCCGAGTACGCGCCGCCGAAGCGCCGCGGCCTGTACGCCGCGTTCCCGCAGCTTGGCCCGTCCATCGGCTTCGCCCTGGCCAGCATGACCTTCCTGATCATCAACCTCACCCTCGGCGATGCCTCCGACGCGTTTCTCACCTACGGCTGGCGCATCCCGTTTATTCTGAGCGCGGTGCTGGTGATCATCGGCCTCTACATCCGGCTGAAGATCGAAGAAACGCCCGTGTTCAAAGCCGCGACCGACGCTGTTCGCACCGCACCGGTGGCCCGTAAACTACCGGTCTGGGAAGTCGTGCGCAAACAGCCCAAGCAGATTCTGCTCGGGGGAGCGTCGACCATGATGCTCTTCGCCTTCTTCTACACCGGCACCGCATTTCTCTCCAGCTACGGCACTAACCCTGACGGTCTGGCTCACAGCCGACCGACCATCCTGACCCTCGGCATCATCGGCGCCCTCGTTTTCGCCGTCGGTACCATCGCGAGCGCCATTCTTTCCGATCGCGTCGGTCGCCGGGCGGTCATCGTCACCTCGTGCATCGTGGCGGTGCCGTGGTCTCTCGTGCTGTTTCCGATTCTCGACATCGGCACGGCCTGGTCATTTGGTCTCGGCCTCTCGGGCACGCTGCTCATCGTGGCGGGAATCTACGGTCCGGTCGGAGCATTCCTGCCCGAACTGTTCGCGACCCGCTACCGGTACACCGGTGCCGGCATGGCCTACAACCTCGGAGCTTTGGTCGGCGGCGGCATCACGCCGTTGGTCGCGGCGTCGATCATCGCTACGGCGGGCAGCGCATCGATCGGCTGGCTGTTGGCCGGCGTGAGCGTGGTGAGCCTGCTGGCAACCTTCGGCCTGCCCGAGACCCGTGGGGTCAACCTGGACACCGTCGCTACGCCAGACCGGCGCGAGTCCGTCAGCAAGTGAGTCAGCGAGTGAGTCGGCGCTAAGGCGTCACGTTCCAACGCAGGCAGGCACCGTCGTGGGTCACGTCGGTGCCTGTCGTGCTGTTTTAGAATCGGGCCAGCGGATGACGATCGGCCTCACCATACCGCCGGTGTCTGTGCCTCGGTGTTCAGATCTCGCGGCAGTGCGTCGTGAGCATGCCGATCTTGTCGATGGAGATGGTCACGGTCGACCCCTCACCCAGGAAGATCGGGGGCTTGCGGCTGTAGCCGGCACCACCAGGGCTGCCGGTGGAGATCAGGGTACCGGGCATCAGCGTGGAGGTTTTCGAGAGGTACGAGATGATCTCAGCTACGGTGCGCACCATGTCGCCGCTGGAGGCATCCTGCAGAATGCGACCGTCGACGTGCGTGGTCAGCCAAAGATTCTGCGGGTCGCCGATCTCATCGGCCGTGACCACGAGCGGACCAGTCGGAGTAAAGCCGTCGAAAGACTTGCACCTGGACCACTGTGCCTCGGAGAATTGCAGGTCTCGCGCGGTGATGTCATTCACGACGGTGTATCCAAAGACGTAGTCCAGTGCGTTGGCCACGGACACATTGCGGGCTGGACGGCCAATGATGACGCCGAGTTCGGCCTCGTAGTCCACCTGCGTGGTGAGGTCGCGAGGCCAGGTAATGGTCGAGCCGTGCCCCGTGAGCGAGTTCGGCCAGAGGGAAAATATCGTCGCTGAGGTCTCCAGGCGCAGGCTCAGCTCCGAGGAGTGCGCGGCGTAGTTGGCGCCGATCGCGATGATCTGCGGCGGGCGCAGCACCGCGGAGGAATGCCGCAGTTCGTCGACCGGGGTGAGAATAGCCCCGTTGGAGACGGCGTCAAGCGCGACGGCGCGGATACGTTCGTACCCCGCGTCGCCCTGTTCGAGCAGGTCTTGCAGATCGCGGGGGGCGTCAGTAATGATGTCGTCGAGAAACAATGCCGCATCGTCGAAAATCACGGCCAATCGGGGAACGGAGGAGCCGTCAACTCTCAAATGCGCAAATTTCACTCTTCTAGGCTAACCGGCCCTGCCCCGGGTTGCCCTGTGAGGTGCTCCAACCCTCGGCCGGTCTGCTTGGAGAGTAGAGCGAAGAATCCGCTGCCGCACGCCACAAATGCATGCCGGCGTAACTGCGCCACGGGGCCCACTGCGCCCCGCGCGCCGCCAGCGCACGGGGCGCACCGGCCAGACCGAGTCGCTCGGCACCCTGCCTTAGCGCCAGATCGCTGGTGAGAAGGATATCGGGACTGCCGAGTACTCGTATCGCAACGTACCCGGCCGTCCACGGTCCGATTCCGCGCAGGGCGACCAGACTGGTTTCCAGCTCGGCTCGGGTCTGGCCGAACGACAGGGCCAGCTCTCCCGAAGCCAGAGCCTCCGCGACCCGCACGATCGTGTCGATGCGCGCTGCCGGCCCCCGCAGGATCGCACGACCACCGGCCGCGATTTGCGCTGAAGTGGGAAAGAGGAGGCGCCGGTCGGGGCCGGGCAGCTCGTCGCCGAGGGCATCGGCCAGCCGGGTCAGGGCGGTGCGGGCGGCAGCGACCGAGATCTGCTGCCCGATCAGCGCCCGAAACAGGGTTTCTTCGGCGTCCATGCTGCCCGGTACTCGGATGCCGGGGGTGAGCGCGACCGAGGCGGCCAGTGCCGGGTCCGTGCCGAGATGGTGGTCGATCGCCGACGCGTCGGCGTCAAGATCGAACAATCGGCGCACCCGGCTGACCAGCGGTGCCAGGTCGGTCAACTGCGCCAGCCGGATGCTGCAGGTCAGTGCGGGGGCGGCATCCGTTCCCGATAGGGTCACCTCAATAGTGGCCGTACCGTGCGGTAGTCGAACGGTGCGGGCATAGCTCCTGTCGGTGGCCGTTTCGATGCCGGGCAGCGCGCGCGCACCGAGAAAACGCAGCAGGCCGGCACCGTCGAACGGAGCGCGCGCCGGCAGTTGCAGTGTAACTTTTGTCTCGGCGCGATCGACACCGGGAACCGAGCGTTCGGGCGTTGAACGACGGGCCGCCCGCACCTCGGACGGCGTGCGCTCATACACGGCAGCGACGGTGTCGTTGAACTGGCGCACACTGCCAAAGCCCGCGGCAAAAGCCACATCGGTGATCGGCAGGTCGGAACTGAGCAATAACAGGCGTGCGGTCTGTGCGCGATGCGCCCGGGCCAGAGCCAGCGGGCCGGCGCCGAGTTCGGCGACGAGCACCCGGGTCAGATGTCGGGGCGTGTAGCCCAGGCGGGTGGCGAGTCCCGGCACCCCCTCACGTTCCACGACGCCATCAGAAATGAGGCGCATCGCTCGGGCGGCGAGATCATCGCGTATATTCCAGGCCGGCGAGCCGGGCACAGCGTCGGGCAGACAGCGTTTGCACGCCCGCAGCCCGGCATCGTGGGCGGCCGCCGCGGTGAGGTAGAACGAAACGTTACCGGGTTTGGGGGTTGTTGCCGGGCAACTCGGTCGGCAGTAGATGCCGGTTGTGTGCACACCGGTGATGAACTGGCCGTCGAACCGGGTGTCGCGTGAACACATGATCCGGTAGCGTTCCGCGAAGATGGGGTCGGCCAGAGCCGATGAGACGGCAGCGCGAGAGGTGATCACCACTTGAGCCTGCCACTTCGGGCGGCGATGCGGTAGCGGAAATCAGACGTGGACGGCCTCGACCGGGGGAGTGATGAACGTCTGATGCTTCGCGTCTGTCGACGCAGAGCCCGCGCCGGATACCGCGGGCCCTGCCGGTATTCTCGAGGAATGAGCCTCGACCAGCCGCCAGGCCCGCCCGCGCCACGCCAGCCTGTCCGACACCCGCCCGTGCAGGAGAGTCCGAGCCCGGTTCCAGCGGTCTGGAGCCGGCCGACGACGCCGTCTCGCACCGGCGCGATTGTTTTGGCTGCTCTGGGGATCGTGCTCGCCGGTCTGGCCCTGCTCGCGGTGTTCATCTACCTGACCACATTTCTGGGTACCGGAGCGTTGCTGTTCGGACTGATTCTGGCGCTACTGCCACTGGCCGTCGTGCTGTTCGCGGTGCGCTGGATCGACCGCTGGGATCCGGAGCCGCGGCCGGCCCTGATCTTCGCCTTGCTCTGGGGCGCCGGCATCTCCATCGTCACCGCTTTGGTCTTTGATCTCGGCGTGCAGATCACCATTGCAGCCAGTGCTGGCGCGCTCACCGGGAGTGATTTCACATCCGCTGTCGTTCAAGCCCCAATTGTGGAAGAAGTCGCCAAAGGCTTCGGCGTGCTCGTGCTGTTCTGGGCGGTGCGCCGCCACTTCGACGGCCCACTCGACGGCGTTGTCTACGCCGCGACGATTGCCGCCGGCTTTGCCTTCTCCGAAAATATTCAGTATTTCGGACTCGCCATGACGGAGGGCAGCGCGCAGAGCCTCGGCATCACCTTTTTGTTGCGCGGGGTGTTCTCACCGTTTGCGCATGTCACGTTCACCATCTGCACCGGGCTTGCCCTGGGCCTGGCCGCTCGGCGCGGAACCTCCAAGGGTGGTGCGTTCAGCTATTTTCTGTTCGGCCTCGTACCGGCCATCGCCCTGCACGCCCTGTGGAACGGCGCGACGTTTGTGCTCGCCGGCGACAGCTCCCTGCTCGTCTACTATCTGGTCGTGCAGGTGCCGTTGTTCATCGCGGCCATTCTCGTCGTGGTATTTCTGCGCCGGCAGGAGGCCCGCGTCACCCTGCGCCGCCTGCACGAATACGCCCAGGCCGGATGGTTCACCCCGGCCGAGGTGTCGATGCTCGGCACCGGTGCCGGACGACGCCAGGCGCTGGCCTGGGGGGCACGCCAGGAACGACCGAAGAAAATCGCCATGCGTCGGTTCATAGCGGATGCCACCCGCCTCGCTTTTGTGCGCGACCGCCTCGTTCGCGGCCACGGCACTCCGGCGCTGCACGACCACGAGGAGCGACTGCTCAGGCAACTCATGATTCATCGGGCCGATGTGCTCCGGCAGACACGTCCCGGTGCGATGCCGGCGACACGGTAGCTGCTGCTCGGGACCTGCTTCACCACTGCACGGATTCGGTGGTAACAACAGAAACTCGCCGCTTCGGTGGTGTGGCAGTGCCGACGACTCTCCCGATGCGACGAGTTGGTGTAGGACAAGACTGCACCCGTCGGGGGCTGGGCGCAAGCATTATTTTCTTGGGCCTGGTCGGTGTGCAATCCGGCGCCGAATCCGGTTGGATGGGAGCATGACTGATTTGAATTCCAAGCCCGAAATTGATTTCCCCGAGGGCGCTGCGCCCGAACAACTCGAGATCACCGATATCGTCGTTGGCGACGGTGCTGAGGCTACCGCCGGCGCCACCGTCGACGTGCACTATGTCGGCGTTGAGTTTGAGTCCGGAGCCGAGTTCGACTCGTCCTGGAACCGAGGCCAGTCGATCAACTTTCCGTTGCGCTCGCTCGTTGCCGGTTGGCAGGAAGGGATCCCCGGCATGAAGGTCGGCGGACGTCGCAAGCTGGTTGTGCCCCCGCACCTGGCCTACGGACCGGCCGGTTCCGGCCACCGTCTCTCCGGTCAGACCCTGATCTTCATCATCGACCTGCTCGGCGTGAGCTAAGCGGTCGGGCACGAACGTTAACACCGTCCGGGGTGCGGCTGATCAGGCCGCACCCCGGATTTTGCTGGCAACGCCTAATGATCGGCCGGGCGCCGCCGGGTGGTACGGCTGCCGGGCGGAGCGCGGCTGGGGCGGCAGCGGCGGATGCTACAGCAGGGTCGAGGCTGGCTCCGGGCCGAGCGGGAACCGTCGACCGGTGATCGAGGTGGGTACTATCTCGACGAAGACGGGCTTCACCGTGGGGATGAGCGGCCGTAATGGCAGCGCGGCGGCGTCATCGATTTCCAGCTGGGTGTCCAGCGCCCGCGCCGTTCCATGCACGATGACACTCCACGCATCGTCGCGGCCCACACCATCCGTTTCAAAAGCGACCCGGTTGTTGATCGTAAGCTCGATCAGTTTGGTTCCCGATGCGGTACGAAACAGCAGGTGCCGATCGGCGGTCACGAAGTTGACCGGAAAAATATCCGGGATGCCGCCGACTGCCACGGCGAGACGGCCCAAACTGGCCGAGAGCAAGACGTTCCAGCATTCTTCTTCGCTGAGAATCTGAACGGGGGCTGCGGGGGCGTTCGCATCGTCGAAAGTCATGGTCCATCGTCACACGCTCGGAGCTTCAGGGCCAGCGGGGCGGCTGGTTTTTCGGCCTCCGCCACCACCAGGTACGAAGAAAATACCCCGCAATATGGTGCAGCGTGCCTGTAAGCTGGAAATTTGCCCGGACGGGAGTGCCCTCGGCAACATCGGAACGGTTTTCCACTGCGCGCCGCAATCTATTCTTCGAGAAAGTTCCACCGTGACTGCACTACCCAAAGTACCGACTAACAAGCCCAACACCCGCCCGCCTAAAACCCGCCGTGTGATCCCGGCACCCCGGGTGTTTTATCCGGCCCTGGGGATCATTCTGGCCGTCGTTGTCATCGCCATCGCCTTTCCGGTGCGCACGGGCAGCGTCCTCGCCCTGCTGCAAGGCTGGGTGGTAGCCGGGCTCGGCCCGTACTACATGGTCATCGTGGCTGCATTCGTGGTGTTCGCGGTGTGGATGGGCGCGAGTCGATTCGGTGATATCAAGCTCGGCCAGGACGACGACAAACCCGAATTCGGCATTATGAGCTGGTTCTCCATGTTGTTCGCCGCGGGGATGGGCATCGGCCTCGTCTTCTGGGGGGCGGCCGAGCCACTCACCTTCTTCACCAACCCGAAACCCGGCGTAACCGGAGATTCGCAGCAACTCGCCGCGGCCGCCATGTCGCAGACCTTTTTGCACTGGGGCTTCCACGCTTGGGCCATTTACGCGGTGGTCGGGCTTGCGCTGGCCTATTCCATACACCGCAAGGGCCGTCCGGTATCCATTCGCTGGGCGCTCGAGCCTCTTCTCGGTGACCGGGTCAAGGGCCGCCTCGGCGACGCCATCGACGTCATCGCGATCGTCGGAACGCTGTTCGGTGTGGCGACCTCACTCGGACTCGGCGTCAAGCAGATAGCGGCCGGTCTCAACCACCTCGGTGTGGTCGGCGGGGTCAACGACGTTCTCCTCATCGTGTTGATCACGGCGATCACAATCGTCGCCACCGTATCCGTGGTCAGTGGCGTGGGTAAGGGCATCAAGTGGCTCTCCAACATCAACCTCGGCGTGGCCGGCCTGCTGCTGGTGGCCGTGTTGCTGCTTGGACCCACGCTGTACCTGCTGCGCGTGCTCGTCGAATCCATCGGTGGGTATTTTCAGAACGTCGTCGGACTCACCTTTGACGCCGGCTCCTTCACCGGCCAGGCCGGCATCGACTGGCAAGGCGCCTGGACGGTGTTTTACTGGGGCTGGTGGATCTCCTGGGCGCCGTTCGTAGGGGTGTTCATCGCCCGCATCTCGCGCGGTCGCACCGTGCGCGAGTTCATCGCTGGCGTCCTGCTCGTTCCCACCCTGGTCACCTTCGTCTGGTTCACGGTCATGGGCGGCAGCGCCATTCGTTTGGCGTGGGAGGGCGACGGCGGCGGGCTCTTTGACCCCACCGTGGGCATCATCTCCGAAAACGTGCTCTTCAACTTTCTGGGCCAGCTTCCGTTCGGCGGTGTGCTCTCGGTCATGGCCGTTATCGTCGTGGCGATTTTCTTCATCACCTCGGCCGATTCCGGTTCGCTCGTGATCGACATGCTCGCCTCGGGTGGTGACACCAACCCGCCCAAGTGGAGTCGCATCATGTGGGCAAGCCTGGGCGGGCTGGTGGCGATCGCTCTGCTCCTGGCCGGCGGTCTCGCCGCGTTGCAGACCGGCGCAATCCTGACGGCGATTCCCGTGAGCATCGTCATGATCGGTATGTGCATCGCCACCTACCGGGCTTTCCGCCTGGAACACGACGTGCTGGTTAGCGCGGAACGCCGTCAGCGCAGGGAGGAGATGGCACGCCGCATTGGCAAGACCGTCACCGCGGACCTCGAGGAGAACTTCCACGACCACTTCGGCGATCAGATCGGCGATCAGATCGATGGGCACATCGAGGCGGCCTTGACCGACGACCCGGCTCGGCGACCGCGCTGGGGCCGTCGCCCGAAGGCCTAGCACCGATTAGACCCGGTCAGGGCCGCTACATTCCGTTGGCGGCCTTGACCCGGTTGACCAGATCGCGCCACGGTCCGTTCACCTGGGGTTCGGCGAGCACCACTTCGTGCGGGGCACACCGAATGCGGTAGGCGAATCGGTCAGGGCCGGCCTCACTGTCGGTGACGTCATCCCAGGGCAGTGAGTTCAAGAATGTGGCCCAGGTGTTCGGGTCGGGTTGTTCTTCGACTCGGACTTCCCAGGTGAGGCGGATTCCCGCCATCCCGCCGCTGCGCGAGACGATGACTTTCATACCGCGATGTTACTCCGGTGGCAGCGGTGCGGCAGACCCTCCCGACGCGGTCGGTGATGCAAATTCCGTGGCTGGCAGCTCCGAACGAACCCCGACCACCACCCCCACCGTTGCCCAGGCCGTCACGACCGCGTCGTGAGCGGCGCCGCCGGTGCCATAGAGACGAGCTGCGGTCTCGGCGGTGGCGGCAGCGAACGCGGCGAAGTCGCTTCGCCGGGTGAGACCCGTGCCGGTCAGGGTGTCGTACCAGATTTGACCCGGCGTCTCCCAGGCATTGCCGCCGAGAGCTTCGGCGACGAGGTAGAACGCGCGGTTGGGGATACCCGAATTGAGATGCACTCCGCCGTTGTCGTCTTCGGTTTCGATGTACCCGGCCATGGTGTCCGGCTGTGGATCCTTGCCGAGAACGTCGTCGTTGTAGGCCGTGCCGGGCGCTTTCATGGACCGCAGCGCGACACCCTCAACTTGGTCGGTGAACAGGCCTTCGCCGATCAGCCAGCTGGCCTCGCTCGTTGACTGGTCGGCGGCGTACTGCTCCACCAGAGCCCCAAAAACGTCGGAAATGGACTCGTTCAGTGCCCCCGACTGGTCCCGATATTCGAGGTTGGCGGTGAATTGGGTGACGCCGTGGGTGAGCTCATGCCCGATCACGCTGGGCGAGATCGTGAACCGGTTGAAGACCTCGCCGTCGCCATCACCGAAGACCATGCGCTCGCCGTCCCAGAAGGCATTGTCGTAGTTCTGGCCGTAGTGCACCGTGGCGTTCATCGGAAGCCCCAAACCGTCGATGCTGTCACGACCGAACTCTGTCCAGAACAGGGATTGCGTAGCGCCCAGACTGTCGAAGGCCTCATTAGCTGCGGGATCGGGGCCAGCCGGTTGCCGCTCGGTTCGTACCTGGCGACCGGGCAGGCGTTCCTGACCGCCGGCATCCGAAATGGTTCGGTCGGATTCTCCCGGGGTGCGCGCCGGCTGGATGCGCTCCTGGGGCAACGGATGGGCCCCACCACGCAGCTCCCGAATGTGTGAGTCGCGCAGCAGCGAGTGCCGTGCGGCCGCCGCGGCCTGAGCGAAGCGCGGATCGTCAAGTTTCGCCAGTCGCACCAACAGGTACGGCGGAACGATTGAGCAGTGCCGGTGAAGCACCTGGCCCGTTTGCGGCACCCTGTTCTGCGGCGCCGTGTTCTGTGGAGTATCCATGAGCAGAGTCTGGCACCGGGCGCCGACATTGCAACCGTACGGTGTGTGCGGCTTCGGTCACCCGTCGCGACCCCGCCACGATCCATCGCTACCTCTCCCTCGACAGCGGCGGAACATATTCCCTGCACAGCATGAATGCTTTCGAGGATGCGCTCGGCCGAATCCGCTAAAGGGACCGGTTGTTCACGGTTTCCGGCCAGCTGATGTCTAGGCTGGGTTCATGCGCGCACAAGACGTCCCCACGCCCCCGGTACCTCGCACCCCGCTGACCGATCGGCTCGGCTGGCTCGGCTTACGCAGCGGACAGATTCTGCTCGTGATTATTCTCGCATCGGCGGTCATCTACGGCCTCGTGCAACTCAAGCTTGTCGTTATCCCGGTGTTGATCGCCATTATTCTCGCCGCGGCGTTGAGCCCGGTCATCAACGGTCTGCGCAAACGCGGCGTCGCTGCCATCCTGGCCACCTGGATCACCCTGCTCGGTGGCATTGCCGTTTTCGGTGGCATCATCACGCTCATTGTTTTCGCGGTTCGCGACCAGTGGAATGAACTGTTCTCCTCGGCCTCTGAGGGCATCGACCACCTGCAGGAGTATCTGATCGATGGACCGATTCAGATCGACGAGCAGCAGATCGACGACGCACGCACCGCGGTGGTCGACTTTCTCACCAGCAGCCAGTTCGGTACCGGGGCGCTCGCCGGAGCATCCGCTGTTTTCGAACTGATCACCGGCGCCGTGCTTCTCATGGTCATTCTGTTCTTCTTTCTCAAAGACGGCGGCCAGATCTGGAACTTCTTCCTATCGCCGTTCAAGGGGGAACGCCTCGCCCGCGGACGCCGAATCGGTCACACTTCGTTGCGGGTTCTCGGCGGCTATGTGCGCGGCACCGCGATCGTGGCCGCCGTCGATGCCACCGCGATCGGCATCGGCCTGGCCATTCTGCAGGTACCACTTGCACTGCCGCTGGCTGTCATCGTCTTTCTTGGCGCATTTATCCCCCTGATCGGCGCCACTGCGGCCGGTGTGCTGGCCGCCCTGGTGGCCCTGGTCGCGAGCGGACCGGGCGTCGCCCTGATCGTCATCATCATCGTGATCGCTGTCAACCAGCTCGAGGGCAACTTTCTCCAGCCGGTCGTCATGGCGCAGTCGCTCAAACTGCACCCGCTCGTCATTTTGGTGGGGTTGACGGCCGGCACCATCCTCGGCGGCATCGTCGGTGCCGTGCTGTCGGTGCCGATCGCGGCCGTTGCGTGGGCGATCGCCAAGGCGTGGAACACCCCGGATACACCGCGGCCGCGGGCGATCCCGCCCAAGCAGCGCAAGCGCCAGCGCTAACCCGGCGCATCCGTACTGCCCGTACTAGCGCTGCCACCCGCCTGACTGGAGAACACCGTGACGTCGAGCCCGTTTCACCTGCCCCGCCCGCGAGTGACTCTCGGGCAGGCGCGGGAACTTGCACGCGAGCGGTTCGGCGTCACGGGCACCATCACCGAGCTGGGCAGCCATCAGGACCGCAACTTTCGGATCGAATCGGATGCCGCCACGTTCGTTCTGAAGGTCTCCAACCCGGCAATCGCCACCGTTGAACTCGAAGCGCAGAACGCGGCCCTGGCGCACCTTCGCGGCGTGGGACTGGATTTGCCAACTGCCGTCGCCGGCCGCGATGGCCGGGAGATCGCTCGGGTTGAGCTCGACGGGCAAACTCTGGACCTGCGGCTGCTCAGCTACGTCGAGGGCGCACCGCTGACCGACGCGCGGCGACTCTCGGCCGTGCAGATTCGGTCTCTGGGCGATGTGGCCGGCCGCATTGCGCGGGCCCTGGCCGATTTTGAGCACCCCGGAACCGATCGGTTTCTGCAGTGGGACCTACGGCGCGGCGGCGACGTCATCGACGCGCTCCTGCCCTACGTCAACGACGTCTCCCACCGGGAGCGCCTGAAAACGGTGACCGATATGGCCCGCCAGCGGGTTACCCGGCTCATCGCTCACCTGCGAGTGCAGACCATTCACGGCGACCTCACCGATGACAACGTCGTCAGCGCCGCCACGGCACCGGTCGACACGATCACCGGAGTCATCGACTTCGGCGATGTGGCTGCGGGCTGGCTCGTGGCCGAACTTGCCGCGACCTGTGCCTGCGTGCTCTATCGAAGCCCAAAAAATCCGCTGGCAATCCTCGACACGATCGAGGCTTTTACCGCGTGGATGCCCCTCACCGACGCCGAACTGAGCGCCCTCTGGCCGCTGATCGTGCTGCGCACGGCGGTACTCGTGGTGAGCGGCGAACAGCAAGTGCACCTCGACGGGGACAACGACTATGCCGACGCGAACCGTGCCCGCGAGTGGCTCGCCTTTGAAGTGGCAGCCGACCTCGACGCTGTGCAGCTCGAAGCTCTCATCCGCCTGGCACTGACCGCTGAGGTCGCACCGATCGTGACCGGCCCTGACTTGCTGCTGGGTCGCCTCGACCCGGCCGCCATCATCGACCTGTCGGTCACTAGTGCCGTCTTCGATGCCGGAAGCTGGCTCGAACCGGGCATCGACGCGCGGATCGCCGGCGAGGCCGCAGCCCGTCTCGGCCACGCCGTCACCCGATACGGTGAGTACCGCCTGTCGCAGACGCGCATCGATACGGCCGAGCCGTCCAGCACCCTGGCCCTCGGCGTTGAGGTGTATCTGCCCGCAGGCAGCCCGGTCACGGCCCCGATCGACGCGACCGTCATCGTCGTGGACGCCAGTACCGGAACGATGCGGCTCGAGGGAGCCGGCTTCGACCTGTGGCTGACCGGTGTGGACTCTGCCGTCCGCGATGGAGCGCAGGCTCGAGCCGGGACCCCGCTCGGACGCGTTCGCGAAAGCATCCGCGGTGCCGACGCCGCTGCCGGTGATTCCCGACACGGCACCGGCAGTGCCGGCGTGGCCGTGCAGCTCAGCCGGCTCCGCGGCATCCGCCCGCCGTTTTTCGCCGCCCCCGCACAAGCCGAACGGTGGCGGGGAGCCTGCCCGGACCCATCCGGGCTGCTCGGGCTCACGACCGCCCGCCCGTTCACCGACCCCGTCGCCCTGCTGCAGCGCCGGGACACGTCGTTCGCTCGCGTGCAGGAGCACTATTACGCGGACCCACCACAAATTGAACGTGGCTGGAAACACCACCTCATCGACACCTACGGGCAGAGCTACGTTGACATGGTCAACAACGTCACGACCGTCGGCCACGGTCATCCCCGCATCGCCGAGGCCGCACGCAGCCAGTGGTCGCTCCTCAACACCAACTCCCGCTTTCACTATGAAGAGCTCGTGCGGTTCACCGAGCGCCTCGCGGCCCTCGCTCCAGACCCGCTCGACACCGTCTTTCTGGTCAACAGCGGCACCGAAGCCGTCGACCTCGCCCTGCGGCTGGCCCTGTGCTACACCGGCAACGACACCGTTTTGTCGGTGCGAGAGGCTTATCACGGCTGGTCGATGGCAGCGGATGCCGTCTCCTCCTCGGTCGCCGACAACCCCGGTGCTCTCGACACCAGACCGGACTGGGTGCATCTGGTCGAGGCGCCGAATGCTGTGCGCGGCAAGTACCGGGGCCTGCAATCGGCACCGCAATACCTGGCGGACCTCGACGAAGACCTCCAGAAAATCGCTGAGGACGGTCGCACGGTCGCCGCTTTCATCGCCGAGCCGGTGTTCGGCAATGCCGGCGGTGTGCTGCTGCCCGACGGCTACCTGGCCGGAGTCTACGACCGGGTGCGTGAGCGCGGTGGGCTCTGCATCGCCGACGAGGTGCAGGTGAGCTATGCCCGTCTCGGCCGGTATTTCTGGGGTACCGAACAGCAGAGCGTGGTTCCCGACATCATCACCATCGCCAAAGCGATGGGCAACGGGCATCCGCTCGGAGCGGTGATCACGCGCCGCGACGTGGCCGAGCGCTTCGCCGACGATGGACCGTTCTTCTCCTCGGCCGGCGGTAGCCCGCTCAGCTGCCGGATCGGGCTCACCGTGCTCGACATCATGCGTGACGAAGACCTGCAGGGCAACGCCGACGTTGTGGGGCGGCACCTCAAGCAGGGGCTCGAGCAGCTCGGCGAACGTTTCGACCTGATCGGCGCCGTCTACGGTATGGGGCTCTATCTCGGCGTCGAATTAGTCAGCGATCGGCTGGCCTTCACGCCGGCGACCGGTGTGGCCGCCCTGCTCTGTGACGAGCTGTTGCTGCGCGGTTGCATCGTGCAGCCCACCGGTGATTTCAAGAACGTGCTCAAGATCAAGCCACCGCTCTGCCTCAGCATCGCCAGCGCCGACCATTTTCTGCACGCACTCGCCGACGCTCTCGATGATGTGTCGGTGTAGATTCCAGCGCGATCCAGCGCGACTGCAGGGGCTATGCCTGCACGGTCTATCGGCGGAATTTCACCGCGACAGGGCTCGAGGGCTCGGGCTCGGTGACGAAGACCAGACCGCCGGCGCTGTTGGCCGAGAGCATCAGCGCTTCAATCCATTCTCGATTGATCGACGGGGCCTGACTGCCGAAATATCGAAAATACAGCGTGCTGGTGGGGTCGAGCCAGATGGCACTACGACCGCTTCCATTATCGGCCGAATCGGTCCAGGTGAAGATGAAGCTTTCGCGCCTTCGCAATTTGGTGCTGATCACTATTTGCAGGTGCATGAGGGCACGATCATCGAAGGTGATCACGATGCCCGGATTGCCGTACAGCAACGTGCCCATGCGTTCACCCCCTCGTGTGTCCCCTAACTGTAGCGGTACAGGAGGGAGGGGGCACGCCGGGGGCCTTGCCGTCAAATAAGTGGCGGTGACCGCGGCGGTCATTCGCTCTGCTAAAGTGGGTAGGTTGCCGTTCAACGGCCGCGGATAAAGAGAGCTCAGGCATTTGGCCAAGGGCACCGCGCAGTGAGAGAAAGGGGATCCACTTTATGGCACTCGAACCAGATGCTAAGAAGGCGATCATCGAAAAGTACGCTACCCACCCAGGCGACACGGGGTCCCCGGAAGTTCAGATTGCAATGCTCACGCAGCGCATTCTTGACCTCACGGAGCACCTGAAAGAGCACAAGCACGACCACCACTCACGTCGTGGCCTGCTTCTTATGGTTGGTCAGCGTCGCCGTCTGCTCGGTTACCTGTCGGACATCGACATCACTCGGTACCGCACACTGATCGGCAGCCTCGGCCTGCGTCGCTAATTTTCTTTTAGCCAGTACTTTTAGCCAGTACTTTTATCAGTACAGCGCAGCGTTGACAACGCGAACTTCTTCAAAACGGGCCGTCACCATCAAGGTGGCGGCCCGTTTTGCGTACCCCGGGCAAAAGTGAAGCCGGACAGTCGGGACTGTCGGTGGCCGCCGCTAGCATCGTGAGCACGATGCAGACACGCGGTGTGCTGTGGGTTCTTTCATAGCAGCCGCATAGCGAGCGCTGCGATTGTTTTCCTATCAAGCAAGGAAGGCGCACCGACATGAACCTCTACGATCGCGGCAAGCAGCTCAGCCGGGTGGTCACAGCTACGATCGGCGTCCTGGCCGTTATCGTGGCCTCCGCTCTCGGTCTGCATTCCTGGGCCGATTCCGCCACCACCGCCAGTGCGAGCACCGGAACAGGCGCGAGCAGCAGCACCGGCTCCAGCGTGAGCTCGTCGTCAGACGCAACCGATTCCAGCGGCTACGACAGCGCGGTCACCTCGCCGGTACTCCCCGCAACCGGTGGGTTCAGTCACGCCAGATCGAACGGCTCGTGACATGCCGACCGCCGCGTGCGAGTGGCCGATCTGGAGCACTACGGCCACGCTCGTGGTCAGCAATCAATTCGAGAATCAACCGCTTCCACTCGCTGCGGCGCGCACTGTAACGGATGCCGTCCTGGCCGAGGTTGACCGTGCCGCCAGTCGGTTTCGGGCCGACTCTGAGCCCAACCGGCTGGCTTCCGATTTCAGCGGCGGTGCGCACGTCACCGAGACCCTGGCCGCGCTCGTGCGCGCAGCACTCGATGCGGCCGCACTCACCGACGGCGACGTGGATCCGACACTCGGCAACGCCCTCCGCCTGCTCGGCTACGACCGCGATATCGCCCTGGTCACCGACGATCCGAGGCCGGTACTCGCCGTTCACTCATCGGTTCCCGGCTGGAAGAGTGTCGGGCTGACCGGCAACCAACTCTCCCTGCCGGCACACCTCGCCTTTGACCTCGGTGCCACGGCAAAGGCCGTGGCCGCCGACTGGGCCACGACGCGGGTGGCAACCGAGCTGGGGTCGCCCGCTGCTCACGCTGCCCCGATTCGCTGTCGCCCTCGTGCACCGCAACGTGGCCCTGCTCGCGACCGCCTTTATTCTCGTTCATATGGTGTCGCTCCTGGGTGGTTCCCACGCTCAACTCACCGTGGTCGAATTCTTCGTTCCCTTCCTGGGCGCCTACAAGCCGCTCTGGTTGGGGCTGGGAACCGTGGCGGTCGACCTGCTCATTGCCATCATCGCCACGAGCCTGCTGCGCCGTTTCGTCGGCCTCCGGGTCTTTCGCGTTGTGCATTGGCTCACCTATCTCCTGTGGCCGATCGCCCTCGCGCACGCCATCGGCAATGGCACCGACGCCACCACGCCGTGGTTCATCGCCTTCGCCGTGCTGAGCACCATCATTGTCTTCGCCGCTGTGGCGTGGCGGGTGACGGCCGGGTTTGTCGAAAACAGCGCCAGCCGCACGCCGCAGCATCGTCCCGCCCCGGCGCAACGAATCGGGAGAATCTCGTGACCGTTGTCAGTGATCGACCCCAGGCCATGCTTGCTCCGGTCGGAATCTCACGTCTCACCCTGGCGCCGTCACCGCGTTATGCGAGCCACCTGGCAACCTTCGGCCCGTACCCGACCCGAGTGAATGATCTCCTGGGCGAACTCACCGCCTACGGCCTGACGGGTCGAGGCGGTGCAGCGTTTCCGGTCTGGCGCAAAATCATTGCCCTTCCCGCTCCGGAACGGGCTCGTAACCGCCGGGTCTCGGTCGTGGGTAATGCCGCCGAGGGGGAGCCGTTGAGCTCCAAAGATGCCACACTGCTGCGCATCGCCCCGCACCTCGTCCTCGACGGCTTGCTCCTGGTGGCCGCCCAGATGAGCGCCGCTCGGGTGGTGCTCTATGCCCCGGCCGCCGTGCTGGCCTCGGCGAGTCGGGCCATTTCCGAGCGATCGGATGCTTCCGGCATCGACCTGCGCGAAGCCAGCGACCGGTTCATCTCGGGGGAGGCTTCCGCCGTCGTGAACGCCCTGGCGGACGGACCAGCGGTGCCGCAGGATCGTACCCTGCGCCTGACCACGGTGGGTTTGGGCGGCGCGCCGACGCTCGTGCACAACGTCGAAACACTCGCCCACATCGCCCTGATCGCGCGATTCGGCGCGGTCTGGTTTCGTTCCCGCGGCTCAGCGAGCGACGCGGGAACGCGGCTCGTCACGGTCAGCGACGCGTTGTCCTTCGTCGGGCCGGCACCCTCGGGGCGAGTACTCGAAATTGCCGGCGGAACTCGCATCGACGAGGTGCTCCGCTTCGCGGGCATCAACCCGGCGACCCTGTCGGCGGTTCTCGTGGGCGGGTTCCACGGCACCTGGTTACCGGCGAACGCCTTCAACACCGGACTCGACCGAGACGACCTGGCCCGGTTCGGTGCCACGCCGGGAGCCGGGATTCTTCTGGCGCTCGAGTCCGGGCGCTGTCCACTGCAGACTGCCAGTTCCATTGCCGCCTTCCTGGCCCACAAAACAGCCGGCCAGTGCGGCCCCTGTGTCAACGGCCTGCCCGCTATGGCACGTGTGCTGGGCCGTTTGGCCGCCGGAGAACGTAGCCCGGCGCTGCCGCTGGAAGTCGCCCGGCTCGCCGGCCTGGTGGCCGGGCGCGGCTCCTGCCACCACCCGGACGGCACGGTACGGTTCGTGCTCAGCAGTCTCAGTGTCTTTCAGGCGGATGTCGCGGCGCACCTCGAGGGTCGCTGTGCCCGGAGCCACGCATGAGCATCCGTTCCAGACCCGCGACGACGACACCCACCGTCCCGGCGACACCGATCAGGCTGCACATCGATTGGACGGCGTGCGATGGGCGTGGCCTGTGCGTCGAAATTCTCTCCGCGCTGCTCGAGCGCGACGAATGGGGCTACCCGATCGCGCTCGGCTACTCCAGTCAATCGGACCGCGGCTCAAACATTGCTGTGCCGAACCACCTGCTGGCCGCGGCCGGCGAGGCCGTAGCACTCTGCCCGCGGCTGGCCCTGTCCCTCCACGTGGCCACCCACCCGGCGACGGCGCCCGCCACCCCACGGGCAGCGGCGTGGGCACCGGAACGGGGGGAGACGAGGTTGTTAGGGTAGGGGGTTGGCAATAAAGAACGGACACCACCATATGAGTCTCTGGCGTACCAAGAGCATTGAAGATTCAATCGCAGACTCGCTGGAAAAGGGACACAGCCTCAAACGCACCCTGGGCACGTGGGATCTCATGATCATGGGCGTCGCCGTGGCCGTCGGCGCGGGAATCTTCTCGGTCGGTGCCAAGGCAGCCGGCAGCTATGCCGGGCCATCGGTCACCCTCGCATTCCTGTTGGCGGCGTTCACCTGCGCCCTCGCGATCATGTGTTACGCGGAGTTCGCGTCGGCCGTCCCCGTCGCCGGCTCGGCCTACACCTTCACATATGCCACGCTCGGTGAACTGCTCGCGTGGATCATCGGCTGGGATCTGATCCTCGAAATGCTCACCGCCGCCGCCGTGATCGCCAAATACTGGGGGATCTACCTGAGCACGGTGTTCGACCTGGCCGGCTGGAATGTACCCTCCACCATTCAGGTACTCGGCCTCGACGTGAGCTGGGGCGCCTTCGTTATCGTCGCCATCTTCACCGCGCTGCTCGTGCTCGGCACCCAACTTTCGGCCCGGGTCGCGAGTGTCTTCACCATCATCAAGGTCGCCATCGTCGTCTTCGTGATCATCGTCGGTGCCTTCTTCATCAACCCGAAGAACTACACGCCGTTCATCCCCGATGCGGTACCGACAACGGGCGGTGACGGCGATGTCTGGATGCAGTCCCTGTTTTCGTTCATGACCGGTGCCGCCCCCGCGCAGTACGGACTGTTCGGACTGCTCGCCGGCGCGTCCCTCGTGTTTTTCGCGTTCATCGGCTTCGATGTCGTCGCCACGAGCGCCGAAGAAGTCAAGAATCCGCAGAAGACCCTCCCGCGCGGTATCTTTGCCGGTCTGGCGATCGTCACCGTGCTTTACCTCGGTGTGAGCCTCGTGTTGACCGGCATGGTGCCGTACACGGTGTTGGCTGACGACCCGGATGCCTCTCTCGCCACCGCCTTCGTCGCCGTCGGAGCCGGTTGGGCCGCACAGATCATTTCCGTCGGAATTCTGGTCGGCCTCACGACCGTGATCATGGTGTTGCTGCTGGGGCTCTCCCGGGTGCTGTTCGCGATGAGCCGGGACGGGCTGCTGCCCCGCGGGCTGAGCGTCACGAGTGAGAAGCGGCGGACGCCGGCTCGGATCCAGATCCTTTCGGGCACCGCGGTGGCCCTGATTGCTGGACTGACCGACGTGGGCGTGCTCGAGGAAATGATCAACATCGGCACGTTGTCGGCCTTCGTGCTCGTGAGTATCGCCGTCGTCGTGCTGCGCAAGAAGCGGCCCGATCTGCCGCGCGCCTTCAAGGTGCCGTTCTCCCCGGTGCTGCCACTGCTCTCGGCCGCGCTGTGCGTCTGGCTGATGCTGAACCTCACGACCCTCACCTGGGTGCGCTTCGCAGTCTGGCTGCTGGTGGGATTCATCGTCTACTTCGCGTACGGTCGCCGCCATTCTGTGCTCGGCATCAAGCAGCGTGCGGCCGCGGATGCGGAGGCGGAGGCGGATGCGGAGGCTCAGGCGGAAGCGCGGGTGCGGGTGCAGGCTGCTACTGCCGAGGCACCCGTCGACTAGGTCGTGTCGGTGAAGACTCCGGCGCTGGCATGCAGTTCGTCCTGAATCATGAGGGCCAGCTCCCGGAGGAGCACGGAATTGATGTCGGCGATACAGCGCGGTTTCGGGTCGAACACACTCAGTGCACCGATCCGCTCGCCCGAGGGCGATTCGATCGGAAACGCCGCGTAGAAGCGCATGAACGGCGCCCCCACGACCGACGACTTGTCCTGGAACCGTTCGTCCTGCTGGGTGTCGCCAACGATAAGCGCTCCCGGTTGCAGCACCACCGTGGCCGACATCGAATCGGCCCAGGCCAGGTTGCCCGCTGTCGGCCCGGCACTGGCTGCCACCCGCAACCGTGCGTGGTCGTGCAGCACAAACACGGCAGATTCGGTGCCGAAGGATTGCTGCGCCAACGCCACAACACGATCGAAGCGTGTGTCTCGTATTTGCGGTTCGTTTGTGTCGTCGGTCTCGACGCCAGGCGCATCGATGGCCGCGGGCCTGATTCCGGCCCGATCGAGCCGGGTCTGGGCCTGATGCAGACGCTCGGCCATTTCCCCGGCCAGAAATTCTCCCCACAATCGGTAGTCGGTCGAATTGCGATAGCGGCCGGAGACGAGGAAAGCGGTGTCGACCAACGGCAGAAAAACCGTCTGTGGCACGGCCCGGCACAGGCGTTCCGTGCGCCTGGTCAGGTGGCGTGCGTGCCGGTTGGCGATAGAACCCAGCACGCTGTCAAACGTGGGAATCGTGCGGATCGGCTGAATGTCCATCACATAGACGTAGGTCGTGTCGAGGGTTTCACGCTCGAGTGCACGCAGCAGGCGGCCCATACTGCGTTCCCAGTTCCTTTCGGAGGTGAGGTTCACGGCGTCGTTCACGCCGGCAAACACCACAATCGCATCGATCCGGCTCAGGTCCTGGCCAATAAGAAGGTTCGGGATGTCCACCAGATACCCGTAGGGGTCGGCACTTAGCGTGACATCGGCGCCACGACCCGTTCGAGCCGACAGTGCCCTCGCCAACGAACCGGGCAGAGCGAGATCGTGGCTGCTGACGCCCCAGCCGGAAGCGGGGCCACCGCCGAGGATGAGTATCCGGTCGCTGTTGACCCCCGGCGCATGGGCCTGCGGGGGACCGGACGGACGCGGAATACTCGCGCTGCCCTGCAGGATAAGACTGATCCACGTGCGCATTATCCCGACGCTCATGAGCCAGCTGAGTCCCCGCATCGTCGCTCCCCATTTCACTCACCTATCACTCTGCCCGAGGGTTGGGCCTGACCGACCATCTTTTTGGCACCACTTCGGGGGAATGCACCACGCTGCCGTGACCAGCGGTGGCCCCCTACCGGCACAAAATCATGGGTCTGATAAGCTGAACACGACCGCTTCTTCGGAAGTGGCCGAGCAACCGGAGCACAGCTGGCAGGAAGCTGGTCCTCGGTGGTGGTTTCCCAGAAGCGCAGCATCTGGTGAATTTCTACTGGTGGCCAGCAAAGACTCGCGCTGATACGCGGCTTAGTCCTGCCTGTTCGCAGCTCCTCGTCCCACTCGTGCGCCATATGGGCACGCGAGCCTTCATCGCCAGCATGGTGAGAAGCAAACTTAAAGGAGAAAACCCCCACATGGAGGGTCCAGAAATCACGTTCGCCGAAACCGTTATCGATAACGGCAAGTACGGCAAGCGCACCATCCGTTTTGAAACCGGGCGTCTCGCCCAGCAGGCGCAGGGTTCTGCTGCCGCATACATTGACGAAGAGACGATGCTGCTCTCCGCCACGAGCGTCAGTAAGCAGCCGAAGGACAACTTCGACTTCTTTCCGCTCACCATCGACGTTGAAGAGCGGATGTACGCTGCCGGCCGCATCCCGGGCAGCTTCTTCCGTCGCGAAGGTCGTCCCTCGACCGACGCCATCCTCACCTGCCGTCTGATCGACCGGCCGCTGCGCCCGTCGTTCGTCGACGGTCTCCGCAATGAGATCCAGGTTGTCATCACAGTACTGGCGATCGAGCCCGACGAACTGTACGACGTGCTCGCGATCAACGCGGCATCCATGTCGACCCAGCTCGCCGGCCTGCCCTTCTCCGGACCGATCGGTGGCGTTCGCGTCGCCCTCATCCCCGACGAGAACGGTGGCGGCCAGTGGGTTGCCTTCCCGAAGCACTCGCAGCTCGATGACGCCGTCTTCAGCATGGTCGTCGCCGGCCGCGTTGTCACCGACGCCGCCGGTACGCAGGACGTCGCGATCATGATGATCGAGGCCGAAGCCACCGACGCCGCCTGGAACCTGATCAAGGGTGGCGCCATCGCGCCGAACGAAGCCGTCGTTGCCCAGGGCATCGAAGCTTCCAAGCCCTTCATCAAGCAGCTCGTCTTCGCGCAGCAGCAGGTGGCCGATGCGGCCGCCAAGCCGACCGCCGACTTCGCCCTGTTCCCGCCGTACCAGAGCGCGACCTACGACGCCGTTGCAGCGTTGGCCTACGACCAGCTGAAGACGGTCTACACGATCGCCGACAAGGTCGAACGTCAGAACGCTGACGACGCACTCAAGGCATCCGTCAAGACCGCCATCGCCGCCAAGGTCGACGCGGGCGAGCTCGAGGCCAGCGCCAACAACCAGGTCAGTGCGGCCTACAAGTCGGTCACCAAGCTCGTTGTTCGCTCACGCGTGCTCGACGAGGGCATCCGCATCGATGGTCGTGGGCTGGCAGACATTCGTCCGCTCGACGCCGAGGTTGCGGTCATCCCGCGCGTGCACGGCTCGGCCATCTTCCAGCGCGGCGAAACCCAGATCCTGGGCGTCACCACCCTGAACATGCTCAAGCTTGAGCAGTCGATCGACTCCCTGAGCCCGGTCACCAAGAAGCGCTACATGCACAACTACAACTTCCCGCCCTACTCGACCGGTGAAACCGGTCGGGTTGGAACGCCGAAGCGCCGCGAGATCGGCCACGGAGCGCTCGCTGAGCGTGCCCTGGTTCCCGTGCTGCCGACGCGTGAGGAGTTCCCCTACGCCATTCGTCAGGTATCCGAGGCGCTCAGTTCCAACGGATCCACCTCGATGGGTTCCGTCTGCGCTTCCACCCTGTCGCTGCTGAACGCCGGAGTGCCGCTGCGCGCGCCGGTCGCCGGTATCGCCATGGGCCTGATCAGCGACACCGTTGACGGTCAGACCCGCTATGCGGCACTGACCGACATCCTCGGTGCCGAAGACGCCCTCGGCGACATGGACTTCAAGGTTGCCGGTACGAGCGAATTCATCACCGCGATCCAGCTCGACACCAAGCTCGACGGCATCCCCGCCTCGGTCCTGGCCGGCGCGCTGACTCAGGCGAAGGATGCCCGCACCACGATCCTCTCCGTACTCAACGCTGCAATCGACGCTCCCGACGAGATGGCGCCCACCGCGCCTCGCGTCATCAGCGTGCAGATTCCCGTTGACAAGATCGGCGAGCTGATCGGCCCGAAGGGCAAGACGATCAACTCGATCCAGGACACCACCGGTGCCGACATCTCGATCGAGGAAGACGGAACCGTATACATCGGTGCCGTCGATGGGCCGTCGGCCGAGGCCGCTCGCGCCCAGGTCAACGCCATCGCGAACCCGACCAACCCCGAGGTTGGCGAACAGTTCCTCGGAACCGTCGTCAAGATCGCCGCGTTCGGAGCCTTTGTCTCGCTGCTTCCCGGCAAGGATGGTCTGCTGCACATCTCCGAGGTGCGTAAGCTTGCTGGTGGCAAGCGCGTTGAGAATGTTGAAGACGTGCTCGGCGTTGGACAGAAGGTTCTCGTGGAAATCACGAAGATCGATGACCGTGGCAAGCTCTCGCTGGCCCCGGTGCTCGAAGAAGCTGCTGACACCGAAGGTCGCGCCGCGGCCTCCGACAGCGCAGACGCGTCGGTCGAGGCGTAACACCCGGCCACCTGCCCCACAGATCTCCCGATCACCTCTCGCCAGGTCGCATCGGGTAGACGGAAGGCCCGTACTGCTTGCAGTGCGGGCCTTTTCGCGTCTACCGCAAGGGCCCGGACAGGCCATGCCGGACCTTGTCGCGTGCGCTGGCCGGGTCTACCGTTCATCGCATGAGAAATCAACGGAAAGTCTTGCGCTCACTGTCGCGCCTCGGCGCCATTTCCCTGCTCGCTGCCGGCCTCATCGTCGGCGGCGCAACGGCCCCAGCGCTCGCGCAGTCCAGTACTGCGTCCACCATCGCGTCCGGTGCCGCCCTGACGAAGTACGCGGCATCCGCTCACGGATATGTCGCCCTCGGCGACTCCTTCACTGCCGGTCAGGGCGCGCCGCCCTACGCCAACGACGGTACCGCATGCCTGCGGAGCCAGCGGCTCGGCTACCCGGCGATGGCAGCCGTGGTCGGCCGATATCGGCTCGTTGCCAACAACGCCTGCTCGGGAGCCGGCACCGCCGATGTCCCGGCGCAGCTTCTCGGGGTTGATCCCGGCACCACGCTGGTCACCCTCACCGTGGGCGGCATCGACGCCGGCTCCAACCTCGTTTTGGCGGCGTGCGCTCCCGACCCGGCCAGCCCGGTCTGCAGCGGCGCCATCGCGAACAGCGTGGCCCAGCTGGGCGTTCTCGCTCCCCAGCTCGTGGCCACCTACGGTCTCGTAGCGGCAACACTGCCGAACGCGACGGTGGCGGTGTTGAGCTACCCGCGGCAGTTCCAACCCGGGCTTTCCCCGCTCGGTGACGTGCTGAACGGGGCAACGGATGCCTTGAACGCCGTCATCGCCGGGTCCGTTGCGGCGGTGGCGAATACACACGTGCGCTTTGTCGATGCGACGCAGGAATTTGCCGGTCACGGGATCGGAGCCCGGGTGCCATTCTTTGCGTTTGACCCGTTGAACCCGCTCGCGCCGGCTAACTTTCACCCCAACGCCCTGGGAAACGCTCTCGGGTATACGCGCGCTCTCATCAACGAGGGGCTCCTGCTTCGTCGGTGACCTGTGAGGCAATCTATTTGAAGAAATTGACTAAATGAAAGATTTATAAAGTAGCGATATACTAAACCCGTGCTGTCCTCCGGTTTGCCCGCTGCCCAATTGAAGTCTGACTTGTTCAAGTCGCTCGGGCATCCGCTGCGCGTGCAGGTTTTGGAGCAGCTTAGCGCTGGTGAAAGATCGGTGGGTTCGCTGGCTGAGGCACTCGGCTGTGAGCTGTCGAATCTTTCGCAGCAGCTCGGCGTTTTGCGCCGCGCGGGCGTGGTCGTCACTCGCCGCGAGGGCAACTCCATTTTCTATACGCTGCGCGACCCGAGCGCGGTCGAGCTGTTGGCTGCTGCCAAGCGCATGGTTCTCGCGAACCTCTCGGATTCGCACGCTCTGCTGCGCCACCTCGAACAGGAATAGCGACTACAGGTCGTTGCCGGCGTAAGACAGGTTGAAGCTCTTATTGGCGAGCGGAAAGTCCGGAACGATTGTTTCCGAGAGGGCGTCCGGAACGGCGGGCCAGTTCAAAAAGGACGGGTCGACGACCTTCACCCGGGCGAGCGTACCGTCAGCGGCGAGTTCGACCCGGTGGGCCGCTGTTCCCCGCCAGGCTTCGACCAGGGCCAGCCCGGCGCCGCCGGTGATCGGGTTCACCGTGAAGGCGCTTCCGGTGTGACCGTGCAGCCGGCGCAACAGGTCGAGGGCCAGGGCCGTTGATACCTCCACCTCGCGGGCACGAACGGTGTAGCGTGCCAGCACATCCCCGCCGTCTTCGGTCACGATGTGGAAAGCCTCACCGAGGTTGACAAACGGATGCTCGCTGCGGGCATCCGTGTGGATTCCCGAGGCGCGGGCCACGTAGCCGAGCGTTCCGATAGTGCTCGCGCGCGCAGTGGACAGGCGTGCCGTGCCGGTGAAGCGCCCGCGAACGATCGCATGACCCAGCGTAATCCCGGCCAGTTCGGCCATGACCGCGGCGATGCGGGCCAGATCAGCCGCCTCCGGCAGTGCGTTGACCCTGGTGCCGCCGACGCTGAGGGCGCCGCGGAGCAGACGGTGCCCGGTGACCGTCTTGTTGATGCGCAGGAGCTGCTCGCGCAACCCCTGGGCGTGGGCGTCGATGATGCCGAACCCCACGTCGTTGGCGAGGGAGCCGAGGTCGGTCACGTGGTTGTAGAGGCGTTCCAGCTCCAGCAGCAGGGCACGCAGCAGCCGGTCGGGTTCGGATACCTCGATGCCGGCTGCCTGTTCGACGGCCATGACGAAGGCGAGGGAGTGGCCAACGGCGGTGTCGCCGCTGATCTGCTCGGCTAAGGCGACGCCCTGAGCTGCGGTCTTGCCTTCGAAGACCTTCTCGACACCGCGATGCAGGTACCACTGGCGTGCCTCCATGCGCACGATGGTTTCACCCACGACGGAGAACCGAAAGTGTCCGGGTTCGATGATGCCGGCGTGAATGGGGCCGACGGCGATTTCGTAGACGCCGGGGCCTTCCACCGGCACGAACGGAAATGATTCAACGTCGGGCTCAAATTCGGGTACGACGGTGTTGGCGCGCAGCATCGGGTACCAGCCGCGTGGCCAGTGACCGTGCCGTACCAGTCGGTGTGGCTGCGGATGGTTGCGTGGAACGACACCGTACAGATCGCGTATCCCGCGCTCGAAGTTACCGGCCGGGAGGGATATTTCGGCGAGGCTGGGAATCCAGGCGTCGCCCCGCGGAACGCTGACCGACAGGTCGGCGCGGAGCGCGGGGGCCGCTCCCACGAAGGAATACACGATCCGAAAATCGTCGTCGTCTTCGTGACAGGCGACCAGGGCCAGGCGGCTGCCGGCGTCGAGCAACGCAGCGGCGGCCGCGGGCAGCTGCGCTCGGTCGAGGTAGCGCGGCCGTGCTCGGCTGGCAGTCTGGCCGTCAGGGCCCAGATCGTCGGGAATCTGTTCGTCACGCATCAGTTGGAACCTCCGAGAACGGCTGTGGCCTGCAGTAGAAGAGTGCCGACCGGTTCGGCGACGAACGCCACCGTTGCCGTCGTCGCCAAGGCCAGGATGATCGGCAGACGCGGACCGTGGGCCGAATAATCGGGGGTGAACGCCACGCCATCCGGGGGAGCGCCGATGGTCATCTGCACGGTCAGGCGGGTGAACGCGGCAAAGATCACGAGTAGCAGCACGAGGGCCGCTCCGACGACGCCGCCCAGGCCGGCCGCCCAGCCGGCCATGATGATGCCCACCTCGGAGAAGAAGATGCTGAACGGGGGAAAGCCGACGATGGCAGCCATTGCGATGAGCCAGGGCACGGCGAGGCCGGGGCGTCGCGCCAGCAGTGCACGCACGTCGGAGATCATCGGGGTGCCCTCGACTTTGAGGATACGACCGGAGATTACGAACAGGGTCGCTTTGATCAGACCGTGGCCGAGTATGTACAGCAGCACGGAGGGGAGGGCTGCCGGACCGATGGCGACACCGATCGCCATCAGACCCATGTGCTCGATGCTGGAATAGGCGAGCATCCGCTTGTAGTCGCGTTGGCGGATGAGTAGGGAGGCGGCCACGAACAGCGACAGCAGACCGCCAACGCTGAGCATGGTGCGCAGAAACTCCGGTCCGATCACGAGGTTGGTGATCGATTGGATGCGCAGGATGGCGTACAGCGCCACCGAGAGCAGCACACCGGACATCAGCCCGGAGACCGGCGCTGGGGCCTGGCTGTGGGCATCCGGTAACCAGCTGTGCATCGGGGCGAGGCCGGATTTGGTGGCGAAACCGAGCACGGCGAGGGCTCCGCCGGCCGTGATGAGTGCCGGGTCGAGGCCGAGACCGGACTGGCTGAGCAGCAACCAGGACAGCGTGGGCGTGTCGGTGCCGACCGAGGCGGCGTAGATCAGCACGATGCCCAGCAGGGCGATGGCTACACCGACCGAGCCGAGGATGACATATTTCCAGGCGGCTTCGAGGGAGTGGCGGGTACGGTGATGGCCGACCAGAAACGCCGTGGCGATGGTCGTGGCTTCGACCGCCGCCCACATCAGGCCAATGCTGTCAGCGAGCACCGCGAGCGACATGGCGGCGAGGAACAGGGCGATGAGCGCCTCGTAGCCGGCGGCAGTTCTGGTGCGGCTCGAGGCGGCGCTGCTCAGGCCGCCCCAGGTCGAGATGAGCCCGACGGCTCCGACGACGCTGAGCATGTAGGCGGACAGGGCATCAGCGCGCAGCATGCCGCCGCCGCTGGTGGGCACGGCGCCGTTGAGTACCGTGCTGATCAGGAGCAGCCCGGAGACGAGCACCGCGCCAGAGGCGGCAACACCGACGAAACGGCGCAGCGCCGACCCGCGCAGCAGCAGGCTGAGACCCGCGAAGGCGAGCGGGCCGACCAGGGGAATCCACAGAACAACAGACATCAATCGTGCAACTCTCTGAGCTGATCGACGGCGGTACCGCCGAACTTGGTGCGCATGCGGCCGGCGAACACGTGCAAAATAAGCACGACCAGCAGCACGTCGAGGGAGATCGCGAACTCAAGCAGAATCGGAACGCCGCCGCTGGTGAGAAAGGCGATGGTGGCGATGCCGTTGTCGAGCAGAAGAAAACCGATGAGCTGCGAGCGGGCGCGGCGACGACTGATCAGCAGCAAGAATCCAATGAGCACCATGGCCAGGCCGATCGGTGCGGCATGGCCGGTGGTCGTGTCACCGAGGCCGAAGACGCGGCTGACGACCACGTAGCTGAGGATGGTCAGCAGGGTGACGGCGAGCAGCGCGGCGGTCGGGTTGAGCCGGGGGGATTCCTGAATCTGCTTGATCGACGCCTTGGACTGGTGTGCGAGCACCCAGGGCAGGCCAAGGCCCTTGACCGTGAGGATCAGCAGCGAGACGAACACGAGTTCGGATTCGTCCTCCGCGATGCCGATCACCGCCACGAGCGCGGCGAGGGCAATGCCCTGCAGTCCGAGTAGCCGGATCGATGCGAGCAGGGAATGCCGCCAGACCATGAGCGCGCTCGTGAGCAGCAGGGCTCCGGTGCACAGTCCGATCAGCTGGGGGTAGAAGGTTTCAAACACGACGGATGCTCCTCAGGCGACCAGGTAGGAGGCGGTGACGGCGAGGAAGGCCAGGGCAAAGGAACCCGCGAGCAGCTCGGGTACCTGGAACAGGCGCACCTTGGCCAGGAAGATCTCACCGGCACTGAGCAGCACGCCGAGCACGAGTACCTTCACGGCGATGGCGACGACGCCGATCGCCAAGCCGAGCAGGGTGAAATCGGTCACGACACCCCACGGCGCGACCAGGTTACTGACCAGTCCGAGCAGAGCGGCGAGCTTGAGCCACGAGCCCACTTCGAGCCAGGCCAGATCGCGTCCGCTCGCTTCGAGGGTCATGGCTTCGTGCAGCATGGTCAATTCCAGGTGGGTACCCGGATTATCGACCGGCAGGCGGCCGGTTTCGGCCATGATGGCAATCGACAGCGCCACGAGGGCGAGCACGCTGACCGGGGAGATGATCACCTCGGGAGAGAACAGGCGGGTCTCGACGATGACCGAGATGGCACTGGTTCCGGCCGGGATCGACAGGGCATACACCGCCAGCAGCAGGGTCGGTTCGACCAGGGCGGCGACGGTCATGTGCCGGCTCGAACCCATGCCACCGAATGCGGTGCCGCCGTCCAGACCGACGAGCGCCAGCGCGACCACGCCGATGAGCATGACCGAGACGATGACGAACAGGTCGCTCGGAATGTGCGGGAAGGGAATGGTGCCCACCAGCGGAAGCAGCACACACAGCAGCAGGCTCGAAACCATCAGCGCGACGGGGCCGGCCCGCAGCATCCAGCTGCTGTCTTCGGCGCGTACCGGGTTCTTCGCGAGCAGCTTGCGCACGTCACGCCAGGGCTGCCAGATACCGACGCCGACGCGTCCTTCGATCCTGGCCCGCACTTGGCGGATCACCCCCATGAGCAGCGGGGCGAGGAAGACGAACAAAACAACCTGCACCAGGGCGATGATGATGGCGCTGAGCGTGGCATTCATAGGGACACCACAATCAGCACGATCAGAAGAGCGACGAAGGAATACGACAGGTAACGGTGGATGCTGCCGTTGGCGATGTGGCGCACGACGATCCCATAGCGCTGGAACAGGTTCAGTACCGGCCGATACAGCCGGGTTTCAATGACGTCGGAGACGCGTTGTTCCACCCTGACCCGTTCCACCAGATAGCGAGACTCGGCCACGTGAGTGACCTGAACGTCGCGCGTGGGCTTGAGCACGTCGTCAAAGACCCGCACGAGGGGTTCGGCGTAGGAGGTTGCGGTGTACTGCATGCGCGGGCGGGCCCGGGAGCCGCCGCCGCCCCAGGGCAGGTCGATGGTGCGAGCGGGATGCCGGTGTGCCGACACGATGATCGACACGAACACCGGGATGGCCACGAGGGCCGAGAGTATGACAAGCATGACCGGGTCGAGCGTGGCCCCGATGCCCGGCAACGATACGCCACCGAGGCCGACCGCCTGCACCGCCCCGGTGGGGTCGGTGCTGAACGTGGTCGCCACGACGGCGGCGATCGGCCCGGGAAGTAGCCCGAGGGCAAGAATGGAGAGGGCGCCGAGCACGAGGGCGAGTTGCATCAGCGGCGGCACCTCGCGGGCATCCGCTGCGGGGGCGCTGCGCGGGCGCGCGAGAAAGGCGATGCCGTAGGCCTTGACGAAGGTGAGCAAGGCCAGACCAGCGGTGAGTGCGATCACGGCGACGGCGAGCGGCATGGCAACGGAAGCCGAGATGGAAACGACGGCCCCGTCCAGACGACCGCCGTGAATGAGCGACTGCAGCAGCATCCACTCGGCGACGAAACCGCTCGTAATCGGGATGGCTGCGGCGCCGAGGCTCGCGATTCCGAACGCGGCGGCGGTGACGGGCATGCGGGCACCGAGCCCGCCCAGACGGTCGAGGTTGCGTTCCCCGGTGGCGTGGATGATCGCGCCGGCACCGAGAAACAGGGTGGATTTGAACGCGGCGTGGCTGATGGCGAGGAGCAGGGCGGCCACGAGAGCGGCATCGGCTGCCGCTGTGGCGTCATAGCCGCGCAGCAGCATGCTCGCGCCGAGTCCGAGAAAGACCAGGCCCATGTTCTCGGTTGTGGAGTAGGCGAGCAAAACCTTGAGGTCGCTCGACACGGACGCCTGCAGAATGCCGTAGAGAGCGGATGCGCCACCGACCAGCATGATCGCGATGCCCCACCACGCTGGACCGTCGGGCATTAAGCGCACGCAGACCAGCAGAGCGCCATAGACACCGATCTTGACCATGGCGCCACTCATAGCGGCCGAGACGTGACTGGGCGCTTCGGGCAGAACGCGGGGCACCCAGACATGCAGCGGCACGAGTTCGGCTTTGCCGCCGAAGCCGAGCACAAACAGTACGAAGGCCACGTTGGCGGCACCCGAACCGGGCTCAATTGCCTGCAGGTCGGTGAAGCTCGTGCCGCCCGACGCTGTGGCGAGCACGGCGAATCCGGCCAGGATGAAGAAGAAGCTCAGCTGCGACATCGCCGAATACCAGATACCGGCTGAGGCGACCGTGGAGCGCCTGGCATGGTCGGCGAACAAAAGCACGGTCGAGCCGAGGGTCATGATCTCCCAGGCGAGCAAAAACGAGACGGAGTCCGTCGCGGCGGGCACGAGCTGCATCCCCACGAGGAAGACCGGCATGGCTACCCAGGCGGTGCGGCTCGCGTCGGGGCCACGCGTGGAACTCATGGAATAGAGCGACACGAGAATGCCGACGCCCGAGACGATGAGCATGAACAGGCCGCCGAGGCGATCGGGCGCCAGCAGGAGCGGGTCCATCGGCAGGGCGATCGGAATGACCAACCCGCCGGTGGCGCCGAGCAGAGCGGCCAGACCGGTCAGGAAGCCGGTCACCGCGATCAGCGTGCCGAAGATTCCGCCGACCAGTGACCGCAGGGCCGGGGCCAGTGCCAGGGCGCTGAGTACGGCCAGGGCGCCAAGGCCGAGTTGCAGGAGGAGACCAGCCGCGATGCCGGTCATCGGCCGGTCATCCGGCGTAGTGCCCGCACAATGTCGGCCGGTTCCGGCGGGCTGCCGGGCACTTCGATGTCGACGTGCACGAAGTCGGATACGGGTCCGATGATGCCGTAGCCGCTCTCGAAGGCGCCGCCGTGCAAAGCGCAGTCACCGACCGCGATCACAAACCGGGGCGTTGGGGTCGCCTCGATGGTACGGCGCAGCGGCTCAGCCATGTTACGGGTCACGCTGCCGACGATCAGCAGCACGTCGGCGTGCCGCGGCGACGGCACCAGACGCACGCCGTAGCGTTCCACGTCGTAGACCGAGCCGAATGCGGCAGAGACCTCGAGCGCGCAGTCATTACAGCCGCCGGCATTGATGAAACGCACCTGCACGCTGCCGCCGAACACCTCCGCGCCGGCAAACAGGGGCGGCGCGGCCGGTGCTGGCTCAGCGATGCGTGACCTGCTGCGGATGAGGGTGGCTAATCGCACGAAACTCATACGAGCTCCCGGTATGCATGCGTGTTCACAAAACTGCTGCCTTCTGTGGGGAGCGCTGAGTCGAAGGGGGAAGAGCAGGCGACGGATTCTGCGGTGCGTCTGGTTGCGGGCAAGACTACCAGCGCAGATAACTTCATTACTTCTTTATATATCTATATGAAGACTTTAGCAAATAGATCACTACGGGCCGAGGTCGAGACCGGCGCGAACTGCGGGCTAACCGCGTCGGTCGAGCAGTGGGGTGAGCCGGTAGGGGATGACCTCGCCCATCGCGAGCGAGGTCTCGGTGCGCTCGACACCCTCGCACGCGAGGATCGTGCCGTCGATGCGAAACAGGTCGGCGGCATCCGTGCAGACCACACGCACGAGCAGGTCGGCCTGCCCGCTCATGCCGTGTGCCTGCACGATTTCGGGAATCAGCGCCAGATCGATCACGATCTGGGAGAGCCGTTTCTGCTGCACGTGCACCTCAATGAACGCTGTCAGCGGGTAGCCGAGGGCAGCCGGATTGATGCGGCGATCGAAGCCGAGAAAGACCCCGGAATCTTCCAATCGCTTCATGCGTGCCTGCACGGTATTGCGGGAGAGGCCCAGGGTGTCGGCGAGCGCGACGAAGGTGCTGCGGGGATCGGCCGAGAGCGCTTGAAGGAGCTTCGTGTCGGTCTTGTCAAGGCTGTACATAGTGCAAAACTTTAACACGCTCCGGCGAGCGTGAATAGGGCACTCTGCTCACTATTTTTCCCAGTGGTTGTGCTCCCTGTCACCTCGTCATAGGCTCACGTCAACTTTAGCAATGACGCTCGGAGCCAACCATGATCGATTCCTCTCCCCAGCCGGTGCAGCTTCTCTCGCTTGACGGCGAGCGGATGCCCCGACCCGACTTTGACCCCTGGGTCGCCGATCTCGATGGACCGGCGCTACTGGCCCTGTACCGCGACATGGTCGTGGTGCGTCGCATCGATACCGAGGCGACGGCCCTGCAACGGCAGGGTGAACTGGGCCTGTGGCCGCCGTTGCTCGGCCAGGAAGCCGCCCAGGTCGGCTCGGCTCGGGCCTTGCGCGACGATGACTTCGTCTTTCCGAGTTACCGGGAGAACGCGGTCGCCTATTGTCGTGGGGTGGAGGTGACGGACATCGTCAAGGTCTGGCGCGGCAACGCCCAGTCCGGCTGGGACCCGTACACGGTGAATGTGGCCACCCCGGCGATTATCATCGGTGCCCAGACGCTGCACGCCACCGGCTGGGCGCTCGGCGCCGTGCGGGATGAGGTCGATTCCGTTGCCATCACCTATTTCGGTGACGGGGCCACGAGCCAGGGCGACGTTCACGAGGCCATGGTGTTCGCCGCGAGCTTTCAGGCCCCCGTGGTGTTCTTCTGCCAGAACAATCACTGGGCCATTTCGGAGCCGGTCGGGGTGCAGGCGCACCGCAATATCGCCGATCGCGCGCCCGGCTTCGGCATCCCGAGTCTGCGCATCGACGGCAACGATGTGCTCGCCGTGATGGCGGCGACCCGCATCGCCCTCGACCGGGCGCGTACCGGCGGCGGCCCCACCTTCATTGAAGCCGTCACGTACCGGATGGGACCGCACACCACAGCGGATGACCCCACCCGCTACCGGGACCCGGCCGAGCTCGCCGAGTGGAAAACGCGCGATCCTCTGCTGCGTCTGCACCGGCTGCTCACGAGGCTCGGTGAAATCACGCCCGAGGTCGAGGCGGCCACCCAGGCCCAGGCCGATGCCGCGGCCGCCGAGCTGCGCGCGGGCTGCATCGGCATGCCAGATCCCGAGCCGCTGAGCGTCTTCGATCATGTCTATGCCACCCCCAACGCCACCCTTGAGCGCCAGCGCACCGACTACGCCGGCTACCTCACGAGCTTTGGCAGTTCAGACCAGCCCGGAGAAGGACGATGACCATGACAACCCTGATGACTCCCGCAACAGTGTCGACGGTTCCCGGTCTCACCGCACCGCCGCCCACGCCGCTGAGCGAGACCAAGACACTCACCGTGGCCAAGGCCATCAACGAGGGGCTGCGCCAGGCCATGCTCGATGACCCCAAGGTGGTGCTGCTCGGCGAAGACATCGGTGCCCTCGGCGGTGTCTTTCGTGTCACGACCGACCTGCTCGCCCAGTTCGGCGCGCGCCGGGTTATCGACACGCCGCTGGCCGAATCGGCCATTATCGGTACCGCCGTCGGCCTGGCCTATCGCGGCTACCGCCCGGTCTGTGAGATCCAATTCGACGGTTTCATCTTTCCCGGTTTCGACCAGATCGTCAGCCAGGTCGCCAAGTTTCACTACCGCACGCAGGGTGCCGTGCGCATGCCGATCACCATCCGCGTGCCGTTCGGCGGTGGAATCGGAGCGGCCGAACATCACTCCGAATCGCCCGAGGCCTATTTCACCCACACCTCAGGCCTGCGCGTGATCGCTGTCTCCAATGCACAGGATGCCTACAGCCTGATTCGGCAGGCCATCGCCAGCGATGATCCGGTGCTCTACTTCGAGCCCAAGCGCCGGTACCACGTGAAGGGCGAGGTCGCGCCGGAGTTGGGAGCGTCGATGGAGCGGGCCGTCATCGTGAGTCCGGGTACCGATGTCACTCTCCTCAGCTATGGCGCGCTCGTGTCCACAGCTCGGGATGCGGCGCTCGCCGCGGCCGATGAGGGCATCTCGATCGAGGTCATCGACCTGCGGTCTCTGTCTCCGGTGGACTACGCGGCGGTGGAGGCATCCGTTCGTAAAACCGGACGACTCGTCGTGACGCATGAGGCGGCCGCGTCGGGTGGACTCGGCGGCGAGATTATCGCCACCATCACGGAACGTTGTTTCAGCTACTTGGAATCCGCCCCAGTGCGGGTGACCGGCTTCGACGTGCCCTACCCACCGGCCAAGCTCGAAAGCCACCACCTGCCCGACCTGGACCGCATTCTCGACGGCGTCGACCGGGTCATGGGCAGACGATGATCAAGGTATTCGCGCTGCCCGACCTCGGTGAGGGGCTCACCGAGTCCGAGATTGTGGCCTGGCTCGTCGCACCGGGCGACGAGGTGACGCTCAACCAGCACATCGCCGACGTGGAGACGGCCAAGGCCGTGGTCGAGCTGCCCAGCCCGTTCGCCGGCGTCGTGCGCGTGCTGCATCAACCGGCGGGCGTGGTCGTGCACGTCGGTGAGCCGATCGTCTCGTTCGATATCGGCGGGTCTGCTGAGCCCGGGTCTGCTGAGCCCGGGTCTGCTCTGCCCGCCGATGCTGATGCCGACGTGCAAGCGGATGCTCCGGCTCCGGCCGAGCAGCGAGAAGCCAATCTGGTCGGCTACGGCCCGGCCGTCGAGCGCAGTGGCCATCCCCAGCGCCGTGCCCGGTCGGGTGGTGCTGCGCTCGCCGCAGAAACTCGCCCGACGGATCCCGTCGCCGCGGTATCCGCGGGGGAACGACCGCGCTCGACGCCGCCGGTGCGTGCCCTGGCCCGTGACCTCGGGATTGACCTGGCTACGGTCACCGGAACCGGGCGCGATGGCCTGATCACCCGGGACGACGTGCGGGCCCACAGTACGCAGTCGGTGCCGGCGACGGCCCCGCACGGGGCAGCGGAACCATCCGGCGTGCCACCCACTGCATCGGCGACCCCTGCGTCCACGTCGATTGGTCCGGCGGCGGCAGTGGCCGGCCTTGACGCCGCCGCGCGGGAGACCCGCTCGCCGATCAAGAGCCTGCGCAAGCTCACCGCAGCCGCCATGGTGCAGAGCGCCTTCACGGCACCGCACGTGACCGAATTTCTTACCATTGACGTGACCCCGACCGTGGAACTGCTGGATTCTCTGCGCGCCGACCGGAACTTTACCGACGCCGGCATCGGCATTCTCGCCGTGGTGGCCAAGGCGCTCTGCCTCGCCGTCGGCCGCACGCCGTCGGTGAACACCCGGTGGGATGAACCGGCCGGTGAAATCGTGCAGTTCAACTACGTGAACCTCGGCATCGCCGCGGCAACTCCGCGCGGGCTGCTCGTTCCCAACATCGTCGATGCCGAGCGGCTCGACCTGCGCGGCCTCGCCGACGCACTCGCCGAACTCACCACCGCGGCCCGGGCCGGTACGACCACCCCGGCGGCGCTGTCCGGGGGAACGATCACCATCACCAATATCGGAGTGTTCGGTATCGACGCCGGCACCCCCATCATCAACCCGGGGGAGGCGGCGATTCTCGCGATGGGCGCCATCCGCTCACAGCCGTGGGAATATCGCGGGCAGGTCGCGTTGCGCAAGGTTCTCACGCTCAGCCTGTCGTTTGATCACCGGCTGGTTGACGGCGAACAGGGTTCGCGCTTTCTCGCCGACATCGGAACCATCCTCGCCAACCCCGCGCGGGTGCTCACCATGATTTGACGGTTGACCGGGGTGCGTCGGCGGAGCACAGTGGAGGCATGAATGCCCACGGCGTACTCCTGGCCCCTTTCGCGACGAAGAACCACTTGGCGGGCACGGGGTTCGTACACCTCGACGGATGCTTGCACGCCACCTTTGCCACGACGGACTTCGCGTCAGCTCTCGAGCTGGTCAACCACATCGGGGCGGTGGCCGAGTCGCTGAATCACCATCCCGATCTGCGCCTCGGCTACGGCACGGTGTCGCTCACGCTGACCTCGCACGACGCCGGGGGAGTCACCACGCGCGACCTTGAGCTCGCCCAACGCGTGCAGCAGATCGCCGACACCCTCGGGTGCACGGCCCAGCCCGTGCAGCCCGCCCGGTACGACATCGCGATTGACTGCACCGACGCGGATGCCGTGCGCCCATTCTGGCGGGTCGGCCTCGGCTACATCGAGGTCGTCGGGGATGACGGCGTGGAGCTGGTCGATCCGCGCGGGCTCGCCCCCAAAGTTTGGTTTCAGCACATGCAGATCGCCCGCTCCGACCGCAATCGCATTCACCTCGACGTCTATGTGCCCAGCGATGACGCCGAAGACCGGGTCACGGCCGTGCTCGAAGCCGGGGGCGTATTGCTCACCGCTGAGCACGCGCCCGACTGGTGGGTGCTGGCCGACGTTGAGGGAAACGAACTGTGCGTCTGCACGGCCGCATTCTGAAAATCTCACGCACCGGTCAAGCCGGCGGCAGGCCGAGGGCAGCGAGCGCCATTTCCTCCAGTAGGGCACGCACGGCGGGTTGGCTCGGGGTTCGTGCACTGTGCGGTGTGGAATTGAGCAGGCCAAAAGTCGCGTGCGCGCGAATGCGCAGCTGGGATTCGTCAACCGATGGGTGTACCCGGTGCAGTACCTGCACCCAGAGTTCCACGTACTCCCGCTGCAACGCTCGCACCCGGTGTCGGTCGGCCTCCGCCAGGCTGTCGAGATCACGATCCTGCACCCGAATCACGTCGGGGTTGGTCAGGGCGAAGCTCACGTGAAAACGCACGAGGTCGCGCAGCGCGGCTGCGGGTTCCGTCGTCGCCGAGACGACGGCGCCGCCTCCGGCGACGAGCTCCTCGCTCACGTCGACGAGCAGGGCGGCGAGCACGGCCTGCTTGCCGGCAAAGTGCCGGTACACGGCCGGGCCGCTCACCCCGACAGCGGCACCGAGATCCTCAATCGAGACGCCGTTGAAGCCCGAGCGGGCAAACAGGGTGGCCGCCGCGCTGAGCAGGGCGTTGCGCCGGTCGGCCTTGGCCTGGCTGCGCGGCGTCGGCGACGGGAGTGGGATGGATTTTTGCATGCTGGACATTTGAGTTAACTCTAGCTAACCTAATTTGAGTTACCAATCATTAACTGTGATGGTGCCCCGTAGTCGACTCACGGGGTTTCGGCCTAGAGTGCGAACGACGCCCACCGAGAGGTTCTCATGACAGGTACGAACAGCCGCACACCGATTGAGCAGCGCGGCCTCTACTTTGAAGAGTTCGACCTTGCCGCGCTCTACCAGCACCGTCCCGGCCGCACCGTGACCGAGGCGGACAACGTACTGTTCACGACGATGACCATGAACACGCAGTCCCTGCACCTCGATGCGGCATGGTCGGCCACACAACCCTTCGGCGAACGCCTGGTGAATTCCATGTTCACCCTCTCGACCATGGTCGGCAGTTCGGTAGCGCAATTGACCCAGGGCACGATCGTGGCGAATCTGGGATTCTCGGCCGTGACCTTCCCGCATCCGCTGCACCACGGCGACACCCTGTATTCGGAGACCATCGTCACCGACAAACGGCTCTCCGCAAGCCGCCCGGGGCAGGGCATCATCACGCTCGAACACACCGGACGCAACCAGGACGGCGTGATCGTCGGCAATGCGGTGCGCACCGTGCTGGTCTGGTGCCGCGAGGGCGCACATTGAGCTGGCCCAACGACGGCGGCCCGAATGACGGCGGCCCGAATGACGGCGGCCCGGACGATTCCGGTCCGTTCGATTCCGGCGCGTTCGATCCGGACTTTGACCCGGCCGTTCCCGACCCCTTCGATGACAGCCCCGCTGGGCTTAGCCCGTTCACTCCGGCACCGTTCACCCTCGGCCCATCCCTGCTGTTCTGCCCGGCCGACCGGCCCGAACGCTACGCCAAGGCGGCCGAGCGCGCCGACGCGGTCATTCTCGATCTGGAAGATGCCGTCGCACCCGCCGACCGGGCCGACGCACGGCGCGCACTGATCGAGCATCCGCTTGACCCGGCCCGCACAATCGTGCGTATCAACCCGGCCGACAGCATCGATTTCGCCCTCGATCTGGCCGCGCTCGAGCGCACGGACTACCGCGACGTCATGCTCGCCAAAACACTCAACGCCGGCCAGGTGGAGTTGCTCGCCGCGTTTCGGGTGATTGCCCTGTGCGAAACCGCCGCGGGCGTTATCTCGGCAACCGAAATCGCGGCCGCCCGCAACGTTGTCGCACTCATGTGGGGTGCCGAAGACCTGGTGGCGGCACTGGGCGGCACCTCGAGTCGGTTTCCGGATGGACGCTATCGAGACGTCGCACGCCAGGCCCGGTCGATGGTACTGCTGGCGGCTGGAGCGCACGACAAGGCCGCCATTGACACCGTGCACCTCGACATCACCGATACGGCCGGGCTCGCTCTTGAGGCAGCGGATGCCGTCGCGAGCGGATTTACCGCCACCGCCTGCATCCACCCCAGCCAGGTCGCCGTCATTCGGGCGGCCTACCAGCCGACTGCCGCCGAAGTGGATTACGCCCTCGGCCTGCTCGAGGCCGCCGCGAGTGCGCGCGGTGTCTTCCAGCATGAGGGGCGCATGATCGACGGCCCAGTGCTGCGCCACGCCGAAGCCGTGCTGCGCCGCGCGGCCCGCTGAGCGCGCGCCAGCCACGCGGTGAGTGCGCGCAGGCCCACCTTATGCGACTGGGCCCATGATCTATCCCGGGCCCAGTTTCCGGGCCCGGGCCCGGGTGAAAGACGGGGGAGCGCGGGGATCAGGCGGCTTTAGTGGCCAGTACCTTATCGATCGCGTCGAGAATCTCGGTTGATTCCGGCTCCACGGTCGAAGCAAAGCGATCCACGACCTCACCGGTGGGAGTCACCAGAAACTTCTCGAAGTTCCACTTGATCAGACCCGGAAGCAGACCGTGCTTGAACTTGGTCAGCTCCGCATAGAGCGGATGCTGGTGCTTTCCGCGCACGTCCACCTTCGTTGTCATCGGAAAAGTCACCCCGTAGGTCATGCCGCAGAATTGGGCGATGTCGTCGTCGGTGCCGGGCTCCTGACCCATGAACTGGTTGCTCGGCAGGCCCAGCACGACCAGTCCCTCGTCGGCGTAGCGCTGGTACAGCGCTTCCAATCCGGCATACTGCGGGGTGAAACCGCACTTGGACGCGACGTTGACGATGAGAACCGTTTTACCGCGAAAAGCGCCGAAGGTGGTTTTGGTTCCGTCAATGAGGGTGAGGGGAATCTCGTACAACGCAGAAGAAGTCATTCAGAAACTTTATCGATGTCGTCTTCGTGCCGGCTGCACGGCCCCTGTGTAGATCGTTCAGCCCGAGTCCGGCCTCACTTTTCGAACCTGAAAAAGCCGTTGTTGATGCATCGGTAGACTAGTGAGGTATCTGGCCGGTATTTTGCTTGCCCGCCAGACACGACACGAAGTACGCGCATGCGCACTGAGGCCCCTGAGTATTCCTCGCCGGCTTCGCATGCCCGAGCTCGGTCCCCACACACCTGGACATGCAGTACCGCAGACAACGAAATGAGATTCATGAATAACCACTACCTCGACCTGAGCACTCCGCCGGCACTGCCGTCTCGCGGCATGCGCATCATCCCACTCGGAGGCCTCGGCGAGATCGGCCGTAACATGACCGTCTTCGAGCACAAGGGAAAGCTGCTCATCATCGACTGCGGCGTTCTCTTCCCCGAAGACAACCAGCCCGGAATCAACGTGATCCTGCCCGACTTCACGGCCATTCGCGACCGCCTGCAGGATATCGAGGCCATCGTGCTCACCCACGGTCACGAAGACCACATCGGTGCTGTCCCATACCTGCTCAAGGAACGCGGTGACATCCCCGTCGTCGGCTCCAAGCTCACCCTCGCCTTCCTCGCGGCCAAGCTGCAGGAGCACCGCCTCAGCCAGAACTTCATCGAGGTGAAAGAAGGCGAGCGCCGCACGATCGGGCAGTTCGACCTCGAGTTCATCGCCGTCAACCACTCCATCCCCGACGGCCTCGCCATCGCCATCCGCACCGAAGCCGGCCTCGTGCTCGCCACCGGTGACTTCAAGATGGACCAGTTCCCGCTCGATAAGCGCCTCACCGACCTCGGTGCTTTCGCTCGCCTGGCCGAAGAGGGCGTCGACCTGTTTATGACGGACTCGACCAACGCCGAGGTGCCCGGTTTCACCACCGCCGAGAAGGACATCGGACCGGCGATCGACACCGTGTTCCGCACCTCTCCACGCCGGATCATCGTGTCGAGCTTCGCGAGCCACGTGCACCGCATCCAGCAGGTCATCGATGCTGCTGTCAAGCACAACCGCAAGGTAGCCTTCGTCGGCCGTTCCATGGTGCGCAACATGGGAATCGCGAGTGAGCTCGGCTACCTCAACATTCCCAAGGGCCTGCTCGTTGATATGAAGGCGCTCGAGCGCATGAAGGACGACAAGGTCGTTCTCATCTGCACCGGTTCGCAGGGCGAGCCGATGGCTGCCCTCTCCCGGATGGCCAACCGTGAGCACGTCATCAAGATCGGCGAAGGCGACACCGTGCTGCTCGCGAGTTCGCTGATCCCCGGCAACGAGAACTCCATCTACCGCGTCATCAACGGCCTGATCCGTTGGGGTGCCAACGTTGTGCACAAGGGCAATGCCAAGGTGCACGTCTCCGGCCACGCGAGTGCCGGCGAGCTCGTCTACTGCTACAACATCGTCAAGCCGGTCAACGTCATGCCGATCCACGGTGAATGGCGTCACCTCACGGCCAACGCCGACCTTGCCATCGCGACCGGCGTTCCCGCAGAGAACGTCATCGTCGTCGAGGATGGTGTTGTCGTCGACCTGATTGACGGCCACGCCAAGGCCACCGGCCGTGTTGTCGCTGACTACATCTTCGTCGACGGTATGACCGTGGGCGGGGCATCCACTGCTGCGATGGAAGACCGTCGCAAGCTCGCTGAAGATGGCACCATCACCATCCTCGGAATTCTCAACGCCAAGACCGGCACGCTCTCCGAGCCCGTCGAGTTCCTAGCCCGCGGATTCGTGCACGACGACGAGTGGGTCAAGGGAGCGACCAAGGTCATCGATGAGGCCATGAAGGCCGCGAACCGCATCAAGATCGTCGACGGCGCCGAGCTCGAAGACCTCTTCACGCAGTCAGTGAGCCGTTGGATGAACCGCAAGTACCGTCGCAGCCCGGTCATCACCTCCGTGGTGGTTGACGCGTAAGCAACACCAAGATCCAAACCAGAAGGCCGCATCCTCCACGAGGATGCGGCCTTCTGGTTTGGTCTCAGCACGGCGGAGCTGGTCTGGTTCGACGCCTTCCGAGGTCAGAGGTAGTCACCGGCCCTGATCGCCCGGTAACACGACCCCGAGCGCACCGTCGACCTGCACCCGAGTGCCGGTGGTCAGCACTACGGTGCCGTTTCCGGTGCCCATCACCGCCGGAATGCCGTATTCCCGCGCGACAATTGCGGCATGCGAGGCGAGTCCGCCGTTGTCGACGACCACCGCAGCAGCCCGGGCGAACAGCGGTGTCCACGACGGGTTCGTCGCGGAGCAGACGAGTACTTCGCCCGCGCGCAGCGTCGCGAACTCGTCAGGGCCACTGACGATGCGCACAGAGCCGGTGACGCGCCCTCCACCGCCACCGGTGCCGCTCACCAAAACACCCTCGATGCCAGAGGAGGATAGGCGCGGGTAGAGCGTCGTCGGGGCGATCAGCGGGGAACCAGCCAGTTCCGCGAAGGCGTTGCGGCGACGCTCAACGATGCCGCGCAGACCCAGGTCGGCGGCATCCGGCCCCGTCCTGCTCAGCTCGTCGAGAGTGAGCATCCAGATGTCGTCGGCAGCATCGAGCACCCCGCTGTCGGCCAGACGCCGCCCCAGCTCGTGCACCGTACGACGTACGATCGACATGGTGCGAGACAGCTCAAAGTGAGTGTCTTCGCGCAGGGCCGCCGCCGCGGATGCCTTGCGCACGAGGCTGCGTACACCGTGCGCAGAACGCGTGGCACGAATCAGCGGATGCCCCAGTAACCGTGCCAGAGCATTATCCGATGCTGTCGAATCCGGTGCGCGCTCAGAGTCGCTGTCCAGCAGCACTGCCACCAGCGCCAGCACGGTCTTCGGCGACTGCGACCACGTCGGATCGCGCGGAAGCAGGATGCTGACGGTCTCACGGTGACCGAACCTGGCGAGGAAGGCCTCCAGCGCCGCCCGCACAGTGCGGGCGGCGGGGTCGGTTTCGACCAGGTCCATAAGCTGCGCACCGTCCAGCCCGCGGCACTTTTCTCTCAGCCCGGGATCGTCGCGCAGTTGCCGGGCGATCTCGCCGAGCTCGGCGTTGGCTTCCTGAGTCATCGTGTGCGGCTCGAGCACGAGCGAGCCGAACCATTCCTTGCGCCGCAGCAGCGACAGCAGGATACGCAGCCGCACCATCGCGGCGGCAGCCGCCGGGAGGTATCCGACGCGGAGGTTGGTGATGGGTGCGCCGGCGTCGCCGGCCCGCGCGGGGATACCGAGCAGCTCGGCCCAAGAGAGCGTGGAGACATCCATGGCATCCAGCTGCGTGGTTTCAGCAAGGTACGATCGGTGATCCGGATCGTCGGTCCAGGCGCGTGGGTCGCGGCCGGTTCGCCCGAGGGTGCGCAGCAGCCGCAACGGCGTGCGCCAGCTCAGTACGGGGTTCGGCGGCACGTACGACTGTACGACGTGGTCGATGTCTGGCATAGAGTCCTGCAGGGTGAAACGGGCACCGATGAGCCGCTTGACCATCTCCTCGAGGTTGGGTCCGAGGTTCACAGCGATCCAGGCGCTGACCTCCATCGGGTAAGGGCGGCGTGGCAGCAGCTCGAGGATGACCGGACCGATGAGACGCTGAAACCGGTTCAGCCGGATCGGCGCGGGCGGAAGAGCGGTCATCGGCCGTGCCTGCAGGATCCGGAACTCGCCGGCTGCCAACGCCCACTCGATGTCCTGCGGCCGGCCGAACTGCGTCGCGATCCGATGGCCGATCTCGGCGAGCCGCGTGAGGTCGGCTTCGCTGAGGGACAGGGCGGGATCGTCGACGTCGCCGGTATGGCGACCGGCAGCAACCGCCCGTGCCGCTGAAGCTCTCACAGTCTCGGTGCCGCCCTCCGCGGCTTCGCGGATCACGACTTCACGGGTGCCCGCGCTCCGCTCGACGACCTGTCCACGCGCGTCGAGCACGGCGAGGTCGGGAGTCACCAGGCCGGACACGACGGCTTCGCCCAGACCTGGGCTGGAGTCGATTACGACCTGGCCGCGCACGCCGGTGACCGGGTTCGCCGTGAACATCACGCCCGCGATGTCGGCCGGCACCATTCGCTGTACGACAACGGCGATCGCCACCGACGTGTCGTCGATACCGAGTCGTGCGCGGTACGAGATCGCACGGTCCGTCCACAAGGATCCCCAGCAGCGGCGCACAGCGTCAAGAAGCGCAGGCCCACCCTCGATGCCGAGAAAGGTATCCTGCTGCCCGGCGAAAGCCGCACCGGGAAGGTCTTCCGCGGTCGCACTGGAGCGAACGGCGACCCGCCCGGCGCCCAGCTCGTCATACGCCTCCAGGATGCTGTTGCGCACGGCTTCCGGAACCTCGAGAGCTGCCACCGTATCGTGTGTGGGTATGGTCAGTCCCGCTACGACCTCTCGGTACGCCGCCGTCGTGATCACGAAACCTGGCGGCACAGCGAACCCCGCGGCGACAAGTTCGCCGAGGTTCGCTCCCTTGCCGCCGGCGCGGGCGAGGTCGGTGGATCGAAGTTCACCCAATGAAGGGCACCACCGCGGGGCCGTGTCGATGCTCTCCATACGCCGCTCGGCGCGCCGGGCTGGGCTGATCCTGGGCATTCCGCCTCCCGCGTTGACAACATTAACGAGTGCCTCAGGTAGGCACCAGAGTTTTGCGTCGATTCGCACCCCATCGTAGAACCACGATGGGATGCGTGCGATAGAGCGCGGGAGGTGTTCGCCGACGGGCCCGCAGGCTACATGAAGTCTTCGGCCGTCGCGTTGGCAATGTCGATCAGCACAAGCTTCGGGTTTTCCTTGGCGATCGCCTGCAACCGCCACGGCGTGCTGAACAGGGCGAGCAGCGTGCCGTCCGAGCGGGTGAAGACTTCCACCTGGCGCGTTCCGGCGAGCACAAGCGCGCTCTCCTTGTCGGTTTTGCGGGCCACCTGGTAGGGAAGTGCTTCCATGCGAATGTCAGCGTGAAAATCGTGCACCATGCGGTCTTCCACGACCTCGAACTGCATCGGCCCGACCGCGCCGAGCACTGGAGCCTGCTCGCCGCGCACCTCGGAACGCATCACCTGGATGATGCCCTCATGATCGAGCTGGTCGATGCCGCGACGAAACTGCTTGTGCTTGCTGCTGTCCACCGGTCGGATGGCCCGAAAGTGTTCGGGGGAGAACAGCGGCAGTGGTGGAAATTCGACTCGCTCATCCTCGAAGATCGAATCGCCCACGCGCAGCGCCGAAGCGTTGACCAGACCCACGATGTCGCCCGGCCATGCTTGGTCGGTCACGGTGCGTTCCTTGCCGAACAGCTGCTGGGCGTACTTGGTGGCGAAGGGGCGGCCGGTTGCCGCGTGGGTGACGATCATGCCGCGACGAAACTCGCCCGAGCATACGCGCACGAAGGCCACGTGGTCACGGTGCGCCGAGTTCATGCCGGACTGCACCTTGAAGACGAAGCCGGAGAACGGCGAGGTGACCTTGCGCGGATTGCCATCGATATCGATGCGAGCTTCGGCCGATGGAGCAAACTCCACCAGGGTGTCGAGCAGCTGCTGCACCCCGAAGTTGGCCACGGCCGCGCAGAACAGCACCGGGGTGGTCTGACCGTCGAGAAACAGCTCGGAGTCGTGATTTTGGGCCTCAGCGTCGAGGAGCTCCGATTCTTCAACAGCGGATGCCCAGGCCGGGCCTTCCTCGATGGCCGCGTGAGCGGCGTCCAACCGCACCGATTCGGCCACGGTCGCACCGCCGGCGGTGCGGGTGTACCGCAGAAAGTCGCCGGTACGGCGATCGAGCACGCCGCGCAGATCGCCGGCCTCGCCGACCGGCCAGTTCAGCGGGGTCGGCAGCAGGCCGGTGCGCGTTTGAATCTCATCCATCAGGGCCAGGGGCGCGTCGCCCGGGCGGTCCCACTTGTTGATGACGGTGATGACCGGGAGTCCGCGCTGTTTGCACACGGCGAACAGTTTCATGGTCTGCGGCTCGAGACCCTTGGCCGCGTCGACGAGCATCACCGCGGCATCCACTGCGGAGAGCACTCGAAAGGTGTCTTCGGAGAAGTCGGCGTGGCCGGGGGTATCGACGAGGTTGATCACGGCGTCGTGATACTCGAACTGAATCGCGGCGCTCGTCACCGAAATTCCTCGAGCCTTTTCCATTTCCATCCAGTCCGAGACGGTGCCGCTGCGACCGGCCTTACCGTGCGTAGCACCGGCGGAGGTGATCGCGCGCGCGTGCAGAAGCAGGGCTTCGGTCAGGGTGGACTTGCCAGCGTCAGGGTGACTGATCACGGCAAAGGTGCGGCGCCTGTGAGCCTCACGGGAAACCTGGGGGTTGGGCACGGAGGCGTCGGTGGTCATGGCTGCTTTCCTGCGGCTGATTCGGGCAGATTACCTGGCCAGTCGATCGATCAGTCGATTCGATAACCGGCGGCCCAGGGCGGATGTGCACCTGCACACGCGGCCCAATTTCGCGCAACTACGAGTCTAACAAACAGTGCGCCTACCCTCTCGCAACCCGGCATCCCACCACGTGGGCGCGGCACCTCCGGGCTAAACGTCGGCCTACACTCTTATTTACCCGCCGCCGACGATCAATTTGATAACGGTTTCGCGTGCCTCCGGAAAATGTCGGTGGCCTCGCCTAAGGTCGGGCCAAGAGCAATTGCGAAGAAAAACCCGGCACAATCGCACGATCGACTCACCGGGCAAACTCCGGGAGGAGATCACAATGACCCGACAGACTGTCTCATCCGCTCTGGATGCGATGTCGATCGACCGTTCCGAGACGAGCACCGATGCTGGTCCCGTTCGCCGCCAAATCCCGGGAACAGAATTGCGAGTGCATCCACTGGCGCTGGGCTGCAATGCCTTCGGTTGGACGGCGACCGGTGAAGACTCCATCGATATTCTCGACGCGCACCGTGAGCTCGGCGGCAATTTTCTGGACACCGCGGACAGCTTCGCCGCCGGCCGCAGCGAAGTGATTATCGGATCCTGGTTGCGGTCCCGCGGCGCGCGGGCCGAGACGGTTGTGGCCACCAAAATCGGTCGCAATCTCGACAATCCCGGGCTGAGCCAGCGCAGCATCGTCGCGGCCGTCGAAGCCAGCCTCGTGCGGCTGGGCACCGACTATCTCGACCTGCTCTACTTTCACTTCGACGACACCACCATCGCCCTGGAAGAGAGCCTGGTTGCCGTTGACGCCCTGGTGCGGGCCGGCAAAGTGCGCTACCTCGGGGCATCAAACTTCTCGGCGGAACGCCTGATGGAGGCTCGGGTACTCTCCGCCGTCGGTCTGCCCAAGGTCGTCGCCGCCGAAACGCCCTACAATCTGGTGCATCGAGCCGAGCTCGAGAAAGAGATCGCCGTCGTGGCTCGCGCCCAGAACCTTGCCGTGATGCCCGGTTTCGCGCTCGCCCACGGATTTCTGGCCGGTGCCTTTCGCACCAAAGCGGCGGCCGCCGGCACCGCGCGTGGTCAACTGGCCGCGGTATACCTGCGCCGTCGCTCGCTGCGCGTGCTCGCCGTCATCGACCGCATTGCCGCCGCACACGCAGCCGAGCCGGCGTCGATTGCCCTGGCCTGGCTGCTCGCACGTCCCAACGTGGTTGCGCCGGTGGCCGGTGCCGGTCGCGCCGACCAGGTGCGGTCCCTGGTCGCCGCGGCCGACATTCGTCTCAGCTTCGACGATCAGCGCGACCTGGACCGGGTGTCGACCTACTGACCGTTAGTCGCCCGACTCGTCGAGAACACGCTGGATAGCACGGAGTAGAGCGGTGTGCGCCCCGATCGGGTCGCCGAGGTTGGCTCCGGCGAAGGCGCCGTCCCTGGCGAGAAAGAAATCATCGGCCGCGTCGCCGGGCCGGGCGTGGCCCATGCCGCGGAACATGTCCTCGATCGAGCGGCCGTACCAGTCACGGTGCGCGGAAACAGCCTGACGCACCGGGTGGGCGGGGTCGGTGAACTGCGCGGCCGCGTTGATGAACGGGCAGCCGTGAAAGCCTTCGCGAATGACCTGGGCTGAGATCTCGCTGACGACGCCGCGCAAGCGCTGCTCCGGGGTATCGAAGCGCCGGTCGAGGCTGGCCAGAAAATCGCGGGCGAGACGGTCCCGGCCTTGCAGATAGACGACGATCAGGGCGTCCTTGGAGCGGTAGTACTTGTAAAAAGTCGCCTTGGTGACCTTGGATTCGCTGATGATGCGGTCCACACCCACGGTGTGTACACCCTCGGTATAGAACAGGCGGTCGGCGGTGGCGAGAATACGCACCTTGGCGTGGGTCGCCGGCCGAACGGCCTCATCTGTCAGCGTGGTCATTCGGAACTCCTTGGTCGAGGGGCGCGGGCCGGCCCCCAGGGGCGCAAATCCGGGGGGAATCCCGGTCGTTTCCCAGACTGTAACACACCATAGACAGACCAGTCTGTCGCTGGAGGTCGTAGCGACCATTCCGGCCGAATTGGGGGTGGAGCGCCGGGTCCGCTGCACCGAACGGGGCCCCCAATCTGGTCTTGTAAGGTGGTGGATGATATGAACGGTGCAGTCGACTTTCCCCTAGACCAGGCCGAACTCTCGTTTCGGGCCGCCGGCGATGCCCTCGTGCGCCGAACCGTTCTGCCGAGTGGGGTGCGCATCCTCAGCGAACAGGTGCCGGGTGCCCGCAGCCTCACCATCGGCTACTGGGTCGCCGTTGGGTCCCGCGACGAGCAACCGGGCCACTTCGGCTCCACGCACTTTCTGGAACACCTGCTGTTCAAAGGCACCCCCACGCGGTCTGCCCTCGACATTGCCATCGCCTTCGACGCGGTCGGCGGCGAACACAACGCCATGACCGCCAAGGAATACACCTGCTACTACGCCAAGGTGCAAGACCGTGATCTCGGCATGGCCATCGACGTACTCACCGACATGCTGACCTCGTCGAAACTGGACGAGGGCGAATTCGAAACCGAACGCGGGGTCATCCTTGAGGAACTCGCCATGGCCGACGACGACCCCGCCGACGTCGCCAACGAGAGATTCTTTGAAGCGGTGCTCGGATCGCATCCGCTCGGGCGACCCATCGGCGGGAGCGCGGACGATATTCGTGGCGCGACCCGCTCAGCCGTGTGGGAGCACTATCAGGCCAACTATCGGCCGCAAGACCTTGTCGTCACGGTCGCCGGCGCCGTTGACCACGACGTTCTGGTCGCCGCCGTCACCCGTGCCCTGGAACAAGCCGGCTGGGACCTCAGCAGCGCGCAGACCCCGGTTGGTCGCCGGATCGGCGCGCCGGCCGACATTCACCAGGGTCAGGCGCTGACCATCGTCAAACGGCCGCTGGAGCAGGCCAACCTGCTGCTCGGCATGCCCGGCTTGCTGGCAGCCGACGACCGTCGCATCACCATGAGTGTGCTCACCTCGATCTTCGGCGGCGGAATGTCGAGCCGCCTGTTTCAAGAAGTGCGGGAGAAGCGCGGTCTGGCCTATTCGGTGTATTCGTTCGCGCCCGGCTATTCCGACGCCGGCCTGTTCGGCATGTATGCCGGATGCACGCCGGCTAAGGCCGGCCAGGTCGCGGAGCTTATGCTCAGCGAGCTGCATCGCCTCGCCGACGGTGGCGTGACCGCCGACGAGATGAAGCGGGCGTCCGGCCAGCTGAGCGGAGCATCGGCCCTGGCTTTGGAGGACTCGGATACCCGTATGTCGCGGTTGGGTCGCTCGGAAATCACCCTGGGCGAATTCGCCGACCTGGATGAGGCCCTGCGCCGCCTCGCGCGTGTCACCGCGGCCGACGTGCAGGAGCTGGCTGCCGAGCTCGCCAGCGGCCCGGTGTCAATCTCCGCCGTTGGCGCCCTCGACGATGATGCATTTTCGGGAATTCTCCCGGGCTGACCCGGCCCGCGAGCGCCCGCACTTTCCGGCCCGGCCGGACACCGAAACTTTGAATTGGACAATGATGCCCCAGTACATCTACCTGGTACGCCACGGCGAGCAGCAGGACGCCGAACACGGTCTGCATGACGGACCGCTGTCGCCGCGCGGCAAACGTCAGGCACTGCTGATTGCTGACCGCCTGAGCGGCGTGCCGTTCACCGGAGCCTGGCACTCGCCGTTGCAGCGCGCTTCCGAAACGGCCGACCTAATGGCTGAACGGCTGCCGGACCTGCACAGTGAACCGTCGGCGCTGCTGTTTGACTGCATCCCGTCGGGTCGGGCCGCCGAAACACCGACGGCCTACGACCCGTTCTTCGGCTCGGTCACCGACGACGAGATCGCGGCCGGACGCGCTCAGATGGAAGACGCCGTCGCCGAGTTTCTGCAGCCGCGCCGCAGCGACCGCCATGACTTGCTGATCACCCACAATTTCGTGATCGCCTGGTTTGTGCGTGAGGTTCTGGGGGCTCCCGATTGGCGCTGGGTCGGCATAAACCAGGCCCATTGCGGGCTGACCGTGCTGCAGCAAAAACCCGGTCGACCGTGGACGCTGGTCACCCACAACGACCTGGGTCATCTCCCGGTCGAGCTCCGCACCGGGATGCCCGAGCCGCTGCTGTTCTAAGTCCAGACTCGTGCGCAAGCGACGTCCCGATCAATTGATAGATTGGGTTCATGACAACGACGGTGGCCATCATTGGCGCAACGGGCAAAATGGGCCGCCTGGTTTCGGACCTGATCGATCGAACCGAGGGGTATCAGGTCGTCGCTCGGCTCGACTCGCGCAGCGACCTGAGCGAGATGCTGGGGGCGCAGATCGCCGTTGACCTGACCCGCCCCGACGTGAGCCGGGACGTCGTCAACTTTGCGACCGAGCACGGTTTGCAGGTACTCGTAGGTACCTCCGGCTGGAGCCAGGATGGTATCGATGTCCTCGCGCGCCGACTTGACGGCCGCGACGACACCGGCGTCATCATCATTCCCAATTTTTCGATCGGATCGGTACTCGCCACGGCCTTCGCGGCTCTCGCTGCCCGGTTTTATGACTCGATCGAGATCGTCGAAGGCCATCAGCCGGGCAAAGTGGACTCACCGTCCGGCACCGCCGTGCGCACCGCCGAATTGATCGGCCGGGCTCGCGCCGAACTCGGCCCGGTATCGGCACCGCACACCGATCAGCGTGCCCGGGGCCAGCAGGTGTCGAGCGTGCCCGTGCACAGCCTGCGCCTGTCCGGTCTGCTGGCCCGCCAGGACGTGTTTCTCGGCGGCACCGGAGAGACCCTCACCATTAGTCACAACACGCTCTCACCGAGCGCCTATGAGAGCGGCATCCTGTTGGCCTTGAACGCGGTGCGCACCGCGCGCGGCGTTTCGGTGGGCCTTGACCAGATCGTCGACCTGGGATTTGGTACCGCTGCCACCGAGTCAGGAGCCGTCAAATGAAGGGCAAGATCGCCGTAGTCGTCATGGCGGTGCTGCTCGTCTTCTATCTTGTGTTGGTCGGAGTGCGCGCGGTGCTCTTCATTCAAAGCGGCGAGCCGCTCGGTATCGCCATCGGGCTCGCCTTGCTCATCTTGCCGCTGATCGGTTTCTGGGCGCTCGCGCGCGAGGTCGCGTTCGGCATCCGCTCGGAGCGTCTCGTGCGTCAGCTTGACGAACTCGGCGAGCTTCCCGCCGACAACCTGCCGACGCGCCCGAGCGGTCGCCCCTACCGGGACGCCGCCGACGAGCAGTTTCCGGCCGCGCAAGCCGAGGTCGAAGCCGAACCGGAGAACTGGCACGCCTGGCTCCGACTCGGACTGGCCTACGACGCCTCTGGTGACCGCAAGCGTGCGCGCGGTGCAATCCGCACGGCCATCGCCCTCGAACACCACCCGCGGTAGCGCTGGCGGCAGACTCGTCATCGGACTATAACCATGAGCTGCTGACTAGGAGTGGCGCAGCATCCAGGCGATCGCGGTGGCCGGAATGCGATGGGCGAACTCGAAGCCGTCGCTTTGGAGCTTTTGCGAGCTGACCTGCTGGTCGGCGAGCAGCAGCGGGCGGGCAGCATCCCGCAACACCAGGGTTAGGATCTTCTGCGGCACCGGCAGCAGAAACGGGCGGTGCAGGGCAACGGCCAGCGCGCTGATGATGTCGTTGGACGTCGCCGGGCTCGGTCCGACCAAGTTCACCGGGCCGGTCAACGTCGAGGTCAGCAGGTGCACAATGGCGGAGGCCTCATCGTGCAGGCTCACCCAGGGCCAATGTTGGTTGCCGCCGCCGAGCGGCCCGGCCAGACCGAGTTTTGCGAGCGGCAGTAGCGGTTTGAGGGCGCCACCCTTGGCGATCACGAGGCCCGTGCGCAGCGTGACCACCCGGGTCGCTTCGGGTGCGTGGTGGGCCGAAGCCTCCCATTGGGTGACCACATCGGCCAGAAAATCCGATCCGACAGCGGATGTCTCGGTCAGAACTTCCCCGGGCCGGTCGCCGTAGATCCCGACCGCTGAGCCGTTCAGAAGCACCGTCGGGGGCGTGGTTGCCTGCCCCAACGCCGTGGTGAGTGTACGGGTGGCCGAGAGCCGGGACTGCAGAATCTCTTCGCGATAATTCGCCGTCCAGGGCAATCGGGCCAGCGACGCTCCCGAGAGATTGACCACCGCGTCGATGGTATCGAGCACCTGCGCGTCCAGAATCGACCCCGCGGGGTCCCACCGAATCTCGTTTTTACCGAGGGCTTCCCGCCGCACCAGCCGCACCGGCGTGTGGCCGCCAGCGGCAAGCTGGCGGCACAACTCGGTGCCGATGAGGCCGGATGCCCCCGCGATCAGAACGCGCATCGGTGTGGCTTAGGCCAGCTCGGCTTCGATGGTGATGGGAATGCCCGCGAGCGCCTTCGAGATCGGGCAGTTCTCTTTGGCATCCTGAGCGAAAACCTCGAACTCGGCCTCGGTCAGGCCGGGGATCTTCGCGCTCACCAGCAGGTGGCTGCCAACGACCCCGGTACCGGCAGCGAACGTTACGGCCGCGGTGGTCTGGATGTTCTCGGGGACATGCCCGGCAGAGCCAAGCGCATTGGCCAAAGCCATTGAAAAGCAGGCCGCGTGGGCGGCGCCGAGCAGTTCCTCGGGGTTGGTCGTATTCGAAACACCTTCAGCGCGGGCCTTCCAATTCACCGCGAATTCGGCGGCGTGCGAGGAATCGAGGGTGACGGTGCCGGCACCGGTCGTCAGGTCGCCGGTCCATACGGTGGTTGCTTCACTGGTGAGCGTCGTGGGCATGGTGTTACCTCCAGGTGTTTGAATCCCACCCTATCCGTCGGACCTGCCCCGCGAACGAGTCCCGTCTGGGAAACGGCTGAGAGACAACCGACACGCCCGGGCGGCGTGAATATATGCGGGTCGGGCGTGTCCGGGCCGCGGCCAGCTGAGCGAGAACCGACGTTCAGGCGTCGTCGACGGCTCCACTGGCTCGATTCAGCACGCCGGAGCGCACGAGCAGCAGGTAGATCTGGCAGCCCAGGCAGTAGTCAAAGACCGCGTTCAGAAAGGCAGCGACAAATGCTGCGGCCGCCGCGATGCTGACGGCGGCGGGCAGTCCGGCCAGGCCCAGCGCGAGGCCGACCAGGGTGACGGCCAGGCCGACAGCCTGCGCGAAGGTCGGCGGCGCGGCGTCTTCGAGCTCGGTCGGGGGAGCGAGGCGCGGGCGCACAAAAGTTTTGAACAACACGCCGTAGGGGTGTCGGCCCGCTCCGGCGAATGCGCCCCAGGCGAACAGGGCGGTGAGTGCTGCCAACAGGGTCAGCGCGGCGGTGGAAGCTTCCACGAGCGACAGAAAAATCACGGCCAACAACAACACGGCCGTAATGGCTGCTCCAAAACGCGGCCCGCGTGGGTCGAGTCGAGGGCGCCCGGTGCTGATGGGCGTTTCGGTCGTCGCGGGTGTCCCCGGTGGGGTCTCAGAGGCCGACACGCGAACTCCCCGCCGTGCTGAGGGTGCCGGCGCTGGCGCCCGGCGCGATTGTGGTCAGCGTCGCCTGGATATCGGCACGGTTCGGCGCTCCTCCCACGCGGGCTCGCACCCGCCCAGCGCCATCCAAAATCAGCGTGGTCGGTGTTTGCAAGATGGCATATCGGTTTGCCAGATCGGCCCGGTGAGTGAGATCCACGTCCACGTGCACCACGCCCGGGTTGGCCTCGGCCACGGTGCCAAGCAGGCGACGGGTGCCCGGGCATCGGGCGCACAGCTCGGTCGAAAACTGCAGGAGGGTGGCTTCGCGGCCGAAAGCGATCGTGCTGGAAACATCCGCTGGGGTGATGACGTCGCCGGTTCCCCGGGCCACTCGACCCTGGTGTGCACGCCAGACCAAACCCAGAATTGTCGTGACGGCCAACAGGGCGAACAGCAGGCCGATCGCTTCGAGGGGGTTCATGATCTCGACGCTACGCGGGGTCGGACTGGTTCGGCGGACTGTGACGAGAGATTACGCGCGCGGGGAGTTTTGGTCAGCAGACCGGCCAGCAGACTGGCTGGCAGACCGGCTAGCCTGAAGCGGTGTCTGAAATTGAGTTTCGATCTGAAATGACCGTGGAGTTGGTGCGCGCGAGCGCCCACGACTCCGACGTGCTGTTCGCTGCCCGGGTATCGACCCTGGGCGAGCAGACCCTGGAGCAGAGCCAGCTGAGCGGTGCCGAGAGTGAGGTCGATGAGAAGCGTGATCGCGGGTTGATCAACTACCTCATGCGCGATCGGCACGGCTCGCCGTTCGAACACAACTCCATGACGTTCTACGTGCGCGCCCCCATTTTTGTGTTCCGCGAGTTCATGCGGCACCGGATCGCCTCCTACAACGAGGAATCGGGCCGCTATCGGGAGCTTGCCCCGGTGTTCTACGTTCCCTCCGAGCAGCGCAACCTCATCCAGGTTGGCAAGCCAGGCGCTTACGACTTTCTGCCCGGTTCGGCCGAGCAGACTGCGCTCGTGCAACAGCAGACCCGCGCCGCCGCGATTCACTCCTACGAGGCCTATCAGCGGATGCTCGAAGCCGGCGTCGCCCGCGAGGTCGCCCGCATCGTGCTGCCGTTGAACATCTACTCGTCGATGTACGTCACACTCAACGCGCGTTCGCTCATGAACTTTCTCAGCCTGCGCACCAAGCGCGAGGGCTCGTCGTTCCCATCGTTTCCGCAGCGTGAGATCGAAATGTGTGCCGAGCAGATGGAAACCCACTTCGAAACCCTGATGCCCCTCACCTACGCCGCCTTCAACAAAAACGGTCGAGTTTCCCCCTAAGAACCCCTAATTCCGGCAAGGGGCACGGAGACGATAGCCTGTACTTCGTGTCTACCTCTACGAATCCCTTTGGCCAGGTGCTGGTTGCGCTGGTCACCCCGTTTACTTTTGATGGCGAAGTGGACTGGGCCGGGGTGGAGAAACACATCGACGACGTCATCAACGCCGGCGCCGACGGCATCGTGGTCACGGGCACGACCGGTGAGACGAGCACACTGACCGACCCGGAGAAAATCCGTCTGGTCGAGGTCGGCAAGTCGGTCGCGAACGGCCGGGCCAAGATCATCACCGGTGGTGGTTCCAACGAGACCGCGCACGCCATGCAGCTTGCCCGCCAAAGCGAAAAGGCCGGTGCCGACGGCAATATGATCGTCACCCCGTACTACAACAAGCCCACTCAGGCTGGTATCCTCACGCACTTCCGCATGATCGCGGATGCCACGGATCTGCCTGTCATTCTCTACGACATCCCCGGCCGCACCGGTGTGGCCATCGCCTACGAGACCATCCTGCGTGCGGCGAAGCACCCCAATATTTTGGCGATCAAAGACGCCAAGGGGGACTTTGCCCAGGCCAGCCGGGTGCTCAACCAAACCGACCTTATGTACTTCTCGGGCGATGACCCCAACGTTCTCGGCCATCTGGCCATCGGTGCGACCGGCCTCATCGGCGTCACCGGCAACATCACGGCGACCCCGTACCGGCACATGGTCGACGCGGTCAATCGTGGCGACCTCAAGGTTGCGACCGCCGCGCACCAGATGCTCGAACCGCTTGTGCGCGCCGTCAGCACCCACGTTCCCGGTACCGTCGCCGTGAAGTACATCCTGCACGGCCTCGGCCGCATCGGCAGCCCGCGCGTGCGTCTGCCCCTGGTCGGACCGGAAGACTCAGAGGCGGCCCAGATCGAAGACGAACTGTCGCTGGTCAAAAACATCCCCGGCGTGGACTTCTCCAATTTCCGTCCCGACCGCAACGCGGCCGCCGGCGGATCGCTGCCGAAGGTCGCCGGTACCACCCGCTAAAGCAACCCGCTCGCCGAACTCGCCATCGCACAACTCGAGGCTGTCGCTTGAAGGTGATCATCGCGCCCGAATGCACCTTCGCACAGACGTCGCAATTTATCTGAGAATCCCTCGACTCCGGCGCATGGTTTTGGTACAATGAGAGCATGAGTCAAAGCGGCGAATTCTCCCAGCCGGGCTCCGCCGATTCCTTCTCCGCCGATTCGTTCTCCGCCGATTCGTTCTTCGATGGCCTCCACGACGAGCAATTCGCGGACTGATGCTTCTCTGTTGAAGATCGGGCAGGTGCTGCTGCCCCACGCGAAACGTCTCACCCCGACCCAGTTTGACGGCAAAGCCCGCAAACTCCGCGAACGCTTCCACCCCGACAGCATCACCGTGCGCCGTGCGCCTGCCGGTTTCACGGCTGCAATCGCTCCGCCCGACATTTCGATCTCGACCACACCCGCGACAAACAATTCGGCGGCCCCACCACCGCCACCAACCTGCATCCACTGCCGTGCCCGTCCACTGCCGTGCCCGTCCGCGACTGTGCCCGGGCCACCTCCCGAGCGCCGGTTGAGGCGCATCCGCTCGCAAAACGCTAGGATCGCCCCATCGAGCATGATCCACGTCGGGTCAGCCGCGTGGGGAGTGACGTGAACGTTGCACGCAAATGGGTGTTTCCCATCCTTCGGCTCATCTTCGTTGCGGCCATCGCCGTTGCCCTCGTCAAGGTCGCTTTCTACCCCGACAGCGCGCCAGAACGCAACCCGGCCGAACCAACCGGCGTCGTCGTCGAACCAGAGATTCCGGTGGCCATCGGAACCGTCAAAAACGACGTGACCCTGCCCGGCACCGTGAGCGCCGACCCGGCGGTCGCCGTGAAATCAACCGCCGTCGGCACGGTCGACGAGATCTTCGTGACGGCCGGTCAGGCCGTGAACTCGGGCGACAAGATTTATGACATCCGAGTCGAGACGATCAAAGACCCCGTCGAATCAACGGATGCCGACGGCAACATCACCATCACCCAGCCGAAGCCCGTGGTCACCTTTGCCAAGGTGCTCGCGCCGATCAGCGGCGTTCTCAGCGCGCTCGGTGTGATCCATGGTCAGAGCGTGGCCGTGGGGGATTCCACCGGCCAGGTCGCCCCGCCGAGCTTCTCGGTGAGCGGCGCTCTGAGCCCCGAGCAGCAGTATCGCCTGCTGACAAAGCCGACCGAGGCGACCGTCACCATCACAAACGGGCCGGCGCCGTTTACCTGCACCAGTTTGACCATTACCTCGCCGCTGGCCGGCGCTGGAACCGTCGGTGACGGCGGCTCCGCCGATCCCGGCACGAGTGGCACCACGGTCACCTGTGCCATTCCGGCCGAGGTGACCGTCTTCTCCGGGTTGGCCGCTCAAATCACGATCGCCGCCGGCCTGGCCGAGAACGTACTGGTCGTACCGACGACGGCCGTCAAAGGTTCGGCCGAAACCGGCGTCGTCTGGTTCGTATTGCCCGGCGGCGGCACCGAGGAACGGCCGGTGACGCTCGGTATGACCGACGGAATCAACGTGCAGGTCATCGACGGACTCGTCGAAGGCGACCTGATCAACCAGTTCGTGCCGGGGGCCAGCGCCGTTCCGCCGGGCTCCGGCGGTTGCGATCTGCAGCCCGACGGCAGCGAAGTGTGCTTCGGGCCCAGCGTTTCCAGCAGCGGGATTTCGCAATGACCCTGCTACACCTCGAGGGAGTCACTCGCACGGTGCAGCTCATCGATGCGCCACCGCTCACCATCCTCTCCGGCGTCGACCTGGTGGTGAACGTCGGGGACCGTGTGTCGATCGTTGGCCGTTCAGGGTCGGGCAAGACCACGCTGCTGAACCTACTCGGGCTGCTCGACAGCCCGACGAGCGGCACGATGCTGTTCGAGGACCGCGCAGTGCAGTCGCTGTCCTCCGGCGCGCGCGATCGGTTGCGTGGCCGCGAGGTCGGTTTCATCTTTCAACAGTTCAACCTGTTGCCGGGGCGCACCGCCCTCGAAAACGTGATGACCCCGCTGCTCTACGCCGAGGGCCGCCAGTTTTGGCAGCGCGCCCGCATCGCCACGGCGATGCTCGAACGGGTCGACCTCGGCGACCGGCTCGCCTCTCTGCCCGACCGTCTGAGCGGCGGCGAACAGCAGCGAGTGGCAATCGCCCGATCCTTGGTGCGTGGCCCGCGGCTGATTCTCGCCGACGAACCCACCGGCGCGCTTGACCTTGAAACCGGTGAGACGGTGATGGACCTCATCGACGAGGTCGCCACCGAGTCCGGAGCTGCCCTCGTCACCATCACGCACGATCCGGCCATCGCTGCTCGGGCCGCCCAGCACTTTCGGCTGGACCACGGCGTGTTGCGGGTCGCCAGCGCGGTGCCGGCGTGAAGCGCCTTGCGAGCAATCTGGTGGGCTCGGTCGTCGAGGCCTGGCAGGAGGTGCGTATCCACAAGACCCGCGTCATGCTGTCACTGATCGGTGTGGCGGTCGCCGTCTGCGCCATCACCACCGTGGTCGGGCTCGGCGCGGTCGCCCAGCAGGCGACCGTGGAACAGAGTGAACGCGCGGGCGGACGAGCCGCGAGTCTCTACCTGTCGGCCTCGATGAACGATGGCTCCACCCCGATCGAAATGCCCGAAATCTGGCGCACCGCGCTCGAACGGTACCAGATCGACTATGCCAGCCGTGTCGTCAACATCAGCCAGACGGTGCAGTTCACCGATGGGGCCGTGCCGGTGCAGACCATCGGTGTCGACCCGCCCTACGGCACCATGCACCGAGTCACCCTCGACGAGGGCGACTGGTTCACCGACGATGATCAGAACCGACTCGCGCCGGCCGTGCTCGTTAACACCGTCTTCTGGGACCGACTGGGCCGACCGGACCTCCGAACCCACCCGACGATCAGTCTCCTCGGTACCGGCACCACGACGGCGGTCGTGACCGGCGTCTACCCTGCGCTGTCGTGGGAGACCGAACCGGCCATGTACATGCTCGCCGACGCGCTCACCGCTCTGACTCCCGTCGCCGACTCAAACTTTCAATTCGGACCGCCATCGTACGAACTGTGGGTGCCCGTTGATGTCTCTGGAGCGCTCGTGACGGCTCTGCAACGTGACGTGCAGGGTGCGCTCGGCAGTGCGGCATTCGTTCAGGTGAACCGCCAGGATTATGCGGCCTATCAAGACGGCGACCCCTACCTGTCGCTCAAGCTCACGGTCGGTGCCATCGCCGGACTGGTTCTGCTGCTCGGTGCGCTCGGTCTGGTCAATATTGCCCTGGTCACGCTTAAACAGCGCATCCGGGAAATTGGCATTCGTCGTAGCTTCGGCGCGACGGCCGGCCGGGTCTTCTTCGCCGTCATGATGGAAAGCGTCGTGGCCACCGTCGTCGCCGGTATCGTGGGCGTGATCGCCGCCGTTCTGATCGTGAAAAGCCCGTTCGTCGAAAATTTCATCAGCCAGGGCCAGGTCACCGACTTCCCCCCGTTCCCGGTCGAAGCGGCCGTGCTCGGCCTGGTCTGCGCGAGCGCCGTCGGTGCTCTGGCCGGTCTCATCCCGGCGTTGGTCGCGGTACGGGTGAAGGTGATCGACGCCATCCGCTATTGAATCAGCGGATGTACCGTGCGGCAGTCAGGGGCAGGTCGGACCGGCCCGTCGCGCAGGCCGTGGGCGTGGGGTCGGGGGAATGTCGCCGGTGCTTGGTAGCGTTATTTCATGGCTACGAGCACTAAGTCGAACGGGCGTGCCCGCACCCCGGCAGCGAAGGGCGCTCCGGCGCGCAAACCCACCACGCGCGGAGCCGGCGCAACCGCCGCGCAGAAGACCGTCAAGTTCACCGCCGTCGAAGTGAAACCGAGCCTCGGCGCCCGCATCTGGACCGGCCTGGCCCACCTCACCGGTGGTGCCGCCCGTGCGCTCGGCCCCGAAAAACTCTCCAAAGACGAACGCCGAGACGGTTTGCCGTTCTTTCTCGTGCTGCTGGCTGTCTCCGGCGCCATCGTGGAATGGTTCCTGATCAACAACGTCGTCGCCCAGCAACTTGACGCGTATACCTTCGGGGGGTTATTCGGCCGAGTCGCTTTCGCCCTGCCGGTCATCCTGTTGGTGTTCTCCGTCTGGTTGTTTCGCAAACCCAGTTCCGTGCACGACAACGGTCGCATCGGCATCGGCCTCAGCCTGCTGCTGGTGACCATCTCCGGGCTCTGCCACATTTTCGGCGTGCAGCCGCAACCGCAAGACGGCATGCCGGCCCTCGCACTGGCCGGCGGCGTCATCGGGTGGATGATCGCCGCCCCCCTGATCATGCTGACCACGTCCATCGGTGCCACGATCGTCGTCATCCTGTTGCTGGTCCTGAGCCTGTTCATCATTACCAAGACTCCGCCGAACCGGATCGGTCAGCGTTCCCGCGAACTGTATGACTGGCTGTTCGGCGCCCAATTGACCGATGACGAAGAACGAGCAGCTGCCAAAGAAGCCAAGGCTGCCAAGCCGGGCAAGACTGCACAGGTGGAGCTTGACGGTGTCGACGGCAGTGGCGATGAAGCCGAAGGCGCTCTGCCGTGGTGGCGCCGAAATAACAGCAAGCGGGAAGAAGATCCCGACTTCGGTAGTGCGCTGTCGACCGAGGCGGAGGCGGAGGCCGCGGCCAAGACCCGAGCAGCGACCGCCGACTCCGCCGACCCGCTCAGCGTTCTGCTGGGCGGCGGCCAGTCGCAGGGCGGTTTCGACAGCGCCATCGAATCCGACGTCACCGATCACACCGCACCACCCGAGCGGGACCACTACGGCACCGAGGTGCTCGAGGACCTGCGCAAGGCCGAGCTCGCCGTCAAACAGTTCACCGGTGAGGTCGACCTGGGCGGGGCACCGTCCACCGGCCTCCATTCAGATGACCCGGCAGCACCCACCGAGGTTCTTCCCGGCTTCGACGATGTCTTCCCCGAATTGAGCCAGGCAGTGGATGCCTCCGGCGCAGCCCTGCCGCCGCTCGCCTCCACCGATCCGCACCCGGCCATTCCCTATCTCGTTCCCGCCGCATCCACTCTCACGGCCGGCCCGCCGGCCAAGGCGCGTTCCGCCGCCAACGATGTCGTCGTCAAATCGATCACCGAGGTATTGCGTCAGTTTCAGGTCGATGCGAAGGTCACCGGGTTCTCTCGCGGCCCCACGGTCACCCAATATGAGATCGAACTCGGCCCGGGAGTCAAGGTCGAGCGGGTCACCGCCTTGAGCAAGAACCTCTCCTACGCTGTCGCCTCGAACGAGGTGCGCATTCTTTCGCCGATTCCGGGCAAAAGCGCGATCGGCATTGAAATTCCCAACGTTGATCGCGAAATCGTGACCCTCGGCGACGTGTTGCGGTCAAGCACCGCCACCAAAGCCACCCACCCGATGACCATCGGCGTGGGCAAAGACGTCGGCGGTGGCTTCGTGATGGCCAACCTCGCGAAAATGCCCCACTTGCTCGTGGCCGGTTCCACCGGCTCCGGCAAGTCGAGCTTCGTCAACTCCATGATCACGAGCCTGCTGATGCGTGCCAAACCGAGCGACGTGCGCATGGTGCTCATCGACCCGAAGCGGGTCGAACTTGCCGCCTATGCCGGCGTACCGCACCTCATCACCCCCATCATCACGAACGCGAAGAAGGCAGCCGAAGCGCTGCAGTGGGTCGTGAAAGAGATGGACATGCGTTACGACGACCTGGCGAGCTTCGGTTTTCGACACATCGACGACTTCAACAAGGCCGTCAACAACGGGGAGATCGTGCTTCCGGCCGGCAGCGAACGCAAGCTCAAGGCCTACCCGTACCTGCTGGTCGTCGTCGATGAGCTCGCCGACCTCATGATGGTCGCTCCGCGCGACGTCGAAGACTCGATCGTGCGTATCACCCAGCTGGCGCGCGCCTCCGGCATCCACCTCGTATTGGCCACCCAGCGACCCAGCGTCGACGTCGTCACCGGGCTGATCAAGGCCAACGTGCCCTCCAGACTCGCCTTCGCAGTGACGAGCGTCACAGACTCCCGAGTCATCCTCGACCAGCCCGGCGCCGACAAGCTCATCGGCCAGGGCGACGCCTTGTTCCTGCCCATGGGCGCCTCCAAAGCTGTGCGCGTGCAGGGTGCCTGGGTCACCGAGGAAGAAATCGAGAAGGTCGTCAAGCACGTCACCATGCAGGCCCGGCCGGACTACCGGCCCGACGTCTCCATGGTGGCCCCGCGCAAGGAGATCGACTCTGATATCGGAGACGACCTCGAGGTGCTGCTTGCCGCTGCGGAACTCGTCGTCTCGACCCAGTTCGGGTCGACCTCGATGCTGCAGCGCAAACTGCGCGTCGGCTTCGCCAAGGCCGGTCGCCTGATGGACCTGCTCGAATCCCGGGAGATCGTCGGCCCGTCCGAGGGCTCCAAAGCGCGCGATGTGCTCGTGACGGCGGAGCAGCTGCCCAGCGTGCTCGCCCGCCTGCGCGGCTCCGATGACGAACAGCATGCCCTGAAAGCTCAGACTGACGACGCTCGCACCGGGTCGGCACCCGACCCGCGTTACGCCGATGACCCGGTCGAGAAAATGTCACAGGGGTATCCTGAGGTGGACGGCACCGAGGACGACGAGGATGCCTGGAAACTAACCGGCAGGGACTGAACAATGGCATCACCGCACCAATCCGTCACCCGGCCCAGCAACTGGAACGTGCCCAACCTGATCACGGTCGTGCGAATCCTGCTCGCCCCGGTGTTCATCTGGATGCTGCTGGCCGATAACGGTGCCGACAACGCCCTGCGCTGGGCCGCCGCCGTGCTGTTCATCATCGCCATCGCCACCGACGGTATCGACGGCATGATCGCTCGCCGGCACAATCTCGTCACCGATCTGGGCAAGATTCTCGATCCGATCGCCGACAAAATCCTCACCAGCGGCGCCCTAGTCTGCCTGTCGATTCTCGGTGAACTGCCCTGGTGGGTAACCATCGTTATCCTGGTGCGTGAAATAGGCATCACCGTGTTCCGATTCGTCATGCTGCGCGACCGGGTCATTCCGGCCAGCCGCGGTGGCAAGCTCAAAACCATCGCCCAGTCCGTGTCGATCTCGCTGGCTCTCCTGCCGTTCTGGCTGGTCTTTGGCGACTGGGTACACTGGCTCAACACGGCGACCATGTCTATCATGCTCGTGCTCACCGTGGTCTCCGGCCTCGACTATCTGGTTTCGGCCTGGCGTACGCGGAAGCACGACGTTGCCTGACCCGGCACCGGATACTGACGCGCCCGATTCGGCTGCGCCAGTGGATGCCACGGCCGAGCTGATCGCGGAGCTCTCCGCCCACCACTTCAACATTGCCGTTGCCGAGTCCCTCACCGGCGGGCTGCTCGTGGCCGAACTCGTGCGCATTCCCGGCGCGTCAGCCGTCGTGCGTGGGGGAGTGGTTGCCTACGACACCGCCTTGAAGCGCAGCCTGCTTCGAGTCGACAGCAGTGTACTCAACGTGCACGGGCCCGTGCACGCCGATGTCGCCAAGCAGATGGCGAGTGGCGTGCGCACCCTGCTGGCGGTGAACGATGTGCGCGCCGACATCGGGGTATCGACGACGGGCGTTGCCGGCCCGGGGCCGGCTGAAGGGCACCCGGCCGGAACGGTGTTCATCGGCCTGTCCAAAGGCACCGGGTCCTGGGCGGTGCCCTTGCAGCTCACCGGCGACCGAGACGAAATTCGCGCCGAAACTGTGCGTCAGTCCATCGATGCTGTGCGTGCGCTGATAGCGCGGGGTGACGCGGAATAGTTCCTGTTACAGGCCGGTTACAACGAAGACATTCACAAGAAAACCCCAAGGATTCTCGGTAGTGTCAGAGTGTCGGATGAATGCAGTAACGTAAGCATCCAGCACCGCACCCCGGTAATCATAAACTTGGGATACAAGGCATAAGAAGGAGGTTCCGATGATTCTTGTTCGGCAGGAAATCGGCGATGTGCTCAGGGACTTCCGCCTGCAAAAGGGGCGTACCCTGCGTCAGGTCGCAAGTAAAGCCAGCGTCGCACTCGGCTACCTCAGCGAGGTAGAACGAGGACAGAAAGAGGCCTCTTCGGAGATTCTCGCCTCTGTCGCCGATGCATTGGAAACCCCGATCTCGGTCATCATGCGCGAGGTGGGCGACCGTCTCGCTGTCATCGAAGGCATCGATCAATTCCCCGACACGGTACCGGACGAGTTGGTCAAAACGTTCGATGCCGATCTCATGATGCGCTAGCCGCCATCCCCCGATTCATCCCACGACACCACCGCCGACACTGAGTGTCGGCGGTGGTTCTCATTGCAGGAACCACCTTGAAGGAGTGCCGTGCGACTGAGCGAATTTCGCACCGCGATGAAAGAAGAATTCGGCGACGCGTACGGGCGCGTCCTCACCCGCGACCTCGTGCTCACACCGCTCGACGGGAGAACCGCCGACCAGGCCCTCGCCGCCGGAGTTCCCGCCCGTGACGTCTGGCTGGCGCTCTGCGCTGAGGTTGACGTGCCCCGTAGCCGCTGGCACGGCGCTGGCATCCCAGCTCCCCGCCAATAGCTCGGTCGGGCCTGTCTTCGTTCGGCCGACAATTCGACACGCCAAAAAACTTTCATGATAATGCTCGAATATCTGTTCGGCATTGATAGGCTCCTCCACAGCAGACAATCTGACCGATTACACACCGTCCGATCGTGCTCCCGGCCAATGTCGGAGGTGCGGCGTACAGTCGAATTTGTCAGAGAAAGTCAGCATTTGCCTTGTCGAAACGGGCGTCGGGTTCTCCCCGACGCGCGGGCCGACAGCCTATAGGCGCCACCATGCACAGCGTCACGGCGACCGTGCAGTACCTAGGAGATCACGACCATGGCATCACAAGCGAACCGCGAAAAAGCCCTCGAAACCGCCCTCGCGCAAATCGACCGTCAGTTCGGCAAGGGATCGGTCATGCGCCTCGGCAGTGACGAACGCGCTCCCGTCGAAACCATTTCGACCGGGTCGATCGCCCTGGACGTCGCGCTCGGCGTTGGCGGGCTGCCCCGCGGACGCATCGTAGAGATCTACGGTCCGGAATCCTCGGGAAAGACCACCCTCACCCTGCACGCCATCGCCAACGCACAGAAGAACGGCGGCATCGCCGCCTTCATCGACGCTGAGCATGCGCTTGACCCGGAATACGCCAAGAAGCTCGGCGTCGACATCGATGCCCTCCTCGTCTCGCAGCCCGACACCGGTGAGCAGGCCCTCGAAATCGCCGACATGCTCGTGCGGAGCGGGTCAATCGATCTCATCGTGGTCGACTCCGTTGCGGCTCTCGTGCCGCGCGCTGAAATTGAGGGTGAGATGGGTGACTCCCACGTCGGCCTTCAGGCGCGTCTCATGTCGCAGGCCCTTCGTAAGCTCACCGGTGGTCTCAGCCAAACCAATACCACCATGATCTTCATCAACCAGTTGCGCGAGAAGATCGGCGTGTTCTTCGGAAGCCCCGAGACCACCTCCGGCGGAAAGGCACTCAAGTTTTACGCCTCGGTGCGCCTCGATATTCGTCGCATTGAAACCCTCAAAGACGGCACCGATGCCATTGGCAACCGCACCAGGGTCAAGGTGGTCAAGAACAAGATGGCGCCGCCCTTTAAGCAGGCCGAGTTCGACATCATCTACGGCATCGGCATCTCTCGTGAAGGCAGCCTGATCGACTTCGGCGTCGACAAGGGAATCGTCAAGAAGTCTGGTGCCTGGTACACCTACGACGGTGACCAGCTGGGTCAGGGTAAAGAAAATTCGCGCAATTTTCTGCTCAGGAACCCCGAGATGGCGAACGAAATTGAACGCAAAATCCTGATCAAGCTCGGTATTGGTCCCGAGGGCATCGCGGCAAAGGCAGCCGAGAAAGCCGCTGCTGCCATCGCGTTGGAAGCCGAAACCAAGGCCAAGGCCGAAGCGGACGCTGAAGCGCTGCAGAGCGACGGCCCGATCGCGCCGAAGTCGGCCGCGCCGGCCCGTAAGAGCGCCTAACCAGGCAGAACAGAGAGGCAGGTCACGGAAATGGTTCACTTTGAACCCAAGGACGACGCAGCAGAACGCGAAGATGCCGGTATGGCTTCCGTGACCTATTTGCCCGGCGCGGGGCCGGGGATGCCCCGTCGCTCGCCGCTCGAGGTTCAGTCGCCGCTGGTCAACAGCTTCGCTGCTGCTGCTGCTGCTGCAGAAGCCGAAGCGGAGGCGCTGGCGGCCGCCGCGGCGAACGAGGCGGATATCGAGATGCAACTCGACGATCGAGCCGATGACGCGGCGATCGCCGCCGCCGACGCGCTCGACCAGCGCGAGCGCGCCGAGAAGGTGCTGCTCCACCGCTTGCGCGCACGATCCCTCTCCACGGTCGAGGCCCTGCTGGTGCTGAATGCCACCGGTGTCGACTCGGGTGATGCGAGTGAAATTATCGAGAAGTTCAGTGAGTTGAACTACCTCGACGAGGCCAAGCTCGCCGACCAGATCATCCACAGCCATAACGTGCGCAAGGGGCTGGGCCGCACCGGTGTCGAAGCTGAAATGCGGCGGCGCAAGCTCGACCCAAGCGTGATGCTGGACAAGCTCGAAGAACTCCCCGACGACGAAGCCGAGCGGGCCATCGATCTGGCCACCAAGCGAATGACACAGCTGGAACGCTTTGACGACCAAACGATTGACCGCCGTCTCACCGGTTTTCTGATGCGCAAGGGCTACAGTTCGGCGTCCGTGCGACTTGCCGTCAAGGCCGCAATGGACAGCAGGGGCGGCGGGGGAGCATCCCGCGTGCGATTCCGTTAATGATCGGCAGTGTGGCGCACACGGCCCGTTCACTGAAATGCTCGCGTAAACTATACCCACTATGAGTATTGCCGCCCCCGACCTTGCCCGCCGAACCGTGATTACTCCCTCGGCAGCCGCGATCGACGACTCGGGGCGCGCGCGCACCTACGAGGTGCGCACCTTCGGTTGCCAGATGAACGTGCACGACTCGGAACGACTCAGCGGGTCGCTGGAAGCCGCCGGCTACGTCTCGGCCAACGGCGGTGAGGCCGACATCGTCGTGATCAATACCTGTGCGGTGCGCGAGAACGCCGACAACAAGCTCTATGGCAACCTCGGCTACCTGGCGTCGGTCAAGCGTAAGCACGCCGGCATGCAGATTGCGGTCGGCGGTTGCCTCGCCCAGAAAGACAAAAACACCATCCTGGAGAAGGCGCCGTGGGTGGATGTCGTCTTCGGCACCCACAACATGGGATCCCTGCCGAGTCTGCTGGAACGGGCACGGCACAACGGCGAGGCGCAACTGGAGATTCTCGAATCTCTCGAGACCTTCCCGTCCACCCTGCCCACCAAGCGCGACTCCAGCTACAGCGGCTGGGTATCGATCTCGGTCGGCTGCAACAACACCTGCACCTTCTGCATCGTGCCGGCCCTGCGCGGCAAGGAGAAAGACCGCCGCCCGGGGGAGATCCTGGCCGAGATTCAGGCGCTCGTCGACGACGGTGCCATCGAGGTCACCCTCCTCGGGCAGAACGTGAACTCCTACGGGGTGGAGTTCGGTGACAAACTCGCCTTCGGCAAGCTCCTGCGCGCGGCCGGCAAGATCGAGGGGCTGGAGCGCATCCGCTTCACCAGCCCGCACCCCGCCGCGTTCACCGACGACGTCATCGATGCCATGGCTGAGACACCCGCCGTTATGCCGCAGCTGCACATGCCGTTGCAGTCCGGTTCGGACCGTATCCTCAAGTCGATGCGGCGCTCCTACCGCGGTGCGAAGTTCCTCGGCATTCTCGACCGGGTACGCGCCCAGATGCCGAACGCGGCGATAAGCACTGATATCATCGTGGGCTTCCCCGGCGAAACCGAAGAGGACTTTCAGGAGACGCTCCGAGTGGTTGAACAGGCCCGATTCGCCACCGCGTTCACCTTCCAATACTCGATTCGTCCTGGTACCCCGGCCGCGACCATGCCCGATCAGATTCCCAAGGCGATCGTGCAGGAGCGCTACGAGCGTCTCGCGGCGCTGCAGGAGCGGATCTCGCTGGAAGAGAACCAAGCGGTCATCGGGCGTGAAGTGGAACTGCTCGTCGCCAACGGCGGCCGTAAAGACAGTGACACCCACCGCCTGAGCGGACGCGCCCCCGATAGCCGACTGGTGCACTTTGACGTGCCCGACGGTTCACCGCGCCCGCGCCCCGGTGACATGGTCACGGTCGTCGTAACCCAGGCGGCACCGTTCCACCTCATTGCCGACTCCACGGATGGTGCGCCCCTGCGCATCCGTTCGACCCGCGCCGGCGATGCCTGGGACCGCATGGAAGCCGAATCGTGCGCGGTTCCGAGCCACGCGGGGGCCTCAGGCGGCGCCGGTCCGGTCTCTCTGGGCCTGCCCACGATCGGCCTGCCCCCGATCGGTCTGCCCACGGAAAGCGGCTCGACGACCATCCCCATTTACAACGTTAACGACGACGAGCGCTAGGGTCGGTGTCGTCTGAACCCGTGGTGTCCGGTAACCGTGCGGCGCTGATCGCGATTGTCGGTTCCACCGGTACCGGCAAGTCGGAACTGTCGCTCGATCTGGCCGAACGGCTGATCGAGCGCGGGCAGCCAGCTGAAGTCGTCAACGCCGATGCCATGCAGCTCTACCGGGGCATGAATATCGGCACGGCGAAGCTCTCCGTCGCTGAACGCCGCGGCATTCCCCACCACCTGCTGGACGTGCTGAACGTGACCGACGAGGCCACCGTCAGTAATTACCAGACGGATGCCCGCGCGGCCGTGACCGAAATCAGCTCGCGCGGTGTCGTACCGATCCTGGTGGGTGGTTCGGGCCTCTATGTGTCCTCGGTCGTGTTCGATTTTCGATTTCCCGGTACGGACCCGGTGTTGCGCGCCCGACTGGAGGCCGAACTGGTCGTGCGCGGCCCCGGGCTGATGTACGCCCGCCTGCAGTTCGTCGATCCGCAGGCCGCCGCGCGCATCGGACCGAGCAACGGTCGGCGCCTGGTGCGCGCGCTGGAGATCGTTGAGCTGACCGGCGCCCCGCACGTAGCCGCCCTGCCGGACGAGCCGGTGTACTGGCGCCCGAGCGTGTTGCTGGGGCTGCGTACCCCGCGGGAAGAACTCACCCCTCGGCTCGATGCCCGGGTGGAACGCATGTGGGAGGCCGGGATTGTCGATGAAGCCCGCGGCCTGCTCGCGGCCGGTATCGAGAACGGTGTGACGGCCAGCCGCGCGATCGGATACGCGCAGGCTCTCGGCCAGGTGCATGGCAACCTGAGCCGGGCCGAGGCCATCGAGGGCACCCAACAGCTCACCCGCCGCTATGCGCGTCGCCAGGTCAGCTGGTTTAAACGCTACGCGCACACCCACTGGATCGACTCCGACTCGGCCGATCGGGTCGACGACGCCCTCGCGCACGTGGACCGGGGCAGTGCACCCCAAGCGCCACCCGCACCGACGGTCTGAGAGCGGCCGGGGAACCGTGCGGCGATGGCCCCGTAAACTGGCAGCATGGGCATCACACTGAACTTCACCAAGGGCCACGGCACGGGCAACGACTTCGTGCTGTTCGCTGATCCTGACGGCACGACGGTGCTCACCCCCGCCCAAATTCGCGCCGTGTGTGACCGCAAGTTCGGCGTCGGCGCCGACGGCATCATCCGCGCCGTGCGCAGCAAGAACCTGCCAGACGGAGCGGCGGCCCTCGCCGAAGACGACGCGGCGGAGTGGTTCATGGATTACTGGAACGCCGACGGTACCGTCTCAGAGATGTGCGGCAACGGGATCCGCGTCTACGCCAAATTTTTGATCGAAAATGACCTCGCCGAACTGCTCCCCGGCGACACCCTCACCATCGGCACCCGCGGCGGTGTGCGCGACGTTCAGCGCAATGCCTCGGGGTTTCAGGTTGATCTTGGTCGATGGAAGCTTGACGGCACGGAAACACTCGTGCGCACCAGGAATCTGCCCGTCGCTCGTCCGGGCCTGGGTATTAACGTGGGCAACCCGCACACCGTCGTCGCCCTCGCCGATGATGACGAACTCGACGCTGCCGACTTGACGTTCATTCCACAACTTGACCCCGAACCGGAAAACGGCGTGAACATCGAATTCGTCGTGCCGAACGACCCGCTCGTCGTCAACGGCGTCGGACGGTTCCGCATGCGTGTGCACGAACGCGGTAGCGGGGAGACGCTGTCCTGCGGCACCGGCGCCGCCGCGGCCGCTCTGGCGACCCGGCACTGGGCCGGTAAGTCCGCTCCACACCAGTGGCGGGTCGAGCTCCCCGGCGGCGTACTCGGAGTGCGCATCTTTCCGGCCGAGGACGGCGAGCACGTGTCGCTGTCCGGCCCGGCGGAGCTGGTCTTCGACGGCGTTTTGAACCTCGGTTAGCTTCGCTTCACCGAGCTGCCTTTCACCGAGCTGCCTTTCACCGAGCTGCGATCCGCCTAGCTTCGGTGTACCTGGAGCACTCGAAAGCCCTTGCTGATTGCCTCACGAGTGGTCTCGAAGGTATCGGGAAGTTCCTCGGCCAGCCAACGCTGAAGCGAATCTGAGCCGAGGTTGCGCTGCACGACGAGCCAGGCATCCGCTTCTGGCTCGAGGCGCGGCAGCCAGGTCTGCATCAGCGCGTGCAACTCGTCCTTGCCGACGCGAATGGGCGGGTTGGACCAAATGGTGCGAAAGCTGATGTCGGCGGGTACATCAGCGGCGAGCACGGCGTGGATGTTGGTCAGGCCGAGGGCAGCCGCATTGGTGCATACCAAGTCGAGGGCTCGCTCATTCACGTCAACGGCCCAGATTGTTGCGTCGGGGGAGGCGAGTGCCAGGTGCAGGGCAATGGGGCCCCAACCACAGCCGAGGTCGAGAAAATGTCCGTCAAGGGGTGGTTCGGGTGCGTACTTGAGCAGAACTTCGGTACCGGTGTCAATGTGCGCAGGGCTGAACACCGAGTTGGCGGTCGTCAAAACCCGATCCTGGCCGTGCAGCTGCACCGTGATCTGGCGGGTTTTCAATACGGTGCCGGGCGCCGGAGAAAAATAATGGTCGGACGACATAGGAGGGAACCTTTCAAGTTCGTTGAACTAAGGTTAACGGGATGAGTGAACCAACGGCGCCCAGCGGAAACGACGCAGTAGATAATGAGGCCGGCGAACAGGCCCTTGACGCCGACGATGTCGTCGCGCGGGTGTTGAAAAGCGCCGACAGCAAGGCCGCCGGCTACTCCCTATTTCGCAGCGGGTCCGCCCAGGCTTTGCAGAATCAGACCTCCGGCGAGTATGACGGCAGCGACCACGACGGTGATCAGTCCGAACGTGCCGACCGTAATGCCCTGCGCCGGGTCGGCGGACTCTCCACCGAGCTTGAAGACGTCACCGAGGTGGAATACCGCCAGCTGCGTCTGGAGAACGTTGTTCTGGTAGGGGTTTACACCCACGGAACCGTTGATGACGCCGAAAACTCCATGCGCGAACTGGCCGCCCTCGCCGAAACTGCCGGTGCGACCGTTCTCGATGGTTTACTGCAACGTCGCGCCACTCCCGACCCGAGCACCTACTTGGGAAAGGGAAAGGCGCAGGAAGTCGCGGACATCGTCAAGGCGCTCGGCGCCGACACCGTCATCGCTGATACCGAACTCGCGCCCAGTCAGCGGCGTGCCCTCGAAGACGTGGTCAAGGTCAAGGTCATCGACCGCACCGCCGTGATTCTCGACATTTTCAGCCAGCACGCCAAGAGCCGCGAGGGCAAGGCGCAGGTTGAACTGGCCCAAATGGCCTACATGCTGCCGCGCCTGCGCGGTTGGGGTGACTCGATGTCCCGCCAGGCCGGTGGCCAGGTTGGTGGTACGGGCGCTGGAATGGGTTCCCGTGGCCCCGGTGAAACCAAGATCGAACTCGACCGCCGACGCATCCACACCCGAATGTCCAAGCTGCGCAAGCAGATGGTCGAGATGAAGCCGGCCCGGGAAGCGAAGCGCGCCAACCGCAAACGCAACGCTGTTCCGTCGGTCGCCATCGTCGGATACACCAACGCCGGCAAGTCGAGCCTGCTCAACCGCATCACCAAGGCGGGGGTGCTCGTTGAGAACTCCCTGTTCGCGACTCTCGATGCCACCGTACGCAAGTCCACCACCGACGACGGACGTCTGTACACCCTCACCGACACGGTCGGGTTTGTACGCAACCTGCCGCACCAACTGGTCGAAGCCTTTCGCTCGACCCTGGAAGAAGTCGCTGACGCCGATGTTATCGTGCACGTCGTCGACGGTTCGCACCCCGATCCGGTCGCCCAACTCGCCACCGTGCGCGACGTCATCTCCGAAGTCGGCGCCCGGGATATTCCCGAACTGGTCGTCTTCAACAAGAGCGACCTGATCAGCGAGGACGACCGGCTGGTGCTCCGCGGCCTGGAACCGAAGGCAACCTTCGTGTCAGCCCGCACCGGTGAGGGCATTGACACGGTGCTGGCCGCGGTGGCGTTGCTCCTGCCGACGCCGCAGATCGAGCTCGACCTGCTCATTCCCTACGACCGCGGTGACCTGATCGCGGTGCTGCACGACGTGGGCCGCATCGAAACGACCGAGTACGTCGAAACCGGAACCCACGTCACGGCCTTCGTCACGCCCGAGATCCGGCCGCAGTTCGCCCCGTTCATTATCCAGCCCGCGCTGTCGTCCTAGCCGGGCCACCGGTGAGTTCACCGGCGGCCGAGCACTGATTCAGCGGACAGACCCTGGCGCCCGCGCGCGTCTGACCGCATCGATGACATGAACTGTCACATTCGTGCGCATTAGCGTCGGTGTTGTTAGTGTCTAATCAATCGTTGTCGACGGAATTCGTTCCCCGGCATGGAGCGACAGCCGAGCCCGGCATCCGCCCGCGAAGAAACGCCATTCCTGGCGCGTCCGCGGCCGCCCGGCCACCACCCGCTGTACCGCAACTGCCGAATGAGGAACCATGACCGCGACTGGGATTTCCGCGTGCAACGCCCGTCCGGCGTTCTCGTTCGAGGTGTACCCGCCCAAATCGGCGGCCGCAGCATCCGCGCTGACCCGCACCATCGATCAGCTGGCCGCAGCCGGCCCCGAGTTCATTTCGGTCACCTACGGCGCCAACGGTTCGTCGCGCAATTCCTCGCTTGACGTTCTGCGTTACATCAAGGACCACACGTCAGCGGATGCCATGGCCCATCTCACCTGCGTCGGCTCCTCGCACGCCGAGGCCAGCCGACTCATCCGGGAATTTCTTGACGCCGGTATTCGCAGTTTTCTTGCCGTGCGTGGAGATGCACCCCAGGGCGCCCTCGAAGGAGATCCGACCTTTCTCGGCGATCTGCACAGCGCGGGGGAGCTGGTCCAGCTCATCCACCGGGTCCAGGCCGAACGGGTACCGTACATCGAAACGGTGATTCCCGGCCTGCCGGGCGCCCGCGGCGTGAAAACCGAACGCGATAGGGTGCGCATCGGCGTTGCGGCGTTCCCGAACGGACACCCCAGTTCCCGATCCGTCATCCAGGACATCGACACCCTCCTGGCCAAGCAGGCAGCCGGGGCCAACCTCGCGATCACCCAGCTGTTCTTTCACGCCGACGACTACCTGAGTTTCATCCAGCGCGCGCGCTCCGCCGGGGTACTCTTCCCCATTCTTCCCGGCATTATGCCCGTCACCAGTCCTAACCGGCTCCGGCGCATCCTGCAGCTCTCCGGCGAGAAACTTCCGGCCGAACTGTCCATCCAGCTTGAGGTCGAACCGACCGCGGAAGGACAGCGTCAGATCGGCATCGACCACGCTGTGCGCCTCGGCCAGGACGTGCTCGCGGGCGGCGCCCCCGGACTCCACCTCTACGCCTTCAACCAGCACGACACCGTACTCCAGGTGCTCGAGGGTTGCGGCGCACTACCGGCGCCCAAGGTCCGCTCCGCTGCAGTGCCCGCCGCCATGCTCTAGGCCTCACGCCCTCGTCGCCCAGCGGCTCCGCGTCAGGCCCATCCCCAACCCATTCGTACTCTCCCACCAGTTCAGCCATATCGCTCCAGTGAAGGAATCATCATGCCCATTTCGCCCGCATCATCCGCATTTCCCACCGGCACCATCCTCGGCTATCCACGGATCGGGCGACGGCGTGAACTGAAAAAAGCCGTCGAAGCGTTCTGGTCGGGCGCGATGAGCGCCGGCGAGCTCGAGACCGTGGCCGCCGGGCTGCGCCAGGCCACCCGCGACCGGCTCGTCGATCTTGGATTCGGTCGCACCGACTCGTCGATCCCCGAGTCGTTCTCGTACTACGACCAGGTGCTTGACACCATCGTCGCCGTCGGCGCGATTCCCACACGGTTTGCTGAGCTCGTCGCCGCCGATGGAACCCTCGACCTGACCGGCTACTTCACCCTGGCGCGCGGCGAGGGCGAGAACCTGCCGTTGGAAATGACCAAATGGTTCGATTCCAACTACCACTACCTCGTGCCCGAAATCGGCCCGGAAACAGTGTTCTCACTGGCCAGCGACCGCATCGTGCGGGAATTTGTCGAGGCCAAAGCGGCCGGGTTCCTCACTCGCCCGCAGCTCGTGGGCCCGGTCACCTTTCTGCTGCTGAGCAAGGCCAGCGATGAGGCGCCCGCCGGGTTCTCCCCGCTGTCGCGGCTGAACGACCTCCTTCCCGTCTACGCGGCGTTACTGACGCGGCTAGCGGATGCCGGCGCCGAGTGGGTGCAACTCGACGAGCCGGGCCTGGTCAGCGAGTCCATCGACGTGCCGCGGGCCGACACGTTGGCGGCTGTCGCATCCGCTTACGGAGTGCTCGGCCAACACCGTATCCGCCCGGGACTATTCGTTGCGGCCCCGTACGGCAGCCTCGACGATGCCCTGCCGGTGCTTGCCGCTACCGCCGTTGAGGCGATTGGCCTGGATCTGGTCAGGGGCTCCGTGCCGCTGGCGGTACCCGGACTGGCCGAGAAGACCCTCGTCGCCGGGGTCATTGACGGGCACAATATTTGGCGCGGCGACCTGGCCGGTGCCTTTGAGATCGTACAGAGCGTTCGAGCGCTCTCCGATTCCGTCTCCGTGTGCACCTCGACGTCCCTACTGCATGTGCCGCACGACGTGCGGGATGAAAAGTCGCTACCGGCCGCGCTGGTGAGCTGGCTGGCCTTCGCCGACCAGAAGGTCATCCAGGTAGCGACTCTGGCGCGCGGTCTCACCGCCGGACGGGCGGCGATTGCGGGGCCTCTGGCCGACGCCGCGGCGGCGCTGGCCGCGCGAAGCACCGCTCCGGGGGTACACGACGGATCGGTGCGGGCGCGGGCTGCAGCACTGACCGATAGTGACTTCAGGCGGGGAAACTACGCGGATCGTCTGAGTGCCCAAGACGCCGCGCTGCAGCTGCCGGCGCTGCCGACGACCACGATCGGATCATTCCCGCAGACCGCGGACATTCGCCGGGCCCGGGCCCGGTTTCTCAAGGGAACCCTGGCTGCGCAGGACTACCGCAATCTGATGCGCGCCGAGATCGGACGCGTCGTGGCGCTACAGGAAGAGATCGGACTGGATGTGATCGTGCACGGTGAACCCGAACGCAACGACATGGTGCAGTACTTCGCCGAGAACCTGGACGGGTTTGCCGTGACCGAGAACGGTTGGGTGCAGTCCTACGGCAGCCGCTGCACGCGACCGTCCATTTTGTGGGGTGATGTATCGCGCCCGACGCCGATTACGGTGGACTGGTCGGTGTACGCGCAGAGTTTGACCGCTAAGCCCGTCAAGGGCATGCTGACCGGGCCGGTGACAATTCTGGCCTGGTCGTTCGTGCGTGATGACCAGCCGCTCGGCGAGACGGCACGCCAGGTTTCCCTCGCGCTGCGCGATGAAATCGGCGACCTTGAGGCGGCCGGAATCAAGATCGTCCAGGTCGATGAGCCCGCGCTACGGGAGCTGCTGCCGCTGAAAAAGAAGAATCACGCGGACTATCTCGACTGGTCGGTCGGGTCCTTCCGTCTCGCCACGGCGGGTGTAGCGGATGAAACGCAGATTCACACGCACCTCTGTTACTCCGAGTTCGGCGTGGTGATCGAGGCCATTCGCAACCTTGACGCCGATGTCACAAGCATTGAAGCTGCACGATCGCGTATGGAGGTGGTGCGGGAGATCGAGGCTGGCGGGTTTGACCACGGCATCGGTGCGGGCATCTACGACATCCACTCGCCGCGGGTGCCGAGCGTTGAGGAGCTGACCGCGCTGCTGGATACCGCCCTGGAGTCTATTCCAGAACGCCAGGTGTGGGTGAACCCCGACTGCGGGCTGAAGACGCGCGGCTATGACGAGACGGTGCACTCGCTGCACAACATGCTGGCCGCGACCCGAGTGGTGCGCGAACGCCGCGGGGCAGTCGTCGGCGTTTAGCTGCTGGTCGGGCTCGTCGAAATCACAGCGTGTGCTGGTTTCGACAAGCCCGACCGATGGTGTTTGCAGCCACTCCGTTTCGGGATATCAGACCGAGCGTAGAACCGCGACGACCTTGCCGAGAATGTCGGCATAGTCGCCGACAATCGGTTCGAAATTGCTGTTGCGGGGAAGGAGCCAGGTGTGGCCGTCGCGCTTGCGCAGAACCTTCACCGTGGCTTCATTGTCGAGCATCGCCGCGACGATCTCGCCGTTCTCCGCGGTCTTCTGCTGGCGAACGACCACCCAGTCGCCGTCGCAGATCGCGGCGTCGATCATGGATTCACCGACGACCTTGAGCATGAACAGCTCGCCCTGGCCCACGAGTTGGCGGGGCAGCGGAAAAATTTCGTCTATCTGCTGGTCTGCAGTGATGGGGATGCCCGCAGCAATGCGACCGACGAGGGGAACCATCGCGGCATCGCCGACCTGCACGCCCTGATGAAAGCTGTCCTGGTCGCCGGTGCTGACGTCTTCGGGGGCACGCTGAATCTCAATGAGCACTTCGAGCGCGCGGGGGCGATTGGGGTCGCGTCGGAGATAGCCGCTGAGCTCCAGTTGGTTGAGCTGGTGGGTGACGCTCGACAGCGAGGCGAGACCGACCGCATCACCGATTTCACGCATGCTCGGCGGGTAGCCGCGCGAACTCACTGAACGCTGAATCACGTCCAGAATTGCGAGCTGGCGTTGGCTCAGACTCTTGCGGCGCCGAGTGCCGCCCTTGTCGCGGGTACCGCTGGTGTCTTGTGTCACGATGAGCGCTCCTGGAGTCGGTCCCGCACGGTCTGAAGAGACGTTACGCGGGAATGTCGGTGGTGTCTGGTTGAGTGTAAATCAAGCAATTGACCTATCGAAAGTTTATCCAGTTCTCGCCCCTGAAACAAACACTTATTCGAGTGTGTTGCCCTAAAACTCGGGCCGAGGCGAGAAAATGCTTGCATGTTCGATTGTTCGAAGTTATATTCGGAACATAGTTTCGTATTCGGTCCTCCCGGCCGAGGACCGAATACGAGACTCGCAGCCCGCCTACCTTGGAGGTTTGACATGACCACAGCACCACACGCCCCCGCCTCTCGTCTCCGCCTGACCCGCCGCGGTCGAGTGGTCTTCACCGCCCTCGCTGCCGTGCCCCTCGTGCTCGGCGCCGTCGCCCTGAGCGTCAACGGGGGAGCAGCCGGTGCGTCGGATTCCGCGTCGGGCATTGACCTCATGAGATACACGACCGAATCCGGCGTTGTGACCACGCTGGCCTACTCGCCGACCGACGTTGGTTCCGCCCGATTCATCACGGTTGAGCCCGGCCAGACCCTGTGGGACCTCGCCGAAGAAATTTCGCCGTCCAGTGATCCGCGCGACGTGGTCTTCGACATTAAGCGACTGAACGCCCTCTCCGTCGAAACGCTGCAGCCCGGCCAGCGCCTGCAAATTCCCGGGTCGTAGCACGGCGTCGTAGCATGGAGGGTGTGACCAGTCTTCAAGATCTTCCACTCCGCACCAACCTGCAAGGTTTGACACCGTATGGTGCTCCGCAATTACATGTTCCGGTTGCACTCAACGTCAACGAGAACACGCACCCCGTTCCCGAGGCGGTCGCTCGCGACATCCTCGCCAGCCTGGCCGAGGCCCTCCGTTCGGTGAACAGGTATCCCGACCGCGAATTCACCGACCTGCGCGTGGCCCTTGCCGGGTACCTCGGCGCGGGGCTGAGCGCCGAGAACATCTGGGCGGCCAACGGTTCCAATGAAGTACTCCAGCAGGTGCTGCAGGCTTTCGGCGGACCGGGACGCAGCTTGCTGGGATTTGCCCCGACCTATTCGATGTACTCGATTCTCGCGTCGGGAACCGATACCACGTGGATTCCGGGCGTGCGTGATGCCGACTATGAACTCTCTCCGGCGACCGTGGTCAGTGAAATCAGTCGCACCAACCCCGACGTGATTTTTCTTTGCTCGCCGAACAACCCCACGGGCACCCCCCTCTCGCTCGAGACGATCGCTGCCGCCTACGACGCGACCGACGGCATTGTCGTGGTCGACGAGGCCTACGCGGAGTTTGCGCCGGTCGGTACCCCGAGCGCGCTCACTCTGCTCCCCGGTCGGGAACGCCTGTTGGTCTCGCGCACGATGAGTAAGGCCTTCGCCTTTGCCGGTGTGCGGGTGGGCTACCTGGCCGCCGATCCGGCCGTCACGGATGCCCTGCGCCTGGTTCGCCTGCCCTACCACCTCTCCGCCCTCACCCAGGCCGCGGCCAATGCCGCTCTGGCCCACAGCACCGAAATGCTCGCCATGGTCGATGACATTCGCGGGCAACGGGATCGGCTCGTGGTGGAGCTGGCGCGTCTGGGCTATGCCCCACACCGAAGCTGGAGCAACTTCGTACTGTTCGGGGGAGTGGCCAACCCGCAGAGAACCTTCGAGGCGTTGCTCGCCGAGGGAATCCTGATTCGCGATGTCGGCATTCCCGGTCACTTGCGCGTATCGGCCGGCACCGAGCAGGAGACCTCACAATTTCTGGATGCTTTGGCTCGAGTGGGACGGACGGACGTCGCCGGTAAAACCGAATCGGTCCGAGCCGAATAAACTAGCCTCATGAGCTCATCTGTTGGTACTTCCGCGCCCCGCGTCGCACACCTGCAACGGGAGACGAGTGAATCCAGCATCGATCTCTCGCTGAACCTTGATGGTACGGGCGTGAGCGACATTCATACCTCGGTACCGTTTTACGACCACCTGCTGACGGCATTCGCGAAACACTCCCTGACCGACCTCACGGTGCGAGCCTCCGGCGACATTGAAATCGACGTTCACCACACCGTCGAAGACGTGGGCATCGTGCTCGGCCAGGCCATACGGCAAGCCCTCGGCGACAAATCGGGAATTTCCCGTTACGGTGACGCCCTCGTCCCGCTGGATGAAGCGCTCGCGCAGGCCGTCGTCGATATCTCCGGGCGCCCATACCTCGTGCACAGCGGGGAACCGGCCGGCTTCGAATTTCACCTCATCGGCGGACACTTCACCGGTTCCATGGTGCGTCACGTCTTTGAAGCCATCACCTTCCACGCCGGGTTGACCGTGCACGTGACGTTGCTGGGTGGCCGCGACCCCCACCACATTGCCGAAGCCGAATTTAAGGCTTTTGCGCGGGCATTCCGCCTCGCCAAAGCTCTCGACCCGCTCGTGCAGGGAATCCCCTCTACCAAGGGAGCACTATGACCCAGGTCGTTGTCTTCGACTACGGCACCGGAAACGTTCATTCCGCCGTCAAAGCACTCGAATTGGCCGGAGCTGACGTCACCCTCACGAGTGACCGTAAGGTGGCCCTCGAGGCTGACGGACTCGTCGTACCCGGTGTCGGTGCCTTCAGCGCCGTCATGGAGGCCCTCAAAGCCGTTCGCGGCGACGAGATCGTCGATCGCCGCCTCGCCGGCGGACGACCCGTGCTGGGGATCTGCGTGGGTATGCAGGTTCTGTTTGAGCACGGCGTCGAACGCGGCATCGACACCGAAGGCCTCGGTGAATGGCCGGGAACCGTCACCGAACTTCCTGCAGCGATCCTGCCGCACATGGGCTGGAACACCGTCACGAGCGCGCCCGACTCCGAACTGTTTCGAGGAATCGAAGAAGAACGGTTCTATTTCGTGCACTCCTACGCCGCACAGTCCTGGACCCTCGAGGTCATGCCGCCGTTTCCCGAACCCCGGCTGACTTGGGCGGAACACGGCGCGCCGTTCCTGGCCGCGATAGAAAACGGTCCGCTCAGCGCCACCCAGTTCCACCCGGAAAAATCGGGTGCGGCGGGCATCCACTTGTTGAAAAACTGGATCGGCACGCTGCGCCACTAGCCCTGCGCGCCTAGACTTCACAACCTGCACCACCCCTGAAATTGGTCGCACCGCGCGACCGCCCGATCGAGGACACCAATGAGCGAGTTCAACAAGACACCGAGGCTTGTCCTCCTGCCCGCCGTCGATGTGGCCGGCGGCAAGGCCGTTCGCCTGACGCAGGGCGAGGCCGGCACCGAAACGAATTATGGTGATCCCGTCGACGCCGCGGCCGACTGGGCACGGCAAGGTGCGGAGTGGATTCACCTCGTCGACCTTGACGCGGCCTTCGGCCGGGGTACCAACACCGGCGTGATCAAGAAGGTCATCCGCCAGGTCAAGGGCGTCAACATCGAGCTCTCCGGCGGCATCCGTGATGACGAATCCCTGGAGGCAGCGTTGACCACCGGGGTTAAACGCATCAATCTCGGCACCGCGGCGTTGGAAAACCCGGAATGGGCGGCCAGCGTGATCGCACAATACGGCGACGCCGTTGCCGTGGGCCTGGACGTACGGGGCACGACCCTGGCCGCGCGTGGCTGGACCAAGGACGGCGGAGACCTTTGGCAGGTTCTCGAGCGTCTCGAGGCCGCCGGATGCGCCCGCTACGTGGTCACCGACGTCACCAAGGACGGTACCCTGCAGGGCCCGAACATCGACCTGCTGCGTCAGGTGCTGGACCGTACCCGCAAGCCGGTCATCGCCTCTGGCGGTATTTCCAGCCTCGATGACATCGATGCGCTGCGAAAGCTGGTACCGCTCGGTCTCGAAGGCGCCATCGTGGGCAAGGCCCTCTATGCCGGCGCGTTCACCATGGCCGAGGCGCTGGACATCTCGGGGGCCTAAATGGCGAAGGCGCGAAACCTCGGTTCCACGGGCGATCCTACTGGCCGGCCGGGTGCCTCAGCTGAGCCCGGAAACGCGCACGAGCCGACTGCCAGCGCTCTGGACAATACCGCCGACTCGGCCGGGCAACCGTGGGCCGGACGCGAATTTGAGGCCAATCTCGAGGCCGGCGACGATGGAACTGCTCCCCCCGCACTCGCGGAGGCGCTCGCTCGTTTTCAGGCCAGGGAGGCCGGCGAAGAGAGCGTCATCGACGCCATTCGTGATTCCCGCCTGCTTATCCCCCTGGTGACCAAACTCGGTGAGGCCGCCCTGAACGCGCGCGGCCAAACGATTGACAAAACCCAGGAACTGTCGATCATCACCGTAGCCGGCCCCGACGGTCGAACCGTGCTGCCCGCCTTCTCCTCGACCGCGGCGATGACGGCGTGGAACCCGCTGGCGCGGCCCGTTCCAGCGGATGCCGTGCGCGTCGCCCTGGCCGCCGCGCAGGAAAACACCGACCTCGTCGTGCTTGATCCGACCTCGGCCGGAGAATTCGTTATTCGGAGGCCGGCACTGTGGGCGATTGCGCAATCGTTGCCGTGGACGCCCAGCTATGCCAGTCATCATGTCGCCGACGCCTTCACCGCGTCGATTGCGACGGAACTTTCGGTGCTGTCTGTTCAGCTCTTGGCCGGTGACCCCCAAGCCCGACTCGACGGACCCGAACTGGTCGTTCAACTGGAATTGGTCGATGGCCTCACCCAGCCCGACCTCGACGCTATTCTGAGCCGGCTCGGCACCCGATGGTCCGAGAACGAGGCCATTACGACGGGTGTTGATTCGCTGCGGGTCAAGCTCGTCGCCTCGACCTAGCCTCTGGTTTTCCGGCTGATCAAGGCCGTTGTCGGGGGTTCAGGCCAGAATGTCGGTATGACCGACGTTCTCGATCGATTCTCCCCGGCCACGCGCGCCTGGTTCACCGAGGCGTTCGCCGCTCCCACAGCAGCGCAGCTCGGCGCCTGGAACGCCATCTCGCTGGGCTCGCACGCCCTCGTCGTAGCTCCCACCGGATCGGGCAAGACCCTCGCGGCGTTCCTGTGGGCCATCGATCAGCTGGCTGCCGATGGGTCCGCCAGCGGAACGGCAGCCTCGGCAGGTCCGTCCACGCGCGTGCTCTATATCTCGCCGCTCAAAGCACTCGGCGTCGACGTAGAACGCAACCTCACCGCTCCCCTCGTGGGGATCGGTCGTGCCGCAGAGCGGCTCGGGCTTGAGGCGCCGCGGGTCACGGTGGGGGTGCGTTCCGGCGATACCCCGGCCGCCGACCGGCGCAAGCTGGTCACCTCGCCCCCCGACATTCTCATCACCACCCCGGAGTCACTGTTCCTCATGCTGACCTCGGCGGCGCGCGAATCGTTGCGCACCGTGCAGACGGTCATCATCGATGAGGTGCACGCTGTCGCGGCGAGCAAGCGCGGCGCGCATCTGGCCGTGTCCCTCGAACGACTCGACGCCCTGCTCAGTCGACCCGCCCAGCGGATTGGGCTCTCCGCCACCGTGCGCCCGCAGGGTGAGGTGGCTCGGTTCCTTGGCGGAGCAGCCCCCGTGCAGATCGTGGCGCCGCCGGCGCTGAAACGATTCGACCTGCGAGTGGTCGTTCCGGTCGACGATATGAGCGATCTCGGGCCGGTACCGCCACACGAGGGCGCCACGTCCGCTGCGGCGCCGCAGACCGGATCGATCTGGCCCCACGTTGAGGAGGCCATCGTCGACGAGGTGCTCGCGCACTCCTCGAGCATTGTGTTCGCCAATTCCCGGCGGCTCACCGAACGGCTCACCGCCCGGTTGAACGAGATCTATGCCGAGCGTATGGCGTGGGACACCCACTCAGCCGGCGCTCCAGGCGTGTCGGAGAGTACGGGTGCGCTCGGCAGGCCCGGTTCCCTCGCAACGGTGCCGCAGCCGGCGCAGCTCATCGGGGCCAGCGGGCAGACCGACGGCGTCGAACCCCTGCTCGCGCGGGCGCATCACGGTTCGGTCAGCAAAGAGCAGCGTGCGCTCATTGAAGATGACCTGAAGTCGGGGCGGCTGCGCTGTGTCGTGGCCACGTCGAGCCTCGAACTCGGCATCGATATGGGCGCCGTCGATTTAGTGGTGCAGGTGGAGTCGCCGCCATCCGTCTCGAGCGGGCTGCAGCGGCTCGGCCGGGCCGGGCACCAGGTGGGTGAGGTGAGCCGCGGAGTCATCTACCCCAAGCATCGTGCCGATCTCATCCATGCCGCGGTAGCCGCCGAGCGCATGGTGGCCGGTGCCATCGAGTCGTTGCGCGTGCCCACCAACCCGCTCGACATCTTGGCCCAACAGACCGTCGCCGCCTGTGCCCTCGAGCCCATTGACGTGGAAACCTGGTTTGAAACCGTGCGCCGCAGCGCCCCGTTTGCCACTCTGCCCCGCTCGGCCTACGAGGCTACGCTCGACCTGCTTGCCGGGCGGTACCCGTCCGACCAGTTCGCCGAGTTGCGCCCGCGTATCGTCTGGGATCGCGACGCCGGCACCCTCACCGGTCGCCCCGGCGCGCAACGTCTGGCCGTGACCAGCGGCGGCACCATTCCCGACCGCGGATTGTTCGGCGTCTTTATGGTCGGCGGTGAACAGGTCACCGGTAAACGGGTCGGTGAGCTCGACGAAGAGATGGTCTACGAGTCGCGCGTGGGCGACGTCTTCGCACTGGGCACCACGAGCTGGCGCATCCAGGAAATCACCCACGACCGGGTGCTGGTCGCACCCGCCTTCGGGCAGCCGGGGAGGCTCCCCTTTTGGAAGGGTGACGGCCTCGGCCGCCCGGCCGAACTGGGGCAGGCCATCGGTGCTTTCGTGCGGGAGATCGGCAGCTTGCCGGCCGACCAGGCCCGCACGCGCTGCGGCGTCGGTGGACTCGACGAGCGGGCCGTCAACAACCTGCTGGCATTCCTCGCCGAGCAGCGCGCCGCCACTGGCCAGCTGCCATCCGACCGTACCCTCATGGTTGAACGGTTCCGCGATGAGCTGGGGGACTGGCGGGTCGTGTTGCACTCCCCGTTCGGCACCCCGGTACACGCACCGTGGGCGCTCGCGGTCGGCGCCCGCGTGCGGGAACGATTCGGAATCGACGGCTCCTGCGTGGCTAGTGATGACGGCATCGTCGTGCGCATTCCCGACACCGAAACCGAACCGCCCGGCAGCGAATTGTTCGTGTTCGACCCCGATGAGCTCGAGCAGCTCGTGACCGATGAGGTCGGCGGCTCGGCCCTGTTCGCTTCCCGCTTTCGCGAGTGTGCCGCGCGGGCACTGCTGTTACCGCGGTATAAGCCCGGCGCCCGTTCGCCGCTCTGGCAGCAACGGCAAAAGGCCGCACAGCTGCTCGACGTCGCCCGCACCTTTCCTACCTTTCCGATCATTCTCGAGACACTGCGGGAATGCCTGCAGGACGTCTATGACCTGCCCGCTCTTGGGGTGCTCTCTCGCCAGATCGCCTCCCGTGAGGTGCGCCTGGTCGAGATCACGACCGAGACCGCCAGCCCGTTCGCGAGCACGCTCCTGTTCGGCTACGTGGCTGCGTTCATGTACGAGGGTGACACCCCGCTGGCCGAGCGCCGTGCCACCGCCCTCGCGATCGACTCGAGCCTGCTCGCCGAACTTCTCGGTCGGGTTGAACTGCGGGAGCTGCTCGACCCGACGGTCATCGACCAGACCGACCACGAGTTGCAACGGATCGCCCCCGACTACCTGGCCAAGGGTACGGAAGGGGTGGCCGACCTGCTGCGCAACCTCGGCCCGCTCAGCACCATCGAGGTTGCCGAGCGGATGCTCGCTCCGGCACCCGACTCGCAGCCCCCGCCCGCAGCGGCAGCCGTTCTCGACGCCGAGCCCGTCCTGTTTGATCTTGTCGCCGCCCGCCGCGCCATCCGCGTCAACATTGGAGGCGAGGACCGATGGGCAGCGGTTGAAGACGCGAGTCGGCTGCGCGATGCCCTGGGAGTGCCCCTGCCGCTCGGCGTGTCCGCCGCGTTCACGGAATCCGTGACGGACCCGCTCGGCGATCTGGTGAGTCGTTATGCCCGCTCGCACGGACCCTTCAGCACGCAGGCCGTCGCCGACCGGTTCGGACTCGGTGCGGCCGTCGTGCAGATCGCCCTGGGCCGCCTCGCCGACGCCCGACGCATCGTGGCCGGCGAATTCCGCCCGAACGGCACCGGCCTGGAATGGTGCGACGCCGAGGTGCTGCGGCGCCTCCGGCGTCGTTCCCTCGCGGCACTGCGACACGAGGTCGAGCCGGTCGACCAGCGCGCCATTGGCCGGTTTCTGCCGGTGTGGCAACACGTGGGCGGCAAACTGCGCGGAATCGACGGTGTCGCATCCGTTGTGGAGCAGCTCGAGGGCGCGCGCATTCCGGCCTCCGCCTGGGAGACGCTCATCCTGCCGGCCCGGATCAGCGACTACCGGCCGGGCATGCTCGACGAGCTCACCAATGCGGGGGAGGTGCTCTGGGCGGGTGCGGGAACCCTCGCCGGCAACGACGGCTGGGTCAGCCTGCACCTCGCCGAAACCGCCCAGCTCACCCTGCCGCTGCCGATCGATGTTGAAACGACGCCCCTCCAACAGGAGATCCTGGCGACCCTGGGCAGCGGCGGTGCCTACTTCTTCCGGCAGCTCGCCGATGCCGTCGGCAGCCAGGACGATCGCGAACTCGTGCACGCGCTGTGGGATCTGGTCTGGGCCGGGCTGATCAATAACGACACCTTCGCCCCGGTGCGATCGCTGTTGTCCGGCGGACACACCGCCCACCGGCAGAACCGGGCCGTGCCGCGCGCCCGAGTGCATCGCGGACGATCTATGCCGCGGCCGAGCCTGCCCAGTCGCAGCGGTCCGCCCACGGTGTCGGGTCGCTGGTCGATCCTGCCCGTGGCCGACGACTCACCGACCCGTCGCGCGCACGCACTGGGGGAGACCCTGCTCGAACGCTACGGTGTGGTGACCCGCGGGGCTGTGATGGCGGAGGGTGTGCTCGGCGGATTCTCCCTCGTTTACCGCACCCTCACCGGATTCGAAGAAATGGCACGCTGTCGACGCGGCTACTTCATCGAGGGCCTCGGTGCGGCACAGTTTGCGACGGGCGGAACGATCGACCGGCTGCGCACCTTCGCGGTCGGGGCATCTGCCACGCCCGGCGTTGAGCGCGGGTCCGCACCCAGCGCCGCGGTCACCCTCGCGGCAACCGACCCGGCCAACGCCTACGGCGCTGCTCTGCCGTGGCCAGCGCTGCCCGGCAAGACCACCCATCGCCCCGGCCGTAAGGCGGGCGCGCTCGTCGTACTCGTCGACGGCGCCCTCGTGCTCTACGTCGAGCGTGGTGGTAAGACCGTCGTGGCTTTCGAGTCCGATGACGCCCTTCTTGCGGCCGCCACGGCGAGCCTGGCCGACCTGGTCACCTCCGGCCGAGTGCAGAAGATCGCGGTCGAAACGGCGAACGGGCTCTTTGTGATTGGCACCGGGCTCGGCCGGGCCCTCGCCGCCGCCGGGTTCACCGAGACACCGAAGGGGCTGAGGCTGCGTGCCTGAGGGAGATACCGTCTACCGCACGGCTCGCAGCCTCGACCAGGCCCTGCGCGGCAGCATCCTCACCGGCTGCGACATTCGGGTACCCGCTTTCGCAACCGTTGACCTGACCGGGCAGACCGTGCACGAGGTCGTGAGTCGCGGCAAGCACTTGCTGCATCGGGTCGGAAGTACGAGCATCCACTCGCATCTCAAAATGGAGGGTGCCTGGCACCTGTATCGACCGGGAACGCGGTGGCAGCGGCCCGCCTTTCAGGCGCGCATCGTGCTGCAGACGGCCGAGTGGGTCGCGGTCGGGTTTGAACTCGGCGTGCTCGAGCTCGTGCCGACCCGGGCAGAAGCCGAGGTGGTCGGCTACCTCGGACCCGACTTGCTCGACACCGATTGGACCGCGGCCGTAAGCGTCGAGGCCGCCGCGAACCTCACTGCCGGCCCCGATCAGCCGGTTATTCTCGCCCTCGCCGACCAGCGCAACCTGGCCGGACTCGGCAATGTCTACGTGAACGAACTGTGCTTTCTGCGCGGACTGCTGCCGACCCGGCCTATGGCCGAGGTGAGCGATGTTGCCGGGCTCGTCGCCCTGGCCCGGCGCCTGATCCTGGCCAACAGAGACCGCGACGAACGCACGACCACCGGTAACGTGCGGCGCGGAGCCCAAACGTGGGTTTACGGGCGAGGCGGTCAGGCGTGCCGACGTTGCGGCGCCCGCATCCAGCGCGGCACCCTGGGCCGCAGTGATGTCGAACAGCGCAACACCTTCTGGTGCCCCAGCTGCCAGATCTAAACCCGGTGTGACAAGCGCCAGTCAGTTGACCGGGCCGGTGAGCTTTTCGCCGGGGCCCTCGCCGATCGCGTCCGGCACGAAGGACGCCTCGCGGAAGGCGAGCTGCAGGGAACGCAGGCCGTCGCGCAGGCTGCGGGCGTGCATGTCGGCGATGTCGGGGGAGGCGGCAACCACCAGGCCGGCGAGGGCGTTGATCAACTTGCGAGCCTCGTCGAGGTCGATCTGGGCGTCGGGGTCTTCAGCGAGTCCGCACTTCACCGCGGCCGCGCTCATCAGATGCACCGCCGCTGTGGTGATAATCTCCACGGCGGCTACATCGGCGATATCGCGTGTAGCTTGTGCCGCATCCTGCTCAAAACTCGTATCGTTCTCAAAACTTTGGCTCACTGCATTCCTCTGCTAGGCTGATCATCGGTTCCGGGACAATAGTCTCGGTACGAAAGTGGAGAATCTCCCACCCGCGCATACCGCTTCATCAAGGTTACCGGGTAGATTGCACTCCGCCGTCGCGTTTTCACCTCCTTCGGGAAGGTGGCAGGGTGAGGGTAGACAGGGTGCCGTGTAAGACAGGCCAATGAACAAGTTGGCGTGGAAAACGCGTGATTTTCCTCTCTTCGTCCCCGGTCGGCATCCGCTGGCTGGTTGTGATCACGAAGTTAACCAAGAGGAGAGACGCATCAGCGATCCCCGTACAAATGACCGTATACGCGTCCCCGAAGTTCGTCTCGTTGGTCCCAACGGCGAACAGGTCGGGGTCGTGGCGATTGATGTTGCCCTGCGCCTGGCACAAGATGCCGACCTCGACCTCGTCGAAGTTGCACCCGAAGCCAAGCCGCCCGTGGCCAAGATCATGGACTACGGCAAGTTCAAGTACGAGGCTGCGCAGAAGGCCAAGGAGGCCAGGCGCAACCAGGCGAACACGATCCTGAAAGAGGTTCGTTTCCGTCTCAAGATTGACACGCACGACTACGAGACCAAGCGCAAACGCGCCGAAGGCTTCCTGAAGGCCGGAGACAAGGTCAAGGCCATGATTCTTTTTCGTGGCCGTGAACAGTCACGGCCCGATCAGGGCGTACGTCTGCTCCAAAAATTTGCCGAGGACGTCGCCGAGTACGGTTCCGTGGAATCTACTCCGATGATCGACGGTCGAAACATGGTCATGGTGATTGGCCCGTTGAAGAACAAGTCAGAAGCCAAGGCTGAGATCAACGCCCACAAGGCTGCCGAGAAGGCAGACAAGGTAGCCGATAAGGCAGACAAGGTTGCCGACAAGGCAGCGAAACAGGAGGAACCACATGCCTAAGATGAAGACCCACTCCGGAACCAAGAAGCGTTTCAAGGTCACCGGAAGCGGAAAGATCATGAAGCAGCAGGCCGGACTTCGTCACAATCTCGAGGTCAAGAGCACGCAGCGCAAGTCCCGTTTGAACCAGGACCAGGTGCTCGCTAAGTCGGATCAGAAGACCATCAAGAAGCTTCTCGGTCTGTAACTTTTAGGTCTGTATTCCAGGCCTCGTCAACGAATAAGGATTTGTAAAAAATGGCAAGAGTAAAGAGGGCCGTCAACGCCCACAAGAGTCGCCGCGTTATTCTCGAACGCGCCAAGGGCTACCGCGGTCAGCGTTCACGCCTGGTCACCAAGGCCAAGGAGCAGCTCACTCACTCCTTCACCTATAGCTACCGTGACCGTCGTGCACGCAAGGGTGACTTCCGTCGCCTGTGGATCCAGCGGATCAACGCTGCGTCGCGCGCCAACGGCCTGACGTACAACCGTCTGATCCAGGGCCTCGGCCTGGCCGGCATCGAGGTTGACCGTCGTATCCTCGCCGACCTCGCGGTCAACGAGGCAGCAACGTTCGCTGCCCTCGTCGAGAGCGCCAAGGCAGCCCTTCCCGCCGACACCTCGGCACCGAAGGTCGCCGTCACGGCGTAATGCGCTATCCCGAATCTTCGCCGCCGTCTGCCTCCTGGGCGTGAACGCGGCGAACATTCGGTAGTTTCACGTTAGACAGCAAGGAGCGGGTGACCTGGTCACCCGCTCCTTTTCTGCATCCGACATCGTTCGCCTAAACTGGATACATGCTTGATAATCCACGTTCACCGCGCGTCCGTTCCGTCGCCAAACTTGCCAAGCGCGACGCGCGTCTCGAGTCCGGTCTGTTTCTGCTCGAAGGCCCGCAGGCCGTTGCCGAAGCCCTCACCTTTCGTCCCGAGCTGGTCGTGGAGCTGTTTGCCACTCCCACCGCGCTGGACCGCTACACCGATCTGGCCCAGAAGGCGATTGAGGCCCAGGTCGAGGTTGAATTCGTCTCCGAAGAGGTGCTCGAGGCGATGGCCGACACGGTCACCCCGCAAGGCTTCGTGGCCGTCTGCCACCAATTCCCCACTTCGGTCAAGAAAATCTTCAACGCCGAGCCCAAGCTCGTAGCCATCCTCGAAGAGGTGCGCGACCCGGGCAACGCCGGCACGATCATTCGGGCAGCGGATGCAGCCGGTGCGGATGCCGTCATCCTCACCGGGCGCAGCGTTGACCTGTACAACCCCAAGGTCATTCGTTCTTCGACCGGCTCCATCTTTCACCTGCCCGTCGCCATCGCGGCCGATCTCTCGGACGTGCTCGACCGCGCTCGCTCCGCCGGCCTGCAACTGTTCGCGGCCGACATCAAGGGCTCAGACCTGCTCAGCGCCCGCAACGAGGGCTTGCTCGCTGCTCCGACGGTGTGGCTATTCGGCAACGAAGCCCGCGGCCTGACCGACGAAGACCTCGCCCGGGTCGACCGCAGCATCAGTGTGCCGATCTACGGCGAAGCCGAGTCGATGAACTTGGCGACCGCGGCATCCGTCTGCCTGTATGAAAGTGCGTTCGCTCAGCGCGCCTGACCTGCAATACAGCACAATCACGCAATGCCCGGACTATTACAACTGCGTTACTGTCCGGGCATTTAGTGTGCCTAGCGCGCGTTTCTCCCCTAGGTTGGGGCTATGGAGCCAACAGATTCGCCCCCGGCAACGTCGAACATCACGGTTCGCCGCGGTGAGCCGCTAGTAGTAGTCAAAAACATCAATAAGCACTATGGCGAACTGCACGTTCTCAAGAACATCAACGCCGTGGTCAACCGCGGCGAGGTGGTCGTAGTGATCGGACCGAGCGGGTCGGGAAAATCGACTCTGTGCCGGGCCATCAACCGCCTCGAAACCATCGATGACGGCGTGATCACCATCGACGGTGTGAAGCTGCCCGCCGAGGGTAAGGCGCTCGCTCACCTGCGCGCCGACGTGGGCATGGTCTTTCAGGCTTTCAACCTGTTCGCGCACAAGACCGTGCTCCAGAACGTGACCCTCGGACCGATTAAGGTGCGCGGCATGTCGAAGGCCGCCGCTGAAGAAAAGGCGATGGCACTGCTCGAGCGCGTCGGGGTGGCCAACCAGGCCAAGAAGATGCCGGCGCAGCTGTCGGGCGGTCAGCAGCAGCGTGTCGCCATAGCGAGGACCCTGGCCATGGACCCGAAGGTCATTCTGCTCGACGAACCGACCAGCGCACTCGACCCCGAGATGATTAACGAGGTTCTTGAGGTCATGGTCGACCTCGCCAACGATGGAATGACCATGATCGTTGTCACGCACGAGATGGGTTTCGCTCGCAAGGCCGCAGACCGAGTCATCTTTATGGCTGAGGGCGAAATCGTCGAGGAGACCACTCCTGAGGAGTTCTTTACCAACCCCCAGAGCGCGAGAGCGAAGGAATTCCTCTCGAAAATCCTTGCTCACTAACTGGTGCGCAGGAAAACCACAGCAAGCAGGAGAAGAACCATGAGACTCAAAAAAGGTCTACTGATTTCGGCCATCGGCCTTGTGGGCGCGCTCGCGCTGAGCGGTTGCACCGACTCCGCCACTTCGCCGTCGGCCGCGCCAGTCGCGGAGGCCCCCACCTTTGAAGCCGGCACAACCATGGCCGCACTGAGCGAGGCGGGCACCATGACCATCGGAACCAAGTTTGATCAGCCGCTGTTCGGCCTGCTCGGCCCCGACGACAAACCTGTCGGCTTCGACGTCGAAATCGGCAAGCTGATCGCGGCGAAGCTCGGCATCAAAGCCGACGACATCAAGTGGAAAGAGACCGTCTCGGCCAACCGCGAGCTGTTCATCGAGAACGGCGAGGTCGACATCGTCATTGCCACGTACACGATCAATGACGTGCGCAAGGAAAAGATCGACTTCGCGGGGCCGTACTACGAAGCGGGGCAGGACCTGCTCGTGCTGGCCGGTAACCCCGACAAAATCACTGGACCGGAAGATTTGACCGGAAAGCCCGTGTGCACCGTCAGCGGCTCCACCTCGGAGAAGAACATCGCCGAGTACACCGACAACGTGATCACGACCGACGCCTACTCCAAGTGCCTCGCCCCGCTGCGCAGCGGCGAGGTCGTCGCTGTGACCACCGACAACGTCATTCTGGCCGGCCTTGCCGACCAGAACGCGGGCGAATTCGAGGTCATCAGCAATCCCTTCACTCAGGAACCGTACGGAATCGGACTGAAGAAGGGCGATGACGCGTTCCGCGCATTCATCAACGACACGCTCGAGGAGTCCTACACGGATGGTTCCTGGGCAGCCGCGTGGGAGGCGACCGCCGGAAAGGTGCTCAAGACCCCGACACCGCCGGCCGTCGACCGTTACTAACAGTCCTGCTGACTGGGGCGGGCCGGCTGCAACCTGGCCGGACCGCCCCAATTGGTTTTGCTTGATCGACGCACGTACAGAAGACAGAAGGAAGTGAGCCGTGGACGCGGTTATCGAAAACCTGCCCACCTTCCTTGAAGGATTCAGGAACACGCTGGCTCTGCTCGGCATCGCCGGCGTCGGGGCGCTGCTGCTCGGCCTCATCGTGGCCGGGCTGCGCATCTCGCCGGTTGGATCGTTCCGCGGATTCGCCACCGTCTATACGGAGATCATCCGTAACACCCCGCTGACGCTAGTCCTGTTCTTCTGCGCCGTCCTGCTGCCGTACCTGAACTACCAGCCCGGCTACTTCACGCTGGCCGCGATCGGGCTGACCGTCTATACGTCGCCGTTCATCGCCGAGGCCTTGCGCTCCGGCGTCAACGGTGTGCACGTCGGACAGGCGGAGGCGGCCCGCAGCATCGGCCTGACATTCGGCCAGACGCTCTCTTTCATCGTCATGCCCCAGGCCGTGCGCATGGTGATCCCACCGCTGATCAACGTCTTGATCGCCCTTACCAAGAACACCTCCGTCGCTGGCGCCTTCTTCGTCTTCGAGTTGTTCGGTGCCGCGCGCAAGGTGACCAACGTGCGCGGTGACGAAGTACTCGCGATTTTGCTCGCGGTTGCCGCGTTCTACCTGCTTATTACCGTTTCCCTCGGTGTCATTGCCGCCAGGGTCGAGAAGAAGGTGGCGGTACTCCGATGACCTCGGTACTCTACGACGCTCCCGGCCCGAAGGCCATCATCCGATCGAGGGTCATCTCTGTGATCGGCGCCGTGGTCATCATCGGCGGCCTGGTCTGGCTGATCCTGGCCCTTGGAGCGCCCAAAGTCAGCGCGAACGGCGCCGTCCAACCCGGCTTGTGGGATGCGAGCCGATGGGATGTCTTCTCCGACGTCCAGGTGTGGCGCACACTCGGGCAGGGGGCCGTGAACACCCTCCGCATGGCCGCCGTCGCTGCCGCGTTTGCGCTGGTGCTCGGAATCGTCTTTTCCTTCGCCCGGTCATCCGAAACGAAGTGGGTCCGGATTCCGGCGACGATTGTGCTCGAGTTCGTTCGCGGCATGCCTGTCCTGCTGATGATGCTGTTCATGCTGCTGGTCTTCTCGACCGGTTCGTTCTGGGCCGGTGTCGCAGCCCTCGCGGTGTACAACGGCGCCATCATCGGCGAGGCACTCCGGGCGGGCATCGCATCGCTACCCCGCGGGCAGCGCGAGGCGGGACTCTCCATCGGTCTGACGCCAATTTCGACCCGCTTTCGGATCGAATTCCCGCAGGCCTTCCGGCAGATGCTGCCGATCATCATCGCGCAGCTCGTCGTGCTCCTGAAGGACACGTCGCTCGCGTTCGTGGTCGGCTACGGAGAGCTCCTGCGCACCGGTGCCAACCTGACGAACTTCTTCGGCAGCAGGTATGCTTTCTCGTTTTTCTTCGTCGTGCTCGCGATTTACCTCACGATGAACCTGCTGCTCTCGTGGGCGGCTCGAATCATCGCGCGGCGAACAGGGGCGAAAGCCGGCGGTGTCACGCTCACCCCCGACGAGGACTCTGACCTGGACGGTGCGCCCGGCCTCGTGGGCGCTGGGGGACCGACGCCAGGCCAAGGGAGATAATGGGTCGAGGCACGCACTAAACTTGGGCCTTGTGTCTGTTCCCAGTGTTCCACCAGAGCCCACCACACCACCCGACCCGGCTGCATCCGATCCGGCGGCAACTCCCGCCGACGTATCCGCTCCCGCCGAGCCGTTGATCAGCGAAGCCGCCGTCAGTGCCGCGGTTGACGCCGCGCTGGCGGCCATCGCCGCCGCCGATACGACCGCCGCTCTGAAGGTTGTGCGCAGCGAGCACGCCGGCGAGTCGTCGCCGCTGTCGAAGCTGAACGCGCTCATGCGCAACGTGCCCGGCAACCAAAAGGCCGCCGCCGGCAAGCTCGTCGGCCAGGCCCGCGGCGCTGTCACTAAGGCGCTGACCGCTCGCGAAGATGAGATCGGCACGGCAGAAGCAGCCGCCCGACTGCTCGCCGAAACGGTGGATGTGACCGCCGCAGCGTCAACGTGGAAGCCCGGGGCTCGCCATCCGATTTCACTGCTGAGTGAGCGTGCCGCCGACGTCTTCGTGGCCATGGGGTGGGAAGTCGCCGAAGGGCCAGAGCTCGAAAGTGAATGGTTCAACTTCGACGGGCTCAACTTCGACGAAGACCACCCCGCCCGCGCCATGCAGGACACCTTCTTCGTAGAACCCACGGATGCCCACCTCGTGTTGCGCACCCAGACCTCGCCCGTGCAGCTGCGCGCGTTGCTGTCCCGGGAATTGCCGGTGTACGTCGTCGCGCCCGGGCGAGTTTTTCGCACCGACGAACTCGACGCGACCCACACCCCGGTGTTCCACCAGATCGAGGGCATCGCCATCGACAAGGGCCTGACCATGGCTCACCTGCGTGGCACGCTCGACCACTTCGTGCAGGCCCTGTTCGGCCCCGAAGCCAAGGTGCGCCTGCGCCCGAACTATTTTCCGTTCACCGAGCCGAGCGCGGAGCTCGACGTGTGGCACCCCACCTTCAAAGATGGTGCACGCTGGATCGAGTGGGGCGGCTGCGGCATGGTGCACGCCAATGTGCTGCGCTCCGCGGGGATCGACCCCGAGGTGTATTCCGGGTTCGCGTTTGGTGTGGGCGTTGAACGAGCAGTGATGTTTAGAAATGACGTAAAGGACATGCACGACATGGTCGAGGGCGATATTCGGTTCAGCCAGCAGTATGGGATGACGGTCTGATGCGGGTTCCACTGAGCTGGCTTGGCGAATACGTCGACCTCGAGCCCGGCACCACGCCGGAAGACGTCCACGCCGCGCTCGTCAGCGTCGGCCTCGAAGAAGAAGACATTCACCGCTTCGAGGTCTCCGGCCCGATCGTGGTCGGCGAGGTACTCGAATTCGTCGGCGAAGAACAGACCAATGGCAAAACCATCAACTGGTGCCAGGTGCGGGTTGCGCCGGGTGACGAACTCGCCGCTGACGGCGGCCCCGCCGTGCACGGCATCATCTGCGGCGCGCACAACTTCGCCGTCGGGGACAAGGTGGTCGTGACACTGCCCGGCGCGTCGCTGCCCGGCCCGTTCCCCATCGCCGCCCGCAAAACCTACGGCCACGTCTCCGACGGCATGATCGCCTCGGCCCGCGAGCTCGGTCTCGGCGACGAGCATGACGGTATTCTGCTGCTGAAAAACCTCGGCATCGACGCCCCGGTGGGAACGGATGCGATTGCTCTGCTCGGCCTGGATGACAGCGCCGTTGAGATCAACGTCACCCCGGACCGCGGTTACGCCTTCTCCATTCGTGGCGTCGCCCGCGAATACTCGCACGCAACCGGTGTGCCGTTTCGTGACCCCGCGCTGGCGCTCACCGTTGTGACTCCGGTCACCCGGTTTCCGGTCACGATCGATGATCGGGCCCCGATTCGGGACCGAACCGGTGCGTCCGTGTTCGTGACCCGCGTCGTGCGCGGTGTCGATCCGACCCGGCCGACCCCGGCTTGGATGATTGCTCGACTGGGGCTCGTCGGCATCCGTTCGATCTCGCTCATCGTCGACGTGACCAACTATGTGATGTTTGAGCTCGGCCAGCCCTTGCACGGTTATGACCTCGACAAACTGGCCGGCGGCATTGTCGTGCGCCGAGCGGTCGCCGGTGAGAAATTCACCACACTCGACGCTGTCAGCCGCACATTGAGCGTCGAAGATCTGCTGATCACCGACGAATCCGGGCCGATTGGCCTGGCCGGAGTGATGGGCGGTGCGAACACCGAGATCAGTTCAACGACGGTCAACGTGCTCGTCGAGGCCGCCAACTTTGACCCGGTATCGATCGCACGCTCGGCGCGTCGACACAAGCTGCCGAGCGAGGCGAGCAAACGTTTCGAACGCGGCGTCGACCCGCGGGTGGCCGCGGTTGCCGCCGCCCGAGTGGTGCAATTGCTGGTCGACCTTGCCGGGGGAGTCGCGGACGACCTCGGATCGGACTATGACGAAACGACCGCTCCCGCAGCGATCGTCTTGCCGACCGGTTTTGTGTCTGGGCTCATCGGTTTGAACTACACCGGCGATGAGGTGCGCGATTCCCTCGTGGAGATCGGGTGCTCGCTCGAGGACATCGGCGGTGTGCTGCAGGTGACGCCGCCCACCTGGCGCCCCGACCTCACCGACAAGTGGACCCTGGGCGAAGAAATCGCCCGCATCGTCGGGTACGACCGCATTCCGTCCGTGCTTCCCGTTGCGCCTCCGGGCCGCGGCCTCACGCGCACGCAGACGCTGCGCCGCACGGTGGCACAGACCCTCGCGGCGACCGGACACACCGAGGTGCTCACCTACCCCTTCGTCTCCGAGCAGGCCAATAACGTGTTCGGCGCTGCCGTCGTGACCGCTGCTGATGCCGGCGCCGGCGTCGCTGCGGTGGGTGCGGCATCCGCTGTGCCGGTCGCGCAGGTGAAGGTCGCCAACCCGCTTGACGGTGAGTCGCCGTTCCTGCGCACCTCGATGCTGCCGGGCATGCTGCAGATCGCGCACCGCAATCGTTCTCGCGGCCTGGTCGATGTTGCTATTTACGAGCAGGGACTCGTCTTTCGTCCCGAAGCCGGGGTGACCTACGGCACGCCCGTGCTTCCGGCCGGAGCGGCGCGTCCGAGCGCCGAAGCCGAAGCAGCGTTGAACGCGGGAATCGTGCCGCAACCGCTTCTGGTGGGAATTGTGCTCGTCGGAAACGACGTGCGTCATCAGCCGGGCCTGCCTGCCGTTGCGACCGGCTGGCAGTCGGCGCTTTCTGCCGTGCAGCAGGTGGCGCTGGCCACGGGTGTGCGCATCTCGGTGCGCCAAGGCCTGCACCCGGCGATGCACCCGGGCCGCACCGCTGAACTCTTCGTCACCGTTCCCGGCGCCGCCACCAGCGCCGCACGTACCGTCTCGGTCGGTTTCGCCGGAGAGCTGCTCCCGGCAGTCGCCGACGACTATGACCTGCCCGCGGTTGTGGCCGTGGCCGAAATCAACCTCGCGCTCCTGTTCGTTCAGGCCGAAGGCGAACTCACGGTCACGCCGATTCGCACGATGCCGGCCGCCACGCAGGACCTCTCGCTCGTGGTCGCTGCGGCCGTGCCGGCCGCAGCCCTGCGCGCGGCCGTCGCCGAGGGCGCCGGCGACCTGCTCGAGAGCATCGAGCTGGTCGACGATTACCGCGGTGCCGGAATGGAGTCGGGGCAGAAGTCGCTCACCTTTGCGCTGCGTTTTCGCGGTGAGGAGCGCACGCTGACCGCCGCGGAGGCGAGCGCTGCCCGCCTCGCCGGGGTCGACCTCGCTGCCCAACGCTTCGGCGCCACCCTGCGCGAGTAGTCGGGGCCCGGCCCGCGGTATCCGCTGTCTCGCGGCCCGTGTTTGAGAGGTTGCCACCGGTTTGAACGGGTGCCAACCTCCCAAACCGGTGCCGCCACCTGCGGACGCGAGGCAGTCCGGAGACGGGCTGCCCGGTTGGGGCACGAGGTACCCCGTGATCGAGCAGGAATCGGTGGAACGCGCGCGGTGAGAGTGCGAGAGCCCCTCCCCAGCGGTCGAAGCCGCTCACCAGGGGACGCAGTTGACTCGTGCGAATAGGTCCAGTCCCGCTCTGCCCGGGCGGCGGTCGCCCGCACGACGAGCCGGTAGTGCCCATCGGCACCCAGCCTCTGCCACTCGGTGTCAACCGCATACCAACCGCGGCGCACGCGCACGAGCTCGCCGCGCTTCAGGAGCGAATCAATGGCGTGGGAATTCATGCCCGCGGCTCGAAGGGCCTCTGCCGGAATCAGGCCGTCATAGCGGGCGTTACAGGTCTCGAAAAACTCGCGCAGGGGGGTTACTGTGCCGCGTCACCCGTCCGCGGGGCCTGCCGATGCGAGAGCGCCACGGGTACGCGGATGCCGCGGGGGGCGGAAATGAGGCGGCCGGGGCCGCGCTAGGTTTAACACATGGCTTTTTCGGTAGCAGTGGCGGGCGCGAGCGGTTATGCGGGCGGAGAACTGCTGCGGCTGCTCGCCGGGCACCCCGAATTCGAGGTGCGCACGGTCACCGCGCACAGCAACGCCGGGCAGCGTCTGGTCGACGTGCAACCCTCGCTGCGCTCGCTCGCCCACCTCACCCTCGTCGACACGACGCCGGAGAATCTCAGCGGCCACGATGTCGTCTTCGTGGCTCTCCCGCACGGAAAATCCGGTGAGCTCACCGCGCACCTGCCGGCCGACACGCTCGTAGTGGACTGCGGCGCCGACCACCGACTGCACAATTCCGACGACTGGGCGGCCTTCTACGGCGGCGACTATTTCGGTGCCTGGACCTACGGTGTGCCCGAACTTCCCATCCAAAACGGCAAGCAGCGCGATCGTCTGATCGGGGCTCGCCGTATCGCGGCCCCCGGCTGCAACGCCAGCACGGTCGCTCTCGGCCTGGCCCCGGGTATTCACGCCGGCGTGATCGAAGCACAGGACCTCGTCGCGGTGCTCGCTGTGGGGCCGAGCGGCGCGGGTAAGAGCCTCAAAGTGCCCAATCTCGCGGCCGAAATCCTTGGCTCCGCCAACCCGTACGCGGTCGGTGGCACGCACCGGCATATTCCGGAGATCGTGCAGTCGCTGCGCTGGGCCGGGAGCAGCACCGACGCGACCATCTCGTTCACGCCCGTGATCGTGCCGATGTCGCGCGGCATCCTCTCGACGGCGACCGCCCGGCTCGTACCGGGCACGAGCACCGCCGCCGTGCGCGCCGCCTGGGAAAGCGCCTACGCCGACGAACCCTTCGTGCACCTGCTTCCCGCGGGACATTATCCGCGCACGGCCGACGTACTCGGCGCCAACACCGCGCTGATCGGACTGGCCGTCGACGAAGCGGCCGGTCGGGTCGTCACGATCACGGCCATCGACAATCTCGTCAAAGGCACCGCCGGCGCTGCCATCCAATCCGCCAATATCGCCCTCGGCCTGACCGAAACCCTCGGTCTGACCATGAATGGAGTTGCTCCGTGAGTGTCACCCTTCCCGCTGGTTTTGCCGCTGCTGGCGTTACCGCCGGCCTGAAAAAGTCCGGCGGCCTCGACCTGGCCCTCGTGCAGAACCTCGGTCCGCTGCAGAACGCCGCAACCGTGTTCACACTCAACCGGTGCCAGGCCAACCCCGTTATTTGGAGCACCCAGGTGATGAGCGACGGCCGCGTTAGCGCGATCGTGCTCAACTCCGGCGGCGCCAACTGCTACACCGGCTCCATCGGCTTTCAGACCACCCACGCCACCGCCGAAGCCGTCGCGCAGCGTCTCAAAATTTCCTCCGGTGACGTTTTGGTCTGTTCCACCGGCCTGATCGGGGAGCAGCTCAACCTCGACCTCGTCACCGCCGGCGTGTGGGACGCCGCCGTCGCCATTAAAACGGATGCCGCCACCACGCCCGCCGCCGGGCTCCTCGCCGCGCAGGCCATCATGACCACCGATACCCGCCCCAAGGAGGCCGCGCATACTTCCGCTGCCGGCTGGAGCATCGGCGCGATGGCGAAGGGCGCCGGCATGCTCGCGCCGGGACTGGCCACAATGCTCGTGGTCATCACGACCGACGCCGTGCTCGACTCGGCCGAACTCGACACGGCGCTGCACGCTGCAACCCGAGTGACCTTCGACCGTCTCGATTCCGACGGCTGCATGTCGACCAACGACACCGTGAGCTTGCTCTGCTCCGGCGCGAGCAGTGTCGCTGCCGACCTGCCCGAATTTACCGCCGCGCTCATCGAGATCTGCCGCGACCTCACCCTCCAGCTGCAGGGCGACGCCGAGGGCGCCGCCCATGACGTGGCCATCACGGTTACCAACGCGGTCTCCGAAGACGAAGCCATCACAGTGGCCCGCGCCGTCTCGCGGAGCAACCTGTTCAAATCGGCCGTCTTCGGCAACGACCCGAACTGGGGACGCGTGCTCGCCGCCGCCGGAACAGTGCCCGTGGCGGACGCGGCGTTCGACCCGTATGGCATCGATGTCGCCATCAACGGCGTGCAGGTCTGCACCGCGGGCGAGCCCGATCAGCCGCGCGAACTCGTCGACCTCACCACACGTGCCGTCACCGTCGTGATTGACCTGCACGCTGGCACCGAAACGGCCACGCTGTGGACCAACGACCTCACCCACGACTACGTCGAAGAAAACAGCGCGTACGCGAGCTGATCATGACCGACATCGACACACCCGACGCCGCCGCTCACGCAGCGGCCGACGAGAATAGCCCGGCCGAAGCATCCGTGAAAGCGGCAACGCTGATTGAAGCCTTGCCGTGGCTCAAGCGCTTTCACGACCAGATCATCGTCGTGAAGTTCGGCGGCAACGCCATGGTCAGCGAAGAACTGCAGCACGCGTTCGCCGAGGACATGGTCTACCTGCGCTATGCCGGCATCCGTCCGGTCGTCGTGCACGGCGGTGGCCCGCAGATCTCGGCGATGCTGAAACGCCTCGGCATTGAGAGCGAGTTTCGCGGCGGCTACCGGGTGACCACGCCCGAAGCGATGGACGTGGTGCGCATGGTGCTCACCGGCCAGATTAACCGTGACCTGGTCAGCCACATCAACCAGCACGGCCCTCTCGCCGCCGGATTGTCGGGTGAAGACGCCGGCCTGTTCCGCGGGCGGCGACGCGGCGTGCTGATCGACGGCGAAGAGGTAGACCTCGGCCTGGTCGGCGATGTTGTCGGAGTAGACCCGGAAGCCGTGCTCGCGCAGCTTGCGGCCGGTCGAATTCCGGTGGTCTCGTCGATCGCACCCGATACGGACGTGCCAGGCCAGTCCCTCAACGTCAACGCCGACGCCGCTGCGGCCGCCCTCGCCATCGCCCTCGGTGCGGCCAAGCTCGTGATTCTCACCGATGTCGCGGGGCTCTATCGCGACTGGCCCAACCGGGATTCGCTCGTATCGATCATCGATGTGGCCTCATTGCGGGCGCTGCTGCCCGAGCTGGAATCGGGCATGATTCCCAAAATGACAGCATGCCTCGACGCGGTCGACGGCGGCGTCGCCAAGGCCGCAATCATCGACGGACGAGTGCCGCACTCGATCCTGCTCGAAATTTTCACTGGAAGCGGCATCGGCACGGAGGTAGTACCAGAATGAGCACGCCCGAAGACACACCCTGGCAGAACCGGTTCGCCGATTCGATGATGCGCACGTTCAGCCCGCCGCTGGCGATGCTTGTGCGCGGAGAGGGCTGCTACGTCTGGGATGAGAAGGGTGCAAAATACCTCGATTTTCTCGCCGGCATCGCGGTGAATTCGCTCGGACACGCGCACCCCGAGGTCGTCGCCGCCGTGACCAAACAGATCAGCACCCTCAGCCACGTCTCCAACTATTTCGCCACGCCGCCGCAAATTGAACTGGCCGAACGTCTCAAGCGCATCACCGGCGCCGGCGACGCTGGCCGGGTTTACTTCTGCAACTCGGGTGCCGAGGCCAACGAAGCGGCATTTAAACTCGCTCGGTTGAACGTGCAGGGCGGCCACCGCAGCCGCATCCTGTCGCTGCACGACTCCTTCCACGGCCGCACCATGGGTGCGCTCGCCCTCTCCGGCAAGCCGCACATGCGCGAGGCCTTCGAACCGGTGCCCGGCGGCGTCGAACATATCGACACGACGATCCGGGCCCTCGAAGCGAGCATCGACAACACCGTCGCGGCGCTGTTCATCGAACCGGTCAAGGGCGAGGCGGGCGTCATCGACTTGCCTGAGGGGTTTTTGAAACGTGCTCGCGAGCTGTGCACCGAGCACGGCGTTCTACTGATCCTCGACGAGATTCAGACCGGTATTGCGCGCACCGGCGCCTGGTTCGCCTACAACCACACGGGCATTCTTCCGGATGCCGTCACGATCGCCAAGGGGATGGGCGGCGGTGTTCCCATCGGTGCGCTCGTCACCTTCGGGTGGGCCTCCGAGCTGTTTCAGCGGGGCCAGCACGGCTCGACCTTCGCCGGCAACCCGCTCGTCACCGCAACGGCCAACGCCGTGCTCGGCGTGATCGAACGCGACGACCTGGCCGCCAACGCCGCCCGCCGCGGCCAGCAGTTGCGTGAGATCATCCTGGGCTTCCACTCGCCGCTGATCGAGGAGGTTCGCGGTCGCGGGCTGCTGCTCGGTGTCGGGCTGACCGAACCGGTCGCGCTTAAACTCGGCGCAGCCGCGCTCGCCCAAGGCCTCATCGTGAACGCCGCCAACGAGACGAGTATTCGTATCGCCCCGCCGTTGATCGTGGGTGACGCCGAACTCGCCGACTTCCAAGCGCGGTTTGGGCGCGCCCTCGCCAGCCTTTAGGCTGGATGGATCCCCTTTGCGCTGGCTTCGGCCGAAGCGAAAGCGTTGAACAAGGTGAGCGGCATCCGCTTGCCTCTTGATAACACGACAACCGAAAGTGACACCGTGACCCGCCATTTCCTGCGCGACGACGATATCTCCCCGGCCGAACAGGCCGAGATTCTCGATCTGGCCCTGGAGCTGAAGCGAGACCGATTTGCGGTGCGCCCGCTCAACGGCCCCCAGACTGTCGCGGTCATCTTTGATAAGTCGTCGACGCGCACCCGGGTGTCGTTCGCGGTCGGCATCGCCGATCTGGGTGGCAGCCCGCTCATCATCAGCACCGCGAACAGCCAGCTCGGCGGCAAAGAAACCGCGTCCGACACGGCTCGTGTGCTCGAACGCCAGGTGGCCGCGATCGTCTGGCGCACCTACGGCCAGGCCGGACTCGAAGAAATGGCGCTTGGCACCACCGTTCCCGTCGTCAACGCGCTCAGCGACGATTTTCATCCCTGCCAGCTGCTCGCGGACCTGCTCACCATCCGCGAACACCGCGGCGACCTGGCCGGCCAGACCCTGGCCTTCCTCGGTGACGGAGCCTGCAACATGGGCCAGTCCTACCTGCTCGCCGGCGCAACCGCAGGCATGCACGTGCGCATCGCTTCGCCGGTCGGCTACACCCCGACAGACCAGGTCATAGCGGATGCAACGGCCATTGCCGAGCGCACCGGCGGCTCCGTCGCGCTGTTCACCGACCCGCGCGAAGCCGTCACCGGCGTCGACGTGGTCATCACCGACACGTGGGTATCGATGGGCAAGGAAGAAGAGAAGGCCGCGCGGCTCGGCGACCTCGGTCAGTACCGTGTCGATGCCGAACTCATGAGCCTGGCCAAGCCGGGCGCACACTTTATGCACTGCCTGCCGGCCGACCGTGGCTACGAGGTGACGGCCGATGTGATCGACGGCCCGCAGAGCATCATTTGGGACGAGGCGGAGAACCGCCTGCACGCCCAGAAGGCGCTGCTGGTCTGGCTGCTCGCCCAGAACAAGTCCTGACCTCGCGTTCGTATGTGCCCGGGCCCGGGCCCGGAAACCGGGCCCAGGATAGATCATGGGCCCACGGCCCGGGCCCGGGCCCGGACAATGAAGCTGGGCCCGGCGACTGGGACCATCGCCCCAACACGTAAACTTTAGACAGATCAAGATTTAGGGAGAACCATGGCGGAACGCGTTGTACTTGCATACTCGGGTGGACTGGACACCTCGGTCGGTATCGGCTGGCTCAAGGATGCCACCGGCAAAGAGGTCGTAGCCCTCGCCGTCGACGTCGGACAGGAGGGTGAGGACATGGATGTGATCCGTCAGCGCGCCCTCGACTGCGGCGCCGTCGAATCCATCGTCATTGATGCCAAAGACGAATTCGCCAACGACTACATCGTGCCGACGCTCAAGGCGAACGCCCTGTACCAGAAGCGCTACCCGCTCGTCTCGGCCATCAGCCGTCCGCTGATCGCCAAATACCTCGCCTCCACCGCCAAGGAACTGGGTGCCGACAGCGTCGCCCACGGTTGCACCGGCAAGGGCAACGACCAGGTCCGGTTCGAAGCAGCCGTCGCGGCCCTGGCTCCCGACCTGACCTCGCTCGCTCCGGTGCGCGACTTCGCGCTGACGCGCGACAAGGCCATCGAATACGCCGCAACGCACGACCTGCCCATCGTGCAGTCCAAGAAGAGCCCGTACTCGATCGACCAGAACGTCTGGGGTCGCGCCGTCGAAACCGGATTCCTCGAAGACCCGTGGAACGCGCCGATCGAAGACCTCTACACCTACACGCAAGACCCCTCGGTCACCCGTGCCGCCACCGAGGTTGTCATCTCCTTCGAGCAGGGTGTGCCCGTCGCCATTGACGGCAAGAAGGTCACCCCGCTGCAAGTTATCCAGCTGATGAACCGCCTCGCCGGCGATCAGGGTGTCGGCCGTATCGACATCGTCGAAGACCGCCTCGTGGGCATCAAGAGCCGTGAGGTGTATGAGGCACCCGCCGGTATGGCGCTCATCGCCGCTCACGAAGAGCTCGAGAACATGACGCTGGAACGCGACGTTGCCCGCTACAAGCGCGGCGTCGAGAGCAAGTGGGCCGAGCTCGTCTACGACGGCCTCTGGTTCTCCGGACTCAAGCGCAGCCTCGACGTGTTCATTGAGGACACCCAGAAGTACGTGACCGGAGACATCCGTCTCAAGATGCACGCCGGCACCGCCGTCGTCACCGGGCGCTCCAGCACCACGAGCCTGTACGACTTCAACCTCGCCACCTACGACACCGGAGACTCCTTCGACCAGACCATGGCCAAGGGATTCATCGAACTGTGGTCGCTGCCGAGCAAGGTGGCCGCACGACGCGACGCCGCCGCCTCTAAGTAGGCCCAGCGTGTCGGGTGAGAAGAACGCGAACCGTGCCGGCAAGGCGGGTGCCCTCTGGGGTGGCCGTTTTGCCGGGGGACCGTCGCCGGAGCTGGCACGGCTGAGCAAGTCGACCCAGTTCGACTGGATGCTGGCCGAATACGACCTGCAGGGCAGCCGCGCACACGCGCGTGCTCTTGCCGCGGCCGGGTATCTCACCGACACCGAATTGACACAGATGGTCGGCGCGCTCGAACAACTCGAGCGCGCCGTCGTCGCCGGCGAATTTCTGCCGGCCGAAGCCGACGAAGACGTGCACTCCGCCCTTGAGCGGGGTCTCATCGACATCATCGGCGTCGAGGTAGGCGGCAAGCTTCGTGCGGGTCGCAGCCGCAACGATCAGGTCGCGACGCTCGTGCGCATGTGGCTACGAGACCACGCCGCCATTCTCGCCTCGCTCGTCATCGAACTGATCGACGCTCTCGCTGCGCAGGCCGAAGCACACGCCGATGCCATCATGCCCGGCCGTACCCACCTGCAGCACGCTCAGCCGGTGCTGCTCGCCCACCACCTGCTGGCACACTGCTGGCCGCTCGTGCGCGACCTCGACCGGTTCGCTGACTGGGGTCGGCGAGCGGATGCATCCCCCTACGGATCCGGCGCCCTCGCCGGCAACACCCTCGGTCTTGACGCGCACCTCGTGGCCGCCGACCTGGGATTCGCCGCCGTGGTCGAGAACTCCATCGACGGTACCGCAAGCCGCGACCTGGTCGCCGAGTTCGCGTACATCACCGCACAAATCGGCATCGATATGTCGCGGCTGGCCGAAGAGATCATTCTCTGGAACACCCGCGAATTCGATTTCGTCACCCTCGACGACGCCTACTCCACCGGTTCGTCGATCATGCCGCAGAAGAAGAACCCTGACATCGCCGAGCTCGCGCGCGGCAAGTCTGGCCGCATGATCGGCAACCTCACCGGTTTGCTCTCAACGCTCAAGGGTTTGCCGCTGGCCTACAACCGTGACCTGCAGGAAGACAAAGAACCGGTCTTCGACTCGATCATGACGCTCGAAGTGCTGCTCCCGGCCTTCACCGGCATGATCGCCACCCTCACCTTTCACACGGAGCGCATGGCCGAGTTGGCACCGCAGGGTTTCTCCCTGGCAACGGATGTCGCGGAGTGGCTGGTCAAGCGCCACGTTTCGTTCCGCGATGCGCACGAAATTACCGGGTCGCTCGTGAAATTCGCCGAAACCAACCATTTCGACCTGCACGAGGTCGACGATGCGGCGTTGCTCGCGATCTCGCCGCATCTCGTTCCCGAAGTGCGTGAGGTGCTCACCATCCGCGGATCGGTCGAGAGCCGCGACGGTGCCGGCGGAACCGCGCCGGTGCGAGTCGCTGAGCAGCGTGCACACCTCGTGAACCGCGTGCGCGACCTGACGGCCGCGCTCAGCCGGTAGCCCGTGCCGTTCGCGCCGGCGCTGCTGAATCGATCCGCACTGGAGGTAGCTCCGCTGCTGCTCGGTGCGGTTCTCACCCGCGGGCGGGTTTCAGTGCGGATTACCGAGGTTGAGGCCTACCTCGGCGAAACCGACCCGGGCTCACACGCTTTTCGCGGACTCACGCCTCGTACCAGAACGATGTTCGGACCGTCCGGGCACGTCTATGCCTATTTCAGCTACGGGATGCACGTCTGCGCCAATGTGGTCTGCTCGCCGGAAGGTGAGGCCTCGGGGGTGCTGCTCCGGGCGGGGGAGATTATCGCCGGGCTCGACGAGGCGCGCGGGCGTCGCCCGACATCGCACCACGACTCCGAACTTGCTCGCGGACCGGCGCGGCTCACCAAGGCCCTCGGCATCGTGCTCGGCGATGACGGAGCCGATCTGAACCGCGCACCGTTTGACCTGGAGCTACCCGCGCGGCGGGCCGAATTCGCGACCGGACCACGGACGGGCGTGAGCGGGCTGGGCGGGGGAGCCGAATACCCGTGGCGGTTTTGGGTGCCGGGCGAGGCGTCCGTTTCACCGTATCGTCGGCATGCGCGTGCAGGACAGTCCTAGCCGGGCAGAGCAGTACGGCTATACCAGGGCCATCGGCACGAGGGCCGCGCAGGCGCAGGCCCAGATGAGGCTGGACAGGGTGCCGATGATGAAGCGCTCGCGCGATTCGGCCGCGGCCAGCTCAGTGAAGCGGCCGACGCCCTTGATGGCGATGACCACGGCGATGGCTTCGGGAAAACCGGCCAGGATCGCACCGGCCACGGCGAGACGTTCCAGGATGCCGATGGTCAACCCCCCGCGCAGGACCTCATGCGTGTCGGAGCTGCTGAGCCCGGCCATGGTGGGGGCGAGTTTGCCGGCGTTCAGCACCATGATGCCGCCGTGCTGGCCCGGCGGGACCGAATTTTTGGTGGCCAGATCGAGGGCGAGTACCGCGATGGGGCCGCCGCCGATCACGGCGAGGGCGAGGGCGAGCATGCCGAGCACAATGCCGAAAGTGCTCGGTGCCGGGACTGTCGGCACCGCGGCGAGCACGAGGGCGACAGCCAGACCGGCCAGGGCAGACACCGCGTAAAACTTCCGGTGCAGTTTGAAAGCGATGGCGGCGCAGGTGAGCGAGGCCAGGGTGACCAGGAACAGGGCGACCCAGTAGAGCAACGTGAGAACGGTGAGGGTCATGCTGTGGCGTCCGTTTCGGTTGTTGGCGTATCGAGTGGGCCGGAGTCGAGCTGTTTCAGCAGCCTAACCAATGCCGGCCGCGCCGCCTGCTCGACGCGGTACTGCGCCGTCTTTAGCCGCTGGCTGACGGCACCGGTGGTGATGCCGAGCGATGCGGCGATATCGGTCTGGGCCAGTCCGCTTTCAAAGAGGTCGCCGGCCTCCCAACCCTGCACGGTACGACGCTGACGCAGCAAGAGCAGCATGGTCAGAAGTGCCTCAATCCCGGAGGCGGTTTCGTCGCGGTGAGCGGATTCCGGTTCCACCTCGAGTGCAAAGTGTGCCTCGGTTCGTTTCGCCCGGAGTACGGCGTCGCGGGCCGCGATGAACGCCCCGCCGGTGGCGTGTCGGGTGGACGTGGGCAGGGGAGTGCGCACGGTGCCCACACCGAGGCCGATGCTCCAATGGCCGGAACGGTGCAGAGTGAGGATGGCGTCGAGCGTTGGCCGTGCCGCCGAAATGAGGAGCTGAATCTCGTCGCCCGCGGTCTGATCGGGGGGCAGACTGAATGCCGTGGGGCTCTGGTCCACGAGTCGGGCTATCATGGCGCGCGCACGATCATGATCGTTGCGGCTGTCTATTTGGTCAGCGGTGATGACAAACATGATCTGAAGCTCCATCCTGAATTCAGTCTAATTTAGTCCTCAGGCTAAATTAAACCAAATATAGGATATAGACTGAATTGCTGATAACGGATGCCACCGGTAAACCGTCGGGGTAGCCACGGCTGGTAATCTGAACCCGTGTCAGACCCCACCATCCTTGCCCAGCAGACCAACGACCCCTCCTTCGATTCTGTCTGGGAGGAGATCAACTGGCGCGGCCTCGTGCACGTTTCCACCGACGAGACCGAACTCAAGGCGCTGCTCGACGGTGACCCGATCACGTATTACTGCGGCTTCGACCCGACGGCGCCCAGCCTGCACCTCGGCAACCTAGTGCAGCTACTGCTGATGCGGCGCTTGCAACTGGCCGGGCATCATCCGCTCGGCCTCGTCGGCGGCTCTACCGGCCTCATCGGTGACCCGCGACCAACCGCTGAGCGCACGCTGACCCCCACCGAGACCGTGACGGAGTGGGTTGGCTACCTGCAGGCGCAGGTTTCGCGGTTCCTCAGCGCCGAAGGCGACAACGCCGTCACACTAGTGAACAACCTGGACTGGACCGCACCGCTCAGTGCCATCGACTTCTTGCGGGAAATCGGCAAGTACTACCGCGTGGGCACCATGCTCAAAAAAGATGCCGTCAGCGCGCGCCTGAATTCCGACGCCGGCATCAGTTACACCGAGTTCAGCTACCAAATTCTGCAGGGACTGGACTACCTCGAGCTGTTCCGCAGCTACGGCTGTGTGCTGCAAACCGGTGGCAGCGACCAGTGGGGCAACCTCACGAGCGGAACCGACCTGATTCGTCGCGCCGAGAGTGGCACCGTGCACGCGATCGGCACCCCACTCATCACCAACAGTGACGGCACCAAATTCGGCAAGAGCGAGGGCAACGCCGTGTGGCTCGACCCGAACCTCACGAGCCCATACGCTTTTTATCAATTCTGGCTGAACACCGACGATGCTGACGTGGTCTTTCGACTCAAGGTGTTCACCTTTCTCTCTCGTGATGAAATCGAGCGGTTTGCCCAGCTCGTCGAGAACGAACCGTTCCGCCGCGAAGCGCAGCGCCGACTGGCACTCGAGGTGACGAGCCTGGTGCACGGTCAAGCGGCAACGGATGCTGCCATCCGCGCTGCCGAGGCGCTCTTCGGCCAGGGTGACCTCACCGAACTCGACCCGGACACCCTTGAAGCGGCACTGCGCGAACTGCCGCACACAACGACGGCGCCGCACGCGACCGTGTTGCAGTTGCTCGTTGACACCGAATTGTCGAAGAGTCTGGGCGATGCTCGTCGTGCGGTGCAACAGGGCGGGGTCTACTTGAATAACGAAAAGGTAGACAACGTCGATGCGACAATCGAGGGTGCCGTACTTCCCGGGGGAGTAGCGGTGCTGCGCCGAGGCAAGAAGACGCTCGCGGGTATTTTCGTCGAGTAGCCACGTCGAGTCGCCGCGCCAAGTTGCAAGTCAGACGCGGCGTGGCGGCTCCGTTACAGGGGGTCGGCAGGTGCGGGTGGCAAGATGATTATCGTGGAAACTCTTCGAACCGAACGCCTCCTGCTGCGCCCCTGGACCCTCGATGACACCGATTTTGTCTTCGGGCTGTACTCATTGTGGTCCGTACAACAACACATCGGGTTGCACCCGCGCGTGATGACCGACCGCGCCGAGGCGATCGCCGTGATCAAGCGCTGGCAGGGCATGGAACATCCAGTTCATGCCATTCGGGCGGTGACCGATGCCGACACGGGAGAGGTCTTCGGCAATCTGCTGCTCAAGTCCATTCCGGCATCAAGCGCGCTCCGGCCGCTTGAACCATCGGGGGACACCGAGATCGGTTGGCACTTCCACCCGAACGCGTGGCACCACGGCTACGCGACCGAAGCGGCATTCGCTGTATTGGCGCACGGTTGGAAGACGGGTCTCGACCGGGTCGTGGCCGTGACGACTCCGAGCAATCGGCCGTCCCAGCGGGTCTGTCTGCGCATCGGTATGACCCACAAGGGTAGAACCGATGCGTACTACAACTCCGTGAGCGAACTCTTCGTCGCCGAGGCCCCCACCGCGTAACCGTGCGAACGCGGATGCTGTGCCGCTCGCGTTCACCGGCTGCCCCGTCGCGGTGGCACTGTGCCTGGCGCATTTCTGTCCGGGCCCGGGCCCGGAAGCTGGGCCCATGTTCTATCGTGGGCCCGGTTGCATAGGGTGGGCCCGGTTGGGTGGGGTGGGCTCTGGGCGGGGGAATTCCGCGAAGGTGCGCGGCGCGGGTTTCTTGCGGTTTGCCCGTTGGGCTGAGATGCGCTGTTTTCGTAAGGTGGGCCCGCTTTCCGGGTCCGGGCCCGGGCATCCGTTTTGCGGGTGTGGGGTGGTGGGGCCCAGGGTGTGCGACTGGGCCCATGTTCTATCGTGGGCCCGGTTGCATAAGGTGGGCCCGAAGTCTGGCCGGCCCGAAGTCTGGCCGGTCCGAAGTCTGGCCGGTCCGAAGTCTGGCCGGTCCGAAAGCTGGCTGGCCGCGGGCGTTGGGCATGGTTAGGCGGGCGGATGCTGCAGCCGTTGGCTCGTGGGGTGGCCGCCCGTGCTTGGGTCGCCCGGAGTGCCCTGGTTTTAGTGTCCGGGCCCGGGCCCGGAAAGTGGGCCCATGTTCTATCGTGGGCCCGGTTGCATAAGGTGGGCCCGGGGCCCGGGGCCCGGGGCCCGGGAGTCGGGTGCCGGCGGGGTGTGGCTGTCGGTTGGTGGGGCGCGGACCTGTGTGGATGCCGGGGTGCGACACGCCCGGGTGGGGTGCGTTTTGACGGGTGGGCTGGGTGGCCGTAATGTATCTATACGTACCCCAAAGGTGCGGAAAGCCGCAGAGCTTCCCGGCCTCACGTGGGACCAAGTCTTGGTCAGATCGGCTTCTCGGTTCGTGTTTCACGTTCTCGGTTGTTGGGCTAGGATAGTAAGCCTCCCTCCTGTTTTTCTGGTTGGTTGAGTCGTTGTTTTTTTCGCTTTTTTGCGCCGAAAATGGTCACCTGTTGTGGGTGTGACTCGATTTGACACGGTCTGCTTGGAGGGGTAAGTTAGACAAGTTGCCCCGGAGCGACAGCCCAGTAGGGCCTGAAGTCGGGTGCGTCCGATCCTTGAGAACTCAACAGCGTGCACAATGTCAAATGCCAAAAACCTCGTGGTTGTTGGTCGGTTTCTAGCCGGTCGCAGCCAAGAGATTCCTTTGGAAATAATATTGAACAAGTCGTGGTCTTTGGACTGCGCAACTAAACAAAGCAAGTCAGTAATGATTTGTTCTTGTCAGTTTCAAACTTGCATCTTCTAGGCCTATTCCGGTCTGTGGGTGCACTAGATGGGCACCGGATTTATTCGGGAGCTATTCAAACATTTACGGAGAGTTTGATCCTGGCTCAGGACGAACGCTGGCGGCGTGCTTAACACATGCAAGTCGAACGGTGAAGAGGAGCTTGCTCCTTGGATCAGTGGCGAA
>NZ_JASISY010000004.1 GCF_030063365.1 Cryobacterium sp. PH29-G1 | reverse complement strand
ACTCCTCCAGCGGCCGCTGCTCGACCATCCGGCAGCGGACCCGCGCACGGCTGCAACCGCAGACTGCAGGTCGGTGGGCAACGAGGGTCTCGAGGGCCTCGCCGTTCTGAGGGGTCCCGACGGGCTGGAGGGTTTCGAGGGTCTCGAGGGTCTCGACGGTCTCGACCAGCGAGATGGTGACGGTCCGAGACCGAGTCGACCCCACGACGACTACCGCAACTGAACTGCCAGGTGGCACCGCGTCACGACTCACGGCTCGGCATCGCAGCGTCGCCTGCGCGACACGACTCACGGCTCGGCATCGCAGCGTCGCCTGCGCGACCCGACTCACGGCTCGGCATCGCAGCGTCGCCTGCGCGACCCGGGGGCGGCATCCACTCTCAGTAAGCGGATGCCGCCCCTCGCGCGGACCGGCTACTCGTCCTGCTCGCCGTAGCGCGGCGCGGCCAGGCTGAGGGTCTCACCACGGAAGAAGGCGGGGCGCACCTTGGACTGCACGACCATGATCACGACGCCGATCAGCAGGATGGCCATTCCCAGAACGAAGACCAGGCCCAGGCCGAAGACCTCGGAACCACTGCCGTAGTTCGGGTCCATGCTGTCCACCAGGGTGGTGCAGAACAGCACTGTCAGGATGATGCCGCCGAGAAGCGGAAACACAAAGGTGAAGAATGCGTTGCGCACGGTGGCGAACCACTGGCGCCGAAAGTACCAGACCGCGGCGAATGCGGTCAGGCCGTAGTAAAAACAGATCATCATGCCAAGGGTCGTGATGGTGTCCCAGAGCACGTCTTCGCTGATAAACCTCATGATGGTGTAAAAACCAGCGGCGACTACTGCTGAGGCGATGGTGGCGTACCCGGGCGTGAAGAAGCGCGGGCTGACCTTCGCGTAGGCCGGCGGCAGGGCGCCGTAGTGGCCCATCGCGAGCAGAGTCCGCGCCGGTGAAACGAAGGTGGACTGCAGCGAGGCAGCGGAGCTGGACAGTACGGCAATGGACATCAGCACGGCGAACGGGCCAAGCGCCGGGCCGGCTAACGCGAAGAACACGTTGCCCTGAATCTCCGGGTTTCCGAGGCCAACGCCCACACCGCCGACGCCGGCAAAGGAGATGGCCGCGATGGCAACGAACAGGTAAAGCACCATAACGATGATCACAGTGAGGGTGGCAGCACGGCCGGGAGTCGAGCGGGAGCCCTTGGTTTCCTCCGACATGGTCAGAGTGACGTCCCAGCCCCAGAAGATGAAGATCGACAGGCTCAGTCCGGCAGCAAACGCGGAGAAGGAGCTGACGGCAAAGGGATTGAACCACGACAGCGAAACCGGCGTCGGATCGAAGGCCGAACCGTTGGCAATGTGCACGAAAGCCATGATGCCAAATCCCACCAACACCACCAGCTGAAACCCGACCAGCCAGTACTGCAGCTTTTGGGTGGTCTGCATATCCCGATAGCTGATCCAGGTAGCAGCAAAAATGAACACCAAACAGGTGCCGACATTGATAAACGGATTGCCCGCGAGGCCCGCGATCTCGGCACTGTTGCCGAAGATCTGCGAGAGCATCAGGTAGAAGAAGTCGACCGCGATCCCGGCGAGGTTGCTGAGCACCACGACGGTCGCGGCGATCAGCCCCCAGCCCGCCATCCAGCCGACCCACGGCCCGAAGGCCCGGGTCGCCCAGGTGAAGCTGGTACCGCTGTCGGGCATCGCCTTGTTCAGTTCTCGATAGCCCAGGGCCACGAGCAGCATGGGAATGAACCCGGCGATGAAGATCGCCGGCAATTGCAGGCCTACTTCGGCGACCGTCGGGCCGAGGGCGCCGGTGAGCGTGTAAGCCGGAGCGATGCAGGATATGCCGATGATCACGGCCCCGACCAACCCGACGGAGCCGGCGCTCAGGCCCTTCTTGGAAATGCCTCCCGTCGACTTTTCAACGGCTTCACTGGCGTCGATTTCTAGTGTCATGTTCTCTTACTCCCCCACCGTCGCGGTGAAATCTCGCGGCACCACAATCAGTGGCACCGGCAATTCGCGCAGCATCTTTGCCGCGATCGAGCCAAGAAAAAGTCGATGTGGTTGCGCCAACCGGCTGGAACCGACAAGGCATACCTCGCTCGGATCCCAGTGCAGGCCGCGCACGGCATGCTCCACGCTGCTGCCGGAGGCGACGCTGGCTGTGACGTCGAGCCCGTCCATCAGGTGTTCGGTGGCATAGTCGAGCACCGACTGTGCGTGGTCGGCGGCAAGTTGAATCGCCTGCGCGTCGGTTCCGGGACGATCGATCGCAACGAGGGAGACCAGCCGAAGCGGGGCATCCACAGTGCGGGCCAAACGGATGCCGGCCGTCAGCAGTCCATTCGCTCCCGGTTTTGTTCCCACCGCGCAGGTGACTCGGCCGATCGGTTCGTGCGTGCCCATCAGTCGGGTGCCTTCCGGGGCCAGGGCCACGGGAACCGGGGATGAGTGCAACAGACCACCGGCGACGCTTCCGATCGCAAAACGGCCGAGCAAACCGTGGGTGGCCGCTCCGACCACGATCAGGTTCGCCTGCAGCCGCGAGGCCGCGGCGAGCAGCCCCTGGGTAAACGAGTCGGCGTGCTCCAGGTGGGTGTGCACGGAAATGCCGGCGGGCACGAGGGTGAGCGCTTCAGCCAACCAGCCCGCAGCCGCCTCGAGCAGAAAAGTGTCATAACCGGGATCGGTGGGGGTGAGCGTGGCGCGCTCCCCGCCGTTGAGCACGAGCACGATGTCAAGCTCGGAGCCGGGCGAGCGGGCGAGACGTACGCCCAGGGCGAGGGCATCCGCACCCGCTGGGGTTGCGGTGTAGCCGACCAAAAACCTCACGCGAGCTGGCGTGCGGCGAGGATCGCCGCAGCGGTCTCCTGTCCGACCCGAATGGCTCCGTCGACGTGCTGGTAGCCCTTGCCGGCCATATCGCTGCACGAGAAGGAGATCGGGCCAACGGGGCTGCGCAGCTCGGCGCCGTACCGGGCCAGTCCGCCCATGTCGAAGCTGGCCGCGTAGGCCCCGCGGGTCCATTCCTCCGTGCCCCAGTCGCTTTCGTAGTACACCACGGGGTGCAGCGCCTGCTCGCCGTAGTAGTGCGACAGCGACTCGAGAATGCGTGCCTTGCGCTCGTCCGCGTTCAGCGCGAAGACGGCATCCGCCACTTCATCGGAGACGAAACCCACCAGTGTGCCGCGCGGGTCTTCAAAATTAGTGTTGTCATACGCCTCGTGCACGAGTTCGTAGGGGCTGAACGCGGTTCCGGAGAGGTCGTCGGCACGCCAGAACGGTGTCTCGTAGACGGCGTGCACCTTGATCACAAAGCCCATGGAGAGGTGCTGGTGCAGCTGCTGCTGCCGGCGCGGCAGGGCCGGCACGAAGCTGATGCGACTGATCAGGGGCGGCGGAACGGCCACGATGGCGTGCCGGGCGGTCACCGTCATGCCGTCGGCGACGACCGTGACGCCATCATCGCTCCAGGTCAGGCTGCGCACCGGCTGCCCGAGGTAGACGTCACTGCCGAGTTTCTCGGCCAGCAACAGTGGTACCTGCTGCAGTCCCCCGATCACGCGTTCGTCGAGAATGAAGTCGGCGTCGACGAGGTTGCTGAACGACCCGGCGCTGGCCGCCATCAGCAAGGCCTGCAGGGCCGAGAAGGCGTGGGCCGGTTTGGTGAGCATGGCCCCGGCAATGAACATACCGATGTTGTCGCGGGCTTCCTGGTCATCGGTCTGGGTCTCCAGCCAGCTGCTGAACGACACCTCGTCGAGTTCTTTGGCGAGCGGATGCTCCCACGGGCGATCCGGGTTGATCTCGGCCACGAGAACATCAAGCTTTTCGATCAGGCCCACGATCTGCGCTTCGGTAGCGGCCGGAACCGGAAAGATGTCGCCGTCAAACCGGCTGAGCACACCCGCCCCGTTGATGTAGACGTTCTGACCGGCCCGATAGCGCGGATAGGTTTTCAGGCCAAGCTCGACCAGCGTGTCCTTGAGAGCATGCTGGTCGGGCGAGACCCACTGACCACCGATCTCGAGCATGGCGCCCTCGATCTGGTCCGTCCACAGGCGCCCACCGACACGGTCGCGAGCTTCAAGTACGGCAACGCTGAGGCCGGCTTTCTGCAGTGCGGTCGCGGCGGTGAGACCGGATGCCCCTGCGCCGATGATAACGACGTCACGATCAATCGTGGTCATGGTTGCTCCTGTGGTGTGTGCCGGATTAGGTCCCGGGTATGAGGGTGTACTTGGTTGAGAGGTATTCGTGGATGCCTTCGAGGCCACCTTCACGACCAAGCCCGGACTGTTTGACGCCGCCGAATGGTGCTGCGGCATTCGAGACGAGGCCGGTGTTCAGGCCCATCATCCCAGTATCAATACTCTCGATCATACGGTGCCCACGGGCGATATCGTTAGTGAAAACGTAACCAATCAGACCATATTCGGTGTCATTTGCCATTTTTATGGCGTCTTCGTCTGTTTCGAAGGTTGAGATCCCCACGACCGGGCCGAAGATCTCTTCCCGCACCATGCGGCTGTCAGCGGTCACTCCGGTGAGCACGGTCGGGGCGTAGAACGAACCGGGACCGTCGGGGCGAGTTCCGCCGGTGAGCAGCGTGGCGCCATGCGAGATGGCGTCCTGCACGAGAGCATCGATGTTATCGACGGCCGAGTCGGTCACGAGCGGCCCGAAGGTCACCGAGGGGTCGATACCGGGTCCCTGCACGAGGGCATTCACCCGGTCGGTGAGGCGGCGCCCGAACTCGTCGGCGATCGACGCGTGCACGATGAACCGGTTGGCTGCCGTGCACGCCTGGCCGGTGTTGCGAAACTTGGCGAGCATGGCGCCAGTGACGGCCTTCTCGATATCGGCATCAGCGAAAACGAGGAACGGAGCATTACCGCCGAGTTCCATCGAGGTGCGCAGCACGTTCTGGGCTGCTTGGGCGATGAGCGCACGCCCGACCACCGTTGACCCCGTGAAGCTGAGCTTGCGCAGTCGGGGGTCAGCGATAATCGGGGCCGACACGGCCTGTGACTGGGTCGTCGTGATGACGTTTACGACGCCGGCAGGCACGCCGGCATCCGCCAACAGCTGCACAAAGAGCAGGGTGGTCAGCGGGGTGAGCTCGGCCGGCTTGACGACGACCGTGCAGCCCGCAGCCAGTGCCGGGGCGATCTTACGAGTGGCCATGGCGAGCGGAAAATTCCACGGCGTGATCAGGTAGCACGGGCCTACCGGCCGCTGGGTAACGACCATCGTGCCGGTACCCTCCGGGTTGGCGCCGTAACGACCACTGACACGCACGGCCTCCTCGCTGAACCAGCGGAGGAATTCCCCACCGTAGGTGACCTCGCCGTTGGCTTCGGCGATCGGCTTGCCCATCTCCAGCGTCATGAGCATGGCGAAATCGTCGCGACGCTCCTGCAGCAGGTCGAACGCGCGGCGCAGAATCTCGGCGCGCACCCGCGCCGGGGTGGCCGCCCATGAGGCCGCTGCTTCGGCGGCGGCATCGAGCGCGCGGGCACCATCAGCCACGGAGGCGTTCTGAATCCGCTTGAGAACCTGCCCGGTCGCCGGGTCCGTCACGACGATGGGGTCGCCGGTGCCGTTTTGCCACTCCCCATTGATGAACAGTTGGTCGGGCACGCGGGCGAGCAACGCGGCACTTCGTTCCTCGGTCGACGAGTGAACGACGCCCTCGAGCAGGGCGCTCATGCTGCGGCCAGGGCGTCGCCGAGAACCTGAAGGCCCTCGAGCAGCAGGTGGTCAGGGATGCTCAGCGGCGGCAGAAAACGGATGACGTTGCCATAGGTACCGCAGCCCAGAAGAATGACTCCCTGTGCGTGGGCGGCCGTAATGACCCGACCGGTCAGCGCGGCATCCGGCTCCCCGGTGGCGGCATCGACGAGTTCGATGGCCATCATGGCGCCACGGCCGCGCACCTCGCCGATGCGAGGGTCCGCTGCGGCGAGCGCCCCCAGGCGCTCAGCCATGATTTTTCCCATGCTGGCAGCTCGATCGACCAGGTGCTCAGATTCATAGGTATCGATGGTGGCCAGCGCGGCGGCGCAGGCCAGCGGATTGCCGCCATAGGTGCCGCCGAGGCCGCCGGCCTGCGGCGAGTCCATGATGTCGGCGCGCCCGGTGACGGCCGACAGCGGCAGGCCGCCGGCGATTCCCTTGGCGGTGCAGATCATGTCGGGCACGATGCCCTCGTGCTCGCAGGCAAACATGTGCCCCGTGCGGGCAAAGCCGGTCTGAATTTCGTCGGCGATGAAGACGACCTCATTGGCACGGCACCAGGCGAGCAGGGTGGCCAGAAATCCCGGTGCAGGAACGATGAATCCGCCCTCGCCCTGGATGGGTTCGATAATGACGGCGGCGAGGTTGCTCGCGCCGATCTGCTTCTCGATCTGCGAGATGGCACGGTTTGCGGCCACGACACCATCGAGACCACCGTCGCGCAGGGGGTACGACATGGGCGCCCGGTACACTTCGGGGGCGAACGGGCCGAAGCCGTTCTTGTAGGGCTGGTTCTTGGCGGTCAGGCCCATGGTGAGGTTGGTGCGGCCGTGGTATGCGTGGTCGAAGGCGACAACGGCCTGCTTGCCGGTGAAGTGGCGGGCAATCTTCACGGCGTTCTCCACCGATTCGGCGCCGGAGTTGAACAGCACGCTGCGCTTATCGTGATCACCGGGCGTGAGGCGGTTCAGCGCTTCGGCCACCTCGATGTAGGAGTCGTACGGTGCGACGGTGAAGCAGGTGTGGGTGAACTGGGCCAGCTGGGCGGCGACGGCGTCAACGACCTTCGGGGCGCTGTTGCCGACACCGGTGACGGCAATGCCCGATCCGAGGTCGATCAGCGAGTTGCCATCGACGTCTACGAGAACGCCTCCGCCGGCGGCCACAACATATACGGGCAGCGTGATGCCAACGCCGGCCGAAACGGCCCGTGCTTTGCGCTCGCTCAGCGCGCGCGATTTGGGTCCGGGGATGCTCGTGACGAGCTTGCGTTCCTGTGCCAGAGTGGGGCCACCGAGCGGGGTGCTGGTGGGGCGAGCAGTGTCTACGAGTGTCATAGGGGTTCCCTTCGCAAAAGGTGGGCGGTATCGCGGCCACGATGCCATTGCGGCAATGCTAAGCAGCAGAGGACCCCGCACGACACCTCCCAGATGTATAGTCGATGCAGAATCTTTCGCCCGACTGTATAGGACTCATGCTCCCCACACTGCGCCGCCTTCTCGCTGACCCGAATCTCGGTCTCACCCTGCTCGGCGACACCCCTCCGGCCGCACTCGAGGCGATGCTCGATCGGTCCGTCGAGTGGGTGCACAGCTCTGACCTGGCCGACCCGACCCCGTTTTTATCCGAGAATCAGGTGCTGCTGACGACGGGCACCCAGTTCGGGAGCGATCTGGCATCGGCTGGGGATTACCAGCCCTATGTGCAGCGTCTGCGTGAGCACGGCATCACCGCGCTCGGTTTCGGCACCGAGGTCATTCGAGACGGCACGCCGGATGGCCTCCTCGCGGCGTGTCTCTCCCTCGGCCTGCCGCTCTTCGAGGTGCCCTATCGCACCCCGTTCATCGCCGTGGCCCGCGCTGCCGGGGACCTCGTGGCCGAGGATCGTTACGCTCGCGCCACCTGGGCGCTGCGGGCACAACGCGCCATTGCCCTCGCCGCGCTCCGCCCCGACGGCTTGAGTGCGACGCTGGCCGAGCTTTCAACGCAACTCGGCCACTGGGTCGCGCTGTTCGACGCGAGCGGCACCCTCGACCGGGTGTTTCCCCGCGGCACCTTCACCGCCGCCCCCGACGCCCTCGCCACCGTGCAGCACGAGGCTCGACGACTACTGGCCCGCGGGCAGCGCTCCAGCAGTGCCGTCAATGCCGGCGGTGAGACGCTCACCCTGCAGACTCTCGGCGGTCACGATCACCTGCGCGGTGTGCTCGCCCTCGGCGGACCACGTGCCCTCGATCAAGCCAGCACCGAGGTCGTCACGAGCGTGATCGCCCTGGCCGGTCTGGCTTTGGAACAGAACAACGCGCTCGATCGCGCCCAGGGACTGCTCCGCTCCGGCCTGATGCACACCCTGCTCGGTGGCGAACAGAAATTGGTCGAACAAATCTCCCGCCAGATGTGGGGAGAGCTCCCGGCGGCACCGGTTCTGGTTGCCGTCGTCGATGCGCCGGCTCCGCGGCGCGACGCCATCACCGAGTATCTGGAAGTGCGCGTTGAAGACTCCCCCGGGCAGTTGTTCTTCGCCCGCCAGGACGACGTCATGGTCGTGTGTCTTGCCCGCTCGGCCCGCGGCATCCTCTCAGATTTGTGCACACTGTTTGACCTGCACGCCGGCCTGTCAGACCCGACTACCTATCGCGAGCTGCCGCGGGCCCTCGATCAGGGCCATCAGGCGCTTGCCCGAGCCCGGGAGAGTGCACCGGGCGTGACCGAGTTCGGCGTCGTCGCCCAGCAGGGCGTGCTGGCCCTGCTGGCGAGAACGGATGCCCGCGAGGTGGGCCTGGCCACCCTCGCACCGGTTCTGACCCACGATCGCACGCACTCCACCGAGCTACTGACCACCCTGCGAGCCTGGCTGCTCTGCAACGGGCACTTCGGCGCGGCCGCAACCCAGCTCGGAGTGCACCGACACACGGTGCGCACCCGCATTCAGCTGGCAGAACAGCTGCTCTCGCGCGATCTGAACGCGTTCCCGGCGCGCGCGGATCTCTGGGCAGCCCTGCTCGCCACCGACAGTACCGTGGCCGAACCGATGATCAGGCCGTGATGGTCCACGGTTTGCGCCGCACCAGAACGTGGCCGCGACTCGTGCTGAGGCGTGTCCACAGCCCGGATTCGTAGAGCTGCACCGGCTCCCCCTCGGCGAGAAACCCGAGGCTGAAAGCCGCGAAACCGGCGCCGGTCGGCACGAATTCCAGCCCGTCCACCTGACGGCTCCATACCTCAGAGCGCACTCGCTCAACGATCAGCTCGCCGGCACCTTCCGGCACCGCGGCGGCGACCTCGTCGATGCCCGATCGAGCGGCCGCTTCGAGGTGTGCTGCCGGCGTCTGACCGTGCGGCTCCCAGCCACCCTTCGGCGGCGAGATGCCTGCCCAGGTCACGGTGTTCACCTCGAGGGGCACGGTGACGATGACCGGCAGGGTCAGGTCACGCGTGGTGGATTCAAGGCGTTTGAGGCGTTCCAGCAGGGACCGCACCGGCACAACTTTATCGAGGTCGACCGACTCCTGCAGGGCAAAGGTACGCAGGCCCAGCACGGTCGGGCTGGCGTCGAGCAAACCGCGCGGATAGAAGATGGCGGTGTACACCGCCAGAACGCCCTTGGAGGCAATCAGGCGCGCGGAACCATCGAGTACCCGCCCGGAGCGGGACAGAAACACGATCAGGTCGCTGAGGGACTGGGAATCGGTAAGAGTGAATGACTGGCTCATCATCTCCTAAACTACCAAGATACGAAACATCCGCATGCCGCGGCCGCGAACTTGCCCGAGGAGACAGCATGCATAAGCCCATGGAAGGCCTTCTGGCCGTTCTCGATCTCACCGATACCGGTGCCCGCACCAACGAGGATATTTTTACCGGCCCGTCGCAGTGGATGCCACTCGGCCGCGTGTTCGGCGGGCAGGTGCTGGCCCAGTCGCTCGTCGCCGCGATGCGCACCGTGCCCGACGAACGCCACGTGCACTCCATGCACGGTTATTTTCTGCGCCCCGGCGACGTCAACCAGCCGATCACCTTCTCGGTCGAACGCATTCACGACGGTCGCTCTTTCTCCACCCGGCGCACGCAGTGTTACCAGGACGGCGTACCGATCCTGTCGATGATCGCCTCATTCCAAGACGCGGACGAAGGACTCGAGCACCATCTGGAGATGCCGACGGATATTCCTGATCCGGAGAGTCTGCCGACGGCATCCGATGCACTCGCGCACATCGACCATTCGGTGGCGCGATACTGGGCCAGCGAACGCCCTTTCGATATGCGCCACATTCCCTCACCGATTTATCTCAAGGTCAACGGTGAGCACACCTCCCGCCAAGCCGTGTGGATGAAGACGTTCTTGCCGCTGCCCGACGATCCGGACCTGCACCGTGCAGCGCTTGCCTACGCCAGCGACTACTCGATCATGGAACCCATCATGCGTCGGCACGGTGTGGCCTGGTCATCTCCCGGCCTGAAGGTTGCCAGCCTGGACCATGCCATGTGGTGGCACCGCTTCGGTCGGGTCGACGAATGGCTGCTCTACGTGCAGGATTCTCCGAGCGCGCAGGGCGGCCGCGGCCTGGCCACGGGCAGCATCTTCAGCCGTGAGGGCGTGCTCCTGGCCACCGTCGCGCAGGAAGGCATGCTGCGCGTTCCTATCGTGCTGGAATAGTTCGGACCGTAGTCGTTCGCACCGGGCAGCGCGCGCTCCATTAGCGCGCGCTGCCCGACACCCGGCGCGGGTCAGCGCCGGGAGAACTCGATCGGGGCGTCGAGGTACGGCGTCCAGGCCGCACGCTCGGTGTCGTTGATGCGGCGCGGCCGTGTGCTCGCAGCGTCAACGAGCACAATCGTGGTGTTCGCACGGGCGTACAACACCTCGGGTGTGACACCTTCGGGGCTGTATACCTCGTAGCAGACGTCGAGGCTGGCCCCGCCGAGTTTGCCCAGCCACAGTCGCACGTCCAGCGGCTGACGCAGGTAGGGTACCGGCGCCAGGTATTCAATCTCCTGCCGAGCAATGAGCGTGAGGGTCGCTGCCCCCGGGCGACCGTCGAGCACGGCCGTGCTCGCGCCGATTGCACCGTCGTCTTCGTTCACCCAAAAGGCCACGATGCGCGCCTCCTCGAGCAGGCGCAGCATCTCGGAATTATTGACATGACCGTAGGCGTCGAGGTCGGACCAACGCAGGCGAATCGGTACGTGCAGCTTCACAAAGTCTCCTGGAGTCGTCGGGCGGTTTAGTCGCGGGTGAGCTTGCGATAAGCGGAGCGGTGCGGCTTCGCCGCGTCGGGTCCGAGCCGCTCGATCTTGTTCTGCTCGTAAGACTCGAAGTTGCCCTCAAACCAGTACCAATTGGCCGGGTTGTCGTCCGTTCCTTCATAAGAGAGGATGTGCGTGGCCACCCGGTCGAGGAACCACCGGTCGTGAGTGATCACCACAGCACAACCGGGAAACTCGAGCAGCGCGTTCTCGAGAGAACCGAGGGTTTCGACGTCGAGGTCGTTTGTGGGCTCGTCGAGGAGCAGCAGGTTGCCGCCCTGTTTGAGGGTGAGCGCCAGGTTCAGACGGTTGCGCTCACCACCGGAGAGCACACCGGCTTTCTTCTGCTGGTCGGGGCCCTTGAACCCGAAGGTCGACACGTAGGCGCGCGACGGAATCTCGGTCTTGCCGACCTGGATGTAGTCCTGCCCGTCGGAGACGACCTCCCACAGCGTCTTCTCCGGGTCGATGCCGCCACGGTCCTGGTCAACGTAAGAGATATCGACAGTTTCACCGATCTTGAGTTCACCGCCATCGAGCGGTTCTTTGCCGACGATGGTCTTGAAGAGCGTGGTCTTTCCCACACCGTTCGGGCCGATGATTCCGACGATGCCGTTGCGGGGCAGGGTGAAGCTGAGGTTGTCGATGAGCATGCGCCCGTCGAAGCCCTTCTCCAGCTTGGTGGCGTCGATGACTTGGGCGCCGAGGCGCGGGCCGACCGGGATGACGATTTCTTCGAAGTCAAGCTTGCGAGTGCTTTCGGCGGCGGTGACCATCTCTTCGTAGCGCGCCAGTCGAGCCTTCGACTTCACCTGGCGGCCCTTGGCGTTGGAGCGCACCCACTCGAGTTCGTCGGCGAGACGACGCGAGAGCTTCGCGTCCTTCTTGCCCTGCACCAGCAGACGTTCCTGCTTCTTCTCCAGGTAGGTCGAGTAGTTACCCTCGTACGGGTATAGGTGTCCCCGGTCGATCTCGGCGATCCACTCGGCCACGTGGTCCAGAAAGTACCGGTCGTGAGTGACAGCGAGTACGGCGCCCGGGTACTTGGCGAGGTGCTGCTCAAGCCAGAGCACGCTCTCGGCGTCGAGGTGGTTAGTGGGCTCGTCGAGGAGCAGCAGGTCGGGCTTCTGCAGCAGCAACTTGGTCAGCGCCACTCGACGCTTCTCACCACCGGAGAGGTTCGCGACGCTGTAATCCCCCGGCGGGGTACGCAGGGCGTCCATGGCCTGTTCCAGCTGGGAATCGAGGTCCCAGGCATCCGCTGCATCGATGGCTTCTTGCAGCACGCCCATTTCGGCAAGCAGTGTGTCGAAATCGGCATCGGGTTCACCGAGGGCGAGGCTGATTTCGTTGAAACGGTCGACCTTGGCCTTGATCGGCCCAACCCCCTCCTGCACGTTTTCCAGCACGGTCTTGCTCTCGTCGAGCTGGGGTTCCTGCATGAGGATGCCGACGGAGTAGCCCGGGGACAGTCTCGCCTCGCCATTGCTCGGGGTGTCCAGGCCAGCCATGATCTTGAGAATCGTGGACTTTCCGGCACCGTTGGGGCCAACGACACCGATCTTGGCGCCGGGAAAGAAGGACATGGTGACGTCGTCAAGGATCAGCTTTTCGCCGATCGCCTTGCGAGCGCGGACCATTGAGTAAATAAATTCAGCCACTCGTACTCCTAAAATCGTGGGTATGGAATCAAAACAGAGGGCAGCCATATGCGTGCGACTCTCCAGAGAGAGTGCCGTCTCTACGTCTATCGCCGAGTAAAACGTCGACCTCTGCGCTCTCGTCGAGCGCAGGGCGTGACGAATAGTGGCTACCTACGAGGATAACGGATAGTCCGAGTGCTCCTTCGCGTCAGGATTCGATCCATACGCAACATCCCGCAGCGCTGGGTTCGAGCAGCACCCGGTCCGGATCGTTTCCGGTTGCTTCGGCGGCCGCGCACAGGAACGAATGATTGGCCGCACACACCACCTCGGTGTGCCTGCGGGCCAGACGATGAAAGGGACAGTTGGCGAGTGATATACCGTGTGCGCCCTGCACCGGCTCATATCCGGCCTCCGCGAGCAATCGGGCCAAAGTCCCCGCGGTGTGACCAGCTTCTCGCCCGGCTGTTGCCGCAGCGGTGCGCAGCGCAGTCAGCGGCGACGAAGCGTTGGGAGCGGTCTCGATCGCGGTAGCGAGCAGATCCCCCATCAGGTCGTAGTGCCGCTCCGGTAGGGAAACGCTCAATTCGCCGGGCGTTCGAACATAGGTCTTGGCGGGCCGGCCGGAGCCAGGACCCACCCGGCCGTTGACCTGCTGGTAGCCAACGGTCAGCAGGCCGGCATCGACGAGTCGGTCCAGGTGGAAGGCCACGGTGCTCCGCGAAACTCCGAGGGACGCACCCGCCGCATCTCGGGTCACCGGGTGGATGCTGGCGCTGACCAACTGGAGCAGACGTCGACGGATCGGGTCGTGGAGCGCGGCCGCCGCGCCAATTGCTACTTCCTGGTCCATTTCTCGAGTCTAGTTCTAAAAATGTGGATCTTGACAGAAACAATCGACGAGCCTAACGTGAAATTCAGAACACGTAAGGAGTGCAAGCCATGCACAAGCAGCAGTTCGTAATCGTGGGAGGCGGCCTCGCTGGCGCCAGCGCCGCCGAACAACTCCGTGAGAGCGGTTTCGATGGGCAGATCAGCCTCTTCGCCGCCGAGCCCCACCTGCCCTATATCCGTCCGCCCCTCTCCAAGGAATACTTCACCGCCAGCGCGGGTCGGGACAGCATTTTCGTCCATCCCGCTGGTTGGTACGCCGACCACAACATCGCGGTCACCACCGCGGAAGCTGTCGCGAAGCTCGGTGACCACACGGTCACACTGGAGTCCGGTCAAGTTGTGTCGTTCGATCGACTGCTGGTGGCGACCGGTTCGACCGCCCGACGACTCAATCTTCCGGGCGCGGAGGCCAACGGCATCCATTATCTGCGCACCGTCGACGACAGCGAAAGCCTGCGAGAAGCGCTCCAGAACGGCGATCGCAACGTTGTTTTCGTCGGGTCCGGGTGGATCGGACTGGAATTGGCCGCGGCCGCTCGCGCCTACGGCAACACCGTCACCGTCGTGGGGCCGGAGAAGATACCGCTCGCCGGCCCGCTGGGCCCGGAGCTCGGCAGCATGTTCCGCGACCTGCACGAAGCGAACGGCGTCGCATTTCGGCTGAGCACACAGGTGTTGGGGTTCGAGCAGACAGACGGACGCGTATCCGGAGTCATCACCGATTCCGGTTCCGTCCCCGCAGACGTCGTCGTGGTGGGTATCGGTGCAATACCGAACACCGCGCTGGCCGAGTCCGGCGGCGTCGACATCGACAACGGCGTGATCGTCGACGAACACCTGCTATCCAGCACTGCTGACGTTTTTGCCGCGGGAGACGTCGCCAATGCCTACCACCCGGTTGTGAAACAGCGGATGCGAAACGAGCACTGGGCTAACGCGATCGCGGGCGGCAAAGTGGCGGCCCGATCGATGCTCGGCGAGACGGCGTCGCTCGATGACATCCCTTACTTCTACACCGACCAGTACGACCTCGGAATGGAGTATTCCGGATACCCGCCGCTCGCGCGCGACGCGCACATCGTCTACCGAGGCGACCTGGCCGCACGCGAGTTCATCGCATTCTGGGTTCTCGACGGTGTTGTGGTCGCCGGCATGAACGTGAATGTGTGGGACGTAAACGACCAGGTGCAGCAGCTCATCCGCTCCGCGCTCACCGTCGACGAGGCGCGACTGACCGACCCGTCGAGCCCGCTCCTGTGAGAGCGACGGGTCGCTACCCCGCCCGCACCCACGACGCACCCGCACCCGCACCCGCTGAAGCTGATGGCCTCACATCCGCTCAGGCCCTCAGCTCTTTCACATCGACGCCGAGCTGAATGAGCATGACCTTAACGTTGGTGATGATCTGGTCGCGAACGTCTCGCACTTCCTCAAGGGGCAGACCCGCCGGGTCGATGAGCTCCCAGTCCTGGTAGCGCTTTCCCGGATAAACGGGGCAGGCATCGCCGCAGCCCATCGTGATCACGAGGTCGGCAGCCTGCACGACATCGTCGGTGAGCGGCTTCGGGAAGGCTTGCGAGAGGTCCAGGCCCAGTTCCGCGATGGCGGTGACCACGGCAGGGTTCATAGTGCTGGCCGGGGCCGAGCCCGCTGACCTCACATGCACGGCACCACCGGAGAGCGCGTTGGTGAGCACCGCCGCCATTTGGGAACGACCGGCATTTTGCTCGCAGACGAAGAGTACTTCCGGGTTCACGCTGTCGATCGCCCCTTTCGCCTGTCCGAGAGCGGTGAGCCGGTCCGTGACAAACCGGACGGTATTCGCTGCCAGGTGTGCCTGTACGGTCGACGTGCGAAGCAACGCGGTGTAGGACTCGAGCACGTAGCGCTCCACAGTTTCGACACCGAAGATTCCGGCGTATTTGTGCGATAGCTCGACGGCGAGTCGCTTCAAGTACGCCTCGGGATAAGTCAGGCCAGGCATCGCACTGCGGCCGGTAACGTCGACCATCGTCAGGCCTGCGCGGGAAGAAGGTCGGCGCGCAGGGCGGCCATGTAGCCGGCAGCCATCTGGTAGCGGCCCGCGTTGTGGATGCAGACGAAAAGAACGGTGGCTTTTTTATGCATGAGCGGATTCCCTCGGTGAACGTTGACCACGACAGGCATTGATCGCCGTCGATTTAAGGTATCCGGCTGAATCGAAAGTTGTCAATTAGCGGCGCCGTTGTTCACCTGTCGTTCACCCAGCTCCCGGCCCGCACCGGGGCGCCGGCTCAGGCGCCGTGATTGGGAGCTCCCCCCCTCGGAGCTACCAGTCGATTGGCCGGGTCGAACCGAGCAGACATAGTCCGGTCGAAAGCAGGGGCGCGACCACGCTGTGGAAGCCATCGCTGGCCGGCCCGATCTGGCCGATCAGGCATTCGTCGGCGAAACGCACCGAGAACTGCACCGCGTCCGCAGCGAGGTCAGCCTGAGTGCGATCGAAGGTCACTTCCATGGCGGTTCGATCGAACCCACCGGCCACGAGCGCATCGATGTAAGCGCTTCCCCCGGCGGACGGGTCGGACTTGGTGACGGCGGCGGCGAGAAAGTTGAAGTAGGCGAGATTCTCACCGGCCGTCCCGGCGGGCACCAGCGTGGGGTCGGGCGCCGGTGTCGCCGACGGTTCCGGTGTCACAGACGTGGACGGCTCCGGTGCACTGGAGCTGGGTTCCACCGTGCCACCGCTGCACGCGGTCAGGCCGGCGCCGAGGAGCAGCACCGCACCCACGGTCAGTCGCAGTCGGCGAACGCGCCGTCGCTGCAGGCTCGCAGTCCCATCCTGTTGTGCTGGTGCTGCCACGCTCATGTGCTGCCTCCCCCTGCCCACACGCGTGGACGCTGTTACGAGTCTAAACGCGCAAACGAATCACGATCCGCGTCGGTCTCGGACGGAACGAAACCGTCTTCGGATTGGATGCTCTGTTCGCTCTCTTCCCGATAGGCGGTGGCCGACTCGGCGGATTCGGCGGACTCGACCGGTTCCGGATCGAACTGCTCGGCACCCGCCCGAGCTGGAGCACCGCTGCGCACCGGAGTCGTGGTGTACCAGGTCAGATCGTGACCGACGGCGTCAGCAATAATCTCGACGTCGATTCCGGAGCGTTCTCCGTTGGTCCATTTGCGAACGACCAACCGCCCCGTCACGATGACGTGTTCACCCGGGTTGAGTGATTGACCCGCATTAGCGGCCAACTGGCGGTAGGTCGTGACGGAATACCAGCTGCTGTCGTCGTCAACCCAACCATTCTTGGCACGGTCGAAATGGCGGCGGTGAGAGGCCAACCGAAAAGAGGTGATTGGGGCGCCGTTCTTGGCGACGCTTCGACGGGGTACGGTGCCGATGATTCCGGAAACCGTGATGTAGTCGTTCATAGTTTCTCCCGGCACAGTCAGCGTGCGAACACGCTCAGCAAGCGCCGAACCCATTGCCAGCGCATACGAACCGGGAACGACGCCTCGTGCCAGTCTTCGTCGTTCCCGGTTCGCACACTCTGAGTGTGTCGCCCGGAACGACGTGAAAAATCGAGTTCCTGGAATCGGTGGAGAATCCAGTGGCCGGTGGGTTGTGGAGAAGCGGCGCTGCATCAGCGCCCGGTTGTTCGACACGAGTGGATGTCGGTGGTCACCCATACGGTAAAGGAAACGCCCACGGTCGGCTGGGTGACTGCTGATTCCCTACAACGAAGGAGCACGCATGACCACTCTCATCGCACCGATTCCTCACGTGGCACTTCCCGAAATTCGCGGCCGCCGTTTCATTCCGGTGCGCGACGGGCTGTGGCGCATCGTGGATCCAACCGGCGCTGTCATCGGGTACATCGAGCGCCAGGCCGGCGTCGACGGTGACCGATTCAGCGCACGGCGAGTCGTCTTCGCCACGCGCACCGTAGCCCTCGGCATGTTCTGTCGTATCAACGATGCGGTCGATTGCTTTCGTTAGGGCCGCCATTGCGGCAATTGCCTGAGGGCACGCCGGGAATGGTCCCGGAGAACGGGGTGCGGCGCGGATAAAATCCAGCACATGGAATGGTGGAATAGCTTCGTAGCCTGGTTTACCGATGTCGACACGCGACCGATGGTTTTCACCGCGGTCGTGTTCATCGGCGCAATCGTCATTGCCAGCGTGCTGGCCGCGTTGATCTCGCGTGGGGCCATCAAACGGCTCATTTCGCAGCGAGATCGCGAAGTCAAGGTCGCGGCGATCGCGACCCTCATCGATGCCGCTACCGAGGCATCCGTCTGGAATTCGCTGACTCCGCAGGAACAGGTCATGAGCGACCGGGCAGTCGGCCAGGCCGACATTCAGGTACGCCTGCTGCCGATCCGTGGATCGGGAATCGCGGCGAACTGGGCCGCCCACGAGCTCTACGAGCTCAAGCGCACCTCGGCCACGTTCGGCTACCAGTTGGAACCGGCCCTGGTCGAATTTCGCGACCGTCTGGTTGATTGGCAGAACAAACCAGCTCGCGCACGCAAGATCTTTCAGGGCGATCTGGACCGCTGGAAGTCACAGAACACCTCCACCGAGAAAAGCCTGCTCGCCGAGCAGGAAGCGTGGGTGGCGCAGCAGCACCACGATCAGTACACCGCGCCCGATTCAGCATCGGCACCCTTGCGCACCGCACCGCTCACGCCCGCGGTCGGTGGCCGCTCCGGGGCATCCGCTTCGACGACAGCGCCGGCAAGCACCTCGCCGTCAACTGAGACGCAGCGTCTGCTGGACGACGTGAACAAGCTTGAGGTTCGCAGCACGGATCCGCTCACGCGTTCGTCGTCGACCCCCACCCTGTAGCCGGTCCTCCACCAGATTTACCGAGCCGGTCGGCGCTTATACAGCGCTGACCGGCTCCTTTTTGTGATTGCAGTTCTCAGCTGCTACTGCCACCACTCGTCGAACAATGATGCCGGCACCCGCCGCTTGTGTTCCGTGGCTCGATAGCGAGCCTCGATCGCCTCCGCCACTTCGTCCTCAACGGTCAAACCCTCAAGAAAGTCATCGATGTGCTCGTACTGCAAACCGAGATTGGCTTCATCGGTCTGGCCGGGCGTGTGGTCAAGCAGGTCAGCGGTGGGGGCCTTCAAATAGAGTTGTTCCGGCGAACCGAGTTCTATGAGCAGGGCGCGGCCCTGACGCTTGGTCAACCCGGTCAGCGGCAGAATATCGGTGCCGCCGTCACCATACTTGGTGAAGAAGCCGGTAACGGCTTCGGCGGCATGGTCGGTGCCGACCACGAGTAGGCCGAGCTGGCCGGCCAGCGCATATTGCGCGATCATGCGAGAGCGCGCCTTGACGTTGCCCTTGGTGAAGTCCGTCATCGCCACGTCGAGGCTGGCCAGAAACTCACTCTCGAATCCGTCAACGGCGAGTTCTATGTTGAAGGTGGCCTGGGATTGCGGACGAATGAATTCCAACGCGAGTTGGGCATCCGCTTCGTCGCGCTGCACCGCGTAAGGCAGGCGTACGGCCACAAACGTTGCAGCATGCCCTTCCTCGGCCAGTTCGTCGACGGCCAGCGCGCAGAGCCGGCCAGCGAGGGTGGAGTCTTGGCCGCCGCTGATACCGAGCACCAGGCCCTGGGCGCCGGTGCGCTTGAGGTAGTCCTTAAGAAATTTGACCCGGCGACGCACTTCGGCGGCCGGGACGATGGTGGGTGAGACGTTGAGTTCCGCGATGATTCGCGCCTGTTGTTCTCGCATACTTGAATCTAGCAATCCTGACGACTGCGCGCTGCCGGTACCGGTACCGGTACCGGTACCGGTACCGAGCGTTTCGGCCTGCACAGGATTAGCCTGAGGGACCTCCGGGCAGAACACCTCATCACGGTTGTCGGCAGCTTCCATCTCGCCCTGACGGCGATCAGCATCGCCTCGGTTTCAGCCTCAATGGAGCCACTCTGACAATGGGCAGTACGGTGCCCCCGGTAGGAATCGAACCTACGACAATCGGATTAGAAGGCCGGTGCTCTATCCACTGAGCTACGGGGGCGGGATTGTTCAAGGTTACAGGCCGCGAGCGGTGCTCCGGTCACTGTATGGATCCAGGGCACCGCTTCAGCGCATAAGTTCAGCGCAGCGCTGCGAGGTCATCCATGACGGAGTACCCCGGGATGGCGGCGACCGACGCGCCGCTTCGCACCAGCTCCGCGATTTTCTGGCCCAGTTGCGCGGTGGAGAAGCCCATGGCCGGCCCGGCGGTCGCCGGCAGTTGCGCCAGAACGTGCACGGCGGCAGCCTCGATCGCCCGAGCAGCATCGCCCTCGCCCAGGTGAGCGAGGCACATGGCCGTGGAGAGGATGGCTCCGACGGGGTTGGCCCAGCCTCGACCGGCGATGTCGGGCGCCGAGCCGTGGATGGCTTCGAACATGCTCGGGCCGGAGCCGTCAAGGTTCACGTTCGCGCTCGCGGCGACGCCGAGACCACCCTGGATGGCCGCGCCCAGGTCGGTGATGATGTCACCGAATAGGTTGTCGGTCACGACCACGTTGAAGCGCTCCGGGGTGGTCGGCAGGTAAAAGCACAGGGCGTCGACGTGCACGTAGTCCACGGGAACCGTGGGAAACCGCGCACTGACCTCGTCGACGGTCGATTGCCAGAGGGTGCCGGCTTCAACCAGGATGTTCTTCTTGTGGCACAGGGTCAGCGTGCCACCCCGACGCTCGGCCAGGCGAAAAGCGAACTCAACGACGCGTTCCACACCCATTCGGGTGTTGACCGATTCCTGCACGGCGACGGCGTTCGGGGTGCCGGCATGCACCGTCGATCCCCGGCCCACGTAGGCGCCCTCGGTGTTCTCCCGCACAATCACGAGGTCGCAGCGTTCCGGGGTGAGGCCGGCGATGGGCGTCACCACGCCGGGATACAGCTTGACCGGTCGCAGGTTCACGGCCTGCTGAAAGCTGCGTCGCATTTCGAGGATGAAGCCGCGTTCCAGAATGCCGGGCGCGACGGCGGGGTCGCCCATCGCGCCGAACAAAATGGCGTCATGGCTGCGGAGTTGCTCCTGCAAGGCGGGGGTCCACAGTTCTCCGGTGGCGAGATAATGCTGAGCACCGGCCGCAATCTCGGTGATTTCGGTTCGAAAACCGAACGCGGACTCCGCCGCAGCGAGCACCGCGAGTGCGGCATCGATCACCTCGGGCCCGATTCCGTCGCCGCGAATTACGGCCAGCCGGTGGATTCTGTCGATGCTGGTCATTGCGCGCTCCTGTGGGTCGAATGCGGGGTGATCTGGTGCGGGCCACGGCAGGTCATTGACCGGACGTTCGCCACTCGATACCCTAGATAGGTTACTGGTCAGACCAGTAGAAAAGCCAGCATTTCCTCCGGTACGTACAACAGAAGGCGGTCACCGTGGTTCCGTTCCCGATTCCCTACCCGGCCGGGCTCCCCATCGGCGAGCGCTGGCTGGATTGCTCGGAGCAGCAGGAGATCGTGTTCCCCTTCGACGGCTCCCCCGTGGCGTCGGCCCCGGTCGGCACGGTGCAGCATGCCGAGCTGGCCGTGGATGCGGCCGCCTCGGCACGCGCGGAACTGGCCGGCCTGAGCACGGGCGCCCGCCGTCAGCTGCTGATCGGCATCCACGATGCCCTCGCCGAGCACACCGCCGAGATCGAGCAGCTTCTGGTGCTGGAGACCGGCAAGCCGCTCGTGGACTGCCGCACGGAGGTCGCCCGTGCCCTCACCACCTGGTCGGCAAGTGCCGAGGAAGTCGCCCACCAGCACGGCGAAACCGTTCCGCTCGACCTGCAACCCAGCGGCGTGGGAATGATCGGCTATTGGACGCGGCGACCGGCTGGCATCGTCGTGGGCGTCACCGGTTTCAACTATCCCTTTCTGCTGGCCAGCCATAAGCTCGCCCCGGCCCTCGCCGCCGGGTGCCCGATCATTATCAAGCCAGCCCCGAACACACCCCTGGCAACGCTATGGGCGGTCGACCTGATCCGCGGCGTGCTGCGCGAACACGGAGTCTCCAGCGCCGCCGTTCAGCTCGTCACGGGCGGCATCGCGGTGGGCGAAGCCCTCGTGCGCGATCCACGCGTTGCCGTGGTGTCGTTCACCGGTTCCGCCGCGGTCGGGCACCAGATCGCCCGAGATGCCGCTCCCCGCAAAGTCGTGCTCGAACTGGGCTCCAATACCGCGCTGATTGTCGAGAGCGATGCCAACCTCGAGGCTGCCGTCGACGCCGTGATCCGTGGTGGTTTCTATGCCAATGGCCAGGCCTGCATCTCGGTGCAGCGCATTCTGGTGCACGATTCGATCGCCGACGAATTCGAACGGATGCTGCTCGCCCGCCTCCCCGACGTGGTGGTGGGGGATCCTCGCTGTGAGAGCACCCGGGTGGCGCCAGTCATTAACGAGGCATCAACGGGACGTATCCTGGCCTGGATCACCGCCGCCCGCGCAAGCGGGGCCCGGGTTCTGGCCGGTGGGCACCTGGTCGGCCGCAGCATCGCCCCAACCGTGCTGACGGACGTTTCGCACGACGCCCTCGCCTGGTGCGAGGAAATCTTTGGACCGGTCGTTGTGCTGCAACGCGTCTCCGACATGGATTCGGCGGTCGAGCTGGTCAACCGGTCCCGCTACGGCCTGCAGGCCGCGATCTACACAAGTTCCCTGCAACGAGCCTTTCGCGCCATTAACGAGCTCGACGTCGGTGGTGTCGTGGTCAACGAAATTCCCGGCTTTCGCTCCGACATCATGCCCTACGGCGGCGTCAAGGACTCCGGCACGGGCCGCGAAGGGCCGCGGTTCGCTATCGAAGAGTTCACCGTGACCCGCATGGCCATGATCCGCCCGTAAATCACCAAGAAAGAGACATCGTGGACTACACCCAGCTGTTCCAATTTTCCGGTCGCCGCGTGCTCGTGATCGGGGCCGGCAGCGGCATCGGCCGCGAGAGCGCCTTGGCCCTCCACGCCCACGGTGCCACGGTGATCTGCGCCGACCGTGATGCGAACAGCGCTGCGTCCACCGCCGCCCAGCTCGGCGCCGGTGCCAGTTCGCTGCAGCTGGACGTGCTCGACCAGCAGGCCGTGCAGGCCGTCGCGCGCGACCTCAACGACCTGGCCGCCCTCGTCTTCACCGCCGCAACCAATGTACGCAAGCGCATCGCGGACTACACGCTCGACGAGTTCGATCGCGTCGTGAATCTCAACCTGCGCGCGGCATTCGTGCTCATCCAGGCCTTTGCACCGACCATGGCGGCCCACGGTGGCGGCAGCATCATCGGCTTCGCTTCGATTCGAGCGGTCACGGTCGAGCCCGGCCAAGGGGTCTACGCCGCGACCAAGGCCGGGTTGGTGCAGTTGTTACGCACGGCCGCCGCCGAATACGGTCAGGCCGGCGTGCGCGTGAACGCGATCTCCCCCGGCGTCGTGGAAACCCCGCTGACGGCCCAGATCAAGAGCAATCCCGAGTGGTACAACGCCTATGCCGCCAAGAGCGCGCTGGGCCGCTGGTCGACACCGAGCGAATTGGCCGGCGCCGTGGTCTACCTCGCCTCGGATGCGTCGCGGTTCGTGACCGGTTCGGTACTCACCGTCGATGGCGGCTGGACGGCCGTCGACGGCCGCTTCGACCCGCCGAACGCCTAGCGCTGGAGCCCGCGAGCTGTGACGTGAGCCGACCGGCCGGCTCAGGTCTGAACGGGCCAGACCGGTACGCTCGCGGCGGGCCGCGCGGTCTCGTACCAGCGAGTAGCCCGGAGGACAGCGAGATCCTCGAAGCGACGCCCGGCGATGTGCAGCCCGATCGGGCGTCCGTCGGCGGTGAACCCGCAGTTCACCGAGCTGGCCGGCTGCTCCGAAAAGTTGTATGGCGCGGTGAATGCGATGTGATCGAGGGAGGTTGCCGCATCGTTGGTCGGCATCGGCCATTCCGCCGGGAATGCGGCGACCGCGGCGACCGGTGAAAGCACCAGGTCATAGGGCGCTGTGGCTGCAACGGTCGCCCCCCGCAGGTCCTGGATGCTCTGATAGCACCGCACCACCTCGGTCCCCGTCGTTCCGGCACCGCCCAATACCCATTCCCGAATGAAGTCGAGCACCATAGCCTGCCGGGCCGGTTCCAGCACCTCATAGTCAGCGAGCGAACGCACCCGCAGAAACAGGTCGAGGTCGGCGAGGTACTTTTCGGTCATCACCGGAGCGATCTCCTCGACGATCGCACCGGCCGCCGCAAAGAGCTGCACCGCCTGCAAAACGGATGCCGCCACCTCCGGGTCGGTCGCCATTCCGGCACCGCCGGCCAGGTGAAACCCCACCCGCAGTCCGGCCACACCGCCTCCGGCGTCGCGCACGTCGGTCCAATCCACGTTTTGCTCGCCGAGGCTGCTGTAGTCGCGCAGGTCTGGCCGGGCGAGCACTCCCATGAGCAGGGCCGCATCATCCACTGTTCTGGTCAGCGGTCCGGCCACCCGACCCATATATGGCGGGTCGACCGGGATTCGGCCGAAACTCGGTTTGAGCGTGACGAGCCCGAGCCAGGTCGCCGGCAGGCGCAGGGAACCGCCGATGTCGGATCCGAGGTGCAGCGGCCCGATTCCGGCGGCGGCCGCGGCGCCCGCGCCGGCGCTGGACCCGCCGACCGTCCACTTCGGGTTCCACGGGCTGCGGGTGATTCCGTGCAGGCTCGACACTCCGGAAGACAGCATGCCGTAGTCCGGCATAACCGTGACGCCGAAGAGTACGCCGCCGGACTCCCGAATGCGCGCCGCGCTCGGTCCGTCGGTGGTGGCGATCGGCGCGTCGAATTTGGCGGCCGTACCGGAGGGCTGGCTGAACCCGCGCACGGCCACGTTCTCCTTGATGCTGGTCGGCACACCGTCGATCGTTCCGAGCGGTTTGCCCGCGGCCCAGCGTTTTTCGCTAGCGGCTGCGGCATCGAGCGCCCCCGCCCGGTCAATGCCCCAAAAACAATTCAAGTCGGGCTGCAGCCGCTCGGCCCGATCGAGCACCGCGGCCGTCACCTCGACCGGGGAAAGATCTCCGCTGCTGTAGCGCTGCACGAGTTCAGTGGCCGGCAGACATTCGATGGGCACGGTCTCGGTCATGGTCGCTTTTCCAATGGGTCGGGTGGGGTGGGGTGGAGCGGTTGCTGTTCAGGCGGTCACGCGTCGGGCCAGCTCGTCCATCGACGGTGTCGCGCTGACCAATTGCCGCGTGTACGGGTGCAGAGGTCGGTCGTAGACGTCGCCGGTGGGTCCGCATTCCACGATGCGTCCATCGGAGATGACGGCCACGGTGTCGCAGAGGTGACGGATGACGCCGAGATCATGGGAGACGAACACGAGGGTGAGCTGGTATTCGTCGACCAGGTCGGCGAGCAGGTTCAAGACCTGGGCGCGCACCGAGACATCCAGGGCGCTGACCGCTTCGTCGGCCACCAGAACTCGGGGCCGTGTGATGAGCGCGCGTGCGATGGAAATGCGCTGACGTTGACCGCCGGAGAACTGATGTGGATGCCGGTCCATCACGTCGGCGTCGAGCCCGACCGCGGCCAGCTGTGCTTCCACCCGGGCTCTGGCCTCAGCCCGATCGACGTGGCGCAGGGGTTCGGCGACAATGTCCCGTACCTTCATGCGCGGATCCAAGGACCCCATCGGGTCCTGGAACACGATCTGCACCTGACTGCGAAAGTTCCGCAATTGCCGCTCGGAAGCCCCCTTGATCGGCTGACCGAGCACGTCGACCAATCCTGAGGTCGGCTGGTCGAGCGCACAGAGGATGCGCATGAGCGTGGATTTACCGGACCCCGATTCACCCACGATGCCAAACCGTTGTCCTTCGGCCACGTCGAAGGACACCTCGCGCAGGCCGTGCACGATCGGGGCCGTGGTGAACACGCTGCCGCCGCGTCGTCGGTACTGCCGGCTGAGGTCACGCACCCGAATGGCGGGCGTCCCGGTCACTTCGTTGAAGATCACCGGTGCGTCGTCCGCCTCGATCCTCTGGTGGGCGGCCCTGTGCGCCGGCGATAGCGGCAGCGCCGCGGCATCCGTTGGCATGCGGCGCGGAGAGGTTTCTGCGGTGGAGACGACCGGGGTGGCGACGACAGGCATGGACATGGTGTGCAGCCGACCGCGGTCGTCGACCGAAGACAAATCGGACGCCGCGATGAGCTTTTGGGTGTAGGGATGCTGCGGCGCGGTCAACACGCGCCCCACCGGTCCGTCCTCGACGATGTTGCCCTGATACATGACGAGCACGCGCTGGCACACCTCGGCGACTACCGCGATGTCGTGCGTGATCAGGAGCAGGGACGTGCCGCGGTCGGTCACGAGTTTTCCGATCAGCCCCAGCACCTCGGCTTGCACGGTGACGTCGAGCGCCGTCGTCGGTTCGTCACACAACAGCAGCTGCGGGTCGTTGGCCATGGCCATGGCCAACATGACGCGCTGGCGCTGCCCGCCGGAGAGCTGGTGCGGAAACGCGAGGGCCGCCTCACGGGGGTTGGGTAATTTGACCTGCGTCAGCAGTTCGACGGCGCGTTCCCTGGCCTGACGCCGGCCCTTGACGGTGTGGTGCACCGTCATAATTTCGGCCACCTGGGCGCCGACCCGCATGAGCGGATTCAGGGCGGTCATCGGCTCCTGAAAGACCATCGCCATGGTGTTGCCCCGCAGCTGATTTAGGTTGCGGTCGGGCGCCGTGAGCAGATCGGCGTCGACACCGTTCAGACGCACCGAGCCGGTCGCCGTGAGAGTTTCCGGCAGCAAACCCATGACGGAGGTTGCGGTGAGCGACTTACCCGACCCGGATTCCCCGATCAGGCCAACACGTTCGCCGGCGGCGATATCGAAGCTGATGCTGTGGAGCAGCTCGTTGAAGGGCGAGCCGACCCGCAGGTCGCGCACGCTGAGAGTCGGTGCCGGCGTTGCCGTTGGCGTGATCGAAGTCATCGTTTCACCTGCATCTTGGGGTCGAAGCGATCGCGGAGGCCGTCACCGAGCAGGTTGAAGCCGAGCACCGCAACAGCGATGGCGATTCCCGGCCACACGATGAGCAGCGGTTCGATGAACAAGTACCCCTGGGCGTCCTGCAGCATGCGCCCCCAGGACGGCGTGGGCGGCGGCGTGCCGAGTCCGAGGTACGACAGGGCGGCCTCGGCCAGAACCGCGATGCCGAACGACACCGAAGCCTGCACGATGAGCATGCCGCTGATATTGGGCAGGATGTGACGCACCCCGATGAACACGCCGCTCTTGCCCGAAGCGCGGGCCGCCTGCACGTACTCTCGACTCATGATCTGCATAGTGCCGCTGCGGGCGATGAGCGCGAACGCCGGTGCGGTTCCGATTCCGAGGGCCACCATCGCGGTCACCGTGCCGGCTCCGAAAATGGCGCCGAAGATGATCGCGAGCAGCAAGGCGGGAAAGGCGAGCGAGATATCGTTGCCGCGCATCATGAACTGGTCCAGTCGGCCCGGGTTCATGCCGGCGACAATGCCAAACGGCACGCCCAGTACGGCCGCAATGGAGACCGCCACGGTTCCCACCAAGAGTGAGATCTGAGCGCCGCGCAGGATGGAACTGAAGACGTCCCGTCCGAAGCTATCGGTGCCCAGCAGGTGCTCCGAGCCAGGCGGGAGCAGAATGGAATCTGAGAAGACCCCTTCCGGGTCGAACGGCGTCCACCACATCGAGACGAGCGCGGCCAACACGACGAGGCCGATGAGCACGAGGCCGGTCCAGAGCGTTGCTGCGCCATTTCGCCCAGTGGCGGCGGATCGAGGTCGTCGCGGGGTGTCGGTAGTGACGCGGGGATCGCTGGCCGTCATGAGGCGCTCCGAAGTCGGGGATCGATCAGGGTGAAGGCGAGGTCGACGAGAAAATTCAACGCCAGAACGAACACGACGAGCACCAGGACGATGCCCTGAACGGCGGGCAGGTCGCGCAGGGCTACTTTGTCGAGCAGCAGGCTCCCGAGACCGGGAATGCTGAAGACGCGTTCGATGACGACGGCGCCGACCAGGAGGGTGGCGATCTGCAGGCCCAGTACGGTCATCACGGGAACGGCCGCGTTGCGCAGTCCGTGCCGGAACAGCGCCCGTCCCGCCCCCAGGCCCTTGGCCCGGGCGGTGCGAATGAAGTCTTCGCGCATGACTTCCAGGACCGACGAACGCACATATCGGCTGAGGACGGCCCCCTGCACGCTGCCGAGGGCGATCGCGGGCAGAATGAGGTGCTCGAGGAATCCCGCGAAGTCGTCTCCCGGGTCAACCCAGCCCCCCGCCGGAAGCCAGCGCAGCGTGACGGCGAACACTGTAACGAGCAGCATTCCCGCCAGAAAGCCGGGCACGGCCACGCCGATCTGGCTGATGCCCGACAAAATCGCGCCGTCGGGCTTGCGTTGCCGCACCGCCGTCAAGACTCCGAACGGAATCGCAAAGAGCAGGGCGAGCACGACGCTGGTCAGTACGAGGATCACGGTGATGCCGAGGGCATCTGTTATTTCGGGGCCAATCGGCTGACGGGACACGGTGGAGGTGCCGAAGTCGCCGATGAGTACGTGCCCGAACCAATCCAGATAGCGCACCACCGCGGGGCGGTCGAGGCCCATAGCGGTGGTCTGCGCGGCGACATCCGCTTCGGTCGCCTGCACGCCCAGAGCGATGCGCGCGGCGTTGCCGGGCAGGATCGACAGCATCAGGAAAGTCACGATCGAGGCCACAACGACCGTGGTCGCGAACACGCCGATCCGACGCAGAACCACAAGAACCATAACGGGACTTTCCTCTGACTGATTTACGGTTGGCACGACACTGGATACTGCCGTGCCAACCGCTCGAACGACAACCGTACGCGCGCTGGCTTCGATGCGCCTATCGGGCGATGGTCGACAGGTCCAGCGCGAGACTCGGCGTGTTCTTGGGAACACCAACCAGATCCGCGTCGGCGAGGGAGATTGCCGGCTGCAGGTAGAGCCAATCCGCGGCGGCATCCTCGGCCATTGTGGTCGTGGCTTCCTTCATCAGTTCGACGTAGGCGTCCGCGTCCGCGGCATCCGCTTCAGCAAACTTCGCCATCACCTCGGGCGAGTTGTAGCCCGCGTAGTAGGTGGGTGCGGCGAAAGCGGTCACGTCGCGCGGTTCGCTGTGCATGATCAGCGACATGTCGTAGTCGTGGTTGGAGAAGACCTCGTCAAGCCAGACCGCCGGAAATTCAAGGGCCGTCACGTTGGCGGTGATGCCCACCTTGGCGAGCTGATCCTTGACTACCTGAGCGCCGGCAACAGCGTAGGGAAGGTTGGGGATCTTGAAAGCAATGGTCAGGTCGCTGGCGCCGGCCTCGGCGAGAAGCTCGATGGCTTTGTCCGGGTCGTACGGGTACAGTTCGGCCAGATCAGCGTCGTACCAGGGGTCGGTCGGCGGCACCATGGAGCCGATCAGCAGACCGTAGCCGCTGTTCGCCGTGTCCATGACAACCTGACGATCGATTCCGTACATGACGGCCTGCCGCACCCGAACGTCGCTGAATGCATCACTGGCGTTGTTCATCGAGAGCGTGACCTCACCGGTACTGGCGCCTTCCAGAACCTGAAAGTCGGAGTTCGACTTGAACTGGCCGACCAGCTGGAACTGCGAGATACCCGCGACCAGGTTGACGTCTCCGCTGAGCAGAGCGTTGGTCTGCGCGGTCGCATCGGTAAAGTAGCGCAGCGTCACGTCGGTCATATACGGCGCATCGCCCCAGTAGTCGGCGTTGGCCGCGAGAACGAGGCTGTCGCCGGTCTTGAAGGAACTGACGGTGTACGGACCGGTGCCCACCGGCGCGGTGGCCAGGTCGGCGATTCCTGATTCGGTGAACATGGTGCCGACCGGACCGCTCATGTTGAACAGCCAGCTGTTGCTCGGCTTGGTCAGGGTGATGCGAGCCTCGGTGTCGCTGACCGCCTCGATGCTGGCAATCGGGTCGAGGTACCCGGGCCCATTGGCGGTCCAGTTGTCTTTGACGCGTTCCAGGCTGAATTTGACCGTCTCGGCGGTGAATGGCGAGCCGTCGGAGAAGGTGACGCCTTCTTCGAGTGCAAAGTCATACACGAGGCCGTCATCGCTGACCGTCCACGATTTCGCGAGCAGGGGAATGATCGTTCCGTCGTTGTCGAGTTTCACCAGTCCCTCGTAGACGTTGTAGAGCAGCGCCTGCGGAATCGCCGCACCCGCCGTCGTGGTGTAGTCCAGGTTGCCGGGAGTGGCCAGCAGTCCTACGGTCAACGTGGTGTCGGGTTCGCCGTCGGCGGTCGTTGCCCCGTTGGAACACCCCACCAGGGCCATGGATGCAATCATGACAGTGGCGACGCTGGCGATCAGGTTTCGCCGGGTGTGTACCCTCATACGGTTGTGCCCCTCTGGGTCCGCTGCCCGACGAGAATCGGCCAGCACTGCTGCGAGATAGTGCGTGAGAAATACTGCGTGAGAAATACTGCGGAAATGTATCGTCTATACCGGTGAAACACATGGTCAGACCAGTACACTCTGTACCAAAGTCAGCTTTACATGTAGATCTCAGATCGTCAAGATCGGTCCCGATATTGACCCCTGATCGCAACCGCGAGGACGTGCAGATGACCCACCCAGCCGCATTCACCCCCGTCAAGACCGTGAAGGCCTACGAACGCGTCGTCGAGCAGATCGAGAGCGCCATCAGCAAACGAGAACTCCGGCCGGGCGATCGTCTGCCCAGCGAGCGCGAGCTCATGCTGACCTTCGAGGTGAGCCGGTCGACGATTCGCGAGGCATTGCGGGTACTCGAGAGCATCGGGTTGGTGCGCTCCCGCCCCGGCGACCCGCGCGGACCCGAGGTTCTGCAGGCCTCCCCCGCCATCCTTACCAAAACCGTCAACCGTCTGGTGCGCCTGGACACCATCGCCCTATCGGAACTCGTCGAATTTCGCATCATGCTCGAGGGCACCTCCTGCACCCTGGCCGCCCAGCACCGCACCGCGGAACAGTTGCAGTCGATGCGTGCTGCCGTGGACGCCATGCAGGCCGAGGTGGCGAACGGGCCGATCGCCTTCGGCCGAGCGGATGTCGCCTTTCACGTGAGCGTGTGGGCCGCCAGCCACAACCAGCTCATGCAGATCTGCGGCGAGGCGACTCGAGGGGCGCTCATCGATATGGTCACGGACGGACTGGACCGCGCGCCCGATTCTCGCGCCAAGATGGAATTGTCCCTGGCGCACGATCGCGAAATTCTGGCCGCGATCACGGCGGGCGACGGTGCGACCGCCGGACGGTTGGCCCGCTCCTTCGTCATCGAGTACTACGGCGAGATCATGTCGGCGGAGAACCGGGCGGCCCTGAGCCTCTCGGATGACGAGGCGCCGTCGTAGGCGCGGTTCAGAGCGCTTTGGCGGCAGCGACGAGCACCTGCGCCAAAGTGGGAACGCCGGCTGCACGAAAAACCTCGGTTCCGGCGCCGTCGGAAATGATCACCGTTGGGGTATTTCGAATCTGCAGCGCCTCTGCCTGCTCGGGGGCACCCGCAACATCGATTTCCCGCACGGTCGCACCGGGAACGAGACGTTTCGCCTCAGCAAGAATGGCCCGTGTCTGCATGCACGGTTCGCAGAATGACGACGAATACAGTGTGAATTCCATCAGGTCCTCGCAGGTCGAGCGTTGAAAACGGTAGTCCCCAAGTTTACAGGCCGTGTCGGAGGCCGGCGGTAGACTTCATCCATGACCAACAGCACGACAGATACCGCACCGACGCCCACCCCCACGTCCGCACCGACGTCGAAAAGTCCCGACCGTCTGGTGTGGATCGACTGTGAAATGACCGGGCTCGACCTGGACCGCGACGAGCTCGTCGAGATCGCCGTCGTCATCACCGACTACGACCTCAATGTGCTTGACCCCGGCCTCGACATCATCATTAAGCCCAACGATTCGGCGCTGGAGAACATGGGCGACTTCGTGCGCAATATGCACACCTCCTCGGGCCTCATCACCGAAATTCCCCACGGTGTCAGCGCCGCCGAGGCCGAGTATCAGGTTCTCGAATACGTATTGAAGTTCATCCCCGCCGAGCAGAAGGCCCCGCTCGCCGGCAACTCCATCGGCACCGACCGCGGTTTCCTCACCCGGTACATGCCGCGCCTGGACAACCAGCTGCACTACCGCAACGTTGACGTGTCGTCGATCAAAGAACTCGCTCGTCGCTGGTACCCGCGGGTGTACTTCAATGCCCCGGCCAAAGACGGCGGGCACCGCGCCCTGGCCGACATTCTCGAGTCGATTCGCGAGCTCGCGTACTACCGCCAGACGGTGTTTGTAGCGGACCCGGGGCCCACCAGCGACGAAGCCAAATCGTCCGCCGCGCAAGTCGTGCACTTATTCTCCTCCGAGGTGTAATAGGATTGCTGAGTTGCCCCGCGTTGTAAGACGTGGGGACGCATGGTGGGTATAGCTCAGTTGGCAGAGCGCCTGGTTGTGGTCCAGGAGGTCGCGGGTTCAATCCCCGTTACTCACCCCAATGAAACATCGCGGTACATCACAACAAGGCGGCCCTGCGTGGCCACGTTGTTGTTGAGAACAGTGAGTATTGAGCGCATGTCGTCGACAGTGGGTGGCGATGTTAGACCTTAACGCGTCCGAATTTGAACGGCTCGTTGTTGATGAGCTTGATCTGCTCCCCGACGATATGGTTGACGGACTCGATAATGTGATCTTCGTGGTCGAAGACCGTCCCGAAGACGGAACCCTGGACATCCTGGGGCTCTATGACGGGGTCGCCCTCACCGAGCGCGGTCAATACGGTTTCGGTGAGATGCCCGATCGGATTGTGCTCTACCGCGAACCCTTGTTGGCGATCTGCGCCAGCCTCAAGGAACTGCACGACGAAATTCATGTCACTCTGGTGCATGAAATCGCCCATTTCTACGGCATTGATGACGACAGGCTGCACGCACTCGGCTGGGGCTGACCTCAAGCGGTCTAGCCTTGGGGCATGAGCTCCTTCCGTCCCGGCCGTCTCGTCGGCATCCTGGTCGGAACCGTGCTGATTCTCGGCCTGGGCGTGTACGGCCCCGCAACGCTATTGGGGCCTCTTCCCGCTGTCACCGCCGCTGTGGTCGCTCCCGCTGCGAGCAGTACCGCGCCCACTCCCCCGGCATTGTCGGCCAATGGCGCGAGCGCCATGGCCGTTCTCACCGCCACCACGAGCGATGCGTCCGGCGCAACGCCATCGGCCCCGGTGTCCGACCCCATCGCGGCAGCCGGAACTCCCGAGGCGCTGCCGATGGCATCCATTGCCAAGGTTGTCACCGCCCTCGTTGTCCTCGACGCGAAGCCCATCGTGGCGGGCGAGACCGGCCCCACTGTGACCCTTACCGCTGCTGATTTCCAGACCTACCTCGACTATGACAAAGCTGGCGCCCGCACGGTTTCGGTCTTTCCCGAGGAACAGTGGACCGAACTTGAGCTCCTGCAGGCTCTGCTGCTGGGTTCGAGCAATAACCACGCCGATAGCGTGGCCCGATGGGCGTTCGGCTCCGTCGACGCCTATGTTCTCGCTGCCAACGCCTGGCTGAACGACCACGGGCTCAAAGATACCGCCGTCGTTGACGCCACGGGACTGCACGATGCGAGCGCCGGCACCGCCACCGACCTGGCCCAGCTCGCGGGCCTTGCCGCGACCAACCCGATCGTGGCTACGATGCTGGGCAGTCCCTCATCCGCTTTGGCGAATCGTCGTGGTGTCGAAAACACCACCTCATTTCTTCCGAATGAAGGCATCACCGGCATTTCCCGCAGCTACACGGATGCCGCCGGGGTCTGTTTTCTATTCACCGCGAAGGTGAGCGACGGCGATTCGAGCTTCACGTTCTCTGGTGCCTATCTCGGCGAACCGACCTACGACGCGCTCACCGCCGACCTGACCGGCCTTATGGTGAGTGCGCGGGCCGGTGTCGGCCAGCTGCCCGTTCTGGCCGCCGATGCCGCCTATGGCACGTTTGAATCGGCGTGGGGCGACACAGCATCGGCCGTCGTCGGAGTGTCCCGCACCCGTTATACCTGGCAGGCTGCCACGCCGAAGGCTGCAACCGTGACGCTCAAGGACTTCGCCACGGCCCGTAAAGGCGCAAACGTGGGCCAGGTGCAGCTCACCGTGGCCGGCGAGGATCTTTCAGCCGCACTCAAGCTCGACCAGAGCATCGCCGACCCTGGGGTGGGTTGGCGGCTGTTGCATCCAGTCCTGATGATTACGGCCCTGCTCAACCAGTAGGCCCGTTCTGGCGGCTCGTTACAGCGGCTCAACCTCGGTGTCGATCGGGTCGCTCTCACCCTGATCGAAGGCGTAGCGCACACGACGCTGCCCGTTCATGTCACGTTCGTCGACCTCGTCGTACCAGAACACCGATTCCAGACCGCCGACGGCGGCGACCATGCTGATGCGGGGCGCGTGCTTTCCGCGTACGAGCGCCCGGGAATCGAACTGTCCCTCCAGGGGACCGTCAATGAACTCGGCAACATAGGTCTCTTGTGATGAGTCGGCCCGGGTCTGATCTGCACTGGTCATGCGACCTAACCTAGTCCACTCCCCGCGTCTTTTCACGCCCCATGCGGAACACATCGGTTGCGGCATAGTGACGCCCGCGCACCGAGCCGGACCGGCACGCTGGTGGTCAGGTCGGTCTCGGATCCACCCCCAGACGAACGGTCGCCCACCGGCTGGGGGTCTCCCGCACAACATAGGACTCCCACTGCGCCTGCCAGCGGTCCCAATACGGTCGATACAGCTCGCCGTCCCGATCCAGAGCGCGGCGTTTGCGCAACGTGTCATCGGCATCGATCCACACCCGCACATCGCTCACGGCCTCGTGGGCAGACGCCAGCGCACCGCAGCCTTCCAGCACGAGCGGATGCTGCGGGTCGACCCGGTTCCATTCCGCCGGCTCACCGCGCACCCAGTCGAAACGCTGCCACTGCCCGGGCAGGCCGGCCCGGCGCGGTGCCAACAGGCGGGTGTAGACCTGCTCGATGGCAGCATCCAACCCCTGCCAGCCCGGATAGATGTCGTCGAGGCGCACCAGAGTCGGGCGGTGCGTGCCCGGCCAGGCAGCCACGACCGCGTCTGCCAGGGTGCTCTTGCCCGCTCCGCTCGGTCCGTCGATGAGCACCACCGCGTTCGGCTCGGCAGCGGCAACGGCCCGCAGTACGGGGGCCAGCAAGGTCGTGAAGCCCCGTGCGGCTGGCCGCGAAAGACTGGTGTCAGGCAAGAATGAAACTCCAGGTCCCGGCCCACACGGCAACGCCGATGGCGATACCGGCAATCGAGAATCCGATCGCGACGAGCACGACATCGGCCGCACGAACCTGAGAAGGCCGAGCCCAGGTACGCGGTTCGTCGCTGCCAAAACCGCGCGCTTCCATCGCCGTGGCGAGTTTGCTGCCGCGACGCACCGAGATCACGAGCAGGGCGAACGCCGGGCCGAAGAACCGCTGAGCAGCACCGCGCATGCCACCGCCATCACCGACCCCGCGGGCCCGGCGCGCGAGGTTGAGGGAATGCCAGTCTTCAATGAACATGCCCACCAGCCGCAGTCCGGCCAGGCCACCCAGCACGAACCTGCTCGGCAGGCGCAGCACCTGGGCCAGACCGTCGGCGAGGTCGGTGGGATCGGTCGTGGCGAGCAACACGATCCCGGGCAGACCGATCGCGAGCACCCGTAGCCCGATGGCCAAGCCCAGTTGGGCTGAGCCTTCGGTAACCGTGATAAATCCGAAATGCCACAGCAATGCGCCGGAGTCTTCGCCGTACAGAATCGTTGTCACCGATGCCATCGGCGCTGCGATCCAGAGCGGTGCGGTGCGCAGCCAGAACGCTCGCGCGCTCAAACCGCTCCAGGTCAGCAACACGGCCTCGAGCAACAGCGCGACGCCCGCCGACACCCAGTCGATGGAGAGCAGCAGCGCGCAACTCACGATAAGGGCAACGGCAAGCTTGCTCACCGGGTTGAGTCGGGCAACGACGCTCGGGCGGATCGTCGGGGTGAGCAGACTCATTGTGCTCCCGCCGCAAGCCGGATCGGGTCTGGCAGGCCGAGGCGGTATTCCTCGTCAGCCAGGGCAGCAACGAATTGGGCGTCGTGGGTGACCGCAACGAGGGCGGTTCCCTCGTCGAGCAGCTCGGCCAGCAGGGTCACGAGCTCTTGCCAGGTGCGGGAATCCTGTCCGAAGGTCGGCTCATCGAGCACGAGCAGGCCGGGACGGGTTGCGAGCACGGTGGCCACGGACATCCGTCGCTTCTCGCCACCGGACAGGGTGAACGGGTTGGCGTCGGCAAGATGATCGAGCCTCAGCCGGTGCATCAGATCATCGACACGACTGGTCTGCTCAGCGTGGCTGAGTCCGAGCGCGCGCGGACCGATCAGCAGATCATCGCGCACGGTAGCTGCCAGGAACTGGTGTTCCGGGTCTTGAAAAACGGTTCCAATGCGGGTCAGAAGCTGCTTGGAACGCCATCGATGCGGCTGCGGCGAAATGCCCGCCGCGAAGCGCTCGCTCGCTCGCAGGGTCCCGCCAGCGGGGGCGAGCAAACCGGCCAGGGTCAGAGCGAGCGTGGATTTACCGGAGCCGTTTGGTCCGGTCACGACGGTGGCCGTGCCCGCGCGCACGTCAAGGGTGATGGCGTCGGCGACAACGGATGCGGTGCGTCGGCCGAACGGTACGCGACCGACCGCGAGTCCCTCGGCGCGGAGCAACGCCTGCGGGCGACTGATCGGATGCCGGATCGGAAACCGGGGAGGCAGGGCCGGTACCCAGACGCCGGCCTGCGCCAGACGCGCGCCCTGGCTGGACAGAATTTCGCGGGTCGCCCCGTCAGCCAGCACCCCGCCGCTTGGATCGAGCACGATGACACGGTCCACGACGTCCTGCCAGACGTCGACGCGGTGCTCGATGACCACAAAGGTTGCCCCGGAATGGTCGAGAGAACGTACGACGGCGTCACGCACGTCGATGACACCGCCCGGATCGAGGTTCGCAGTCGGTTCGTCGAGCAACAGCAGCCCCGGTTGCATGGCGAGAACGCCAGCCAGGGCCAGTCGCTGTTTCTGGCCCCCGCTCAGGCTCGAGGTTGGATGGTCGAGAGGCAGGCCCAAACCGACCTCGGCCAGGGCTTGCCGCACGCGCGGCCAGATCTCGACCCGCGGAACGGCAAGGTTCTCGCAGCCGAATGCCACGTCGTCGCCGACCCGGGCGAGCACGACCTGCGAATCGGGATCTTGCAGCACCAGACCGACACGCCCTCGCGCCTCGGCTGCGCGTCGCCCGTCAACCAGCAGACTGCCCGTTTCATCGCCGTCTTCGGCGTCGCCGAGCACCCCGGCCAGGGCGTGCACCAGGGTGCTTTTACCGGCACCGCTGGCGCCGAGCAGCAGTACCCGCTCGCCGGGTTCAATCTGCAAGTCCAGACCGGAAACAGCCGGGCTGTGGCGCCCGGCGTGACGCCAGCCCCAGCCTCGCGCACGGATCTGCACGGGACGAATCTGCGGGTCGCGAGCGAGCGGGAACGACGATGTGTCAGGCATCCGTCAGCTGCGCGCGGGGGACGACGCTCGCGAACCTTCCCGCCCGGACGCAAACCGGCCGAGGGCACCGGTGCGGGCCAGCCCGCGCACGGTGAACCATGACAGCAATCCGGCCAGCACGGTGCCCGACACCACAGCGGATACGAAGTAGACGGCCTTGTAACCGAAATCCAGTGCCGCATAGCTGGTGAACGTCGTGTCGAGCAGTCCCACGGCCACGCCGGCTCCGGCGCCCGCGAGCAGCGCCACGCCCAGCCGCCAGTTGGCGTACAGGAACAGTGCGAGCACGATCTCCGCTCCGAGGCCTTCGACAACGCCCCAGATCAGGGTGGAGAACCCCCACTGGGTGCCGATCAGCATCGAAACGACGGCCGCAACAACCTCCGTGTACAGAGCCGCACCGGGCTTACGAATGATGAGGCCGCCGAGCACGCCGGCAAACAACCAGCCGCCGGCCAGAAGGCCTTCCAGCCCGGGTGTGAACGCGAGGATCGCGCTGAGCGGGGACCAGGCCAGACCCCACGCCCAGAAGATGACGCCGCTCGCGACACCGATAACGCTCGCCACGACGATGTCGACGACGCGCCAGCGAAAGTTGCGCGGCTTCTTCGGCGAACCCGCCGCTGGAGTGGACTGGTGGACTGAAGTCGTTGTAGCGTGCACTGTTCGTGCCCTTTCCGTAGGTGAATACAGGGCACGGGATTGAGAAGCCTCCCTGCGCTGGCATGATCCAGATCAGGTTCGACGGTCGAAGCTTGGTCAGCTTCCTCTCAGCCCGGTGTACCGGACTCCCGTGATCGTGTTCAATTGTAGTGCCCCGCCTAGACTGACGGCATGGGAATCACAACATGAGCATCGGTATTTTGCTCGTGTTGGCGGCGCTGTACCTTGTGCTTATGCGCCGGTTCATTCTGCGGCAGCGGCGAATTGCCCAGGGTCTGCCGGTGAGCGGCCCGTGGCACTGGCCGGTCTGGCTGCGCCCCCGAACGCCGCGCTGGCTGCGCCGACGGTTCGCGCGCCGCCCACGCTGGCCGCGCCGCGGCCGCCGCTAACGCCCGGGCCCACCACCCGTAACAGCACGCGCCTGGGCCCACCTTATGCAAGTGGGCCCATGATCTATCGTGGGCCCACTTTCCGGGCCCGGGCCCGGGCACCTGTCCGGACGGACAGGGGGGCGGAGGGGGCTACTTTTTTAGGGCCTTGATGACGCGGGCCAGGGCGCGCCCGGCCACGATCAGGAACGGAACGCCGACGGCGAGCAGCGCAATGACATTGGGCTCGAAGCGGGCGGTGCCACCCGACTTCACGTAGGCACCGATCGGCAGCGTCACGCCGCCGCCTCCGCCGCCGGAGCCGCCTTCCCCGGCGTCACCGCCGCCGAAGCCGTAGTACGCGAGCGCCACCGGCACCAGGGTGACACCATCGATTTGCACCGGGTCACCATAGGCCGATTTCACACCGGCGGAACGAAAAGTATCTGCGAGTTTTTCCGGGAGGCTGGTCATCCCAACAGGTTAGCGCGACTAGGGCTTGAAGAACGAGGCCGGTCGTACTGTTCCCGCCCCGAATCGTTCGGTGACGGAATCCACTGCCAACTCCGCGCCCCGCCAGTCTTCGTCGGGATCCCACAGTCCCACCGATCCCGATGCCGTGCCGAGTTGCTCGGCCCGCACCCCGATCAGGCGCACCCGAATGCCCGAGGCAGCCAGCAGGTCGAACGCGGCGACCGCTTCCTCATAGATGCGGCGACCCACATTGCTGGGTTCGGCGAGGGTGCGCGAGCGCGTGACCGTGCTGAAGTCGGTGTAGCGCAGCTTGAGGGAGACGCGACGGGCCACGAGGTCACTCCGCCGCAGCCGAGCAGCCACGAGGTCGCACTGCCGCAGCAGCTCGCTGTGCAACCGGTCGATATCGGTCACGTCGTGTTCAAAGGTCACCTCGTGGCCGACGCTCTTTTCTTCACGTTCCAGCGTCACCGCACGCGGGTCACGCCCCCACGACAATTCGAACAGTTTCAGACCGGATGCCTCCCCCAGCGTCTTCTGCAACACCGCGAGCGGCGTGTGCGCGATATCGCCGATGAGCTTCAGGCCGAGGCGGGTCAGCACCTGCTCGGTGGCCGCGCCGACACCCCACAGGGCGGTTACCGGTAGCGGATGCAGAAACTCAATCGTCGACTCCGCCGGAACGACGAGCAGACCGTTGGGTTTGGCCAGGCCGGAGGCGAGTTTGGCGACGAATTTGGTCGAGGCCGCGCCAACCGAACAGACCAACCCGGTCGCAGCGAACACTCGCGCGCGAATGAGCTCGCCGATCACGGCCGGGGAACCAAACAGCCCGGTCGCACCGGTCACGTCGAGGAAGGCCTCGTCGATGCCGAGTCGTTCAACGAGCGGCGTGATGTCGTCGAAGATGCTCATGACCGTGGTCGAGAAGTCGCGGTAGAGCCCCATGTGCGGTTCGAGCACGATCGCGTTCGGGCACTGCCGCAGCGCAAGCGCCATCGGCATCGCCGAGTTCACGCCGTAGCGCCGCGCAATGTAGTTGGCCGCCGTCACGACCGAACGTGCACCACGGTGGCCGACGATCACCGGCTGATGCACGTATTCGGGGTGCGAGAGCAGCTCGACCGAGACAAAGAACGCATCGAGGTCGACGTGCAGCATGGTCGCCGAGCTGTCGTCGACGTCGTCCGCCGAGATCTGCCGAAAGGTGCCGTCCTGTTTACCCACCGAAAAACCCTAACCCCATCCTGCCCGTCGCCACTACGTCCGGGGTAAAAGCGAGCGCATAACCTGTTCGCGCAGTGCTGCGGCCAGACCGGACCGGCCGTGGCTGTCGGCACTGTCCAGCCGGCCAGCTAGCCGATGGTGGTGCCGAAAGCCAGTCCGAGCAGGTAGGTGACGGCCGCCGCAGCGAGGCCGATCACGAGCTGCCGCAGGGCGCGCTTCAGCGGCGGGCCGCCGGAGAGCAGGCCGACGACGGCCCCGGTGGCGAGCAGGGCCAGCCCCACGAGGATGGTGGCGACGATGATGGCCGCCGGGCCGCTCATGCCGAATAGGTAGGGCAGTACCGGTAGCAGCGCACCGGAGGCGAAGAAGCAGAAGCTTGACACTGCTGCCCCGGTGCCGGTTCCGATTGCCTCGTGCTCGTCGGGTTCCGAAGCGCCCGTGCTGGCGGCGATCGGTCCGGTGGCCGCATAGGCGGTGGCCAGAACGCCACGGGCATAGGCTTCCGCTTCCTCTTCCGACATTCCGCGGGCCCGATAGACCAGCGTCAGCTCGTTGGCGGCGAGGTCAAGGTGCGAGAGCACGCTCTGGGCCGGAGCCGCTGGAGCGGATGCCTCCAGCAGTTCCCGCTGCGACCGTACGGAAACGTATTCGCCGGCGCCCATCGAGAGTGCCCCCGCAAGCAGGCCGGCGATTCCGGTGAACAGAATCGTCGCGGCCGGCACCCCGGTCGCTCCGATACCGAGCACGAGTGCGAGGTTGCTCACGAGCCCGTCGTTGACGCCGAAGACCGCGGCCCGGAACGTTCCGGACAGACGCTTGCGCCCGCGCGCGGCGAGTCCGCGCACTACCTCTTCGTGCACGGTTTCGTCGGCGGCCATGGCGTTGGTCGCGTCGGCATCCGCGTCGTATGGCGACCGCCCTTCAGCCCGTTGGGCGAGGGCGAGCACGAACACCGATCCGAACCGTCGAGCGAGCAACCCAAGAAACCGGGTACGCAGCGCGCCGCGCCGCGGGGAACCGATATGGCTGCCCAGAAGCCGGCGCCAGTGTTCTTCGTGGCGGCCTTCGGCGTCGGCGAGGGCGAGCAGAATCTGCCGTTCTTCGCCGGCGCGACGATTCGCCAGGTCGCGGTATACCGCGGCCTCCGCTTGCTCGTCGGCCAGGTATTGCCGCCAGCGACGGATGTCGCGGGCCGACGGAGCGCGCTCGGACCGTTCCGGATGGATCGTGTTCACGCCGCCGGTGCCGCTTCCAGAAAACTCTGCGGTATGCGTGCCGAGTCGTGCGGTCCGGAGCCGTCCAGGCCGAAAAACGGCTCCTCGAACCGGACGATCCAGAACCGCTCACGAACCACGGTCGGCGCATACAGTCCGGAGCCTTCCGACTCCCCCGCCGCCACGATCACACCGATCGGGTCGTCGATGAGGGAATCGGGAAAGCGGCTGCGGTCCAGACGCACGATCACCTGCACCCCCACTCCGAACAGGGTCTCGTTGCTCGTCATGCCTTACTCGATCGCCTGGGCACGTTCAAGAACAAGTTCGCGTACGCGCGCGGCATCCGCTTGCCCCCGCATGGCCTTCATGACCGCGCCGATAACCGCGCCGGCGGCCTGCACCTTGCCGTCGCGAATCTTGGCGAGCACGTCGGGCTGGCCGAGCAACGCGGCGTCGATGGCCACGATGAGCGCGCCGTCGTCCGAGACGACGGCCAGGCCGCGGCTCTCCACGACCTCGGCCGGGGTACCCTCGCCGGCGATAACTCCCTCGAGCACCTGCCGGGCCAGACGATCGGTGAGGGTACCGGCCTCGACCAGTTCGATCAGCGCGGCAAGCTGCACCGGAGTGACGAGCGAGTCGGCAGCAACGCCCGCCACGTTGGCGAGCCGGGCGATTTCTCCGGTCCACCACTTGCGCGCGGCTTGAGCGGATGCTCCGGCCGCGACGGTCGCTTCGACCGCGTCGAGCAGGTCGGAGTTGACGACGTCCTGGAATTCGAGGTTCACAAAACCCCACGCCGCCTGCAGGCGCTTGCGGCGGGCCGCGGGGGGCTCGGGCAGGGTCAGTCGCAGCTCTTCGACCCACTCGCGCGACGGTGCCATCGGCAGCAGGTCGGGCTCGGGAAAGTAGCGGTAGTCGTCGGCGTCGCTCTTGGGTCGACCGGCGCTGGTGATACCGGTGTCTTCGTGCCAGTGCCGGGTCTCCTGCGTGATGGTACCGCCGCCGGCCAGCACCGCAGCCTGGCGCTGGATCTCATAACGCACCGCGCGTTCGACCGAACGGAGCGAGTTGACATTTTTGGTTTCGGTGCGAGTGCCGAGCACGTTCGACCCACGCGGGCGCAGGGAAACGTTGGCATCGCAGCGTACATTGCCCTCTTCCATGCGGGCGTTGGAGACGCCGAGCGCCTTGGCGATCTCACGGATGGCCGCGACGTAGGTCTTGCCGATCTCGGGCGCGTCGTGCTCGGCACCCTCGATCATTTGGGTCACGATCTCGACCAGCGGCACGCCGCCGCGGTTGTAATCCACGAGCGAATAGTCGGCGCCCTGGATCCGACCGGTGGAGCCACCCATGTGGGTGAGCTTGCCGGCGTCGTCTTCCATGTGAGCGCGTTCGATCTCGACGGTGACCTGACGGCCGCTTTCGAGTTCGATCGTGATCGATCCGTCGTGGCAGATCGGGTCGTCGTACTGGCTGGTTTGAAAGTTCTTCGCCGTGTCGGGGTAGAAATAGTTCTTGCGGGCGAATCGCGAGTGCTCCGCGATGTCGCAGCCCAAAGCCAATCCCAGACGGATGCTGGATTCAATGGCCTTCTTGTTCACCTGGGGCAGACCGCCGGGCAGGCCGAGGCAGGTGGGGCAGGTGTTCGTGTTGGCGCCCGAACCGAACTCATTGGCACAGCCGCAGAACATTTTGGTTTTGGTGTTGAGTTCGACGTGCACCTCGAAGCCGAGCACCGGCTCGAAGAGTTCGAGTGCTTTGTCGAAGTCCATCAGTTCGGCCTTCATCAGACGGCTCCCTCTTCGCTGGCAAACATTTCGGTCGGTGTCAGGGCTGGTGCCTGGCTGAGCATGGTGTGCCCCCAGCTCGCTTCGAGCAGTTGCTCGATGGCAGCACCGACGGTGTAGAGGCGGGCATCCGCTTTGGCGGGGGCCATGATTTGCAGGCCCACCGGCAGGCCGTCTTCGGGCGCCACACCGATCGGGATACTCATACCGGGTACGCCGGCGAGGTTCGCGGGGATGGTCGTCACGTCGCCCACGTACATAGCCATCGGATCGGCGAGTTTTTCACCGAATTTGAAGGCGGTGGTCGGGGCGCTGGGCGAGACGAGCACGTCGACCTGGTTGAACGCGGCCGCGAAGTCGCGCTGAATGAGCGTGCGCACCTTCTGCGCGCTGCCATAGTACGCGTCGTAGTACCCGGCGCTCAGCGCGTAGGTACCCAGGATGATGCGGCGTTTGACCTCTGGCCCGAAACCGGCCTCGCGGGTGGCGCTCATGACGTGCTCGCTGGTGAGCGAGCCGCTGTCCGGGTTGACCCGGATGCCGAAGCGCACCGAGTCGAAACGGGCCAGGTTGCTCGACGCTTCCGCCGGCAGAATCAGGTAGTACGCCGCAACGGCGTACTCGAAGTTCGGAGCGGAGACCTCGGTGATCTCGGCTCCGGCGGCCACGAGCAGAGCGAGCGTCTCCTCAAAGCGCTGCGTGACGCCGGTCTGGAATCCGTCGCCGGAAAGTTCCTTGATGACGCCGACGCGCACGCCTTTGAGGGCGCCGTCCGCGAGCCCGGCGCGGGCGGCGGCGGCCATCGACGGCCAGCGGTCGGTCAACGACGTGGAGTCCAGCGGATCGTGCCCGCCGATGACATCGTGCAGCAGGGCGGCGTCGTAGACGGTGCGGGACACCGGGCCGACCTGGTCCAGGCTCGAGGCGAGAGCGATGGCGCCGTAGCGGGAGACTCCGCCGTAGGTGGGCTTGACACCGACCGATCCGGTGACGGCGGCCGGCTGCCGAATGGATCCGCCGGTGTCGCTGCCGAGCGCGAGCGGGGCCTCAAAGGCGGCAACGGCGGCGGCCGAGCCGCCGCCGGAGCCGCCGGGAATGCGGTCGCGGTCCCAAGGGTTGCGGGTCACGCCGTAGGCGGAGTGTTCGGTGGAGGACCCCATGGCGAATTCGTCCATGTTGGTCTTGCCGAGCGGCACAAGTCCGGCCGCGCGCAGCCGGGCAACGACGGTCGCGTCGTACGGTGGAACCCAGCCTTCCAGGATTTTCGACCCGGCGGTGGTGGGCATGTCCGAGGTGGCGAGCACGTCTTTGATCGCGATCGGAACACCGGCGAGGGGGTTGAGCGGTTCGCCGGCAGCGCGGCGGGCGTCGATCTGGGCGGCCGTGTGCAGGGCGGCATCGCCGGCAACGTGCAGAAAAGCGTGCAGGTCGGTGTCGACGGCCGTGATGTGATCGAGGTGGGCGCGGGTCGCTTCGACGGCGCTGACCTCTTTGCGTACCAACAGGTCGCTCAGGGCGGCGGCAGAGAGCTTGGTGAGATCGGTCATGGTTACTCCTCGTCCAAAATAGCGGGCACGCGGAATTTGTCACCGGCGCGGTCGGGAGCGCCGGACAGCGCCTGCTCGACGGTCAATGACGGTACGACGACATCCTCACGGAAGACATTGGTCAGCGGCATCGGGTGGCTCGTGGCCGGGGTATCAGCGGTGGCTACCTCAGAGACCTTGGCGATCGAGTCGACGATCTGGCCGAGGTCGTGGGTGAGATTGGTGATCTCGAGGGGGCTGAGGTCGATCCGGGCAAGGTATGCCAAATGGGCAACCTGCTCGGCCGTGATTTCAGACATGAAACTCCAAACGCATTAGGGCAGATAGACCAATTCTATTGGGGCTGCACCGATCTTCCATTTCCTGACGCAGTGCCGGTGCACTCAAACTCCCGGTCGGCAAGCCTTCAGCTGGCCGGCTCGGCCGACGGCACGCTCGGGAGCCCGGCGGGGCCCTCGGTCACCAAAATGCGAAACTCCGCGGCGTCGAGAATGCGGATGCCGAGGGTTTCGGCCTTGCCCAGCTTGGAACCGGCGCCCGGACCGGCGGCAACGAAGTCGGTGTTCTTCGACACGCTTGATGCGCTCTTGCCCCCGGCGGCGATGATGGCTTCCTGCGCGCCGTCCCGAGTGAATCCGTCGAGCGAGCCGGTGGCGACGACCGTCAGCCCGGCCAGCACTCCCCCGGCGGCCTCGGCCGCGCCCGGCCCCGGATGCCCCGGCGTGGCAAACTGCACTCCGGCCTCCGCCCATTGGGTGACGATGGCCAGGTGCCAGTCCACCGAAAACCAGTCGAGCACCGCGTCGGCGATGATACCGCCGACGCCGTCGACCTCGGCCAGTTCTTCGCGGGTGGCGGCACGAATGGCGTCGAGTGAGCCGAAGTGGTTCGCCAGCGCCCGTGCGGCAACCGGGCCCACATGACGGATGTTCAGGCTCACCAGAATGCGCCACAGCGGCTTGGTCTTGGCCTTGTCGATCTCGGCGAGCAGTTTGAGCGCGCTCGCGGAAGGCTGGGGGCCTTCCAGCCCGCGCTTCTTCTCGGCGGCGGTGGGATTGCGCTGGAACGGCATCCGCTGGCGAACCGCGCCGTCGTCGTCTTCCTTCGGCAAACCGGTTTCGGCGTCGCGCACGATGACCTGGATCGGCAGCAGGTCGGCCAGTTTCAGGTCGAACAGGCCGGCCTCGGTCGGCAGTGGAGGGTCGACCGGAATGGTCGGCTGGGTCAGCGCCGAGGCCGCGACCTCACCGAGCACCTCGATGTCGAGGCCGCCACGGCTGCCGATATGTTCGACCCGCCCACGCACCTGGGCGGGGCAGCTGCGTGCGTTCGGGCAGCGCAGGTCGATGTCGCCTTCCTTGGCGGGGGCGAGCGGGGTGCCGCATTCCGGGCAGTTCACGGGCATGACGAATTCACGTTCGGTGCCATCGCGCAGCTCAACGACCGGGCCGAGCACCTCGGGAATGACGTCGCCGGCCTTGCGCAGCACGATCGTGTCGCCGATCAGCACGCCCTTCGCCTTGACCACGTCCTGGTTGTGCAGCGTGGCCTGGCGCACCTCGCTGCCGGCCACGAGCACCTTCTGCATGACCGCGAACGGGGTGGCGCGGCCGGTCCGCCCGACACTCACGACGATGTCGAGCAGTTTGGTGTTCACCTGCTCCGGCGGGTATTTATAGGCGATCGCCCAGCGCGGTGCCCGGTTGGTGGCGCCGAGTTCGGCGTGCAGGGCCAGTTCGTCGATCTTGATCACGATGCCGTCGAGTTCGTGCACGACGCTGCCGCGGTGTGCACCGTAGTACTCGATGAACTCCGCCGCTTCGGCGACCGAAGTGACTACCCGAAAATAGCTGCTGGTCGGCAGGCCCCAGCTCTGCAGCAGCCCGTACACCTCAGACTGGGTCGTGACCGGCGGGTTCTCCCAGGCACCGATACCGTGCACGAGCATGCGCAGCCGGCCCAGCCGGGCCTTCATCAGGCGCAGCTGGGCGGGATTCTTACCGGCGGCCTTCTGACGCAGCGACCCGGCTGCCGCATTGCGGGCGTTGGCGAACACCCGTTCCCCGGCGGCGGACTGTGCCGCGTTCAGTTCGTCAAAGGCGGCGACGGGAAAGAACACCTCACCACGCACCTCCATGAGCGGCGGATGCCCGGTACCGGCCAGCCGGGACGGGATGCCGGGGACCAGGTCGATGTTCTCGGTGACGTCCTCGCCGACCACCCCGTCGCCGCGGGTGGCCGCTGAGACCAGCACCCCGTTGGCGTACCGCAGGTTGATGGCGAGGCCGTCGATCTTGAGCTCACACAGGTAGTGCACGGCGCGGCCCGAATTCTCCGCGGCTTTGTGCGCCCAGGCCTCAAATTCCTCGATGGAAAAGACGTTGTCGAGGCTGAGCATGCGTTCGGCGTGGGTGACCGGGTCGAACAGGGTGGTTTCGGCGCGGCCGCCGACCGTCTGGGTCGGGCTGTCCTGGCTTTGCAGCTCGGGGTACAGCCTCTCGAGTTCGCTGAGACGCTGCACAAGCAGGTCGTACTCGGCATCCGAGATGACGACGGTGTCCCGCTCGTAGTAGGCGTCCCGCGCGGCCAATATGCGGGTGGTGATGTCGGCGGCCTCCGCGGCGGCGGCGCGGAGCGCGTCGGGGGTGGTGTCGGCGACGGATTCAGGCATTGACCGTGGCGGGGCTGGCCGACGCGGAGGAGACCGGGGATGGGGCATCGGTCGAGGTCACGGGAACCGCACTGACGGTGCGGTCGATGGTGCACTGGCCCAGTACCCTGGTGCCGACGTAGATGACGGCGGTCTGCCCGGGCGCGACACCGACAAGCGGCTCGTTCGGAATGATTCTGAGCTCAATACTGTCGTCGGTCTCGCTGGTCGAGACCACCTGCGCCACGGCGGGAACGGGGTCGGCGTGGGCGCGAATCTGCACGTGACAGGCGAATTCCACCTCGGGATGCTCCGGGGCGAGCCCGGCCCAGGTGAAGAAGTTGCCGGCGATTTCCTTGAGTGCGAGGGCCTCTTTCGGACCAACGACGACGGTGTTGGTGATCGGCCGCACCTCGAGCACGAAGCGCGGCTTGCCGTCGGCGGCGGGAGTGCCAATCGACAGGCCCTTGCGCTGCCCGACGGTGAACGCAACGGCGCCGTCGTGTTGGCCGAGGGTGTTGCCCTCTCGGTCGAGAATGTCGCCGGTGACCGGGGCGACACGCTCGCCGAGCCAGCCTTTGGTATCGCCGTCGGGGATGAAGCAGATGTCGTACGAGTCGGGTTTGTTCGCCACCGAGAAACCGCGCTCGGCCGCTTCAGCCCGAACCTCCGCTTTGGTCGGTGTGGCACCGAGCGGAAACATGGAGTGGTTGATCTGATCGGCGGTGAGCACGCCGAGCACGTAGGACTGGTCTTTGGCCCAGGCGGCCGCACGGTGCAGCTCCTTGTTACCGTCAGCATCCGTGAGAATGCTCGCGTAGTGACCGGTACATACGGCGTCGAAGCCGAGTGCCATCGCCTTTTCGAGCAGTGCGGCGAACTTGATCTTCTCGTTGCAGCGCATGCACGGGTTCGGGGTGCGGCCGGCGGCGTATTCGGCGATGAAGTCGTCGACGACGTCGAGCTTGAACCGTTCCGAGAAGTCCCAGACGTAATAGGGAATGCCCATGATGTTGGCGGCGCGCTGAGCATCCATCGAATCTTCGACGGTGCAGCAGCCGCGACTGCCGGTGCGGAGCGTGCCCGGCATACGGCTCAGCGCCAAATGCACGCCGACCACCTCGTGCCCCGCTTCGACCGCACGTGCGGCTGCCACGGCGGAATCAACACCGCCACTCATTGCTGCTAAAACCTTCACCCAACGAGTGTACGCGGAGTGCCTGATCCAGCCAATGTCGGGTCGAGGGCCGGGTCAGTGCCCGGCCAACGTCAGTGCCCGGGCACCCGGTCGGCCATGCCCGCGGCGAGCGCCTGGGCGTGTGCGGCCGGCAAAGCCGCGAGCAGCGCGTCCACGTCGGCGTCGGTGGAGGTGTGGCCGAGGGTGATGCGCAGGGCACCGCGGGATTCGAGCTCGTTGCGCCCCATAGCGCGCAACACGTGCGAGGGCTCGGGCACCCCGGCCTGGCAGGCTGACCCGGTCGACACCGAGACCCCGGCGGCATCGAGCAGAAACAATAGCGAGTCGCCCTCGCAGCCGGCAAAGCTGAAGTGGGCGTTGCCGGGAAGCCGCCTGGCTGGGTCTCCATTGAGCACCGCGGTCGGAGCGACCAGGGCCACACCGGCGATCACGCGATCGCGCAGGGCACGCAGGCGCGCGGTTTCGCCGCCACCCGCCGGTGCGGTCAGCTGCGCCGTGACAGCGGATGCCGCCACCGCGAACGAGACCGCCGCGGCGACATCCTGGGTTCCGCTGCGCACCTTGCGTTGTTGGCCGCCGCCGTGGATGAGGGGCTCGACGGTTGTCGCCCGGCCGAGCACGAGCGCGCCGATACCGACGGGACCGCCGACCTTGTGCGCGGAAACGCTCAACGCCGACACGCCGGCGGCGGCGAGGGTGCGAAAGTCGACCGGAATGTACCCGTACGCCGCGACGGCGTCGACGTGCACCGGAATGCCGTGGGCGGCGGCGAGCGCCGCGATCTCGGCGACGGGTTCAATGGTTCCGACCTCGTTGTTGGCCATGATCACGCTGACGAGCGCAACATCGAGAGGGTCCCGGATGATGGCGGCTTCGAGGGCTGCGAGATCGATGCGCCCCCCCTCATCCAGCGGAATCCACTCGATCACGGCGCCATCGTGCTGCGCCAGCCACTCAACCGTGTCGAGGGTGGCGTGATGTTCGCCGCCGGGCACCAGAATGCGCCGGCGCGGGGCGCGGGCCCAATACAATCCCTTAATTCCGAGGTTGATCGCCTCGGTTCCGCTGCCGGTGAAAACAACCTCGATCGGGTCGCAGGCGAGGCTCTGGCTCACGATTTCACGTGACTCTTCGAGCATCCGCTTGGCATTTTGGCCCTGGCTGTGCACCGATGCGGGGTTACCGACGACACCCATAGCCTCGGCGTAGGCGGAGATAGCGGCGGGAAGCATGGGCGTGGTCGCCGCATGGTCCAAATAGACAACCATTCACCCATTTTAGCCGGGCAGCGGATGCCGGTGGTCGTCACCCTGCCCCCGCACTGATTACTCTTGAATCCATGAGTTCCACCGACCCCCTGCGTAATCTCGGTGTGCGACTAACGAGCGCTGGCGGTGAACTGCGCGTCTGGGCCGAACATGCCGACGCAATGGAACTGTGCTTGTTTGACGACACCGACCCCAATTGGATCATCAAGAGTGTGCCGATGACGCAGGATCTGCACGGCGTGTGGTCCGGCAAGTCACGCACCCTGTCGCCGGGTCGCCGCTACGGCATTCGCGTGTCGGGTCCGACGAGCCCGAAGAACTCATTCCACCCCGAGAAAACCCTGATCGAACCGTACTCGCGCGGCCTGGTTCGGGTGGGGTCCGGTCTGTGGCAGTCCTCGGTGGTCGATGACTATTTCGACTGGAACGGCGCCACCAAGCCCGCTACCCCCCTCGACCACACAGTTGTGTACGAGGCGCACGCGCGCGGCGTCAGCCGGCTGAATCCGCTGGTTCCGGCCGCCTTGCGCGGAACCTATGCCGGGCTCGCGCACGAATCCACCATCGCCTACCTGAAAGACCTCGGCGTGACCGCGGTCGAGCTGCTACCGGTGCAGGCGTTCGTATCGGAGCAGCGCCTGATCAAACAGGGATTGAACAACTATTGGGGATACAACACCCTCAACTTTTTCACGCCGCACGCCGACTACGCCACCCAAGCTGCCCAGTCCGCCGGGCCGGAGGCCGTGCTGCGCGAATTTAAGGGAATGGTCAAGCTGCTGCACGAGGCAGGGCTCGAGGTCATTCTCGATGTGGTGTACAACCACACCGCTGAGGAGGGGCGCAACGGTCCGGTCACGAGCCTGCGCGGCATCGACAATGCGGCCTACTACCGCCAGGACGAATCCGGCGCATACATCGACGTGACCGGTTGCGGCAACACGGTGAACTTCAGCCACGATGTGCCCCGCCGGCTCGTGCTCGATTCGCTGCGGTATTGGGCCAATGACCTACAGATCGACGGGTTCCGGTTTGATCTCGCCGCAACGCTCGGTCGGGATGCCGGAGTGGTCTACGACCCGGAGCATCCGCTGCTCACCGACATTCGCGATGACCCGGAATTGGCCGGTGTGAAGCTTATCGCCGAGCCGTGGGATGTCGGTCAGGGCGGCTGGCAGACCGGCAATTTTCCCACCGGTTGGACCGAATGGAACGACCGCTACCGCGACCGCATGCGGGACTTCTGGCTGTCCGATATGAAGAGCCTGCGCGAGACCGGCTCGGCCGGCAGTGGCATCGGACGCTTTGCGACCCGCGTCGCCGGTTCTTCGAACACCTTCTCCGATCAGCGCGGTCCTTTGGCCTCCCTCAACTTCATCACCGCCCACGACGGGTTCACCCTCGCCGACCTGACCGCGTACGACACGAAACACAATCTGGGCAACGGTGAGTCGAACCGCGACGGCACCGACAACAACAGCTCCTACAACCACGGTGTCGAGGGGCCGACCCGCGACGTGGCCATTCTGGCCACGCGGCGCAAGGCCATGCGTAATCTGCTCGGCACGTTGCTCCTGTCGGCCGGTATCCCCATGCTCACCGCCGGTGACGAGTTCGGTCGCAGCCAGCGCGGTAACAACAACGCCTACTGTCAGGACAGCGAGCTGACCTGGCTCAACTGGGACTTCGATGACTGGCAGCAGGATCTGCACCGGGTCACCCGCCGTCTCTTGCAGCTGCGGAGGGAAAACCCGGCGCTGCGCCCGGCGCACTTCGGCCGGTTCGGCGAGACCACGCCGAGCGCCAGCCAGCTCGATTGGTACAACATCGCCGGGGAGGCGCTGACCGGCGATGCCTGGAACTCGCCCACCGAACGCACCCTGCAATATATGGCGGCCTCGACCCCCGAGCACGAAGCCTTCAACCGCATCCTGCTCGTGGTGAACGCTCGTGAACAGGACGAGACGGTCACCCTGCCGAGGCACGAAGGGGTGGATGCTTACACGCTGCTCTGGGATTCCAGCCACGATGACCTGCGCAACTCGATCATTGAGCATGCGCCCGGCACACCCCTGTTTGTATCCGGGGCTTCGATGCAGCTCCTGCGCGCGCACGGCCCGTTCGTACCGCGCGCCGCGCCGCGCGACTGAAGCGCTCCCGTCCACAACGGGGTTGGCGCCCGGCAATCGCCGCGCGCCAACCCGTTTAGTTGGCGACGGCGACCAGACCCATTTCGGCCGGGCTGATCAGAAGGTCGTTGCGGGGAACGACCCGCACCGTGTAGCCGAAAGCTCCGGCGCGGTCGAGCTGCACAGTTCCCGTGAACAGGGTCGCCCCACCGGCTGGGGAATCGGTGACGGGCGTCGGCTTGAGCGCCTGAACGGCCACGTCGCGCAACTCGTCGGTACCAAGACTCTTTCCGTAGACAACCTCGACGGTCACGTCGTCAGCCGAGAGTCCACCCAGCTGAACGTGCGCGCGCAGGTGCAGGTCATCGCCGACTTCGGGCACCGACAGCACCCCGCCCGATTCCACGTGGGTCACCGCAACCTGCGGCCAGGCCGCGACGATGCGGCCCTTCCACGCCGCCAATTCGCGGGCGGCACGAAAGTTGTTCGCCGACATCAGGGCTTCGTAGTGCCCGGCCGGACGATACAGGCGCTGCACGTACTCACTCACCATCCGGTCAGCGGACAGTTGCGGTGACAGAGTGCTGAGGGTGTGTCGAATGTTGGAGACCCAGCGCTCCGGCACTCCATCGGCGTTGCGTTCGTAGAAGGTGGGCGCCACCTGGTGTTCGATCAGGTCATAGAGCGCGTCGGCTTCGAGCCGGTCTCGTTCGGCAGAATCGCCGGCTGAATCGGCCGAGGGAATCGCCCAGCCGTTCTTGCCGTCATAATATTCCGGCCACCAGCCATCGAGGATCGACAGGTTGAGGGCACCGTTGAGCGCCGCCTTCATGCCGCTCGTACCGCACGCCTCGAGCGGGCGGAGCGGATTGTTGAGCCAGACATCCGTTCCCGGATACATCAGCTGGGCCATCGCAATGTTGTAATCGGGCAGAAACGCGATGCGGGTGCGCAGGGCCGGGTCGGCGGCAAACTGCACGATCTTCTGAATCAGCCGTTTTCCCTCCTCATCGGCGGGGTGCGACTTACCGGCGATGACGATCTGAATGGGATGCTCCGGGTGCAGCAGCAAGGCACGCAAACGTTCCGGGTCGTGCAGCATGAGGGTCAGCCGTTTGTAGGTGGGAACCCGGCGGGCGAACCCGATCGTCAGCACGTTCGGGTCGAATACCTGACCGATCCAGGCCGGCGGGATGCCGCCCGGGTTCTGGTCACGCCAGGCATTGAGCAGACGGCGGCGCGCATCTTCGACGAATTGCAGGCGCATCTGCCCCCGCACCGACCACAGGTCCTGGTCGGAAACATCATCGGAAGCCCAATTGGCCGACGTCGTGTCGCTCGTGCCGAGCTTGGTGAAGGCGAGGCTCTTGAGCGCCGGGTCGGTCCAGCTCTGCGCGTGCACCCCGTTCGTGATCGACGTGATCGGCACATCCGCTGAGTCAAAACCCGGCCACAGCCCATTGAACATGCGTCGGCTGACCTCGCCGTGCAGGGTCGAGACGCCGTTGGCGTGCTGGCCGAGGCGCAAACCCATGACGGCCATGTTGAACACCTCGGAGGAGCCGCCCGCGTAACTTTCCGCGCCGAGCGCGAGCAGATCTGCCACGTCGACTCCGGGCAGCAGCTCCGTGTCGAAGTACCGAGCCACGAGCGAACGGTCGAACCGGTCGATGCCGGCAGCTACCGGGGTGTGGGTGGTAAAGACGGTGCCGGCGCGGGCCACCTGCAGGGCTTCCTGAAAACTCAAACCCTCGCCGATCAGGCTGGAAATGCGTTCGAAGCCGAGGAATCCGGCGTGCCCCTCGTTGGTGTGGAACACCTCCGGCTCGGGCAGGCCGTGCAGGGAACTCCACAGTTTCACGGCGCGGGCGCCGCCGATGCCCAGAAGCAGTTCCTGCAGCAGCCGGTGTTCACCACCGCCGCCATACAGCCGGTCGGTGACCAGACGCAGGTCATCGGCGTTTTCGGGAATGTCGGCGTCGAGCAGGAGCAGGCGCACCCGGCCCACTTTCGCCTCCCAGACTCGGGCATGCAGGGTGCGGTCGTCGGGCAGCGCGAGCGACACCTGCACGGCCGAACCGTCAGCACGGCGCAGCACTGAAAGCGGCAGGCCGTCCGGGTCTAGCAGCGGGTAGCTTTCCATCTGCCAGCCGTCGGGCGAGATGGCCTGGCTAAAGTAACCGGCGCGGTAGAACAGCCCGACCCCCACGAGCGGCAGGCCGAGATCGGAGGCGCTCTTGAGGTGGTCACCGGCCAGAATGCCCAGTCCGCCCGAATACTGCGGCAGCGCGGCGGCGATACCGAATTCCGGCGAAAAGTAGGCGATCGCGGCGGGTTTCTCGCCCTCCAGCCCCTGATACCAACGCGGCCGTTCGAGATAGTCCCGCAGGCCGTCGCGCGTGGCGTTGACCTCGGCCACATAGTCGTGGTCCTCGGCAAGCTCGTGGAGCCGGTGCGGGTCGACGGCACCGAGCAGGGCGACCGGATCGGTGCCGATCTCACGCCACAGCTCGGGGGCGATGCGCTCAAACAGTTGCCGGGTGGGCTCATGCCACGACCAGCGGAGATTGCCGGCAAGCTCCTCGAGAGCCGCCAAGGGCTCGGGGAGAACGGCACGGACGGTAAATTTGCGGATGGCCTTCACGAGGTCAACCTTAGGCGTGTCCCGCGTGCAATATGTAACACTGATTTTCGTGTCGGGTGGGCGAGCCGAGCAGAAGACAGGAGCCTTTGTCACTCTTTCACGCTACGGTCGTGTTGTGGCAAAGACATCAGCACAGAAGACGACCCTGCCGACAGTATCGAGCAGCGCCCCGGCCCGCGTGCCCGCGGAGGACGCAGCGACCAGCAGCGCCGCCGCATCCGTTGGTCGCATTCCCGTTCTTGACCTCTCGCCTCAGCTGAACGACAATCTCTGGCCGGCGCGGGCGTTTGCTGGCGAGGTTGTGCCGTTCGGTGCGACCGCTTTTCGCGAGGGACACGACCTCATCGGTGTCGAGCTGCAGCTCACCGCGCCAGACGACAGCCTGACGCGGCATCCGATGGCGTTGCAGGGCGACGGTACCGATCGGTACGGCACGCAGGCGCAACTCGCCGTCGCTGGCCAGTGGACGTACCGGGTGCGCGCGTTCGCCGACGACTTCGCCACCTGGGAGCACAACGCGCTGATCAAAATTCCGGCCGGCGTCGACGTGGAGCTCATGTTCACCATCGGCAGCGAGCTTTTCACGCAGGCCGGGGCCGACACCGCCCGTCCGCTCGCCGCCCGCCGTCTCTTTCGTACGGCCGCGACAACCCTCGCCGACACCGCCCGGCCCACCGCCGAACGGTTACTGGCGACAGCGGATGCTGCGCTTCTCCAGGCCATCGCGGCCCAGCCGCTCGCCGGGCTGTCATCGCTCTCGGCCGAACGCACCGTTATCGTCGAGCGCACCCGGGCGGGAGTCGGTTCCTGGTACGAGTTCTTCCCGCGGTCAGAGGGAGCCGTTCGGCGCGCCAACGGAAGTTGGAAGAGCGGAACCTTCCGCACCGCAGCGAAGCGTCTGCCCGCCGTAGCCGCCATGGGCTTCAACGTGCTCTACCTGCCGCCGATCCACCCGATCGGGACCGCCTTCCGTAAGGGCCCAAACAATTCGCTCACCGTCGCTCCGGGAGACCCGGGTTCTCCGTGGGCAATCGGGTCGAAGGACGGCGGCCACGACGCCATCCACCCCGACCTCGGCACTGTCGTCGATTTCAAGTTCTTTCTGAAGAAGGCGGCCTCGCTCGGCCTGGAGATCGCCCTCGATTTCGCCCTGCAGGCTTCCCCCGACCATCCGTGGGTCGAGGAACACCCGGAGTGGTTCACCACCCTGCCCGACGGCACCATCGCCTACGCCGAGAACCCGCCGAAAAAATATCAGGACATCTACCCGATCAATTTCGACAACGATCCCGCCGGCATCCGTGCCGAAGCGCTGCGTTTGCTGCGCTACTGGATCAGCCTCGGCGTGCGTATTTTCCGGGTGGACAACCCGCACACCAAGCCCCTCGACTTCTGGGAATGGCTCATCGCGGAAGTGAATCTGACCGACCCCGACGTGGTTTTTCTCGCCGAAGCTTTCACGCGCCCGGCCCTGATGCAGGCCCTCGGCAAGGTCGGCTTCCAGCAGTCCTACACCTACTTCACCTGGCGCAATACGAAAACCGAGCTCGAGGAGTTCTTCGACGGCCTTGCCACCGAGACCCCCGATTTTCTGCGCCCGAATCTGTTCGTCAACACCCCCGACATCCTCACCGAGTACCTGCAGTTCGGCGGCCCGGCCGCGTTCAAGATTCGGGCGGCACTGGCGGCGACGGCGGCACCGAGCTGGGGCGTCTATGCTGGCTTCGACCTGTTCGAGAACGTTGCCCGCCCGGGCGCCGAGGAAAGCATCGACAGCGAAAAGTATGAGTATCGGCCCCGCGATTGGAGCAAAGCCGAGGAGCTGGGTAAATCGCTTGCGCCGTACCTCACCCTGCTCAACCGAATTCGTGCTGAGCACCCCGCGCTCGGGCAACTGCGCAATCTGAACATCCACTCCAGCGATGACGATTCAATCCTCGTCTACAGCAAGTACCTCGACGCGGCATTCACCGGCACCGGCCACGCCGATGCTCTCATTGTCGTGGCGAATGTCGACCCGCACTCCGTACGTCAAACGGTGGTGCACCTCGACGTGACCCGCTTCGGCATCGCCCACGGCGACACCTTCGACGTGCACGACCTCGTGTCCGGCGCTACCTGGACCTGGTCGGCCGATAATTTCGTTCGCCTCGACGCTTTCACCGAGCCCGTGCACATTCTGCACGTCACGCCCCACGTTCCGGGGCAGGGCGGCGCATGAGCGGCGACGCAGAAAGACATCAAAACAAGCACGATAAGAACAAGCACGATAAGAAGAAATCGAGCAAGGCCACAAAAATGAAGGGTCAGGGAAAAAACATCGACGGTAAGAAGGCGCAGCCCCCGAAGACGCAGTCCCCTCAAACAAAGTCCCCGAAGACGCAGAAGCACCTCGCGCCCGTCGAGCCGGCCGTGATCGCCGATCACATCCTGGCCGCCGTCGCCGCCGGGAGCTACTACAGTCCGCATGAGATTCTCGGTCAGCACCTCGTCCACCAGCCCGGGGTGTCCGACCCGCTCGTGATCATCCGCGCGCTTCGCCCGCTCGCCACCGAGGTGTTCGCCATTCTTGCCAACGGCGCGCACGTCGAGCTCGCCCACCTCGCCTACGGCATCTGGCAGGGCGAGAGCACGGTCGGCCTCAGCGATTACACGATCGAGGCCCGCTACGAGAACGCCGAGCCGTGGACCTGCGATGACCCGTACCGGTTTACCCCGACGCTCGGCGAGCTGGACCTGCACCTAATCGGTGAAGGCCGTCACGAGCGACTCTGGGACGTGCTGGGGGCACATCACCGTCAGCACCAGGGTGTCACCGCGTCATCGGCCGGCACCTCGTTCGCGGTCTGGGCGCCGCACGCCAGCGCCGCCCGCGTAATCGGAGACTTCAACGGGTGGAATGGCGTCACTCACGCCATGCGCAATATGGGCAGTACCGGCGTCTGGGAGTTGTTCATCCCGGGCCTCGACGCCGGTGCCAAATACAAGTTTCAGCTGCTCGCCCAATCCGGTGAATGGGTGGAGAAAGCCGACCCGCTCGCCCGATTCGCTGAAGTTCCCCCACAGACCGCTTCGGTCGTCACGCAATCGCACTATGAATGGGCGGATGCCGCGTGGCTGGCCAACCGTGCGGCCAACGATCCGCACAACCAGGCGATGATCGTGTACGAAATGCACGTCGGATCGTGGCGCCCCGGGCTCGGCTACCGCGATCTAGCCGATGAACTGGTCGGGTACCTGCACGAGCTCAGCTTCACCCACGTGGAGTTCATGCCCCTCGCGGAGCATCCGTTCGGCGGTTCCTGGGGGTACCAGGTGAGCGGCTACTACGCACCGACCAGCCGGTTCGGCTCCCCCGACGACCTGCGCTATTTGATCGACCGGCTGCACCAGGCCGGCATCGGCGTGATCATGGACTGGGTGCCCGGCCACTTCCCCAAGGACGACTTCGCCCTCGCCCGCTTCGACGGACAGGCACTGTACGAGCACCCCGATCCGCGTCGCGGCGAGCAGATGGACTGGGGAACCTATATTTTCGACTTCGGTCAGATGCAGGTGCGCAACTTTCTCGTGGCCAACGCGTTGTACTGGCTGGAAGAATTTCATATCGACGCTCTGCGTGTGGATGCCGTTGCGTCCATGCTCTACCTGGACTATTCCCGCGAAGACGGCCAGTGGGAGCCGAACCAGTATGGTGGCAACGAGAATCTCGAAGCCATCAGCCTGCTGCAGGAGATCACCGCGACGGCGTACAAGCGCAATCCCGGAACCATCATGATCGCTGAGGAATCCACCAACTGGGGCGGGGTGACGGCTCCCACCAGCGGCGGCGGTCTCGGCTTCGGGCTCAAGTGGAACATGGGCTGGATGCACGACTCGCTCGAGTACATGCAGGTGGACCCGATGTACCGCTCGTACCACCACAACGACATCACGTTCTCGTTCATCTACGCGTTCAGCGAGAATTTCCTGCTGCCGATCAGTCACGACGAGGTCGTGCACGGTAAGGGTGCTCTGGTGTCGAAGATGCCCGGTGATTCCTGGCAGCAGCTCGCCAACGTGCGTGCCTACCTCGCTTTCATGTGGGCGCACCCGGGCAAGCAGCTGTTGTTCATGGGCAGTGAGTTCGGGCAGCGCTCGGAGTGGAGCGAAGAGCGCGGACTGGACTGGTGGATGCTCGACCAGCCGGCGCACCGCGGGCTGTTCAACCTCGTCGGCCAGCTCAACCGGGTCTACCGCGACAACCCGAGCCTGTGGAGTCGCGACAACGACCCCGGAGGCTTCGAGCTGCTCGACGGCGGCGCAGCGAGCCAGAACGTGGTGTCGTTCCTGCGCTGGGACAATCACGGCGTTCCGGTCGCCTGCTTCTTTAATTTTGCCGGAGAGCCGCACACCGACTACCGGGTGGGCCTGCCGTTCGCCGGGCACTGGGATGAGATCCTCAACACGGATGCCAGCGACTTCGGCGGGTCCGGCGTGGGCAACTTCGGTGCCGTCGAGGCCGTCAACGAACCCTGGGCCGGCCGCCCCGCCTCGGCGACCCTCACCTTGCCACCGCTGGCCGGCCTGTGGCTCCGGCTGCGCCGATAGTTCTGCGAACATTAGGACGCAACAGTGCCCGTGTGACCAGGTCACACGGGCACTGTTTTGCGCTCGCTCGAGCTGAAAGTCGGCTAGTAGAGCAGGGCGGTTAGGCGAGCGCGGGTGGGAGGCACCCGGGGGTCGTCGGCGCCGATGACCTCAAACAACTCGAGGATACGCTCGCGGATCGTGTTGCGGCCGGCTGGGGGCTGTGCCGGGAACAGACTCAGCAGGCGATCAAACGCGTCCTCGATATGCCCGCCGGACAGGTCGAGATCGGCGACCAGAAGCTGCGCCTCCAGATCGTCGGGTGCGGATGCCGCCCCATTGCGAATCTGGTCGATGGTTTTTCCCTGCAGCCGGGCCAGCAGGCTGACCTGGGCGAGGCCGGCTACCGCCATGGTGTCATTCGGATTCTGGGCCAGAGCCGTGCGGTATTCGCGCTGGGCGGTGGCGTAGTCACCGGCCTCGATTGCCTCATACGCTTCGAGGTGGTGCGGCGGCAGGGGCTCGTCAACCACCGGTGCCGGCTCTGTGGCGTCGGCCGCGTCGGCGGCCTCGGCTGTTCCGGTCACACCCTGCTGCGTGGCGAGTTCCAGCACGCGGCCGAGCAGATCGGAGATCTGCTCTTCGGCCAGCGGGCCGCTGAAAAGCTGCACCGGCTGACCGGTGATGACCGCGGCCACCGTGGGCACCGACTCGGACTGGAAGGCCTGGGTCAGCTGCGGATTCGCGTCGATCTCCACCCGGGCCAACACGAATTTGCCGGCCAAACCGGTGATGACCTTCTCCATGACGGCCAGAAGCTGCGTGGAGGGTTCGCTCCACGCAGCCCACAGCGCAACGATTACCGGCACCCGCGAGGAGAGCTCGAGCAGCTCCCCGAAGTTGGTGTCCGTGCCGTCGAGGATCAGGCTCGGAACCGAGACGGCTCCGGTGGGCGCTGCCGGTCCTCCCACGGGGGCACCGGTCACGGGTGCCCCGTTGACGGCAACCGGCGGCGTTCCGGCCGACGCGCGGTTCACGAGTGAGGAGAGGTCAACCGCTCCGCGCAGGTTTGATCCGGATGGGGGCATATTGGTCATGGAAGCTCCGCCGATGTGATGAGGCCCTGAGCAAAGCCCAAGAGCACGATTTTGTCGCTTGAACCGCCCGTGGGCACGTAGAACAGCAGTTGGTCGCGGTACGTATTTTGAAAGCCCTTGGCCGTGGTGGTAATGCCGGACAGCGCCTTGGTGGCCAGGGCGTCTTCGGCCGGCCCCACCGTGGCACCCTCATCGACCGGTTTGACGGTTTCGGTTTCCGTCATGCTCACGGCGACGATGCTGCCGGAGTCGTTGGTCGCCAGGGCTACCGCCTCATCCGAGCCCGCCGTTGCGGCGAAATCGATCGAGGCGGTCGTGGGCAGCGCGGCGATCTTAGCCGCGTTCAGGTCAGCGACCTGGACGCGGAAATTGTCGCCGTCACTCTCAAACAGGCCGTACGACGGGCTGGCCTCGCCCTGCAGCAGAATATCGGCGTAGGCGCTGGCCAGCTGGTCCGGCGGCAGCAGCAGCAGCTTGTTGTCCGGGGCGATGGCCGGGGCACCGACAACGGCCGGGGCTACCTTCGGTACGTGCGCCGACTGCTCCAGCGCGAACAGGTAGTCCACCTGATAGTTGGCCCGAGGTGAGGCCTGCTTGAGAATGACGGCCATCGTCGGAACACTGGGGTCGTTTTCATCCTGAATAACGGTCATGACCACTCGCGGCCAGGAATTGGTCTGCTGCGGCAGCGTGAAGGTGAGTGGGGCACCCGGCAGGGCAACGAGCGCGGCGACGGCCGGGTCGACCGCGCGAATCTTGTAGTTGGCCAGTCGTTGTTCGAGAGCCGGCCCGGTAAATCGCGTGGCAATGGTCTCGGTATTGAGATTGGCATCCGCGTCAGCGCTGAGAACAGAGATTTCGCGCATGATCGTCTCCAGCTGGGAAACGGTCACCGCCGGCGGCGGCAGCTCGGCGGCAGCCTCGACGGAATCAGTGGACTGGGGCGTTGGCGTGGGGGTGGCGGTCGCCGTCGATGCCGCGTTGAAATCGGGCCACAGGTCGGCCGAGCATCCGCTCAGCGCAAGGCCGGAAACCAGGATCATCGGAACGATGGCCACTCGGCGGTTGAGTCCTCGGCGTGAGCTGGTGATCTGACTGGCCTTGATGGCCTTGGGCCGCGGGGCGCGGGGCAGGCGCGGCATCCGCGGACCGCGTGGAAGGTTACGACGCGGCCGGCGCGAACGACGCAGGTGCAGCAGGGCCAGAACGTACAACACGAGGCCGATCAGCAGCAGCAGTGCACCCCCGGCCAGCAGCGGGCCGGCCCAGGGGGTGGAATTGTCTGAGGCCCACGACAGACGGATGTCGGCGGGTGCCGGTTCGGTGCCGTCCGACGCCACAATCACCGAGATGCCGGCCGGCAACGTCAGCGTGGTGGTTATCGACTCCGTGCCGGTGTATTCCTCCAGCCAGAGGTCTGAGCCGGCGGGATTCACAATCGTCGCGGCGGCAGCGTCCGCTGTTGCGGGATCGTCGGGAAGAACTGCCTCGGTAACGGTGGACGTGAGGTCACCCGATTTCTCGCTGAGCCCGACGGTGGCATACGCGTCGTCACCGATCCACGCGGCAACATCCTCGGAACGACCGTAGGCGAGGAAGATCGCACCGTCGCCGCGCACGTTGATCGTCTGGCTGCCCGGTGAGGCTGCGAGGGCGCTCGGGTCGATGACGGTGTATTTCGTGTCACCGTCGACGCTCGCGGTGAGGGAGGTGAATGACGGCTCGAGCAGGATCGTTCGCTGTGCGATGCCGAGAACGATCATCACGGCTGCGAGTACGAAGGCCACAATGGCAAGAACAAAACGCACGGATCACCCTTCAGCATTTTCACTGGTTGCTACTGTTCAGTCACTCTGGCTGAATCACGGGACTGAAAGTGCTCAGACACGGACCTTCTACGTTACTGCGTTCTCCTGAGTGGTGCCTACTAGTGCCCTCGGGCCCGGCCGATTGCTGGTGCGCGCGGCGCTCCGCCAGCACACTAAAATCGAGGTGTTCCCCGTCATGCGTGATCCATTGAGGGCCGGGGCCTCATCGGTAAGGAGTAGAACGTGTCTGATGACGAAGCTGATTTCACCCAGGTATTTCGGGGCTATGACAAGGACGAGGTCACCAAGGCCGTTCAGGCGCTGCGTCGTGAACTCATTCAGGCAAACACCCTCAACGCTGAAGCCGGCCGCGAGGTCAAGCGTCTCACCGGCCGCGTCGAGGATCTCACCGCCGAGATCGAAGAAGTCGGGAGCCCCACATTCTCCGGCCTCGGCACCAAACTGGAGAGCACCCTCCGCGTTGCCGAAGAACAGTCAACCCGCGTCATCGCCCAGGCCGATATCGACTCCGAGAAGTTGCGCAGCGCGACCGATGACGAAGTGCAGCTGCTCCGGCAGAATGCGATCGAGCAGGCCGAACGCACCCTGTCCGATGCTGCGGTCAAGGCGCGTCGGGTGCTCGATGACGTGCGCGTTGAAGCGGATGACTTGCGCGCCCGGGCCCAGGACGAGCAGGCTCAAGTCACCCAGGATGCGGTTCGTGATGCCGCTCTTATTCGCGGCGCTGTCGCCACCGAAGCCGCCGATGCCCGGTCCACGGTGAAGCGCGAGGTGGCAGCCATCCGCTCGGAAGCCGATCGCGAAGCCGCCGAAGTGCGGGTCGTAGCCCAGCGTGAGGCCACCGAGGCCCGTGAAACCGCGGCCGGACTCAACCGCGAGACCGAAATCATCCGCACCGAACTGGCCCTCGAACTCGACCAGCAACGAGCCGACCTGCAGCGCGAAACCGACCAGGCCCGCGCCGACCTCACGGCTGAAACCGAGCAGGCGCGGGTCGACCTGGCCCGAGAAACCGAGCAAACGCGCCTCGCCACCGCCCACGAAGCCGACCAGGCCCGCACCCTGCTCGCCGCCGAAGTCGAGCAGGGACGCATCGACCTGGCCCGAGAGATCGAACAGGCGCGTGCGACGGCCGAAATCGAACGCGAGCAGGATCGCACAGATTTCGCTCGCGAGCTCGACCGCAAACGTGCCGAACTGGCCCGCGAAACCGACCAGGCCCGGGCTGCGCTGACCGCTGACGGAGAACAGGCCGGCGCCGATCTGGCCCGGGAAATTCAGCAGGCTCGTATCGACGCCGAGGCGGCCGCCGAGCAGGCCCGCATCGATCTGGAGAACCACCTCACCGCCACACGCAAGAAAGGCGAACAGGAGGAGAGCCGTCTGACCCGCGAAATCGACCAGGCCCGTGCCGACTTTGACGTTGAGCTGAAAGCTCGCCGTGACGAGGCCGAGCAGGAACACCTGGCCCGCCATCAGGAAGCCGTGGCCGTGGCGCAGAAATTCCAGACAGATGCCGCCAGACAACTCGCCGAGACGACCGCGCGCACCGCAGAGCTGCGCGCCCTGAACGAGAAACTCGACACGGGAGCCCGCGACGAAGCCAAGGCAGCCAAGGAGCTGGCCGAGGATACCGCCGCGCGCCTTCTCAGCGACGCTCAGAGCGAAGCCACCGCGCTGGTCACCGACGCGACGACACGCTCGCGCGCCCTCGTCGCCGACGCCGAAGACCGGCTGTCGCAGATTAGGATTGAGCGCGATGCCGTTGCCGGTTATTTCGAAAGCCTGCGCAGCGTTTTGACCCAGGCCGAACGGGTCGCAGCCGAGTAATCCCCTACTCCTGGAGTCGACACGTGAAAATTCAAAATGCCTTCCGGTTCGGATTGGTCGGGACCCTGGGCGTTGGGCTCGGTCTGCTGATCATCACCTCGGTGATCACCCTGCAGACGATCATTATCTATGTCGGCGCAGCTCTCTTCATCGCGCTCGGTCTCGACCCTGCTGTGTCCTGGTTGGAGAAGAAAAGATTTCCGCGGTGGGCCGCTATTCTCACCGTGGTCGCGGCCGTGCTCGGCGTGCTCACCGCTGTCGTCTTTGCGATCGCTCCGATCATTGTCGACCAGGTCTCCAAGCTGTCCAAGCTCATTCCGGAACTCGTGCGTGCGGTGAATTCCTCCACCTATCTGAGCGATCTGCAAAAGCAGTTCCCCGGTCTGGACATCGGGGAAATCAGCAAAACGATCACGGATTTTCTCGGCGGTAACCTGACCAATATCACCGCCACGGTCGTTCAGTCGGGGCTGGCCTTTGTCAATGGCCTGTTCGGCGGCCTCATCATTCTCATTCTCACGCTTTATTTCACGGCTTCGCTGAACACCATGAAGCGCGCCACCTACCAGCTGGTTCCGGCGTCCAAGCGGGAACGCTTCACCGATATCAGTGAACAGATCACCACAGCGGTCGGTCGGTACATTGTGGGCCAGGCTGCCCTGGCCTCCGTGAACGGCGTGCTGAGCTTCATTTTTCTGTCGATCATCGGTGCGCCCTTCCCGGCGCTTCTCGCGTTCATCGCTTTTCTGCTGTCGTTGATTCCGCTGATCGGTACGATCTCAGGATCGGTCATCATCGTGCTGACCTGTTTGATTCCCGAAATCGGCAGTTCACCGCAGACCGCTCTCGCTGCAGCCATCTACTACCTCATCTATATGCAGGTCGAGGCATATGTGCTCAGCCCGAACATTATGAGCCGGGCCGTGTCCGTGCCGGGTGCCGTCATCGTGATTGCCGCTCTGGCCGGCGGCAGCTTGTTGGGCATTCTCGGCGCCCTGATCGCTATCCCGGTCGCCGCCTCGGTCATCATGATCGTCAAACAGGTGGTGATCCCCCGCCAGAACGAGCTCTGACGTAGACCGGTGCACGAGCGTGCCGGTCAGGACGCGTCGGGGAGTGCCGCCGTCCACTCGGTCGGCAGCGGCAGTGCTTGGGGGTTGACGGTCGCGACGATTTCAGTGAGCACCCGGCGGGTCATTTTTTCACCGATCCACAGGTGTTTGCCCCCCTCGACGGCAATGAGCCGCACGTCGGGCACGCTCGCAAACCGCAGTCGGGCGGCATCCGGTCGGAGGTAATCGTCGAACTCGGGGATCACCGCCACCAGGGCTCGGTCGTTGCCGGCCCACGCTGCCACCTCGTCACTGGTCGTGCTGTGCAGCGGCGGCGACAGCAGAATAGCGCCGCGGATCGGATATTCCAGACCGTATTTGAGCGCCAGTTCGGTGCCGAACGACCAGCCGACCAGCCACGGGTTAGGCAGGTGGCGCTCAGCAACGAAGGCCATGGCGGCGGCGACATCGGCCCGCTCGGTGAGGCCGTGGCCAAAACTGCCGTCACTCGTGCCGCGCGGCGACGACGTTCCGCGGGTGTTGAACCGCAGCACGGCCAGGTCGGCCAGGGCGGGCAGCCGGTTGGCCGCTTTGCGCAGAATATGCGAGTCCATGAAACCGCCGGCGGTGGGCAGCGGATGCAGCGTCACGAGCGTCGCGACCGGCGCGCGGTCCATCGGTGTGGCCAGCTCACCGACGAGGGTGAGACCGTCGCTGGTGTGCAGTTCGATGTGCTCGGTGGTGGCGGGCAGTTCGATGCCACCGCGGATGTCAACCGGTTCGGTCACTGGTTCTCCTTGGGTCTGGGAACGTTCAGGCGAGGCGAGCTGGTCACTTGATCTTCCAACAGTGCAGATGCCAGTGCCGCCGGTTGGACAGGTCGGCGGCATCGCCGAGCACTCCGTCCCCGCGCCAAGTGACGATATGAGCGGTGCGAGGAGCGATGTCGAGAGTGCAGCCAGGGCAGAGATACGTTTTAACGGCCTGCTTGGCCAGTACGGGCTGAACGTGCCACAGGCCGTCGCGCCGAACCTCGCTGCGCCGCCACCCGTCGAGCAAGTGGTTCAGGTCGGCATTATCTTCGTCGTCGCCCTGCTGCAGGGCTTTGCGGCCTCGGGGTCGATTGCTGCGCGCCATAGATCCAGTCTAAAGTGCGAGCCTCGGGGTCAAAACCAGCCCGACGGGACGGGCTTAGTACCAGCCGGAGGCCTGGGACTTCGCCCACGCGCCGCAGGGGGTACCGTACCGGCCGGTGATGTAGCCCAGACCCCATTCGATCTGGGTTCCGGCGTTCGTCGCCCAGTCCTCACCCGCGGTGGCCATCTTGGAGCCGGGAAGAGCCTGCGGAATTCCGTATGCGCCACTGGAACCGTTCTGAGCGTTGACACGCCATCCCGACTCTTTCTGCCACAGCGACACGAGGCAGTTGTACTGGTCTTCGCCCCAACCGCGGGACGCCACGGCGTCATAGGCGTATGCCTGCGCAGAACCCGGATCCGGCACTGCGGCAGACGGCGCGGTGAAGCTCTGGGTCTTGGCCGGGGTCGCGACGACGGGAATCGGCTCGGGCTCGGGCACCGGCTCAGGCTTGGCCGTAACGGAATAACCGTCCCGACTGATGGTGTTGGTGTAGCTGCCGGCTACGAGCACGGCCTGAACCGGACCAGCATCGGTCGTGCTGCCGGCGATCTGAAAGTACGGGGACGCCGTAGCACCGGAATAGGGATCGACCACGGTGACGAGCACGAAGGCGAACGCCGCGGTGAACCCGAAGAGAAAGTGTGTGGCTTTCACCCGAGTCCGGGTTCGACGAACCGTCGGCGTGACCGGTGCCGTGAGAGTGTCGATTGCCTGCAGATGCCTACCCATTACTACACGACCTTAGCCCACAACTTTGATAACAACCAAGTAACGGTCGAAAAAATCAGCGGACCGCGAGCATGACGTCAACGACACTGTCCAGAACCAGATCCACCTGCGCTTCCCGGTATCCTCCCCGTTCAGGGCGAAAGACGGCGGTTCGAATCTCGTCGACGGTGATCTCGCGGCCGTCCTGAAAATACTTGACTAATTTGTTGGCGAGACGGTCAACGTCCACGCGCTTGTAGCCCACCGCAAGCAGGCTCGTGCGCGCGAACCGGTGCCCCGGTGGGCGGCTGAGCCGAGTAACGAGCACTGCGGCCGTTCCTTCGGCGTCAGTCATCCACGCCTGCTCTCCCCCAGCGCGCAGCGCCTGATCGCGTTCCCGGGCCGCGAAGGCGTCTTCCAGTCGTTCCAGGGCGGCATCAACGTGTTCGGGAGAGTATCCGTCCTTGTGCATCGCAAAGGCGGTATGGCGGATGCCCTTTGCCGTCAGTGCGGCAGCGGCGCGGCTTGCTGTCGCCTCGGCCTCCTCGGCAACAGCAGCCTGGACGGCCGCAGTCCCGTCGGCGGCCGCCGGGTGCGCTTCGGATGGCGACGCCGTGCGCGACGCGATATCGGTATCGGCAGCGGCGGCGGCCCCGTCGACGGATCCGATCCATCCGGTGGAACCGGTGGAACCGGCAAGTTTTACGGCACCGGTGTCGGCGTCCGTCTCGTCATGCTGGCCGTCAGGCTGGTCGTACGCCCGGCGCGCTGCTGCCAGGAATGCTTCAACCTGGCTCACGTTATAGCCGAGCGATTTTTTACCCACTCGGGGAAATATGGTGCTCATAGCCTCATTGTCGCTTACTGGATTCGTGGAGGAAGAATCGATGGGGTTCACGCAAACACCAGGTACAGCGCGTATGCGGCAGCGGCGGAGGGCAGAATCGAGTCGATCCGGTCGAGAAATCCGCCGTGTCCGGGCAGCCAAGAACTCATGTCTTTGATACCGAGGTCACGTTTGATCAGCGATTCGGCCAGATCGCCGAAGGTGGCCGTGAGCAGGATCACCGCTCCGAAGACCAGTCCGAACCACCACTCCTGTTCGAGCATGAAGATCGCCAGCAGAACGCCGGCGATCATACAAATCAGACCGGCACCGATGAAGCCTTCCCACGTCTTCTTGGGGCTGATCGACGGTGCCATCGGGTGCTTGCCGAAGTTGAGACCGCTGACGTAAGCGCCGGTATCGGCAGAGATGACCAGGATCAGAAAGGCGAGGGTCCACCATTGCCCCTCCGGCTGTTTGACCAGCAGCACGGCGAAGCTGGCGAGAAAGACAACGTAAACCTGAATCAGGATGCCGCCACCGACATCGCCAAGGATGGAACGGGCCGAAGCGCGATGCGAGGGAATGACGAGCAGCGCCAGGCGCCACAGGCCGATCAACACGATGCCGCCGAGCATGACGAGCCATTGACCGGTAGCCCCGCCGTAGAATGCCGCCGGCACAATGGCCACCGCGGAAATGATCACCGGGATGCGCGGTACGTTGCGACCGGTATGCCGCAGCGCCTGGGCCAGCTCGAACGCACCGAATCCAACGATCACGACCGCAAAGATCATGAAGAGTTCTTTAATGATGATGAGGCTGAAGAGCATCAACCCGCCGAGCACGAGCCCGATCAAAACGGCGAGGATGAGGTTGCGCCCGGTACGCGCTTCAATTCGCTCATTCGTGGCGTCCAGCTGCGCGCGCGTGGCCTGCATCTGGCGCTCAAAATCTGCCTTGGTGTGCTGCACCTGACGTTCGAAATCGGCGCGCGTGGTTTTCACCTGCGCCCGGAACTCGGCGCGACTGACACCGTGACCGCGTTTATGCGGCTGATCGTTCCCCGGTTTCTCGGTCATCTGACGGCTCCTTAGATCTCGAGGAGTTCGGCTTCCTTGCGCTTGAAAGCGTCGTCGATGCCGTCCACGTGGCTCTTGGTGATCAGCTCGAGCTCTTTCTCGGCCCGCCCGACCTCGTCGTCGCCGACCTCGCTCTTCAGCGCGTCGAGCTCATCCTTGGCCTTGCGACGAATGTTGCGCACCGAGATGCGCGCATCCTCTGCCTTGGCCTTGACGATCTTCACGAATTCCTTGCGGCGATCCGTGGTGAGTTCGGGGAGGGTGGCCCGAATGGTGGTGCCGTCGTTTCCGACGTTGGCGCCCAGATTCGGGGTGTCGCGGATGGCGATCTCAATGTCGCGCAGCGCTCCCTTGTCGTACGGTCCGATCAGCATCGTGCGCGCTTCTTGGTTTTGCAGCGACGCCAGCTGTTCCAGCGGGGTCAGCGTGCCGTAGTAGCTCACCAGGATTTTCGCGAACATTTGCGGGTTGGCACGCCCGGTGCGTACGGTTCCAAAGTCGTCCTTGGCGGCCTCGAGGGCCCGATTCATGCGCGCAGTGGCGTCGGAAAGAACATCCGCGATCACGGTGACTCCTTAATTGGTGGTGGAACAATTCTAGTTGGAGACGCGAGTACCCAGATCGGTGCCGAGGATAGCGGCGGTGACGTTGCCGTCGGGGGCCATCCCGAACACCTGCATGGGCATGTGGTTGTCCATGCACAGGCTGAACGCGGTGGAGTCAACGACCTTGAGGCCTCGCTGCAGGGCTTCCAGATAGGTGATGTGGTGAATCTTTTGGGCGTCGGGGTTGGTACGGGGGTCGTCCGAATACACGCCGTCCACGCCGTTCTTAGCGACGAGCACTACATCGGCGTCAATCTCCAGGGCGCGCTGCGCGGCCACAGTGTCGGTGGAGAAATAGGGCAGTCCGGCGCCGGCGCCGAAGATCACGACGCGTCCCTTCTCGAGGTGACGTTCGGCGCGCCGCGGAATGTACTGCTCGGCAACCTGCGTCATGGAGATGGCAGACTGCACACGGGTCTCCGCGCCCGCCTGCTCGAGAAAGTCCTGCAGGGCCAGGGCGTTCATGACGGTTCCGAGCATGCCCATGTAGTCAGCGCGCCCACGGTCCATGCCTCGCTGAGAGAGCTCGGCGCCGCGAAAAAAGTTTCCGCCACCGACGACGATGGCTACTTCGACCTGCTTGGCGCCTTCGGCAATCTCTCGAGCCAGCGAGCTGACAACATCCGGATTCACACCGACGGCGCCGCCGCCGAAGGCTTCCCCGGACAGTTTGAGCAGCACCCGTCGTTTCTTGACGACCGCGGCGGGGTTCACCGGGGTCGTGTGGGTAATGGGCGTGCTGGCCGTGTCAGTCATGTCGTGCGGGGCCTTCCGAGATGGGGTGCTACCAAACTACCAAGTGCGAGTGTGCGTGCCGCCCGGGACACACACAAAAACGGAGGCCGGATCGCTTTCGCAATCCGACCTCCGTCATTTTTTGTTAGGCGCCGACCTTGAACCGGGCGAAGCCCGACACGGTCAGTTTTGCGTCGTCGAGAACCTTCGCGACGGACACCTTGTTGTCCTTGGCGTAGTCCTGTTCGAGCAGTGCGACCTGCTTGAGGTACGCCTTGACGCGTCCCTCAACGATCTTGGGCAGTGCCGCTTCCGGCTTGCCCTCGTTCTTCGAGATTTCGGTGACGATCTTGCGCTCGGTCTCCACGAGGTCAGCAGGAACATCGCTGGCCGCGAGGTACTCGGGGTTCGCGAACGAAATGTGCTGAGCCACGCTGCGAGCGGTCTCCACGTCGGCTCCGGAGAAACCGAGAACAACGCCGACCTGCGGGGGCAGATCCTTGCTGGTCTTGTGCAGGTAGATCGAGAACGACTCGCCGGTGACGGCGGCGATCCGGCGAAGTTCGAACTTCTCGCCGATGATGGCGGCTTCGCCGTCGATGAGTTCGGCGACGGTCTGCGATCCAGCAGGCGCGGCCAATCCAGCGGCAACGTCGCGCGCGCCGGCTTCGGCGATCGCGTCGAGAACCTTGTTGGCCAAGGCGACGAACTTGTCACCCTTCGCGACGAAGTCCGTCTCGCAAGCGAGTTCGATCATGTACGCGGTGGTGCCGATTTCCTTGGCAGCGACGAGTCCCTCAGAGGTGGAGCGGTCAGCGCGCTTGGCGTTGCCCTTTGCACCCTTGAGACGCAGGATCTCGATGGCCTTGTCCATGTCGCCGTCAGCTTCAACGAGGGCATTCTTGGTGTCGACCATTCCGGTGCCGAGGTTCTCGCGGAGAGCCTTGACGTTTTCGAGTGTGAAGTTTGCCATACCGGGTTCCTTACTTGGTCTCGTCGGCAACAACGGTCGCGTCGTCGGACACGGCAGCCAGAACGGCGGCAACGTCGGAATCGGAGACGGCGTCGGCGATGGTGACGGCGGGCTCAGCAACGACGGCCTCGTCGGCAACGACAGTAGCGTCGGCAACCTTCTCGGTCTCAGCCGAAGCCTGCGCGGGGGTGGTCTCGGCGTCGGGCGCCTGAAGCAATTCAGCTTCCCACGCGGCGAGGGGCTCAACTTCGGCCTCCGGCTTGGCGTGGCGCTGGATGAGGCCCTCGGCTGCGGCGTCCGCGATGATGCGGGTCAGCAGGCCGACGGAACGGATGGCGTCGTCGTTGCCCGGGATCGGGTACTGAACGTCGTCGGGGTCGCAGTTGGTGTCGAGGATGGCGATGACGGGGATGCCAAGCTTGCGCGCCTCGTCAATGGCGAGGTGCTCCTTGTTGGTGTCAACAACCCACAACGCAGACGGGGTCTTCGTGAGGTTGCGGATTCCGCCGAGGCTCTTGTGCAGCTTGACGAGCTCGCGCTTCTTGATGAGCATTTCCTTCTTCGTGAAACCGCTCTTGGCGGTGTCTTCGAAGTCGAGCTCTTCGAGTTCTTTCATGCGGGCCAGACGCTTGGACACGGTCTGGAAGTTGGTGAGGAGGCCACCGAGCCAACGCTGGTTGACGTAGGGCTGGCCCACGCGCTGCGCCTGCTCCGAGATGGATTCCTGGGCCTGCTTCTTCGTACCGACGAAGAGGATGGTGCCGCCGTGGGCAACCGTCTCCTTGACGAAGTCATAGGCCTTGTCAACGAACCCGAGCGACTGCTGCAGGTCGATGATGTAGATGCCGGAACGCTCGGTGAAGATGAAGCGCTTCATCTTCGGGTTCCAACGGCGGGTCTGGTGCCCGAAGTGCACGCCGCTGTCAAGCAGCTGGCGAATGGTTACGACGGCCATGTGCCGTACTCCTGTTCTGGTGCGGGCTCGAAAAGCCCCACCAATCGGTTTGTGCGATGATCGGTCGATCATCACTCCTGGTGCCCGGCACACGTCCGCCCTGTTCCACGAAAGTTTCTCGTGAGACGGGACCGATTAGGCGTGGCGGCCAAATGGGCACGCGTAGTCAGCGCACAAAGCGCTGCTGGGGATAGCGTATCACCGTCGGGGGTCGCTGCGCGACCGATCCGTGCTGGCTGTCGTCGGTCCGGCCGCCATGAATTTGGCCGTCCTGCGTCGGGCCGTCCTGCGTCGGGCCGTCCTGCGTCAGGCCGTCCTGCGTCAGGCCGTCCTGCGTCAGGCCGTCCTGCGTCAGGCCGTCCTGCGTCAGGCCGTCTCCTCCACCGGGAACGCATTCGCGAGCTCTCCACGACTTCGACAGCTGCCCGCCCAATGCCCAAACATCGCGGCAGGGTGTGGGCATGCATAGATTTCGCGCGCGGGCCGCATCCGCTCTCATCGCTGCACTTGTCGGTACGGGGCTTGTCGGTACGGGGCTTGTCGGTACGGGGCTCGAGGGTCTTGGTGCCGGTACCGCCTCCAGCGGTCCCCCGGTGGCACCTAGCCCGGTGGCAGCTATCCCGGCGGCAGCTACCCCGGCGGCAGCCGATGTCTGGCGTTGGCCGATCGCGGCACCACACCCCATCATCCGACCGTTCACCGCGCCGGAAACACCCTATGCGGCCGGTCATCGCGGAATCGACCTGGCGACAAAGACAGACGCAGCGGTCTTCGCTCCGAGCGACGGTGTGGTGTCGTTCGCCGGCAACGTCGTCGATCGACCGGTGCTGTCGATCATGCATCCTGATGATGTGATCACGACGGTCGAGCCTGTGATCGCGCTTGTCGCTGTGGGAGACCGGGTGCGCGCGGGGCAAAGAATCGGAACAGTGGCGACCGGTGGTCACTGCCCGTCAGGCTGCCTGCACTTTGGGGTGCGATCGCACGGACTCTACGTCTCGCCATTGCTCTTCGTGGGTATTGTGCCGCGCGCCATTTTGCTTCCGGCACTGCGGTGACGCGGTGTCGCCGTGCCGTGTCGCCGTGCCGTGTCGCCGTGCCGTGTCGTGTCGACCTGCCGCTGTGTCTCCCTACCGCTGTGTCGCGTCGTCGTAGCGCTGCCGGGCTTTTTCAGCCGGTTCAGGCGCGGGGGTGGGCGAGCCCGTAGCTGATCTTGAGGCGTTCCGCTGACACGTGGGTATAGATCTGGGTGGTACCCAGACTGACGTGGCCGAGAAGTTCCTGCACCGCGCGCAGGTCAGCCCCGCCGTCGAGCAGATGGGTGGCCGCGGTGTGCCGCAGGGCGTGCGGCCCGGCCGGACCGGTGCCTGGGATCGCAGCCAGCAGGGTTGCAACAATTCGGTAGACGCCGCGCACGCCGAGGCGCTGGCCCTGGCGCCCCAGAAACAGTGCGGCAGCACTGACCGCTGCCGGCGAAGGCCCAGCAGGATTCGACAGTTCAGCGTGGCCGGCGAGCGTGCGGCGAGCGCGGCGCAAGTAGTCAACGATGGCGCGCTGCGCTGGGACCCCGAAGGGCACCACACGCTCCTTCGCTCCCTTGCCGGTTACCCGCACCGTGAGTCGGTCCAGGTCTACGTCGGCGAGATTGAGGCCGACGAGTTCCGAGACCCGCAGCGCCGAAGCGTACAGAAGCTCGACGATCGCCCGATCGCGCAGTGCGAGCGCCTCGCCCCCCGTGGACCGGGCAGCCAGCAGGTCGAGCAGATCGGTCATCTGCGCGTGAGTGATGACGCGTGGCAGGGTGCGCCCTGGTTTCGGCGCGCGCAAGCGGGCCGCCGGGTCGGTGCCGTCGGCGTGGCCGAGCGCCAGCCAAGCTGTAAAGCTGCGCGCCGACGCAGAGCGGCGGGCCAGAGTGGCCCTGGCCAGGCCCGCTTGGGTAGCAACCCACAGCCATTCCCGTAACAGTTCGAGGGTCAGTTCAGCGGAGGCCGTGGCGCCCCGGTCGGCCGCAAACCCGGCCAGTTGGTTCAAGTCGGTGCGGTAGGCCCGCACCGTGTGCACGGAATAGCCACGCTCGGCGCTGAGATAGCGCAGAAAACCGTCGATGTCATCGCTCAGGGGCACGGGCATGGTTTCTCTCGCTCGTCACTGCTGACGCGAAAAGACTTGACGGCGTTCCTCGGCCGAGAGCGTTGCCAGTCGATCGACGACGGCGGTAGAAAACTGCGTGACGGCCGTGAACTCCCCGATCGGCATCTGCGAGTGCGTGATTTGATCGGCGTAGACGTGCACGAGGTTGAGCGTCTGGCCGCCATTCACTCCGGTCAGGGCCCGTTCCGGAGCACTGAGGTCCATCGTGTAGCAAGTTGCCGCCGCGACCGACACGGGAATACCGGCGAACAGTCCCTGGGTGGAGTAGTGCAGGTGGCCGCCGAGAATGGCGCGCACATCGCTGCCGGCCAGCACGGCGGCCAGTCGGGGCTGGTCGTGCAGCTCGAGCACGCTCATCAACGGCAGCGGCGTGGGAATCGGTGGGTGATGCAATGCCAGAATCGATCCGTGGCGGGCGGGCTGTGCCAGCACCTCGGTGAGCCAACTCAATTGTTCGTCGGTGACTTCGCCGTGGTGATAGCCGGGCACACTCGTGTCGAGGGCGATGATGCGCAGACCGTCAAGGTCGTGCACCTGGTCGACGGGCGCCTGGTCGACGGGCGCCTGGTCGACGGGCGGCTCGCCCTCGGCACGGTTCGGATCGCGCGGGTGCGCCGCGCCAAGGAGCACGGAACGAAATGATTCCCGCCGGTCATGGTTGCCCATCACCCAGATAATCGTGGCATCCCATTGGGCGGCGGCAGCCTCCACGATGCCCCGAATACGGCGATAGGCATCCGGTTCGCCACGATCGGCCACGTCGCCGGTGAGAATGAGGGCGTCCGGGCGGATACCCGAACGGTGCAGCTGCTCGAAGGCGCGGTGCACGGTGCGGTCCGTATCGACGGCGCCGTACAGCGCCGCGCGATCCGCTAAAAAATGGGTGTCACTGAGGTGCACCAGAATCTTCTCGGCGGGTGCGTACTGGCCCAACTGCACAGCTGCCATGGTTCACCTCTCGTCGGGTCTTCAGACTACGGGCACCCACCGACACCGAACACGTTCGCCGACCTCGACCAACGTACCCGAAACACCGACAGGCACTTATCGCCGGAGTTCGTGATGCCGACATCGCAGTGCCGACCGGTCGTGGCGACCCGGGCGGATCCGACCCGGCGGGGCTATCATGGCGCCATGTCTGCCCAGCCGGACGCCTACACCGAGGCTCTGGACCGTGCACTGTTGCACGCCCAGACCTGGCTTGCGTCTCTCCCCTCCCGCCCGGTCGGCCCCCGTGTCGACGCCGATACCCTGGCCGCACTGTCTGCCGGCCCGCTGCCCCCGTCACCAACCGCCGCGGCCGACGTTATCGATGAACTGGCTGCATTCGCGGAGCCTGGATTGATGGCCATGCCCTCCGGCCGATTTTTCGGATGGGTGATCGGCGGCACCCTGCCGGCCGCCCTCGCCGCCGACTGGCTCGTGAGCGCGTGGGACCAGAATGCGGCCCTGCGCTTCGCCACCCCCTCGACGGCGGTGTTGGAAGACACCGCCGGCAGTTGGCTGCTGGACGTGCTCGGTTTGCCGTCGGATGCCGACGTGGGCTTCACGACCGGTGCGACGATGGCCAATTTCGTCGGCCTCGCTGCCGGCCGGCAATGGGTGCTGGAGCAGGTCGGGTGGGATCTCAACCGGGAGGGACTAACCGGCGCGCCCCGGGTGCGGGTCTTCGTGGGGGCCGAGCGGCACGAGGTCATCGATCTCACCCTGCGCTACCTCGGACTGGGTGCGCCCATCGTCGTCGCCGTCGATGACGAAGGACGGTTACGGCCCGACGATCTGGCCGTTGTGATGGCCGCCGGGGACGGTCCGGCTATCGTCTGCCTGCAGGCCGGCAACCTGCATTCCGGGGCATCAGACCCGATGGCCGCGGCCATCGACGTGGCGCGCCAACACGGAGCGTGGGTACACGTCGACGGTGCGTTCGGTCTGTGGGCGGCGGTCAGCCCGCACCTTCGCGACCAACTGACCGGTGTGCAACGCGCCGATTCCTGGGCCACGGATGCCCATAAAACTCTGAATGTGCCCTATGACTGCGGGGTTGCCATCGTGTCCCGGCCCGCAGTGCTGCGGGGAGTCTTCGGCGTGCATACGAGCTACCTCATGGCCGCCGACAGCACCCCGGAAAACCTGGGGCCCGGCGACCCGTTCGAGAAGGTACCCGAGCTGTCCCGGCGAGCCAGAGGCGTTCCCGTGTGGGCGGCGCTGCGATCGCTCGGCCGCGAGGGCACGATCGCTTTGGTCGACGGTCTCGCGGCGAACGCGCGCGCCTTGGCCGACGGCCTGCAGTCGATGCCCGGCGTGTTGATCATCAACCGAGTCGTGTTCACGCAGGTGTGTGTCACATTCGGCAGCGATGCTCGCACTCGGCGGGTCACGCAGCAGCTCATCGCCGATGGTTCGGCCTGGATGAGCGGTTCACGCTGGAAGGATCGGGACATTCTGCGCATCTCGGTGAGCAATTGGTCAACGGATGCCGCGGACGTCGCTCTCTCGCTGACCGCGGTCGAGCGGGCCTGCGCGGCGGCGGACCGCGACGCCGAACGGGACTGAGCCCGCATATTTCGCCGCTGGCAATCCGCCTATAAACGACGCACCCAGCCCGCCTCGCGTTCCTGAGCGGCTCCGTCGAGATCGAGGCCGCCCAGGGCACCGCGCACCGCCGCACTCGATAACCCGGCGCGGCGCGACAGGTCGGCCACCGTGCGCGGGGATCGACCGCTCAGCGCATCGAACACGCGAATCTGGTCGCTGGTGCGCGGTCTCGGGCCGGGGCCGGCGTCGATGTCGGCAAAATCCAACGGCACCTGAATCGACCGCTCGCCGACCAACTCCGCCATCTCGGTGGGGGTGGTCACGCAGACGGCGGCGAATTCTCGGATGAGGCGGTGGCAGCCGGCCGAGGTGGGGCTCGTGATCGGCCCGGGCACGGCGCCGAGCGGCCGTCCCAGTGCCGACGCGTGGCCGGCCGTGTTGAGCGAGCCCGACCGCCAGCCGGCCTCGAGCACAACCGTTGCGGCACTGGATGCGGCGATGAGTCTGTTTCTCTGCAGGAACCGCCATTTTGTGGGCGCTGCCCCGCACGGCAGTTCCGACACGACGGCCCCGCACGCCACGATGCGGGAGAGCAAGGAGTCGTGGCCGCTTGGGTAGAACCGGTCGACTCCCCCGGCGAGAAAGGCTACGGTCATTCCCTCGCTGGCGAGCGCGGCCCGATGAGCCATCCCATCGATGCCGTAGGCGGCACCGGAGACGATCGCGAAGCCACGGTCCACCAGCCCGGCCGAAGCCTCCATCGCAATATGTTCGCCATACCCGGTGGCCGCCCGTGCCCCGACCAGCGCGATCGAGTTCGGCAGGGCGGCGAGGGCGGCGGGCACGCCACGCCACCACAACGCGAGCGGCGCATGATGCTCGAGGTCGTCGAGCCCGCTCGGCCACAGGGCGTCCGTCGCCAGCAACAACCGGGCCTGCATCCGGGCGGCCTGTTGCAGCGAACGGATGACGTCGCCCGAGTTCAGCCGCGGCCGCCACCGTTGCAGCCCCAGGTCGATGGCCTGCTCCAGTTCGCCGCCGGTCTCGGCATCCGCGTCGGCGGTGTCGCCGCTCGAACTGGACGCGAAGATCACGTCGGGTGCGCCCGGCTCGTTCCCACAGAGCGCCTCGCGTACGAGCGCACCGATCTGTACCGGGCTCCAGGATTCGAGGATGGCGGTGAGGGCCACACCGGCCCCGACGCTCGCCACCAGGAGTCCGGCGGTGCCGTCACCGGGTTCGGCGATACCCGACCAGGCGGCACGAGCGAAAACCTCTCCGGCGGTGGCCGTGTCGTCGGGTGCCGACAGATCGCCGCGCACCCCCGCAGCGAGCGCGCACACCCGGGTCTCATCGAGGCCGAACACTGTCATGATGACATTCCTTTGCGTAGGTAGAGCGCTTGACCGACCTGGTCGGGGCCGGGGCTGGTGAGACCGTCGAAGTCGGCGAGGGTCCACGCAATGCGCAGCACCCGGTCGTAGCCGCGCATGGTGATTCCGCCGCGTTCCAGCGCGCGATCGAGGCCCGCGGTCGTGGCCGGGGCCAGTCGAACTTTGGCCCCGCGTAGCCACGGGCCCGGAACCTGGGAGTTCAGAGCCCAGGGCGTACCGTGCAGACGCTCGCCGGCTGCGGCCCGGGCAGTGATCACGCGTTGCCGGGCGCTGACGCTCGTGACCCGGGGAGAAGCGGCGGCGAGCCGCAGTTGGGCCGCGGTGATGCGTTTTACGTTGAGCTGAATGTCGATGCGATCCAGCAGCGGACCCGAGATACGGGCCAGATAGCGTCGGCGCGCGTTCGGTGGGCAGGTGCAGCTCAGATCGTTTGCCCCGTACTGTCCGCACGGGCAGGGGTTGGCCGCCATCACGAGCTGGAACCGGGCCGGAAAATGGGCGACCGCGTTGGCGCGGTGGATGCTGATCCAGCCGGACTCGAGCGGCTGACGCAGGGCATCGAGCACAGGCGAGGCAAATTCGGGCGCCTCGTCAAGAAAAAGCACCCCGTGCGACGCCTGGGACGCTGCTCCCGGCCGGATCTGTGCGCCGCCACCGCCGACCATGGCCGCGGCGGTCGCGGTGTGGTGCGGCGCTTCCCACGGCGGTCGAGTGATCAGGGCACCACCCAGTCCGAGGCCGCTGAGCGAACGGAGGGAGCTCACCTCGAGCGAGCTGGCCGGATCAAGATCGGGCAAAAGTCCGGGCAGCCGGGCGGCGAGCATCGTCTTACCGGCGCCGGGCGGACCGAGCAAAAACACGTGGTGTCCACCGGCAGCGGCGATCTGCAGGGCCAGAATGGCGTCGTCATTGCCGATCACATCGGCCAGGTCGGGTTCCGCCGTCGGGCTGCTGGGTAGAACGGCGGGCAGGATGGGTTCGACCGGCTCGGGCGACAGCCGTGCACCGTGCCAGATCGCCGCATCGCGCAGCGAGGCGACACCGACCACTCGAATGTCGGGCACAAGCTTGGCCTCGGCCTCGTTGCCGATCGGCACCATCACCGTTGAGTGCCCGAGCCGGGCAGCTGTCATCACTCCCGGCAGAATGCCGGGAGTCGGCCGCAGTCGGCCGTCCAGCGCGAGCTCACCAAAATGCACGACCTTGCCGACCGATTGGCTAGAGACGGTGCTGTCGGCGGCGAGGCAGGCCAGAGCGATCGCGAGGTCGAAGCCGGCGCCGTGCTTGGGCAGTGCGGCCGGCGACAGGTTGATGGTGAGGCGGTGAACGGTGAGGGGGCATCCGCTGTTGGCCGCTGCGGCGCGCACCCGCTGGGTGGCCTGCGCGAGTGCCGCGTCGGGCAGACCGATCAGAATCATGCCGGGCAGTTGCGCCGAGATATCGGCTTCGACCTCGACGAGCGCGCCGGTCAGGCCGAGCAAGGCCACCGCGTGCGTGCGGGCGACCCCCATCAGAACACGCCCTCAAGGTGTTCGATAACCGGTTCCCGGCCGGTCAGGGCGATCACCGCGATGACGTCGATCCGGATCTGGCGCGGCCACCGCTCGGCTTGCACGCACCAGGCGGCAGCGAGGCGGCGCATCCGTGCCAGCTTTTTCACCGTGATGGCTTCAAACGGATGCCCGAAACCCAGGCTGCTGCGCGTCTTCACCTCAACGAAGACCACAGCCGCGCCCCGCTGCGCAACGAGGTCGATCTCCCCGTGGGCGCACCGCCAGTTGCGGGTCAGGATCGTGTAACCGGCGCGCTCCAAAAAGCGCGCGGCTTGCTCTTCGCCGAGCTTGCCGAGTTCGTCTTTGCGCGCCACGAGTGCCTCCGAACACCAGAGTGTCCTTCGGGTCATCCCCTGACCGGGCCGGTCGGCACAGTGGTGGACAACGCCGGCACGCACACCGGTGTGGAGGAGGACGCACACGACGCCCGCCAGTGCAGGCGGCCCGCGCTGCCCGCCGTGCCGTTACTCGGCGTGCATCACGAACAGGCGGCGCACGACGTCGCCGGCCACGAGAGCATCGAGGCTCTCATTGAGGTCGGCGAGCGGGCGGGTGTCGGTGTGCAACAGCTCCACCGGCAACCGGCCGTCCCGCCACAGCTGCAGATAGACCGGAATGTCACGGCTCGGAACGGAGTCGCCCATGTAGGAGCCGAGCAGGCGCCGGCCCAGTCCGGCAAATTGCAGCGCCTGCGTCGTGATGGTCTGCTCCGGATGCGGCAGCCCGACCGAGACCAGGGCACCGCCCCGGGTGAGCAGCGCGAGGCCGGCTTCCATCACCCGGGCGCTGCCGACGGCCTCGACGGCCAGATCGACGCCGTCGCCGGCGTGCTCGAGCACGAGTTGGGCGGCTTGGTCGGGTGAGCCGACCTGGTCGGCGCCGCAGCGCAGGGCGAGTGCCCGCTTCTCTGGTAGCGGATCGATGGCGATGACGGTCGTGCCCGCCACCTGGGCGGCCGCCATAACGGCCATCAGGCCCACCGCACCGAGTCCGAATACGATCACCGACTGTCCGGGCGCGAGAGCACCGGTGTTGAGCACGGCACCAATACCGGTCAGGGCCGCGCAGCCGAACATGGCAGCGATATCGAAGGGAACATCCTGGTCGACCACAACGACCGACTCGCGGGCGACGACCGCGTACTGAGAGAACGCCGAGACTCCCAGGTGGTGGTTGATCCGCTCCCCCGACTCGGTCGTCAATACGGCCGGACCGTGAAGAAGATCGCCGGCCCCATTGGCCTCGGCGCCGCGGTGGCAGAGCGCCGGGCGACCGGCCCGGCAGGCGCGGCAGTCACCGCAGCTGGGTACGAAGACCAGCACGACCCGGTCGCCAACGGCCACATCGTTGACACCGTCGCCGACCGCGCCCACGGTGCCCGCCGCCTCGTGTCCGAGCGCCATGGGGAGGGGGCGCACACGCGAGCCGTCGATAACCGACAGGTCGGAGTGGCACAGGCTGGCGCGTTCGATACGCACGAGCACCTCGCCGGCGCGCGGCGTCGGCACCGGAATCTGCTCCAGCGACAGGGGCAGGCTGTCGGCATAGGGTCGGGTAGAACCGGCGGCGCGAAGAATCGTGCTGAGCATCGTTGCTGGAGTCATTCCTCCAACCTAACGCCAGTCGCAACGTACGCTGGGCCTATGAACTCCGGTAAAACCGCGCGTCGCCCCCTGCGCAACCTCGTGACCGATATCGGCATGCGCGCCATGAACGGCGGGCACCGGATGTTGCTGGCCGTGACCGGGGGACGCCTCGGCTGGACCATCGGCACCATGCAGACCGTCGAACTGCACACCATCGGCCGCAGCAGCGGGCTGCGCCGGTCAACGATGCTCACAGCTCCCGTCCATGGGGGCGGCCGCTACGTGCTCGTGGCGTCCAAGGGCGGCGACGACCGCAACCCGTTCTGGTACCTGAACCTGTTGGCTCAGCCCGATGTGGAACTGACCATTCGTACGGTGACGCGCCCGTTTCGGGCTCGGGTGGCGTCATCCGCTGAGAAAGCCGAGCTGTGGCCGCGCATCATCGCCGCCTACTCCGGGTATGGTGCCTACCAGGACAAGACAGAGCGAGAGATTCCGGTGGTCATCTGCGAGCCCCGCCCCTAACCCCGCCTACCCATCGCCCGGGCCCGGGCCCGGCAAGCGGGCCCGGGATAGATCATGGGCCCAGTTTCCGGGCCCGGGCCCGGTCGGGGTTCGCTAGGCGACGGGCTCGAGGGTTTCGGCGAGAATGGCCGGGAAGATCGGCGCGTGCACGCCGGACATCTCCTCGAGCACCCGAATCACCTGGCAGCTGTAACCGTATTCGTTGTCGTACCAGACGTAAAGAATGGCCTTCTGGTCGGTAACGATGGTGGCGAGACCATCGACGATTCCGGCGCGACGTGAGCCGAGGAAGTCGCTCGAGACCACTTCGGGCGAGTCGATAAAGTCAATCTGTCGGTGCAACGAGGAGTGCAGCGACATGGTGCGCAGGTACGTGTTCAGCTCGTCCTTGTCGGTCGAGCTGGCGAGGTTGAGGTTGAGAATCGCCATCGACACATCGGGGGTGGGCACACGGATCGCGTTGCCGGTGAGCTTACCGGACAGCTCGGGCAGGGCCTTGGCCACGGCCTTGGCCGCGCCCGTCTCGGCGATGACCATGTTGAGCACTGCCGAGCGGCCGCGCCGGTCGCCGGAGTGAAAGTTGTCGATGAGGTTTTGGTCGTTGGTGAACGAGTGCACCGTTTCGACGTGGCCGTCGATGATTCCGAACCGGTCGTTGACGGCCTTGAGCACCGGGGTGATCGCGTTTGTCGTGCAGGACGCCGCGGTGATGATGCGGTCGGTCGGGAGGATGTCAGTGTGGTTGATGCCGTGCACAATGTTCTTCAGCGCGCCCTTGCCCGGCGCGGTCAGCAGCACCCGGGCAACACCGGGGCACTTCAGATGCTGAGACAGCCCTTCCTCGTCGCGCCACTTTCCGGTGTTGTCGACGACGATGGCGTCGTGGATGCCGTATTGCGTGTAGTCGACGCTGGCCGGGTCGCCGGAGTAGATCACCTGAATCAGCGTGCCGTTGGCGAGGATGGTGTTGTTCTCCTCGTCGATGGTGATCGTTCCCTCGAACGGGCCGTGCACCGAGTCGCGACGCAACAGGCTCGCGCGCTTGACCAGGTCGTTCTCCGAACCGCGGCGCACCACAATGGCGCGCAGGCGCAGGCCTTGGCCACCACCGGCGTGTTCGACCAGGATGCGCGCGAGCAGCCGGCCGATCCGGCCGAAACCGTAGAGCACGACGTCGGTGCTCGAGCGATCGTCGAGCCCGTGCTGGTCCACGACGTCGGCGAGTTCGGCGCGCAGGTATTCCTCGAGGGTGACGCGGTCGTTCTGCTCGCGAAAGCCGAGGGCGAGGCGGGCCAGGTCAATCGACGCGGCACCGAGGTTGAGGCTGCTCAGGGTCTGCAGAATCGGGAGGGTCTCGTCGAGCGGAAGCTCGACATCCGCTATGTGACGGGCGAAACGATGTGCTTTAAGCAGTCCGACGACCGACTTGTTCACCAGGCCACGCCCGTAGACACTCGTCACAACGGTGTGGTCCCGGTAGAGGCGCCCGATCAGGGGAATCATCGCCTCGGCGAGAGCCTCGCGGTTGCTCCATGTTGCACGGGCACGATCAGCGTCCTGGATCACAGGGTTGCCTTCCTAAACCTTCGTCAGCAGTCCGGCCACCCGAGGCCCCGGATTTGTTCTTTATTCGTCGAGCGCAAGTTCCTTGGGAAGTTCGAAATCTTTCGACGCGAGCTCTTCCACGTTGACGTCTTTGAAGGTCAGCACCCGCACCGATTTCACGAATCGGTCGGAGCGGTAGACGTCCCAGACCCAGACGTCCTTCATGGTCAGTTCGAAGTAGAAGTCGTGTTCCGTATCGCGGCGCACCAATTCAACCTCGTTCGCGAGGTAGAAGCGCCGTTCGGTTTCGACGACGTACTGGAATTGACCGACTACGTCTCGATATTCCCGGTACAGGGCCAACTCGACCTCGCGGTCGTAGTCCTCGAATTCGTCTTCTTCCATGGTGATCCCATCTTACGCTGAGATCTTGAGCCACGATTTGCGGTGTAAGGGGCTCGGCCCGAGCAGGTCGATCGCACTCATGTGCGCGGCGCTGCCGTACCCCTTGTTCGACACCCAACCGTAGCCGGGTGTTTCTTCGTGCGCGGCAATCATGAGCCGGTCGCGATGCACCTTTGCAATAACGGATGCCGCCGCCACCGACCCACAGTCCCGGTCGGCCTTGATGCGGGTCACGACGTTCAACGGGGTGACGAGCGCCTTATTCAGCCAGTCATCGCTGCCGTCCAGCAGCACGATGCTGCCGGCCACGTCCACGCCCTGGGCGTACAGCTCGGCGAGGGCACGTTTACCCGCCAGCCCGAGGCACGCGATGATACCCAGCTCATCGACCTCGGCAGCCGAAGCGAGTCCGACAGCCGAGAAAGTCGCCCAGGCCACCGCGACGGGCGCCAGAAGTTCCCGCCGAGGCTCGCTGAGCATCTTCGAATCGCGGAGCCCGGGCGGCAGCGGCTGAACGGATGCGTCCACCGCGGCAAATCCCACGGCCACCGGCCCGGCGAGGGCGCCACGGCCGACCTCGTCACATCCGATGATGAAACGAGCGCCGGTGCGGAGCAGGTCGAGCTCCACCTCGAGGGTAGGGTCGGATACCGCCACTATTGGGCAGCCTCGTCGGCTTGCTCCACATCGCGGAACACGTCGGGGTAGTCGTCGAGCCAGGACCAGTGGGCCAGCGGCCAGCTCACAACGAGTGCCCGCCCGACCACGTTCTCGATCGGCACGTAACCCTTGCCCACCGTGTCGCCGTTGTAACGAGAATCCTTGGAGTTATACCGGTTGTCCCCCATCATCCAAAGGGAGTCGGCGGGGATGGTGACGTCGAAGTCATCCTTGGAGACCTTGGTTTCGCCGGTCGGCAACAGCACGTAATCCGACTCGTCGAGTGGAACGTCGTTCACGCTCATCTGGCCAAGAGCGTTGCAGCAGACGACGTGGTCGCCGGGCAGTCCGATGGCGCGTTTGATGAGGTGGTCGTTACTGTCAGGCGCGGACAGACCCACGACGGAGAGGAGCCAATCGGCACCGGCCACGATCGGGTTTTGCACAATGTCAGTCTGGGGCAGCAGCCATCCGCCGGGATCTTTGAACACGAGCACGTCGCCGCGCGCGATGGGGATCAGACCGGGTTCGAGCTGGTTCACGATGATGCGGTCGTTGATCTGCAGGGTATTCTCCATCGACCCGGAGGGGATGTAGAACGAGCGGATCAAGAAGGTTTTGATCAGGAAAGAGATCAGGAGCGCGACCACAAAAATGATGAGGAGGTCACGAATAAACAGCAAGACGCTGCGCTTTTTGCTGGGCGTCTTTTTAGTGCGGACTTTCTTCGACCCTGAAACCCGACGTTCGGACCTGGAGGCGAGCGCTTCATCTGTCATTAAACCCCCTGAGCTCCCCATCAGTTTAGGTGATGGGGAGCTCAGGGAAGAATCCGCTTGGATCTTGGGTCGGCGCGAAAGTTAGCGCTTTTCCTTGATCTTGGCCTTCTTGCCACGCAGGTCGCGCAGGTAGTACAGCTTCGCGCGACGAACGTCGCCTCGGGTCACGATCTCGATGTGGTCGATGACCGGGGAGTGCACCGGGAAGGTACGCTCGACGCCGCGCTGAAAGCTGACCTTGCGAACGCAGAACGTTTCGCGCACGCCTTCGCCGGAGCGGCCGATGACGACTCCCTGGAAGACCTGGATACGAGAGCGGGTTCCCTCAATGATGTTGACGTGAACCTTGACGGTGTCGCCGGCACGGAAGTCAGGAATGTTCTGCTTCAGCGATGGGGCGTCTACCGCGTCGAGAATATGCATGTTGTTTCGCTCTCTGTACCCGCCACAGGTCGACTACGCTATGTGCTTCATTCGAAGCAATCAGTATGAGAATGTGCGCCGCTTGGTGCAGGCTCCCCTGTGGCAGAGTCCTGCAGCGGCACAATGTCCTATTCTGCCATGAACTCGGCCCGGCTGCCAAGTTGAGCCGGCCGTCAGCGTGCGGTGCCGCTACGGCCGGTCGCGTTTTTCTTCGATGACGATCACTTCGGGAGCATCACGGCCAAACGGCGGCGCCGATCGACGTTGATTCGGGCGAGCCCGATCCGGCCGATTTTGATGCGGCAGCGGATGCTGCGGCGCGGTCGGAGCCGCGGGGCCGCGCGCCGTCTGCTCGACCAGGTCGACCATTTCACGCACGCGACGTCGGGCGGCGTCGAAGAGCTCCCAAACGGCGAACCAGAAGACCGCCAGTCCGCCGATTATGACGAGCACGCTGAGCCAGCCGGCGGCATCCGTTGAGAATGGGATGGCAATGATGAGAGCGTGCCAGAGGGTGAGAACGCCCACGTCGGCGAAGGAGACGGCGCGCATCTCGCGTACCTCTTTGCGCGCAAATATGACCAGTGCCACCAGGAGCAGCCCGAGGCCGATGAGTACGGCACCGAAGAAGATGCCCAACACGGCCCAGGCTCCCGATCCAAAGATCGAGGAGCCGACAAGGAGCCAGAGCGGCAGGGCTCCGGCGGCAATGAATTGCCAGTGGTAGAAGGCGCGGCGGATGATCACACGGGTAGTTTATCGACGGGGGCTGGTACTTGCCTTGGCGTTCGCTGGAGGCAGAAGGTGCGTAGCGGTCGGGTCGGCGGCCAGCAGGTCGGGGCGCACCCGCTCGGTGCGTTCGATCTGCTGCTGGTGGCGCCAGGTGCTGATGGCGCCGTGGTTCCCGCTGAGCAACACCGGCGGCACATCGAGGCCGCGCCAGCTGGCCGGTTTGGTGTAGCTGGGGTATTCCAGCAGTCCGTCTTCGTGGGATTCCTCGACGAGGCTTTCCGGGTTGCCGACGACACCGGGAATGAGCCGCCCGATCGCCTCAATCATGGCCATGACGGCCACTTCTCCCCCGTTGAGCACGTAGTCGCCGAGGCTGACCAGGCGCACCCGACCGCGCGACTCGTAGTGGTCGACGACACGCTGGTCGATGCCCTCATAGCGGCCGCACCCAAACACGAGGTGCTGCTCGAGCGACAGTTCGCGGGCCATGGCCTGCGTGAACTGGTCGCCGGCCGGTGACGGAAAGATGATGATGGGCCCGGCCTGATCGGCAGCGGTCGACTCGCTCGCACCGAGAATGGCGTCGAGGGCGTCACCCCACGGTTCGGGCTTCATGACCATGCCAGCGCCGCCGCCGTACGGAGTGTCGTCGACCGAGTGGTGCCGGTCATGGGTGTGATCGCGCAGGTTGTGCACGCCCAATTCGATCAATCCGCTCTGGCGCGCCTTGCCCAGCAGCGACAGATCGAGCACATCGAAGAATTCGGGAAATATGGTGACAATATCGATGCGCATGGTCAAATTCTAGAAGAGTCCGGCGTGCTCTTTCGCCTCGAGGTAGCGGTCGATGACCAAATCGACCAGCGGGGCGGGTGCCGTCTCCCCCGGCACGAGCAGCGGTGCGGTAACCAGCAGGGCGCCGGCGCCCTGCGTGCGCGTGAGGTCAAAGAAGAACCCGGGTGCCATGAGATAGGTGCTCACGGTCACGTGATCGCTGCGCAGGCGCGCCTCGGCTACGGCGCAGGCCAGTCGGGGCGTGGCTGCGGAGAGAAAGCCCACCGTGACGCGCACGCCGAGGCGGTGTTCAAGCAGCGCGCTCACCGTGCGGCAGTCGTCCACGGCACGTTCGTCGCTGGAGCCCGCGGCGGCGAGCACCACCTCCTGACCGGGACCGGAGAAGAAACCGGCCGCGCGCAGCCGATGCTCGAGCACGTCGATGAGTCGATCGTCGGGGCCGAGGGCCCGGGAGAGCGTTGTCACGCGGTCGTGCGCGCGGGTCTCCCGATGAAGGTCGACGTGCACGTGATACCCGGCGGAAAGCAGGAGGGGCACAACGACCGCGGCGGAATCGGGGCGGACCGCGCCCAGGCTCGCGGCGACATCCGGTTGTTGCACGTCCACAAAACCACCGGTCACCGCCAGTTCGGGGCGGGCGTACGCGACGGCGTCGACGAGCGCGGCGATGGCCGCCTGACCGTCGACCGAATTGGTGCCGTGCGAGATGGCAACGAGCGCGGCGGGAAGCGGCGTGTGCCGAAGCACGCTGTCGCTATCGACGGTGAAGCTATCGACGCCGGGTCGGCTCGCGCTGAGTCGTTCCTCGAGGAGGGTCATGACGCCTCGAACAATCCAGTTTCGATCGCGACCTCGAGGTAACCGGCGATGACGCGTGTTTCATAGGTGCGCAGCACGAGTGTCGGGTCGGTAAAGCATTCTCCGGTGCCGAGGTCGTAGACCTGTTTGTGCAACGGCGAGGCGATGGTGGGGCGGTCGCCCTTGGAACCGACGATGCCACGAGCCATGACATTCGCTTCGGTGTGCGGGTCACGGTGATCGACGGCGTAGATCTCGGTGGGTGAGAGTAGAAAGAGGGCGATCTGCTTCATCCGGATGAGGGCCGCTTCGCCCCAGCTCGGCTCGAGGTCGGCGACGGCACAGGCCCGCTCCCAGCTGAGGGCGGGGCGCCGCAGCAACCCGGCGGTGTGGGCGTCAGCGGTGTATGAGCCGGCAATGGTCGTCGTCATGGTGCACTCCCGGGGCGTTCGTTTGGTGGGCATTCGCGGTTGCGTTGTTCCACGGTAAGCGGGCCGCATTTCGGCCAGTCGCCCCCCATGTTTCTTGATGGTGAAACCTGCCTCACAGCGGGGGTGCACCGCTGTGTGGCTTTCGACCAGCCCGGGACACACGAGCGACACGAGGGGGAAACTGCCCCAAACTACGCTCATGCTTGCCCCGCTCTGAAAGGATTCTGATGCCAGCTTCTCGTGAAACCGCTTCCGCGTATTCTGCCGCAGACCCCACCGCATCCGCTGTGGCTGCGACACACGCCGTCACATCAGTGCGGTCTGCAGCAGCGGCACCGCGCCGTATCGTCGTGGTCGGCGGCGGGCCCGCCGCGCACCGCCTGACCGACGCCCTGCACTCACGCGACACCGAGAAGACGCTCTCGATCGTTGTTCTGGCCGAGGAAAACCACCGGCCCTACGACCGGGTCGCATTGAGCCGGCGTCTGGCCGGCCTGGTCGACCTCACGCTGGGACCGACCGTCCCGTGGGACAGCGCGAGCATCGCGCTACGCATCAACGAACGCGCGGTGTCCATCGATCCGATCAACCACACCGTCACGACGTCGACCGGTGCCGTACTCGACTATGACGACCTGGTGCTCGCGACCGGGTCGAGCGCCCCCGTTCCCACGATGCCCGGACAGGAACACATTCGGGTGTACCGCACCGTCGACGACGTTGACGCCCTCGTTGACGAACTCGCCGCCCTCACCGAGACGCTGGGGCGCGCACCGCGCGTGGTGGTGGCCGGCGGCGGGCTGCTCGGCCTCGAAGCGGCCGGCGGACTGCACACGCTCGGTGCGGAGGCGGCGATCGTGCACTCCGGCGGCTGGCTCATGTCGGCGCAACTCGATGAGGGCGGCGGACAGGCACTAGGCCGTCTGATCATCGCCCAGGGCATCGAGTTGCACCTCGGCACCCGGGCCCGCACCATCCTCACCGACGACAGCGGTTCCCGCGTCACCGGCCTGCAATTGGGCAACGGCCGCGAGATCGGCGCCGACATGGTCGTCTACGCGATCGGCATCGCGCCGCGCGACGAGTTGGCGCGTGACGCCGGACTGAGCCGGGGCACCCACGGCGGTGTCACCATCGGCAACGACTGCCGCACGAGCGACCCGAGCATCTGGGCGATCGGCGAGGTCGCCAGTTGGAACGACCGCTGCGTTGGCCTCGTCGCTCCGGCCAACGCCATGGCCGAGGTCGTCGCCGACCGCCTGCTCGGCGGCACAGCCGAGTTCACGACCGTCGACGACGCCACCAAACTCAAACTCTCCGGTGTGGACGTCGCCAGTTTCGGTGACGCCGTCGCCAGCACCCCCGGATCGCTCGAGATCGTTTACGCAGACCCGGCCCGCGGGCTGTACCAGAAGCTCGTCATGACCGACGACGCCAAGACCCTGCTCGGCGGCATATTCGTCGGCGACGCCACCCCCTATTCGGCACTTCGCCCGCTGGTTGGTCGCGAACTCAGCAGTGCACCCGCCGCCTATCTCTCCGCGGCCGGCACCGACGCTCCGGGAGGCGATGAACTACCCGACGACGCCCTGGTGTGCTCGTGCAACATGGTCTCCGCCGGCACTGTGCGCAGCGCCGTCCGCGGCGATGACCACACGGATGCCTGCACCGAACTGGGCGCGCTGAAGACCTGCACACGGGCTGGTAGCCAGTGTGGTTCGTGCGTGCCGCTGGTCAAGAAGATCCTCGAGGCCGAGCTGACGGCATCCGGTCAAACCGTCTCGCACGCCCTGTGCGAGCACTTCGCATTGAGCCGGCAGGAACTCTTCGAATCGGTGCGGGTGCTCGGGCTCACCGGCAGCGACGAGATCTTCTCCCGATTCGGCACCGGCCGCGGCTGTGACGTGTGCAAACCCGCTGTAGCATCGATCCTGGCCAGCCAGAACACCTCCTATATTCTTGATTCCGGCCGTGGCACCCTGCAGGACACCAACGACCGGGCCATGGCGAATATGCAGAAAGACGGTACCTATTCGGTCGTTCCGCGCATTCCGGGCGGCGAGATCACGCCCATCAAACTCGCGGTGATTGCGCAGGTCGCGCTCGACTTCGACCTCTACACCAAGATCACCGGCGGGCAGCGCATCGACCTGTTCGGCGCCCGGCTGGAGCAGCTGCCCGATATTTGGCGCATCCTCGTTGATGCCGGGTTCGAGTCGGGGCAGGCGTACGGCAAGGCGTTGCGCAACGTGAAGTCGTGCGTAGGGTCAACCTGGTGCCGCTTCGGCGTTCAGGATGCCGTCGGCCTCGCCATCCGACTCGAGTTGCGTTACCGCGGGCTGCGCGCGCCGCACAAATTCAAGTTCGGTGTGTCGGGCTGCGCCCGGGAGTGTGCCGAAGCGCGCGCCAAGGACGTGGGCATCATCGCGAGCGACAACGGCTGGAACATGTACGTCGGCGGTAACGGCGGATTCCAACCCGCACACGGCCAGTTGCTCGCGACCGACCTCGACGAAGACACCCTGATCCGCTACATCGACCGCTACCTGATGTACTACATCCGCACGGCCGATCGCATGCAGCGCACCGCCCGCTGGATGGACGATCTCGAGGGCGGCCTCGAGCACGTTCGCGACGTCGTCATCGACGATTCGCTCGGCTTCGCCGAGGAGCTGGAACAGGCCATGCTCGCCCACGTCGACAATTACGAAGACGAGTGGGCCGCGACGCTGGCCGACCCCGGGCGTCTGCGCCGGTTCCGCTCTTTTGTGAACGCGCCGGCCGAACCGGACCCGAGCATCGCCCGCGTTACGGAACGTGACCAAATCCGGCCGGCGACCCCGGCCGAACGGGCCTCGTCGAGTACTGTGCTCCTAAGTGGAAGCCGCATCCCCGTTCGAAAAGAGTAAGCAGATGACCGCCCCCAGTTCCCCGATGGCCGGCCCGGTCACAGCCCCATCCGTCACGGCCGGCACTGTCACCGCCGGCACTGTCACGGCCGGCACCGTCACCCTTGTCGGCGGTGGCCCCGGCGCCACCGACCTACTGACCGTTGCCGCCGCACACGCCCTGAAGCAAGCGGATGTCGTGTTATTTGACCGCCTCGCACCCAGCGACGATCTCGCCGCACTCGCGCCAGCGGCCACCCTCATCGACGTTGGCAAACGCGCTGGCAGCCACCCGGTCTCACAAACCGGCATCGAAGAACTCATGATCGAACATGCCCTCGCCGGCAAACGCGTGGTGCGGCTGAAGGGCGGCGATCCCTACGTGTTCGGCCGGGGCAGCGAGGAAGTACTCGCCTGCCATCGCAACGGCATTGCGGTGACCGTCATTTCCGGCGTCACGAGCGCGATCGCCGTGCCGGCCGCCGCCGGCATTCCGCTGACCCACCGCGGCATCAGCCACGCCTTCACCGTGATCAGCGGCCACGCGCCGCTCACCGACAAGGAACTGGCGGGACTCACCCTGCTCGGCAGCACTATCGTCGTGCTGATGGGCGTTGGCACATTGCCAACCCTCACCCAGGGCCTGTTGCGGCACGGCATGCCGGCCGATCTGGCGGTCGCCATCATTGAACGCGGTTTCAGCGCCGACCAGCGCACGACGGTGAGCACCCTGTCAACGGTCCTAGCCGATGCCACGGCAGCCGGCGTGCGCAGCCCCGCCGTACTCGTTATCGGTCAGGTCGTCCGCCTTGCTTTCAGCGGTGACGCCTCCGCCGAAGATCTGCTGGCCCGAGCGGTCGCTGAAGCAGCGAGCGGCTGATGCCGGAAGAGAACGACACCCCCGATCTGCGCGCCACCCATGTACGCCGGCCTGGAGCCACCGAGCCGATCGAGGTCGCCGCCCCGTTCCTGCAGCCCAACCAACTGGAAGGGTTTCGCATCGGAGTGACCAGCGATCGGCGCTCCAGCGACCTGATCGATGCTTTTGAGCGGCGCGGTGCCCGAGTGGTGCACGCACCCACCCTGCGCATCGCGCACTCCCAACAGGACGGCCCCCTGCTCGACGACACCCGCATCATCATCGCCGCGCGACCCGATATTCTGCTCGCGACCACCGGTTACGGCGTGCGGCGCTGGTTCGAGGTGGCCGAGGCTGACGGCATCGGCTCCGATCTCACCGACGCGCTGGCCGACACCACGATCCTGGTTCGCGGACCGAAAGCACGCGGAGGCATTCGCGCTACCGGGCTGAACGACGCCGGCATGAGCGATTCAGAAACAACCGCTTCGCTCGTCGACAAGGTTTTGGCCGAGTACCCGCCCGGCCTCACCGTCGGTATCCAGGTTCACGGAGCCACCGATGAAATGCAGCTCGACCGGCTGCGCGCCGTGCACCAACGTGTTCTCGTTGTCGCGCCGTACCGGTGGATCGCCGTCGACGACACCGACGAGCGTGTCTACAAACTGGTCGAGGCCATCTGTGCCCGCCAGTTGGACTGTGTCACGTTCACGAGCGCGCCGGCCGTGCACGCACTGTTCACCGCGGCCGAAGGCATGGAGGTCTACCCCGCACTGATTGCGGCGCTGCACACACAGGTGTGTGCAGCCGCCGTCGGCCCGGTGACCAGCGCCCCGCTGATCGCGGCCGGAATCACCCCGATTCAACCGACCCGGTTTCGCATGGGGGCCCTGATCCGGCTGGTCTGCGAGCACCTGGAGCAGAACATGATCGAGCGGGTTGAGACCCAAAACGGGCTGGTACAGCTGCGCGGCTCGGTGGTGCAGATCGGCGAGGAACGCGTGCAACTGCCGCCGACCGCGCTCGCCATCCTGCGCGCTCTCGTGCGGGCACGCGGCGCAGTCGTTTCCCGCGAAGATCTCACCCTGGCGCTGGCCGGCGACTCCGACGATCACGCCATGGAGGTTTCGCTGAGCCGGCTGCGGCAGACGCTCGGCGTTCCCGGGCTCGTGGCGACCGTGGTGAAACGCGGCTACCGCCTCAACGTCTAGGTTCCGACGCCGCTTCCGACTGGTACCTCGCGCTGCGCGGGAGCTGCGCCGGTACGCGGGAGCTTGCGCGTGGCCGGAACTCCCGCGCCACGCGTCGCGCTGGAACTGTGCCGCTGCGCGGGAGTTTCAACTCCCGCGCAGCGGCACAAGCCCCGCGCGCCGTGAATGGAGCGTCAGGGGCGGTCGGTCTCGACAGCGGATGCGGCAGCATCCGTTTCAAGCACAGAGTCCGTTTCCGGCTCGGCGTGCGTCATTTCGACGTCGGCGGGGTCCTCGGGCAGCTCTTCGAGCAGGCCGGGCGGCGGCGTGATCGTGACCACGCCGTTCTTCACGTCAACGCTAGGCACGATGGCCTTCACGAAGGGGATCATGACATCGCCGGTAGGCGTTTTCACGATCAACAGGTCTTGGGCCGGCATGTGCTCGAGGCGACCGATGGTGCCGATACGCACACCGTCACGCACCACGGCGAGGCCGACCAGCTGGTGGTCATACCAAGCGTCTTCTTCATCTGACTGCTCGGCGACGTCCGCGTCGATCCAAAGGATCGCTTTGGCAAGCGTTTCTGCCGCGCTGCGGTCGACAACATCCTTGAAAAAACCGACCGCGTGCTGGTTGTACCAACGCAGCTCGACGAGTTCAATCGTCTTGCCGTGCCAGGCCGAACCGGTCGGAACCTGCAGGGTGAACACGGCGCCCGGGACGAAACGTCGTCCCGGGTCATCCGTGAACAGTTCAAGCTTGATTGCTCCCTTGAGGCCATGAGCCTTGGTCAGGCGCCCCACCCGTAATTGCTGGGTGCGGTCCTTCTCGCTGTCGTCCACGGATCTAGAAATCAGTGTCGACGACGTCGACGCGAACGCGTCGACCATCGGCCAGAGCTGCAACGAGGGTGCGCAGGGCCTTGGCGGTGCGACCCGCACGACCAATGACCCGGCCGAGGTCCTCGGGGTTCACCCGAACCTCGAGCACCTCGCCTCGCGGCGAGTTCTTTTCTGCAACGTGCACATCGTCGGGGTGATCAACGATCCCCTTGACGAGGTGTTCGAGCGCGGGAGCAAGCAACAGTTACGCCTCTTCGGTTGCTTCGGCAGCAACCTCGGGGGCCTTGGCGACCGGCTTCTCGACCTTGGGCTTGAGAACCGGCTTCTTCTTCTCGTCAGCGACGAAAGCAGCCTTCGGTTCCTTCACCTTGACGGTGCTCTTGGCGTTCTTGTCGCCCTTGAAGATGCCCCAGTCGCCCGTGAGCTTGAGGAGTGCAGCAACCTGCTCGGTCGGCTGAGCGCCGACGCTGAGCCAGTACTGCGCACGCTCGGACTTGACCTCGATGACCGAGGGCTCCTCCGTGGGGTGGTAGATGCCGATTTCTTCGATGACACGACCGTCGCGCTTGGTGCGCGCGTCGGCAACGACAATGCGGTAGTACGGTGCACGGATCTTGCCCATGCGCTTCAGACGGATTTTGACAGCCACAATTCTCCAGTGTTGATTCGGTGTTTGGCGAACCTTGGGCCGTGAGCGTGGGGGCACACTCGGCATAAGCTCTATAGGATCACGTTGCACCGAGATAGAGGGTCGGGCACAACGGATCGCGACTAATCATTGTGTCAGAGATTGCGCACATAGTGATAATCGACCAAACCGACTGTCACCATTTCGCCCAAGGAGCACCTGTGTCACTCGAATTCGCCCGATCCGCCCGCTCCACCGTGGGCATCGAGTGGGAGGTTGCCCTCGTCGACCGCCACACCGGCGATCTGGTCTCGATCGCCGAGGAGGTGCTCGACGCTCTGCGCGGCGCGGACGGCGCCGCGCACCCCACCATTACCGGTGAGCTGCTGCTGAATACGGTCGAGTTGGTCTCCGGGGTGCACGACACGGTGGGCCATGCGGTAGCGGACGTCGCCGGCCAGTTGAGCGAGGTGCGTCGCGTTCTGGACGGCCGGGAGGTGGATGTGATCTGCAGCGGATCGCATCCGTTCGCGCAGTGGTTTGAACAGACCGTCACCAACAAGGAGCGCTATCACAAGCTCATCGACCGCACCCAGTGGTGGGGTCGCAACATGATGATCTGGGGCATCCACGTGCACGTCGGCATCGAAGACAAGGCCAAGGTCATCCCGATCATGAACGGCCTGCTCAGCTATGTTCCCCATCTGCAGGCGCTCAGCGCATCGAGCCCATTCTGGGCCGGCGTTGACACCGGCTACGCGAGCAACCGTTCGCTCATGTTCCAACAGCTACCCACTGCCGGTCTGCCCTGGGATCTGCCCGACTGGGCGGCATGGGAACGCTACGTCGATGACATGACGGCCACCGGCATCATCGACGACGTCACGGAGGTGCGCTGGGACATTCGACCGTCGCCGCGCTGGGGCACGATCGAGGTGCGGGTGTGCGACGGCGTCTCGACCGCCGTGGAACTCGCCGCGATCGCCGCGTTCATCCAGTGCCTGGTCGAGTGGATGTCGACCCGCCTCGACGCGGGAGAAGACGTTCCGCGCATGCAGCCGTGGTTCGTGCGCGAGAACAAGTGGCGGGCGGCCCGGTATGGCCTCGATGCCGAGATCATCCTCGATGCCGCCGGCGCTGAGCGCCTCGTGACGGATGATGTGCGTCACCTCATCGAGGTCCTCTCCCCCGTTGCCGAACGGCTCGGCTGCCTACCCGAATTGCTCGGTCTGCACCGCATCATCGACGAAGGTGGCAGCTATCAGCGCCAGCTGGCCGTCGCCGCTGCCGAGGGCGGCAACCTGACGGCCGTGGTCGCTGCGCTCAGCCACGAGCTGGCCCAGGGGCTGGGGCAGTAGCCGCCCGAGCCCGGAGTTGCCGCCGCCGGAGGGGTCAGGCGTTCTTGCTGTCGCGCCAGGCGAGCCAGTCGGTGGCTTTGCCGAGGTCGTAATCGGGGCCGGAGATTCCCACCGTGAACAAGCGGGTGCCGAGGTCGTAGAGCGCGTCCGCGTCGGCGACCGTGCGCCCACGCAGCTCGGTAGAGATCTCGATCTCACTCATGTCGCGACCGACTTCGTCGCACCACGCCCCCAGCACACCGAGCTTGTGCTCGAGCACGTCGGGGTTCGAGAATGAGTGCCAGATATCGGCGTGCTGGGCGACGATGCGCAGGGTCTTTTTCTCCCCACCGCCGCCGACGAGCACCGGGATGTCGCGCGTGGGCGGCGGGTTGAGCTTGGCCCACCGGGCCTCGATGCGGTTCAGGCTGTCATCGAGGGCGTTGAGCCGAGTGCCGGGCGTGCCGAATTCGTAGCCGTACTCCTGGTAGTCGCGCTCGAACCAGCCCGCTCCGGTGCCGAAAATGAAGCGTCCACCGCTGATGTGGTCGATCGTGCGGGCCATATCGGCCTGCAGGTCGGCGTTGCGATAGCTGTTGCAGTTGACCAGGGCGCCGATCTCGATGGTCGTGGTCTGCTCGGCCCAGGCGGCGAGGATGGTCCATGATTCAAAGTGCAGGCCGTCGGGATCACCGCTGAGCGGAAAGAAATGGTCCCAGTTGAAGGCGATGTCGGCACCGAGCCCTTCCACGGCCGCGACCGTGTCACGAATCTTGGTGTACTGGGCATGCTGCGGGGCGATCTGCACGCCGAGGCGCACCATACGGTTCGTCGTTGAGGTCATGCATCCAGCCTAAGACCACCGCCCCCAAACCGACCGGGCCCGGGCCCGGAAAGCGGGCCCATGATCTATCGCGGGCCCGCTTGCATACGGTGGGCCCCGGGCGCGGGGCCCGCTTGCATACGGTGGGCCCCGGGCGCGGGGTCCGCACCGCAGGGTGGGCCCGGAGCGCGAGCCTGTTCCTCTGCTACCGGCCGAGCATTTTCTGCAGTGCGACCATTTCTTCTTCGGTCGGGCCGCCGGCCTTGCCCTTACCCGGCTGCGCTCCGGAGCCGAGGCCGAAGCCGGAGCCGCCGGCATCCGCTGCCGCCGTCTCGCTGGCGGGTTTGACGCCCGAGGCGATAGCGGCATTTTCCGCGGCGCGCTTGGCCGGGTTGCCCGATTTGGAGCCCTTCTTCTTGGCCACCTGCTTGGGCTTGCCGCCGTAGCCAGCTCCGGGGATCGGGCCCATGCCGGGAATGTTGGGCATGCCGCCCTTGGCGACGGTCTTCATCATTTTGGCGGCCTGCTCAAAGCGCTGCACCAGTTGGTTGACTTCGGTGACGCTCGATCCGGAACCGTTGGCGATGCGCAGACGCCGGGAGCCGTTGAGCAGCTTGGGGGTGGTGCGCTCGAGCTTGGTCATCGACTGAATAATCGCTTCGGTGCGAATGATTTCACGCTCATCGAAGTTCTCGAGCTGCTGCTTCATGGCACCCGCACCGGGGAGCATGCTCATCATCTTCTTGATCGAGCCCATGTTGCGCAGCTGCTGCATCTGGCCGAGGAAATCGTCGAGGGTGAAGGTGTCCGTCGCGAATTTCTCGGCCACCTTGCGGGCCTCGTCCTCATCGAAGGCGCCCTGCGCCTGCTCGATCAGGGTGAGGATGTCACCGAGGTCGAGGATGCGGCCGGCCATACGATCGGGGTGGAACGGCTCGAAGTCGTCGAGTCCTTCCCCCGTCGAGGCGAACATGATCGGCCGGCCGGTGAGGCTCGCAACCGACAGTGCCGCGCCACCACGGGCATCGCCGTCGAGCTTGGTGAGCACGACACCGGTGAAGTCGACGCCGTCCTGGAAGGCCTTGGCCGTGGCGACGGCGTCCTGCCCGATCATCGCGTCGATGACGAAAAGTACCTCGTCGGGGTTGATCGCCTTACGGATGTTGGCAGCCTGCTTCATGAGCTCCGCGTCAACGCCGAGACGACCGGCGGTGTCGACGATGACGACATCGTGCACCTTCTGCAGTGCGTACTTCACGCCGTCGCGGGCGACCTTGACCGGGTCGCCGACACCATTGCCGGGCTCGGGCGCGTAGACAGCGACACCGGCCTGCTTGGCGACGACCTCGAGCTGAGTGACGGCATTGGGGCGCTGCAGGTCGGCGGCCACCAGAAGCGGCGTGTGACCGTCTTTGGCGAGCCACTTCGCGAGCTTGCCGGCGAGTGTGGTCTTACCGGCACCTTGTAAACCGGCCAGCATGATGATCGTCGGCGGCTTCTTGGCGAATTCCAACCGGCGCTGCTGGCCGCCGAGAATCGTGATGAGTTCATCGTTGACGATCTGCACGACCTGCTGAGCCGGGTTCAGCGCCTTACTGACTTCGTCGCCTAGGGCGCGCTCGCGCACCTTACCGGTGAAGTCCTTAACGACCTCGAGGGCGACGTCGGCGTCGAGGAGGGCGCGACGGATCTCACGAACGGTGCCGTCGACATCCGCTGCACTGAGCTTGCCCTTGGTGCGGAGGTTTTTGAACGTCTCGGCCAAGCGATCTGAGAGGTTTCCAAAAGTAGCCATAGTCCGTCCAGTTTACGCAGGTTGAGAGTGCACCCGATTCAGCGTGGCATGCTGAGCATTGAGCCCGTAATCGGGATCAGCACCCAGTCAGGAGTTCTTATGTCCGTCGTCGTCATCGCCACCCTCATCCCGAAGCCCGGTCGCTTTCAGGACGCCCTCGAAGCAATCGCCGGGGCCGCACCTCTTGCGCATCAGGAGGCGGGCTGCGAACTGTATGCCCTGCACACTGACCAGTCCAAACTGATCATGGTGGAACGCTGGAGCACCTCAGCTGATCTCGCCGCCCACGCCGCCGGCGAGGCAATGGCCGAACTCAACCGGCTCATGGGCGACGCGCTCACACTGGCCCCAGAGGTGACCGTCACGGTGAATGTTCCGCTCGGCGACCCGGTCAAGGGCACGATTCAGTAGCAGCCGTCTGAACTGCCGGTCTCGCCGCTCGGGCCCAGCTTATGCAACCGGGCCCATGATCTATCATGGGCCCGGTTTCCGGGCCCGGGCCCGGTTGGGTCGGGCTGGGCTAGCTGTCTAGGGCTATTTGCATGGTGTCGCCGTGCACGTCGATCGTGACGACGAGCAGGCCGTCGGTCTCGTCGGGGCTGATGGCGTACTCGAGCACCGCGAAGTGTTCCTCGCTGCCCCGGTGGTGCGGGTGAAAACCGATGCGCTGCAGGCGCAGTGAGCGCAGAAAGTCGATCTGCTGGTCGCCGGAATCCCAGATGATGGCATCTTCGATCGCTTCCTGGTCCATCTCCTCGAGCTGCTCGGCAATGTACTGGCTCGTCACCGAGACCTCCGCCGACAGGTCGGCAACGAGGGATTCGCGCACCTGAGAGTCAAGGTCTTCGATTGCACCGATCATGGCCGCTGCGATGTCGAGCGCTTCGACGGTAACGGATTCCTCGTCGGGCGAGCTGAGGTCGATTTCGACGCTCTGGTCGCCGAGCTCTGCCGATTCGGACCAGTAGACCTCACCCTCCTCGTCGTCCCCAAGAATGCCGAAGAAATCGTGCTCAATGCTCATGCTGCCCTCACTGTCCCTAAACTTTTTCGATGGTCGATCAGCCGACGAGTTTCTGTGCGAACACGTGCGGGGTGAAGCCGGTGAGGTCGTTGATGCCCTCACCCTGTCCGACCAGTTTGATCGGTATTCCGGTCCTCTCCTGCACGGCCAGCACGAAGCCGCCACGTGCTGAACCGTCGAGCTTGGTCAGCACGAGACCGGTCACGCCGGCGTGTTGGATGAATGCCTCGGCCTGGGCGAGCCCGTTCTGACCGGTGGTGGCATCGAGCACGAGCAGCACCTCGGCGATCGGCCCCTGCTTCTCGACGACCCGGCGAATCTTGGTGAGCTCGTCCATGAGGCCCCCCTTGGTTTGCAGCCGTCCGGCGGTGTCGATGAGCACGATTTCGATGCCCTCGTTCTTCGCCTTTTCGACGGTTTGAAAAGCGACGGATGCCGGATCCTGGCCGGTCATCTGTGGCTTCACGATTTGCGCTTCGGCGCGTTCAGCCCAGGTCGCCAGCTGTTCGACGGCCCCGGCACGGAAGGTGTCCGCCGCGCCGATCACGACGCTGCGCCCGTAGGTGTGTAAAAACTTGGCGAATTTGCCGATCGTCGTGGTTTTGCCGACGCCGTTGACCCCGACGACCAGCACGACGGCGGGGCGTTCAGACAGCGTCAGGGTGGAATCGAGAACCGACAGTCGCTCTTCGATGCCTTCGCGAAGCATCCGTTGCAGGTCGGTCGGATCGGTCGTGTTGTATTTGGCGACCTTGGTGCGCAGGTCGGCGATGACCGCATCGGTGACGGTGGGACCGAAGTCGGCCTGCAGTAGGGCGTCCTCGAGGTCGTCCCACGTGTCCGCGTCGATGGTCTTCTTCGCGAACATTCCGCGCAGTGCGCCGGAGAGGGACCAGGGGGTGCGTTCAGCCATGCCCCTAGCCTACGGGGGCGCGGCCAAGCCGGCGGCATGCCCGCCAGAGTAGCGCCGACGAAGGGGCGCGTCGCATTGTGACGCCGTGCTACCTCGCGTGACCGGGCGTTACCCCTGTTTGAGCGCGGAAGGCCTCGGCGTGGATACGTTTCTACCACGCCCGGCGCACGTCACGTGTGCCGTTCGAGATCGAAGGAGCTAACCGTGTCGCCGAAGCTGAGCGAGAGTGCCGCAACACCCACCCGTGTCCCCCGGGCGCAGACGCGCCCGAACGGCCAGTGGAAGATCGACGGTACCGAACCGCTCAACGGCAATGAGGTCTGGAAGCAGGTCGACAACGGTCTGGCCGTGCGCGGCCGGATCGAAGAGATCTATTCCAAACAGGGTTTCGACTCGATTGACGGCACCGACCTGCACGGCCGTTTTCGCTGGTGGGGTCTGTACACCCAGCGCAAGCCCGGCATCGACGGCGGCAAGACCGCCACTCTGGAACCGGAAGAGCTCGAAGATCGCTTCTTCATGCTGCGCGTGCGCATCGACGGCGGCCAGCTCACGACCGAGCAAGCCCGCGTTATTGGAGGGGTGTCCCGCGACTTCGGCCGTGACACCGCCGACCTCACTGACCGCCAGAACATTCAGCTGCACTGGATCCAAATCGAGGACATGCCCGAAATCTGGCGCCGCCTCGAAGCCGTCGGCCTCGAGACCACCCAGGCCTGCGGCGACGTGCCGCGCGTGTTCCTCGGCTCCCCCGTGGCCGGCATCGCCGCCGACGAACTCATCGACCCCACCGAGGCCATCAACGAGCTCGCCCGCAAATTTCTCGGCACCGACGAATTCGCCAATCTGCCGCGCAAATTCAAGACCGCCGTCACCGGCCACCCCAGCCAGGATGTCGTGCACGAGATCAACGACATCGGCCTGGTGGCCGTCGATCACCCGGACCTCGGCATCGGCTACGACCTCTGGGTCGGTGGCGCACTCAGCACCACCCCGCGTCTGGCCGAACGCCTCGGAGCCTTCGTCGCCCCCGACCAGGTGTCCGAGGTCTGGCGCGGCGTCGTCTCCATCTTTCGGGACTACGGCTACCGCCGCCTGCGCGGCAAGGCCCGCCTCAAGTTTCTGCTCGCCGAATGGGGCACCGACAAATTCCGTCGCATTCTTGAGGACGAATATCTCGGCTTCACCCTGCCGGATGGCCCGGCAGCACCCCGCCCGAAAACGCCGGGCGACCACGTGGGCGTGCACAAGCAGAAGGACGGCCGCTTCTACCTCGGCCTCGCCCCGTTCGTCGGTCGCATCTCCGGCCAGACCCTCACCGAGCTCGCCGACCTGCTCGAAGCCCACGGCTCCAGCCGGCTGCGCACCACCCCGCACCAGAAGCTGGTCGTACTCGACGTGGCCGAAGAACACGTGGAACCGCTCATCGCGGCCCTCGACGAGATCGGCCTGTCGGCCCGGCCGAGCCTGTTCCGCCGCTCGACCATCGCCTGCACCGGCATCGAATTCTGCAAGCTCGCGATCGTCGAGACCAAGCAAACCGCAACGGATGCCATCCTCGAGCTCGAGAAACGGCTCGCCGGGATTGACGCCCCCCACCCGATCAGCCTGCACGTGAACGGATGCCCCAACTCCTGCGCCCGCATTCAAACCGCGGACATCGGGCTGAAGGGCCAGCTGCTGCCGGACGGCAACGGCGGCTCCACCCCCGGTTTCCAGGTGCACCTCGGCGGCGGCCTCGCCTCGGTGGATCGCGACGAGGCCGGACTCGGCCGGACGGTGCGAGGTCTCAAGGTGACCGCCGAGAACCTGGCCGACTACGTCGAGAGCCTCGTGCTGCGTTTTCTGGCCGCCCGCACCGACGACGAAACATTTGCCCAGTGGGCGCACCGCGCCGACGAGGAGGACCTCAAATGAGCGCCACCAACCTGAACGCCGACAAACACGCCGCGGCATCCGCTGCCCCCGCCCGCCCGCTGCCGCCGCGCCGGCCGGCCGCCGAGCTGCAGGCCCTCGTCGAAGCCGGCTCGGCCGAACTCGCTGCCGCCGCAGCAGCCACCGGCCGCGAGGCCACCGCTGCGGAGGTCGTGGCCTGGGTCGCCCGCAATTTCAGCGCCGGCTCCGTTGCCGTCGCGTGCTCCATGGCCGACGCGGTGCTGCCCGAGATCGTGTCGCAGCAGCTGCCCGGCGTCGACGTGCTGTTCCTCGACACCGGCTACCACTTCGCCGAAACCTACGAGACCCGCGACGCGGTCGCCTCCGCCCTGCCGGTAACGGTTGTCGACGTGCTGCCGCTGTCGACGGTGCCCGAGCAGGACGCCCTGCACGGCACCGAGCTGTTCGCCCGCGACCCCAACTCCTGCTGCGCGATGCGCAAGGTTGAACCGTTGCAGCGCTCGCTCGGCGGCTACGAGCTGTGGTTCACCGGCGTACGCCGCGATGAAGCGCCCACCCGCGCTGACACGCCCCTCGTGACCTGGGACGAACGCAACGGCCTGGTCAAGGTCAACCCGGTCGCCGCTTGGAGCTACGACGAGCTCATGCAGTACGCCATCGACCATCATGTGCCGGTGAATGTGCTGCTGAACCAGGGCTATCCCTCCATCGGCTGTGCCCCCTGCACCCAGCCCGTTGCGGCGGGCGCTGATCCCCGTTCCGGCCGTTGGGCCACCCTCGAGAAAACAGAATGCGGGCTCCACCTATGACCACCACGACTGCACACCGCCTCTCCGAACTCAACGTGCTCGAGAGTGAAGCGATCCACATCATCCGTGAGGTCGTCGCCGAGTTCGAACGACCGGTACTGCTGTTCAGCGGCGGCAAAGACTCCGTCGTGGTACTGCACCTCGCCGCGAAAGCGTTCTGGCCGGGCAAGATTCCCATCGATTTGCTGCACGTCGATACCGGCCACAACTTTCCCGAGGTGCTCGAGTTTCGGGACAAAACCGTTGCCGCGCACGGTGTGCGCCTGACGGTCGCCAAGGTCGAGGATTACATCAGCGACGGCCGTCTCGCCGAACGTGCCGACGGCACTCGCAACCCGTTGCAGACGCTGCCGCTGCTCGACGCGATCGCCGCCGGGCGCCACGATGCCGTCTTCGGCGGCGCCCGCCGCGACGAAGACAAGGCCCGCGCCAAAGAGCGCATCCTCTCTCTCCGCGACGAATTCGGCCAGTGGGATCCGCGCAACCAACGCCCCGAACTGTGGAACCTCTACAACGGCCGCCACACGGTGGGACAGCACGTGCGCGCCTTTCCGATCAGCAACTGGACCGAGCTCAACGTTTGGCGCTACATCGAGCGCGAGCAGATTGAGCTGCCCCCGCTGTACTACGCGCACGAGCGCGAGGTGTACCGCCGCGACAACATGTGGCGCGCGGTCAGCCCGGTCAGCCCGCCCCGCGCCGACGAAACCGTCGAAACGCGCACCGTGCGGTACCGCACGGTGGGCGATATGAGCTGCACCGGCGCGGTCGACTCGCTCGCGGCATCCGTCACCGACGTCGTGCGCGAGGTGGGCGTGAGCACCATCACCGAGCGTGGCGCGACCCGCGCCGACGACCGCATCTCCGAAGCAGCCATGGAGGACCGCAAGAAGGAAGGATATTTCTGATGACCGGTTCGCTGCGGTTAGGCGCCCTGGCGCTCGCAACCACCTTTTTACTCAGCGGATGCGCCGCCACGGTCAGCACCGAGCCCGCCACGGATCGGGGTCCCGCCGCTGAACTACGCCTCGGCTACTTTGACAACGTCACCCACGCCGCGGCACTCGTCGGGCTGACCAACGGGTTCTTCACCGCTGCCCTGGGTGATACGACGCTGAGTACGCAAATCTTCAACGCCGGCCCGGCCGCCGTGGAGGCGCTCAGCGCCGGGGCCATCGACGCCGCCTACATCGGCCCGAGCCCGGCGGTGAACACGTTCGTGCAGAGCGGCGGCCAATCGGCTGTGATCGTGGCCGGCGCCGCCAGCGGCGGTGCCGCCCTCGTCGTGCGCGACGGGATCGACAGCGCAGCTGACCTGGCCGGCAGCATCCTCGCTTCGCCGCAACTGGGCAATACCCAGGACATCGCGCTGCGGTCCTGGCTCGGCAACGAGGGGTATGAGACCAACACGACCGGCGGCGGCGATGTCACCGTGGCACCGACCGACAACGCGCAGACCCTGACCCTGTTTCAGAGCGGCGCCATCGATGGCGCCTGGCTCCCCGAACCGTGGGTGTCCCGGCTCGTGCTCGAGGCCGGCGGCCACATTCTGGTGAATGAAGCCGAGCTGTGGCCCAACGGTGACTTTCCGACCACCGTGCTGCTCGTGCGGAAAGCCTTCCTCGAGGAACATCCAGACACCGTTCGCGCCCTGCTCGACGGGCACGTCACCGCGGTGGACTGGCTCACCCAGAATCCGGCCGAGGCCGGGGCGGTCATCAACGAGAAGCTCACGTCCGACACCGGCAAGGCGCTGGCCGATGATGTTCTGGACCGGGCGCTGACCGAAGTGCAGTTCAACGTCGACCCGTTGGCCGCTACTTTTCCCGTCTCGCTCGCCGAGGCGGTCAAGGCCGGCACCGGCAAGGACGGGGACCTGTTCGGACTGTTCAACGTGACACTGCTCAACGCCGTACTGGCCAAGCGCACAGAAGCACCGGTCTCGGCCGGCGGATTGGGAACGGAATAACCAGATGACCCTCACCATTGACACCCAGGCCAACACCGCCGACGACATCGTCGCAACCGGCGAAGGTACCCTGTTTCGCTTCGCAACGGCCGGCTCGGTCGACGACGGCAAATCCACCCTGGTGGGCCGGCTGCTGCACGATTCCAAGGCCATCCTGGCCGATCAGCTCGAAGCGGTCACCCGCACGTCCAACGAGCGGGGCTTCGGCGGCGACAGTGGCGGCATTGACTTCGCGCTGCTCACCGACGGCCTGCGCGCCGAACGCGAGCAGGGCATCACCATCGACGTCGCCTACCGCTACTTCGCCACTCCGGCCCGCTCCTTCATCCTCGCCGACTGCCCCGGCCACGTGCAGTACACCCGCAACATGGTCACCGGCGCCACCACAGCGGATGCCGTCATCATGCTCATCGACGCCCGCAAGGGCGTGCTCGAGCAGACCCGCCGGCACCTCAGCGTCGTCGCCCTGCTGCGCGTGCCGCACGTGATCGTTGCGGTCAACAAGATCGACCTGCTGGACTACGACGAGGCCGCGTACCGGGAGGTGGAGGCATCCGTGCGTCTCGTCACCGCTGAACTCGGTGTCGGGTCGCTCGGATTCGGCGACGTGCACGTGATCCCGGTGTCCGCCCTCGTCGGCGACAACGTCGTGGACCGCTCCGAGCGTACCCCCTGGTATGACGGGCCGAGCCTGCTGGAATTGCTCGAAACGCTCACCGTAATCGACGATCGGGATGCGTCCGGGCGAGCCACCGAAGCGTTCCGCCTGCCCGTGCAACTCGTGCTGCGCCCACAGGGCGCGGTCTCCGTCGCCCCGGAACTCGCTGACTCGTACCGTGACTATCGGGCCTACGCCGGGCAGGTGGCCAGCGGCAGCATCAAGGTCGGCGACACCGTCAGCGTTGAGCCCGGCGGTGGCACCAGCACTGTCACCGGCATCGACTTCGCCGGGGTCGACCTCGACGAGGCCTTCGCGCCGCAATCGATCGCCCTGCGCCTGGCCGACGACCTCGACATTGCCCGTGGGGCTGTGATCGCGGCCGTCGACACTCTGCCGCCGGTCACCCGCACCCTGGAGGCGGACCTGTTCTGGCTCGACCCGCGCCCGCTCGCACCGGGCGCGCGGGTGCTCGTGAAGTTTGGAACGACCCTCATGCAGGCCCTGATCAGCGACGTTACCGGGCGGCTGGATCTGACGACACTCGGCGTTGAACCGGCCACGACACTGGCCGTGAACGACATCGGGCAGGCCAGCATCCGTTTGTCCCGCGATCTGCCGGTGGAACGCTATGCGCAGAACCGCCGCTCCGGCGCGTTTCTGGTGATTCACCCGCAGGACGGCGCGACGCTCGCGGCTGGCATCGTCACCGCCCCCGGCGAGCCCACCCGCGCCGGCGACGGCTCGGGTGCCGGGTCGGAAGTGTCACCGTGACCTCGCCCGGCAGCACGGTCGTGGGCGGCATCGCGGTCGAGGCGACGCCGGCCGCTGCACCGATCATCGGGCGAAGCGCGGGGCCCGCCGCGATCACGATCGACGCCCTCGGCAAGCGCTACGGCACTGGAGGGCTCGTACTCGACAACATCAATTTGTCGATCGAAGCCGGCCAGTTCGTCTGCCTGCTCGGGGCGAGCGGATGCGGCAAGTCCACGTTGCTGAACATCATTGCCGGTTTGGAGAAACCGAGCGAGGGCACCGTGACCGTGGCGAGCGGGAAGGCGGCCGTCATGTTTCAAGACGCAGCCCTGTTTCCGTGGCTGACCGCCGGCCGCAATATCGAGCTCGCCCTCAAATTGGCGGGCCTGGCCCGACCGAAACGCCGTGCGGCCGCACGGGAACTGCTCGACTTGGTCAACCTCGCCGATGCCGCCGATAAACGCCCGCATGAACTCTCCGGCGGCATGCGGCAGCGCGTCGCGCTGGCCCGTTCCCTGGCCCAGGACCGCAAGGTTCTGCTCATGGATGAACCGTTCGCCGCGCTTGACGCCATCACCCGTGACCTGCTGCACGAAGAGTTGGAGCGGGTCTGGCGTCAGACCGGTCGCACCATCGTGTTCGTCACCCACAACGTGCGGGAGGCCGCTCGGCTGGGCGAACGCATCCTGTTGATGTCGTCCCGCCCCGGCCGCATCGTGAATGAGTGGACCATCACCGATACCGGTTCACGTCGGATCGAGTCCCCCGAAGTGGCCCGTCTGGGCGACGAAATCACCGACCAGCTGCGAGAGGAGATCCGCCGCAATGCCAGTTGAGTCTCGTACCGACACCGCACCGGGGCACGATCCCGACCACGACGAGCTACGGCGCCTCGAAGCGGGCCTGGACTCGCTGCAGGCCGTACCCGAAACGCCCCGCGGGGCTTTTCGGCGTACTCTCGATGGTCTCCTGCCGCCCGTTCTGTTGCTCATCATTCTGGTCGCGGCCTGGCAGGCCTACATTGTGGTGGCCAAGCCCCGCCCGGATCTCATCCCCGGCCCGTTCGACGTGTTCGAGGCCCTCGCCAGCGCCTGGTCGAGCGACCGCCTGCAGATCGCCGTTCTGACCAGCATCGAGCGCGGCGGCCTCGGATTTCTCATCGCCGTGGCCATCGGCACCCCGATCGGGCTGCTGCTGGCCGAATGCCGTCCGGTGCGACGCGCTCTCGGCCCGCTGCTCTCCGGGCTTCAGGTGCTCCCCTCGGTCGCCTGGGTGCCGGCCGCGATTATCTGGTTCGGCCTCACCGATGCCACCGTGTACTTCGTCGTTTTGATGGGCGCGGTGCCCTCGATCGCCAACGGGCTGGTCTCGGGAGTCGATCAGATTCCACCGCAGTTGCGGCGCGTGGGCACGGTGCTCGGCGCCTCCCGCTTCGAAATGGCCACCCTCGTGGTGCTGCCAGCGGCCCTTCCGGGTTATTTCTCCGGCCTCAAGCAGGGCTGGGCCTTCGCCTGGCGTTCGCTGATGGCAGCTGAGATCATTGCCATGGGCGGCACGATGGGGTTCGGCCTGGGCTCGATGCTGCAGCAGAGCCGGGAGCTCGCCGACCTCTCCGGCGTGCTCGCGACGATTCTGGTCATCCTGTTCGTGGGCATTCTGGTCGAGCTCGTCGTCTTCGCTCCGGTCGAACGTCGCCTGCTGCGCCGCCGCGGACTGATGGCGGCCGGCCTGCGCTGACCCGGCTGCGCCGGCTCGCATCCACTCTTGTTCTGTCTTACTGATTCTGTTTCATCGTGAAAGGCCTGTTATGACCCCCGCTCCCTCCGCCCTGCGTGTTGCCATCATCGGCGCCGGGCCGGCCGGCATCTACGCCGGCAACATTCTGAACCGGCTCGTGCTGGAGGCTGGCCACACGGTGGCCATCGACCTGTTCGACGCGCTGCCCGCCCCGTACGGATTGATTCGATACGGCGTAGCCCCCGACCACCCGCGCATCAAGGGAATCGTCAAATCGTTGCAGGAGATGCTCGACGCAGGCAACATGCGTTTCATCGGCAACGTCAGCTACGGCACCGACCTCACCCTGGCCGATTTGCGCGAGCACTACCACGCGGTCATCTTCGCGACCGGCGCCATTCACGACGCACCTCTCGTCATCGACGGCATCGATCTGCCCGGCTCGTTCGGCGCCGCCGACTTCGTGTCGTGGTACGACGGCCATCCCGACGTGCCATTGGAATGGCCGCTCGACGCCACCGACGTGGCCGTGATCGGCAACGGCAACGTGGCCCTCGACGTGGCGCGCATTCTCGCCAAGCACGCCGACGACCTGCTCAGCACCGACATTCCCGCTTCGGTGTACGCCGGGCTGGCCGGCTCCCCCGTGACCGACGTGCACGTCTTCGGCCGGCGCGGTCCGTCGCAGGTGAAATTCACCCCGATCGAGCTGCGGGAACTGGCCGATATTCCCGACGTCGACCTCGTCGTCTACGCCGAAGATTTCACACCCGATTCGTTCAGCGAACAGCTCGTGGCCAGCAACAACCAGGTCAAAATCATGACTCGTACGCTCAACGGATGGCTGACCCGCGCCCCGCTCGGCGCCTCACGCCGCCTGCACCTGCACTTCATGCACGCGCCGCTCGAGGTGTACGGCGACGGACGGGTGGAAGGCATCCGCTTTGAACGCACCGAACACACCGGAGACGGCAACGTGCGCGCCACCGGACAGATCGTCGACTACCCGGTGCAGGCCGTGTATCGCGCGGTCGGCTATCGCGGCAGTGCCCTCACGGAGGTGCCGTTCGACACGGTACGCGGTGTCATTCCCAACGACGGCGGGCGGGTGCTCGACGCATCCGGTGAACCGATCGCCGGCCTGTATGCCACCGGATGGATCAAGCGCGGCCCGGTGGGCCTCATCGGCCACACCAAGGGCGATGCCCTAGAGACCGTGACCCGCCTCGTCGCCGACCTGCCCGCGCTCGTCGCCGGCGACACGATCGAAAGCCCCGACTCAGCGCCGGATGCGATTCTGGCGCTGCTTGAGCAACGCGGAGTGGAATTCACCACCTGGGCCGGCTGGCGCGCCCTGGACGCGCACGAGCAGTTGCTCGGTTCGCAGGATCTGGCCCATCCCGGCCGGGAGCGCATCAAGGTGATTTCCCGCGCCGAACAGGTCGAGATCTCCCGCACGGAAGCGTTGCTGACACTGTGACCTATGTGATCGCTCTGCCCTGCGTTGATGTGAAAGATCGTGCCTGCATCGACGAATGCCCGGTGGACTGCATTTATGAGGGCGAACGCTCGCTCTACATTCACCCCGATGAGTGCGTCGACTGTGGCGCCTGCGAACCGGTTTGCCCGGTCGAGGCCATCTACTACGAAGACGACCTGCCCGAGCAGTGGGCCGACTACTACAAGGCCAACGTCGAATTTTTCGACGACATCGGCTCCCCGGGCGGCGCGGCCAAAGTGGGCGTGCTCGCCAAAGACCACCCCGTCATCTCGGCACTGCCGCCGCAGGGCTGAAGTCACAGCGCGGTCAGGACGCCGCCGCAGCCTCCCGCTGGTCGACCCGGGGTGCGCCAGCCCGGTCGGCGTGCTGATCGACGCGCGGTCCGACGCGCTGACCGACCACGGCGCTCACCCCGTCCTGGCGCATGCTGACGCCGTAGAGGGCATCCGCTATTTCCATGGTGCGTTTCTGGTGGGTGATCACGATGAGCTGGCTGGACTCGCGCAGGTCATCGAAAATGGTGAGGAGACGGCCGAGGTTGGCATCGTCGAGGGCCGCTTCGACCTCGTCCATGATGTAGAACGGGCTGGGACGAGCCTTGAAGATCGCGATCAGGAGTGCCACGGCGGCCAGCGACCGTTCGCCGCCGGAGAGGAGCGACAGGCGTTCAATCTTTTTGCCGGCCGGTTTGACCGATACCTCGATACCGGTAGTGAGCAGGTCGTCGGGGTCGGTGAGCCAGATACTGCCGCTGCCGCCGGGAAAAAGCACGGGGAACACCTCGGCAAAGGCCGTCTGGGTATCGTCGAACGCGGCGGAGAAGATGGTCTGCATCTTCTCGTCGATGTCGGCGATGATGGTGAGCAGGTCGCGCCGGGTCTCGGTGAGATCGGTGAGCTGCTCGGTGAGAAACCGGTGCCGCTGCTCCAACGCGGCAAATTCTTCCAGCGCGAGCGGGTTGACCCGGCCGAGCCGTGCGAGCTTGCGTTCGGCCGACGCGAACCGTTTCTGCTGCTCGGCCCGATCGAAGCGGATGCCGCCCCCCGCATCATCCCCCGTGGAGCCGTCGGACGGACTGAGCTGGTCGGGACCGTATTCGTCGACCAGCACGTCTTCGGTCAAACCGAGTTCGCTGCCGGCCCGTTCGAGCAGTGCCGAGAGGTGCAGTTTCTTTTCGTAAATTTCGAGTTCCAGGCCGTGCACATTCTCGGTGATCGAGGCAAGGCGATCGCGCAGGGTGTTTTCGTCCCGTCGCAGCTGCTGCAGCTCGGTGTTTTGGCTGGCCCGTTCGGCTTCAGCACTGGCCAAACGAAGCCGCGCCTCGGACACCGAACGATCGACCGCAGCGAGCACACCGGGAAGCGCTTCGGCGACGCGGGTGGCGGCATCCACTTGACGGCGGCGGATCACGGCACGGCGGGCCGCGGCGGCTGCTGCCGTTTTCTCGGTTTCGAGCTGGTGGGTGAGAGTCTTCAGCTGCAACTCGCCCGCACGCACGCGTTCCCGGGCGGTTTCAACCTGCAATCGGGCCTCGACCTCGGTCTCGCGGGCAACTTCAAGTTCGAGGTACAGCGCCTCACGCACGGAGGCGTCAAGGATGGGGCGCGGCTGTGACTGAGCCGTCACGAGCGCGGCGGCGGCGTCTGCAGCGAGGGATTCGGCTTCGACCACGGCGCCCGTCGCCAGCCCGAGCGCGGCGGTGACTCGGTCACGGTCGGCGGCAGCGGCATCGGCCTGCACGACGAGTCGTCCTCTTCGTTCGGTGCGGGCGGCCAGCTGAGTTTCGAAATCCCGCAGGGCCGCGCGCGCGCTCACGGCCTGCCCCTTGTACGCGTGTAACAGTGTGCGCTGTTCGGTGAAATCGAACCTCACCCGCTCGATCCGGGAGGTCACGGTAGCGAGCTTCTCAGCAGCGGTGTCGCGTTCGGCGACGAGTTCGAGTTTGCTCTGCCGAGCCCCGGAACCACCGCGCACGACCCACCGGCTGACAACCTCGCCCGCCCGGGTGATGACGGTGAGACCGTCGGGCAGTTGGCCGTCACGGGCCAGCGCCAGATCGTCGGCGATAATGGTCTGCGCGAGCAGGCCGCGCACCCCGGCCGGTGCGTCAACAACGTCGCTCGCCCAGCGGATACCTGCCGGCAGGTCGAGATGATCGGTGCCGGCGGCCGGGTCAACGGCGTCGGCCACGCCATCGGCCACGCCATCGGCCACGCCATCGGCCACGATGAGTTCCACCCGCCCGAAGCCGTCTAGCTCAGCGCGCACGATCGCGTCGAGGGCGGCGTCACGATTCTCGGCCAGTACGGCGTCAGCGAGTGACCCGAGAGCAGCCGCGATCGCCGCCTCGAACCCGGATTGGACGCGCACATGCTCGGCCACCAGGCCACGAATACCGGCCAGCCGCGCTTCCAACAGCTCGGACGAGCCGTCTTTCTGGTCGAGTGCGAGCGAAAACGCCCCGTGGCGGGCAGCCTGGGCGTCGCGGTCCCGTTCGAGCTGGTGCAATTCGTCGCGCAGTCGCTCCACCTCGCCCTCCGCGCTCTGCACCGCGGCCTGCGCCTGTTCGAAGGCCAACTCAAATGACCGGGCCAGGTCAGCCTGTGAGAGTTCAGCCGAATCGAGTTCATCGGAGGGCATCGTCGACTCCAGCTCCGCAAGCGTCTGCTGCGCCTGTCGGCTGCGGTCCGTCGCCGCGTCGAGGGCATTCTGCTGGCGCAGCTGTTCGCCGCGCAGCGCGGCGAGCCGCGATGCCGCGGTCTGGGATTGCCCGGTCAGCTGTGAAATTTCGAGGTCATGTCGGGAAATGAGGGCGGCCTGCGCCGCAATGTCTTCGTCGACCGCGTCGAGCCGCGAACGCGCGAGCGTACTCTGCTCGCGGGCGCCGCCCCACGCGATGTCGGCCACCTCGATGCCGGCGCGCAACTGCTCGACCTCGGCCGCGGCCTCGGTCAGCATGGTGGGTGTGACACTCGAGACCCGGCCGGTGGATTCGGCCTGCGCACCCAGCAAGGCCAGTCGTTGGTTGGCGAGCGTGTAGAGGCTACGCAAACGTTCCTGCGCCGATTCGAGCCCATAGCTGGTGCGGCGGGCCAGATCGACGGCATCGCCCACCTGGGCGAGTTCGAGTCGTTGCACCCGCACCTGCTTCTGCGAGAGCTGTTCCTGCAGCACGACCCGTTCGGTGTGCCGTTCGCTCTCGGTGCGATTGTGAGCATCGAGCGCGGTGCGCAGCGTGACCACGTCATCGGCCAAAAGGCGGGCCCTGGCGTCGCGTACGACGGCGGCAATGGTCTGCGCCTCGCGGGCAATTTCGGCCTGGTGGCCGAGTGGTTTGAGCTGGCGGCGAATCTCCCCGGCGAGGTCACTCAGCCGCGTGAGGTTGGTCTGCATCGCATCGAGCTTGCGCAGGGTTTTCTCTTTGCGGCGTCGGTGTTTAAGGATACCGGCCGCTTCTTCGATGAAGCCGCGACGTTCTTCGGGGGTGGCGCCCAGCACGGCGTCGAGCTGTCCCTGCCCGACAATGACGTGCATCTCTCGGCCGAGGCCGGAGTCGCTGAGCAGTTCCTGCACGTCGAGCAGCCGGCAGGTGCGCCCGTTGATGGCGTATTCACTCGCGCCGTTGCGAAACAGCGTGCGTGAAATGGTGACTTCGGAGTAGTCGATCGGCAGGGCGCCGTCGGCGTTGTCAATGGTGAGGGTGACCTCGGCTCGACCGAGCGGGCCACGGGTCGACGTGCCGGCGAAAATGACGTCTTCCATCTTGCCGCCACGCAGGGTCTTCACACCCTGCTCACCCATCACCCAGGCGAGCGCGTCGACGACGTTGGATTTGCCCGACCCGTTTGGGCCGACCACGCAGGTGACGCCGGGTTCGAACGCGAACGTCGTCGGTTGGGCGAACGATTTGAACCCCTTGAGGGTGAGGCTCTTCAAATACAACGCGCACCCTTTCGCTCGGTCGGCCGCGGTTGTATTCCGGGCTGATTCAACGGTACCGTGCCCCACCGACACTGGCCGGGACATCCGCTTATCGCGCAGTGTGGCGTGCACGGCCGGGGACTGCGCCGTGCGATTCCGACGGTTGTCGGCCGGGATCGCAGTCGGTCCTAAAAGTGGCCAGCCGTTGTGTACAGGACCGTGCCGCACGACTACTCTGGCGCAGCATGAGCGGCTTTACCATCGATGAACTCGTCATTCCGGCAGGGCCGGCTGCGCCCGGCTGGGCCGACTTTGAGGCAGTGGCCGCACTGCGCAATATCGTCGAGACGGCGGGATTCGGCACCGACGAGCTGAATTTTTCGGCTGCCGAGCTGCTTCCGGTCTGGCTCAACACTCGATACGACCCGAAACGCATGCTCGTTGCCCGAGCCGGTGGCACGATCGTAGGACGTGCGACCTACGAAACCGTGCTGGACCAGACCGACGACCACGCCTGGGTTGGCGTGCAGGTGCTGCCGCAGTGGCGTGGCCGGGGCATCGGCAGTGCCCTGGCCGACCGGATCGAAGAACTGGCCGCCACCGAAAACCGGCACGAGCTCATCGTCTACACGGCGTCCGCGGATGCTTCGGGCGAACGCCTGACCGCACCGACCGGTTTCGGTTCGGTTCCGCGCGGCAACCCCGAGGTGCGGTTTCTGCTCGCCCGCGGCTACCGGCTCGAACAGGTGGAGCGCGGCAGCCGCCTCGCCCTGCCCGCTGACCAGAACGTAATTCGCCGGTTCCGAGCGGATGCCGCTGCGCGCGCCGGCCGCGATTACACCGTGCGCTGCTGGAGTGAGGCGACCCCCCCGCGCTGGCGCGACGACCTCGCGGTGCTCTTTACCCGGATGAGCGCCGATGCCCCCACGGCGGGCTTGGAGGAGCCCGAAGACGTGTGGACCGCCGAGCGCCTCGTCGACGAGGAACATTCCCGCGGCTTCAGCCCGCGGCGCATTCTCACCGCGGCCGCAGTGCATGAGCCGAGCGGCCACCTCGTCGCGTTCACCCAGCTGTCGGTGCCGGCGGAAATGGATCGTGCTGTGGGCCAGGAAGACACCCTCGTGCTGCGCGAGCACCGTGGCAACCGCCTCGGCATGCTGCTGAAGACGGCGAACCTGGAATACCTCACGCAGGAGAGCCCGGGGCATCCGTCGGTCATAACCTTCAACGCCGAAGAGAACCGGCACATGCTCGACGTCAATGAGGCGCTCGGCTTCGTGCCGATGGGCCACGAGGGCGCCTGGAAGCGCGTTGTGCCCTCCCCCGCCGAATCATGAGGTGCGCACGCTCACGCCTCAGAGTGTGCGCATGCGCACGCCCCACCCTGAGATCGGCGGTGCCCCCGGCGAGGCTGCGCGGGAGCTGCGCCGCTGCGCGCGAGGCGCAAACCCCGCGCACTGGCGCAGCTCCCGCGCACTGCGCGGCGCGGGAGCTCTGGCCAGACTCGAACTCCCGCGCACTGGCGCAACCCCCGCGCAGCGTGACGGGCTTCAACAGCTTCGGTGCCGGAAGTCCCGCGCACGGGCACAGCTCCCGCGCGCTCGCACCACCTCGGGCCGTGGGCGGCTGCCCTACCGGCAAACCCAGGTGTGGGCGGCGCCCTAGCGCAGTCGCTGGCAGCGCGGGCAGAAGTGCGAGCCGCGGTTCATGAACTGCTCGCGCACCAACAACGTGCCGCACCGGGAGCACGGTGTGCCCTGCCGGCCGTAAGCCTCCAGGCTGTGCGCGAAATAGCCGGACTGCCCGTTCACGTTCACGTATTGGGCGTCGAAGCTGGTACCGCCCTCGGCGAGAGCGCGGTGCAAGATGGTGCGCACGGCCGCGAGCAACGCCCGGGCCTTCGCGGGCGACAGCGACGCAGCCGGCTGCTCATAGTGGATGCGCGCGGCGAACAGCGCTTCATCGGCGTAGATATTTCCGATTCCGCTGATCAGGTTCTGATCAAGCAACGCTCGCTTGATGCCGGTGTTCTTGCGGGCCAGAGCGGCGAAAAAGGCGGGCGCCGAAAATGACGGGTCGATCGGGTCGCGAGCAATGTGCGCGACCTGCGACGGCAGGCGGTTCCGCCAGGCGGCATCCGCTTCGACCGCGCCCGAATAGCCGCCCGGCCTGTGGTCAGCGGTCGGTACCAGGGCGTCGACGGCCATGCTCCCGAAGATGCGCTGATCGACGAAGTTGACCCACAGCTCGCCGTGGCTCGGGTGTTCCAGCGCCAAGCGGATACGCAACATGCGATCCGCCGCGGCGCCCGGTGTGCGCAGCAGCACCTGGCCGCTCATGCCGAGGTGGATGACCACGGCGCGACCGCTATCGAGGGGTAGCCACAGAAATTTGCCGCGGCGTACGGCGGCAAGAATTTGCCGCCCGCGCAGCAGGTCGGTGAAGGATCCGGCGGCCGGCGCATGGCGGCGCAAGGATCGCTCGTCGAAGATCTCAATGCCGGCCACGGTAGCGCCGGTCACCGCCGGCTCCAGGCCGGCGCGCACGACCTCGACTTCGGGAAGTTCCGGCATGCCAGGCGCGACTACAGCGCGGTGAGTTGGTCGATGGCGTCGCGGGCAGCGGCCATCTCGGCGAATTTCTTGCTGGGACCAACACCCTGCGCCGTCACGGTCGAGCCGACAACGACGGTCGCGACGAATTCCTTCGAGTGGTCTGGCCCGCTGGCTTCGAGCGTGTAAACGGGAACGCCGGCGCCCACACGCGCGGCGAGTTCCTGCAGGCTCGTTTTCGGGTCCATCGACACCCCGAAATGGCCTGGTTCGGCCAGCAGCGGCTCGATCAGACGCAGCACGAACGCGGTGGCGACTTCGCCACCGGCGTCGAGAAAGGTAGCGCCGATCAGCGCTTCGACGGTGTCTGCCAGGATCGACGCTTTATCGCGCCCGCCGGTAAGAATTTCACCGCGTCCGAGACGGATGAATTCCCCCAGCCCGAGGCCGCGGGCGATCTGCGCGAGAGCAGCCGTCGACACGAGGCTGGCCCGACGCTTGGCCAGGTGTCCCTCGTCAAGATCCGGGTAGGTGCGGTACAGCATGACCGTGACAGCCTGCCCCAGGATCGAGTCGCCGAGAAATTCGAGACGCTCGTTGGTGGGGATACCGCCATTTTCGTACGCAAAAGACCGGTGCGTCAGAGCAAGCTCCAGAATCACCGGTTCAATCTGCACGCCGAGGGTCGCCAACAGGGGCGACCGCTCGGTACTCGCGTTTTTCATCTGTACATCTTCATCGACCGATTGCGCGGCCTAGTGAGAAGAAGTGTCTTAAACGTCGGCGACTTTGCGGCCCTTGTATTCCATGAACATCGGGGTACCGGTGGAGTCGGTGACGACCTTGGCGCGGTGCGGCAGGCTGTAGACAACCTTGCCACCCTCCATGGTCTTCACGAGGGTGGGAGGCGTGGCCTTCCACTGCGCGCGACGCGAGTGAGTGTTGGAACGCGACATCTTGCGCTTCGGAACTGCCATGACTACTTCTCTTCTCTGCTGTCTGAAACATGGATGTCCGCATCCATGTCTTTGTCTGTGGAAGCCGTAAACCCAGCCAGCGCTGACCACCGGGGATCGTAGCTCTCGTCGGAAACGAGTTCAGGTAGTTCGGCAAGCGGCTGTCCGGTCTCACTGTCAAGACCAGGGCAATCCCGCCGACATACCGGCTGGAACGGAAGTGATAACACTACCGCGTCCCGGATCAAAGATTCCAAATCGACATGGTCGTCCAAAATCTCAAACTCGAAGGCTTCCTCCTGAGGATAACCGAAAAGCTCGGCAAAATGAACTCGAACCGGCAGGTCGATGTCTTTAAGGCACCGGCCGCACTCGCCCAACGCCCGTGCGTACACCTCGATGCTCACTAGAATTCCCTCGTGCATCGCCTCAAGGCGCAGCTCAGTCGACAGGGTCGATCCGGCTTTCACTGCCACGAGGCCGGCGCCGAGGTCATCGGGAACCACGATATCGAGATGAATCTCGTGCATGGTGCCTGGACGGTTGATGAGGTCACGCACGTCGACCGTGTACGGCGTCTTCTTGAACTTAGTCACGGTCGTATATTCTACGCGCTCTGCCTGTTGGCGCAGTTCAGGGGGTGCTGGGCCTGGCTCGTCGTTCCCCGCGCAGTACCGCACCGAGCCCGGCAAACAGCGAGGTGGGCACGATCGTGGCGCGCAGACGGATGCCGACGCGTGCCCCCGCGTGCACCGCGCCCAGCACCCGGATGAGATCGTCGGCGAGGGCCCATGCCGGGTCGTCCTCCCGCGCAACCGATTGAGCAGACGGCCGAGTGGGCGGGCGGTCATACCGGGACCGCTCCACTGCCAGCAGCACCCGTTCGAGCGCCGCCGCGGTGACCGGATCGAGCGTGCCGAGGTGCAGCAGGCGCTTCGCGAACGCACGCGGAGTTTCGGTGACCAACACCGCTATGCCGTGATCTCGGCTGGTGTGCTGCAGCTCGATCCAGGCCAGGGCACCGCCGGCCTCTCCAGAGCGGATGCGGCGCACGCGCGAACGCCGCAGCATCCGTCTGATTGTTCCCGGCAGCAACAGCACGAGCAGGCCCAGCGCGCTGTAGCCGATAACGCCCAGCAGGCCACTGTTCGTCGCGCTCTGCGCCGCCGCACCGCGTTCGAGGGCCGAATCGTCGGCGAGCCGGTCGGGGCTGAGTCCGGGCGCGCCGGGCGCGGCGACTCCACCGGGCAGGGTCGTCGGCGTGCCGGCATCCGCTGTCTGCTCGTAGTTGGGCACGGTGCCGCGGCCGGGTGTCGGTTCGAATTTCACCCAGCCGATACCGACGAAGTACAACTCCGGCCAGGCGTGCAGGTCGTGCGAATCAACGTCGTAGCGCCCTCGCCCCTGGGCGAGGTCCTGAGACTTCACGCCGGGCAGGTACCCGAGCGACACCCGTGACGGAATGCCGATGGCGCGCGCCATCGCGGCCATAGTCGCAGCGAAGTGCACGCAGTAGCCGCGCTTAACGTCGAGGAACACTCCGATCACGTCAACGCCGCCGCCGTCATAACCGTCATCGACGGGCGCATCCGTGTCGTAGGTGAAGGCGCTGCTGCGCAAATAGGTCTGCATGGCCACCGCGGCGTCATAGCTCGTCGCGGCGTCTTTCGTGACCTGCCGGGCCGTTTCCTCGATGATCAGCGGCGGGTCGACCGGCAGCTGCAGATTGCCCAGGACACTCGCCGGATAGTCGACGCTGGATCGGCGTAGCTGGTCGGCGGTCGGCTTGATCTCCAACGACGAGACGGTGTATTTCTGACCGAGCGTGCTCGCGTTGATGCTCGCGATGGCCCGGGTGCGGCTGTCCCAATACCACCGGCCGCGCAGCCCCTCGATGCTCGTGGCTCGCGCCGGTGCGGGCAGCCAGTGGCTGTTCACGCCGTCAATGACCACCGACGTCGACGCTTCCAGGGTCTCCACGGTGGCGTCCAGCCCGAACGGCCGCTGAATATCGTCGATCGAGTTGCGCGTGTCTGCCCCGTCGATACGCGCCGTCCAGTTCAGGCCGATGACCTCGTCGAGGGTCAGCAGAGTGAAATACGGCTGCTCCGTGCCGGTCGAGGTGTAGTGGAAGGCCGGTCCGGCCTTGGGCCGGCGCAGGTCCTGGCCCAGATTGATCATGGGGCTCACCCCGCTGCCGAACAATAATCCGCTGGGCCGGGCGCCAACGAGGCCCCCCGCCGTGAACGCCGGCGCGAGCGTACTCAGAATCAGGGCACCCACGATCGTCAGGGATCCGACGGTGAGCGCGCCCCCGATCGGCCCGGGGCCGCGTGGCCGTTCCGCCCGGTAGGTGCGCGGCTCGTGGGGTCCGGCCGGAGCACGCGTGGCCAGCTGCATGCGCCGCACGTAGACATCCACCCGCAGCAACACGAGGAACGCGATGGCCGCCACCGTGAGGGCGGCGACATCGGCGCCGTCATCGATGATGAAGCCGGGCACCAGCACCGGCACCGCTGCGCCCAGCGCACCAATCGCGGGCCACCGGAGGGTCACCGTGAACAGGTCCAGCACAAGGGCGATCAGTCCGGTACCGCCGGCCAGCAGAAAGAGGATGCCGCCGGTCACCTCGGCCGGCGTGCTCTGTTGGGCGACGGAGGCTCCTCCGGCGGTGATCAGCCCGCGAAAAGCGCCCACGGTTTGCGGTGTCGGAATTACCCAGAACAGTCCGGTGCCACCGCCGAACAACACCGTCATCGTTCCCACCAGCACCGCCATGTTGGCGACCGGAACAATCGGGCGACTCAGCCCCAGGCGACGAAACACTGCCGCGCCCAGCAGCACGGCCGTGGCGACTACAGCGCAGGCCCACCACCAGGCGCTCCCCCGCAGCAGGGGGCCGAGTGCGGCGCAGCAGATGAGCAGCAGGAGCAACTGGCTAACGAAAAGCGGCCACAGCGCGGCGTCTCGTCCCCCACGCCGACGGCGCGGCGCGCGCGGAGGGCGTGCCCGACGTTGCTCCGGAACGGTTTCGGCGGGAGGGGCCGGTTCGGTAGCCAGACTAGTCACGGCTCACGCCTCGCTCCCCGGCCAGGTCGTTCCATGCCGAGACCAGGTCCTCGACCGTGGCGAGTTCCCAACAGGTCCAGCCGGCCTCCTGCAGCCGCTCGCGGGCGGCGGCGGTGACCGTGCGTTGCACGAACGCGACGGCCGGTTCGCAGTGCCGGGCCAGGGCGACCAGATCGTCGACATCCGGTTCAGACACACTCACGAGCATCGCGAACGTCGGCACCGAGGCCTGCGCACCGCGCAGGGCGGCCCGCATCGGCACCCGACGAGCTGCGGCCAGCCGCGCGCTGCGACTCGGCCACGGCACCGGAACCACGCTCGCGAGGGCCTCCAGCAGCGCGCGGTCGCCACCGGGTGTGCGAAAGGTGGCTGGAACATCGCCGTGCAGGCCGCCCACCGATGATTGGTCACCCGGTACAAGCTGACTGGCGCCCAGTTCAATGGCCTCGAGGCGGTAGCCGGCGTCAAGCAGGTGCACACCGACGGAGGCTGCCAGCTCGATCTCCAGTTCGAATGCGGCCACGAGGTGCGGTGGAACGTGACCGGCGCCCAGCCCGGCGGCGCCCGCCAGCGTGGTGTCGAGCACGATGCGGGCTTCGGGATTGCTGCGCTGTTCCTCCTGCCGCACCATGATCTCACCGTGCCGGGCGGTGGCTGGCCAGTTCACCCGGCGGAGGGCGTCGCCCGGCCGATATTCGCGAGCGATGAGTTCGTCGGAGGTCGGGGTGGCCTGCCGCACCAATTCCCGGATTGCGCCGTCGTTGCTGGCCTGGGCGAGGCCGCTGCCCGGCAGGGGCGTCACCCGCGGTGTCACGATCAGGTCGTGCGGTGCCCCGGCGAATCGCTCACTGTGCGCGAAGCCGAACGGGTCTTGCCGCGATACGCGCAGCGGGCCAAGGGCGTAGACGCCACGCTCACGCGGTACGACGGAGTATTGCAACGAAACGGTGTCTCCCGGCGTGCCCGTGCGGCCGATGAGCGGCAAGACGGCAGCCGGCGGAGCATCGATACCGGCCGAGGGGGTATCGCCCCACCAGGCACCGCCCAGCGGGGTCACCGCAAGGTTGCGCACCTGCAGCGAGACCACACTTTCGCCACCGGCCGGCACGATCGGTGGTCGAAAGCCCCGCAGAACCTCTACCCGTGCCGGGCGCAGCGACACGAACCCGGCGGCTACCAGTGGCGCCATGATCAGGAGGCTGGCCACGAACAGAACGTCGCGACTGTTCACCAGCACGCCGTTGGCGAAGAACACGATTCCGGCGATGAGAAAGACGCCGCCACGCAGGGTGAGTCGCGTGGCGAATCGGGCGGCCACGCTGGCGAACCAGTCGGCTTCGGCCGACTGCGAGCTTCTCATCCCGCGCGCAGCCATGACTAGGGCTCTCGGGCGGAACCAACGGAACGGGGCGGCATGGCGCGCATGGGCGGCGCGGATGCGGGCGGCACCGTTTTTGACAGAGCGGATACCCCGATCGGAACGGGTGTGTCGGCCACGATGCGGCGCACAATGTCATCGATCACCGGCCCGCTGTCTTGGTGATGGTGTCCGAGCGCCCGGCTCGTGGGAACCAACCGGTGGCCGAGAACGGCCACCGCCAGCGCATCGATGTCATCGGGCAGCACATAGTCCCGACCGTTCAGCGCGGCCTGCGCTTTCGCCGCACGAATCAGCTGGAGCGTCGCCCGGGGGCTGCCCCCGAGGCGCAGTTCGCGGTCGTCGCGGGTGGCCCGAACGAGGGCGACCGCGTATTCCTTGACCGCGGCGGAGGCGAAAACGGCCCGCGCCGTAAGCATCATCTCGCGCAGGACACCTCCCGATACGACAGACGAGATCTGGGCGAGCGGGCTGCCGGTATCACGCGAGTCGAGCATCGCGAGCTCGGCTGCCGAATCGGGATAGCCCATGGAGATGCGAGCCATGAATCGGTCGCGCTGCGCCTCCGGAAGAGCATAGGTGCCCTCCATCTCTATCGGGTTCTGGGTGGCGATGACGGTGAAGGGCAGCGCCAGCGGATAGGTCACGCCGTCAACGGTGACCTGACGTTCCTCCATCGATTCCAGCAGGGCCGACTGGGTTTTCGGGCTGGCCCGGTTGATTTCGTCGCCGATGACGATGTTGGCAAACACCGGTCCCGGTTTGAACTCAAACCGGCGCTCGGCCTGGTTGAACACGGACACCCCGGTCACGTCGGACGGCAACAGGTCGGGGGTGAACTGGATCCGTCCGACCGTGCAGTCCACCGACCGGGCGAGCGCCTTGGCGAGCATGGTCTTGCCCACACCGGGAACATCCTCGATCAGGAGGTGTCCCTCGGCCAGGAGAACCGTCAGAGCGATCTGCACGGCTTCAGGCTTGCCGTCAATGACCGTTTCGACATTGCGCACAATAGCACGCCCGGCGGCCTGCAATTCACTGAGATTACCGGCCGACTCGCCGTCGACCTGCGAAACCGACGGCAGTTCCGCAGAAGAGCGAGTCGGTTTGCGGTTCATACCCGCGAACGCTCCAGATATTGTGCGACCGCCCGCGGCACGTAGGGCGAGACGTCGCCGCCAAGGCCGGCCACCTGCCGCACCAGCGAGCTCGAGACGTGCGCATTCGCCGGATCCGGCAGGAGAAAGACCGTCTCGACCGCGGCGAGATTGCGATTGACAATCGCCATCGGCGTCTCATAGGCCACATCAACCTGTGAGCGGATGCCCTTCACCAGCACGCTGGCACCCACGTCCATGCAGTAGTCAACGAGCAAGCCCACACTCCAGCTAGCCACCACAATATTGGTCGGGAGCCCAGCCTCTTTTATAGCCAATTCCAGCAGCGATACACGCTGACTGATCGGCAACAAGGCGGTTTTGCCGGGGTTGTGCACGACAAGAACATGGAGTTCGTCGAACAGGCCGGCCGCGCGATCGATCACGTCCAAGTGGCCCAGGGTAACGGGGTCAAATGATCCAGGGACAACGGCGATCCTGCGCATGTTCACACCCTACTGCCCCAGCCTGAACGGCGCTGCCCAGTGCATCCGCTTCGAGTCGTCATCGTCAGCCTTTGTTCAGCCAGGTGCGTTCGGTTTCGTTCAACCGGCGAGCAATTGCCTCGCGCAGCGCCGGGTTGGTTCGGATCCCCGGATCGCCCGTCACGAGGTGGTACGCGGCCTGGCGCACTTCGGCGATCATGTCGCCGTCGACCGCGACCCGCAGAAATCGCAATTTCGAGCCGTCGCCGGATTGCAGGTCACCGAGCACGTCGCCCTCCCGGCGCAGCGCGAGATCGAGTTCGGCGAGCACAAACCCATCGAGGGTCGCGGCGACATCGGCGATGCGTTGGCGCGCCGGCGACCCCAGCCGCGCATTGGTGACGAGCAGGCACAGCCCGGGCACACCGCCCCGGCCGACCCGGCCGCGCAACTGGTGCAGTTGGGACACGCCGAAACGATCAGCGTCGAGCACGACCATGGCGGAGGCGTTGGGCACGTCGACACCGACCTCGATGACCGTTGTCGCCACGAGAACGTCGATCTCCCCGGCGGCGAACGAGCGCATGATGCGGTCTTTCTCGTCGCTCGCCATTCGGCCGTGCAGGACCTCGATGCGGTATCCGGCCAACGGTGCGAAATCGCGCAGCCGCTCGTGCACGGTATCTACATTGGCCAGCGGAATCTTCTTTTCTTCCGGCCCGGTCTCCGGTTCGGCCTCTAAGCCTTCTTCGATTTCGACGGGGGAAATGGCCGGGCACACCACGAAACCCTGACGTCCCAGCGCGAGTTCCTCGGCGAGTTTGGTCCAGATGCGTTGAAACCAGTCCGGGTGATCGGCCAGCGGCACGACGATGCTGGTGATTCCCTGCCGCCCGGCCGGCAGCATACGAATGGTACTCACGTCGAGGTCGCCGAACACCGTCATAGCGATGGTGCGCGGTATCGGCGTGGCCGTCATGACGAGTACGTGCGGAGGCTCTGCACCTTTGAGCCGGAGGGTTTCGCGCTGGTCGACACCGAACCGGTGCTGCTCGTCGATGACGACCAGACCGAGATCGAAAAAGGTCACGGTGTCACTGAGCAGAGCGTGGGTGCCGATCACGATGCGCGACTGCCCCGATACGGTGCGCAGCAGCGCCTTGCGTTTCTGGGCGACGGGGAGTTTGCCGGTGAGCAGGGTGGGCATGAGCTCGGCCGCGAGATCGGGGCCGAGCAGGGTGGTAATCGACCGCAGGTGTTGGCCGGCCAACACCTCGGTGGGTGCCAGGAGCGCCGTCTGGCCGCCACTGTCGGCCACGGCGAGCATGGCCCGCAGCGCGACAACGGTCTTACCCGACCCCACCTCACCCTGCAGCAGGCGGTTCATGGGGCCCGACTGGGCCATGTCATTGGCAATTTCTGCCGCACAGATCTCTTGGTCGACCGTGAGTACGAACGGCAGGGCCGCGTCAAAGCGCTCGAGGTACCCGCCGGGTGTGGGTACCCGTGCGCGCGTTCGGCGCTCCCGCGCCAGGCTGTGCCGCTGCATGAGCGCACACTGCAACACCCAGGCCTCGGTGAACCGCAGCGTTTCCTGGGCCGCCATCCACTCTGTTTGGTTGTCGGGACTGTGGATCCAGTGGATGGCCTGGGTGTGGTTGAGCAGGCCGTGCTGCATCCGCAGATCGTCGGGAACGGGGTCGGGCAGGTGCCCCACCCGTCGGAGTACGTGGTCGATCAGGGTCTGCAGGTTCCAGCTGGTCTCGGCGGCCGTCGCCGCGTAAATGGGAATGAGCGGCTTGTGCCGCAGCCGCAGCGATGGGTCTTGGAGGGCCTCTTCTTCTTCACTCTCAAAGGTTTTGTAGGCGGGGTTGGCCAATTGACTCTCCCCTTTGTACATGCGCACCTTGCCGGAGAAACTACCGCGCAGGCCGGGCCGCAATTGTTTGAGGCGCCACTCCTGGCTGTTCTTTCCGAAAAAGGTGAGGGTGAACTGGCCGCCGCCGTCGGAAATGACCACCTCGACGATGGTGCCGGGACGGGACGCCATGCGCTTTTCGTGCACCGAAATAATGTCGGCAATGACGGTGATATTGGCACCGGGGGTGAGTTGATTCAGCGGTCGGAGCACCTCGCGGTCGGCGTAGTCCCGCGGGTAGTGGCTGAGCAGATCGCTCACGGTCACCATGCCGAAGGCTTTGAGCAGCGCGTTGGCCTGAGGCACGCTCAGAGCCGTTCGCAACTGGGTATCAAGCGTCAGCGGTGCCAGCTGCGGGGCTGGCAGCGCCACACCATCGAATTCCGGGCCCTGGGCAGCGCTCGAACCGGTCATGTTTCCATCGTAAACGGAGCCTCCGACAGGGCAGCTAGGCTCGGGAGGGTTATGACGCGAATTATTTCCGGGTTTGCCGGCTCCTTGACCCTGGCCGTTCCGAAGTCCGGCACCCGGCCGACCAGCGACCGGGTGCGGGAGGCTATTTTTTCGGCTCTCGATTCCCGGGACGCGCTGCACGGCATGCGCGTTTTAGACCTCTACGCGGGATCGGGTGCGTTGGGCCTCGAGGCCGCCAGTCGCGGCGCGCGGGTGGTGACGCTGGTCGAAAACAGCTACGGCGCTGCGGCCATGTGCCGTAAGAACGGCGAGGCGGTGCAGCGGTCAGCGCCCAAGGGTACCGAGTTGAAGATTGCCGTGTCGTCGCAGGCGGTGCAGTCGTTTCTGGCGGCGACCAAAGACGGCTTCGACGTTGTCTTCATCGACCCGCCCTATGACCTGAGCGAGGTTGAACTCGGACACAATTTGAGCGCCCTCGCGCCGCTCCTGGCCGATGACGCGCTTGTGGTGTTGGAGCGCAGCTCGCGCTCGCCCGAGCCGCAGTGGGGCGCCGGCCTCGCGCTCGAGCGCCGCAAAGACTACGGCGACACGACTGTCTGGTACGCCGCGCCCGCCGAGCACCCGGCACCGTAGCCCACTCCCGTCCCAGCGCTTATCGCAGCAGACACCGGCGTTCCCGCACGCACGGTCTCCCGGGTGCTGGCGCGGCATCACGTCCCGGCGCTCTGGGAAGGCGACCCGCTGACCGGCGAAAAGATTCGAGCCACCCGCGCCACGGCGACGCGGTATGAACGCGCCCGCCCCTGCGAAATGGTGCACCTCGATGTGCAGGAGCTTGGTCGCATCCCCGAGGCGGTGGTTGGCGGGCCCGGCCCGGCCAGACACGCACCAACCACACCGCCGGTCACGTTCGGGTCGGCTACGACTACGTGCACGCCATCATCGACGACCGCAGCCGGCGTCCTCCTCCGCGCAGCCGCATTCTTCGCCAGCTGCGGCATCTCGAAGATTGAACGCGTCCTCTCCGACAACGCCTTTGCCTACCGAAACTCCCAAGCCGTCAAAGACGCCGTGATGACCCTCGGTGCGCAGCAGCGCTTCATCAAACCGCACTGCCCGTGGACCAACGGGAAGGTCGAATGCTTCAACCGCACGCTAGGCCGAGTGGGCCTACCGGCAGGTATTCACCAGCAGCGCCGAACGCACCCAAGCCTTTGTCCGGTGGCTCAACTCCTACAACACCTAACGTATCCACACCGGCATTGGAACCACCCCGCTCCAGCGAGTGTCACCAACCTGATGGCCGGATACAGCTAGCCGGCGGCGCCGTCCCAACCCCGGTATGGGTCCCACCCGCCCTGATCATGCGGCGCACCGTCGAGGGTGATCGTTCCGGCCGGAACCGAAGCGGATGCCGCCACGACCGTGCCGAGGCGGCGGAAGCCGGTCGGCACAGCGCTGCCCGCGGGGAAGGTGGCGAGCAGACCGTGGTCTTCTCCACCACCGAGGGCAACTTCAATGCGCTCGCCCAGGCAACCGGAGTCGAAGTCGATTCCGACGCCGCTGGCCCGTGCGATGCGTCCGGCGTCAATGGCGAGCCCGTCGGACACGTCGAGCATCGCGGTGGCGCCGGCCAGGGCGGCGATCGGCCCGTTCGCGATCGGCGGTACGGGGGTGAGCTGAGCGGCAATCTCGGTTGGGTGCGTGAGTTTGAGGGCGGCGGCGCGGGAAGCGTCGGGCACCCCGTCGGCGTCGACCCCCAACCGAAAGAGAAGTTCCAGACCGATTCCAGCCTCACCCAGCCGCCCGGACAGCGCCACGGTGTCACCGGGGCGAGCGCCCGAACGCAGCACGGGCGCTCGTCCCTCCAGGTCGCCAAACGCCGTCACCGCGAGGGTCAGCGCGTCGGAGGCCGACAGGTCGCCCCCGACCACTCCGCAGCCGGGAGCGAGCGCCTCGCAGCAGTCGCGCAGTCCGTCGGCGATACCTTCCAGCACCGACACCGGCGTCGACGGCGGAGCAGCGATCGCGACGACGAGTGCGGTGGGTCGGGCGCCCATCGCGGCGACGTCTGACAGATTGGTCGCTGCGGCCTTCCAGCCGAGGTCGTGAGGTGTCGACCAGGCGAGCCGAAAATCGGGCCCCTGAATCATCATGTCGGTCGTCACGACGAATCGGCCGTCGGGCGCTTGGATCACCGCAGCATCGTCGCCCGGGCCGAGGAGTTCGGCCGCCGCGGCCGGCAGCCGGGGGAAGATTCGCCCGAGCACGGCTCCCTCGCTGAGGTCGGCGAGGGTCTCAACGGCGAGGGGGACGTCGCAGGTGATTTCGGGCACGGACGCTGGGGCGGGACGCGACAGGGGGGCTGAACGCGGGGCATCCGCAGCAGTGGTCATGTAAGAAACGGTAGCCTGAATACGATGTCTCACCCATTCCTGCTCACGCGCTCCGCTCCGCTCCGTTTTGTCGCCGTCGCTTCGGTGCTCGCGACGTCGATGCTGCTGGCGGGTTGCGCCTCGGCCGTGCCGCTGACCCCTGCTCCCGATGCCACCAACGTGGCCTGCGCCGACGTCACGGTGCACCTGCCGGCAACCGTCGCCGACCAGGACGCGCGGGAGACGAATGCTCAGGCGACCGGCGCCTGGGGCGACCCGGCTGCGGTGCTCCTGCTCTGCGGTGTTACCGTGCCGGCTCCGACGACGCTGCCGTGTCTGAGCATCAACGGCATCGACTGGATCGAGGACGACTCGGAGGCCCCGACCTACCGCTACACAACCTACGGCCGCGACCCGGCGATTGAAGTCGTCATCGACTCCGAAGCGGTGAGCGGTTCCACCGCGCTCGTCGACCTCGCCAACGCGGTCGGCTACGTGCCGGCGACCGGTGCCTGCCTCGGCGCCGAAGACGTTCAGCTGCCCTCAGACGGGGCCACGACCGCACCGTAAGGTTGCGCTCGCCCGGGGCGTCCCGGACGCGTCAGGAACCGTGCTGAGCGTGCGCGACGGCCACCGCGATGAGCTCGTCGATCAGCTCGGGGTAGGTGTAACCGCTCGCCAGCCAGCAGCTCGGAAACATCGAGATGCTGGTGAATCCCGGCATGGTGTTGATCTCGTTGATGACCCAACCGTCCGCGGTGAAAAAGAAATCGACGCGGGCCAGTCCGGCACCGCCGATCGCTTCGAAGGCGGCAATGGCAAGCCGTTGCACCTCGGCCAGTTCGTCGGCGGCCAGCGGGGCGGGGCAGACCAGGTCGACACCGGGTGCATCGAGGTACTTGGCGGCGAAGTCGTAGAATTCACGCCCGGTCACAATGACCTCCCCGGCCACGGAGGCTCGGGTCGGCTCCCCCGGGCGACCCTGCAGAACGGCAATCTCAAGTTCCCGGCCGATGAGCCCGGATTCGATCAGCACCTTGGTGTCTTCGGCGAGCCCCACCGTCATCGCTTCGGCCAGCTGGTCCGGCGTCGACACCCGACTGACGCCAACGCTTGAGCCGGCACGTGCCGGCTTCACGAAGGCGGGCAGGCCAAGCTGTTCGAGAGCCGCGTAGGAGCCGTCGGGCGTCTGTGCCCAGTCATCCGCTGTTACGGAGCGCCACGGCGCCACCGGCAGGCCGGCCTGCTGAAAGACCGTCTTGGCGAAATGCTTGTCCATGCCCAAAGCGGATGCGAGAACTCCCGACCCGACGTAGGGCAGGCCGAGCAAGTCGAGCATTCCCTGCACCGTGCCGTCCTCGCCGAACGGTCCATGCAAAATCGGGAATATAAGGTCGACGGGGCCGAGCGAACGTTCGCCCGCAGTGTCAACAACGGTCAGTTCCCGACTCGACGCACTCTCCGGCCAGCGCACCCGCGTGCCGTTATCAGCAACGACAGGCAACGCCGAAGCGTTGAGAGCAAACTTGGCTGGGTCATTGTCTTCGAGTACGAACGCGCCGTCCCGGGTGATCCCGACCGGAATAACCGTGTATCGCTCAGGGTCGAGTGCTGCCAGCACCCCGCCCGCCGTTGCGCAGCTGATCGAGTGTTCGCTGGAACGCCCTCCAAAGAGAAGCACCACCGTGAGCTTGTCCAACATCGTCAAGTGTCCTTTCGCCCTGCGGTTCGCCAGAGTCAGTTGTGAGGTGCGGCGCAATGTCGCGGGGGTCGAGGGTGCCATCGAGTACCTGGCGCACCTGTTCAACGATCGGCATTTCGACCCCCTTGGCACGGGCGAGTTCGAGCACGGGCTTCACCGAAGCGAGGCCTTCGGTGGTCTGCTGCATCTGCTTGACGACATCATTGATGCTGTAGCCCTGGCCGAGCAGCCGACCGGCCGTGTTGTTGCGCGACAGCGGCGACTGGCACGTGGCGATGAGGTCGCCGAGGCCGGCCAGACCGGCCAGCGTCTCGGCCTGGGCGCCGTAGGCGACGGCGAAATCGGTCATTTCGACCAGACCACGGGTGATGATGGACGCCTTCGTGTTTTCGCCGTAACCAACACCGTCGACGATTCCAATGGCGACCGCTATGAGGTTCTTGAGCACACCGCCGAACTCGGTTCCGATCACGTCGGTGTTGATGTAGGAACGGAAATAGCGATTGGTGGCCAGTTTGGCCACGGCCTGTGCGGTTTCCAGGCTCGCCGATGACACGACGGCACCGGTGGGCTGCTCTTTGGCGATTTCGAGGGCGAGGTTGGGCCCGCTGATAGCCGCGATGCGGTCGGGGTCGATGCGCAGCACTTCTTCGATCACCGTGCTCATGCGCATACCGGTGGAGCGTTCAACGCCCTTCATAAGCGAGATAATGATCGCGTTCTCGGCCAGATACGGTTCGACCTGTTTCAGGTTTTCCCGCAGCGACTGGCTGGGCACCGAGACGAACACCATTTCGGCGCCGGCCAGGGCCAGGTCGAGCCGGCTCGTGGCGCGCAGCCCGACCGGCAGGTTCACGCCGGGCAGGTAGTCACTGTTGCGGCGCGCTTCGGAGATTTCCCGGGCCAGTTCGGGGCGGCGGGCCCACAGAACAACGTCGGCACCGCCATCCGCCAGAATCTTGGCGAACGTCGTTCCCCAACTGCCCGCCCCGAGAACGGCGACTCGGGTGCCTGGTTGCACCTTGGGCTGGTGGGTGGTTCTAGGCTTCAAAACGACCGGTTTCTTCCTGGTTGTGCTCCGACGGGTTCCACCGCTTGGCCGGGGCTTTCTCCCCGCGAAGGTCTTCGAGCAAGGCCGTGATGGCCACCATGACCACGGCGGTTGCCTCATTCAGCGTGGCCGTGTCGAGGCTGCGTCCCCGAAACTGCGCCAGATCGATCGGGTCGCCGATCTTCACGGTGATGGTTTTGCGCGGAAAGATGTGGATCTTCTTGGAATAACGTTCCATCAGATGCTGGGTACCCCAGTGGGCGGCCGGAACGATGGGGATGCCCTGTTCCAGCGCGATGCGTACGGCTCCGGTCTTGCCGCGCATCGGCCACAGCTCGGGATCCCGGGTGAGCGATCCCTCCGGGTAGACGACCACGATTTGACCGTTTTCGACGAGGCGTTGAGCGGCCTTAACCGGTTCGCTGCCGCGCACCGAACCGCCCCGCTGCACCGGAATCTGGCCGGATCGACGCAGGATTGCACCGATGACCGGAATTGTGAAAACGGATGCCTTCGCCAGGAACCGAGGCAACCGCCCCAGCTTCCAGGCCACGACGCCCATCACCACGGGATCGATTTCGCTGTAGTGGTTCGGTGCGAAGACGAAGGCGCCGCTGCGCGGAAACTTGTGCGCGTCGATGATCTCGTAGCGAGCGGCGAGGTTCATCACCGGCAGGGCCAGCGCGGCGAGAATCCAGAACATCGACGGCCGGCTCTTCTCCGAGCGAATTCGGGTCGGTGGCGCGGATGGTTCAGGAGCAACGGGCACGTCGTTATTTGCAGGCACGCGCCTATTATCCTTCGAGATCGAAGTCCGCCCCCAAAAGCCGCAGCTTACCGATGAAGTTCTCGTAGCCTCGGCTGATGATTCCCACGTTGCTGACCGTGGAGGTGCCGTCGGCCGACAGGGCTGCGATCAGGTGGCTGAAGCCGCCGCGCAGGTCGGGCACAACGATGTCGGCCCCGCGCAATTGCGTTGGCCCGGTGATGACGGCCGAGTGGTTGAAGTTGCGCTGGCCGAAGCGGCACGGGTGTCCGCCAAGGCATTCCTTGTGAATCTGAATGGTCGCACCCATCTCGACGAGCGCATCGACGAAGCCGAACCGCTGTTCGTAAACGGTTTCATGCACGATGGACGTGCCGTGCGCCTTGGTCAGAGCGATCACGAGCGGCTGCTGCCAGTCCGTCATGAAGCCGGGGTGAACATCCGTTTCGATGATGACAGGCTTGAGGTCGCCACCGGGGTGATAGAAGCGGATGCCGTCGTCACAGATATCAAACGCGCCGCCGACCTTACGAAAGACGTTGAGAAAGGTGATCATTTCGGCTTGACGGGCCCCACCGACGAAAATATCGCCATCGGTCGCCAGGGCGGCGGCGGCCCAGCTCGCGGCCTCGTTGCGGTCGAACAGGGCGCGGTGGTTGTAGCCCAGAAGGCGTTCAACACCCTCAATGCGAATCACCCGGTCGGTATCGACCGTGATGATGGCGCCCATTTTCTGCAGAATGTTAATGAGATCCATGATCTCGGGCTCGATTGCCGCGCCCTTGAGCTCGGTGATGCCGTCGGCACGCACCGCGGTCAGCAGCACCTGCTCGGTCGCTCCCACGCTCGGGTAGGGCAGTTCCAGCTTGGCGCCCTTGAGGCCGTTCGGTGCCGACATGCGGATGCCGTTGGGCTGCTTCTCGACGACCGCGCCGAACTTGCGCAGCACCTCAAGGTGAAAGTCGATCGGCCGGTCGCCGATGCGGCAGCCACCCAGGTCGGGGATGAACGCCTCGCCCAGTCGGTGCAACAACGGCCCGCAGAACAGGATCGGGATGCGCGAGGAACCGGCGTGGGCGTCGATGGCGGCGAAGTGCGCACTCTCCACATCGACCGGGTCAAGGATGAGGTCGCCGGGTTCATCGCCCTCGGTCACCTTGACGCCGTGCACCTCGAGCAGGCCCCGAACGATCCGAACATCGCTGATGTTCGGAACGTCCTTGAGCACACTGGGGGTTTCACCGAGCAATGCGGCGACCATGGCCTTGGTGACGAGGTTCTTCGCCCCCTTCACCTCGATCCGGCCGACCAGGGGGATACCGCCACGGATAGTGATTTTGTCGGCGGTGAGGCCGACAGCTGCCCCGTGGTTCTGGGCACTCCCTCGTTCGTTCGCGTCGTCGTGCTGCCGGGCGTCGTTCAAATTCTTCGCCTCTTGATCACGGCGGGCTTCACTGAGAGTGCTCACAAAATACCTGTCCTGGTGCAAATTAGTGCAAATTAACGCGTGGGGGGTGACTCCGGAGACAGCGCGGGAAGGGTGCGGGGTAGCCACGACTCCCGAGTCGCTTCGAATTCATTGATTCGCGCTTCATTACGCAACGTCAGCCCAATGTCATCGAGACCTTCGAGCAGCCGCCATCTAGTGTAATCGTCGATTGCGAATTTCACGGTCAGATCCCCGACACGCGCGGTTTTACTCACCAGGTCCACAGTTAGCTCGAGACCCGGGTCGGACTCGACCAGATTCCACAGGGTCTCGGCATCCGCTTCGCTGATCTGGCCGGCCAGCAGACCCTGCTTGCCGGCGTTGCCGCGAAAAATGTCTCCAAAGCGCGGGCTGAGCACCACGTCGAAGCCGTAGTCGCGCAGGGCCCAGACTGCGTGCTCACGCGATGAGCCGATGCCGAAATCGGCGCCGGCGATGAGCACGCGGCCGCCCTGGTATTCCTTCTTATTGATGACAAAGTCGGGGTCGAGGCGCCAGGCCGCGAACAGGGCGTCTTCAAAGCCGGTGCGCGTGACGCGCTTGAGGTGCACGGCGGGGATGATCTGGTCGGTGTCGACGTTGGAACGGCGCAGCGGCACCGCGATGCCGGTGACGGTGGTGAATTTCTGCATGCTACTGGTCTCCATCCTGAACGAGGTCCCACGGGCTGCTGAGAGTGCCGCGAATGGCCGTGGCGGCCGCGACGAGCGGCGACACGAGGTGGGTGCGCCCGCCCTTGCCCTGCCGGCCTTCAAAGTTGCGGTTGCTGGTTGAGGCGCAGCGTTCGCCCGGTTCGAGCTGGTCGGGGTTCATGCCGAGGCACATTGAACAGCCGGCGAAACGCCACTCCGCTCCGAAATCGAGGAAAATCTTGTCCAGGCCTTCGGCCTCGGCCTCGATCCGCACCCGGGCCGAGCCCGGAACCACCATCATCCGCAGCCCTTCGGCCTTGGTTTTTCCCTTGATAACTTCGGCGGCCGCGCGCAGGTCTTCGACCCGACTGTTGGTGCAGGAGCCGAGGAAGACGGTGTCGACCCGAATTTCCTTCATCGGGGTGCCGGCTGCCAGGTCCATGTATTCCAGTGCCCGCTCGGCCGCCGAGCGCTCGTTGGCGTCAACGATTTCGGCGGGATTGGGAACGGATCCGCTCAGGGACACGCCCTGGCCGGGGTTGGTGCCCCAGGTGACGAACGGTTCGAGCTCGTTGGCGTCGATAGTCACCTCGGCGTCATAGCTGGCGCCCTCGTCGGTCGCCAGGGTCTCCCAGTAGGCGACGGCAGCGTCCCAGTCGGCGCCGCGCGGAGCGTGCGCACGACCTTCGAGGTAGTCGTACGTGGTTTGGTCGGGGGCAACCATACCGGCACGGGCGCCGGCTTCGATCGACATGTTGCAGATGGTCATCCGACCCTCCATGGAGAGGGCACGAATGGCCTCACCACGGTATTCGAGTACGTAGCCCGCTCCCCCACCGGTGCCGATTTTGGCGATCACGGCGAGGATGATGTCTTTCGCGGTGACCCCGGTTCGCAACGCGCCGTTGACCGTGATCGCCATCGTCTTGAACGGGTTCAGCGGCAGCGTCTGGGTGGCCATGACGTGCTCCACCTCGCTCGTTCCGATACCGAGCGCCATGGCACCGAAGGCGCCGTGGGTGGAGGTGTGCGAATCGCCGCACACCACGGTGATGCCGGGCTGCGTCAGGCCCAGCTGCGGGCCGACGACGTGCACGATGCCCTGTTCGATGTCACCGAGCGAGTGCAGCCGCACACCGTATTCGGCGCAGTTGCGACGCAGGGTCTCGATCTGGGTGCGGCTGGTCAGGTCGACAATGGGCTTGTCAATGGCGAGCGTCGGCGTGTTGTGGTCTTCGGTCGCGATCGTCAAATCCGGCCGACGCAGCGGTCGGTTGGCCAGGCGCAGACCGTCAAAGGCCTGGGGGCTGGTTACCTCGTGCAGCAGGTGCAGGTCGATGTAGATGAGGTCGGGCGTGCCGTCCTCACCCTTGGTGACAAGATGCTTGTCCCAGACCTTCTCAGCGAGCGTGCGCAGGCCGGTTCCGGAGCTGACTTGCGAAGTGGGTATTACGTTGGTCATTTTGAGCGTCTTCCTCACGAATCGATGGCAGCCACGCCGAACTCCGCGACGAGGGAGGCCTCAGGACAGGGACTCGTCGCGGCACAGAAGAAGTCGGCTCGGCACCATGGGTTCAGGGTAACACCTCGCCCCGCACCCGACTGGCGAAGAGTCAGTCGAACGCCGACTCAACGTAAACAACGCTCACATTGTCACGTCCGCCATGGTCAATGGCTTCATCGACGAGGATGTCAGCGATACTGCGCCGCGCGGGGTCGAGGCTGATATCCCGGGCGAGTACGCGCGCGATCGTGGCGTCGTCGAGTTCTTTGGTCAGCCCGTCGGAGCAGATCAGAAAGGATTGTTCGCCCAGTGCCGGCAGCAGCCAGACGTCAGCATCGACAAATTCATCGGCGCCGATCGCCCGGGTGATGACGTTGCGCTCGGGGTGTTTCTCGGCGTCTTCGGCCGAGATGAGGCCGGCGTCGACCATCTCCTGCACGGCGGAATGGTCGACCGACAGCTGTTCCAGAACGCCGTCCGTCCACGTGTACACCCGCGAATCGCCAACGTTGAAGGCCATCCAGTGGTAGCCGACATCGTCGCCGGCGTCGACGAAGGCGATACCGGCCAGGGTCGTGCCCGACACGGCGGTGCCGTAGTCGTCCTCGGCGCTGAGATCGCGCACGGCGTCGTTGGACGAGTGGATGGCGTCGAGGATGCGCTCCGGCGTTGACGGCAGGTCGCGCGCAATGTGCTCATCGAACACGCGCAATACGGTCTGGCTGGCGACATCACCCTGGGCGTGGCCGCCCATGCCGTCGGCAACGAGAAAGACCGGCGACTGCGCCAGGATGCTGTCCTCATTGATCTTGCGCACGCTGCCGATATCGGTGCGCGCGCTGACTCGGAGGCGAGTCGTCGCGGTCGAAAGCTCGATCGTGCACTCCTGGTTCAGAGTCATGAGGTTCCCCCGTTCGCCGACGTCCGGCCGGCAATAATCATTCCTCGGCGGTAGCCGAAATCTCCTCGGCGAGGGTGTGCCCACGCTTGCGGGCATCATGGCGTGCCTTGATCAGACTCGCGATGGTGGCCACGAACATGCTACCGACGATCACGGCGAGCGAGGTCCACGTGCCGATCTCCGGCGCCCACTCGACACCGTTTCCGCCGTTGATGAAGAAGACTTCGTTTTCGTGCAGGGCGTGCAGCACGAGCTTCACACCGATGAAAGCGAGAATGAGCGCGATCCCGTACTTGAGGTACTCGAGGCGTTCCAGCAGGCCACCGAGCAGAAAGTACAACTGCCGCAGCCCCATGAGGGCGAAGATGTTGGCCGTGAAAACGATGAACGGGCTCGTGGTGATTCCGAAGATCGCCGGAATCGAGTCCAGGGCGAAGATCAGGTCGGTGGTGCCGATCGCGATGAACACGACCAGCATCGGGGTGAAGACCTTTTTGCCGGAGATCAGGGTGCGCACCTTGGAACCGTCGAATTCCGACGAGATGCGAATGCGGCGCCGCAGCAAACGGATAACACCGTTTTCTTTGTCTTCAGTTTCTTCCTCCGACGAGAAGGCCTGCTTGACGGCGGTGTAGAACAGGAAGGCCCCGAAGATGTAGAAGATCCAGCTGTAGCTTTCGATCAACTGGGCGCCCAACAGAATGAAAATTCCGCGCAGCACGAGGGCGATGATGATTCCCACCATCAGCACTTCCTGCTGGTATTTTCTGGGCACGGAGAACCGGGCCATGATGATCACGAAGACGAACAGGTTGTCGATGCTCAGGCTGTATTCGGTGAGCCAACCAGCGAGAAACTGGCCGGCGTGTTCAGCGTCGCCGAGCACGAGCATGAGCAGGGCAAAGATCAGGGCAAGCCCCACGTAGAAGGCCACCCAGAGGCTGGCTTCGCGCATGCTGGGAACGTGCGGGCGCTTATAAACGATGAGCAGGTCGGCGACAAGAATGAGGGTCAAAACGACCAAAGATCCGGCTTCGAACCAAAGGGGGAGAGCGAGTTCCACGGGGGCCTTTCACAAATAACGGGAGTCGGGTGTTACAGAACCCGAAAGTCTCTCCCGCACCGTGATGGCCAAATCCGCGCCCGTCGATGCCACCGCGACCGGGGCCCCGACAGCGCGGCCCGTATTGACGATCGCGACATAGAGCCCGATTGGGCCCAGAGGGATACTCCCCTTCGCTTGAAAAATTCTAACAGTGCCTGCGTCCCTCGCACACCCGGCCGGAGATCCCGGCACCGAGAATGCGACGACGAGCGCCCCGATCCGCGGCAATCTATAGTTGAAAGCTATGACCATGCACCGGGTTCGATGACTACTCCCAACATCTCCCCCGAACAGATCGTGTGGTCCGAAGACGGTGTTCCCGCTTCCGCGACCTGGCGATCGGCCAACGGCGCACCGGCTCCCCAACGGGTCGTGACCGTTGATGACACCATCTCAGCGGATGCCGCCTACCGGCTGGCCTCACAGGGGGTCGCGATGCTCTGGCACGGTGACTTTCAGAACGCCCGCCAGATTCTCACCGCGCTGGAGCACCGCACGCGGCCGCGACCGGATCGGACCGAGCGCACGACCGCTGAGCTGTTCTACCGGTACCGGCAGAACCGATCGCACCGGGCACGAATTCTTGGTCTGCTCCTCGTTCCGCTGCGGGTCGGCAACGTCATCGGGTTACCCCGGGCACCCGACGTGCAGGCCCCGACGTTCGATGCCTATGGCAGCATCACCGAGGCATCCGTTGTGTCGCTGCACGAGGTGCTCGGCACGATCGGCGCCCACCAGTGGCGCACGAAGGGTATTCCCGTTGCGGCGCTGCACGCCTCGATCTACCCGCACTACGGCACGTTCTTTCCGGTGCGAAGTGAATACGTCGACCTCGTAGCGAGCGCACCGCTGGCTGGGCCCCGGGTTGCGTTTGACATCGGCACCGGCACCGGGGTGCTCGCAGCGGTGCTGGCGACCCGCGGTGTGCCCCGGGTCGTCGCGACGGATATCGAACCGCGCGCCGTGGCATCCGCTCGAGAAACGGTTTCCCGCCTGAACCTCACTGATCGGGTCGAGGTGCAACTGGCCGATCTGTTTCCCGCTGGGCGCGCCGATCTCATCGTGTGCAACCCGCCGTGGATCCCGGCGACAGCGCATTCCCTGCTCGACACGGCCGTCTATGATCCCGGCTCGCGCATGCTCAAGGGCTTTCTGACCGGTGTGCTCGACCATCTCGAGCCCGATGGTGAGGTCTGGCTCGTGCTCTCCGATTTCGCCGAGCTGGTCGGCCTGCGCTCCCGTGATGACCTGTTGAACGTGATCGACGCCGCGGGTTTGCGGGTGATCGGTTCCCTCGAGGCTCCCGCGGTGCATGCGCGGGCCAACGACACGGGCGATCCGCTGCACTCCGTCAGAGCCGCCGAAGTCACCTCGCTCTGGCGCCTCGCCGCGCTCGAGCACTAGGCGCGGCTCAAGCCCAGGGTTGTGCCGGTGGGTGCGGCTGGGGACCAGCGCCCCCTCCGACCGGCGCATCTGCCCCGCCGGCCCCGGCCCGCAGCCAAGAGAGATCACCGGAGTCGGTGTTGGTAGCAATGACGCTCGGACGGCTGGGTCCATAGCGCACAATCGACACCGACGCGGGCCCCACGGTGATCCGCTGAAACAGGTCCAGGTGCATGCCGAGCGCGTCGGCCAGGATGGACTTGATAATGTCGCCGTGGCTGACCGCCACCCAGACGGCGTCTGGCCCGTATTCCGACTCGAAGTGCGCGTCGCGGCGGCGAATGGCCGCGACCGAGCGGGCCTGCATGGTCGCCAGCGACTCGCCGTCGGGAAAGACCGCGGCCGACGGCTGCGTCTGCACCACCGACCACAGCGCCTCCTGAGCGAGCTCGCTGAGAGATCGCCCCTGCCACTGGCCGTAATCGCACTCCGTGATGCCTTCGTCTACCGTTGTCACCAGTGCGCCCGGTCGCTGCCCGAGAATCAGGCTCGACGTCTCCCGGCACCGGTCCAGGGGGCTCGATACCACTCCGACCAGCGGCACCGGGGCGAGCCTCTCCCCCGTGCGTGCAGCCTGCTCCCGCCCGACCTGATCGAGGCTGACTCCGAGGGTGCGTCCGGCCAACACGCCGTTGGCATTGGCCGTGGTGCGACCGTGCCGCACAAGAATGACAGTAGCCATGCCTATGAGCCTATACACGCGGCACGCCACCGCACGACGAGCTTAACAAAGAAGGCCCGGCACTCTTCCTAAGAGAAGAGAACCGGGCAGTTGTGACCCCAGCGGGATTCGAACCCGCGTTACCGCCGTGAGAGGGCGATGTCCTAGGCCGCTAAACGATGGGGCCGTTTTCGCAACTTACCGAGTATGCCACACCAACGAGCGCTCTTCCAAACTGAGCGCACCCGGCGCGTCGCAGCGGCCGGTGCTGCGCCCCAGCCTGTGCCGAATCCGAATTTTCGAAAGCGGATGCTGTTGCGCCACGACCCGATTCGGGGTTAGCTCAGGGCATGAAATTGACCAAGCTGGAGCATGCCGCCGTGATTCTTGAAATTTCGGGCAAGAAGCTCTACATCGACCCGGGATCATTCACGACGGCACTCACTGGCACGGCCGGTGCCGTCGCCGTTGTCATCACCCACGAACACCCCGACCACTGGACGCCGGAACAGCTGGGCCGCATCGTCGAGATGAACCCGGACCTGCGTATTTTCGCCCCGGCCGGCGTGGCGCGGGCCATCGCCGCTTCAGACCTCGGTGACGTTGCGGTCACCACCGTGGCGGCCGGGGACACCGTTGAGGTTGCACCGTTCACCCTGCGCTTCTTCGGCGCCACGCACGCGATCATCCACGAATCGATCCCGGTCATCGATAACGTTGGGGTGCTCGTCAACGACGAGTTGTACTACGCGGGCGACGCTTTCACCGTTCCGGAAGGCGTGGAGGTGGGCACGCTCGCCGTTCCTGCCGCGGCACCGTGGATGAAAATCAGTGAGGCGATGGATTTTGTTCTGGCCGTGCAGCCGAAACGAAGCTTTCCGACCCACGAGATGCTGCTCTCTCGTGCCGGAAAAGACCTGTCCAACGCCCGAATTCGCGATGTGACACAACATGGCGGTGGGGAGTTCTTCCCGCTCGAACCCGGCGAGAGCCTCGATTTGTAGACCGACTCGCGCCCCGGCATCCGCTCGGAAACGACCGACCCTCAGCACTTTTGCAGCCACTGCAACTTATAGTGCAGTTACTGCATTTGTGGCCCGCGGGGTCACACAGAGCCGAGGGAAGAACGATGGACTCCGAGTGGGTAATTGATGCGCAAGGCCTGGAGAAATCCTACGGGTCGGGTGCGAGTCGTTTCGACGCGCTGAAGGGCGTGTCCGTGCAGATTGCTCCGGGTGAGACCGTGGCCATCATCGGCAAGAGCGGATCGGGTAAATCCACCCTCATGCATCTGCTCGCCCTGCTCGACGAGCCCGATCAGGGAACGCTGCAGGTCGCCGGCCGCGACGCCAAGTCGCTGTCCAAGCGCGCTGTCAATGAATTGCGCAACAAGGAGTTCGGCTTCGTCTTTCAGCAGTTCTTTCTCACGCCCAACGTGAGTGTGCTCGACAACGTCATTCTGCCGTTGAAAATCGCCGGCATGGGCGGCAAGGAGCGCCGTCGCCGCGGTATGGAAGTTCTCGAACAGCTCGAGCTGGCCGACAAGGCCGGCAATAAGGCCACGACCCTCTCCGGTGGCCAGAAGCAGCGCGTCGTAATCGGTCGCGCCCTGGTGAACGCGCCGCGAGTGATTTTCGCCGACGAACCGACCGGAAACCTCGATACCGCCACCGGAACGGTCGTCGAAGACATTCTGTTCGAGCTCAATCGCAGCCAGGGCATCACGCTCGTCATCGTCACGCACGACGAGGAATTGGCCGCGCGCTGTGACCGCCAGATCTATATTCGCGACGGACTCGTCGTGTCCAACACCACCCAGACGCACGCCACCGGCGCCCACGCACTGATCCCCGCCGGAGGCGCAGCATGAGAACCAAAGACCTCGTCGCCACCGCGATCTCCAACACGTTCCGCAGCAAGCTCCGCACGACCCTGACCGTGCTGGCCATTTTCGTTGGAGCGTTCACGCTGACCCTCACCAACGCCGTCGGTGCGGGCGTCAGCCAGTATGTCGACGCCCAGGTGGGCGCGCTCGGCTCCCCCGACGTGTTCATCGTCACCCAGGCCAGCGACGAGACCGCAGCCGGTGACGGTCCGGTCAAGTACGACCCGAACGGTTCAGCATCGGTCTCGAGCCAACAGGGACCTCCCGGCACCACGACCAAGGCCCTCACGGAGGCCGATTTGACGACGATCGGCGACACCGCCGGCATCGTCTCGGTTGATCCGATCCGTTCCGTACTGCCCGACTACATCGAATACGATTCCGGCACCGCATACGAGTTCAGCATCAATGCCACCTCGGCGGTCACCACGGCCGATCTCACGGCTGGCGCGCAGCTCGATGGCAGCGCGACGCAGGCGCAGCTCGTGTTGCCCGACACCTATGTCACCCCCCTCGGGTTCTCGTCGGCGGCCGACGCTGTGGGCGCATCCGTTTCGATCGGCATCACCGATATTCTCGGCGCGGCGCACACCGTGGACGCCACCGTCGTGGGTGTCTCGCTGGAGAGCCTGCTGGCCAGCGGTGCCGGAGCCAACGACGCTCTGATCGCTGAGCTGGCCGACGCCCAGTCCGGCGGGATCACCACCGCGGTCACCAGCTACGGAGTGGCCGTCGCCCACTTCGACACCGCGCTGTCAGCGGATGCCATCACCGCTCTCAAGGCGGATCTCGCGACCCAGGGCTACTCCGCGAGCACCATCGAAGATCAGCTCGGCGCCGTGCAGACCGTGATCAACGGCATTGTCGGCGTACTCAACGCCTTCGCCGTGATCGCCCTGATCGCAGCCGCCTTCGGCATCATTAACACGCTGCTGATGAGCGTGCAGGAGCGTACCCGCGAGATCGGTTTGATGAAGGCGATGGGTATGAGCGGCGGCAAGGTATACACATTGTTCAGTTTGGAAGCCATCGTGATCGGTTTCCTCGGTAGTGCCATCGGGGCCGCTGTGGCCATCGGGCTCGGCTCCGCTCTGAGCGCCGTGCTGGCGCAGGGTCTGCTTTCCGGCCTGCCCGGTTTGAACATTCTCCTGTTCGAGCCGGCGTCGGTGGCCTTCGTCATCGGTCTGGTCATGCTGATCGCGTTCCTCTCCGGCACCCTGCCTGCCCAGCGCGCGGCCAAGCAGAACCCGATCGAGTCGCTGCGGTACGAGTAGCCCAGCGATGATTCAGGACGCGGCATGACCGAGACCCCGCTGCCGGGCACGACGGCGCCGGCCCCACCACCGACCGCCGCACGAGCGCCCGGGCGACCACAATCGCGTGAAGACAAGCATCACTCGACCAGCCTCCGCATTGAACAAAGTGCCGTCAGCCTTGTTTTGGAGCACGGTTTCGACCAGGTCACCGTGGATATGATCTGCAGCAAGAGCGGAATTTCCCAGCGCACCTTTTTCAACTACTTCAAAACGAAGCAAGCCGCCATCATCGGTGTCGAACCGCCGACGATCGATGAAGGCCGAGCCCGGGCCTTCATCGCTGCTCCCGGCAACGATGTACTGCCCGACCTGCTCGCCCTGATGAGCGCGATCGGCCCCCGTGCCGGCCTCGATGAGCAGCTCTTCGCCGACCGCATGCGCATTTGCGGGTTGCATCCCCAGCTGATGCGGGAGCAAATGGAGCGGATGACCCGAGTCACCGCCGAGATCATCGAGCTGGTCTTCTTGCGACTCGAGCGGAGCTCCACACCACGCACCGATGCGACCGGCACAGACACCGGGCCCACCGCGACCGTGCCCGGTGCGAGCGAGGCAGACCGGGCTTTTCGGCACGGCCAGGCCGAGCTGATCACGCACGCCATGCTCGGAGTCGTGCATTTTCTGGCCCTGCAAGGAATTTCCGGGCCGGAGGAAACGCCCCGGTCCGAGCGGATGATTGACGGTGCCACGTCGCTCACCCCGGCCGTGTCACGGGCTCGAGCCATCGAGTTGCTGCGGTACACGCTGACCATTCCGGGATTGTAGAACGGACCGGCGGCGCACCGGCCGTTCGAATGGCCGAGGCGCTGCCACCCGGCGGCGCACCGGCTTCGTCCGAGGCGATTTCAGCGGTGTCCCGGGGCAATGAGCCAATCGATCGCATCCTGCAGCTCCTGATAGCGCAACGGCTTGGTGATATAGGCGTCGCAGCCGGCCTCCTGCGCCCGGGCCTGATCACGAGCGAGCGCCATCGCGGTCAGGGCGATCACGGGAATATCGGCGGTGACCGGGTCGTTCTTCAACTCCGCCGTGGCAACGAAACCGTCCATCCCCGGCAGCTGCACGTCCATCAGAATCAGGTCGGGCAGTTCGACCCGAGCGAGGAGCAGCCCGCTCTCGGCATCGACAGCGCCCAAGGTTGCATGCCCGGCCAGATGCACGAGCAGGGTGGCGAGCTTCATATTAATGGGATTGTCTTCGACGATTAGAATTCTGGCCACGCCATCATCCGCCCATCGCATCGCCAGACGGTCCACCCGACGCGAGGGCGCGCTTCACCTCGGCCATAAAGGCCGCTCGGTTGAAATCCTGGGTACCGAGCACCCGCACGGGTTGGTCCGGATCGCTGTTGACCGCAGCCCGTTCCTGCGGGGTGAGCTTCATTCCCGTTACGATCAGCACGGGAATGTGCTCGGTGCCGGCGTTGCCCTGCAGCGCCAGCACAACTTGGTAGCCGCTGAATCCTTCCATCATGAGATTGAGCAGCACGAGGTCGGGACGCAGTCGCTGCGCCATGTCAATCGCGTCATTCTTGGTGAAGGCGCGTTCCACCGCGTATTCGGGGCGGGTCAAGAATCGGGCAATGACGTCGACGGTTTCGGGATCGTCGTCAGCCACCAGAACCCGCCGCGTGCGCCGGGCATCGGGGCTGAGACCGAGAACGCCCAACGACCGTTGCAGTGCGGCCCGGCTGATCGGCTTTTCCAGCACGGCGGCCGCACCGTGGGTCAGCGCCAGGCTCACATCGGTGTCCCCCGCAATGATGACGATCGGTACCGCGGCCAGGTCAGAGAATTCGTGCAGCCGAAGCAGAAAGCCCCAGCCGTCCATTCCGGGCAATCGAATGTCCAGGGTGATGAGGCTCAGGCGCTGTAGTGGGGCGGCGGCGAGTCCTTCCTCCCCGCTGGTCGCGACGATCACGCGAAAGCCTTCGGCTTCCAGCAACAGCCGCAATACCTCTGCTCCCTTGGCGTCGTCTTCAATGACGAGGGCAACGTGTTTCTCCGACTGCGGCTGTGCCTGCGCGGCCGACGACGATGTCGGTACGGCCGCAGCGAGGTGGAACGGATGCGGTTTCGGGTGGCTTTCGATCGACGGCGGGGTGTGGGCAAGCCGCCCCGGCGTGGCCGTGGCTCGGTCAGCTGCGCCCAGCGCCGCCGTGGCCAGCTCCGCCGTGTGCGGTGCCGACCAATCCGGGGCCACCTGGTCGGCCGGTCCCAGGGGAAGCCACACGACAAAACTCGCCCCCGCCCCCTCGGCGCTGGCCACGGCCACTGTGCCGCCTTGAATGCCCACCATTTGCTTGACCGTTGCCAGACCGAGGCCGGTGCCTTCGAACCGCCTCGCCAGGGTGCTGTCGATCTGACTAAAAGCCAGAAAGAGTTTCGACATATTCTCCGAAGAAATTCCCATGCCCGAATCATCGACACGGATCTCGAGAAAGTCCCGCACCGCACTCGGCGGTAGCGGAAAATCGTGGACCGGGCGGGAACCGGCAATCTTTCCGACCGCACTTCGCGCAACACGTTTGGCGATCAGGGTCACCCGACCGTGCTCGGGGGTGAATTTCACGGCGTTCGACAGCAGGTTGTAGACGATTTGTTTGGTCTTGCGCAGGTCCAGCTGTGGAGCGCCGAGGTCTCCGGCACCCTCGAACCGAAGTTGGATCTTGCCCGCAGCAGCGCTATCACGCACGATCAGCAGGCAACGCTCCAGCAGGGAGCGCACGTCGACGGCTTCCCGCTCGATATCCATCATTCCCGCCTCGACCTTGGACAGGTCGAGGATGTCATTTATGAGGTCGAGCAGATGATGCCCGCTGGTGAAGATGTCGCCGATGTACTCGCGCTGGTCCGCGCTCATGTCACCAACGAGACCATCCTTGAGGGCCTCAGAAAACCCGATAATCGCGTTCAAGGGTGTGCGCAACTCGTGTGACATCGTGGCCAGGAACTCGGTCTTCATGCGGCTGGCGTGTTCCAGCTCGATGTTCGTTTCTTTGAGTGCCCGCTCGAACCGCTTCCGCTCGGTCACGTCCCGGGCGGATGCAAAGACACCCTGCACGACCCGATCACGGTCGCAAAAAGTGGCCGCGTTGTACGAGACGTCCGTTTCGTCACCGTTGCGCGCCCGTACCGTGAGCTCATAGTCATTGACCTTGGTTTCGGTGAGCGCCCGTTTGATCGCGGTGTCTGCCCGAGCCGGGTCGGTGAAGAAATTACGGCAGGGAGCTCCGATGAGTTCATCCCGGGTTCGGCCGGTGAGCTCGACCATCTGTTGGTTGACATCAGAGATGATGCCCATGGTGTCGGTCGTCATGAGGGCATCGATATTGGATTCGATCAGCGAACGCGTATAGAACTGCTGGTCGCGCAGCTTCTGGTCCAGCATCGATTTGGCCAACTCCACCTGCTTGCCCGACGTGTTGTCGGTGCTGATCAGCAGGTAGCCGATAATGGCCGCATCACTGTCGCGGAGCGCGGTGACCGAAACGATGGCGGCAAAGCGGCTGCCATCTTTGCGCACCTTGGTGAGCTCGTAGATGTCTTCAATCCCGCGACTTGCCTTGAACACGAGAGCTTCAAAGCCGGGCTGGATCGTGGTGCCGAACTCCAGGCTGAGCTGGGCGGCATGAGCAATGATCTCCTGAGGGTCGTGCATCTCCACCGGAGTGAGCTTGTTCACGACCTCCTCGGCGGTGTAGCCCAGCATTCTCTGCGACCCCACGTTGAAGATCTGAATGACGCCCCGCGCATCGGTGGCAATGCTCGAAAAATTCGCGCTATTGAAGATGGCATCCTGCAGGCTGACCGTTTGCTCCAACAGGTTTCCGGCCACCGTGTCTTTCGACTTTTGGTTCTCGGGTGTCATAGTCTTCCCCCCCCCTCCGTGATCTATCCCTGCGCGGTGAGTGTTCAACGAATGAGACGCTTCACACCCGGGCAGACACACGACCGGTCCCTCACCTCGATCCACGTCGGCGAGTCCACCGGGGAAACGTCCCCCTAGTTGAATCTATATCACGAAATCACGTTTACACCCCCTTCTTGGGGGTGATCACTGCGTTGACTGCCTGGGGACTGGCAGAAGACGGGTTCGGGTTCGGCCGCAGCCGAACCCGAACCCCGGGTGGTGGTGACGCTCGGTCAGTAGACCGAAGTCACCACGACCTCGCCGTCGACAACGTTCACTTCGGCGCTGATCGAGAGGTAGTTCTCACTGGTCTGGTGAGTGACCTCGCTCGAAAAGCCGTAGTCGACGTCGTAGTCGACATTCACTACGCCATATTTGTCGGTCGAGACCGTCAAACCGCCGTCTTCGTAGGAGAGATCGACGGACAGCTCGGGGGCAGTGGCCAGGGTGTAGACAACGTTTGAGTAGTACGACGAGATGTAGCCCAGGTACGGGCAATCCTCTGACTCCTCACCGGGCGATGCGAGGCAGGTTGCGATGCGCGCATTGACCGCCTCCAGCGCGGCCGCTTCGTAGTCTGCCGTCGGCGTTGCCGTGAAGGTATCGTCGATCGACTCCGTCTCGCCGTATCCGCCGAGCAACCCGCTGACAACGTAGGTCACCGACGACTCTTCAAAATAGTCCGTGGCCGGAATACTCAATTCGTAGGTTCCGGGGAAGGCAGCCAGGGTGAGCCCGTCGCGGTCAGCTGTCCCTACCGGCGTACCGTTGGCCTCCAGTTCGACGCTGCCCATCCGGGACGGCAGGTAGACGTCGATCTGGCCGGGTTCAGCATTGAGAATGGACCACTGATCCGCGATCAGCCAATCGGTACTCGTACGGGTCAGCTTCAGGACAGCGCTATCGGAGACCCCACCCTGCTTGAAGTGCACCTCGATTTGGGCGACGTCACCGGTGATGCTGACGTCGGAAATGGCGGCATCCTTGATGCGATCGGTCGCCAGCCCGAAGATATTGTTGGCGAGCAGGCCGTCGCCGGCATCTGCTGAGGAACCGAGCATCTTCAGTGCCGTCGTGGCGTCACCGTCTTCGAGCGCCTTCAGGTAGGCGGTGGCAGCGTTCTGCGGACCGAATACCGAGGACCGCACAATACCGCCTGCGACACTGGCCGCGATGATCAGCAACAGCGCAGCACCGACGGCGATAGCGCCGATTTTCACCCGCTTCGCGGTTGCCGGCGACATGGTGGCCGTGGCGAACGGGAGCGGTGCAGCACCGGGCTGGCCGGTAGCGGCGGGACCGGCGGAGGCAGCATCGGTGGCGGCGGGCATCCCTGCGGGAGCAAAAGTCGCGCCGGCGACGGCGACGCCAGCAGGAACGAGCGGTGCCGTGGGCACCACGGGCAGCGCGCGTTCCTTGCCAGACAGCGTGACCAGAAAGCGGATGATTGCCGGCGTCGCCGCAGCCAGAATGAACGGTGCAACGAAGCGAGCAAGCGCCTCAACGGCAGCGCCCCAAGCGGCGAACATCAGAAAGGTCCAGGCGGCGGGGCCGAACGATCCCGAAGCCGACACGTTCTCCGGCGAGGTCATCGATGCCGTGACGATAGCGCTGCCGAGTACCTGCAGCAGCACACCGAAGGCCAGATAGGTGGCGATGGTGGCAATCCATGACAGCGGTGACGGGCGCACGCGATTGCGTCGAACGGCCAGCAGCAGCGACGCAACGACGGCCAGAATCACCGCGAGCAGCACGATGAGCCAGATATAACCGGTGATGTCTTCGGTGAAAACTGTGACGTTCAGCGAAGCGGGCTGCTCGGAGCCACCGCCCAGACTGAGCAACACACGTTGCACGTCGCTTAGGTCCATCGAGAACGCCCCCAACATGCCGATCACGACAGCATCGATGGCGAAGGTGAGCAGGAACGTCGGCAGTGCTCCGGCGATCCCGTCAGCCGCAGACAGCGGCAGCGCAATGGCGAGAGCAACCGCGGTCACCGCGATTAGGGTTCCGAGGTGCAGGGCCGCAATACGCACGGTTCCCCACGGCAGCCAGGTCGCTCGGGCAACGACACGCGACCAGGCGTCTGTGGCCTGCAGCCGGGCCAAGTACGACACACCGAATCCGATAACGAGTGCGCCCAGGAACGAGCCCACTGATGCTGCGGAAGCGGAGTCAAGAACGCCATCAAGTTGCGTATCGGGAAATTTCAGCGGCAGTACGGCCGCCAAAATGGTGGCACCGATGGCAAGGGTGAGCCCGGACACAGCCGACAGGATGAGGGACGACGAGCCTTGCCAGGCCCCGCGTCCCACGAAGCGACTCGAGAGGTAGGTGCCGGCCACGAGGGCTGCGAGTACCAGAATTGGCAGAACGCCGACGGTGACGCTGCCGGCGAAGGAGACGAAGAACTCCACTTCTGCCGTCACCCCGAGCTGGCCGAAGGTCGACAAGGCCGTCAACTGCACCGGACCAGAAACGAGCCAACCGGCCGAGAACAGCTCCCAGCCCGTCACAAGCCCGGTGAGCGCTACCGTGATGAGGGCAACGACGAACGCGGTTCCGTAACCGATTCCAGCGGATGCGACGGCGCCCCACCACCCGCGCGACGCAATCGTGCCGAAAACGTTCGGCCCGGCCGGCCCCGACGGCGGCCCCGGGGTCGGCATTGGCGGCCCGGCTACTGGCGGCGCGGCTACTGGCGGCGCGGGCGGCATGGATCCGGGCTGAAAGGGATTCGGTGGCGTGGACGGCGGCGTATTTTCAATCGACATAAATGTCGTGGTCTCCCCAAAAGTAATGTGTATGCGGGCACAGGTGAACTGGCCCGTGCGTTCCCGAAGATCTCCGTGGCAAAATCAGCTTATTGCACACAAAAGACATGCCGGACCGGACCGCCGACGGGCATTGGAGCCTCGCGCGCCGGGGCAGTTGTGGTCGGTGCTCTCAGCAGGTCAGGGCACGCACCGCGACATCGACATGCAGCTTTGCGTGGCCGGCATACTCCTGCGCCTCGGCCAAAGAATCCGACGCCAGGGTGAACGTCGCCCATCCGACAATCCGCATGGGATGGCTCGCCAGTGATGGCATGGTGTTGTTGGCCGGCCGCCAGGAGTCAATGGCGGACAGCATCTTGTTCCACTCACTGGCCGGGTCGGTCCAATCCCCTCCCAACACGTCGGAAACGACACACCGATTATTGGCCAGCGGCGTGGCGAGTCCGGCGGGAATGCCATCGAGCCCCGGCAGAATTCCCGCAGCACTTTCACCACCGATCATGCCGTCGCCGTCACGATCGCCATATCCGGGGCCGTTGGGGCCGACCACCAGATTAGCGGCCGTTTCGGCGGCGGTTTGGGCGGCCGCCAGCGACGACGCCGTTCGCCACTGCGCGACCGCGGCATCTACTGAGTCCAGCCGATCCGCCAACAACGCCACATCCGTCGGCGCGGATGCCACCGCTGTCGGAGCGCTGTCTCCACCGGGCGCCTCGGCACAGGCGACGAGCGCAAGAGCGACGCACGCTGCCGCCACGATAAGTCTGGGTACGCGCATGATTGTTTCTCCAATGTGTTTCGAGAATTCGAATACGGTGACGGTATCCCGCTCATTCGAGCAGTGTGCGGCCGTCTCCCTGCACTATTTTCGGTGACGGTCGCGCCCCGGCCGGTACCACGGCCGCCAGAGCGGCCACACTCGAGGACTCGTGGCCGAGAAGGTCAACGAGCGTGGTGCGCGCGGTCAGGTCTCCGGGAGCCCGCAACAGGACGGGAGGCAAATCAGGCGCGGTCACTCGAAGAGACGTCAGCGGTCGGCGCAGCCCCTCACCGGTCGCCTTGAGCACGGCCTCTTTGCGCACCCAGTAGGTGGCAAACTGCCGCGAGGAAACGGATCTGCCACCCAAAGTCGCCAACTCAGCATCGTCCAGGGTGAGCCCGACGAGGCCCGCATCGGGGTGATCCGGCACCCGCGCCACGCGTTCCACATCGAGTCCGAGGCGAGTTCCGACACCGCCGACGGCGACGCCGATCAGGCCATCACTGTGGGTCACGGAAACTTCAATGTCGACCCGCCCGACCACTCGCGGGCGACCGTGCCAGCGCGTGCAGTCCGGGCAACTCCGATCGATCTCGACGTCCGCGGCATCACGGCCGCTGAATCGAGCAACGGCCGCCCGCAACAGGAGCGCGCCAACAACGAATTCCCGTCTGCCAGGCGAATACGGCATCGAGTCGGCCCGCACCCTCTCCCGCGCACCCAATCGAGCCTCGTCCACTCTGGTCTCGAGTTGATCGATCCACCAGACGGTGACCTCGTCGGCGTCGATATGCATCGACCGATTCTACGCCGGCCCACGCCGCGCCCGTGGGGTGACGGATATTACGCCGGATTGCCGGCGAAGTCGGATGCTACGAGACCGACTCGCCGCTATACAGGGACTTGCCGCTTCGCCACGCGTTCAGGCTGCCGATCAGCGCGAGCGCCCCGCTGCACACGGCGATCCAGAGGATCCAGGCCTGCCAGGCCGGGTCGGGAACCGGGATACACGTTGCCGTGTAGCAGGCGTCAGCGGCAGATTGATAGACGAGCGGAATCGTGCCGAGGATGGCACCGAAGCCGAAGGCAAACCAGAGTTCAAACCTGAATCGATACGACAGGGCGCGCCAGAATATCTGGCTCAGCGAGCCGGGTACGATCTGGTCGCCGAACCGAGCTGCGAGCCCGTCATAGGTGAGTCGTTTCAGCAGTGAGAAGACGAGCACCGCGCCCAGGCCGGACGCGAGCACCCCATACAATACGAGCACCACCCAGAGGCTGTCGTTCGCTTGAGCGAAGGCATCCGCTGTGATGTCGAGGTAAACCGGCCCGGCGATGAGCGCAGCCCACACCAGAAAACTCAGCCCGATGAAGAGAAACCGGGTCCACAGTGCAGCTGGCCGCAGCTCAACCACGTTCGAGCCGCCTTGAAAGAAGCCGCGCTCCCGGCTTGACCAGTGCCCGCTGCGCTGAAAGTAGGCCAGAAACAGCGGCGCCGCGGCGAGCATCAGAATCATGATCGGGCCCGCCACCAAGTTGTCTGCCCAGCTCGCGCCGCCAACAAGGTCCCTGAGTTCGCCGCCCCGCGCGGTGACCGCGATGAGTACGGCCAGTAGCAGCATCGCCGACAATACGAGGATGCCGCCGACCAGATTCAGAAGACCGGAGTGAAAGGGGGTGGGCCGACTCTCGCTACGAGCCGGCGAGACCGTGTGCGACCGGCTGGCGACGAGGGCTCTGCGGCGCTCGGCCGGGGACTGGCGCTGATCGTTCATCCGATGGGTACCGGACTACCGGCGAGGAGGGTCGAATCGAGCGGCATGCTCGAAGTCTAGGGCAGTGAATCCAGCCAGATTCACTCGGACCGCTGCGTGCTCGCCGCTCCTGCACGGCCCCGCACCGTTCCGCGAGCACGAGTTGCACGATCAAATCATTACGCTTATCGTTATGGCATGCACAACGATAATCGTAAAACAAATCAGTCGCCCAACCTGCGACGATCGCCCCTGACCATTGCCATCGCCAGCCTCGTCGGGCTCGGCGGAATGCTCTTTGGAACCGTGGGCGTGCTCTGGCATTCGGACACATTGGCGAACCTCGCAACCGGCACGGTAATGGCGAGAATTCCCATGCAGCCCTCCACGATGGAGGATGCCGTAGCCAGCTGGACCGCCGTAGACGCAGTCCCCGCTTCGACAAGTTTCATTGACGCCACCGTCACGGGGCTCCCCACCGATGTGGTGAACAGTTTCGTCACAGCGGAATGGGCGGCTCTGATCATGGCCGTTCTGACCGTTTTGCCCATCATCGTCGCCTGCGTCCTGGTACTCACCGGACGACTGCGCTGGTCATTCCTCGCCGGCATGGTCGGGGCGTCGGGCCTGGTCATCATGATCGGATCCGTAATTACCGCTGCGCTCGCCGCCGACGCGGCCGTATTCGCGGGGTCCGCAGTCTATGCCGACGAACAGTACTGGCTTGAGCCAGGATTTCTCGTTGGCCTGGATCCGCTGCCCGTCGTAGCCGGATTCCTGGTGCTGCTCACGGCTCTCGCCTTGGCCCGACTGAGCCGCTTCGCCACGGATGCCGACGGTATCGTCTAATGTCTTTCGGAACGATCGTAATCACCCTCGAACACGAGCTCACCGCCCAGGGGATGACGCTGACCGAACTGTCCCGACGCACCGGCATTTCAACGGTGAACCTGTCACTGTTGAAAAATAATCACGCCAAGGCCATTCGTTTCACCACCCTCAACGCGATCTGCGCCGCCCTCGACTGCACTCCCGGCGACATCATCGTTCGATCACCAGCAGTCGATTAGATACCGAGCCGCCCGTCGCCGCCCGTCGCCGCCCGTCGCCGCCCGTCGCCACCGGAGGCGTTCGGGTCGGTGCAGAGCGGGGAAGGCGGCGCTGAGTTGGGTGCTTCACGGAGCCAGATGGAATTCGACCCACAACGGATAGTGGTCGGAGATGCGCCAGGATGTCTCCGCGCGGGTTAGGCCGCCCAGCAGGTGCGGCAGAAAATCGAACGAACCAGCGCGCCGAGTGTAGGTCAGCGAGGTCAACAGGGATTCCCCGTCGGGGTCGGAGAACCAGGCGATCTGATCATAAAAGTGCTTCGCCGTGTCATTGTCGAACACCGTCCGCGGTATGGCGTTCAGTTCGGTGGGAGGCCACAGTCCAGTCGACACGAACGCCTCGAACAACGGATCCCCAATACGGTCGAGGTTGAAATCACCCAGCACGAGGAGGTTCTGGTTCCAGCGGTCGGTCCGGTCCGCCCAGTCACGCATCCACTCAGCGAACGCCGTGATCTCCGGCAGTCGCGCACGCGGGTCAGCGCCCCAGATCACGTGCAGCGTGGTCAAGGTGAACTCCGCGGATCCGCGCACGAAACTGGCGGCGTACGGCGTTCGGGCAAATTGTTCGGCGGGGCCCTCAACCGTTGCCGGCAGCACGATCTCGCCCACCAGTCCCGACGGCTGAACGCGAGTCGAGTCGTATAGAAACGTCAGCCGTTCCCCGTTGCCCGGACCACCTTCGGTGACGTCAGAGACGATCACCCGCCAGTTGTCGCCGAGTTGCTCGAGCAGAAACTGCAGGGCCGTTGTGTTGCGCCGCACTTCCTGAACTGCGATCACATCAAACCGTGAGACGACCTGTGCGATGCACGCGACGGAGTACCAGTCTCTCACTGGAGAGTCCCCCGGTTTCGCGTGCCACTTAGCCGTGAGATCTCCGAATGCACGAAGATTCCAGGTCGCGACCAAAAGATCGGAGGAATCCTTCGACGGCACGACCTCGGCCAACGCTGTCTTGAAAACGATCAGGTTCTCCGCCACATCGGGCGGCATTTTCGTCACCATGATCTATCGAACCACAGGCCCACCCGCAGCGGAAGAACCTAATGCACCCATCCCTCGGGGATCACCGTCACCACGGTGCATCGCCGCCCCATCGTCAACCATGAATACCGAAAAGTGATCGGCATCATCGAAGCGAACTGATGCCGGTCGCATACAGGCTGTTATTGTCGCTCAATCAACGAAACAATCATTGGAGACCCTATGACTTACGCACATACCGTCACAGTCGCCCTGCCCTACGAAGAAGCGGTGCAGCGAACTCGAGAATTATTGGCTGAACAGGGCTTCGGCGTCCTCTCCGAAATCAACATTCGGTCCACGTTTGAAGCCAAGCTGGGGATCGAAAGTGCTCAGGCTCTCGGCGACTACGTCATTCTCGGCGTCTGTAATCCCACGCTCGCCCAACAGGCCCTCACCGCCGAACCGGACATGGGCCTACTACTGCCGTGCAATGTTGTCATTCGGCGTGGGCCCGATGCCACCGCGACCGTGGTCCAGACAATTGATCCGCAGACAATGGTGCAGCTCAGCGACTCCTCGGCCATTCAAGAGGTCGCCACCGACGCCGATACCCGCCTGCGCGCAGCACTGAAAAACCTCGAGGCCGAGGCGCAGATCTAGATTCTGGCTCGTGGCGAGATGGCAGGGCTATCCATCATCTGTACTATCCGTCTGGACAAAAAAGCCCCTGAGTGTTCGCGGAAACTCAGGGGTTACAGCTGGGGTACCTGACTCGAAACAAAAGCAAAATGATAGGCGTCGGGGTGGTGGTGCGCACCTGCATATGGGGCAGACTTCCGCGGAATTCCGCGGTTCTCATGGGGTTTACTGTACGCGCCGTACGGCGAGATACGGCCTGAATCTGGTCAGATTTTGGGGTTTATGGTGCGTTTATGGTCACATTGAATCGCCCGATGGTGGCTCGTCACGACACCGGCAAGGCAGCCCTTATCGGCTACCGGCCGAGCAACGTGGCCAACTCGACGAGCGACTCCCCCGAAATCGTGAACTACTCAGTGACACCCTCGAAGAGGACCGCGAGCTCGTCGAGTTCGACGTCCCAGCCCTCTCGGTTCTGCTCAAGACGTTCGCGACGGTAGCGGGTACCGCCGGGGAGTGTGTCGAAGCCCGATTCGATCACCGTGACATCCGTCCCGGAACCGGCATCGGCGATGGTGAAGCGCACGCGCGTCGAGTACTCGTCGAGCTGTTCGGCGGGGATTCCCGACCAACGGAAGCCGAACGAGCCGTCGGGCACCACCTCGGTAATTTCAATCGGGAAGCTGCCGTAGTCATCCCAGTCGATGCGGCCTGTAGCACCGGGCTCAAGCGCGGCGAACTCCACACCGTCGCCAAACCACGTGACCATGACCTTGGGGTCGGTCAGTGCCTTCCAAACGCGCGCGCGGGAGGCTTCGATGTGCACGGTGCGGGTTACGGTGTGCCCTTGGATTCTTGCGTGATCAGACACGGTGTTTCCTTCACGTTCAGGCCGAGCGCGACGAGACATTGCCCGCCGAGCAGCACGTCGACAAGTTCTGCAAACGCACCTCGTCGAGCCTACCCATGATTGCGCATCTGTTCACGGCCGGGATCGCCGTGAACGCGGGGGGCAACGCATTAGAGGTCGGTCCTCGCAAGCCCCGAGCGCATAGACGCCTTAGGAGCTCAATCAGTCGGCCGGCGTGGTTTCCGCCTCGTCCAGCACCGGTCTTCGGAGGGGCCATGTCTGCTCGGTCCTTCCATCGCTACCGACTACGAGAGCGCCCGATGAACCGATTGGTCTACCACGTCAGGAGATTCGAGCGAGGCCGCGATGCGCAGGCTCGCGATGCGGGCGGCGGTTCGAGCATCCGCTGTGGTCAACCTGCAATTGGTCGCTGTCACCCAGTCCAGCGACTTGGGCCCCATCGGTGAACAAGTCGTAATCCGGGTCGAAGCTGGTGGCAGGGAAGGTTATCGTCCAGACTCGGGCGTAGCGTTCAACGGTAGTCACCCAGTCCTCGTCCATATCGAACCGGGAGTTCTTTGCGAAAAAAGCGACTTCGTAGCCGTCTGACTTTTTCTCCCAGTGCGGGGTACCACTCAAGTCCTCGGACTCGGTCCAGCAGGCGGACTCCGGTGGCGCTGCGCGCTGCACGTCCCACGTCCCCTCGAACGCGTCGTAGGTGGGTTGGATGGAGCCATTGTTTCACCCTGAGACCAGCGTGGCTGCGGGCGAGTCGGGCGCATGTATGACGGGCGTCCACCGACGAAGATTCGCTGCCGATCCGCCGAGGATCCGACGCCTCGGGGAAGTGGCGCTTAGGAACCCTAAACGAAGACGCCCAGCGGGCAATGCAACGAGCGAAACTACTCGCGTCGACGGTTCACCTGAGATGCCCGGCAGGGGCACCGAGTACGACGATTGTTGACTCACTTTGAGCCGAGCGGGATGGTTTCAGCATGGATGGATTACTAATTGGATACGCACGCGTTTCCACAGAGGAACAAGACCTCACCGCCCAACAAAACGCCCTGGAACGACTGGGCGTTAGATCGTCACTGATCTACACCGATCACGGTCTGACCGGAACGAACCGAGCCCGGCCCGGGCTTCGCGAAGCGCTGGCCGCCTGCCGTGCCGGAGACACCCTCGTCGTCGCCAAACTCGACAGACTCGCACGCTCGCTCCGGGACGCGAAAGACATCATCGACGAGCTCACGGCCAAAGACGTCATGCTCAGCATCGGCGGCGCCGTACACGATCCAAACGACCCCGTCGGACGCCTCCTCTTCAACGTCCTGGCCATGGTCGCCGAGTTCGAGTCGGATCTGATTCGCGCCAGAACGCGGGAGGAAATGCAGGTGGCCAAAGCGAAAGGGCATCTGCGCGGCAAGCAGCCCAAACTCTCGGTGGCGCAGCAGAAACACTTGATAGAAGTACACAACGCCGGGCTTCATTCCAGCGCGGAATTGGCGGAGCTTTTCAACGTCGCGCGGTCGACCGTCTATCGCACAATCCAACGTCAGTCTGACTCAGGACGCTAAGAAGAACTCTCACCTGGGCTCTCGTTGCCGGACTAGCTGGTCCGGCAACGGGAATCCCTGTGGGACGCTTGCCCCGATGCCTAGTTGTCAACTAAAGTTGACACATGGTTGAGGTCGTCACGTCGGCTACATTCGACACCTGGCTACAGAAGCTGAAGGACCGTCGTGCGGTCGCACGCGTGCTCATCCGGATAGACCGGTTAGCCGCTGGCAACCCCGGAGACGTCAAGCCAGTCGCCCGTGGCGTCTCCGAATTGCGCATCAACTACGGCCCTGGATACCGCGTGTACTTCTTACGCGAAGGTGACCGTCTGGTTTTACTACTGACCGGTTGAGACAAATCAACCCAGAATGCGGACATAAGGGCCGCGCACACGATCGCCGACACTTGGCACCGCACGCAAGGAGCACACGAATGAGCACTGACGCCGAAACCTTCTCCCCCTTCGATGCGGCGAATTACCTCAACACCGTTGAAGACGTTGCCGCCTACCTGGAGGCAGTCATTGAGGAGGGCGACGATGACCCGACGGTTATCGCCCGGGCTCTGGGGTCCATCGCACGGTCACGCAACTTCAGCCAGATCGCGCGGCAAGCTGGGATGAGCCGAGAAGGTCTCTACAAGGCGCTGTCCGCGGAGGGAAACCCGAGCCTGGCTACCATCATCAAGGTGTCCCACGCCCTCGGACTCCGACTTCACTTCGAGGCTATCGCCTGACACGACGAAGCCCACGAACCGTTGACCTGAAAAGGCCAGAGTCCCGCAGACCGAACCTTGACGGGAAGCGAGATCGAATCGGTGGCAATGATCACTACACGCTTGGGAGGGGTGGCCAGATTGCGCGGAGCAGTCGGGTTGCTTCTTCGAGGTCGATCTGGGCGCGAATGCTGGCGTCGGCGAGGTTTCGGGCGGCATCCACCACGGTGCGCGGAGTGGCCGATGCCGTTGCGCTGACGCGGGTTCCGCCTCCGGTGCGGGTGTGGAGGTAGCGCTCGGATTCGAGGGTTTTGTATGCCTTCGCTACAGTTCCGGGGGCGACGCCGAGGTCCTTGGCAAGTTGCCGGACGGACGGAAGCCGTTCGTCCGCTCCAAGGCTGCCCGCAGCGATGAGTCCGCGGATCTGATCGCGGATCTGTTCCGCGGCGGGTGCCGATCCCCCCAAGGAAATCATCATGCGCGAACCAAGGCACGGACTCTGCGGCGTGCAGGTATCGCGGAGAGCAAAACACCGACCCAGAGCGCGTATCCGAGAGCCGTGACGGCGATGCCTGCGAGGGAGAGTGCCGGCTCAAGAGCCGCGAAGGGGGTACCGAAAACCATCCATCCGCCGTTTCCCGTCCGCACACCGCCGTTGAAAAACGCCGTTCCAGCCAAGGAAGAAAGGATTCCGCCCAGATGCACCAGGAGGGCACCGGATGCGACCGCAAGAATATTCAGGGTGCGCAGGCGGCGCAGCTGAACATCGTTAGCCTCGTCGACTCCGACCGGTGGCCGAGCGATCAGCCACAGCGCGACGACGGTCACCGCCGCCAGAGCAGCCACCAGTACCAAGGCCGGCCGAGAGTAGTACCACCCATAAATGGTGGTGGAACCCCCGCCGACGCCGGTGTCGACAACGAGGATGCGCCAGAAACCTTGCTCGTCCGGCTCGGAAGCCATACCCGCGGCGACGGTGAGAGCGAGAACGGCACCGATGATAATGATGACGCCGATGAACCACCATCCCCGGCCGAAGCTGAACGGTGTACGGCGAGCCAAGCTAGCGCTCCCTCGCGAAGCGTGAGTGGGTAGCGGAAACGCGAGAATGCTCACGGCACCGATCCCCAACAGGAGAGGCAACACGAAGCGCGCATCCACCAACCATCGAGCTAGTTCGTCTGGCCGCGGGAGTTGGAAGGCCGTCGTCCCACCAACCATCAAACGCACCAGGATATCCGCAAGCAAGGCGACGCCCACCCCAACTGCAGTGAGAGACGCGACCGGCCCCGAGGGCAGTCGGCTTGTGCGGCCCTGAACCAGCCACCACACCGCCCCAGCCAGCACGCCAAGGATCATCGAACGGAAAACGAACCAGACGAGCAAAAAAGACATCGCGCCCTTTCGACGGTGAAAATTGTACTACTCACGAAGTACATTAAATGTATCACGTTACTAGTACATCTCTATAACAGAGTTGCCAATCCGAACGCCCGCAAGTCGGACCGTCAACGGGAATAGCCCCGCCGAGGCTGGGCGCCACCGCACGCCTGAGCAAGTTTGTCGCATTTACCCTGCCCGTAGGGAAATCCCGCTCATATGCGTCTTACGGACCCGAATTCGAGTCTCTGGCCGTCGTCCAGCTAGGGGTTATATGGGCCACGAAAGTACCGAGACACGCTGCCTCGTCTGCTGCCTTCAGGTAACTATGACCTCATCCCAGTCCACGCAAGGGATGCAGCTCCTGTCGCGCTGCACAACCGCGCATCATAGCTCTGTCTCGTCAAAATGTCTCGCAGCCCACAGGTTTCGAGACGTGGTCTCTGCCGGGCATTGCGGAGCGTCCTAATCTGTGCGCCTGGGTTCCATGAGTGCGGTCTTCCGAAGAAAGTCTTCTTGGTTAATCCGTGCCCATCCTCTGAACACTGAGATCGCTCACCCGCCGAGCACCTCATCAAGAATCTCCGCTGTCACCGGGTCGACCATGTCGGCCGTGACCACATAGCTGTTGCGCGTGGTCTGCTCGTTTGCGTGGCCGAGAAGTCGCGAGGCCAGCGTTATTCCGCCCGCCCGCTCGATCAGCGTGGCAGCGGTGCGCCGGTACATGTGCGTCGTGTATTCATCGACGTCAACGCCCAGGCCAACAAGGTGAGAGCGCTCATCTTCGACGAATGCGCGGAGCAGGTGCTCGTAGTTGCTGACGCTTAGCGAGCGGCCAGTTCGTGTGGGGAAAAGGAACGCCTCTGGGTCGGGTTCGGCAAGCGCCAGCCGGCGCCGCACGGCCGCGGCGGCCATCGACGGCAGCGCGATACTCCTCCGTTGCCGAGACCGCTTGGGCGAATTCTTGCGGTGCGTTCCCTGCGCTTTGGTGCTCACGATCGTGCCGCTCACGATGAGGGTCGGCGGCAGGGTCGTCATGTCAACGTCACAGCGGCGCAAACCGATGCATTCACCGACACGCAGAGAGGTGCCGATCATGATGTCCATTCCGTCGATGAGGGCACGGTAGTTGGGCCGAGGGCCATCGTCGCGGGTAAGCCGCCACACTTGCATGCGCCCACGAATGGCCGTGATCTGCGCGGGCGTGAGGGCGGATTCCTTGCGCAAGGACATTGGCAGGCGTTGTACGTCGCGCACGGGGTTCTGCATAAGAGCGTCGTCGCGCACGGCGTAGCCACACACGAGACTCAGCACCGCACGCGCACGACTGGCTTTCGAGATCGTCTCCTCCTCCAGAATTCGCTGCAGGATGCGATCGCAGCGACCGACGGTCAGGTGTTCAAGCCGCACTCCCCCGCACCGCGGCACAATGATGACGCGGGCGGTGGTCTCATACGATTCGTAGGTCGAGTACGACAGGCTGCCAGCTTTGGCGCGGGTGAGCACCTGTGACAGCCAGAGCTCCACCGCGTCAGCGACCGTGCTCGACGGTGAGAGGTTTCCGGCACCGCCGGTACCCATCGCCCTCGCTTGTCGATGGATTTCGGCGATGGCATCGTCGCGGGAATCAGCCGTCACTGCGTGGCGATGCCGGGCCCCGCTGTCGTCACGGCTAGTGCCGCGGGCACGATACCTGCCGTTCGCCAATTGCTGCACGTCGACAGAGCCCACTTCCCCAGCCGCAATCTGCGGCCTAACCACGGCGGTGTTCGTGTACCCAGGTCAGTACGTCCTGCACGTCATACCGAACGAGCCGGCCGAGCTTGATATAGGGCGGCCCAGTCTGCATCAGGCGCCAGTCCTCGAGTGTGCGCTCGGGCATTCTGAGCAGTTCCGCCAGTTCGCGCTGGGTGAGAAACGTGGGTGTGATTTGCGTCGTCGCGTCCATACACGACAGGTGCACCACGGAGGCCGTGAGCAGCCCGATCAGGTCGGGACAGTCCCGTACGGGGCCGGGCACAACAACGACCAAACAATCCCCGAGGGGGTTTGTGGTGTGGTTTGTGGTAATTTGGCCCCTTTTGGGCCTGTTCCACAGGGTGGGCGATGGTCGATTTCGCCGCGGAATCCTGCGCCTTTTAGTGCTGGGGTACCTGGACTCGAACCAAGAACAAATGAACCAGAATCATCCGTGTTGCCAATTACACCATACCCCAATGCCTAATCCGAAGATCGGGCCGAGTAGTAGCCTAGCCCACTCGGGCCACAGAGGCCAAACCGAGGTATTCCTCGGCGCGTTGCCGCCCGAGTGAGCTGACGACTCAAGCGGCTGTCGTTACCGCCAGGGCTCGATCGAGACGGTCCAGCGTCTCGGCCTGCCCGAGAATTTCCATGGACTCAAACAGCGGCGGCGAGATCTTGCGGCCCGACAGCGCCACGCGCAGCGGACCGAAGGCGACACGCGGCTTGAGCCCGAGGCCCTCAACGAGCGTCTCAGCCAGCAGGGTGTGCACCCGGTCCGTGGTCCATTCCGCTGCCGGAATTCTCGCCAGCGCGGTGCGACTTGCGCCGAGAATTTCGGCGGCGTTCTGCGGGAGCGAGGCAACGGCATCCGCTTCGAGAACCAGGTCAGCGCCGGTGGTGAACAGAAAACCGAGCATGGCGGGGGCTTCACCGAGCACCGCGATGCGCTCCTGGATGAGCGGGGCGCCCTGGGCGAGCAGCGCGAGTTCGGACTCACTCGGAGTCTCGCCCAGCACGCCGGCGGTCACCAGGTAGGGAACCAGGCGTGCAGCGAAGTCGGCGGCCTCAAGCTGGCGGATGTGGTCGCCGTTGATCGACTCGGCCTTCTTCAGGTCGAACCGGGCCGGGTTCGGGTTGACGTTGACCACGTCGAACGCGGCCGTGAACTCGTCGATCGAGAACACGTCGCGGTCGTGCGAGAGCGACCATCCGAGCAGGGCGAGGTAGTTGAGCAAACCCTCGGGGATGAATCCGCGGTCGCGGTGCAGAAACAGGTTGGCCTCGGCGTCACGCTTGGAGAGCTTCTTGTTTTTGTCGCCCATGACGTAGGGCAGGTGGCCGAAGCGCGGAATGAAGGTGGTCACACCAATGTCGATGAGCGCGTGGTAGAGCGCGATCTGGCGCGGGGTCGACGAGAGCAGGTCTTCGCCGCGCAGCACGTGCGTGACGCCCATGAGCGCATCATCGACCGGGTTGACGAAGGGGTAGAGCGGATGCCCGTTCGGGCGCACCACCACGAAGTCGCTGAACGAGCCGGCCGGGAAGGTGATCTCGCCACGCACGAGGTCGTCGAAGGAAAGCTCGGTGTCGGGCACGCGCAGGCGCAGCGCCGGGGACCGGCCCTCGGCACGGTAGGCGGCCTTCTGCTCTTCGGTGAGATCCCGCTCGAAGTTGTCGTAGCCCATCTTGGGGTCGCGGCCCAGGTCGCGGTTACGGGTCTCGATCTCCTCGCCAGTGACGAAGCTCTCGTAGATGTGGCCGCTGGCCTTGAGCTTGTCGATGACACCGCGGTAGATGTCGTAGCGCTCCGACTGGCGATACGGCGCCTGCGGGCCGCCCACGTCGACGCCTTCGTCCCAGTTCAGGCCCAGCCACCGCATGGCCTCGACCAGCTGCAGAAAGCTCTCTTCGCTGTCGCGGGCGGCGTCGGTGTCTTCGATGCGGAAGATCATCGTGCCGCCGGTGTGCCGGGCGTAGGCCCAGTTGAACATGGCGGTGCGAACGAGGCCCACGTGGGGCGTTCCGGTCGGCGAGGGGCAGAACCGCACGCGAACGTCGGTTCCGGTGGCGGTAGAAAACGGGTGTGCAGTGGTGTCAGACATTACTCATGATTCTAGTTGAGCGCGCCCACGTACTTGTTTGCGTTCCGGGCCTGGGCCCGGAAAGCGGGCCCACCTTCTAAATTTGGCCCGCTTGCACAAGGTGGGCCCGGGCGGCGGAAGCGCATCTATTCCGGCGCCGAGAGCGCAACCAGAGCACGCAGAGCGGCGGCGAGCGCCGGTACCCGCTCGGCACCGGCCGCGGTCACCGCGTGCAGAGTGCGATGGTCCCGGCCGCTGGTGGCGCGAATCACCACTCCCGCGCGCAGACCGACCGACTCGATCGCGAGCGCCGGCAACAGCGCCACCCCGATGCCCGCCTCGACCAGACCGAACACGGCGGCCACGTTGTCGGTCTCGTAGGAGATGCGCGGTGCGAATCCGCGGCGATCACAGAGGTCGAGCAGATGGCCGCGGCAGCGCGGGCAGCCGGCCACCCAGCTCTCCTCGGCGAGCTCGCCCAGGTCGACCGCGTCGGACTCCCGGCCGGCCAACCCATGCCCCGCCGGCAGCACGAGCATCATCTCCTCCCGGCGCAGGGTCGTCACCCGCAGCCCCTGGGCGCTCTCCCGGTGCGGATCGATCCGGTCACCCGGGTAGCTGAAGGTGACGGCCAGGTCGGCGCGGTTTTCCCGCACGGCGGCGACAGCTTCGGGCGGCTCGGCCTCCAGGTAGGTGATGTTGATTTGGGCGTGCCGCGCCTTCATGCGCGCGAGCAGAGTCGGCACGAGGGTAGCGGATGCCGACGGGAACGCCACGAGACGTACCAGACCGGAGCGCAGCCCCTGCAGCTCGGCGATCTCCCCCGCCGCGGCATCGAGTGCCGTTGCTATGGTTACGGCGTGCCGGGCCAGCACCAGGCCTGCTTCAGTGAGACGCACGCCACGTCCCACGCGCTCGACCACGGCGAGCCCGAGCCGTTGCTCGAGTCGCTTGAGCTGCTGGCTCACGGCCGGCTGGCTATAGCCCAGGGCGGCCGCGGCAGCGGTGATCGAGCCGTGCTCGTGCACCGCTCGCACGACCGCGAGGGCGTGCGCGTCGAGGTCGGGGCCCTGTCCTGGCAGTGGGATCATGGGGAAATCATAACCCGGGCTTATGTATTGCATCGAGTACTGGCCGTTGTTGCATGAATGAACGGTGGTCACACTGGAGGGATGACCACCGCACCGGCACGCACGACCACCGTCAGCCTTGCGGAAGCCCGCACCCGCTATACCGCCGGCCGCGGCTACCTGGCCTCGTGCACGCTCGGGCTGCCCACGATCGACACGATCGCCGCGATGCGCGCCGACACCGAGGTCTGGGCCCGCGGAGAGGCCTGCGCCTCCCGCTACGGTGCCGTGGTCGAACGCGTGCGCGCCGGTTACGCCGACCTGGTCCAGGTAACGCCCGATCGGGTGGCGATCGGCTCGCAGACCTCGGTGATGGCCGGCATGGTGGCCGCCAGCATCCCCGACGGTGCCGAAGTCGTGTTGCCGATCGGCGATTTCAGCTCCATGGTGTTTCCGTTTCTGGCGCAGGCGTACCGCGGGGTGACCGTGCGGCAGGTGGAGCTGGACGATCTGGCCGCGAGTTTGACCGAGAACACCTGGCTGGTGGCTTTCTCTCTCGTTCAGTCCGCTACCGGACGTCTCGCCGACAGCGCCGCTATTCGCGCCGCGGCCGCGAGCACCCACACCTTCACCCTGTGCGACACGACTCAGGCCACCGGGTGGATGCCGGTCGACGCGTCGGTCTTCGATGCGACCATCTGCCACAGCTACAAGTGGCTCGGCGCGCCTCGCGGCGTCGCCTTCTTCACGGTCACCGACACATTCGCCGGGCAACTCAACCCGATCAATGCCGGCTGGTACGCGGGAGATGACCTATGGGCATCCTGTTACGGCCCGGCCATGATGCTCGCCGCTGATGCTCGCCGGTTCGACGTGTCGCCGGCCTGGCCGGCCTGGGTCGGAGCCGAACCAGCCATCGACCTGTTCCGCAGCCTCGACCTGGCCGAGGTGCGCGCCCACAATGCGGGGCTGGGCGATGCACTGTGCGACGGTCTCGACCTGCCCCGTCACGACCAGGCCATCATCAGCTGGCCGGATGCCGGCGGCCGCGACCTCGCGCGGCTCACCGCAGCGGGAATCACGGCTTCCGGCCGAGCCGGGCGGGCCAGGGTGGCGTTTCACCTCTTCAATGACGAGGATGACGTGGCACTGGCCCTGGCGGCCCTGCGCCGCGACTGACCGTTGGTCCGTCGCGGCCCAGGCCCGACCTGCCATCAGCCCTGACTATGCCTTGTCGGCGACAGCCTGGATGATCGCTCCGGCGAGAGCGGCCGAGGAGGCCGGGTTCTGCCCGGTGTACAGGTTGCGGTCAATCTCCATGTGCGGCGCGAACGATTCTCCGGCCACGAAGTCGGCGCCCAGTTCCACCAGTCGGCTCTGCACGAGCCACGGAGCCTTCGGGGCCAGGCCACCGAGTACCTCTTCGGCGTCGGTGAAGCCGGTCATCCGATAGCCGGCGAAGGGCCAGCTGTCGTCGGCCCGCTTGGCCGCGAGCAGGGCAGCCGGGGCGTGGCAGAGCACGCCGAGGATGCGACCGCTGTCGAGCGCCTCGGTGAGAATGCTCCCGGAGACAGCGTCGACGGCGAGGTCTTCCATCGGGCCGTGACCGCCCGGGTAGAAGACCACGTCATAGTCGCCGACGTTGATGTCGTCGAGACTGAGCGGCGAGTCGAGCTGTTTGGAGATGGTCGCGATGTAGTCGACGATCTGTGCCGCGCGCTCCTCTCCCCCGGCAGCATCGGCGCGCAGGCTGACCGCGTCGATCGTCGGGGCCACGCCGCCGGGCGTGCCAATGCTGATCTGGTATCCGGCCTCGGTGAACAGGCGGTGCGGCTCGGCGAGTTCCTCGGCCCAATACCCGGTGGGGTGCAGGGTGCCGTCGTTGAGGGTCCAGTGGTCAGCGGCGCTGACCACGAAAAGTACGTGGGTCATGAATTCTCCTTGAAGGTGACGTGGTGGGTAAGACGTGCGGGTTGATTTGAGTCAGAGCGCCGGTACGAGCTCACCGGTGCGAACGACCATCTTGCCGGTGTTCTCACCGCGCATCAGGCCGAGGAACGCGTCGATGGTGTTGTCGACGCCGTCAACGACGGTCTCATCGAAGACGATCTGGCCCGCGGTGAGCCAGGCAGTCATTTCAGCGGTGAACGCCGGAAGGTGATTCCAGTAGTTGCCGAGCGTGAAGCCGGTGAGGGTCAGGCCGCGGGTGACGATGTTCATCATGTTGGTCGGACCGACCGGAGTGTCCGTGCTGTTGTAGAGGGAGATGGCGCCGCACAGGGCCGCGCGTCCGCCGTCGTTGAACGAGGCGAGGGCCGCCTCGAGGTGCTCGCCTCCGACGTTGTCGAAGTACACGTCGATACCCTCGGGGGCCGCGGCGGCGAGCTGGTCCTTGATGGCACCATCCTTGTAGTTAAACGCGGCATCGAAGCCGTACTTGCTCGTGAGCAGGGCCACCTTTTCGGCTGATCCAGCGGAGCCGATCACGCGCTTGGCGCCCTTGAGCCGCGCGATCTGGCCCACCATGCTGCCCACGGCGCCAGCGGCGCCGGAGACGAATACGGTGTCGCCCTCCTTGAGCTTGGCGATCTCGAGCAGGCCGACGTAGGCGGTGAGGGCGGTCATGCCGAGCACGCCGAGGTAGGCGGAGAGGGAGATTCCGGGGAGTTCAGGAACAACTCGGAATCCGGCGGAGTCTTCCTGAACCAGGTCGCGCCAGCCGTAGCCGTGGGTCACGACATCGCCGACGGCGAATGCGTCGTCGGCGGAAGCGACGACGCGGCCGACCGCCCCGCCGCCCATGGTCTCGCCGAGAACGAACGGCGGCACGTAGCTCTTCGCGTCATTCATCCGGCCGCGCATGTACGGGTCGACGGAGATGAATTCGTTGGCGACCCGAATCTGGCCGGCCGCAAGCTCGGGCAGGTCAACGGTCACGGTGCGGAAGTCCGCATGCGTTGGCCAGCCGACCGGACGGTTCACGAGCTGGATCTGGGTACTGATGGTGGATGTCGCCATGGTGGGCTCCTCTGCTAGTTTTGTAACGATCGTTTTACTATATAGTGGACCTATCGGTACACAAAATTGACCGATCGTCAGACACGATTCAAGGAGTGGACATGGGGCGCCTACAGACCTTCGACAACGGCGTGGTCGTGCAAGCTGCACGAGACCTGTTCTGGGACAAGGGCTACGAGGCAGCGTCCCTGGCCGATCTGGAAGCGGCCACGGGCCTCGGACGCTCCAGCCTGTACCACGCCTTCGGCAGCAAACGCGGTCTCTTCGACGCCGCGGTCACCGACTATCTCGAGACGGTCATCCGACCCCGGCTAGCCGTGCTGCGCGCCGGCACCACGGATGCCTCGGCCCTGCTGGACTATTTCGGCAGCCTCGCTGTGGCCACGGCCACGCAGGCGCCCGACTCCGTGCAAACCGGCTGCCTGCTCGTTAATTGCGCCGCCGGCCTCGCCGCCCACGACGATCCGACCCGAGCGGTCGTGGAGGGTTACCGCATCGAACTGTCGGCTGCGCTCCGGCACGCGCTCCTGGCGGCCTCCGATGCTGAGCATTCAGCGGATGCCGTGCTCGAGGAGCGCGTGCGCACCCTGGCATCCTTGTCAATGAGCGCCATGCTGATAGCCCGGGTCAACCGAACCGAAGCGATTGCCTTGCTGAACACCGCATCGAACCAGGTCAGAGCCTGGTTCCCGGGCTCCAGCCGCTGAGCCCCGCCACCGCACACACGCGCGCGCAGCCACTCGCGCACCCGGGCCCACCTTATGCAACTGGGCCCACGATCTATCACGGGCCCCGTTGCATAAGGTGGGCCCGACGCGGAGGGCCCCACACCGTGCGCGGGGGACCTCACACCTTAGGCCGGGCGAACCACCGAGTTCACGAGGGTTCCGATGCCGGCGATCGACATCGTGACCGTGTCGCCGTCGACGACCGCGGCGGCGGTGTCCATCGGACCGGCCAGAATTACGTCGCCGGGCAGCAGAGTGAACACGCTCGAGGCGAACGCGACGAGGGCCGCGACGGTGTCCTCGGTGGGCGTGGAATCATCGTTGCCGAGCTCCACGGCCTGAAATTCTTCGTCGTTGATGAGACCGCGCAACGGCGTGGCCGCGTCGTCGAAGTCGGTTTCAATGATCGGCCCGAGCGGCAAAAAGGTGTCGAAGGCGCCGGCCCGGGTGGCATCTCGTTCGGCGAGGTCGGCCGCGGAGACGACCGTCGCGACGGTGTAGCCGAAGACGCGGCTCGCGGCATCCGCTGCCGTGACGTTCTTGGCAATCTTGCCGATGATGATTGCGAGCTGGCCATCGACCTCGACCCGCTCCGACGCAGCGGGCAGCACGATCGCATCGCCAGGGCCGACGACGGCGGTGTTGGGCTTCAGCACGAACGCCGGCTCGGCCGCGCTGCTCTGCACCGCCACGATCTTCGACCGGGGAATCACCGGCGCGAGGAGTTTCACCTCGGCCAGCGCGACCCGGTCGCCGGTGGTGTCGAATCCGGCGAACATCGGGTCGCTCGTGAGTACGACCAGTTCATCGTCGTCAACAATGCCGAACGCGATGGCGCCCTGATAGCTGTAGCGTGCGATCTTCACGTGTCGTTCCCGCCTGTTGTGGCCCGCGCCGTCAAGCGGGGCCAAAAGGTTCAGTTTACGTCAGTCGAGGCGGGTCAGCCAGCCGTGCCGGTCGGGCACGCGGCCGTACTGAATGTCCGTGAGCTCCTGGCGCAGCGACAGCGTGATCGCGCCGGCCGGGGCATCCGCTTCGCCAATCGTGAAGTCCTTGCCCTTGAGCTGGCCGATCGGGGTGACCACCGCTGCGGTTCCGCAGGCGAAGACCTCGGTGATGGCACCGGATGCCACCCCCTCACGCCACTCCCCCAGCGTCACGTCGCGCTCTTCCACGGTCATACCGCGGTCGCGGGCGAGCTGCATGATGCTGTCGCGGGTCACGCCTTCCAGAATGGATCCGGTGAGGCGCGGCGTCACGAGCGTGTCGGAACCGTGCACGAAGAACACGTTCATGCCGCCCAACTCGTCGACGTGGCTGCCGGATTCACCGTCGAGAAAGAGCACCTGCGCGCAGCCGTTCTCGTAGGCTTCCATCTGCGGCAACAGCGAGGCGGCGTAGTTGCCACCGCACTTCGCGGCGCCAGTACCGCCGCGGCCGGCGCGGGAGTACTCGGTCGACAGCCAAATTTTCACCGGGGCGACGCCGTCGGCGAAGTAGGCGCCGGCCGGGCTCGCGATCACGTAGAAACTCACCCGGTGGGCGGCGCGCACGCCCAGAAAGCTCTCGTTGGCGATCATGAACGGGCGCAAATACAGGCTGGTCTCGGGGGCGGACGGCACCCAGGCACCGTCAACGGCGATCATCTGCCTGACCGATTCGATGAAGTCTTCGACCGACAGTTCGGGCAGCGCCAGGCGGTGCGCTGAACGCTGCAGCCGCTGGGCATTCTTCTCGGGCCGGAAGGTCCAAATCGACTGGTCGGCGTGCCGGTAGGCCTTGAGGCCCTCGAAGATCTCCTGGCCGTAGTGCAGCACCGAGGAGGCGGGGTCGAGCATCAGCGGGCCATACGGGGTGACGCGCGCATCGTGCCAGCCGGCGTCCACCGACCAGTCGATGGTGACCATGTGGTCGGTGAAGTGTTTGCCGAAACCCGGGTCGGCAAGAATCTCTTCGCGTTCAGCTTCGGCGCGCGCATCGGTTGACGGCGTGAGGGCGAAGCTCAGCGGGTAGCTGGTGGTGGATTCGGTGTTGCTCATTTCAGTACCTTGTCTGTCAAAAGGGTCACGATGGCGTCTCCCACTTCAGCGGTGCTCCGACGAACCGGGGCGTTCTCGGTGCGGCGCAGCAGGTCATCGGCCACCGCCGCGTTAACGCGAGCCGCGGCATCCGTCAGCCCGAGGTGATCGAGCAACAGCGCCACCGAGAGGATGGCCGCGGTCGGGTCGGCGAGTTGTTGGCCGGCGATATCGGGTGCCGAGCCGTGTACGGGCTCGAACATGCTGGGAAAGCGGCCCGTCGGGTTGATATTGCCGGAGGCCGCCAGGCCGATGCCGCCGCTGATCGCTGCAGCCAGGTCGGTGAGGATGTCGCCGAAGAGGTTATCCGTGACGACGACATCAAATCTACTCGGATTCGTCACGAAGAAGATGGTCGCCGCGTCGACGTGCAGGTAATCCACCGCGACCTCGGGATACTCCGCCGCAACCTCGTTCACGATGCGCTGCCACAGGCTGCCGGCGAAAACGAGCACGTTGGTCTTGTGCACGAGGGTGAGCCGCTTACGTTCACGCCCCTGCGCCACCTCGAAGGCATAGCGCACGACGCGCTCCACCCCGTAGGCGGTGTTCACGGACACCTCGTTGGCCACTTCCTGCGGGGTGCCGCGGCGGATGGCGCCGCCGTTGCCCACGTAGGGGCCCTCGGTTCCCTCGCGCACGACGACGAAGTCGACCACACCGGGAGCGGCGAGCGGGCTCGCCACGCCGGGGTAGATCGTGCAGGGCCGCAGGTTGACATAGTGATCGAGCGCAAAGCGCAGGCCGAGCAGCAACCCCCGCTCAATGTTCGCGTCTTTGAGGCGCGGGTCGCCGGGAACTCCGCCGACGGCACCGAGCAGGATGGCGTCGTGCTGCTGGATGGACGCAAGATCACCGTCGGTGAGCACATCACCGGTTTCGAGGAACCGCGCGGCACCCAATTGAAACGTACTCGTCTCGATCGTGATATCTTCGCGGGCGGTGACGGTGCCGAGCACCTTCATCGCCTCAGCGACAACTTCCGGTCCAATCCCGTCTCCGGGAATGACTGCGAGTTTGATCGTACGAGACATGCGGCTCCGAACCATTCAACAAACACTTGAAATGCGTATAGTCAAACCTTACCTTTGTCGCCGAAGTGCCTAGGCTGTTCCCCAGCGGGCATCATTTACAGAAAGCAGCAGATCATGAGCATCGGACTAGGAATCTTTCTGTTGGTCGTCGGCGCCATCCTGGTGTGGGCCGTCGACGTGACCGTCACCGGAGTCGACCTGCAGCTGGTGGGCTACATACTGCTGGCCGCCGGCGCGTTCGTGGTGATTCTCGGCATCATCCTGATGACACGACGCCGCAACAGCGTGAGCACGACCCGCACGATCGCCGATCCTGTGCACGGCGAGCAGGTCACCCGCCGAGAGAACTCGATCGACGACCTTTAGGCCTGTTCGACGAGGCGGGCCGCCGCGAGCAGCTGCCGGGTAAAGGCATGCTGCGGGAGTCGAAAGATGGTCTCGGTGGCCCCCTGCTCGACGACCCGCCCCTCCTTCATGACGAGTACTTGGTCACAGAGACCGCGCACGACGGCCAGGTCATGCGAGATGAACACCATGGCCAGCCCCATCCGCTCCCGCAGTGTGGCCAGCAGGTCGAGCACGTGTGACTGAATCAGCACGTCCAGCGCCGAGACGGGCTCGTCCAGCACGAGTACACGAGGCCGGCGTGCCAGCGCCCGGGCAATAGCCAGCCGCTGACGCTGACCGCCGGAGAGTTCCTGTGCGCGGCGAGCCAGCAAAGCCCGGGGCAGCTCGACCTGGTCGAACAGTTCGTGGATTCGCGCCGGTCGCCCGGCGCGGGTGACGGCGGAGTCGAGCCCGGTAGCCTCGGCGAGAATTCGCTGTGCCGAGTAGCGCGGGTCGAACGTACCGAGCGAATCCTGGTGGATCAGCTGAATCTGGCCGCGGCGAGCGCGCCGCCTCGATTCGCTCACGCCGCTCCACGGCTTGTCATCGAGCAGCACGGTGCCGCTGTCGGTCTCGTCAATACCGAGCAACAGTTTCGCGACGGTGGTTTTTCCCGAGCCGGACTCTCCCACGATTCCCACGGTGCCCCCGGCAAAAAGGTCGAACGACACGTCGTCGACGGCGCGCACTCCCCGCCCGTAAGACTTCATGAGGGAACGCGCCGATAGGAGCGGGGTGGCGCCGGTCGGGGCTGCCGGTGCCGCCGCCGCGCGCGGCCGGTTCGACGGCGCCGCCGCGAGCAGCTCGCGGGTGTACGGGTGCTGCGGGTCGGCCAGCAGGGTGGCCGCCGGGGCCACCTCGACAAATCGACCGCGCTGCATCACGGCGATTCGGTCGGCAAGCTCAGCGACGACGAGGAGGTCGTGGCTGATCAGCAAGACGGCGATACCGGATGCCTTCAGCTCGGCCAGCAGACGCAGAATCTGCGCCTGCACGGTTACGTCGAGGGCCGTGGTCGGTTCGTCGGCGATGAGTATCGCCGGATTCGCCGCCAGAGCCGAGGCGATCAGCGCTCGCTGGCGCAGTCCGCCCGAGAGCTCGTGCGCGAACTGGCCTGCGCGCAGCAGAGGCTCGGGCACGGCCACCCGCTGCAACAGACGCTGCACCCGCTGGTCGCGCTCGAGGCGCGGCATCCGCTTCTCGTGCACCTCGAACGGTTCGGCGATCTCGCGCCCCACCCGGCGCAGCGGGTCGAGGGCAACGAGGGCGTCCTGACTGACCAAAGCGATGGATGCTCCGCGCAGGGCGCGCCAGCCGGCCTCCCCGAGGCCTCGAACGTCAACCCCGTTCACGCTGAGTTCGTCGGCGGTGATCGCGGCGCCGGCCGGGGTCAGCCCGAGCAGCGTGCGGGCCAGCATGGACTTGCCGGCCCCGGATTCACCGACAATGGCCAGGCACTCGCCCGGGGCGATCGACAGGGAGATGCCGTCAACGGCGGGGCCGCGGGTGCCGGGCAGGTCAACACGCAGGTTGCGCACCTCGATCATGGGCGGCGCCCCGCACTCACAAACTGCAGGTGGCGGCCGAGCAGGCTGGTCGCGATCACGGTGGCGGTGATCACCAGGCCGGGGAACACCGCGATCCACCAGGCGGTCGCTAGAAAATTGCGCCCCTCCGAGAGGATGAGTCCCCACTCCGGCGTGGGAGGTTTCGGTCCAAGTCCCAGAAAGCTGAGTCCGGCGCCGGCGGCGATGGCCGTGCCGACCCCCATGGTCGCCATCGCCAGCAGCGGGCCGAGAGTATTGGGAATGATGTGCCGCAGCAGGGTGGAGGTGCGCGCCACCCCGAGGGTGCGGGCCGCTTCGATATATCCGGCTCGGCGCACCACGAGGGTCTGCACCCGGGCGACCCGGGCATAGGCGGGCATCACCGCGATGGCCACGGCGATGAGCAGGCTCGACTCGCCCGGTCCGATAATGGCAATAACGATCAGCGCGAGCAGAAACTCGGGAAAAGCCATCACGATCTCAATCGCCCGCGACAGCACACCGTCACCGAATCGACGCATCGAAGCCGCGGCCGCTCCGACAGCGAGACCGATGGCCAGGGCAATGGCGGTTGCCCCGAAACCGATCACGAGCGAATAGCGCGATCCGTAGAGAACGCGGGAGAAGACATCCCGGCCGGCCTGGTCAGTGCCGAACGGATGGTGCCGGCTGGGCTGCAGCAGGGCGGCCGCCACGTCGGTCTGCAACGGATCCGCCGAGGTGAACAGTGCCGGTGCCACGGCGCTCATCACGAGCAGCAGCAGAAACGCGGCGGCCAACAACGCCGGCACCCGGCGTTGGAGCGTTCGCTGCCCGAACACCCCGCTCACGAATACACCGCCGGCGCCGTAAGGCGCGGGTCGATCCGGTCGGCCAGCAGGTCAACGAGCAGATTGACGATGGAGAACACCACGGCGGCCAGCACAATAATGCCGAGCACGATCGGTATGTCCCGGTTGATGATGGCGTTCAGCGCCACGCGCCCCAGACCGGGGCGGGCGAAAACGGTCTCGACCAGCACCGAGCCGCCGAGCAGCGAACCGACGATGTAGCCGGTGAGCGTGACGCTGTTCGCGGCGGCATGCCGCAGCGTGTGCCGTACGACCAGCCGGGCGTGGGTTGCACCCCGAGCGCGCACAGTGTCGACAAAGGGCAGAGCGGATGCCGCGTCCAACCCCTGCCGAAACACCTGGCTGATGATCCCGGCCACGGGCAGCGCCAGCGTCACCGCCGGCAGCACCAGCGCGGCGATCCCCCCGGTGGCCACCACCGGAAACCAGCCCAGGCCGAAGCCGAAGATCGAGATCAAGACGAGGCCGGTCCAAAATGTCGGAGATGAGACGGCAAACAGTTCCAGCATCGACAACAACGCCCGGCTGCGCGCACCGCGGGCCAGCAGCGCCGAACCGGCGGCGAGTACCAGCGCAACGGCCAAGGCGAGGGTCATGAGCGCCACGGTGGGAACGAGCTGGGCCCCGATGATGTCGGCCACCGGGCTCTGCAGCCGGTAGGAGGTGCCGAGGTCGCCGCGCACGAGCCGCCCGAGGTAGGCGAGGTATTGCATGATCGGCGGATCGGCGAGGCCCCAGTCGGCGCGCACCGACTCGCGCACCGACTCGCTGACATCGGCGTGCACACCCAGCATGACGTCGACCGGGTCACCGGGTACAAGGCGCAAGGCCAGGAACCCCACGGTTGCCGCGCCCCAGACCACCAGCACCATGCCGCCGAGGCGCCCGAACAGGGTGCGTCGGCGCAGCCCCGACGTGTGCTGTTCCGAGTTCTTCATGGGCGGTTGGTGCTCAGTCGGCGCTTTCGAGCGACGCACCGTAGAACAGCGGCTGTCCGTACAGGTCAAAACTCAGCCCGGTAATGGCGCTGCTGTAAGCGGTGATCGCCGACGATACCGAAATCGGAAGGATCGCCACCTGCTCGGCATTCCACTGCTGCAGCTGGGCGTAGAGGTCAGCACGCACGGCCGGATCACTGGCGGCGACGGCTCCATCGAGCAGGGCGTCAACGGTGGGGTCACTCACCGAGGCGCCGTTCTTGTACCCGCCGGTGTGCAGGTGGGCCCGCAACACGTCGGCATCCACGCTCGGAAAGCTCCAGTCCGACAGATCATAGCTGCGCTTCTCGAACTCGCCGTAGTACGACGCCACCTCCAGATTGTCGCGCACGATCTCGAAACCGACCTGTTTGAGGTCAGACTGCACGACATCGCCGAGGCTCGCGTTCGCGTCGGAGACGGGAGTCCAGGCGATCCAGCGGGCGCTGAGCCGGTTGCCATCCTTCACGCGATAACCGTCGGAATCGCGCTCGACCCATCCGGCTTCGTCGAGCAGGGCGTTGGCCGCGTCCGGGTCGAACGACCAGCTGTCTTCGAGAGTGGCGTCGTAGGCATCCGGTGTGGTCGGAGAAAGGATGCTCCAGGCCCGTTCAACCTGATCCTGATAAATCGTCTGGACCGCCGGGTCGATGTCGATGGCGAGGGCGAAGGCCCGGCGCACGTTGACATCGGCGAAGACACCGTTGCCGCCCGCGGTGCTGTTCTTCTCGTTCAAAAACAGGGAATACGGCAGGCCGGGGATGGCGGCCTTCTCAACCGTGAAGTCGTCGCTGATCTGGCCGACCGTGTTGGGGGCGATATCGCTGGCGATCTGGGCCTCGCCGCTCGTGAGGGCCCCGGTGCGCACCGCTGATTCGGGCAGGATTCGAAACCTGAGCGTCTCAATCTCGGGCGGCCCCTGATGAGCGCTGCCCTCGGGAGCCCAGTTGTAGTCCGGGTTGGCCGTGAAGACGATCTCCTGATCGGGAGTGTACGAGGTCAGGGTGTACGGTCCCGTGCCCACCGAGATGTCCGGGCCGCCGGCCGGTAATTCTGCGGCCTTGTTCGCCAGCACGTCAGGAGCGTAGAAACCCAGCTTTGCAGTGCTGACGGCCTGCAAAAATGGCGCGTAGGGCTGGGTGAAGTCCACGCGAACGGTGAACTCGTCCTCGGCCACCGCGCCCGCATAAAACCCGCCGGTCTCGGCATAGCCGATCAGGCTGGCTGCGTCGGCCGACGCGGTCTCGGGGGCGACAACGTGGTCGAAGTTCGCAACGACCGCGGCAGCGTTGAACTTTTCGCCATTGTGAAAGGTCACGTCATCGCGCAGCGTGAAGGTGTAGTGCAGGCCGTCGTCGGAGATCTGCCAGGACTTCGCCAGCCACGGCACAAAAGTGCCATCGGTCTGCTGGTACACGAGCGAATCGAACGAGTTGCGCATAACCAGTGCGGTCACCTGAAAGGCCGAGGAATGAATGTCCATTTTGCCGCTGCTCAGGGTTCCCCCCGAGATCGCGTAGGTGAGCTCCCCCGAGGCGTTCGCCGACGTGGTGGGCGAGCTGGTGCACCCGGCGAGCAGGACGACCGAGGCCAACGCCACGGCGGTGATCCAGGGGGTGCGAGTACGTGCGGGAGCGTGGGCGCGAATGCGCATGACAACGTTCTCTTTTCAGTTGATGCGGGGCTGTTCATTCTCTCTCTAAGCCTAAGCGGATGCCGGCCCCGCGCATTCCCTGGAATCTCGCCCACGCAACCGCTCGGCAAGCCTGGCATCCGCTATCTGCGCATCCGGGGGTGCACGCGGAGCCGTTCATAAACTCGGAGCCGTTCACGGCCGGGCCCTGTGCGGCCTGGCCGGCTGCAACCGTGCCAGAGCAGCCCGGCAGATTTCCTGAACCTGGTCGACGGTGAGGAAATTATCGTGCACCGCGGACTCGAGGCACGCGATCGCATTTTCTTCATCAAGGCCGTGGATGGCTTGCCAGACCGCATTTATCGGGGAGACGAGCCAGGAGTGTCCGGCATCCTCGCAGCGCACAGCGGTCCAGTGAATGTGCACGGGCTTGCCGGCAGCATCGACATTCTGGGACGGATTGGCGTGGGGTGGCCGTCGCAGGTGCAGACCAGACTCCCGCTCGGTGATTTTCGCGACACGCCCGTTCCAGACACTGGCAGCACGGAGTGTCATGAAAAACGCCGAGGTTGCGCACGCGCTCGAACCGTTGCCTCGGAGATTTTCGGCCGCCGAACGGCCCGGGTGGCCTAGCGGGCGCGCCGCAGGGCGATCACGGCAACGAGGGCGGCGCTCAGCACGAGGGCTACTCCGATCCATGCGGCGAGGCCGACGCCGCTGTCGAAGGCGTGTCGCGCCGATTGCAGCAGGGCATCGGCTGTGCCGCCAGACAGCTGCTGGGCCACGGCAACCGCTCCGCCGAGCGTCTCCCCCGCGGCATGTTCCTGGGCGCGAGTGAGGGAGTCGGGCAGCACGACGGCGCTCCGGTACGACGCGGTGAGAATGGTGCCGAGTACCGCGGTACCCAGCACCGCCCCGAGTTCGTAGGCGGTTTCCGAAACAGCGGATGCCGCGCCCGCCTTGTCAGCGGGAGCGTTGGCGATGATCAGCTCGTTCGAGACTGTCTCGGCCGCGCCGATTCCGATGCCGAGCAGCACGAAAGCGATCGCAACGCCCGGTGCGTCGATCTGCCCGCCCGAGATGGCGATGGCCCCGAATCCGGTGGCGGAAATGAACAGTCCGATCGGCACCAGCCGTGAGGGCCGCACCCGACGGGCGATCGGCACGATGGCCAGCCCGGCGATGATCATCGCGGCGAGCCCGGGCACGAGAACAAGGCCGGCCGCAAGCGGTGACAGACCGAGCACGAGTTGCAGGTGCTGCGACACGAAGAACAGGCATCCGACCAGGGCAGTAACGCTCAGCAGGTTGATCACCACGGCGCCGCTGAAGGCACCCAGGCGAAAAAGGCCCATGTCGAGCATCGGGTTGGGCAGGCGCAACTGACGTCGAACGAACCAGACTCCCAGCGCGAGTCCCACCGCGATCGGCGCCAGCGCCAGTGCGGTCGGTCCGTTTTCGGCGACCGCCTTGATGCCGTACACGATCGGCAGCATGGTGGCCAGGGTCAGCACAATGCTCAGCACATCGACGCGACCGGGGTTCGGGTCGCGCGATTCGGTCACGAGCAGGGGCGCGAGCACGACCAGCGGAAGCAGGAGCGGCACCGCGAGCAGGAAGACGGAGCCCCAGGCGAAGTGCTCCAGCAGGATCCCGCCGACAACGGGCCCGAGCGCACTTCCGGCGGCAAACCCGGTCGCCCAGATGGCGATTGCCAGCCGGCGCTGGTTTCGATCGGTGAAGGTCGAGCGCAACAGCGACAGGGTCGACGGCATCAGCATCGCACCGAAAAAGCCGAGCACTGCCCGAGCGAGGATGAGCCATTCAATGCTCGGCGAAAATGCCGCCGCGACCGAGACCGCACCGAATCCCACCGATCCGATGAGCAGCAGGCGTCGCCGCCCGATACGGTCACCGACGTTGCCCATGGCAACGAGCAGACCGGCCAGCACGAGCGGGTAGATGTCGACCATCCACAGCAACTGCACGCCGGTGGGTTTCGTGGCCTCCGAGATTGCCGGAAGAGCGAAGTTGAGCACGGTGTTATCGATGGAGACCAGCAACACCGGCAGCATGAGCACGACCAGCGCCCACCAGCGTCGACGGTCGTGCACCGTCGATACAGCGGATGCCGCAGCGGATGCCCCAGCACCCCGTGACGACACACCGGCAGTCGCCGCACCGGCGATCGACGCGCCCGAAACCGCCGTGCCGGAAGCCGCGGCGTTCGGCACGGCGCCGCCCTCGGCGGCAAACGCTCGGGCGGGGCCGGGCAGCACAATGGAATTGGTCGGGACGACGGGGGCAGACACGATCTCGTTCACTTTCTCGGTTACATCTTGAATACGGAGCGCTCGACTCGACGGGTCGAACCGAATTCCACTGTACCGGCTAGACGGTATAGTTGTCGAGTCAGCCCTCCGCGCTTCACCGACAGTCTGCGTGTTCGTTACCATGGCCCCTATGCCAAAATCTGCGCCTGACCTCACCGTTCCCACCCGGGATCGACTTCTTGACGCCTTTGCGGAGTTGCTGGTCGAGGGCGGGGAACGGTCGGCAACGCTTGACGCCGTCGCCGCCGCCGCCGCGGTGTCCAAGGGGGGCCTGCTCTATCACTTCGCATCGAAGGATGCCCTCATCGACGGGATGCTCGCTCGGCTCGATGCGCTCGCCAACGAAGACGCCGAGAATATTCGTACCGCCCCGGCCGGCCCGATCGACTACCTCATTCGCACCTCGGTGCACACCGGCAGCCCGCTGGATCGTGCCTATATCGCCGGCTCCCGCCTCGCCCAGGGGCGCGACTTACGCGCCATGCAAGTCCTGTCCGATATTCGTCGCCGCTGGCTGCAGGTCATTGAAGACGCCGTTCACGACCCGGATACGGCTCAGGCCATCATGCTCATCAGTGACGGGTTGTACGTAAATTCCTCGCTCGCGGAGAACGACCTCCGCGCGGAGGACGGCGCGGCCATGGACCGCCTGATCGGCGTCATCGACCGGCTGCTGCCGCGCCCCTAAGAATTCGGGCGAACGAACCCCGCCGAGCCGCAGGCCGTTAAAAGTTCGCGGCAAGAAAAAACGAGTGGGCACCTGACTGGCAGGCGCCCACTCGCATCCGTTCTGATCAGCTTTACTCGGTGAGGTCGATCTCCACCATGATCTCGGCGTCGATCGCGGCGCGCACCGAGGCGAGCAGCCCGGCCGGAACCTCGGAATCAACCGTGAGCACGCTGAGTGCCTTGCCGCCGGCCACGTCGCGGGCGACCTGCATACCGGCGATATTGATGTTGGCCTCGCCGAATTCACGGCCGTAGACGGCAACGATTCCGGGGCGGTCAGCGTAAATCATGACGATGAGGTTTTTCGCGAACGGCACTTCCACGTCGTAGCCGTTGATTCCGACGATCTTCTCAATCTGCTTGGTACCGGTGAGGGTACCCGAGACGGAGACCTGCGAGCCATCGGCGAGGGCGCCTCGCAGGGTGATGACGTTGCGGTAGTCGGGCGATTCGGCGTCGGTGAGCATGCGCACACTCACTCCGCGCTGCTCGGCCAACAGCGGAGCGTTGACATACGAAACGGTTTCGCTGACAACGTTGGTAAAGATGCCCTTGAGCGCGGCGAGCTTGAGCACGCTCACGTCGTACTCGACCAGTTCACCGTGCACCTCGATGTCCACGCTCGTGAGCGGGCTGTGTGCGGCGAGGCCGGAGAACACCTGACCCAGCTTCTCGACCAGCGGGATGCCGGGGCGCACGTACGAGTCGATGACGCCACCGGCCACGTTGACCGCGTCGGGAACGAGCTCACCCGAGAGCGCGAGGCGCACGGACTTGGCCACGGACACTCCCGCTTTTTCCTGAGCTTCATCGGTCGAGGCACCGAGGTGCGGCGTGGTGATGATGTTCTCGAGTCCGAGCAGCGGCGACCCGGTCGGCGGTTCGCTGACGAACACGTCGAGGCCGGCACCGGCGATGGTGCCGGCGAGGAGGGCCTCGTGCAGCGCCTCTTCATCGATGAGTCCGCCGCGGGCGACGTTGACGACGAACGCGGTCGGCTTCATCATTTTGAGCTGGGCGGCACCGATCATGCCGGTGGTCTCGGGGGTCTTCGGCATGTGGATCGTGACGAAGTCGGACTGCGCGAGCAGCTCGTCGAGGCTGACCGGGGTCACGCCGAGCTGCTGGGCGCGGGCCGAGGTGATGTAGGGGTCGTAGGCGATGACGTTGGTCCCGAACGCCTGCATGCGGGCGGTGATGAGCGCACCGATCCGGCCGAGGCCGATGATGCCGATGGTCTTCTCGTACAGCTCGACGCCGGTGTACTTGGAGCGCTTCCACTGGCCATCGGCCAGCGCGCCGGAGGCGGCCGGAATGTGACGGGCCAGGCTCAGGATGTGTCCAACGGTCAGCTCGGCGGCCGAGATGATGTTGGAGGTGGGAGCGTTGACGACCATAACGCCGGCCGCGGTGGCGGCCTTGATATCAACGTTGTCGAGGCCGACGCCCGCACGGGCGATGACCTTCAGAAAGGGCGCAGCGGCGATAGCTTCGGCATCCATTTTGGTGGCGGAACGCACCAAAACTGCCTGCGCAGTGGCAAGCTCGGCGAACAGCGCGGAGCGATCCGTGCCGTCGACGTTGTGAATGTCAAAGTCGGGCCCGAGGGCATCGACGGTGGCGGGAGAAAGTTCTTCGGCGATCAGGACGACGGGCTTCGACAATAAAATCGGATCCTTAGATAGCATGGTTCGGTGGCGCGAGAAAGTGCGCTATTCGTATTCCACCCTACCGGCTGCACCATAGTCCTCGAAGCAGCGGCGTAACAGACCGACTCCACCGGGTGGGGTGCCGGCCGTCCGGGACTAGACGATCAACCGTGCAAAGCCGAAGACGGCGGCCATGTTGATCGAGATGGCCGCGACCGCGCAGAGCCCCACCAGCAGGGTCAGCGCCTGCACGCCGAAGGCCCGGTTTTGTCCGAGCCGGTACGCGATGGCGTAGACCACGACCGGCAGCAGCACCCCGACAATGAGCACAGCCCAGCCGAAAACGCTCAGTTGGGTGTCGAGGGACTGGGCCTGCAGGTTGAGCCCGACCAGGTTGCCGATGGCTTCCCAGATGTCGTAGGCGTAGAACAGGGCGAAGAAAGCCGCGATTGTGAGCAGCAGCCAGCGCGGCGGTCGGCGACGGGTCGCCGTCGGTGCGCCGGCTTCGCTGCTGCCACCCGAGCGGATGCTGCCGCCGGAGTCGATGGTGCCTGCGTCACTCATGAGCCTGCTCCCGATCCGACGATGAATGGCAATGGAGCGAGCACGATGACGCCGAACAGCAACCAGGCCAGTCGGGCACGCGGGTGGCTCGTCGTGAGCCAATAGGTGACTCCGAACCAGATCAGGGGCGCTGCCACGGCCAGCCAGGCGCCGAGTGAGAACATGAATTCGGCAACGGGGTCACTGATCGGCTTCTCCATGCGGGCGACCCCGATGAACCACCCGATCGTGTACAGCAGATACACGCCGGCCAGGATCCCCATGCCGACCAGTGCCACCGAGCTGGGGGCTGACTCGGGTTCGGCGCCGTCGGCATCCGTCGCTTCGTCGATATCCGTGCCGGTATCGGTGTCGGTGGCGGCCGTCTGCACGGTATCGGCCGGGTGCTGCCCCGAGGTCGGTTGCTGCGGAATGGTCCACCCTTCGGGCAGACCACGCGGTTCGGGAGCATCCCGTTCGGCGCCTCCGGGGGTCAGACTTGGATCGTCATCACCGGCCCAGTTCAGCGCATCGTTGTCGCGTGTCGGGTTCATTTCCCCAGAGTATCCGGTTGCCGCGATCGGTGCCCGATCGGGGCACCGATTGCGGCCCTAACCGCTGAAACAAACCGCTGAAACTAACCGAACACGGGCGTGAGCGCCGTGATCAGCTGCTGCACGCCCAGCACGATGAAGAGCAACGCGCAGATACCGAGGGCAATGTTGGTGAACCACTTGTTGCGCCATTCCTTCGGCACACGTTTGCTGTTGAGCAGGCCGAGCAGGGTGATGGCGAGAAAGGGCATGAACAGCGAGCCGAGCACGCCATAGGCGAGGATGAGCCCGATCGGCGAACCGAGCAGAAACAAAATCATCGGCGGAAAGGTGAGCCACAACAGGTAGAACTTGAAGTATTTACCACCGACCAGCGTGTCAGGGTGGCCGGACTTCTTGCCGCGCATGTTGCCCCAGAAATCGGCGAACATGAGGCTCACGCCGTTCCACACGCCGATGATCGACGAGAAGGATGCCGCCCAGAAGCCCACCAGAAACCCGGTACCGACGACGACGCCGTACTTTTCATTGAGCACCGTCGACAGGTCGACGAGGCCCTTGTCGCCGGCGCTCAGCGTGATGCCGGCGGCTGCGACGACTTCGGCGCCCACGATAAGCATGGCGACGACGAAGATTCCGGTCATGACGTAGGCCATGCGGTTGTCGATGCGCATGACTTTCATCCAGCGCGGAGTGGACCAGCCCTTTTCGCGCAGCCAGTAGCCGTAGGCAGCCAGGGTGATGGTACCGCCGACGCCGCCGGCGAGGGCGAGTGTGTAGAGCACGCCGCCTTCGGGAATCATCGGCACGAGACCGCGCAGCATGGCCGGAAAGTCGGGTACGGCGATGACGGCCAGGCCGACGACGGTGATGAACATGATGCCCACGAGGGCAGCGGTGACCTTCTCGAAGATGGCATAGCGCCCGAACCAGACCATGGCCAGTCCGGCGAGGCCCATCGCGACGGCCCAGACCGGCAGCGGAAAGACCGGGAACAGCGCCGCCAGCGGCAGTGCGGCCGACGACATCGCCGTAGCACCGTAGACGAAGCCCCACAGCATGATGTACGGGCCGAAGTACCAGGTGGTCCACTTACCGAGGGTGCGCCAGCCCTCAAAAATGGTCTTGCCGGTGGCGAGCGTGAACCGGCCGGCGCCCTCGACCAGCACGATCTTGAGGATCACGCCGAGGATGACCGCCCACAGCAGGGCATAACCGTAGCGCGAGCCGGCCACGAGGGTGGCGACCATGTCGGCGGCCCCGACTCCGGTCGCGGCGACGACGAGTCCGGGGCCGACGATCTTCCACTTGGGCAGGGGGCCGTCTGCAACAGCCGGATCAGCGACGGCGAGACCGTCGCCGGAGTTTCCTTGGGAGCTCATGTACAGGGTCCTGACGTCGTCGTGAGGTGCGCCGGATCCCGGGGCACCTTCCCCACCCTAAGGCCCCCGATCGGGGTTGGTGAGCAACGATGCGGACGTGCCGTTGAGCCGAACCGGCACGAACAGCCCGAGAACGGCGGCCGCTCTCGTCGAGATAGCTACCGTCCGCTTCCCGGCACGGCCGGGCAGTCGATGTCCACTCTTTCTTCCGACCGCTACTGCACGTCGTCCTCCGGCGGCGGCAGGTGCACCTGCCGGTCGCGATCGACGGATTCCACGCCCTCCACACGGCCCAGTGCGCCCAGCTGCTGCTCCGAGACTGATCCGGTGATGATTCCGACCGTGTCGAGCACGTTCTCGACCGACATTCCGGCCGCACGCAGCCGCGCGGCGACGTCAACGATCCCGGCCGTGTGGGAGTCGTCGACGACGATGCTGACGGAAATCACCGGTCACCTCCGGCTTCCAGGATCACTGTGGTGCCTGCAACAGGCCGGTTCCGACGTCGAACGATGGCTCCCGCAACCGTCGACCGTCCTGCGCCATCGTGGCCCACAATTCCCGACCACGGTACCCCGTCGCTTGCGCCCACAAGACGGCGAGTCCGGCCACGTGCGGCGTTGCCATGCTGGTCCCGCTAATGATGCGGTAGGCCGTGGGGAGAATCCAGGAGGAGTAGACCTGCCAGCCGGGCCCCGCGACATCCACTTGACCGCCGTTCACCGGCAGGCTTCGCGCCGAGAAAAATGCCATGTCCAGCTGCTGGTTGAGTGCCGCGACGGCCGAGATGTAAGGGCTGTTGGCCGGCGGGCCGACGAAGCCGTAGTCGAAATTCATGCGATCAGCGTTGTTGCCCGCCGCGGCGATGATGAGGGACCCCAGGTCGAGTGCTCGGCGGCCGGCCGCGACGTACGGCGGGTGCACTTGGGGTACGTCGGCTCCCAGCGACATCGAGATGATGGCACATCCGTTTGCGACGGCCCAATTTATCCCGGCGATGATGCCGCCGTCGGTTCCTGATCCGAGGTTGCTGAGCACTTTACCGGCCAGAATGTCCGCTTCGAACGCGATCCCATACCGGGGTCCGGCAGCAGGAGACTTCGGGCCGGAGGAGGTGCCGATGCAGTGCGTTCCGTGCCCGTGACCGTCCTGAGCGGTCTCCCCGGCAATGAACGACTGCATGGTGACACCGCGTCCCGAGAAGTCGGGGTGTGCGGCATCGAAACCCGTGTCGAGCACCGCGAGCTTGATGCCGAGCCCGGTGAAGCCGGAGGTGGGGACCTGTGTCGCCTGCAACCCCCAGGTGAAGTCCGTGGAATCCTGAAAGATTCTCGGTGCCGCAACCGTGGTGCGCGCGGCCGTGTCGAGCAGGGCATGGTGCACCAGTTCCGGGGACACGGATTGGATCCGGCGGTCGCCGGTTCCTGCTGCGTCCCGCAGGGCCGCGAATTGGTTCGGGTCGGCCTCGACCACGGCGATGCCGAGCGTGGCGAAGACGGTGGCGTCGGCGATGCCGGTCTTCGACGGGTCCACCGCCTGGTCGGCGAAATCACGCGAATTCGCAACGTCCGATAGTCCCGCCGCCGTGCGCAGAACCTCTCCGGGATCGGTGACGTCGTCGTCGAAGACCACGATGAAACGACCCGTCGTCTCGGGGCCGTTCCCCTGTCGCTCACCGCCTCCGCTCGCGAAATCTTCAGGTTCCAGCATGCGCTTCTCCTCTCAGAAAAAAATTCTTGAGGCGAGAATGCCACGCGCCGCGTTACCGAGGCGTTACCGTGCCGGCGCTCACCGAAAAGGTCCAGCCCAGAATTCCGACCAGCGCAATGCGTTCAGCGAGACCGACGACCCCGGGCAGCCATTGGCTCGCCGCGACGACGAGAAGCAGGCCGGTGAGGGTGAGTGCGGCGAACGCGGTCGCCCACGGCAGTACGTGCGGCAAGACCCGGTTCACACGCAGCCAGAGTGTCAGCAGCACGATCGCGACGAGAGCCGTGACGAAGCCGAAGGACGCGACGGCGAGATGCACAGCGCCGACCTGGGTTGACGTCTGCAACGTGCTTTCGTGGGAGGTACTGACATCGGTGGGAAAAAAGGCGAGCACAGCCGAGCTGGCTCCCCCCACGAGCAACAGCACGAGCCCCAGGCCGAGCATCGGATCCCGACGCTCGGGCACCAGCACCCGCGCGGTGAGGAGAATCGCGATGACGACGGCGACGCAGAATGCCGCGCGGCCCAAAAAGTTGATGTTCATGATCCAGCCATACGGACCGACGGCGAGGTTGCTCTCGGCGTCGCTGATCGGGCTGTAATGCGGCGGCAGAAACTGCAACACCACGTCGATGAGCACGTACAACACCACCCCGACCATGGCGGCTGTCGCGCAGGCGCGCCGGACTCTGTTCCCTGATGCCATCCGCCCAGCCTTCCACACCGGGCCGGACTACGGCGCCGGTCCGTTTCCGAATTCGAAGTGCACGGCGCCGTCATCCGGCACGATCACGATCCGGCCGCGCGCCAGGGTCCACCCGTCGTGCAGAAAGAAGAACCGGCCGTTGCTGAGCACCAGCAGCCGCAGCCCGGAATAGCGGTAGAGCGGGGCATCCGCTGTGCCCACGGACCGCTCGGTGACGCCGGGGGAATTGATGGCCAGGCGGTGCGGGCTGACGAGTTCGGCGCGCGGCAGCGTACCGACGGACTGCTCGTACCGGGCCGCGAGCGAGCGCCCGACGGTCTGCGCGAAATCGGCGGTGCCCCAGAACAGCAGCAACGTGACGATGCACAGAACCAGCGTGGTCTCCACGGCGCGCTGTTCCCGGGTGAGGGCGGCGCGGGCAGCGGCCCGCCGGCGAAGGCGGGTGGCATCCGCGACGAGCCAGACCAGGGCGGCCAGGGCATAGGGAACGTACACGTGGCTGTCTAGCGGGCGGGTCAGCACGAGGATGAGTAGCCCGACCGCGACCACGGCGGCGGCCACGGCCACGACGCCCGCGCCCCGGCGCACCGTTTCTCGACCGCGCTCGCCATCCGCGCGTCGGCCCAGGGCTCGCCGGATGCCGGTGACCGCGACGCCCAGCCCGAGCAGAACGATGAGCGGCAGGAACAGGGAATTGATGCTGCGCAGGATGTAGTCCTGCGGGCTGTAGCCGAACAGGCTCACGTCGAGCCCCATCGCCCGTGCCTGGCTGTCGGTGCGCGCCCAGCCGAAGTAGAGCAGGAGGGCGGTGACGACCGTCACGGGGGGTCCGATGGCGGAGATGACCGTGACCGCTTTCACCCACGGCGTGGCCTCCCCGGCTACCGCCTGATCGGGCTCGTCGGGGTCGCGCGCGTCGGCAGCACGCGCGTCGGCAGCACGCGCGCGTCGGCGATGAGGGCGTCTCACTGCCCTGATCCGGTCGCGGAGCAGGTCGCCGGGTCGCCGTCGACCGTGATCGTGGCCGTGCCCGGCAGCCGACCGTCCGGGCCCCAGGCGGTGATCTCCTGCACACCGGAGCTGGACGCCGGGGTGATGAAGAAGAAACTGTTTTCGCCGGCCCGCCGCACATCGACGCTCCTGCCGCCGACCTCGACGCGGTCAACGACCAGGAATCGGCCGGCCAACAGCAGTTCCGCACCGCCGCAGACCGAGGTGTGCGGGTCTGGATCGGGGCTGTTGATCCCGCTGCTGGACACCCCGTCGAGGCCGAGTGGGCAGGCCGTGCCGGCGCCGGGCGCGACCGGGTCCAGGCGTTCTGCCGGATTGCGGCGGTGGGCTTCGGCGATGGCGGTGAGCGTCGTGTACACGGCTCGCCCCAGACAGTCGGTGGCGGCCGGGGCCGGTACGGCGGTGAGCTGCGTGGTCCCGCGGGTCCAGTCCTGCGCATTGTCGGTCACGACCGCCGTGCACAGTGCGCTGGCCGCGCTCCAGAGCGGGTCAGCGCTCGTATCGTTGGCGGCGAGCAACTCGCAGTCCCGGTTCTGCAGCAGGGAGTACCAGAAGTTCGGGGGCGGATCGCTCGGGCTCACCGGTCCGATGGGAAGCCACAAAACGGTGGTCCCCTCGGCACCAGGGTCGTCGGGTGCCGCCGGACCGGGCGGTCGGGGGCCTGCGGTGCCCGGGTCGGCGATGCCCGGGTCGGCGCGACCGGGGTCAGCGGTTACGAGGTCAGCGGCGGTGTCGCCGTTGTCCGGAGCAGCGGTCACGCCAGAACCGCTCCCGGCATCGATGCGGGCGTCGCTCTGGCCAGGACCGGCACACGCGGGGAGCAGGGCAGCGCAGGCTGCCGCCAGCACGATAATTCGGCCCGCTGCCCTCATGGGAAGAGTGCACACCCGGTGGCGTTACTGCGGTGTTATCAACACAGGGCGTCATCGACAGCAGAAGGGACCCCCGAAATCGAGGGCCCCTTCTACCCGGTTAAGCGGGTGTCGCTAGCGCGAGACCGAGCCGTCGGTGTAGTCGTCGTCGTTCGACGCGTTCCACGCGAACAGCTTGCGCAGGCTGCGGCCGGTGGCCTCGATCGGGTGCTCTTCGCCCTTCTTGCGCAGGGCGAGAAACTCCACGCCGCCGTTGTCCTGGTCGGCGATGAAACGCTCGGCGAATGCGCCGCTCTGGATGTCGGCGAGAACGGCCTTCATGTTCTCCTTGACGCTCGGGTCGATCACGCGCGGGCCGGAGACATAGTCGCCGTACTCGGCGGTGTCGGAGACGCTCCAACGCTGCTTGGCGATGCCACCCTCCCACATGAGGTCAACGATGAGCTTGAGCTCGTGCAGCACCTCGAAGTAGGCCACCTGCGGCTGGTAGCCGGCCTCGGTGAGCACCTCGAAGCCGTACTGGATGAGCTGCGACGTGCCGCCGCAGAGAACAGCCTGCTCACCGAACAGGTCGGTTTCGGTCTCTTCGGTGAAGGTGGTCTTGATGCCGGCGGCGCGCAGGCCACCGATCGCCTTGGCGTAGCTGAGGGTGAGCGGCCAGGCTTGGCCCGATGCGTCCTTCTCCACGGCGACGATCACGGGAACGCCGCGACCGGCTTCAAATTCGCGACGCACGGTGTGGCCCGGTCCCTTGGGGGCGACCATGATGACGTCGACGCCCTCGGGCGCTTCGATATAACCGAAGCGGATGTTGAAACCGTGTCCGAAGACGAGTGCCTTGCCGGTTTTGAGGTTCGGCAGCACGTCGTCCTTGTACAGGTGACGCTGCACCTGGTCGGGTGCCAGGATGACGATGACGTCGGCCCAGGCTGCTGCATCCGCTGTGGAGAGAACGGTAAAGCCGGCCTCTTCGGCCTTGGCCTTGCTCTTGGAGCCGTCCTTCAGGCCGATCTTGACCTCGACGCCGGAGTCGCGCAGGTTCTGCGCGTGGGCGTGGCCCTGCGAGCCGTAGCCGATGACGGCCACCTTCTTGCCCTGAATGATCGACAGGTCGGCGTCTTTGTCGTAGAAAATCTCAGACAATGTGTTTCTCCTCGTGAATTGATTGTTAGAAAAGCTGAAGCGTTAGTTTTTGAAGACTCGTTCGGTGATGGACTTGGATCCGCGGCCGATGGCGAGCAGACCGGACTGGGCGAGCTCGCGAATACCGAACGGCTCGAGCACCCGCAGCAGCGCCTGGGTCTTGCCCGCTCCCCCGGTGACCTCGATGACGACGGCATCCGTGGAGACATCGACGACGCGGGCGCGAAACAGATTGACCGCTTCGAGCACCTGGGAGCGGGTCGAGTTGTCGACCTTGACCTTGATCAACAGGTGATCGCGCTGCACCGACTGCGCGCCGTCCAACTCCACAATCTTGATGACGTTGATCAGCTTGTTCAGCTGCTTGGTCACCTGCTCGAGCGGCACGTCTTCGACGTCGACGAGAATCGTGATGCGGGACAGGCCGGGGATCTCGCTGTGCCCGACGGCGAGACTTTCAATATTGAAGCCGCGACGCGCGAACAGGCCGGCGACGCGCGTGAGCAGGCCGGGCTTGTCTTCAACCAGCAGACTCAGAACGTGGCTCGTCACGGTTACTCTTCTCCCCAGGTCGGTGCGTGGTCTTTGGCGTACTGAACGAAACTGTTGCTGACACCCTGCGGCACCATCGGCCACACCATGGCGCCAGGGCTCACGATGAAGTCGATAACGACCGGGCGGTCGTTGGTGGCGAGGGCCAGTTTGATGGCGTCATCAACCTGGTCCTTGCTCGTGACCCGAATACCGAGCGCGCCATAGGCATCCGCCATTTTGACGAAGTCGGGCACCATGGCGGTGCCGTGACCGGTGTTGAGGTCGGTGAAGGAGTGGCGTCCGTCGTAGAACAGCGACTGCCACTGCCGCACCATGCCGAGCGAGGAATTGTTGATGATCGCGACCTTGATCGGGATCTTGTTGATCGTGCAGGTGGCGAGTTCCTGATTGGTCATCTGGAAGCAGCCGTCGCCGTCGATCGACCAGACCACGCGGTCGGGTTCGGCGACCTTGGCGCCCATGGCGGCCGGCACGGAGTAGCCCATGGTGCCGGCGCCGCCGGAGTTGAGCCAGGAGTTGGGGCGCTCGTACTTGATGTACTGCGCCGCCCACATCTGGTGCTGGCCGACACCGGCCGCGTACACCGCCTCGGGGCCGGTGAGCTCGCCGATGCGCTGGATCACGTACTGCGGGGCCAGCAAGCCATCGGTGGGCTCGGTGAAACCGAGCGGGAACTCCGCCTTCAGACCGTGCAGGTACGTCCACCATTCGGTGGTGTCCGGCGCGGCGCCCTGGGCTGCGTCAGCCCAGGCCAAAGTCAGGTCGGCAATGACGTCCTTGGCATCACCGACGATGGGTACGTCGGCCACACGGATCTTGGAGATCTCCGCCGGGTCGACGTCAACGTGCACGATCTTCGCGTTCGGTGCGAATTCGCTGATCTTTCCGGTTACCCGGTCGTCGAAGCGTGCTCCGAACGAAATGATGAGGTCGCTCTCCTGCAGCGCGAGCACGGCCGGAACCGTGCCGTGCATGCCCGGCATGCCGAGGTGCTGCGGGTGCGAGTCGGGAAAAGCTCCGCGGGCCATGAGCGTGGTGACCACCGGCGCGCCGGTCGCTTCCGCCAGTGCGAGCAACTCGGGCGAGGCGTGGGCACGAATGACACCACCACCGACGTAGAGCACGGGCTTCTTCGCGTTCAGCAGTAGCTGGGCTGCCGCCTGCACCTGCTTGCCGTGGGCCTTGACGATCGGGCGGTATCCGGGCAGGTCGAGCTGGGGTGGCCAGATGAACGGCGCCAGGTTCTGCTGCGCGTCCTTGGTGATGTCCACGAGCACCGGACCGGGGCGCCCGGTCGAGGCGATGTGATAGGCCGAGGCGATCGCGGCCGGAATTTCTTCGGCGCGGCGGGCGAGGAAGGAATGCTTGGTGATCGGCATGGTGATGCCGATGATGTCGGCCTCCTGGAAGGCGTCCGTTCCCATCGAGGTTGAGAACACCTGGCCGGTGATCGCGAGCAGCGGAACGGAGTCCATGTAGGCATCCGCTATCGCCGTGACGAGGTTGGTGGCTCCGGGCCCGCTCGTGGCAATCGCCACGCCGACGCGACCGGTAGCCGAGGCATAGCCCTCGGCGGCGTGGCCGGCACCCTGTTCGTGACGCACCAGAATGTGGCGGATCTTGTTCTGCGTCATGAGCTCGTCGTAGAGCGGAATGACGGCACCGCCGGGAATGCCGAAGACATCGGTGACGCCGAGCAGCTCGAGCGTGCGAATGATCGCACCCGAACCGGTGAGCATCTCCGGTTCCGCAGACGCGGGGGCCGAGGGCACGGGCGTGGTTTCCGTGGTCATGGTCGTTAAATCCCTACTTCGAAATCGGTCGTTTCGACATGTAACAGTGTGCCCGCCGGGCACAAAAGCTAGCCGGTGATGGCGCCTTCAGCCGCGGAATGCACGAGCTTCGAGTACTTCGCGAGTACGCCACGGGTATAGCGCGGGGGAAGAGGCGCCCAGCCATCTCGGCGGGCGGCCAGCTGCGCAGGTGCGACCAGTAGGTCAAGCGTGCGAGCTGCGATATCGACCCGTATCAGATCCCCATCGCGCACGAAGGCAATTGGACCTGCGTCCACCGCTTCGGGTGCTATGTGGCCGATACACAGTCCGGTTGTGCCGCCTGAGAATCGACCGTCCGTTAATAGTAGTACATCGGAGCCGAGGCCTGCGCCCTTGATGGCGGCAGTGATCGAGAGCATCTCGCGCATGCCCGGCCCACCCTTGGGGCCTTCATAACGGATGATGACAACGTCACCCTTGTAGATCTTTCCCTCGGTCAGCGCGTCCATTGCGGCGCGTTCACGCTCGAACACCCGAGCCGGGCCTTCGAACACGGCGGCATCGAATCCGGCGGTCTTCACCACGGCACCTTCGGGCGCGAATGTTCCCTTGAGGATGGTGATACCACCGCTCTTGTGAATGGGGTTGTCGAGGGTGCGCAGCACCTCGCCGTCGAGCGCGGGCGGGTCGATCTCGGCCAGGTTCTCGGCCACGGTCTTGCCGGTGACGGTGAGCGCGTCGCCGTGGATGAGGCCGGCTTCGAGCAGCGCCCGCATCACCGCGGGAACACCGCCCTGACGGTCGACATCGTTCATGACGTACTTGCCGAACGGCTTCAGGTCGCCGATGTGCGGCACCTTGTCGCCGATGCGGTTGAAGTCGTCGAGGTCGAGCTCAACCTCCGCCTCGCGGGCGATGGCGAGCAGGTGCAGCACGACGTTGGTCGAACCGCCGAAGGCCATGGCCACGGCGATGGCATTCTCGAACGCCTTGCGGGTGAGAATGTCGCGCGCGGTGATGCCGAGGCGAAGCATGTTGACGACGGCCTCGCCGGAGCGGTGCGCGAAGTAGTCGCGGCGACGGTCGGCGGATGCCGGGCTCGCCGAACCGGGCAAGCTCATTCCGAGGGCTTCCGCGACACTGGCCATGGTGTTGGCGGTGTACATGCCACCGCAGGCGCCTTCGCCCGGAGCGAATGCGCATTCGATGCGCTTGGCATCCGCTTCGCTCATGCGGCCGGCCTTGACGGCGCCGACGGCTTCAAAGGAGTCGATGATGGTGATGTCTTTTTCGGTACCGTCGCTGAGCTTGACCCAGCCCGGCGCAATCGATCCGGCGTAGAGGAAGACACTCGCGAGGTCGAGGCGAGCGGCGGCCATGAGCATGCCGGGCAGCGATTTGTCGCAGCCGGCCAGCAGCACGGAGCCGTCGAGGCGTTCGGCCTGCATAACGACCTCAACCGAGTCGGCGATCACTTCACGGGAGACCAGGGAAAAGTGCATGCCCTCGTGGCCCATCGAGATTCCGTCGGAGACGGAGATGGTTCCGAACTGCAGCGGGTAGCCGCCACCGGAGTGCACGCCCTCCTTGGCGGCCTGGGCCAGGCGATCCAGGGATAGGTTGCACGGCGTGATCTCGTTCCACGAGCTCGCAATTCCGATCTGGGGCTTGTCCCAATCGGCGTCGCCCATGCCGACAGCACGGAGCATTCCACGAGACGTGGTGGCCTCGATCCCGTCGGTGACGTCGCGGCTACGGGGCTTCACATCGATCTCAGACATGTGTCCGAGTCTAGAACCTCGCAGGCCACCTGTGGTTCAGCTCGGGCGGAGGTGCGTGCTCAGAGGGACAGCTCAGAGGGCCAGCTCCGACCGCAGTGCGGCGATGCGCACCAGAACCTGGGTGACCTCGTGCGGGCTGCGCACCCGGTATCCGGCGAGGGTAGGCCCCTGACCGATCTTGAGCCCGACGTCGTCCTCGTCGAGGGCGGCGAAGGCATCCTCATCGGTCACGTCGTCTCCGGCGTAGAAGACGCGATCGGCCCGGGTGTACTCACGCAACTGCGCCACAGCGTCGCCCTTGGTACTTGAACGCACCGAGAATTCGAGCACGTTCTTGCCATCACGAACGGTCAACCCGGGGAGTTGTGCACCGAGCTGCTCCCGCGCCTCCCGCTCGGCTCGTTGACCGTCTTTCGTGGTGGCGAGGCGGGTGTGCAGGGCCAGTCCGGCGGGCTTGCGTTCGATGGTGGTGCCGGCGATCGATCCGGAGATGCTCTCCAGCACCCGGGCCAGGGTATCGAGCTGGTCAAGCTCGGTGGCGACCAGATTGAGCTCGATCTCGGGGGTGTCCAACTGCACCTCGATGCCGTGCGAACCGGTGAGGAGTACGGAACTCTGCGGCTGGGCAACGTGTTGCAGGCTCACCAGCGCCCGACCGGAAACGAAGGCCACGCGCACACCCGGCAGATCGAGCAGCGCCTGCACGGCTTCCCGGGTGCCGGCAATGGCCCGGGCATCCTCGGGGCGATCAACGTGCGGGGCCAGGGTGCCGTCGAAGTCGAGAGCGATCAGCAGGTTCTCGGCCCCCGCGATGCTCTGCAAAGCCAACTCAAGGTCGTCGGGGATACCGGCCGGCACGGCGGCGCCGCCGGTAAGGGCTCGCAAGAACGACGCCGACCAGGCGGCGACATCATTCTCGGCCACCTTGCGGCGCAGCGACCGCATGCGCCGGGTGCGCTCCCGCTTGGGCATCTCCACCGCGCGCACAATGGCGTCTTTGGTGCCGTCAATATCGTGCGGGTTGATCAGAATGGCCTGTTTGAGTTCGTCGGCGGCGCCGGCGAACTCGCTCAGCACGAGCACCCCGTCCTGGTCGAAACGCACGGCCACGTACTCCTTGGCGACGAGGTTCATACCGTCGCGCAGGGCGGTGACGAGCATGACGTCCGCTGCCAGATACATCGCGACCATTTCTTCGCGCGGGTAGCTGTGATGGTGATAACTGATGGCGGTGTGACTGATCGTGGAGAAGTCACCGTTGAGCCGACCGACGGCAAGTTCGATCTCGTCGCGCAGGGCCATATAGGTACTGACCCGTTCCCGGGAGGGGCTGGCGACCTGCACCAGGGTGACGTCTTCGACGCTCAGCCGGCCCTCCGCGAGCAGTTCCCCGAAGGCCTTGATGCGATGACCGATTCCCTTGGTGTAGTCGAGCCGGTCCACGCCGAGCATGAGGGTTTTGGGGTTGCCGAGGTCTTCGCGAATCTGGCGGGCGCGTGCCTGAACCTCGGGGCGCCGCGCCAATTCTTCGTAGGCGGCGGCGTCAATCGAGATGGGAAAGTGCTTGGCGATGACGCGACGGGTATCGCCCTTCTCGCCGGTCGGCACATCGATGACCACTCCGCGAGTCGGGTAGCCGTAGAGGCGGCGCACGGCTCGGGAGAAGTTACCGGCATCCGCCACGCGTTGAAAGCCAATGACGTCGGCGCCGAGCAGTCCGTGCAGAATTTGCTTGCGCCACGGCAGCTGCGCATAGATCCCGTATGGGGGAAAGGGAATGTGATTGAAAAAACCGATAACGAGGTCGGGGCGGGCTTCGCGCAACATGCGCGGCACAAGCTGCAGCTGGTAGTCGTGCACCCACACCGTGGCGCCCGGGGCGGCAATCGCCGCGGCAGACGCCGCGAAACGGCGGTTGACGGCAACGTAGGCGTCCCAGGTTTCGCGGTGAAAGCTCGGCGGTGCAATGACGTCGTGGTAGAGCGGCCAGAGGGTGTCGTTGGAGAAACCCTCGTAGTAGTCCTCGATGTCAACTTCATTCAGCCGCACCGGTACGAGCGAGATGCCGTCGTTTTCGAAGGGTTCGAAATCGCGGTCGGCGACGCCCGGCCAGCCGACCCAGGCTCCGTGCGAGGACCGCATCAACGGCTCAAGCGCGGTGACCAAACCACCGGGCGAGGTACGCCAGGTTACGGTGCCGTCTTCGGCTTCTTCAAAGTCAACCGGTAGCCGGTTCGACACGACGACAAGCGAATACGTGCCGGCCGGGGCATCGGCGGGCACAAGCAGGGCGGGGTCAGTCTGGGACCGTGTGGATTCGGCTGAAGAGGTAATGGATCATCCGTTCCGGGCGCACCCGAGGTGCACACCTATCTTGCCGATCAAGGTTACCAGTGCGGCCCTGGCCGTTCGGGGCCCGTCCGGGTGGTGCCCATGCGATCTCGACCACGCTCACGCCGATACCGGGTAACTTAGTGCGGGAAACATAACGCCGGAGGTTTACATGCGAAAGTTCGTATTCAGCAGTGCAATGATCGGCGTCGTCGCCGGCGGATGGAACACCGTGCAGGCCACACGGCACGGTCCCCGTGACTGGCGACTGGTGATGTTGTGGATCGGCTGGGCGCTGAGCGCCGCCGTCGCCATCGGCACCGTCATTGAAGACGCGAACAAACGTGAAATTGAGAGCTGATTTCGGTACCCAATCGGTGGGTCCGGCGGCGTGTCCGGCGGCGAGTCGGTAGTTTGTCACCGAAAATAGGCTGAGTGGCTGGTTCCGGCTGCACGCTTCGCACCTGAAAGGGGTTTGTCATGTTTGGTCGTCGACGCCGACGTTTGGCCGCGAGCGCAGCACTGACCGTCGCCCCCGCTCCGGTGTTGCGTGACGAGCAGATCTTCGAGCTGCTACATGACAAGCTTCAAACGCTGGTCGGCGAGCACGGCGCGTGGACTTTGGTGGCCCGCAGTACCGACGACACCGAGGTTATCTTTCACGGGCTGAAGGCCCGCGAAATCGCTCTCGAACTGACCGATGCGATCACCACCGAGCAGGCCGCTCTGCGCGGTGAGACCAGTGGCGAGCCGACCGCGCTGTCGTGGACTCCGGCGCCGATATCGACTTGGAATGAGCCGGCCGCGATCGAGAGCACGACCGCTGATCCCGCTTCGAGAGGTACCGCTTTGATCGAGGCCGCTCCGATCGAGGCCGCTTTGATCGAAGCAGCGCGAGCACACGATGACGACCTGGATGCGGCATCCGCTGCCTGGATCGAAAAAGCGTCGGCGACGCTCGCTTCGGCCCGTCTCGTCGCCTGACGGCCCGTCTCGTCTCGTCTCGTCTCCTAGCGGCATGGTGCATGGCCGCCGGCCGATACTGAGCCAATTCTCACCCGGCCGCTGACAGGATGGTCTGATGGCTCTCCCCATTGAGGATTACGCGCTCATCAGCGACTGCCACACGGCAGCCCTCGTGGGCATAGACGGCAGCATCGACTGGCTCTGCTTGCCGCGTTACGACTCCGCGTCAATGTTCGGCGCGCTGCTCGGCGACGAGAACCACGGCCGGTGGCTGCTCGCCCCGGCCGACGACGAGGCCATCGCGACCCGCAGCTATCACGCTGATACCTTCGTGCTGTCTACCGTGTGGACCACGACCACCGGTCAGGTGGAGGTTCTCGATTTCATGCCGCACGGCGATGGCCGAGCCGACCTCGTGCGTCGTGTGCGTGGAATCAGTGGCACGGTGCACATGACCCAGGATCTGCGATTTCGCTTCGGCTATGCCTCGATCGTGCCGTGGGTACGACAGCTGAAGGGCGAGCCCGTGCGCGGCCTCATCGCGATCGCCGGTCCAGACGCCATCGTGGTGCGCGGCCCGGCCCTGCGCGCCTCCGACCATCGACACGTCTCGCACTTCGACGTTGCTGCCGGCGAGACCGTTGATGCACAAATGACCTGGTACCCCTCGCACCGAGAGATCCCCGCGGCCATCGATATTGATGCCGCCTATGCTTCTACCTGCGCCTGGTGGCAGGACTGGGCATCGAGTTGCAGCCACGAGGGGCCTCTCCGCGCCCAGGTCGTGCGCTCATTGCTCGTGCTGCGAGCGCTGACCCACGAGCAGACCGGTGGCATTGTGGCCGCCGCAACGACGTCGCTGCCCGAGAAGTTCGGCGGCAGCCGCAACTGGGACTACCGCTACGTCTGGCTGCGCGACGCCTCACTCACCCTGGAGGTACTCCTCAGCCACGGCTACGAGGGAGAGGCCGGCAACTGGCGCGCCTGGCTGCTGCGCGCCATTGCCGGCGACCCGGGGGACGTGCAGATCATGTACGGCCTCTCCGGCGAGCGTTACCTGCCCGAACACGAGGTCACCACCCTGCCCGGGTACAACGGCGCCTCCCCCGTGCGGGTGGGCAATGGAGCGGTCGACCAGTTTCAGTCCGATGTGATCGGCGAGGTCATGGTGGCCCTGCACGCCGCCCGCGCCGCCGGCGTGCACGAAGATGAGTTCTCCTGGCCGTTGCAACGTGCACTCATGAAGTTTCTCGAAGAGAACTGGCGCCGCCCCGACCAGGGCATCTGGGAGGTGCGCGGCCAGGCGCGGGAGTTCACCCACTCGCGTGTGATGGTCTGGGCTGCCTTTGATCGGGCGGTGCGCGGCATCGAGGAGTGCGGCCTCGACGGTCCGCTCGAGCGGTGGAAAGCCCTGCGCGACGAGGTGCGCGCCGACATCGAGACTCGGGGCTTCGACGCGAATCGAAACAGCTACGTGCAGTTCTATGGCAGCACCCAAGTGGATGCCTCCCTCCTCGTGCTGCCGCAGGTCGGCTTCTGCGCCCCCACCGATCCGCGCATGCTCGGCACCGTTGCCGCGATCGAGAACGATCTCATGCACGACGGACTGCTGTTGCGCTACCGCACGCACGCCGAGGTCGACGGGCTGCCGCCGGGCGAGCATCCGTTTCTGGCCTGTTCGTTCTGGTTGGTCGAGCAGTATGCCCGGTCTGGTCGCCTCGATGACGCCGATGCGCTCATCAACCTGCTCATGGGATTCGTGAACGATGTCGGGCTGCTCTCGGAGGAATACGACGTGGCCAACGGTCATCAGGTGGGCAACTTTCCGCAGGCGCTCTCGCACCTGGCACTGGTGCGAGCAGCGGATGCGATCGTGGCCCGCTGGTCGTCCCCGGTGGAGCCGGTGGTCGAGCCGGTCGAGACCACCGTGCCCAATCTGGTGTCGACCAGCTCGACCGACGGCTAGCGCAAGACCGCCGCAAAACGCGATCCTCTACAGTTCGTGCCCATTCGTTGTAGGTATTCTTCAGCGGCCGGTACGCCCCGAATTCTAGATTTGAAACCATGACCGATCCCGTTCGCGCCACCGCCCCGACGCGGCGCATCCTGCCCGCCCGCGATCTGGCCCAAATCGCCATCTTCGCTGCCCTCATCGCAGCGCTCGGCCTACCCGGACCGCTTAATATCGGTCCGGTACCCATCACCATGCAGAGCCTCGGTGTGATGCTTGCCGGGGCCGTACTCGGCCCGCGCAAGGGCAGCCTCGCCGTGCTGCTGTTTCTCGTATTGACCCTGCTGGGGCTCCCCCTGCTGGCCGGTGGGCGCGGCGGCATCGGTGTGTTCACCGTCAGCCCGGCGGCCGGGTATCTCTACGGTTACCTGTTCGGTGCGTTCGTCACCGGATATCTCACGGCTCGACTGATGCCGAAATACTCATTTCTGCCTGCCCTCGGTGCCACGATCCTCGGCGGCATCGTCGCCGTGTACCTCATCGGCATCCCCGTCATGGCCATGAACCTTGCTTTGCCGCTGTGGACGGCGCTCGGCCTGAACGTTGCGTTTCTGCCCGGAGACCTGATCAAGGTCGTTGTGACCGTGCTGGTCGCCAGTCAGGTGCACCGGGCCTACCCTGGCCTGATCACGCCGCCGCAACGTCGCACGGCCAGAAATTAGACAGGCGGGAAAACGTCGCGTGAGCACCATCCACTTCGAAGCCGTGTCGCAGTCCTTCGGTGACCGCACGGTACTGCGGGACGTGAATCTGACCCTCACCGAGCACCGCATCGGAATCATCGGTGCGAACGGCTCTGGCAAGTCGACACTCGTGCGCATGATCAATGGGCTCGTCACACCCACGAGCGGCACGGTAACCGTCGACGGGCTGAACGTGGCCCGTCGGGCCCGCGAGGTGCGCCGCCGGGTGGGATTCATTTTCACCAATCCGGACAACCAAATTGTGATGCCCACCGTGCAGGAAGACGTGGCGTTCACACTGCGCCGCCGCGGCCTCTCCCCCGCGGAGATTGCCGAGCGCACCGCGGCCGCGCTGGAACAATTCGGGCTGGCGGCGCACGCCGATCACCCGGCGCACCGCCTCTCGGGTGGGCAGAAGCAGCTGCTCGCCCTGGCCGCCGTGCTCGTGGCGGAGCCGGCCACCATCGTCGCCGACGAACCAACCACCCTGCTCGATGCCCGCAATGCCCGGCGCATCGGTGAGTTGCTGCACACGCTCCCCCAACAGGTCATTGTCGTCACGCATCATTTGCACCTGGTCGAGGACTTCGACCGCGTGATCGTCATTGAAGCGGGTGAAGTCGCCGCCGACGGCGCGCCCGCGCAGGCCCTGGCCACCTACCGCGACCTCGTGCAGTGACCGGTCGCACAGTGACAGGTCGCACAGTGACAGGTCGCCCATGATCGGGCTGTACAGCCCGGGCACCTCGTTCGTGCATCGAGCACCCACCCTGCTCAAGTTGGTGCTGCTTTCCCTCTGCATTGTGGTGATCGGCCTGTCACCCGACCTGCGTGTCGTGGGGGGCGCCGCAGCCGGTGTCGTGCTGTTGTTTGTCGTCGCGCGGGTTCCGCTGCGGGCTGCCACGGCTCAGATCGCCCCCATCCTGCTCATCCTGGTGGTGGCGCTACCCATCCAAGGATTCCTGTCCGGCTGGTTGGTCGCCGCTCTCATGGCCGGCCGGCTGCTCGTAGCGGTGGCCCTGGCGGCCCTGTTCACGATGACGACAACGGTCACCGCGGTGCTCCTTGCATTCCAGACCCTGCTGCGTCCGTTCCGCCGATTCATCGACGCCGACCGGGTGGGGCTGCTCGTGGCCCTCACCATTCGCTGCATTCCGTTGGTCGCCGACATTGTGCGCGAGGTCATGGAAGCTCGCACAGCGCGTGGCACGCGGGGCTCGCTCATGTCCATCGCCGTTCCGGTGGTCGTGCGTTCGCTCTACGCAGCGGATGCCCTCGGCGAGGCCCTCGTCGCGCGCGGTCTCGACGACTGATTCGCACCGCGCGCACACCGAGAATTCCCCATTATTCGCGCCGCGCCATCCGCTCATTCAGCCGGTTCATAGCCGACCCGTGGCAGAGTAGGTGACTGGCCGTTCGCGCCAGCAGACATCCCCAGATCATTGCCTGCATGTCAGGTACATTCTCGAAAGAGGCTTCGTGTCGAAAATCCCCGCGCTCTTGACCATTGTGGGCTTGACGCTCGCGCTGACCGCCTGTGGCAGCAGCGATACACCCACCCCCACAGCAACGGATGCGGCAGCGACCGACGCCGCCTACGCCGAGTGCACCGCACCCGGCGATGTGTCGGACGCCGTCAAGGTGAGCGGCGATTTCGGGGCAGTGCCCACCGTTGACTTTGCCGAGCCGCTCGAGCCGTCGTCGACCCAGCGCACCGTGGCTATCGAGGGTTCCGGCAAGACTGAAGCGAGCGGCGGAGCTCTCGTTGAGGCGTCGCTCTCGGTCTACAACGGAACCACCGGCGCCGTCGTGCAGGAAACGACCTACCCGACCGACGGCACCAGCGAAACAATCACGGTCGGCGAAACCTTCCTCGCCGGCCTGGTGCGCGCCGTCAATTGCTCCGTTGAAGGCGATCGCATCGTCGCCGTCAGCACGACCGACGATGCTTTCGGCGACACCGGCGCATCCGATATCGGAATCGCTGCGGGCGACTCGGTGGTGTTCGTCATCGACGTCATCTCCGTCACCAAGCTCGCCGACCGTGCCGACGGCGAGGACCAGCCGGTCATAGACGGTATGCCCACCGTGAAACTCGCCGACGACGGCGCTCCGACCATCACCATCCCCAAGACCGACCCGCCGACCGACTTGCAGATCTCCACCCTGAAATTGGGCGACGGGGCCGTGGTCGCCGACGGCGACACTGTTTCGGTCGAATACACCGGAGTGATCTGGGGTACCGGCGAAACCTTCGACTCGTCCTGGACCACCGTGGGACCGGTCACCTTCGTCACCAGCCAGGTTGTTCCCGGATTCGGCGCGGCGCTCGTCGGCCAAACCGTCGGCTCCCAGGTGCTCGCTGTTTTGCCGCCGGCCGAAGGCTACGGCGAAGCCGGCAATGATTCGGCCGGCATCACCGGCACGGACACCCTCGTGTTCGTCGTCGACATCGTGGGTACGACACCCGCCGCATAATCTCCGCAGCACGGGCGCCGCTGTCGACTTTCGGGTCGACGGCGGCGCCTTTTTGCACGCAGGCCACAGCACGTTCCTGAATGGACGCCCAGCCGCGCAGGAAAAATCCGTGAGAGTGTGAAGGGAAGGCACAACCTGCCCGGCACCGTGTCGGGTCTGAACTCCCTACTTGAAAGAGGCTATTCCCCTGACATCCACAGTCGCTCCCACGTCTACCCCCGCTGCTTCCCCCACGGAATTCCACGTCGCCGCCCCCACCGTCGCCACTGTTGCGGCCACCGCGAAGCCGACGAACATCGACGAATACGTGGCCACTCCCACCGAGCCGCTCGCGAGCGTCGTCGGTCTGCTTCGCGAGAAGTTTGATCTGGGTCTGCCGGAGACGTCGACGGAACTGTGGCACGGGCATCCGGTCTGGCTTGACGACGAGCTGCCGGTCGCCGGTTTCAAGGCGTACCCCACCTTTGTCACCGTGTTGTTCTGGCGCGGTCAAGCCATCACCGATGACTCGGGCAAGCTCAACGCGAGCGGCTCGGCCGAAATGAGCGAGTACAAGCTGCGCGGTGTTGACGACTTCGACGACGCACTGTTCGACGGCTGGCTGCAGCAGGTGCGCGAGCTCGAAGCCGCCTAGCTTGACTAGACGTTAAACGAACGGCCCGCGTCCAAGGACGCGGGCCATTCTGTACGCACACGACGTGACTAGCTGGTGAGGCCGTCCACGTACTCCTGGTTGTCTTCGATCCACTGGGCGACGATCGGTCCGTAGTCCTGGCCGTCATAGTCGACGAACATGGCATTCTCGAGCGAGTACAGCGTGTCGAGGTCCATGTCGAAACTCTCGATCCAACCGGCTGCCGTCGGAAAGTCGGTCTTGAAATCACTCTTGGCATACGAGTGAATGCTCTCCACGCCGCCGAGAGCGCCCTGCGGGTCCTCAAGGTTTTTGAGCGGGAACACGCCGTAGGCCCAGTGCGGCTCCCACAACGTCACAACGATGTTCTCGCCGTTGTCGGTGGCCGTCTGCAGCTCAACGAGCATGGCCGCCGTCGACGAGGTCAGGTATTCCATGTCTTCCAGGCCATATCCCGGAATCACGTTCTCGGTCGTTGCCTTGGTGAGACCGGCACCGGGCTCAATGCCCACGATGCGGTTGCCGAACAGGTCGGCGTTGGCCGCAAGCTCCTCCAGCGAGTCGATCGGGGCATCCGCATTCACGGCAATGGCGTTGCGGGATTCCTCGTTCCAGGTGCCGAGGTCGATCATGTCATCGCCGTATTGCTCGATATAGCTCGCGTGGGTGACCGGCAGCCACACGTCCAGGCTCAGGTCGTAGTCACCGGTCGACAGGCCGGAATACACCGGGGCGACGTCAGCGTACTCAAGCTCGACGTTGTAGCCCTTCTCATCGAGAATGGCCTTCCACAGTTCGGAGGCGGCAACGCCTTCATCCCAGCCGTTGAACACGGCGATCGACATGTCCTTCTGGTCGTCGTTGCCATTGCCGACGGTCTCGGTCTCGCCGGAGGCGGCGCAGCCGGTGAGGGCCAAAACTCCGACCGCTCCCAACGCGAATATTGATTTAGAACGATTCTTCATAAGATTTCCCCTCGTGCCACGTGTCGACGTGGCAGCACATGTTGCACCTCACCCGACACCGCGCCCGATGCAGCGGTGCCGGGACGTACAGAAGGCCTGTGCCAAACTGACACAGGCCTTCCCTACGGAGCGTGACTAGCTGGTGAGGCTGTCCACGTATTCCTGGTTGTCTTCGATCCACTTCGCGACGATCGGTCCGAAGTCGTCTCCGTCATACTCGACGAACATGGCGTTCTCGAGCGAGCCGAGCTGGTCCAGGTCCATCTTGTAGTTACCGAGCCATTCGGCGGCCTGCGGGAAGTCAGTCTTGAATTCGGACTTGCCGTAGGCGTGGAGGCCCTCAGCGTCGCCGAGTGCACCCTCAGGGTCCTCAAGGTTCTTGAGGGGGAGGGCGCTGTAAACCCAGTGCGGCTGCCACAGGGTGACGACGATGTTCTCGCCGTTATCCGTTGCGGCGGTCAACTCGGTAAGCATGGCTGCCGTCGACGAGGTCAGGAATTCCATGCCCTCCAGGCCGTAGGTCGGGATGACCTTCTCGGTCACGGCCTTGGTCAGGCCGGCGCCGGGCTCGATGCCCACGATGCGGTTGTTGAACAGGTCCGCGTTCGCGGCCAGCTCGGTCAGGGAATCGATGGGGGCATCTTCGTTCACAGCGATCGTGAGCGAAGCTTCATCGTTCCACGCGCCGAGGTCGGTGATGCCGTCCTTGTACTTGTCGATGTACGTCGCGTGGGTGTCGGGCGCCCAGACGTCGAGGGTGAAGTCGTAGTCTCCGGTGGAGAGCCCCGAGAACACGGGGGCGACATCCGCATATTCCAGCTCGGCGTTGTAGCCCTTCTCGTCGAGAATGGCTTTCCACAGCTCGGAGGACGCGACGCCCTCGTCCCAGCCGTTGAAGACTGCGATGCTGATGTCTTTCTGGTCGTCGTTGCCGTTGCCGACGGTTTCGGCGTCGGCGGAGCCGGCGCAGCCGCTGAGGGCCAGAACGCCAACGGCTCCGAGGGCGAAGATGGATTTCGAACGGGTTTTCATATGTCTTCCTTTCGTGCCACCTGCTGTGGGTGACTGGGGGTTGACTCGTGGTGCATACGGCAAAAGCCGTACAGGTGGAACGGATGCGAATACATCCGTAAGTCTGGGAATGCCGGTTAGACCCGGGCGGGCTGGGCCGGCGCGGCGGTCGCCGACTTGCGGTTACGCATAGCCAGGCGAAGGGTGCCGAACATGCCGGTGGATTGCGTATCGCCCAGCGACGCCGTAATGCGGTCGAGGAAGATCGCGAGGATCACCACGGAGAGCCCGGCCTCGAAACCGAGCCCGACATCGATGCGGTTCAGGCTGCCGACAACCTCCGCGCCGAGCCCGCCGGCTCCGACCATGCCGGCGATGACGACCATCGAAAGCGAGAGCATAATGACCTGGTTGATTCCCGCCATGATGGTCGGGGTCGCCAACGGAAGCTGGATCTGACGCAGGATACGCCACGGGGACGCTCCGAACGCTTGCCCGGCTTCAACTACTTCCTTGTCAACGCCGCGGATTCCCAGCTCGGTCAGGCGCACACCCGGTGCCATCGCGAAGATGATCGTCGCGACGATTCCGGGAACAACGCCGATCCTAAACAGGATGAGCGCCGGAATCAGGTAGACGAAGGCCGGCATGGTCTGCATGAAGTCGAGGATCGGCCGAATGATGGTCGACGCGGTCGATGATTTGGCCGCCAAGATTCCCAGCGGAACGCTGATCGCAATGGCGATAACGCTGGCGACCAGCACCAGGGCGAGCGTGTCCATCGCGTTTTCCCACTGGTTGACGCCGAGGATCAGGGTCAACCCGACAACGGTACCGACGGCGAATTTCCACCCCCGGGTCCCGTAGGCCAGCGCTGCGGCGAGGATCATGATCACCCAGAAGGGCGGCGAGACGAGTAGAAAGTCAACGCCCTCGAAGGCGCCCTTGAATACGGTGCGCAGGATGTCGAAGAAAAAGCCGAAGGTGTTCGTGATCCAGTCAACGAAGCCCTCCGCCCAGGTACCGAGGGGCAGGCGGAAGTCGTTCACAGTTCAGATCCTTCCGTGGCAGTTTCTTTCAAGGTTTCATCGAGCACGCTCAACGGGATGGTCGAGCGCGGTTCGATCGTCGGCAGGCTACCCGTCTGGGTGCTGACGTTGCCGAGTGCGGCCAGCAGGGTCACCCGCGGAATGACGCCGATGAGGCGCTTCTTCTCGTCGACGACGGCGATCGCCTGGGCGTTTTCAACCGAGGGCTCGACCAGGTCAACCAGTGGGGTGTCCGGGCCGACGGAGAACGCGTCGCCGATAATGATTTTGCGCAGGTCGGTTTCGCCCGACTTCACGAGCTTAAGCACGTCGCTGTCGCGCACGACTCCCACGAAGCTGTTGTCGCGGTTGAGCACGAAGGCGACGGAGGTCTGAAACTCGCGCATGACGCGAAGCGCCGCACGCGGGCCGCCGCTGGTCGTAACCACGGCGCGTACCGGTTCCATCACGCTCGCGGCCGTGAGCACCCGGGCGCGGTCGACATCCTGCACGAACTGGGCGACATAGTCGTTGGCCGGATCGGTGAGGATCTCCTCGGGGGTGCCGATCTGCACGATGCGGCCGTCGCGCATGACGGCGATGCGGTCGCCGAGGAACATGGCCTCGTTGAGGTCGTGGGTGATGAAGATGATGGTCTTGCCGAGTGCGGCCTGCAGCTCGATGAGCTGCTCCTGCATTTCGCGGCGGATCAGCGGGTCCAGCGCCGAGAAGGCCTCGTCCATAAGCAGCACGTCGGTGTCAGCCGCGAGGGCCCGGCCGAGGCCGACCCTCTGCTGCATTCCGCCGGAGAGCTCGGACGGCAGGTTGTCGGCCCAGCCGGCGAGGCCGACCAGGTCGATGATGGTCTGCGCTTTCGCGAGGCGTTCCGCACGACCCATGCCCTGGATCTCCAGGCCGTAGGCGACGTTGTCGATCACCGTGCGGTGCGGCAGCAGGGCGAAGTGCTGAAACACCATGGAGATGCTCTTGCGACGCACCTCGCGCAGCTCCTGAGCGGACACGCCCGTAATATCGGTGCCACCGATGGTCACCGTGCCGGAGGTGGTGTCCCACAGCCCATTGAGCATGCGAATGAGTGTCGACTTGCCCGAGCCGGACAGGCCCATAACGACGAAGATCTCGCCCTTCTTCACCTCGAAGGAGGCGTCGATAACGGCCGCAATGCCCAGAGATGAGATGTCGGCACGGCTTTTGCCGGCCTTGAGTTTCTTGACAATCTCGTGCGGGCGACGCCCGAAGGCCTTATACAAGTGATCTGCCTTGACGGCGATGGAATCAATACTGCTATTGGTCACGCGTTCTCCGGTGCACACCGTACGTAGTCGATTTTACGACTGACGAAGCGAAATGCTGTCTTGTCGGACGGGTAGGTACCGAGCGGCCCGAACGCGATGTGCAGTGCAAACTGAATCAGCGCGGGCTGGAGCAATCATGGGATCGCGTCCGTCGGTGCCACACCATACGAATGCGGCCGTTCCATCTCAAATGGTGGCTACGCGTTCGCGTCCTGGTGAAGGGTTGTAAGACCGGCATCAATAGTAACACAATCATATTTCGGTCGACCGAAATTAGATTCCACTTTGGTCTCGAACGCGGGCCCGAACATCGCAATCTACCCATAAAAACAGGGGTGCCGCCCGGGAGGATTCCTCCGGGCGACACCCTTATCGCGATTCTAATACCCGCGATTTATACCGATGCGCGTTCCAACACCTCAACCTGTGCGGCCTTCTCAGCGGTGCGCTGGCTGGTGGCGACGCTCACGTGACCGTGCGAGAGCATGGTGTGCTCGTCGAACGGTTCGAGCTTGTCGAGCACGCGGTCAACCTGCACCCGGTCGAGCTCTTTCGTCCACGAACCGATCATGACCGTCGCCACGGCGTTGCCGGTGAAGTTGGTCAGGGCACGTGCCTCGGACATGAAGCGGTCGATGCCCACGATGAAGCCGACGCCGCCGACGAGCTGCGGGGCGTGGGCCTGCAGGCCGGCAGCCAGTGTGGCGAGGCCGGCGCCGGAGACTCCGGCGGCACCCTTGCTCGCGATGATCATGAAGACGAGCAGGCCAATCTGCTCGCCGAGGGCGAGCGGCTGGCCGAGCGCGTTGGCGATGAACAGCGAGGCCATGGTGAGATAAATCGCGGTGCCGTCGAGGTTGAACGAGTATCCGGTGGGCACGGTCACGCCGACGACGGGCTTGGACACGCCGAGGTGTTCCATTTTGGCGATCAGTCGCGGCAGCGCCGCTTCCGACGACGAGGTGGAGAAGATCAGCAGGTATTCACGGCCGAGGTAGCGCATCAGCTTGAAGATGTTCACGCCGGTGACGAGCTTGAGTAGTCCACCGAGAATGACCACGATGAAGATGATGCAGGTGATGTAGAAAGCCGCCATGAGGGTGAAGAGGCTGATCACGGCTTGGATGCCGGTGGCACCGACGACCGCCGCGATCGCACCGAAGGCACCGATCGGGGCCAGCCACATGACCATGATCAGAATGCGGAAGACCAGGGCCTGCACGTGGGCGATGCCCTCAAGAATCGGCTTTCCTGCCGCGCCCATCTTCTGCAGGGCGAATCCGGCAATGAGCGCCACGAGAAGCGTCTGCAGGATGTTGCCGCTGGTCAGCGACGAGAACAGTGTGGAGGGTACGATCCCGAGCAGGAATGACTGGGTGTCGGCGGATTCGGTGGCCTTGAACGTGGCATCCGTGAGGTTGATGCCCTCACCCGGGTGAATCAGGTTTCCCACGACCAGGCCGATGCCCAGCGCGAAGGTAGACATGATCAGAAAGTAGCCGAGGGCCAGGCCGCCGATCTTGCCGACCGTTGCTGCCTTGGCAATCGATCCGATGCCGAGAATGATCGTGCAGAAGATGATCGGGGCGATCATCATCTTGATCAGGGCGATGAACAGGTCACCGAGCGGCTTGAGGGAAACCGCGAAGCCTTCCGGCCCGCCCCAGACCAGACCGACCACAATACCCAGGATGACCGCGATAATGACGGCCATGTAGAGGTAGTGCGACGAGTCGAGTTTCTTTTTGGGTTTGGACTTCTTAGTGACTTTGCTGCGGGTTGATGGCGTCGATGCCATGTCAGACTCCTATGTCTAGGCTTAACCTGGCCCACCACGGGTCCGGATGCTGCTGGAGATCCACACTGGTCGCTGCGCGCCGTTCGCGCACGGTTGCGGTCATACTGTTCATAGTTCACGAGGGGATCGGTAGTGCGAACGGAATGGAGCATCGCCCGACGCCTCTTTTTCGCGCACGCATTGTTCATCGTGGTCATGGCCGTTTTCGTTGGCACCGCGTTCTTTGTAGACGCCCGCGACCAAGGTTTTGAGGAGACCAGCGATCGGATGCTCGCCGTCGCCACCGCCATTGCCGATAGTCCCCTGGTGCTCGCGGCGAGCGAATCGGCCGACCCGAGCAGTTCGCTGCAGCCCTATGCCCTGGAGCTGACCGACGACGCCGGGCTCGACTTCATCACGATCATGGCCCCGGACCGCACCCGATGGACCCATCCCACCGAATCGGAGATCGGTAACGATTACATCGGTGCGATTGAACCGGCACTATCCGGAACGGCCTTCACCGAAACCAGTACGGGCACGCTCGGGCCATCCGTTCGTGCGGTCGTGCCGGTGCGAGATGCCGACGGCACCGTGCGCGCACTCGTAGCGGTCGGTACCACAACCTCGAACATCACCATCGCTCTGAATGCCCGCCTGCCGTCGGTGCTCGGGCTGGCCCTCGGACTGCTCGCATCGGGATCGGTGGTGACCTGGCTGCTCGGGCGCTACTTGCGGCGGGTCACTCTCGGCTGGGGACCGGAACGTCTGGCGCAACTCTTCGTGTATTACGACTCGGTGCTGCACTCGGTGCGGGAAGGTCTGGTATTGGTCGACCTGCACGGCGATATCGTGCTCTACAACGATCAAGCGGCCCGGCTGCTCGGCATTCCGCCACGGCCCGCCATGGGCAGCACCGAGCTGGCGCCCACGCTCACCGATCTGAGCCTGCCGCCCAGCCTGGGTGAGTTGCTGCGCAGCGGCCGTACCGCCCACGACGAGATACACCTGACCGGTACGCGGGTACTCGTAGTGAACCAGGAGCCGGCGTCCTCCACCTCGGCCGATGGTGGCAAGTCAACGCCGATGGGATTCGTCGCGACCATTCGCGACCACACCGACCTGCAGACCCTCGGCAGCGAGTTGCAGTCGATGCAGACTCTCTCCGACGCGTTGCGGGCCCAAACCCACGAACATTCCAATCGGCTGCACACGATCGTGTCGCTGATGGAACTGGGTCGCACCGAGCAGGCCCTCGAGTTCGCCACGAAAGACCTCGAGCTGAGCCAGCAACTCGCCGACGAGATTCTCGGTTCGGTGGACGAACCGGTGATCAGCGCCCTGATCATGGGTAAATCAACGCAGGCCAATGAACTCGGCATCGCCCTCACCGTCACCGCCTCGGGCACGCTCGCCCAGTCGGGGCTGTCGGTTCAGGACCTCGTGACGGTATTGGGCAATCTGGTCGACAACGCGCTGGATGCGGCGGCGGCCGGCGAGGACCCCCGCCGGGTATCGGTGAGCGTCTCCTCAACCGAGCAGGCCGTGGTGATCGAAGTCGCCGACAGCGGCGCCGGAGTGGCACCCGAGGTGATCGACGACGTGCTGCGCCTCGGCTTCAGCACCAAGGGCGACGCCGTTACGGTGCCGGGCCGGTCGATCGGCGGCCGGGGCCTCGGCCTCGCCCTGGTTCGCCAGGCGGTCACCCGGCTCGGCGGCACCCTCACCATTGGGCGCCGTGACGGAGCCGTCTTCACCGTCGCGATCCCGGCCGACCCCGGTCCGGTGTCCCCCACGGTGCCCACGCCCACGGCGGTCGATCATGCCTGAGGCCGTGCCGCTCATTCGCGTCCTTGTCGTCGAAGACGAACCGCTCGCGGCCGAAGCGCACGCCGTGTATGTGGGTCGGCTGGCCGGTTTCGAACTCGTCGGCACAGCCGGAACCGGGCAGGACGCATTTCGTCAGGTCGTCGCTGCCGCCTCGGCCGGCACGCCGATCGACCTCGTGCTCATGGACATGAACCTCCCCGACAGCCACGGGCTAGACGTGAGCCGGCGCATCCGTGCGGCCGGCCTGGCCACGGACATCATTGCCATCACCGCGGTGCGCGACCTCGAGAACGTGCGCGGAGCGATCGCGGCCGGAGTCGTGCAGTACCTGATCAAGCCATTCACGTATTCGACCTTCGCCACGAAACTATCCAGTTACCGGGACTTTCGGGCCGAATTGAACGGGCAGGCATCCGTTGTGACGCAGTCGGGCGTTGATCACGCGTTTGCGAGCCTGCGTGCGCCGACCGATATTGCTCGGCCGAAGGGTGTGGCCAATTCAACGCTCGATTCCCTGGTCGCGTACCTGCAGGCGCACGCCGCGCCGGTGTCGGCGAGTGAGCTGATGGAGCCACTTGGGCTTTCGCGCGTCACGGCGCGGCGCTATCTGGAGTATCTCGCCGACAAGGGTCTGGTGCTGCGTGCACCCCGATACGGCACGCCGGGGCGGCCCGAAAACGAGTACCGCTGGAAGAGTGCCGGCTAGCGGTTGGTGAACACCGCGGGTCGCTTCTCGATGAAGGCGGCCATGCCCTCGCTCTGGTCGTCCGTGGCAAACACGGAGTGAAACAGACGACGTTCCAAGTGGATGCCGGCGCTCAGCTGCGATTCGTACGCCGCGTTCACGACCTCCTTGGCGAGCATCGCGATCGGCGCCGACTTGGCGGCGATCGTCGTCGCGGTCTTGAGTGCGTCCTCGAGCAGTTCGGCAGCCGGAACGATGCGCGACACGAGGCCGGCCCGTTCGGCTTCGACGGCTCCGATGGTACGACCGGTGAGGATCATCTCCATGGCCTTGGCCTTGCCGACAGCACGGGTCAGGCGTTGGGATCCGCCCATGCCCGGAATGACGCCGAGCTTGATCTCGGGCTGGCCGAAGGTGGCGGTGTCGGAGGCAATGATGAAGTCGCAGATCAGGGCCAGTTCGCAGCCGCCACCGAGGGCGTGGCCGGAGACGGCGGCGATGACGGGGGTGCGCACGGCGGCGAGGCGGTCCCAGCCGGCGAACCAGTCGTTGAGGTACATGTCCATGTAGCTCATGGTCGACATCTCTTTAATATCGGCGCCGGCCGCGAAAGCTCGTTCGGAGCCGGTGATGATGATCGCGCCGATCTCCGGGTCGGCGTCGAGCCGGGTGGCGGCACCGACCACGTCCTGCATCGTGGCGAAGTTGAGGGCGTTCAGTGCCTTGGGCCGATTGAGCGTGATGATACCCACACGACCGTTGCGTTCGAGCAGAATATTCTCGTAGGTGTCGGCGTCGGTCGGGTTTGCATCGGTCTGGGAGTCGCTCACGCGGTGGCCTCTCGTTCGGTGGAGTCGTGCTGGTTGGGTTCGTTGTCGCCTATGTTCGCGCGGGGGAGGCGTAGTTCGCGCTCCCCCAACGAGGCGAAGTGCGCCTGCACGTCGGCGTCGGTCACCGCGTCAATGGTGTTGGGCCGCCACACCGGGTTGCGGTCCTTGTCGATGACCTGGGCACGAATGCCCTCGATCAGGTCGGCTCCGGCCACCATGCGCAACGAGACCCGGTATTCCTGTTCGAGCACCTCTTCCAAGCTGCCGAGGTCGCGGGCACGGCGCAGGGATTCGAGGGTGACCGTGACGGCGGTCGGCGACTTGGCCAGGATCGCGGCGGCGGCTTCGTTCGCTGCGGCAACGGGAGATGACTGCAACCGTTCCAGGATCGTAGGCAGATCGTTTCCGGCGTAGCACTCGTCAATCCAGTCGCGTTCGGCCAGCAGTGGTGCCGGCGGCACGGTCGAGACGTGCTGGGCGATGGCGAGGGCGGCAGGCATCCGTTTGAGGGCGTCGACCAGTACGTCGCGGCGGGCCCCGTCGACGAAGCTGTCGGCGAGGCCGAGTGCGATGGCATCCGCGCCGGTCATGGTCGCGCCGGTGAGGGCGAGGTGGGTGCCGAGCTCACCGGGAGTGCGCGAGTAGAGGTAGGTTCCGCCGACGTCGGGCACGAAACCAATGGTGGTCTCGGGCATGCCGAGTTTGGTGCGTTCGGTCACGACCCGGTGTGAGGCGTGGCCGCTCACGCCCACTCCCCCGCCGAGCACGATGCCGTCCATCAGGGCCACGAAGGGTTTGGCATACCGCTTGATCTGGGCGTTCAACGTGTACTCGTCGGCCCAGAATTGTGCGTTCTCGTCGGGATTAGTGCGCGCGTCACGGTAGATCGAGACGATATCGCCGCCGGCACACAGGGCACGATCGCCCCGGCCGGTGAGCAGCACGGTGTGCACCTCCGGGTCGTCGGCCCACTCGGTGAGGGCAGCGGCGATCTCGCAAATCATCGGGTGGGTCAGGGCGTTGAGCGCCTTCGGGCGATTCAGAATAATGCGGGCCAGCGTTCCATCGCGCTCCAGCAACACATCTGGCTCGGTGAGAGCGGATGCCGCCGCGCTGTTCGAGGGGCTGTCGATCGAGTCAGTGCTGGGCATAACAGACCTTTCCGCGTCGATGCGGTTGTCAATGCAGGGGGTCGATGCGCACATCGAGCTGGGCAATGTGCCTCAGTCTAGCGACGGCTCGATGAGCGTCGGCTGCGCACCGCGCACAAACGGTGTCCTCGCGTAGCCTTGCACCATGGCTCGAACTAGTGCAACCAATACCGACGTGAATCGCAGTGGCATGCTCGACTTCGTGCGGCCACGCCACCACCTGCTGCTGGCCACCATGCGCCTCGATGGTCGCCCGCAGATCTCCCCCGTTTCGGGCGGCGTCGACCAGGCCGGACACATCGTGATCTCGTCGTATCCGGCCCGGGCGAAGACCCGCAACCTTGAGCGGGACCCTCGGGCATCCGTTCTCGTTTTGTCGGATGACTGGGACGGAGCCTGGATTCAGGTCGACGGTGACGCCGAGGTTCTGCACATGCCCGAAGCCGCTGATGGTTTGGTCGAGTACTTTCGCAGCATCTCCGGCGAGCATTCAAACTGGGCCGAGTATCGCGAGGCGATGGCCATTCAGAACAAATCATTGATTCGCATCACTCCCACGCGCTGGAGCCCCATCTCGACCGGCGGCTTTCCGCCCGAGGTCACCGCCCGACTGGATGCCCGCTGAACCAAGCGAGTTCTCGACACATCCGGAGCCCTGTGCGCCACAGCAGCCTCTCGCTGTGACCCGGCCAGGTCGGCACTAGGCTCGAACCATGGTTGCCAGGGCTGAGCGCATTGCCGGTGTTCTCACCTCGTGGAACGACGAACGCGGTTTCGGGTTTATCTCCCCGACGACGGGTGGCAAGGCGGCCTTCGTGCACATCAAGGCCTTTCCGCAAGGTTCGGATCGGCCTCGCCTGGGTATGTCGCTCACGTTCGACGTTGAATTCACGGCCGAGGGCAAGAGTCGGGCAACGCGCGTGCGCACGCCGTCCCCTGCGGCAGCTGGACCGTTCACGAGAACCGACAAAAATCGGCGCCGCGGCGCGCGAAAAAAGTTCGGTGCACGGAGCTATCTCGCCATCGTCGCGTTCGTCGCCGGTTACCTCGTTCTCGACTCATTCCATCCGCTGCCGATCTGGGTCGCGGGGTGCTACGCCGTGATGAGTCTCGTCTGCTTCTTCTTCTACGCCGCGGACAAGTCCGCTGCCGTCGCGGGGCGTTGGCGTGTTTCGGAGAGCACTCTTCTGGTGTTGGGCCTTGCCTGCGGCTGGCCGGGAGCGATTCTGGCCCAACAGCTTTTTCACCACAAGACGACGAAAGCAAGTTTTCGCTCGGCCTTCTGGGCCAGTGTGATCACCAACGTTGTGATCGTCGGTGTGCTCTTTCTCGCCGTCACGACAAACTTCACATCCGCCTAAGCCTGAAACCACCCGTTCGCGGTAATGTCGCGGCGACGTCGGTGCGCGCGGGAGTTGCGCCAGTGCGCGCGGCGCAACTCCCGCGCACTGGCGCAGCCCCCGCCTAGCGTGCGGCGCGGGAGTTCTGGCCAGGCCGCAAGCACCGCGATCTGACAGGATAGGACCATCATGAAGACCCTCCTCAACATCATCTGGTTCGTGTTCTCGGGCTTCTGGCTGTTCCTTGGCTACATGCTCGCGGCGCTCATCATGTGCGTGCTCATCGTCACCATTCCTTGGGGAATCGCGGCGGCGCGCATCGGCGTCTACGCGCTCTGGCCGTTCGGCAAGACCGTGGTTCCCACGCCCACGGCCGGCGTCGGCTCTTTTCTCGGCAACGTCATCTGGGTGGTGCTGGCCGGCTGGTGGATCGCCCTCGAGCATCTGCTCTCCGGTATCGCGTTGTGCGTGACGATCATCGGCATCCCGTTTGGAATCGCCAACTTCAAGCTGATCCCGGTCGCGCTCATGCCGCTCGGCAAACAGATCATCGACATACGGTAGGTCTGCCACGACCCAGCGTCCGATCTGAAGCAGCGGGTTTCTGCGTCTCGCGGTGTGTGTCGGGATGCTGGGCTGCGGCTAGCACTGCGCGCAGGCCACTAGCGACTGTGGCTCACGCGAACTGCGTCTCGACGCCCATGCTATTGCGCAAACGATCTATATTTCGCGGCGTGCTTGTCTCGATGTCCGGCAGCCCCGCGGATAATGCATCCGCTAAACGGGATGCGCCGATCACAAAGGTGGGCTCCGGGGCGCCCCTCAGCTTCTGCAGCTGAGCGTCAGCCAGGAAGGCGTCGGGGTAAACCAGGATGGCCGCCGACACTCGCCCGATGCCGAGCGCCGTGGCCACGGCCAGCAGGCGCGGGCGCATCGAGCTGAGCACCTCAGGTACCGCCTGGCCGCAGTGAATCAGGGTGCCGAATTCTACGGTTACCGGTCCCGACGCGGTCATGGACTCGATCAAAATTAGACCCTGGGGCCCCACCACAAGGTGATCGATGCGTGTCTTCTTTGGTCCGACCTGAAGATCGTGCCAGATCGAGAAATCCAGGCCCAGCGGTTTCAACGCGCGAGCCGTGAGCTCCTGCGCACGCGCCTTCTCGAACCAACTGCGTGCAGCCGCCGGCGCCGCAGCCACGGCTTCGTCCGAGTAGGGGGACTCCAATAGTGGCGTCACGTTGGCGGGACGATTTCGCTGATTCCATTCGAAGGCCTGCCGGGCCGATCGGTACTCCTTCTGCGCGGCCGCGTATCGCAGCGCCATCTTCTTGCGATAACGGATCAGTTCGCGGCGATACGGGTCCTGCAGCATCCGCATAACGCCAATCGGAACGGAGCAAAGCGCACCAGACGCCCCAGAGATTCCGGCCACGAACGCCAGCGATCCCCACAGCCCCAGAGGAGCGATCCCTTCCACTTCCTGACCCCACACCAAGATCAGAAACAGCACCACACCGACGGTGGCAAAGACCACGATCATGCGCCGGCACAGCTTCGCCCACTGGTGCAGAAACGGTCCTCGTTTCTTCGTCGCGGGAGCCCAGGCTACCGGCGGTGTGGGCGGAGACGGGTAGTTGATCAGCCATCCCCGCAAAAGGTCGAGGTAGAGCAGCCGCGCACTGCCTCCGGGATGCCCGTGGCTGTCGGCCCGCCGCGCCCGCGGGCGCTCCTGCTCCGTGCGAGTGGTGCCGCGCGCCCCAGCCGCCGGTGCCGCCGGGCGCGCGCGATGTTTTGCTTCCGCCGAGCGTGCGCCCGAGCGGATGCTGCTGTCATAGGCCGCACGCCGCTTCGGGTTACCGATCACCGCCCAGGCTTCCTGCACCACACGAAAGCGTTCCGCTGATCCGCCGGTGTCCGGATGACTGGATCGCTGCATGCGGCGATAGGCGCGTTTCAGTTCAGCCGGATCGGCCGAGGCCGACACCCCGAGCACGTGGTAGTGGTCACGCGCGGTCACTGCAGGACGGCCGTCATGCCGATCGACACTGCCCGAAACAGCTCCTCGAGCACCGATTGCGCAGCGACCTGTTCCCCCATGTGTACTGCCTGCAACGTCAACGTTATTCCAATCCCCACGGTTCAACCTACCGGCCTTTGCGTGCAGGCTGCGCGCCATTTTTGACACCAGTCCGAGGACTGGAACGGTTCGTTTACGGATGCTCGCCAACTAGGGCACCCCGGCGGCTACTCGCCGTGGCCGTGGCGTCGGGCGGCAGAATGCGGTGCCGAAGTTGTCTCTGTGCCAGCACGTGAAGCAGGTTGCCCTGGGGCAGTGCGTGGGTGCCCCGGCGCATAACTCCTGCTATTTCCGAGACGGCGTGCAAGAGATGCCCGCAATCCGGGGCCAACGGTCGAGTGCCGGCCCGATTTGCCGGAGTTATGCGCGGTCACGTCGCCGACACGTTACCCTCGCCGAGCGGCACTCCCGGTAATCCCGTACCCGGCACCGCTCGCTCGGGGAGGCGAAGCTGGGCATCCACTGCGGGTCGCAGGCTATCGTGTGAGCATGGACACCGCGGAGGAACCAACCACTTTCATTGCCGACATTGTTGCCGGAACCATCGTGGAGGCGGGGCGCCCGCACCACACCAAGGTGCTCAGCGCACCGGGCGTGCGCGTGGTCGTGCTCACCTTTGGGGCCGGGCATGTGCTCAAGGAGCACCAGTCTCCGAAGGCCCTGCTCATGCAGACCGTGGCCGGACGGCTGCGCATCACGGCCGACGGCGTGGCGCACGAACTGGCCCCCGGCGCTCTGCTGCGACTCGACGCGGGGCTGCCGCACATGGTCGAGGCCCTCGAGGAATCCCGCCTGATGCTCACGATGATCGGGTAGCGCCACAGCGCCGCTCACACGCAGGACCGTGGGCCAGAGCCGGGACCGTACGCATCCTCGGAGATTTTCGCGGCACGCCGTGATGCCGGGCGGCTGAGCCGGCGTGCTGCGAAAATCGCCGAGTTCACCTGCAGCGGATGCCGCGAATCGCCTCCGCGCGACGCGAACGAAGACGAGACACGGGCGGCCTGCTAGTGTCGGCCTCACCCGAGTGAAGGAGTTCCCGATGGCCCGCAAATCTCGCACTGCCGATCAGAACATCTCCCGCCTGCGCCGGTACAACATCGTGGCAGGGTCGCTGCACCTGGTGCAGGCCATCGGCTTCGCCTACGTACTCACCCTGCTGAGCCAGCAGGTCACCTTCGCCGTCACCGCCGACTACCTGGCTGGCGCTCCCGGCGTTCCGCTGCCGCCCGAGCGGGTGACCCTCTTCGACATCAACGTGGGCATCGGCGTCGTGGCGTTTCTGGCCCTGTCGGCGTTGTTTCACTTTCTCATCTCGTCGCCGTGGTTTTTTCCCCGCTACGCGGCCGGGCTCAAGCAGAACCACAACTACTTTCGGTGGGTCGAGTACGCGCTGAGCTCGTCGATCATGATCTGGCTCATTGCTCAGATCACCGGCATCACCGACATCGCAGCACTGTTCTCGATCTTCGCCGTCAACGGCGCCATGATCATGTTCGGCGCCCTGCAAGAGAAGTACGAGACGCCGGGCAATGGCCATTTCCTCCCGTTCATCTTCGGCTCGATGGTGGGCGTGGTGCCATGGATCGTGATTCTGATTTATTTCGTCTCCCCCGGCTCCACTAGCGAGGTGTCGCCGCCGGCCTTTGTCTACGGCATCATCATTTCGCTGTTTTTGTTCTTCAATACCTTCGCCATCAACCAGTGGCTGCAGTACAAGCAAATCGGCGGCTGGCACGACTATCTGCGCGGCGAACGCGCTTACATCACGCTGAGCCTGGTCGCCAAGACCGCGCTCGCGTGGCAGGTGTTCTCGGGAGCCATCATCCCGGCGCTCACTTAAACCGCCGAGAACCCAGAATTCTTGGCCTGGGCCAGCCGAATCGGTCGGTTCACTCCACCTATCCGCCGGCCGTGGGCCCAAGGGCCACGGGGCGGTCGGCGTGATTGGACCATTGGCTGAATGAACCCGGATAGAGCGCGGGAGCAAACCCGGCGAGCGTCAGGGCCACGATGTTATGGGCCGCGACCACGCCGGAGCCGCAGTAGACGGCAACCGGGCGGTCCGGTTGCACTCCCACGGTCAAGAATCTCTCGCGCAGTTGATCGACCGGCAAAAACCGGCCTTCAGCATCGATATTGCCGGTGGCCGGCGCATTCAACGCCCCGGGAATATGGCCGGCGCGCGGGTCGATCGGTTCCACGTCTCCGCGGTAGCGTTCGGCAGCCCGGGAGTCCAAAACCACACCGGTATCGGTGAGGCCGGCGATCTCGTCCAGCGTGGTCACGGGCAGTTGGTCCCAGCCGAGGTCAACGGTGCCGGGTGTGACCGGCTCCTCTCCCGTGGCGAGGTCGTAGCGAGCAGCCGTCCAGGCTCGGAGTGATCCGTCGAGCAGCCGCACATTGCCCAGACCTGCGTGGGTGAGCAGCCACCACGCCCGAGCCGCCGAGAAATTGTTCAGGTCGTCGTAGACCACGACGGTGTCGCCCGAGTTGATCCCCCACGAACGGGCCGCACGCTCCAATCGCTGCCGCGACGGCAGCGGATGCCGACCATCAGTCGCCGCCCCCGGCGACGCCAGCTCGGTGTCGAGATCGACGTATACCGCTCCGGGAATATGACCTGCCCGGTATTCGGGCCGCCCGTCGGGACGATCAAGGCTCCACCGCACATCCAGAATGCGCAGCGTGTTGTCGTGGGCAATTTGCTCGGCCAGCTCGGTGGCAGTGATCAGCAGGGACATAGGGCGACTCCGGAGATTGGGGATGAGCCGGTGCGCCAGCGGCGCCCGTACCTAACTCCACCGTACGTCCCGGCAGGTCGACCGGGGATACCCACCGGGGAGCGAGGTCCCCCTCCGCACGATCATGCCCACCCGTCTGGTGCTGCGCGACTCCGCGTAACAGCATCCGACTGGCCGACTCGCTGCTGGCTTTTCTGCGGCTGGAGGGGCTGGATTTCGCCGGATCGACGGGCGCATGCGAGCGCCTTTCGTGCACAAAAAAATCCCGTGTCATCGACGGCTGGCCGATGACACGGGATTGTTGGTGCACCCCCCCGGACTTGAACCGGGAACCCACTGATTAAGAGTCAGTTGCTCTGCCAATTGAGCTAGAGGTGCGTATTTGGCCGCGAACCAACCCGCGGCAACGTGTAACCCTAACACCCGGAAAGGGCTCTTCGCCAATCGAGCCGATAATCCGCGCGTGGCGCGGGTGGGTACCCAAGATTACTATCCTTGACAGGGTGACTGAGCCTCGAACTTTTACCCTCCGCGATGACCTCAAACTCGCCCTAGAGCTTGCCGATGCGGCCGACGCCATTTCCCGCGCGCGCTTCACCGCCCTCGATCTCGTGGTGACCACCAAGCCCGATCGCACGCCGGTGACGGATGCCGACCAAGCTGTCGAGCGGGCCATCCGCACCGTGCTCGCCGAGCAGCGCCCGGGCGACGGCATTCTCGGCGAGGAGTTCGGCACCGCGGGTTCGACATCGCGCCAGTGGATCATTGACCCGATCGACGGCACGGCCGGCTTCATGCGCGGCATCCCGATCTGGGCCACCCTGATCGCCCTGGCCGTAGACGGCGTTCCCGTCGTGGGCGTCGTGAGCGCGCCAGCCCTCGGCAAGCGTTGGTGGGCGTCCGCCGGCGCCGGCGCCTGGTCGAGCGATGAGCGCACCCCGAATGCCTCCCCCACGCGCCTCGCCGTCTCCGGCGTCGACACGCTCGCCGAGGCATCCATCAGCTATGGCAGTCTGCAGCAGTGGGATCAGGCCGGGCACCTCGACGAGATCGTGAGTCTCTCGCGGCAGGTCTGGCGCACCCGCGCCTACGGCGACATGTGGTCGTACATGCTGCTCGCCGAGGGCCACCTCGACATGGCCGGTGAATTCGACCTGCAGCCCTACGATATGGCGGCACTCGCCCCCATCGTGCAGGAGGCCGGCGGTGTGTTCACGTCGATCGACGGCAAGCCCGGTCCGTGGCACGGCAGCGCCCTCGCCACGAACGGCCTGCTGCACGACGCGACGCTGGCCGTGTTAAACCCGGCCTAGCGCAGCATCCGCTGGGTGCTCGCGGGCTAGACCGTGGCACCCGGATCGTCGGGATTCATACCGTTTCGGGCGTTGCGCGCATCGAGTCGGCGCTGGCGCCAGGCCCGGGGGTTCAGCAACAAAATAGGCTTGGGGATGCGCAGCGCGTATCCGGTCGGCAAGATCCAGCCGTAGCGCTTGGCCAGCAGGGACAGCGCAGCGCCGCTGAGAATGGCCACCGCGGTACCGATGGCCACGAAGCCGAGCTTGCTCAGAATGACCATTTCGCTGCTCGCGAGCAGCGCACTGGTGGCGTAAAGCGTATTACCACCGAAAATGGTGGGCACTTTGAGCAACATGATGTCGCGCACCATGCCGCCGCCGACCGCCGTGATCATGCCGAGCAGAATGCTGGGCAGCCAGCCCAGGCCGGCGTCGAGGGCTTTCTGCGCACCGACCGCCGACCAACAGCCCACGGCGAGCGCGTCGAGCAGCAGCAGCACGCGGCGGGTCCAGCGGCCATTGAACGTGACAAAGTAGGCAATGACCCCGCCGAGGATGGCGCAGATCAGGTACGCCGGGTCGAGCAGTGCGGCCGGGCTACCCTGCTGCAGCAGGGTGTCGCGGATCATTCCTCCGCCGAGCCCACTCATGATCGCGAGCACCACGAAGCCGACAATGTCGAGGCGTGCGGTGCGGGCGGCGACCCCGCCGAGAATGGCGTTGGCGAGCACGCCGGCGAGGTCCACGAATCGGATTACCTCAAACAGCGTCTCCGAATCAGTGTTCACTTGGCCCATTCTCTCTTATATCCGCACGACGACTGGCGCACTTACAGTTAAGGCATGAGGATCAACGCTTTTTCCGACGTCTGCCTGCGGATCGTCATGCTGCTGTGTGCGGCACCGGAGAACGTGACGTTCACCTCGCGGGTTGTCGCCGCGGAGGTGGGGACGCCCTACAACCATGTGAGCAAGGCACTGCTGCGCCTGCGCGAGCTCGGCCTGGTCGAGGCGATTCGGGGGCGCACCGGCGGCGTGCGCATCAGCACGCTCGGACGCCAGGCCACCGTCGGGGCGCTGCTTCGCCAACTCGACACGCGCACCGATCTTGCCGCCTGCGACACGGTCAACGGTCCGTGCCCGCTACTGAGCGACTGCGGCCTGCGCGGTGCCCTGCGCCGGGCCCGAGAAGCCTTCTATCGCGAATTGGACGACCTGGTCATCTCCGAAATCTTGCACGGCAAGCTGGGTGGACCGGTTCTGGTCGAGCTGGGATTGGTGCGGTAGGACTAAAGTCCCCTCTTTCTACGACTTGTAGAAAGTATCCGTTTAATTGGTATTTCAAATGCTACTTTTAGTGCAGGCCCCCAAAATGGGTGTCGGTTCACAGAAGGAGTATTCATGCTTTCGCCCCAGTCCATCCCCCTCATCGAAGCCACTCTCCCGCTTGTCGGTGAGCGGATGCCCGAAATCGCGAAGAACTTCTACCACCGCATGCTCACAGCTCACCCCGAGCTGTTCGACGGGCTGTTCAGCCGCTCCAACCAGAAGAACGGCACGCAGCAGCAGGCCCTGGCCGGAAGCATCGCCGTGTTTGCGAGCCACCTGGTGCAGAACCCGGACACCACGCCGGAGGCCATGCTCTCCCGCATCGCCCACAAGCATGTATCCCTGGATATTCAGCCCGAACAGTACGACATCGTCTACAAGTACCTGTTCGAGGCCATCGCCGACGAACTCAGTGACGTTATCACGGCCGAGATCGCCGCCGCCTGGACCGAGGTGTACTGGCTCATGGCCCACGCCCTGATCAAGATGGAAAAGGGCCTCTACGCCGGACTCGCCAGCGACAAGCCGCTCGCCCCCTGGACCGTCGTGAAGAAGGAAGTGGCCGGGACTGACGCCGTCACATTCACCCTCGAACCGGCCGACGACACCCCTGTGACGCCCGCCCTGCCGGGCCAGTACGTCAGCGTCACCGCCGTCATGCCCGACGGAATCCGCCAGGTGCGCCAGTATTCGCTGTCGGCCGGCACGGCCACGACCCGCGTCTTCACCACCAAGCTCGACGCCGACGGCGAGGTCTCCCCCGTGCTGCACCGCGACGTGCAGGTCGGCGACACCCTCGTCCTCTCCGTGCCGTGCGGCGACATCACCCTCGATGCGGGCACCGGCCCGCTGATCCTGGCCTCGGCCGGAATCGGCTGCACGCCCAGCGCCTCCATCCTGCGTTCCTTGGTCGACTCCGGCTCGAAGCGTCAGGTGCGTGTGCTGCACGCCGAGAGCAACCTGGAGCGCTGGGCGCTGCGCGACCAGATGAACGAGGACGTCGCCCTGCTGGAGGCGGCCGAACTCGAGCTCTGGCTGGAGATCCCGAGCGAGGGCCACCACGAAGGCTTCATGTCGCTGGCCAATGTGACGATCCCGGAGGATGCCTCGGTGTACCTCTGCGGCCCGCTCCCGTTCATGCGCAGCCTGCGTTCCCAGGCGCTGGAGTCCGGCGTCCCCGCCGACCGCATCCACTACGAGATCTTCGGCCCCGACCTGTGGCTCGCCAACGCCTGAGAGTCGCGCCGCGCTAGGTTGGAGGCGTGGACGCTAACGGTGGTATCGAGATAGAACGCAAGTTTGACGTCGACGAACAGGTACTGCTGCCCGGCTTGAACGACCTCCCCGGGGTACAGGCCATTGCCGAGCCGGTCACGTTCACCCTCGAAGCCGTCTATTTCGACACGAGCGACCTCATTCTGGCCAGCGCGCACATCACCCTCCGCCGACGCCTCGGCGGCGATGACGCCGGGTGGCACCTCAAACTGCCGCTCGGCGCCACCCGCCGCCGCGAGATTCACGTGCCGTTCGGCCGGCACGCTCAGGCTGACGCGGATGCCGTGCCCGAATCCCTCGCCCAGCTCGTGCGCGTGTACGTGCGCGACGCCGAGCTTGTTCCCGTGGCACGCCTGCACACCGTGCGCGTCGTGCATGCCCTGATCGGTGCGGGCGGCGAAACCCTCGCTCTGCTCTGCGATGATCGGGTGCGGTCCGAACGGCTCGTTCACGAACCCGCTTCGACGGCCTGGCGCGAATGGGAGATCGAACTGGTCGACGCACCGGAGGATCTGCTCGACGCGGGGCAGGCGGTGCTGGCAAGCGGCGGCATACTCGTGTCGCGGCACGCCTCGAAACTGGCGCGCGCGCTGGGCGACCGCTTTCCGGCGGCGCCGGCCCAGAAACGGCGCCGGGCCACCCCCGGCGGTCCGGCCCGCAACGTGCTGCTGGCCAGCCTGAACGAACAGATTGACGTCATTAATCAGCACGACCCGCTGGTTCGCCAGCACACGGCCGGCTCCGTGCACGCCATGCGTGTGGCCACCCGCCGGCTGCGCTCGGTGCTGGCCACCTACCGTTCCCTCGTCGACCCGACCGTGCTGCAACACCTCCGCACCGAGCTCGGCTGGCTCGCCGCCGTGCTCGGCGGCTCGCGTGACGAAGAGGTACTGCAGCGGCGCCTGGCCGGTCTGCTCGACCGCGAAAGCCCGACGCTGTTGCTCGGCCCCATTCGCGAACGCCTCCAAACACACGCGCAAACGGATGCCGACACCGCCGACCACACGCTCGTCGCGGCGCTCGACACCTACCGCTACTTTCGGCTGCTCGATGCTCTGGACGCCCTGCTCGCCACGCCGCCGTTCACCGCCGTGGCCGACCAAGACGCCCGCGTCGTTGTTCCGACCCTGATCACGAAGGAGTGGAAGAAGCTGCGCCAAGCCGTGCGCCGGGCTGCCAGAGCCGCGCCGGGGTCGGAGCGTGATCTCGCCCTGCATGCCGTGCGCAAACGGGCCAAGCGGCTGCGTTATGCGGCCGAGACGGCGCTGCCGCTCAGTCCGAAGCGAGCCGCGCGGGTGAGCCGGTTCGCCCAAAAACTGCAGACGATCCTCGGCGATCAGCACGATAGCGTCATCGCCCGTGAACACCTGCTGCGGGGTGGAGCCGTCGACGCCTACCTGCACGGCGAGAACACGTTCAGCTACGGCCGCCTGCACGCCCACGAGCAGTACCAGGGCGCTGCCGCCGAAACCCGGTTCTGGAAATCCTGGCGTCGCCGCCCCTAGCCCTCTGAGCACACCCCCGACGGAAGGTGATTGACTTCGGGAGGCGCGGGGAGCAAGCTGTGGCACGACAGTGTCGTGCAATGATGCCTGGCACTTAGGTACCTCTCAGCGAGGAGAAGCCCGTGCAGATTCCGGCTCCATTTGACTATGTTCGCGCCAGCTCGGTCGATAACGCTCTGGCCCTACTCGACCGCCACGGCGCTGAGGCACGGGTCGTCGCCGGAGGCCACAGCCTGCTTCCCATGATGAAGCTGCGCCTCGCCCGCCCCGAGTGGCTCATCGATATCAACGAGCTGTTCGAGCTCGACTATCTGTTGGTCGATCAGGCGGTGCTGCGCATCGGTGCCATGACCCGGCACACGACCCTGCTCGAATCCGACGAGATTCGACGCCTGTTCCCCATCATCGCCGATGCCGAACGTGTCATTGCCGACCCGATCGTGCGCAACCGCGGCACCATCGGCGGTTCCCTCTGCCAGGCCGACCCGGCCGAGGACCTCTCCACGGTGTGCCACGTTCTCGAAGCGGTGGCCGTCGTGCGGGGGCCGGCCGGTGAACGGATGCTCTCCATGGCCGAGTTCCACCGCGGCCCGTACGAGACGGCCGTCGCCCAGAACGAGCTGCTCATCGAGGTGCGACTGCCGGTACGGGCCCGCTCCGGCAGCGCCTACGAAAAAGTGGAGCGCCGGGTCGGAGACTGGGCCGTCGCCGCGGCCGGCGCGAGCGTGACGCTCGCCGCCGATGGCACAATCGAACACGTCGCGGTCGGACTCACCGCGGTGGGCCTGGACCGCAACGTGACCGAGGTCGAAGCGGTGCTGGTGGGTCACGCTCCCGACGAAACCCTTTTCGTCGAGGCCGGTCGCCTGGCCGGTCAAGCCTGTGATCCCCTCGCCGACCAGCGCGGACCGGTCGATTACAAGCGGCACCTCGCCGACGAACTGACCCGGCGCGTGCTGCGGGTGGCGTGCAGCCGCGCCGCAGCATCCGCGTCCGGCACATCCGCTTCCGGCACCACCACCGACACGACCCAGGAAGGCTGAGCCCGATGCAGATCAGTATGACCATCAACGGCACCGACGTCACCCGCGAGATCGAACCCCGAGTGTTGCTCGTGCACTTCATTCGCGACGACCTGCGGCTCACCGGAACACACTGGGGCTGCGATACCAGCAACTGCGGCACCTGCGTGGTGCTGATGGACGGCCAGCCGGTGAAGTCGTGCACCGTTTTGGCCGCCATGGCCGACGGTCACGCCATTACGACCGTGGAGGGGCTCGCCGACGGCGCCACCCTCGACCCGGTGCAGCAGGGCTTCATGGAGGAGCACGGCCTGCAGTGCGGCTTCTGCACCCCCGGCATGATGCTCACCGCCCGCGCCCTGCTCGACCACAACCCGCACCCCGAGCCGCTCGAGATTCGCGAGGCCATCTCGGGGCAGATCTGCCGCTGCACCGGGTACGCCACGATCGTGCGCTCGATTCAGTGGGCCGCCGAGCATCCCGCCGGATCTGCCGAAGCGAGCGCGGAGAGCGCCGCCGCGGGAGCCGCGCCGGCAACCACCGAAACGACAGACGCTACGACAGATGCAGAGGTGCACGCATGACCATCCTCGAACACCGCCCGTCGAACCCGGCCGCCGGTGACCACGATCGGCCCATCGGCCACGGTCGGATGCAGCGCAAAGAAGACCCGCGCTTCGTGCGCGGCAAGGGCCACTATGTCGACGACATCGTGCTGCCCGGCATGCTACACGGCGCCATTCTGCGCGCTCCCGTGGCCCACGCCCGGTTGGTGTCGATCGACACGACCAAAGCGCTCGCCCACAAAGGGGTTGTCGCCGTCATCACCGGTACCGATCTGCAGGCACTCGGTCTGGCCTGGGCGCCCACCCTCTCGATGGACGTGCAGGCCGTGCTCGTCACCGACAAGGTGCGCTTCCAGGGTCAGGAAGTGGCCTTCGTCGTCGCCGATGACCGCTACGCCGCCCGCGACGCCCTCGAACTGATCGAGGTCGAATACGACGTGCTGCCACCGGTCGTTGACGCTCGGAAAGCGCTGGATGCCGACGCTCCTGTCATTCGCGACGACCTCGAGGGCCGCACCGACAACCACATCTTCGACTGGGAGGCCGGCAACAAAGCCGAAACGGATGCCGTCTTTGCCAACGCTGACGTCGTGGTCAAACAAGAACTCGTCTACCCGCGGGTACACCCGGCGCCCATGGAGACCTGTGGCGCGGTCGCCGACTTCGATCCCATCGACGGCCGTCTCACCCTGTATGAAACAACCCAGGCCCCGCACGCCCATCGCACCCTGTTCGCCATGGTCTCGGGCATTCCCGAGCACAAGATTCGCGTGGTCTCCCCCGACATCGGCGGCGGCTTCGGCAACAAGGTGGGCATCTATCCGGGCTACATTCTCGCCGTGGTCGGCTCGATCGTCACCGGCAAACCGGTGAAATGGGTCGAGGACCGCTCCGAAAACCTCATGTCGACCTCGTTCGCCCGCGACTACATCATGCAGGGTGAAATCGCCGCGACCAAGGAGGGCAGGATTCTGGGCCTGCGCACCAGCGTGCTCGCCGACCACGGCGCCTTCAACGCCACCGCCCAGCCCACCAAGTACCCGGCCGGGTTCTTCCACATTTTCACCGGCAGCTACGACCTCCAGGCCGCCCACTGCACCGTCACCGGCGTGTACACCAACAAGGCCCCGGGCGGGGTGGCGTACGCCTGTTCCTTCCGCGTCACCGAGGCGGTTTACCTGGTCGAGCGGATGGTCGATATCCTGGCCCGCAAGCTGGAGATGGACCCCGCCGAGTTGCGACTGAAAAACTTCATCAAGAAGGAACAGTTTCCCTACGCCAACAAGACCGGCTGGGAGTACGACTCCGGTGACTACGAACCCACGATGCGGCTGTCGATGAAGATGGCCGGTTACGACGAGTTGCGCCGCGAACAGAAGGAGAAACGCGAACGCGGCGAGCTCATGGGCATCGGCATCTCGTTCTTCACCGAAACGGTCGGGGCCGGTCCGCGCAAAGACATGGATATTCTCGGACTCGGCATGGCCGACGGAGCCGAACTGCGCATCCACCCCACCGGCAAAGCCGTTGTTCGCATCTCGGCGCAGAGTCAGGGTCAGGGTCACGAAACGACGTTCGCGCAGATCGTGGCCGAAGAAATCGGTATCCCGCCCGAAGACATCGATGTCGTGCACGGTGACACCGACCAGACGCCGTTCGGCCTCGGTACCTATGGCAGCCGGTCCACACCGGTCAGCGGCGCCGCCGTCGCCCTCGTCGCCCGCAAGGTGCGGGAGAAGGCGCGGTTCATTGCCGCCGCTATGCTCGAGACCAGACCGGAAGATTTGGAGTGGGAAAAAGGCCGCTGGTTTGTCAAGGGCGACCCGAGTGTGGGCAAGACCATGGCCGAGATCGCGATGGGCGCCCACGGCACGGTCGCGCTGCCCGAGGGAATCGACGGCAACCTCGATGCCGAGATCACCTACGATCCGCCCAACCTCACCTTTCCCTTCGGTGCCTATATCTGCGTCGTCGATGTCGACCCGGGCACCGGGCATGTCAAGGTGCGCCGCTTCATCGCCGTCGACGACTGCGGCACCCGCATCAACCCCATGATCATCGAGGGCCAGATTCACGGCGGCCTCACCGACGGTGTCGGCATGGCGCTCATGGAGATCATCGAGTTCGACCAGGAAGGCAACTGTCTCGGTGGCTCGTTCATGGACTATCTCATCCCCACGGCCATGGAGGTGCCCGATTGGGAGACCGGCTTCACAGTGACGCCGTCGCCGCACCACCCGATCGGCGCGAAGGGCGTCGGCGAATCGGCCACGGTCGGTTCACCCCCGGCGGTCGTCAATGCCGTCGTCGACGCACTTGCCCCGTTCGGCGTCGTGCACATGGATATGCCCTGCACACCGGCCCGGGTCTGGGAGGCCATGCAAGGCCGCACGAGACCGCCGGTCTAGCATGCCCGCTGTGCAATCGGTACTGGAACTCGAGCTCGAGGCGCGCCGCGAGCCGTTTGTGCACGCGACCGTGGTGCACGCGGTGCGTCCCACGAGCGCGCATGCCGGCGACACGGCGCTCGTGCGCGCCACCGGTGAAATCGAGGGCTTCGTCGGGGGAACATGCGTGGAGGCATCCGTTCGCCTGTACAGCCTGCAGGTTCTCGCCAGTCGGCAGCCGCTGCTGCTCAAAGTTGTCGCCGGAGTGCCCTCGAGCACCGTACAGGAGGGCACCGTCGAGGTCTCCAACCCCTGCGTGAGCGGCGGGGCGATCGAGATCTTTCTCCAGCCGCGCATTCCGCTGCCCCGCCTGATCGTCGTCGGCTCCACACCCGACGCCGAGGCGCTCGCCGCCATGGCGCCGCTGGTCGGCTTCGACCTTGTACAAGCGGATGGCGCCTCCGCCGCCCCCGAAGCCGGCGACGCGGCGCTGATCGTCGCCTCGCATGGTCGTGATGAGGAGCCGGCGCTGCTGGCCGCCCTCGCCGCCGGGGTGCCCTACGTTGCGCTCGTGGCCAGTCCCAGGCGCGGCGCGGCGGTGCTCTCCTCGCTCGATGTGTCGCCCGAGCAGCGGGCCCGGGTGTTCAGCCCGGCGGGACTCGACCTCGGCGCGCGCACCCCGGGAGAGATTGCGGTGTCGATTCTGGCCCAGCTGGTGCGGGAGCGGGCCGAGCGCGCGAGTGCGCTGGATACCGGAAGGCACGAGGCGTCAGCGGATGCCGCCACCATCAGGCCTCCGGCCGTGACCGATCCGGTTTGCGGCATGTCCGTGGCCGGGATGCCCTCGTCGCTGCACGCGGAGTACAACGGTCAGACCGTGTATTTCTGCTCGGCGGGTTGCCGCGCAGCCTTTCTGGAACATCCGGAGCAGTATGCAACCGCGCGCTAGGGCATTGGTCGCCCGTCGGGGGCACACCCGATGAGCGCGCAACCGACCAGCCCCGACCCGACAGACCCGGAGACCATGGCGGAGCTGGTTCCGCACGTCTCCGCTTTGCGGAGCGCCCTCGACGCTGAAGATTATCTGGCCGATGAGGGTCTGGCGACCGCGGTATTTCTGGCCGTGCGCATGCGGCAGCCGCTGCTGCTGGAGGGCGAACCGGGGGTCGGCAAGACCGAGATCGCCAAAGCCCTCGCCCGTCTGCTGCACACCGAACTGTTTCGGTTGCAATGCTACGAGGGGATCAGCGCCGGGGAGGCACTGTACGAGTGGAATTATCCGCGGCAGCTGCTCGGAATTCGTCTGGCGGAGGCGCGCGGTGTTGACCTGGCCGAAACTGAATTGTTCGGCCGCGATTATCTGCTGCGCCGCCCGCTGTTACAGGCGATCGAGCACGCCGGCCCCCGACCGGCTGTGTTGCTGCTCGACGAGATCGACCGGGCCGACGCCGAGTTCGAAGCCTTCACCTTTGAACTGCTCGCCGAAGCGGCGGTCACCATTCCCGAGCTGGGAACCGTGCGGGCCACGCATCCGCCGATCGTGATTCTCACGAGCAATCGCACGCGCGACCTGCATGATGCCCTGACCCGGCGCTGTCTGTATCACTGGATTGACTACCCGGGGCCGGAGAGAATCGCACAGATCGTGCGCCGCCGGGTGCCCAGCAGTTCGCAGGCCATCGCCACCGAGGCCGCGGGCGCGATCACCCGGTTACGCTCCCTTGACCTCGTGAAGCCGCCCGGAATCGCGGAGGCCATCGACTGGGTGACGGCTCTGACCGTGCTGGGTATCGAGCAGCTCAGCGCTCGGGCGGTCGAGCAGACCTGGGGTTCCATACTCAAGAACCGGGATGACCTTGATCTCGCTGCCTCCCGCGGCGGCGCGTGGGTTGCGGAGGCCGCCGATGTCTGAGGCCGGCCGCACTGCCCGCCACCCTTCGATCGAAACGGCGGCCCTCGCCGCCGGTTTCAGCACGACCCTGCACCGCGCCGGACTCCCGGTGTCGCCCGATCGGGCAGCTCGGCTGGCCGAAGCGCTGCGACTGGTACCCCCGACCGACCGCGCGGCCCTGTACTGGGCCTGCCGGGTCGTCTTCGTCTCCCAGCAACAGCATCTCGCCCTCTTTGACGCCGTGTTCAGCGCGGTGTTCGACGGTCGACTCGACCCGGCCGGGAGCCGCGGCGACCCGAACGCTCCCCCGGCGATCGGATCCGAGCCGCAGATCAAGGCGGCCGCGCCGACCAGCCGGGCCACCGATTCCCCCGAACCGAACACCGCGCCGACCCCGCCCGCGCCGCTTCCCGGTGCCGACGACTCGGGTGAGAATGATGGCCCGGAGCGTGATGCCATCCTGGCCATGGCCTCCCGCGATGAGCACCTGCACGAGATCGCCTTCGCCGATCTCGCCCCCGATGAACTCGCCCGGTTGCGCCGGCTCGTGGCTCGCATCGTGCTGTCGACGCCGTCCCGCCTCAGCCGCCGCACGCATCCGTCGCCGCACCGGCGCGACCGACTCGACGTAGCCCGCACCGTGCGGGCCGCGCAGCGAACCGGCGGCGACCCGATCACCCTGCACTACTCCCACCGCCGTGTTTCACCGCGCCGACTGGTGCTTCTGTGCGATGTGTCGGGGTCGATGGAACCGTATACGCGGGTTTTCCTCTCGCTGCTGCAGGGCGCGGCCTCCGGGGCCCGCGCCGAAGCGTTCGTGTTCTCCACGCACCTCACCCGGCTGACCCGCCAATTGGCCCTACGCGACCCCGACCAGGCTCTCGCCCAGGCCGCTGCCACCGCCACGGACTGGGCCGGCGGCACCCGGCTGGCCGAGAGCATCCGTCGATTCATCGACGACTTCGGTCGGCGCGGTCTGGCCCGCGGCGCCGTGATTGTCGTGTTCTCCGACGGTTGGGCGCAGGACGACCCGGCCGACGTCGACGCCCAAATGGCACGCCTGCGCCGGCTCGCGCACCGGATTGTCTGGGTGAATCCACGCAAGGTCGCGGTCGACTACCGGCCGATCGTCGGCGGCATGGCGGCCGCCCTGCCTTACTGTGATGCCTTCGTGAGCGGGCACAGTTACGCGGCCCTCGCCGAGGTGGCGGCCGCTATTCGCGGCCCGTCGACCGCGACGATTGCGCACCAGCCACACAACATGACCCCCGGTACAACCCCCAACTCGACCCAGTAGAGGACTCCCTGATGCAACTCGACAGCACCTTCACCGTTATCGCCCCCGTCGACACGGTGTGGAACACCCTGATGGATTTCGAACGCGTCGCGAGCTGTGTGCCGGGCGCGCAGATACTGAACAAACTCTCCGAGGACAACTATCAGGTGGGCATGAAGGTCAAGCTCGGCCCGGTGACCATGCAGTATCGCGGCCAGATGAACGTTGACGAACGCGACGCCGAGGCGCACCGCGCGGTCTTCTCCGGCAAGGCGCAGGAAACCCGCGGGCAGGGCACCGCCCAGGCCACCGTCACGCTCGTGCTCGTTGAAACCGACGGCGTCACCCGGGGCACCGTGAGCGCCGACCTGTCGCTGTCGGGCAAAGCGGCGGCGATGGGCAAGGGCGTCATCAGCAGCGTCACCGAGCAGATGATGGGCCTGTTCGCCGGCAATCTGCAAGACCTGATCGAGAATGATGCCCAGCCTGATTCAGCCGGTGCAGCGGATGCCGCCGCTCCCGTCGGCCACCACGTCGCCGACCCGGAGACCCTCGCGCAGGCCGCCCCCCGCGCGGTCGCCGACCTCACCAACATCCCGCCCGGGGATGCTCCGGCCGCCGATGCCCTGCCGGACGTCACAGCGCAGTCTCCCCGGTCAGGCCTGCCACCCCGACCGGTACCGCCACGTGTCGCGCCGGCTGGCGGGCAGCATGCCACGCCGCACCGGTCGGCACCGGCGGCAGCACCGAGTCTGGACGCCATGAGCCTGGTCAAGGGCGTCATCGCCGACCAGCTGAGCGACCCGGTGAAACTTCTGGCCCTGCTGTCCACGGTAGCGTTTATCGCATACCGAATTGGTCGGCGCGCGTCCGGCCGCTGAGGCATTCGATAACACAGATGGGAGCCCGGCATGCGTGAAGTTCTGGAGACCCTCCTGGCGGGTTGGACGGCCGGTGCCACCGCCGGTCTGGCCACGGTCGTGCGCACCTTCCAGTCCGCGCCGCGCCCGGCCGGAGCTTCCATGCTGGTCAGCGCCGACGGCACGGTGTCTGGCTCGGTTTCTGGCGGCTGTGTCGAGGGCGCGGTCTACGAACTGGCCACCCAGGTTGCTGCCGAGGGCGTGCCGGTGCTCGTGCGTTACGGCATCAGTGATGACGACGCGTTTGCCGTGGGGCTCACCTGCGGCGGCATCCTCGATGTCTTCATCGAACCCGTCTCGCGCGACACCTTCGCCCTGCTCGAGGGCGTGCGCGACGACGTTGACGCCGGCCGGCCGGTGGGCGTGGCCACGGTGATCGAGCATCCCGATGCCGGCCGGCTGGGCCGCCATCTCGTGGTGCGGCCACACGGTTTCGAGGGCGATCTGGGATCAGCCCGCGCCAACCACGCCATCGGCGATGACACCCAGGGTTTGCTCGCCGCCGGACGCAACACGACCCTGACCTACGGTCCCGACGGTGAGCGCCGCGGCGAGGGCATGCGGGTGTTCTTCGCCAGTTATGCTCCCCGGCCCCGCCTGCTCGTATTCGGTGCGATCGATTTCGCCACCGCCTTGGCCCGGCTGGGCACCTTTCTGGGGTACCGGGTCACGGTCTGTGACGCTCGCGGTGTGTTCGCCACCGCCGCACGATTTCCCGGCGTTGACGAGGTCGTGGTGAGCTGGCCCGACCGTTACCTGCGCGAGCAGATCGCGGGCGGGCATATTGATCCCCGCACGGTGATCTGTGTGCTCACCCACGACCCCAAATTCGACGTCCCCCTGCTGGAAGCCGCCCTGCACGGCCCGCCCGTGGCCTACATCGGGGCCATGGGATCGCGTCGCACGCATCTGGACCGGCTGGAGCGGTTGCGCGACGTCGGCGTGACCGACGCGGAGCTGGCCCGGCTGCGCAGCCCGATCGGCCTCGACCTCGGATCACGCACGCCCGAGGAGACCGCGGTCTCGATCGCCGCCGAAATCATCTCGTTGCAGTGGGGCGGCAGCGGCGAGCCGCTGCACACCCTCGTCGACGCTATTCACCACGACGATCTGGTCGACCCCAACCCGCCGACAGCGCCCATCGGCCAGAAACTGATCGAGGCATGAGTATCCTCGATTCCGTCACATCGGTGCTGCTCGTGCACGCGCACCCCGACGACGAGACCATCAGCACCGGCGGTCTCATCGCGTATCTTGCCGGCCGCGGCATCCGGATCAGCCTGGTCACCGCCACCCGCGGTGAGCGCGGAGAAGTCGTCGCCGGGCCGCTGTCCGTCCTCGCCGGTAGCCCGGCCCTGGCCGAGGAACGCGAACGAGAACTCGAGCGGGCGGCACGCACCCTCGGCGTCAACGAGGGTTTCTGGCTGGGCGAAAATGAGGCCCGCGCCCTCGGCCTCCCCCCACGCCGCTACCGGGACTCCGGCATGGAATGGATCCGCCCCGGGCTGGCCGGTCCGGCGCCCGACAGCGAAGCGGATGCCCTCGCCCGCGCGCCGCTCGCCGAGGTTGTCGCCGACCTCGTCGCCGTTCTGGCGCACGTGCAACCGCATCTCGTCATCAGCTATGACGCCGCCGGTGGCTACGGGCATCCCGACCACGTGCGCGTGCACGATGCGACGCTGGCGGCCTGCCGCTTCCTCAGGATTGCCTACGCCGAGATTCGCGAAACCCGCACACCGGATGCGGAGTGGTTCGACCTGGCGGATCAGCACGAGACCGTTGTAGCCGCACTCTCGTGCCACGCCAGCCAGCTGAGTGTGGACGGTGATTGCATCGTGCATTCCGGTGGCCAGCGCGATCCGATCCGCACCGCGATCGGCCTGCGCCGGCTGGAGTGAACGGGCCGACACAGCGTTAATCCCGTTAGGCCGCCCCGCGGGGCGGCCTAACGAGCGCGCTCAACAGCGTGTGACAGAACCGATGGTGGAGATGCGGGGAATTGAACCCCGGTCCACTGCTGTGGTCATATGCCTTCTACGGGTGTATCCAGTGAAATCGCTTTCTCGGCCCCGGAATTTGCCACTGGCATCTACTCCGACAGGCCCAGCCTTCGTTTAAGTCCCTCTACACCCCGTGGCTCAATGTAGAAGCAAGTTCTCTAAATGACGTCAGGATCCGGGTAGAGAGCATTCCCGGTCTGGCGGACTTCTCTAGTGCTTTCGCTTAGGCAGCGAGAGCGAAGTCAGTGCGGTTTGAATTAGCACTTATATTTTGCAGAGATCGTTAACGAGATAACCCTGCATCCTCGACCCGCTTCTCACAATTGCGCAAACAATGTCGAAACCGATCATCCCCATACACAGGGCGAGCGACGCTCGCGATGGGTTCGTGTCACACGCTATTGAGTTACCAAGCAACACCTTTCGGTGCAGCCCTCCATACTACAGCAGAACGGCCTCGAACAGAAGTATCCGAAAGCTAGTCGCCGAGGTGACGCTGCGCCGACATGGCGCGATCCGATTCGCGCTTGTCGGTGCGTTCCCGCAGGGTCTGACGCTTGTCGTACTCCTTCTTACCCTTGGCAACACCAAGTTCTACCTTGGCCTTACCGTCGGCGAAGTAGATCCGCAACGGAATAAGGGTGTAGCCGCCTTCTTTGGTCTTGTGGCTGATCTTAACGATTTCCTTCTTGTGCAGAAGGAGTTTGCGCTTGCGCCGCGGCGGGTGGTTGGTCCACGATCCGCCGGAATACTCCGGAATGTGCACCGCATCCAGCCAGGCCTCGCCGCCCTCGATGAAGGCGTAACCGTCAACCAGGGTCGCCCGACCGGCGCGCAGAGACTTGACCTCGGTGCCGCTCAAGACCATCCCGGCCTCGTAGGTGTCGCTGATGAGGTAATCGTGTCGGGCCTTGCGATTGGTCGCCACGACCTTTTCGCCACGTTCCTTGGGCATGTACCTCACCTCGATTCGTCGTACAAGCGGATGCCGCCAATCCGGCGGCACAGCGAGTGGGCCACACGGCCACTCAACAGCCCATCAGTCTAGCGGAACCGGGGGCCGGCCAGCCCCGGCATCCGTTTGCCTTAGACCTTGAGGTAGCGGGTGATGGCGAAGTTGGCCGAGAACGCGGCGAGCACCGCACCGACCACGAGCAGGATGGGTACCACGACGAACGCATCGTCCATGCCGATCAGGGCAAAGCCCGTGAGTCTGGCCCCGAGATAGCCCTGCACGAAGAAGTACACGAGGGCCACGATAGCTCCGCCGGCCAGCAGGGAGCCGAGCAGCGCCGCGAACACACCTTCCAGAATGAACGGGGTTTGAATGAACCGGTTGCTGGCGCCCACCAACCGCATAATGCCCAGTTCCCGTCGTCTCGAGAACGCTGACAATCGAATGGTGGTGGCGATCAAAAGCGCCGCCGCAATCAGCATCAATCCGGCGATACCGATGGCCGTGTAGCTCGCCACGTTGAGCACCGAGAAGATCTGATCGAGGTATTTGCGCTGGTCAGCGACATTCTCGACCCCCGCAACTCCGGACAGGCTCTCAACCAGCACCGCCGATTGGGATGGGTCTTTCAGGTTGACCCAGAACGTCTGGTTGAGCTGGTCGGCCGTGACATAGTCGGCGACCGGGTTGCCGGCGAACTGCTTTTTGAAGTTCTCGAAGGCCTGCTCGTGCGTCTCGAAATAGTAGTTATCGATGAACGGCGCGAGGGTCGGTGATTTCAGCTGCTCTTCAACCGCGGCGATCTGATCCTCCGAGGCATCACCGCCGGTGCAGGTTTCGCCGGGGGAAATTTCGGAGCACATGTAGATGCCGACCTGCGCTTTGTCGTACCAGAAGTTCTTCATCTGGCCGATTTGCATCTGCATGAGAATGGCCGCACCCACGAAGGTGAGCGAGATAAACGTCACGAGCACGACGGAGACGACCATGGAAGCGTTGCGTCGCAGTCCGTTGGCGGCTTCGGAGAGCACCAACCCGACCCTCATCGGGTGGGCCCCACGTTCTGTTCGCCCGTTTGGTCGGGTTTCTCCCCCGGTGCTCGCAGACCGAGTTTCTCGGCGAGAGTGAGCTGCTCCGGGTCGTCGTTGGCGGCGACCGGCAGCACCGGACGCGTCATGGGTGACGCCGGTGCCTCCGGCGTCTCATCGGCTTCCGGCACGGCGACCGGTGTCGGCGCTGGGGCCGGGGCGGGCGTCGGCGTCGGGTCCGAGGCGGCAGCGGACTGGTGTGACGACAGGGAAGTCTCGGGAACGGGCGCCGCCGGGTGGGTCAGCGGCGGGTGGGACGGTTCCGGCCGGGACGACGCCGGATCGGCGGATTCGGCGTCCGAGGCGTAGGTCGACGTGGCGGGCGACGTGGCGGGCGACGGCGCGGGCGACGGCGCGCTGTCGGATGCATCCGCTATCGATGAGGGCGGCACGGTGGGGATGGATGCCGTGGCGTAGCCGCCCTGACGCTCGTCACGCACGATCTCGCCGTTGACGAGTTCGATCACGCGGCGCTGCATCTTGTCGACGATGCCGGCCTCGTGCGTGGCCATGATCACGGTGGTACCGCTGGCATTGATGCTCGCGAGCAGTGACATGATCTCCGCACTCGTGGTGGGGTCGAGGTTTCCGGTGGGCTCATCGGCCAGCAGAATTTGCGGCTTGTTCACGATGGCGCGGGCGATGGCGACGCGCTGCTGCTCACCACCGGAGAGTTCGTGCGGCAGGCGCTGCGCCTTTTCGGCCAGCCCCACCATCTGGAGCGTGTCGGGCACGGCTTCCTGAATGAAACCGCGGCTCTTGCCGATCACCTGCAGGCTGAAGGCGACGTTGTCGAACACGGTTTTATTCGGCAGCAGGCGAAAGTCCTGAAAGACCACGCCCATATTGCGGCGAAAGTAGGGCACCTTGCGGTTGGAGATCGACCGCAGGTCCTGGCCGAGCACGTGAATGCTGCCGCTGGTCGGCTTTTCCTCCTTGAGCACGAGCCGCAGGCAGCTCGATTTGCCCGATCCGGAGGCGCCGACCAGAAAGACGAATTCGCCTCGCAAAATCTCGACGTCGATCGAGTTCAATGCCGGCCGAGTGGTGCCGGGATACTTCTTGGTTATGTGATCAAAACGGATCATAGCTCTTAGAGCCTAGGCATCCGCGGGCGATTTCCCTACTGCGACATACCCTGTGCAGCAAGCCTCTAGTCTTCGGGTGCTTTCTTGCGCCAGCGGATGCCGGCCGAAATGAATCCGTCCAGGTCGCCGTCAAAGACGTTGCTGGGGTTGTTCACCTCGTATTCGGTGCGCAGGTCCTTGACCATTTGGTACGGCGCGAGCACGTAGCTGCGCATCTGGTCGCCCCAGCTCGCGGTGATATTGCCGGCGAGTTCCTTCTTGGTGGCGGCTTCCTTCTCCCGTTCGAGCACCAGCAGTCGTGACTGCAGTACCCGCATGGCGGCGGCGCGGTTCTGGATCTGGCTTTTTTCGTTTTGGCAGCTCACCACGGTTCCGGTGGGCAGATGGGTGATACGCACGGCGGAGTCGGTGGTGTTGACCGACTGGCCGCCGGGGCCGCTGGAACGAAAGACGTCAACGCGAATGTCGCCGTCGGGCACCTCGATTGATTCGGTCTGCTCAATCAGTGGCACGACCTCAACCGCGGCAAACGAGGTCTGGCGCTTGCCGGCCGAGTTGAATGGGCTCATCCGCACGAGGCGGTGCGTACCGGCCTCGACGCTGAGCGTGCCGAAGGCGTAGGAGGCGTCAACCTCGAACGTCGCACTCTTGATGCCGGCCTCTTCGGCGTAGCTGATGTCGAGAACGCTCGTGCGCCAGTTGTGCTGTTCGGCGTACCGCAGGTACATGCGCAGCAACATTTCGGCGAAGTCGGCGGCATCCACTCCCCCGGCGCCGGCGCGAATGGTGATGACGGCGTTGCGCTCGTCGAATTCGCCGTTGAGCAGGGTCTGCACCTCGAGTTCTCCGAGCAGCTTTTGCAGGCTGGCCAGTTCGGCGGCGGCCTCATCGGCAAGCTCCTGGTCGCCCTGGCCGTCATTGGCCATGTCGACGAGCATCTCCAGATCGTCCAGCCGCGTCGTGATGCTCTCGATGCGCGCCAGTTGCGACTGCCGGTGGCTGAGGTCGCTCGTCACCTTCTGCGCGTGCTCGGTGTCGTCCCACAAATTGGGCATACCGGCCTCACCGCTGAGGTCGTCAATGTCCGCCCGCAGTCGATCAATGTCGATTACCGAGCGGATGTCGCCGAACGTGGTCCGCAGCGCGGCGATCTGTACTGAGAAATCCAAGTCAATCATGTTCTGTCCAGCCTACCGGGCTGGCGTAGCATCGACTCTGATGAGCCTGCCCCGAGCCCCCCTCAACCTGCGGTCGATCGCCCTGACGGCGTTTCTGCCCACCCTGCTGTTTTCGATCGGTGAGGGCGCGATCATTCCGCTGATTCCGCTGGTAGCCAACGATCTCGGCGCCACCCTGGCCATCGCCGGGGTGATCGCCGCCATGATCATGCTCGGTGAACTCATCGGTGACATTCCCAGCGGCTGGGTCGTGGCCCGCATCGGTGAACGCAACTCGATGATCTGGGCATCCGTTGTCACGATCGGCGCGATCGTCATCTGCCTCGTGGCGCCGAATCCGCTGGTTTTGGGCGTCGGCATCTTTCTGATCGGTATCGCTACGGCCGTGTTCGCTCTCGCCCGGCACGCCTTCATGACCAGCTACGTACCGCTGGTCTATCGCGCCCGCGCCCTGTCAACGCTCGGTGGCGTGTTTCGGGCGGGCTGGTTCGTGGGACCGTTCCTGTCCGCCGCGCTCATCCACCTCACCGGAAGCACCCAGGCGGCGTTCTGGGTGTTCATCGCCTGCTGCGTGCTCGCGGTCACGATGCTGCTGGTTTTGCCGGATCCCACCCGTGACCTTGCGGCGCCGAGCGCCCCGACGGCGACCGCCGCAAGTACGGCGTCGGGCCCGGCATCGCCGGAACCCGCTGCTGCGCGGGGAGATGCTGCATCGGAATCGGCAGCCGGGACGGAGCCGGCGGCATCCGCTGTGCCGGTGGTCGCCGATGATGCTGAGGGCCTGTTTCAAACCATCCGCACCCACCGCGGTGTGCTCGCGCGGCTCGGCACCGGGGCCGCCCTCGTGGGCGCGATGCGAGCCAGCCGTACGGTCATGCTGCCCCTGTGGGCGGTCAGCATCGGAGTGAGCGCGCCCGACACGGCCCTCATCATCGGGATCGCCGGCGGTATCGACTTTGTGTTGTTCTACGTCAGCGGTCAGATCATGGACCGATTCGGTCGTATCTGGAGCGCGGTTCCCTCGATGATCGGCTTGGGCCTCGGGCACGTCGCGCTCGCGTTCACGCACGACCTGCCGAGCAACGTGGGCTGGTTCATCGGCGTGGCGATGTTTCTCTCCCTCGCCAACGGCATCGGCAGCGGCCTGCTCATGACGCTCGGCGCCGACCTCGCTCCGCAGCGCCATCCGGCGCCGTTCCTCGGCGCCTGGCGATTCACCGCCGATTTCGGCAGTGCTGCGGCGCCTCTCGCCGTGGCCGGCATCACAGCGCTGGCATCGTTGTCGATCGCGAGCGGCATCATGGGGGCATTCGGCCTGTTCGGTGCCGTGCTTCTGCGACGCTACATTCCCCGGTTTGCCCCGCACCGGCCTCGCAGCCGTCTCTAGCCCACGGACCGGCGCCTCGCCCGGCTCGCGATCTCGTTCATAACTCCTGCAATTTCTGCGCGAGCAATAGTTCTTCGGCGAATTTGCGGGCATCCGCTTCTGGAAGTCCACAAATTGCAGGAGTTATGCCACGACGCGGCGGAATGTTCGCGACGGTCCAAGCGTTGGGGCAGGCATGCCCCTCATCGGAGAATACGAACCAAGCACCTCCCAGCGCTCTCGCGAACAGGTCGAGCTGTACGAGAAATCGGGTGGTACCGAGGGCACAACCCTGCGTGGCATGCCCGTCATCGTGCTGACGACTCTCGGAGTGAAGAGCGGCAAGTTGCGCAAGACACCGCTCATGCGGGTCGAACACGATGGTCACTACGCCGTCGTCGCCTCGCTGGGCGGCAGCCCCAAGAACCCGGTCTGGTACGCCAACGTCGTGGCGCACCCCGAAGTGGAATTGCAGGACGGTTCGCAGAAGTGGGACATGCGTGCCCGCGAGGTCACCGGCGACGAAAAAGCACTGTGGTGGATGCGCGCCGTGGCCGCGTACCCGGACTACGCCGAGTACCAAATGAAAACGGACCGCGAGATTCCCGTTTTCGTCCTCGAGCCGCTCGCCTAGGGTGGCGAAACCAGGCACCCGCAAAGCGTCGATCGACCGCATCACGCTGCCCGACGACCTCACCGATAGCGACGGTGCACGGTTGCGTTCCGGTGACGGCCGCGAGGCGGAACGCTACTCGGGCATCGATCTCGACGGCCGAGACCTCACCGGAATCTCGTTTACTGAATGTGAGTTCACCCGGGTTTCCCTGCACGAGGCCAAGCTGCGCGGAGCATCTTTTTCGGAGTGTCTCGCCGCTGACCTACACGCGCCGGTGTTCAGCGCGCCACGTTCCAGCTGGCGTGACGTGCGCATCGAGCACGCCCGGCTCGGGTCGGTCGAGGTTTACGAGGCAACGTTGCGCTCGGTGCACATCGACGGGTCGAAGCTCGATTTTGTGAACCTGCGCAATGCCACGCTGACCGATGTGTTGATCAGCAACTGCATCATCGAAGAACTCGACCTCGGCAGCGCCACGGTGCAGCGCCTCGAGTTGCAGAACTGCCGCATCGGCACGCTCGACGTTGGCGGCGCCAAGCTCAAAGACGTCGACCTGCGCTCGAGCGAGTTCTCGGCCATCCACGGTCTTGAGGGTCTGCGTGGCGCCACGATCGACGATGCCCAGCTGAGCCTGTTGGCCCCGCTTCTCGCCGCGCACCTCGGCCTGCGCGTCGAGTAGGCCCGGCACCGGTTACGAGCGGATGACCGGGCTCGCCCGCATCGTCACCGGCCTAGGGAATGGCGGTAGCGGTCAGCTCGAGGTCGGAGGTGGGCCGGTCTCGCTGGCTCGCGATCGCCGCTCCGGCCGCCACACACACGACCACGATGGCGCCCTGCTGCAGCAGGGTGAATGTCTCGCCGAGCACGAGCGCGCCGAAACCGGCGGCAATCACCGGTCCAAAACTCGTGATGATCGCGTAGAGGCGCGGACTGATCCGACGCAAAATGTAGGTGTCGAGCGTGTAGGGAAAGGCCGAGGAGACGACGCCGACGAGCAGGAGCAGCCCGACGATTCCCCAGGTAAAGGCCGAGAGGTCGAGGGTGAAGAGGGCGATCGGCACGACGATCACCAGACTGACCACACTCGCGATGGAAATGCCTTCCAGACCGGCGAACTCGGTTGCCACTCGCCGGGTCAGCAGAATGTAGCAAAACCACGAGGCGGCCGCGGTCAGGGCGAGCACGATACCGAGCACGTCGAGCGTGCCGTCCGACCAGGTCAACAGAAAAACTCCCCCGGCGGCGGCCGCGGCGTACACAAAGTCGAGTACGCGGCGACTGGTGAGCAGGGCGAGGGCGAACGGTCCGAGAAATTCGATCGTCGCTGCGATGCCCAGACCGAGCATGTTCACGGCCTGATAAAAGGTGAGGTTCATCACGGCGAGGACGACGCCGAGGGCCAGCGGCGGCCAGACGCGGCTCCAGCTCAGATTTTTCAGTTTGGGCCGGGCCAGCGGCAGCACGACGATCACCATGACAATCTGTCGAGCCGCCACGACGATGGGCGATCCAACGACCGGTATGAGCAGCCCGGCCAGGGACGACCCGAAATTGATGCTGACTTCGGTGGCGATCTGAGCACCCGCACCGCTCAGTTGGTCCCGCTTGGTACGCACACTGCTCCCGTCGGCGCCATCAGGGCACCTACCGAGGGTACAGCGCGCGGCATCCGCTGAAAACTACCCGCGCGAGCCGCTATCTACGACTGGAGTGGTACGAACTGGTATTCGCTCGTCAGGTGCTCGTGCTGGCAGGCACCGCAGAACAGCGCTCCGGAAACACGCATCGCGTCGACCCGGGAAGAACACTGGATCACCTTGGGGCCACAGCACGGTGAGATCACCATGTATTCACCCGATTCGGCCGGATCGTGCCCACTCAGTCCACGATCGTGATGCACGCCCTCACAGGGCAGCACAAACTCAAAGTCGAGGTGCTCCATAACCTGCTCGTCGAGTAATGCATCCATGATTTCACAGCCGTTCTTGATGGTTCTCAGCCGCCATACGGGGCCACGTCAACCGGCGGCGACCAACCCGGCTGAACGACGACCCACGGTCGCCAGCACTACCAACCGGGACCGGGGCTGGCACGAGTGTCGACACTGGTACACGAGCGAAGGCCCCCGGTCGAGCAGGGAGTCTTCATGTCAACGACGTGTCTGTGTATAGTACGCTCCAATTCTGAAATTACCAGAGCGATTTTCATCGAGTTTCCAGCGAACAGGCGCCGGAAACACGATTAGTGAAACACTGCACGGGAGACCACGGTCACCTCGAGGGGCACGCCGTCGGGAACCACGAAGGTGAGCACGGGCGGGCGCCACCACGATCGCAGGGTCACCGATGCACTCTGCCCGTCGGCGGATGCCGCGCTCGTCACGCTGAGCGCCTCGAACGAATCGTGTGGCACGAGGCGCAGGTACTCATCAACCGCCGCCGAGACGTCGTCCGATCGCAGCTGCGGCCGGGGCCCAACCGCACCCACCTGCACCGCGGCCAGGGTGAACGCTTCGGACCCGGCGAGCGCCGCCCCGTCCGCAAAGCTCAGCAACCGTTTATGTTCCAGATAGAGCGATGTCGCCGCCAATGCCACGAGCACGAGACTCAGGGCCAGAAACCCATAGAAGATCATCAGGAGCAGGGTGGATCCCTGCTCATTCGAGGCGTGCGGCAGGCGCCGGATCATTCGAAGCCGCCGAACCGGGAGACAAGCTGAGACGATGCCGCCGTCATCGGCACGCTCGCGCTCTGGTTCACCGCGAGCAGGTCGGGAACCAGCGGCAGCGTGATTCCAATGCGCACGGTCACCGTCACCAGCCCCCGGCGAGTCAGACAATGCCCCCTACCGCCACCGCACTCGATCTGAACGACGGCATCACCGGGGTCGAGGCCGTAATCCTCGAGCGCGAAAGCCACGGCCCGGTGGGCGCGTTCCGTGGCTGTGACCTCATCCGGCGCCTGTACGTAGACCCGAGCCGCTTGCCGGGCAGCGCCCTCCACGGCGAGGGCACCACCCTGCAGGGCGGAGAGCGCCAGCACCAGGTAAACGAGGGGAACCAGCAGAATCATGCCCGCAGTAATGAACTCGAGCGACGCCGAGCCGGCTTCCCCTCCCCGCAGCACGGCACGCCAGCTAATGGAGCGATTCGACCGACGCATGTGCCACCACCTCCAATCCGCGCGGAGCACCGAGCAACCCCATGAGCGGCAGCGGTGCGATCACTCGCACTTCGACACTGGGGTATCCGGCACTGTCCCCAAACCGGGCCGCGACATCGGTGGCGTACCTTGCCCCGATGGCCGTCGTGATCAGGTCGCGGGTGCGTTGTGCTCCCGCCGGCAGACTGCTGTCGGCGAGCGTGGCGTAGCGGGCCCCTTCAGCAGCGGCATCGAGCACTGTGTTATGAATGTGCAGCGCGAGGGCCAGCTGCATCACCATGAGCGTCAGAAATGTCAGCAGGGACACCACCATCACAAATTCGGCGACGGCGGATCCGGCTTCGTCGCGGAACGCAGGGGTGCGCCGCGAAACGAGGCGCACCATCCGCTTGCTGAGCTCGCGCATCTCGCCGGTCAGAAACTGCTGACGCGGTCCATGGCCTGCTGAAAAACGCCGCTGAGCGCAGGGCCGGCGAGCCCCCAGATAATCAGCACCAGGCCCGCCGTCATGAGGGTGATCAACACCCAACCGGGCACATCACCGGTTTCGTCGCGGAGCAGGCTGCGGAGGCGAAACATAATTCGGTTCATGACATTCTCATTTCTCGTGTGCGTGAGTGGACCGGACGGGGACAATTTCAGGGACACAGCGGCGGAACATCAGAACCCGGCCTGCAGCACAACGAGGCCGGGAAAAACAGCAAACAACACGGTCATCGGCAGAATCAAAAAGACCAGCGGAACAAGCATCGCGACCTCTTTCTTTCCGGCCATCTCGAGCAGCGTGCGCTTGGTCTGATCGCGGGAATCCTGCGCTTGCGCACGCAGCACCTCGGCCAGGGGCGAGCCCCGGTCCAGTGCGCCGGTGACCTGGTCGACAAACCGGGTCACCTCCGGAAGTTGGATCCCACGCGCGAGTGACTGCAACGCGGCGCCGATCGGAACCCCGGCATGAACATCGGCGACCACCCCGGCGAATTCTCGCGACAGCTCCCCCGAACTCGTACGGGACACCCGCCGGATCGAGTCCAGAATTCCTTCACCCGCCGACAGCGACAGAGTGAGAAATTCCAGAACGGTCGGCAGTTCACTGCGCATTCGGGCCAATCGAGCGGTCGCTGCCCGCTGCAGCAGCCAATCCCGCAGCGCGGCGCCACCAACGGCAGCCACAAAAGGCACCACCAGCCGGGCCGGCACCGGCAACTCCACCAGAGCAACAACGGTGATCACCGTTCCGACGGCGAAGGCCAGCAACGCCCAGACCAACTGCACGGAGCGAAACTCCTCGACGGTCTTCACCGACCCGGACTGATGCAGGCGGCGCGCAATGGTGTCGCTGCCACCGAGCAGGCTCGACAGCCCCCGCGTGAGGGCCGTGAACAGCGGCGCGAACAGGCTGCCCAGTACGGGAATCGGGTTCACCGTTCGCCGGGCCAGGATCCGGCGCGCTTCCGGGGAGACATCGAGAAGATAGGGCACGACCCGGTCGATGAGGCGCGGCCGGGTCAGCCGTGGTGTCATGCTCACCAGAGACCAGAGCCCAACGCCCAGACCCGTTCCACACAGAATCGCCCAGCCCAGCATGGCACTCAACGGCTGCACCCCGCTGGTCCAGTGCACCCCGCTGGTCGACTGTCCGGCACCATTCGACGCCGCGGCGCTAGGAGAACCATCGGCGTTCCTCCGGAAGACGACCCAGCGCGATCATCAGGCGGTAAGCAACGACCGACAGGCCGAGACCGCTCGAAATCACGATTCCGCCGGCCGGTGAGTTGTAGGCGATGGCCGCTTCGGGGCGCGAGGCGAGCAGAATCAGAATGATCCATGGCGCTGCAACGCCCAGGCGGGCCGCGTTCACCACCCACGATTGGCGGGCTTCCACCTCAAGCCGCACCGCGGCATCCTGCCGCAGCCAGGCTGCGAGGCTCCGAAGCACGATTGTGAGGTCGCTGCCGCCGACTTCCCGCGCCATCCGCAAGGTTTCCAAAATGCGGTCAGCGACCGGGTCGGCGAGGGAACGCTTGAGCTCGTCAACGCAGTAGCTGAAGTTGCCGGTGGCCCGGTATTCACGTTCGAACTGGGCGAACGCACTACGGGTAGCGACCGGCCCGGCTTGAGCGAGAGTGCTCACGCTGTCGGGCAATGCCAGTCCCGAGCGGAGCGCCGACACCAGATGATCAACAACGTCAGGCCACACTGTGCGATTGGCGCGCCGCCTGGCTGCCGCACGCCACGACACGATCAGCCACGGCAACAGCAGCCCGGCCAGCCCCGCCACGGCGGTGAGCGCCCGAACCGCAAAGATTCCGTGCACCAGGGCAGCGGATGCCACACCCACGATCACCGACACCGCCAGGAAAGCCGGCAGCGGCACCGCCCCCAGACCGCCCTGAACCAGGCGTACCCGCATCCGCTCCCCCACCCTGGCCCGTTTGGGTGTACTACCGGCCGGCCAGAGGAACGGCGCGAGCACCAGCACCAGCCCGCTGCCGAGCACACACCCCAGCACGAGAATCATGCGGCCCCCTGTCGCAAGACCTGCGCCGGGTCGAGGCCGGCAGCACGAAATTTAGCGAGCTTGGTGGGATGGGAACCGGTCGGTTCGAGGTGCCCGTGGGGAGACAGAAATACCGGGCTCGCCTCGATCATCGAACCGGACAGCTGGCCGCTCGGCGCGATGATCTCGGTGACACGTCGACGGCCGTGCCGATCAATCTCGCAGTGCACCACGATGTCAATACACCCGGCCACGGTCGGCAGCACAAATGACGAGTCAATATTTCGGCCGGCCAGCAATGGCAGCGTCGAGAGTTTGGCAAGGGCGTCCCGGGCGCTATTGGCATGAATCGAGCACATCCCCGGAAGCCCACTGTTCAAAGCGATCAGCAGGTCGAGGCTCTCCGCCTCGCGTACCTCACCGACGACAAGCCGGTCGGGCCGCATCCGCAACGATTCCTTGATCAACCGGCGCAGGGTGATCTCCCCGGTACCCTCCAGGCTGGGCTGCCGACACTGCATCGCGACGACGTCGCGGGCGGACAGGTCGAGTTCAAAGGTTTCTTCCACGGTCACGATGCGCTCGCTGGGCCGGGTCGACGACAGCAGGGCGTTCAGCATCGTCGTCTTGCCGGTTTGGGTGGCGCCAGACACGAGAATGTTTTGGCCGCCCAACACGCAGATCCGCAAAAAGTCAGCGGCCTGTTGGGTGAGCGCGCCAAGCCCGACAAGCTGGTTGAGGTCTCGGATGCGCCGGGTGAACTTGCGAATGTTCACCGCCCAGTGCGCACGCGTAATGTCGGGAATCACCACGTGCAACCGGGAACCATCGGGTAGCGATGCGTCGACGAACGGCGACGAGAGGTCGACCCGCCGTCCGGATGCCTGCAGCATCCGCTCGACCAGATCGCGCACGTCCTGCTCGCCGAGCAGCAGCGTGGTCAGTTCGGGCACCCCGTCGCGCGCCACGAAAACCCGGGCCGGGCCGTTAATCCAAATTTCTTCAATTTCGGGATCGTCCAGAAACGGCTGCAAAACGCCGAAGCCGGTGAGGGCGGCCACAACCTCCCGAGTGGCCTGGTGCTCGTCGGCGATCATCGGGGCCAGCCCGCCGAGGGCCCGCTCGCTGTAGCGGCGCAGTTCGTCGCTCACATACTGTTCCACCAGGGAATTATTGGCGGCCAGATCAACGCCCTCACGGCGCACCCGCAGCCGCACTTGCTCTGTAATAATACGAACGGCTTCGGTCATCCCCGAATGATGGCCTCATTTGCAATTTTTCGTGCAAGTTATCCACAGGGCTTGTTTTTTGTGTTGCGACGTCCAAAAATGATCGCGACGGATACCGACGCATCCTGTTTCGCCGCGTCAGTGTGTTCCTGGGTATCCCGGGTCGGCGGCCACGAGAACTAGCAGCAGGGCGCCGCTATTGCGACGCCCTGCAGTACTTGCAGGACCGGATCTCTGCGGGAACCAATGACTAACGAGCCGACCAGCCGCCATCCATCGTGTAGCTCGATCCGGTGACCATGGCGGCGTCGTCGGAAGCTAGCCAGGCCACGAGGGACCCGACCTCGGCCGGTTCCACCAGGCGCTTGATCGCGCTTTCGGTGAGCATGATCTTGCTGAGCACCTCCGATTCCGGAATTCCGTGCACGAGCGCCTGGTCGGTGATCTGCTTCTCGACCAACGGCGTACGCACGTAGCCCGGGGCGACACAGTTGCTCGTGACCCCGTGTTCACCACCCTCGAGCGCGGTCACTTTGGACAGTCCCTCGAGCCCGTGCTTGGCCGACACATACGCGCTCTTGAACGGCGAGGCGCGAATGCCGTGCACCGACGACACGTTAATGATGCGCCCGAAATTTGCCGCGTACATCTGGGGCAGCACGGCCCGAATGAGCAGAAAGGGTGCCTCGAGCATGAGCGTGAGAATGTTGTGAAAATCGGCCGGCTCAAAGTCCTGGATCGGGTTGATCCGCTGAATCCCGGCGTTGTTGACCAGGATATCGACGCCCTTCAAGGCCACCGCGAGAGCGTCGTCGGTGAGGACAGCGGTAGCCATCAGGTTGACGGTCCAGATTGACCCGCCCACCTCCTCCGCCAGCGCAGTGGCACCGGCGGTATCGATGTCGGCGACGACGACGTGGGCACCGCGGGCGGCGAGTGCCCGCACGACTGCGGCGCCGATTCCGCTCGCCCCACCCGTGACGAGGGCACGTCGCCCGGCGAGGGGCTGCTGCGTCGGGCGGGTGGCGGTGACGCTGGCAGCGTCGGTGTTCTCAGTCATGACATTCCTTCGATTGCGCATTCACTGCACGGCAGGTCGGCACGAGGCGGGGCACCGACGGCACCCCGCCCCTCGCCGACGCGGGTTACGCTGTCGGGTCAGTTCGTCTGGGCAGCGGGCTCCAGCCCGTGCTTGCGAGCATCCACCGCGTCGACCTCGCGCAGTGACGCTCCCTTGGTCTCCTTGAGGGTGACGACGGCGGCCACCGTGATCGCGCAGGCGATCATGATGTAGATCGCGACCGGAATCCAGGAATTGTACTTCTGCAGCAAGGCGGCGGCGATGATCGGCGCCATGGAGCCGGCGAGAATCGACGTGACCTGGTAGCCAAGCGACACACCCGAGTAGCGCATGCGAGTCGGGAACATTTCGCTCATGATGGCCGGCTGGCCCGCATACATCAGTGCGTGGAAGCAGAGCCCGACCGTGATCGCGAGAATGATCAGCACCGGGTTCAGGGTGTCGAACATGGGGAAGGCGAAGAACGCCCACGTCGCACCGAGAACGGCACCGGCCAGGTAGACGGGCTTGCGTCCGAGGCGGTCCGAGAGTCGACCGACCTGCGGAATCACAATGAAGTGCACGACGTGAGCGATAAGCAGGGCGACCAGCAGCTGGCCGGTGTCGTATTCGTGCACCGTCTTCAAGTAGACAATCGAGAAGCTCACGATGATGTAATACAGAATATTTTCGGCGAACCGCAGGCCCATGGCTCCGAGGATTCCCTTGGGGTACTTGCGAATGACCTCGCGCACACCGTAGTTGACGGCCTTTTCGGCCTCAACCTGCGCGCGGGCCTCGAGAAAGATCGGGGCTTCGCTGACGTGGGTGCGGATGTAGTAGCCGATCACGACGATGATCGCGGAAAGCCAGAACGCTACGCGCCAGCCCCAGCTGAGGAACTGCTCGGGCGGAAGAATCGAGGTCATGGTGAGAAGCACGAGAGTGGCGAGCAGGTTACCGACCGGAACGGCTGCCTGTGGCCAGCTCGACCAGAATCCGCGCGATTTGTTCGGGCTGTGCTCGGCGACGAGAAGAACCGCGCCGCCCCACTCGCCACCGACGGCGAAGCCCTGGATGAAGCGCAGGGCTACGAGCAGTGCCGGAGCCCAATAGCCGATGGTGTCGTAGCCGGGCAGGCACCCCATCAGGAATGTTGCGGCACCGACCATGATAATCGTGACCTGCAGGGTGTGTTTGCGACCGAGCTTGTCACCGATCTGGCCGAACACAATGCCACCGAGCGGTCGCGCGATGAATCCCACCGCATAGGTCAGAAAGGCGGCGATGATGCCGTCGAGCTCGCTACCGGCGTTCGGAAAGAACACCGTCCCGAAAACCAGACTGGCCGCGGTCGCGTAGAGAAAAAACTCGTACCATTCCACGACCGTTCCCACCATTGAGGCGGCGACGATTTTTTTGAGGCCGGAAGTTTCCGCCTCTGATCCAGCGCTTCGTCCGGCTTTGCCGGAACCGGCAGCCCCAACGCGTTGATTGACACTCATTGTCTGTCTCCTTTGTGTCGGCGATGACACGTGGTTGCCTGAGGTGGTGCGGGATGAGTTTGGTCGTTTCCGCAGGATTCTTTTCAGAAGACTCTGCGAGAAGCTCTGCAGAAGAACGACCTCACTGAGTATTCACGCACGACGGGCGTGCGACAAGAGCCAAAACATCAGAGCACATGTGCATAATTGCAGATATGACCTTTCCCTCCACCGGCGCGACCCCCAACCCCGATGATCTGCTCATCTTTTTGGCCGTCGCTCGAACCGGGCGGTTCACTACCGCTGCGGCGAGCCTCGGACTTAACCACACCACCGTGTCACGGCGCATCGCCGCCCTCGAACGCGATCTGGATGGTCGACTGCTGGCCCGCGCCGTGGGCGGGTGGGAGCTGACCGAGCTCGGCGAACGCGCACGCACAGCTGCCGAGGGCGTCGAATCCGCCGTCACGTTGCTGCGCGGATCCGACGCGGAGGGGCAACAGCTTTCCGGCGTTGTGCGAATGTCGGCCACGGACGGCTTCAGCGCTTATGTCGCCGCCCCCGCCGTCGCCGCCCTCCAGCGACGGCATCCGTTGCTGCGTGTTGAGATTGTCACCGTCACCCGACGCGCCCTGCAGCACCGTTCTGGCTTGGACATCGAAGTCGTCGTGGGCGAGCCGCAGGTGCATCGGGCTGAGTCGATCCTGCTCGGTTACTACACACTCGGAATGTACGCGTCCCGCCACTACCTGCAGACACACGGCACGCCGAGGAGCATCGCCGAACTGACCGAGCATCCCCTCGTCTATTTTGTCGATTCCATGCAACAGGTCGACGACCTCGACGCTCCCCGACGATTGGTGCCGCAGATGCGGGAGTCCTTGAGCTCCACCAACGTCTTCGTGCACGTGGAAGGCACCCGCGCCGGAGCCGGTATCGGATTCCTGCCGTGTTTCATGGCCGATCAACACGCGGATTTGGTGCGCCTGCTGCCCGAAGATTTTCAGGAGCGACTGCCGTACTGGATGGTTCTGCGCACGGAGTCTTTGCGGCTGCCAGCGGTGGCGGCACTCGTCGGCGCGCTCCGCGCCCAAATGGAGTCTTTTGCCGCGGAATTGCTCGGCCACGACACCCTCAGAGTCAGTGTCAGCGCAGACGCAGCCAACTAGACTGAGACAACACCGGCGGGAGTGGTGGAATTGGCAGACACGCAGGATTTAGGATCCTGTGCTTTCGAGCGTGGGGGTTCAAGTCCCCTCTCCCGCACATGGTTCAGGTTTCAGCACTCGACGGTCAGTTAAACGATGTTCTCGCACACACGGGCGCCGTGCTGTTCTACCTGCTTATTTGGGGTCTGGTCTTCGCCGGAACCGCGCTGTTCCTGGGCGTCTTCATCCCCTTCGTCACCGGGGACTCGCTCCTGTTCGGTTCCGGGCTGGTCGCCGCCTCCACGGGCAACATCAATATTGTGATACTGGTGATCGGAACCGGTATCGCCGCTTTCCTCGGCGACCAGGTGGGTTTTCTGCTCGGCCGACACTATGGGCGCGGATATCTGGAACGGCACGGCGGCCGACGCATCCAGGCGGCGATCATCAAGACCGAAACGTTCTACCGACAGTTCGGCTGGTGGTCGGTCGTCATCGCCCGATTCATGCCCTGGGCCCGGGTGTTCGTACCGGTTGTGGCGGGTGTCGGTCGCATGAATTACTACAAGTTTCTCTCCAGCAACCTGCTCGGAGCACTGTCCTGGGGTGTTGGGCTCACCCTCATCGGCTACTACGCGGCGACGATCCCCGGCGTCAAGAATGCGGCCTACATCATCGCCGGCGTGCTGATCACGGCCTCCGTCATCGTAGGCTTCCGCACCTGGCGCATCGACCGGGCGCAACGAAAAGCGGATGCCACCGCGCACGATCTCGAAGACAGCCCCTCAGCCAGCTGACCGCCCACGTTTGCGGGGGTGCCTGCCGGGTACTTTCCCACGATTAGGCGATACCCTGTGTCACAGCATCCGCCGCCGTTGCCCGAACGTCTGCCTTTCGCCGACTGGAGTTCTCCCGCGTGATCCACACCGCCCTGATCCCTTGGCTCGACCCGACCCACATCATTGAGTCGGCCGGTCCGTGGGCCCTGCTGGTGGTCTGCGCGATCGTCTTCGCGGAGACCGGGCTGTTGGTCGGTTTTCTACTGCCGGGCGATACGCTGCTGGTCATCACGGGCCTGTTGGCGTTTCCCGCGGCCGGCGTCATCCGGATCGATATCTGGTGGGTGGCCCTGGCCATCGGTTTCGCCGCCTTTCTCGGCGGTGAAGTCGGCTATCTGATCGGCCACAAATTCGGTCCGCGTGTGTTTGAACGCAAGGAATCGGGACTGTTCAGCATCAAAAACGTTGACCGCACGAATGCGTTCTTCGTGCGCTTCGGTGGTGTGGCCGTAATTGTTGCCCGATTCGTGCCGATTGTGCGCACCTTCGCGCCGGTCGCCGCGGGCGTCGGTCATATGGACTACCGCAAGTACACCCTTTACAATCTGATCGGCGCCTTGCTCTGGGGCGCCGGCCTCACCTTCGGCGGATACTTTCTCGGCTATATTCCTCCGGTCGCCGATTTTGTCACGACGTATATCGACCTGATTCTGCTCGGTGCGGTGGTCGTCACTCTTATTCCCACCGTGTACCACTACGTACTGTCCGTGGTGAAGGCCCGGCGCCTGCGCGACCACCCCACCCCAGCCGCCAACACGGGCAGCCACCTGCTCGACCCCGAGACGTTCAAGACCAACCACGACGGGCGGCACGAGGCCTGATCAGCACCGTTGATCAGCCGCACCGGTTACCGCTAGTTCTGCGATACGGCTCACCGATGCTGGTGACCTTCATGGTCGGCGTGCTCCGCCGGTTCCAGCTGGAAGGTGGAGTGAGCCACATCGAAATGCACGGTCAGGCACTCCGACAACGCGTCAAGAAGAGTATCCGTGCCCGCGGCGAGCACCTCCGGTTCAACGACGATATGCGCGGTGAAAACGTGGGCGCCACTCGTAATCGCCCACACGTGCACGTCGTGCACGGCCACGACCCCCGCGGTACCGAGCAGGTGACGGCGAATTTCGCTGATGTCGGTATCGGCGGGCGTTGCCTGACTGAATACCCGCACGACATCCCGCAGCAAGAAGTAGGCGCGCGGCACGATCATCCCGGCGATGACGAGCGAGGCGATGGCATCCGCTTGGCCAAATCCGGTGGTCAGGATAACGATGGCGGCTACGATGACGGCCACCGAGCCCAGGGCATCCCCGAGCACCTCGAGGTAGGCGCCACGCATGTTGATCGACCCGGCCGCAGCGGGTCGCAGCAGCAGAATCGCGGCCACGTTGGCGGCCAGTCCGATGACGGCGACGACGAGCATCGGAGTACCGAGGAGCACGGTTTCACCGGGCGTGATCAGCCGGGTAATGGCCAGGACCGAGACGACAACGGCCGCGCCGATCAGAATCAACCCGTTGATGAGCGCTCCGAACACCTCGGCGCGAGCGAAGCCGAAGGTGGCCCGATCGGTGGCCGGCCGAGCCGCCACCACGGTCGCGGTCAGCGCGACGATGAGCCCGAACAGGTCGGACAGCATGTGCCCGGCATCGGCCAGCAGCGCGAGCGAGCCGGTCAGCCAGGCGCCCAGTACTTCGAGCAGCAGCACGGTGGCCACGATGCCGATGGCGATCGACAATCGCTTCCGGTTTGATCCGGTGCCGTGCGCGTGATCGTGGCCCATGCCTCCACGTTAGAGCCGCCGCGGGTCGCCCGCCAACCCCACGCACGTGCCGGACCCTAGTTGGGAATGAATGCCGTTCTCAGCACTCGAGCACCTCACGCAAAACCGGTACGAGACCCTCGAAGGCAATCGCCCGATGACTGACCTGGTTCTTCACGTGCGCCGACAGTTCGGCGGCTGAAATGGCGTAGCCCTCGGGGAGGAAGATCGGGTCGTAACCGAAACCGTTCTCGCCGGCCGGTTCGAACAGAAGCTGGCCAGGCCATTCGCCGGTCACGGCACGTTCGGTGCCGTCTGGGAGCGCCAGTGCGGCCACACAGGTGAAGTGGGCGTCTCGGTGCTGCTCGGGGACGTCGCTGAGCTGCCAGAGCAGCAGGCGCAGGTTCTCGGCGGCGTCCTTGGCAGGCCCTGACCAACGCGCAGAAAAAATGCCGGGGGCGCCACCCAGAATATCCACGCAGATGCCCGAATCATCGGCGATCGCTGGCAGGCCGGTGTGGGCCGCCGCGGCGCGGGCTTTGATCAGAGCGTTTTCGGTGAAGGTGACACCGTCTTCGACCGGTTCGGGGCCGTCGTAGGCGAGCACCTCAACCGTGGGCAGCTGCGGGGCCAGAATGCGCCGCAACTCCTCGACTTTGTGGGCGTTGTGCGTGGCGAGAACGATCTGCACCATTCAGCGCTCCAGTGCGCTGGTCTGAAACTCGGTGAGGCTGACGGCGCCCTTGAGGGCGAGGTCGAGCAGGGTGTCCAGTTCGGCGCGGTCGAACGGTGCCGCTTCCGCTGTGCCCTGCACCTCCACAAATTTGCCGCGCCCGGTCACGACGACGTTCATGTCGGTGTCGGCGCGGACATCTTCGGTGTAGGCGAGGTCGAGCATGGGGACCCCGCCGATGATGCCGACGGACACGGCCGAGACGCTGTCGATGAGCGGCTGCGCCTTCTGCGCGATGAACTTCTTGGTGCGGCCCCATTCGAGAGCGTCGGCGAGGGCCACGTAGGCGCCGGTGATAGCCGCGGTGCGCGTTCCGCCGTCGGCCTGCAACACATCACAGTCGAGTACGAGGGTGTTCTCGCCCAGTGCCTTCATGTCAACGACCGCGCGCAGACTGCGACCGATCAGACGGCTGATCTCGTGCGTACGGCCGCCGATCTTGCCCTTGACCGATTCGCGATCCATACGACTGTTGGTCGAACGCGGCAGCATCGAGTATTCGGCGGTCACCCAGCCCTTACCCTTGCCACTCATCCAGCGCGGCACTCCGTTGGTGAAGGATGCCGTACAGAGCACCTTGGTGCGGCCGTAGGAGATCAATGCCGACCCTTCGGCCTGGTCGCTCCAGCCGCGCTCGATCGTGATCGTGCGCAGTTCGTCGTTGGTGCGCCCGTCGGCGCGCAGTGTTTCGGTCACGGTGTACTCCTAGAAATTCGGGTGTAAGTGGGAAAAGGGTGGCGTGGCCAGTTCGCTCAGATTGAGCGTGCCGGTCTCGATCAGGTCAACGTGAGTGGGTGAAGGCCCGATCAGACGATGGGCGAGGGCGAGAAAGTCTTCGGCGCTGTCGCCGGTGGCCTCGTAGCGGTAGGTGGGCGGGGTGGTACTGGCGCGTTCGAGCCCCCGGCTGACCAACACCCGGTAGACGTCGTTGGCCGTTTCGGTATCGCTGGACACCAGGGTCACGCCCTCCCCCATCACGTAGGAAATGGCGCCCCGCAGAAAGGGATAGTGGGTGCAGCCGAGCACGAGGGTGTCGACCTCGGCCGCGCGCAGCGGTGCCAGGTATTCCTCGGCGACGGCGAGCACCTCGGCGCCGGTCGTGACGCCGGCCTCGACGAATTCGACGAAGCGCGGGCAGGCCTGGCTGAACAGTGAGATTTGCGGAGCCGCCGCGAAGGCGTCGTTATAGGCCCGCGAATTGACGGTGCCGAGGGTGCCGATGACCCCCACCCGTTGGCTGCGGGTCGTCGCGACCGCACGGCGCACAGCTGGCTGGATCACCTCGATCACCGGCACGCTGTAGCGTTCCCGGGCATCCCGCAGCACCGCCGCCGATGCCGTGTTGCACGCGATCACGAGCAGTTTCACGTCTTGCGCCACGAGTTCATCGAGCACATCGAGGGCAAAACCACGCACGTCGGCGATCTTTTTCGGGCCGTACGGCGAGTGCGCCGTATCGCCGATGTAGAGAATGGATTCCCCCGGCAACTGGTCTTTGATCGCCCGGGCGACGGTCAGGCCGCCCACTCCGGAATCGAAAATACCAATCGGTGCATCCTTCACGGAAATCAAGCCTAGTCCGCGGTTGCGGATAAGCTGTGCCGGGTGACCCCGTCCCCCGCATTTCGCACCGACCGTTATGAGCTCACGATGGTGGATGCCGCCATCTCGAGCGGTACAGCCGATCGGGAGTGCATGTTCGAGGCGTTCGCTCGCCGCCTGCCCGCCGGCCGCCGCTACGGCATCGTCGCCGGCACCGGTCGCCTGCTCGAGCTGATTCGCCAATTTCGTTTTACCACCGCGGAACTGACCTGGCTCTCCGAAAACTCTGTCGTACGCACCCCGACCCTCGACTACCTCGCCGACTATGCCTTCAGCGGCAACGTCTGGGGCTACCAGGAAGGCGAAGCGTACTTTCCCGGGTCACCGCTGCTTCTGGTAGAGAGCACCTTCGCCGAAGGCGTCATATTGGAGACGCTCATTCTCAGCGTGCTCAACTACGACATCTCGGTCGCCAGCGCGGCCGCGCGCATGGTCTCGGTCAGCCTCGGTCGACCGATCGCCGAGATGGGATCACGCCGCACCAACGAGCACTCGGCGGTTGCCGCTGCCCGCGCCGCGTTCATTGCCGGCTTTTCGGCCACGAGCAATCTTGAGGCCGGCCGCCAGTGGGGCTTGCCGACTATGGGAACGGCCGCCCATTCGTTCGTGCTGCTGCACGACAGCGAGGAAGAGGCCTTCCAAGCCCAGGTGGATGCCTTCGGGGCAGCCACAACCTTGCTCGTGGACACCTACGATGTGCCAGCCGGGATCGCGCTGGCGGTCAAAGTCGCCGGGACCCGACTCGGCTCCATCCGCATCGATTCCGGCGACCTGCCCACCGTCGTCGCGGCGGCGCGCGCCCAACTGGATAGTCTCGGCGCGGTCAACACAAAAATCACCGTCACGAGCGACCTCGACGAGTACTCCATTGCGGCCCTCTCGGCGAGCCCGGTGGACGCCTTCGGTGTGGGCACGTCGGTCGTCACCGGGTCGGGCGAACCGGCCGCCGGTCTGGTCTATAAGCTCGTCGCGCACAAGGGTTTGGACGACGACTGGATCTCTGTCGCCAAAACATCGGCCGCGAAGCTCTCTATCGGTGGCCGCAAGAACGCGCTGCGCCGAGTGGATGCCGTCGGCACTGCCCAGGAAGAGATCGTCCTGCTGGGAGAGGGTCCAGGAGCCGGTCCCGGCGCCGAGGCAAGGGTCAACTCCCCCAGCGGTCTGGAACGCGCGCTGATCGTTCCGCTGATCGTCGACGGAACCGTCGAGGAACGTTATCTGGGATCAGCCGGAACGGTGCGGGCACGCGCCCACAACGCATCCGTTATGCAGGAACTGCCGATCGAGGCGTTCCGATTGGGCCGCGGCGAGGCTGTTATCCCCACCACGTACCGATGACCGGCTACTTCGACTTCATCTTTTCGTAAATGGCTTTGCAGGTCGGGCACACCGGGAATTTCTCCGGATCGCGACCCGGCAGCCACTTTTTGCCGCACAGCGCCTTGACCGGCTTACCGGAGATGGCCGACTCGAGAATTTTGTCTTTGGGTACGTAGTGTGAGAACCGTTCGTGGTCGCCGGGCTCGATCTGCTCCTGGTTGAGGAGTTCTTCGAGCTCACGGTCGAGCGTGGACGTTCCGCCGCCAGGCTGGGCGGGTTCTATTGTGCTCGCACGCATGAATTCAGTCATGCCACCATTCTAAGCACCAGGTCGCGTCCCGGCACGGGATCGCATCTGCACGGGTCGGCTCGGAGCCGGGATTACGCGCGCAGAGCGGATGCGAGCATCTCGGGTCCGCGCCGATTGTAGCTTCGCGCGCCACGCCAGAGTCCCAGGGCCACGGCGATCACGCCGAGGCTGAGGCCGACGGTGAGGGCACGCATATGCCACGCCGGATCCTCAAAGATACCGAGGTAGGCGAAGATAAGCGCGGGAAGTGCCACGATGATCGACCCGGTGAAGGTGAGCGACTGTACGATGGCGGCGGCGGTATCGGACGCCTGCGGTTGCGCGAAGGGGCTGTCGCCGGGTTTTGCCACGGGGTACGGAAACCGCGCGGACGTATAGCTCGAAAAGCCCAGCCCGGCCAGGAAGATGCACGTGCTCACGCCCAACATGGACGGAAGCACCGCCCAGTCGCCATAGGCACCCACGCTGATGGCCGAGCCGATTCCGATCAGCGGAATGCCGATGAGGAGCGAGGGAATGAGTCGGCCGATGCGGTCGGGAAATCCGCGCGTTCCCGACGCCACGTGCAGCCAGATCGCCGTGCTGTCGTAGGCGACATCATTGTGCATCGTCCACCCGAGGAACAGGCACATGAGCGGCACGGGAATAAGCGCCAGGTAGGCCAGCGGCACGCCGGCGATGCTCAGCGGCAGGATCGCGACGATCGGAACAATCGGAATCATGATGAGCGATACCCAGTACCGCGAGTCTCGCGCCCAATAGGTGAGGGTGCGGGCGGCGATCGCGCCGACCGAGCTGTGCGGCAGCCGGTCGAACCAGCCCAGCCCCGAATACTGCTTCGCCGCGGCTTCACGGCCGGGCGACACCAGCATGCGGGCGACCACGAGCTGCCAGCTGAGCCAGAGCGCGTAGGCCGACGCCGCGGCAATGAGCAATTTGAGAATAGCGGCGCCCCACGCGCCGGTCGAGGCATCCCCGGGAACCGCCCAGGCAGCGCCGAGCGGCGTCCAGCCGAGAATCGCGGCGAGAGTGCCCAGCAGGGTTCGCCCGTGGCGACCCCAATCCGTGCTGAGCAGCACCACGACCAGCGGAGAAATCAACACCAGCAGAACGACACCGATCAGCCCGGTGAATTCCCGGGAGCGTCGGGTGGAGAGCAGAAAAGCTGCCAGTGATGCGCTGACCCTGGATAGCAGAATGCACGTTGCCAGTATGAGCACGGCCGACACCAGTGCGAGCAGCGTCTCACCGAGGCCGCGTGACCAGGTGAAAACCGTGCCGAGGAGCACGATGGTCAGAGTGGCGGCCGGGATACCGATTAGTGCCGAACCGGCCAGACCGAGCGAGAGTGAGCGATTGGGAATGCCCAGGAACGCAAACTTGCGCGGATCCATGCTGTCGTCGATTCCGACCACGATCGGAACTATCAAAAAGCCCAGTACCACGACCGATCCGGCCACCGTGAGCAAATCACGGATCAGTGCGGGGTCGCCAACAAAACGCAGGGCGATCAGGGCGGTGAGCAGTGCCACCGCGACGCCGAGTCCATAGAGCAGACCGATGACAAGGCCAACGATCTGCCAGGGGCTACGACGAAACAGATTGGCCAGCAGACGGAGTTTCAGTCCGAAAAATTGTGCAACCACTCCATGCCCTCCGCGACCTTGCGCCCGCCAGCGAGCTCAACGAATCGATCTTCCAATGTCTTCTGGCCGCGAACCTCGGCGATGGTTCCCGCTGCCAACACTCGGCCCTGCACGATGATGGCAACGTGATCGCAGACACGCTGGATCAGGTCCATACCGTGACTGGAGAGCACAACGGTTCCACCGGCAGCCACGTACTTCTGCAAGATTTCTGTCACATTGACCGCAGACACCGGGTCGACCGATTCGAACGGCTCGTCGAGCACGAGAAGCCGTGGGGAATGAATCATGGCACAGGCGAGGGCGATCTTCTTCGTCATACCGGCGGAGTAGTCCGCGACGAGACGATTGAGGGCGTCCTCAAGGCCGAACGCCGAGGCGAGGTCGGCCGATCGACTGCGAACGGTGTCGTTATCGAGTCCGCGCAGCGTACCCGCGTAGTAGAGCAGTTGGGCGCCGGTCAAACGGTCGAACAGGCGAAGGCGGTCAGGCAGCACTCCCATCTGGCGTTTGGCCTCGTTCGGTCGGGCCCAGACGTCGATGTCGTGCACCCGCACGGTTCCGGCGGCCGGGCGCAGCAGACCGGTGATCATGGACAGGGTCGTGGTCTTTCCGGCCCCGTTCGGTCCGACGATGCCGTAGAACGAACCGGCCCGCACAGTGAGGTCAAGATTGGAGACAGCGATGTTATGGCCGAAACGTTTGACCAGGCCCCGTGCTTCGATGACGATCGGCGCCAGAACAGCGGGCTCTAACACGGGCTGGGGCGCCGCTGTAGTCGGCACCGCTGTGGCAGTCTTCGCATCGGTTGTCGCTTCGGTCTGCGCCGCAGCGTCGGAGGACGTTGGGCCTGCCGTCTCGTTCGTCATGCCCGGCTGGCCTGTCAGGTTCGGCTCGTTAGTCACGTCCGGTGACTGCGATGCGGCCGGGACCAGTGCATCGCGGGTCGCATAGGGCCGCGTGGTTTCGTCGGTTGCTTTCTGGGCGAGCGTCTTGGCCGGGGTGGGCGCGGCGGCGGACGAGGTCTTCGGTGTTGCCGGCTTGCGCACAGCAGGCTTACGCACGGCAGGTTTGCGGGCGGCGGGTTTATTCACGGCCAGCTTATTCACGGCCGGCTTGCCGCCGGCGGTAGGAGTACGGGCAGCATCCGTCGATACAGCATCGGTCGATACAGCATTAGTAGGTACAGCATCGGTCGCTGCAGCATCGGTCGGCGCTGGCGCGGCCGGCTTGCTAGCGGCGGGCTTGCTAGCGGCGGGCTTGCGCACAGCTGGTTTGCGAGCGGCCGGCTTGGCGGCGACCGAATCAGAACCGGCGAGCTTCGAACCCGCGGGCTTCGAACCGGCGGGCTTCCGAACGGCGGGCTTGCGCGCTGCCGGCTTGCTGGCAACCGGCTTGCTGGCTGCCGCAGGAGCAGCGATCGGTGCCTCATTTTCGGCGGAACGGTCCGCGACAGACTCGTCATCGGGGTCGGGGCGGGGCGGTACAAAAGTCACTCAGCTAACCTACCAACTACCACTGACGCGGGGGCGCTGAAGCGCTCGCAACGACACATTCAACCTGTGAGTACGCTCCACGACGGGTCACGAAATGGACACGTGCTGAGAGGTTTCTACCCTCCGAACGGCCGAACAGGTTATGGTGAGATTGACATAACGGTGTGTCTTTACGTGAACATGTGGGTGAATCCTAGGCAAACTCTTCAGTACTGACGGGGTTTTCAGGTCTAGCCCCAACCATTCTTGAGGAGATAATCGTGACGACGCAAGTAGTCATTCTGGCGGCCGGTATGGGCAGCCGTCTCGGGCGCTCGCTGCCGAAGCCGCTCACTGAGCTGAACGACGGCCGCACGATCATGCAGCAGCAGTTCGACAACATCGCACACGCTTTCGGCAAGGCCGCCAAGGTGACGATCGTCGTGGGGTACAAGCTCGAGCACATCATCGAAGCATTCCCGCAAGCATCCTTCGTCTACAACGAAGAGTACGACCAGACCAACACCTCGAAGAGCTTGCTGCGTGCGCTGCAGGCCTCGAAGTCCGGCGGAGTGCTGTGGATGAACGGCGACGTGGTCTTCGACCCGGCCATTCTCGACCGCGCCGCCGCCATGATGGCCCGCGACCAGTCCTTCGTCACCGTGAACACCGACAAGGTGTCCGATGAAGAGGTCAAGTACACGACCAGCGCTGAAGGCTACATCAAGGAACTGTCCAAGACGGTCAAGGGCGGCCTCGGCGAGGCTGTCGGCATCAACTACGTTTCCAGCGCCGACAAGGCAACCCTCATCCGCCAGCTGAGCAAGGTGGCGGACCAGGATTACTTCGAGCGTGGCATTGAGCTGGCCATCGAACACAACCGCATGCTCGTGGAGCCGGTGAACATTTCGGACTTCTACGCCGTCGAGGTGGACTTCGCCGAAGACCTCGAGCGCGCCAACCTGTTCGTCTAACCACTTCATCGAGGCGAAAGCCGCAGACCCGACCCCCGCGCTACGGCGTGGGGGTTTCGTCGTCTCCCGCGGGGCGCAAATAGCCCACTGGCGCGGAAGACTCTCCGTGCTCCCATACGATAGACCGCGTGAGTAGTTACGCCCAGATGCGCCCCGAGCAGCGCACACCGATCGCGCGCTATCGGCATTCCCTCTGGCTGCTGACGCAGCGTGACCTGCGGGTGCGTTACTCAACGTCTCTCCTCGGCTACTTCTGGTCCATCCTCGATCCCCTCGTGATGGCCGGTATCTACTGGTTCGTCTTCACCCAGGTACTCGACCGCGGAGTCGGCAACGAACCGTACATTGTCTTTCTCCTCGTTGCTCTGTTGCCCTGGATGTGGTTCAACGGTGCGATCTCGGATTGCACCCGGGCGTTTCTGCGCGAGGCCAAACTCATTCGCTCCACCCGCATTCCGCGCACGATTTGGGTAAACCGTCTGGTGCTGTCGAAAGGGATCGAGTTTCTCGCCTCGATTCCCGTACTCGTGCTGTTCGCGATCGTGTTCGGTGCCGAGCTCAACGCCAACGCGGTGCTGTTTCCACTGGCCATCATTATTCAGGCGATCCTGACGGTGGGCATCGGACTGATCGTCGCCCCGCTCGTCGTGTTTTTCCGCGATCTTGAGCGGGCGGTTAAGCTCATTCTGCGGTTTTTGTTCTACGCCTCCCCCATCATCTACGGCACCACCGATCTGCCCCCTGAACTGCACTTCTGGGCCGCTTTCAACCCGTTGAACGGAATTTTCAGCCTCTATCGGTCGGCGTTCTTTCCCGACCAACTCGATTGGTTCGGGGTCATCATCAGTCTGGTCATGTCCCTCGTCTTTCTCGGGCTGGGGCTCCTGGTCTTTCGTCGCACCGAGCGCGCCGTTCTGAAGGAGATCTAGTGGTCCCCGTGAAGGAGTCGCGCACAGAATTAGCGGTAGCTCTGCCGGTGATTTCGCTGCAGGATGTCGGCATCCGCTTTCGCAGGAATCGGCGTGGTCGTCGCAATTTCAAGGACCTCTTCGGTGCCAGAAAAAGGCGCAGCCGGCCGGGCGAATTCTGGGCATTGCAGCACGTGAGCTTCACCGTGCAACCGGGTGAAGCGATCGGCGTCGTTGGCCGCAACGGTCAGGGCAAGTCCACCCTGCTCAAGCTGGTCACCGGAGTGGTCCTGCCCGATGAGGGCGCGGTGCACGTCACCGAGGGCGTTGCTCCCCTGATTGAGATCACCGGCGGGTTTGTCGACGATCTCAGCGTGCGCGACAACGTCTATCTGACGGCAGGTCTGCACGGTATGACGCGCAAACAGGTCGCCGAACGGTTTGACGAGATCATTGAATTCGCTGAGATTGCCGACTTCATTGATACGCCCTACAAGCATCTGTCGAGCGGCATGAAGGTTCGGATCGCTTTCGCTGTCATCTCCAGGCTCGAGGAACCGATTCTGCTGGTCGACGAGGTTCTGGCCGTGGGCGACAAGGCATTTCGGGAGAAGTGCTATCGCCGCATCGAAGAGCTTCTGGCCGGCGGACGCACCCTGTTCATCGTTTCGCACAACGAACGCGACCTGCGGCGCTTCTGCAGCCGTGGTCTCTACCTCGACAAGGGCGATCTGGTGCTCGACGCACCAATCACCGAGGTGCTGGCTCGGTACAACAGCGACTACGGCGTCAAACCAGCGACCTGACCGAGCCGAGCCGAGTCGTCCGAGACGACCGAGACGAACTAGCCGACCCGTCGATTGGCCATCGAATCCTGCGATCGCTGAAATTCTATGGCGATGTAGGCGTCGTGCGTGGGCGGTAGTTGCGCTACGTCGAGACCGATCATCAGTTCGCTCACTTCAAGTTGCAGCACCGCCGCCAACCGAATGAGGGTGTACATCGTCGGGTTGCCATGACCCCGGTCGATCCGGGCATAATTCGACACGTTGAGTCCGGCGAGCAATGCGACGGACTCCTGATTGAACCCGAGCGCCAGACGGCGCTCCCGCAAACGGATGCCGAGCAGTCGGGACGCTTCTGATTTGGGCTCACGCATTCTTTAGTTGTAGTGGCACAGCGCAATCTTGACTAGCGGGTGGACATTTGACGAAAGTTAGTTTCTTGCGCACGTCGGGGCCGGCGTGTGGGCCTGCGGCTGGGCGTGCTCTCCGGTGCACCGCGTAAACTTGGCCAGACCCACGCGAGGAAGGCGAGACATGCCACGAAAAAGCCCACCGATGCTGTCGTCGACCGGCGGCACCCCGCAGGGCGGTGCCTTGCCGACCGGATTCGTCCGGGGATTCGATCGGGTTCTGGCCGTTCACCGCCCCGTCGTTCTCGCGCATATTCGCAGCATCCGTCGGCGCAACCCCTACGCCTCCCCCGAACAGATCGTGCGGATTCTGGAAAATCGCTACCTCGCGGCGGTCACGACCGGCGGTGCCGCTGTGGGCGCTACCGCGGTCATCCCCGGCGTCGGCACCGGTATCACCCTGGCGCTGTCCGGCGTGGAGACCGCCGGATTCCTGGAAGCCACGGCGCTGTTCACACAGTCGATCAGCGAGGTTCATGGAATTGCCGTGGAAGACCCGGACCGGGCCCGGGCCCTCGTCATGACCATGATGCTGGGCCGGGAGGGCAGCGATCTGGTGCGGCAGCTCGCCGGTCAGGTCACCGGTTCGGGAACAGCCCGCACGACCTACTGGGGTGAGCTCATCACCAATAGCCTCCCACGGGCGATTCTCGGCCCGCTCACCGACCGACTCAAGAGTGCCTTCCTGCGCCAATTCGCGACCCGCGGGAGTGCCAGCCTGATCGGCAAAGCCCTGCCGTTCGGAATCGGCGCGGTCATCGGCGGTGCCGGAAACCGCATTCTGGGCAGCAAGGTCATGCACGCCTCCCGCCTCGCATTCGGTCCGGCGCCCGCGGGTTTTCAGCCCGATCTCGACCCGAGAGCGCGGGAAATCACGATTCGAGAAAAGCCGGTTCGCGAAAAGCCGATTCGAGAAAAGACGGTGCGCGACAAGGCACCCCGGCAAAGAGCCGTGCGGGTACCACGCGGACGAAAGTCCCTACCTGCTCCCCCGCCGGACCACGCTCAGGATCAAACGCCCGATCAACCTCAGGATCAACCTCAGGATCAACCGCTATAGGTCAACCGGCGGGTTTGCTGCCGGATCGGGCACCATCGTGATGTCCGCATCGTGCACGGCCGCGAACCGGTCCCACTCGTCCATGAGGTGCTGCACGGCATCGTGCAGACGCTGGGTGGCCACGCCCTGGGTGGTGTCCCCGAAGTATCGCTGCACCCAGACCTGCAGACGCTCAACCGCCGCGTCGTCGTGGGTGATTCGTTCGACGACGTTCACGACGGATGCAGCCTGCTCGGCGGAGAGCCACTCGCAGTCGGAGAGATACCCGCTCGCGTCGATGACGGCCGCCGGGTTCAGCGGACGGGTGATGATGAGCGGCCTCCCGGTGGCAAGCCGGTCGTAAACCATGGCGGAGATATCGACGATGGCAACATCGGCTGCCGCCAGTTGCCAGCCCAGGTTGGGACCATGGTCATAGATGTGCTGCGCGCGCTCGTCCCGGGCATTCGCCGCCGCGATCGCCGCGATAATCGTCTTATTGGCCGCCGCGTAGTGATGATCGACGACTCCACTACGCGGGTGCGGTCGATAAATGACACGGTGGCTGCCGGTGGCGAGCAGGGCCGTGACGAGTGCCACCCCGTGGGTGGCGATGGAACCGTAGGCGGCGCCGGCCCGGTCGCCCTCCCAGGTCGGTGCATAGAGCACGACCTGGCGGTCATCGGGCGTGTACGGCAGCTCTCCGCTGAAGTAGTCGGCCTGCGGGCGCCCGATCTTGATGGCTCGCTTGTCGAAATCGTAGTCCCAGAGCACGCGGTCGAGTCGAGCCAGCGCCGCGTCACCGGCCACGAGCGAGTAGTCGTAGGCCTTGAACTGGTTGGTGATCATATACATCTTGTCGCTCTCACCGTGGTTGATGAAAACGTGCCAGCAGCGCCCGTAGCGCATCATCTGAAAGTTGCGCGGGTTCTGGTTGACGTAAAACACGATGCGGATGTCCTGCTCGGCGACGATCCGCTCCAATTGCGGTACCGTGCGCGCGTAGGCCACGGGAACCGGCGATTCGTCCATGAGCTTCAGGGTGCCACCGCCGGTACGGCTGAGCACGAGTACCGGCCAGGTCTTGGCGAGCGTGGCCAGGGGCTGATACCACTGGCGCATCTGATACATGTTGACCGGGCCGTCGGCGAAATAAACGGCGATCTTGAAGTGGTTGTCTGCGCGCGGCTCCCGCAGCTTCAGCGGGCCGCGCAGCCGGTGTTGGGCTTTGCGGGAAGCGACAACGTCCCTGACCAGTTTGACTGCACGCCTGACGTCTGTCCGAATAACCACCGGACAAGACTACCCGCACGCCACACCGATCAGATGATCGGCGGACGCCCGGCCAGAGTCATCCGCCAGATTGTGTGCGCTCGAAGCGGATGCCGCGGCCCCGGATCGCTGCGCCACCCTTCGCGCCAGCCGCCAAACCAGGCGCGCAGGGCAGACCGGTTGCGCGGACCCCAGCGCAGAACCTGAATCAGCGTCCAGGAACCCACGTAGAGCGGCACCAACAGGGCCGGCAGGTTACGACGAGCCAGCCACACCCGGTTACGGGCGTTCAATCGGTAGTAGTCGGCGTGCCGGGTGGGCGAAATAACCGGATGATTGGCCACAAGATCGCCGGCGTACCACGCGATTCTCCCCTGGTCCCAGACTCGCCAGGCCAGTTCAATGCCTTCGTGAGCGTAAAAGAATGGTTCCGCCCATCCACCGGTCGCGTCGAATACATCCCGAGGAAGCAGAACAGCGCCCTCCCAAACCGAGAACACCGGACCGGGTGAGGTGGCCTCACCCTTGCGGATCCGGGGAATCCACCGCGTAGGTGATTCCACACCCGTCGGATCCTCAACCCGCGGCTGGAGCATGCCGATGGTCGGGTCAGCGCGCAGTTTCGCAATCGCGTCGCGGAGAAAATGCGAGTCGGGAATGCTCGCGTCATCGTCGAGGAAGAACAGATATTCGCCGGTGACGAGGGCCACCCCACGGTTGCGCCCGGCCGGAATGCCCAAATTCTCCGGCAGCCCGAGCGACCGCACCCCGTCGGGCAAACCGGTCGGCTGCCAGCCGTTGCCCACGCACACGACGTCGAGTGCCATGCCCTGTTGTGCCAGCACCGACCGGATCCCCCGGTCGAGGTCCCGGGGCCGGGTGCCCTGGGTGAGCACCACCACACCGACCGTCGGAGTGCCGGCGGAAATTTCAGGAGCGGACACGCTTGGAAGCCATAATGGCCACGAAATGACCGATGAGAGACAAAAACGCGAGCGGCACCAGAACGATGAGCACGGCCCGGTCCACGAGCGGCTGTCCCAAAAACAGCCCCAGGACGGCCGCGGCGAAGATCACCATGGTGAGCTCCACCGAATGGTAGATGCGGTGAAACGGCACGAAGCGGGCGAGGCGACGCACCCGGGCGATCAGACTCGAGGTCGGTGTTTTTTCACCGTGGGTGTCGGCCAGACGATTAAGCCCGGCATTGGCCCGGGCCACATGCACCATATCGTTGAGCGCCTTGTTCAACACGATGATCAAGGCGAGCATCAGCGCCAGGCTGGTCCACAAAAAGTCCTCCGGCGACTCGAATGGGGCCGCCGACGCCCGAAACCCCAGGGCAATGGGGATGAGCGATTCGGTGGAATAGTGCCCGACCTTGTCCAGGAAGACCCCGGCCGGCGAGGAGGTGCCACGCCAACGTGCCACCTCGCCGTCGGAACAGTCAATGAGCATCTGGACCTGGCTGAGCGCGAGCGCGAACAGAGCGCCCCAAATGCCGGGAATCAGCAGGGCGGCAGCGGTCGACCAACCGGCCAGAATCATGAGCGCGGTCACACCGTTGGCGGAGATGCGGGTCTTCAGCAGCATCCAAGTGAGGTACGGCGACAGGTCGCGCAGGTACAGGCTCGCCGTCCAGTGCTCGGCGTTGGCGCGCAGCCGCACTTCGGGGGGCTGCGCCACCGCGCGCAGCTGAGCGATTGACTCGGGTCGAGCCGGGCGGGGGTGTGCGGAATTCGGCGAACTGGTCATCTGCTCACCTTCCAGTGTGTGCCGTGATGTTGCTGGTGAGCTTAAGAAAACCGAGCACAAACCCGACCCCCCAGCAGAAGTGAATGCAGGGCAAGACTACGAGAAAGTGCAGGGATGCACGAAATCCGTCCGGCCGGGCCACCGCAATGGTCGCGGCCATCACGATGAGGAGGTACCCGGCGGGCGCGATAAAGCCCAGCAGAAGCCACGGCGCGGCCCCCACGGCCAGCTGCACGAGACCACCGATACCGAGGAGCAATCCCAGGGCTACAACGAGCACCATGGCCGGTGGCACGAAATAGCGGATGCCGTTCGCCGCCGGATAGCGCCTGGCCAACTCGCCGCGCCAGAGCCCGGTGGACAGCATTTGTCGTGCCAGCTGCGCCATGGTGGCTCGAGGCCGGTAGAGCACGCGCAGTTTTGGGGTGAACCAGACCAAACTTCCGGCTTCCCGAAGGCGACGGTTCAGGTCCCAGTCCTGGCCGCGTTTGACGCCCTCGTCGAACAGTCCGACCTTGAGGATGCTCTTGGTGCGAAAACAGCCCAGGTAGACCGTTTCGGCGGCGCCTTCTGCCCCACCCACATGGTGTGGAGTGCCGCCGAGGCCGATGCGGGTGCCGTAGGCACGGGCCACGGCCCGCTCAAAGGCGCTGATACCGCGAGCATCCATAATGCCGCCGACGTTGTCGGCGCCCGTGCGCTCAAGTGTCTCGACCGCGATCCGGGCATAGTCGGGCGGGAGTACCGAGTGTGCGTCGACGCGAATGACAACGTCGTATTGGGAGGCGCGAATCGCGATATTCAGTCCGGCCGGTGTCGACCCGACGTCATTGGGCACGACCCGGATGCGGGAGTCAACAGCGGCCATTTCTTCGACGAGTTCGGTCGTGCCGTCGATGCTCGGACCGAGCGCGAGGGTAACCTCGAACGCCCCCTGATAGTCCTGAGCCAGCAGGCTCTCGACAGCGGCTCGCACGTGCGTCGCCTCATTGAGCACGGGCATCACATACGACACCCCGGGAAGAAATCCGTCACCACGTTGGTGCACCTGGCTGGCCAGCTTTCCGGTAGTTGGGTAGGACGACCGAGCCTACCAGCCCGCGAATTGGACGAGCGCCGCTCATTTCCTGGAGACGCTGAATACACACAATCGCGCCGCCGGGGAACCGGCGACGCGATTGTGTGGAAGGAGCGAGCGGTTAGCTGGAGAGCTCCCCGACCGTGACCGAGACGGTGATCGACTTACCGTCGCGCACGTAGGTGACGTCGGCGGTTCCACCGGCCGGGAGCACGCGCACCTGGGCGGTGAGGTCGATTGCATCCGTGATCGGCACACCGTTGAAGTTGGTGATGACGTCGTCGGCGGCCAAACCGGCCTTTTCGGCGGCGCCGCCGGTGGTGACGTCGCTGATCAGGGCACCGACGGTGCTACTGGTCGAGCTGGAGGCATCCTTCACGCTCGCGCCGAGCAGACCGTGGGTGGCCGTTCCATTCGCGATGATCTCGTCGGAGATGCGCTTGGCGAAATTAGACGGAATGGAGAATCCAACGCCGATGCTGCCCGCGACCGAGGATGACGTGGTGCTGCCGGCACTGGCGATCGCCACGTTGATGCCGATGAGTTCACCACTGGCGTTGAGCAGGGCACCACCGGAGTTGCCGGGGTTGATGGCGGCATCCGTTTGAATCACCGGAAGAGCGATGCTCGAGGTGGCGGATTGACTACCCTGCGACTGCGTGCCGTCCTGGTTGGGGAAGTCGAAGAAGAACGGGTTCTGACCCTGTCCCTCGTCGGGCGTTGTCGTGTCGGGCGAGGTCGGGGCGGCCGAACTCGCGACGGTAATGCTGCGATTGAGAGCGCTGACGATGCCGTCGGTTACCGTGCCGGACAGGCCGAGCGGAGCGCCGATGGCGATGGCGCTGTCGCCGACATTCAGCTCAGACGAATCGCCCCACACCATTGGGGTGAGACCGCTTGCGTCGGTCAGCTTGATCACGGCGAGGTCGGAAATGGGGTCGGTGCCAACGAGAGTGGCGGTGTAGAGCTTGCCGTCGTTGCTTTTGACCTCGATTTTAACATCGGAGGCTGCGCCATCGAGAGTGACGACGTGGGTGTTCGTGAGCACGTAGCCGTCTTCAGAGAGGATCACTCCGGAGCCGGTTCCGCCCGACGAGCTGCTCGCGACGTCGATGGTCACGACGCTCGGTGACGCTTTAGCAGCGACCGCGGTGATTTCGTTGACGCTCTTGGTGTTGTTGACCACGACATTGCTCGGTCCGGCAGCCTGGCTGACCGGTACGCCGTTGTTCTGGCCGTTCATCATGAGCGCGGTAATGCCGGCACCGGACGATCCGCCGATCAGGGCGCCAATGGCCAGCGCGGCAATCAGGGTGACGGAACCCGTGCGGCGACCGGGCGTGCGCGGCTTCGCGCCGGCGAACGGCTGCCCAGGGTAGGCATCCGCCGTGGCGTAAGCCCGCGGTACGACGTTCGGCGCGATGTTCGGCTGCCCGGCTGCCCCGTGGGGACCGACGGCGCCGTCGAGCGGGCGGCCGAAGGCGTCCCTGGGGTAGGCATCCGTCGGGTAGGCGGCTGTTTGATCGTGGCCGGCCTGGACTTGGGCCTGGGCCCGGTCAGCGGCGAATACTTCCGGCGTCGTCGGTGCGTTCCCGACGGGAACGGTAGCTTCTGCGTCGGCCGCGTTCGTGTCGGGAGAATTGCCGGTGGCTGAATGGGTGACCGCAGAACTGGTGGTCGCGCGGTGGGTAGTGACCGGGTTCGTGTCGGCGGGCGCGGTGGTGACCGGCTGGGAATCGGCTGTCTGGGAATCCGCTTGCTGGGAATCCGCCTGCTGCTCATCGGAGGGCGGAGCGGGCGGAGCGTGCATGGGTGCCGGCTGGTTGGCCGGAAATGCGGGGGTAGAGGCTTCACCGGACTCGTTCACGGCGATCGGTGCGGCATCATCGACCGGTTCGGGAGTGCTACCGGAATCATTGGTGTTGTCAGTCATGGGTGCTCCTTCCAAGCGTTGCCAGCTTTGCGCTCAAACCTGAATGTTCGATATGTACACACTGAGAGCATTCAATGATCAAGCCGAGACGTTGCCGATGTCGTAGTTTTGAAGGATGCAGGACTCTACGAATGCCGAACAGTCGATGACCATTTCCGGCGCCTGGCGACGCGCGGCCCAGGGCGCCGGTCTCCTGGCCGCCGACGGCAGCGTGGCAGCGAGTATCTTCGCCGAGATGAGCGCACTCGCGGCGCGCACCGGCGCCATCAACCTCGGCCAGGGCTTTCCGGATGAAGACGGGCCAGCCGTCGTGCTGGAAGCGGCTCGACAGGCCATCAGCGACGGGGTCAACCAGTACCCGCCGGGCCGCGGCCAGCCGGTTCTGCTGGAGGCGATCGCCCGGCACCAGCAGCGCTTCTACGGCCTGGCCGTTGACCCGGGCAGCGAGATTCTGGTCACGGCCGGAGCGACTGAGGCGCTCGCAGCGACCGTTTTGGCCCTGATCGAGCCCGGAGATGAGGTCGTCACCTTTGAGCCGTTTTACGATGCCTACGGCGCACTCATCGGCCTCGGCGGAGGCATCCATCGCACCGTGCCGCTGCGCGCCCCCGATTTTCAACCCGATCTGGACGCGCTTCGGGCCGTCGTTAGCGACCGCACCCGGATGATTATCGTGAACGACCCGCACAATCCCACCGGCGCCGTCTTTCCCCGGCAAACCCTCGAGTTGATCGTGGAGCTCGCGCACCGGCACGACGCGATCATCGTTACCGACGAGGTCTATGAGCACCTCACCTTTGGAACGCCGCACATTCCGATTTCGACGCTGCCAGGGGCGTGGGAGCGCACGGTAACGATCTCGTCCGCCGGCAAGACTTTCAGCCTCACCGGTTGGAAGGTGGGCTGGCTCAGCGCGCCGGCCCGGATCGTCACGGCGATCCTCGCGGTCAAGCAGTTTCTCACCTACGTGAATGCTGCACCGTTTCAACCGGCTATTGCCGTCGGACTCGACCTGCCCGATTCCTACTTTGCGTCAATCGCCTCGGAGATGCAGGGCAAGCGGGATGTGCTGGCCACGGGGCTGCGCACGGCCGGCTTTGCGATCAGTGTGCCGCAGGGCTCGTATTTCATCGTGGCTGATGCCACACCGCTCGGTTTCTTGGACGGCGCCGAGCTCTGTCGCCGCCTGCCGGAGCTGGCCGGTGTCGTTGCGGTACCGATCGCGGCGTTCTGCTCCCCCAGCTACCGGGCCGAGTACGCGCCGCTCCTCCGCTTCGCCTACTGCAAAAAAGAGTCCTTGCTCCAGCAGGCCTCCCGTCGGCTCGCCGCCCTCTCCCCCCGCTGAATCCCCACCACATCCCGGGGAAACAACGCGGGGTAGCGGGGTTCTAGGAAGCCAGGGCGGGATAATCGGTATAGCCCTCGGCGCCTTCGCCGTAGTAGGTGAGCGGATTGGGCTCGTTCACCGGCAGGTCTTCGCGCCAGCGGCGCACCAGGTCGGGGTTGGCGATGGCCGCACGACCGACGACGACGGCATCGGCAACGTCGTCACGCACGAGGCCGAGTGCCTCGTCGCGCGCTGTGACGGCGCCGAATCCGCTGTTGACGAGAAAGACTCCACCGAAGCCGGCGCGCAGATTCTGCACGAATTCGCCACGCGGGTCGGCGTGCAGCACGCTCAGGTAGGCCAGGCCGAGCGGGGCTATCCCGTCGACGAGGGCCCCATAGGTGGCCGCGAGGTCGGCGGCATCCGTTTCGAGGGCGTCCTGAATGTTGTGCTCGGGTGAGATGCGCAGGCCGACCCGGTCGGCGCCGATCGCGAGGGCAACCGCGGTCACCACATCGATGACGAAGCGTGCACGCTGTTGCGGGGAACCACCGAAGGCATCGTCGCGCACGTTGGAGGCGGGCGACAGGAACTCGTGCAGCAGGTAGCCGTTGGCGCTGTGCAATTCGACGCCGTCGAACCCGGCCTCGATGGCGTTTTTCGATGCCTGCACGAACTCGGCAACGATTTCAGAAAGTTCGTCGGTGGTCAGCGCGTGCGGCACGGGGTAGTCCTGTTTGCCGTCGTAGGTGCGCGTGGTGCCGTTGATGGCGATCGCGCTCGGTGCCACGACGGGGAACCCACCGTTGGTGGCCTCGTGGGTGACCCGACCGGCATGCATGATCTGGGCCACGATGCGGCCACCGGCGGCGTGCACCGAGTCGGTGACGGCCTTCCACCCGGCAAGCTGCGCCGGCTCGACGAGTCCGGGCTGGCCGGGGAAGCCCTGGCCGGCGTGGCTCGGGTAGGTGCCTTCGCTCACGATCAGGCCGAGCGAAGCGCGCTGGGTGTAATACCGGGCAACGAGTTCGCCGGGAACGCCGGACTGACCAGAGCGGATGCGGGTCAGCGGTGCCATCACGAGGCGGTTGGGCAGTTCAAGGTCGCCCAGGTTCAGCGGGGAAAAGAGATTCACGCGCACTTCTTTCTCAAAAATTAGCCGGCCACTGAGGCCGGACACGTTCGGGGGAACGGCATCGACACGTTCGGTGCCGTACAGAGGCGGCAACGGGCCGCAGCCGCGCGATATTCCTTCCTGTTAATCTGCTGCGCGTTGCCGGCGACTCCACCTCCTGGGCCCGGGCAATCCGCTGGAACGGCGGCGCCGAACTACCAGCATGAGCATCCAGCTGGAGCGACCCGTGAGCCACACCCCCACCCTGGCGCCACCGTCCAGGCCGGCACCGGCGACCCTGCCGGACTACAGCCCGTTTGCGCTCAACGCCGAGGCCCGGCGCTTCGGCCTGACCACGAGCACCATGCGTCTGAGGGGCGGAACCGTTGTCGTGCGGCACGGTCGCCGCAGCACGAGTGATACCGCGACCATACTGCTGCACGGCGCCGCCGGGTCGTGGACCACCTGGACGCCCCTGCTGCAGGCCGCCGAGGCGACCGACCACGACCTGAACGATCTCATCATTCCCGACCTACCGGGGTGGGGTGACTCCCCGGTAGTCGCTGACGAGTCTGCGGCCAGCGTCGAGTCGATGGCCGAGCTCATCGCGGAACTGGCCCGGTCCCTCGGCTACGAGCGTTGGAACGTCGTGGGCCATTCCATGGGCGGGTTCATCGCGTTGCAGTTGGCTGCGAGCGAAACGCGCGCCACCGCATCCGTGGGTCTGGTCTCCGCAACGTCTTTTTCGATTCCGGACAGTGTTCGTCACCCGATTCGTCACTTTTCGACTCTGCCGGCCTTCACCGCCCTCCTCATCACGATGCGGATGCTGCGGCTTACCGGCTCCCTCGGCCGCGCCCTGGTGCGGGCCGTCGCGGGCCGCGGGTTGTTACGAGCCCTCGTCGCTCCGCTCTTCAGTCAGCCCGATGCCATCGATGCCAGCGTGGTTGACGCGCTCGGCACCGAGGTGCGCCCGGCCGGTTTTGTTCTGGCTGCCGCCCTGGCCGGCGGATACGATGCGGCCACGCGCTGGGCGCAGATCAGCTGTCCGGTGCGCTCGGTGCACGGCGACGCCGACGTGTTCGTCGCGGTAGACGACGACGAGCGTCTACGCGTCGTCGTGCCGCACTGTGTCATCAGTACGATCGCTGGAGCCGGGCACTTTGGTCAGATCGAACGTCCCCTCGAGGTGCTACTCCGACTCAACGTCGCCGTGCCCGGTGCGAACACAGCGCACACGCCCCAGCTGGATACTTTCTAAAATCCTTGTGTTTGTCCCCCCAACAGAGGACAGTGGGTAGCAGTACCCGGTTCCACGCCAAAGTGCATGCTTCGCTTTCATTCGTTCCGGCCTCAGTGTTTTCACTCAGCGCGACCGATTGCAATGAAACGGAAGTGGCAATCATGGGTTCTCTTACTTACGATCGTGTCGTCGTCGAATTCGATGACCGGATGCTGGCGCACCTGCAGCTGGTGATCATTCAGAAATTGCGCCGCGGCGAGAGTTTTCTGCTGTCCTGGCGTGATGCCGCTGTGGTCGGCGATGGACGCAGCTCAGCCTGGCTACACCCGTCGATTCCGCTGTACTTCAAGTTCGCTGGCGGCCACGCACCGACCATCAACCCGAACTGGGTCGCCCAGCTCACCCGCTCGGCCAACAGCTCGCAGGGCCTCGTTGTCACGGCGGAAGAGAGCGCTGCTGTCGATGCCAATCTGCCGCCCAAGGTGGAGCCGGCGATCGGTATTCGGGCCGCCGCCCAGACCCGCGCGACCAAGGCCAGCGTCACCGAACGCTGATCAACTCAGCGCGGGACAACCGCGAAGCGGCGTAGCGCGAGGGCCGGGTTGATCGCGCGCACCGCGGTGACGCGGGTGGGTGCGAGAAACGCGACCGCGACATCCGCTGCCTCACCGAGGCTGGCCAGCGGGACACCCATCGGGTCGATAATCAGGCTGGTTCCGACGCCGATCGGCGGAGTCTGGTCGGCGGCGGCCACAAAAACGGTGTTTTCCAGTGCGCGAGCGGTGAGCAGGGTGCGCCAGTGCTGTTCCTTGAGCGGGCCACGCACCCACTCCGCCGGCACGAGTACCAGGGTGGCGCCGGCATCGACGAGGCGGCGGGTAATCTCCGGAAAGCGGATGTCGTAGCAGGTCTGCAGACCGACCCGCAGGCCGCCGACGTCAAAGATCTCGGGTTCGTCGATGGCCCCCGGAAGGACCCATTCCGATTCCCGATCACCGAACGCGTCGTAGAGATGCAGCTTGCGATAAGTCGCCACGAGGTCTCCGGACGGATCGACGGCGACGAGGGTGTTCGAGAACCGATCCGGGTCGCTGGTCGTTTCCAGCATTCCCGCGACAATGTGGATGCCCAGCTCGGTGGCGAGCGCGGCGAGCGCAGTGACGAACTCGCCGTCAAGAGGTTCGGCCGCGGCCACGAATGCGGGGCCGAGCTTCGGTTCGAAGAACGCGGAATACTCGGGAAAAACCACCAGGTGCGCTCCGCGACTGGCCGCAGTAGTCGCGAGCTGTCGCAGCACGGCACGGTTGCGTGCCCGATCGGGACCCGGTGCGAACTGGGCGACGGCAACGCCAACCGCGGGGGCTTGGTCTGGCTGTGCAACTGGAACCATGGCAGAAGCCTAGCTGGCCCGAACGTGCCGACACCGACGGCGGAAGGGATTGGTGTTTGCAGCAAACTCGGGGTCTATCGAGGGCTTTCGTTAACGTTCACTGGGTAAGTTGTCGAGGTGACCATAGACCTCGCACCGAACCCCGCGGCCTTGCGCACGGTTCCTCGACGCCTCTTTGCCGGCATCACCGCCGGGTGGTCGGCCGTTTTCGTCGGTATCGCAGCATTCCTAGTGTCGTTTGCCTGGTCCTGGCAGCCGTCGTACTGGGGTGATGAGGCGGCGAGCATCATGTCCGCCGAACGGTCGCTTCCGTCGTTGTTTCGCATGCTCGACAACGTCGACGCGGTACACGGGCTGTATTACCTCTTCCTGCATGGCTGGATTGATGTGTTCGGAGCCTCGGAAATCTCCACACGCGCGCCGAGCGCCATCGCCATCGGCATAGCGGCAGCCGGCACGGTGGTTCTGGCTCGCACCTTTGTCGCGCCGTGGGTCGCAGTCATCGGTGGACTGCTGTTTGCAATTTTGCCCCGCGTCACCTACATGGGCGCTGAGGCGAGATCAACCGCGATGGCAACGGCCATCGCGGTCTGGCTGACGGTTATGCTCGTGCGCGCCGTGCACAGCCGCACGGCCGGGCGGCGCCGGCAGGTCGCTCTCTGGCTGGGGTATGCGGTTCTGCTGGCCATCGGAATCTACGTTTTTCTCTATCTCGCCCTCCTGCTCCCCGTGCACGCGGTCGCCGTGCTGGTACTGTCGCGCCGGCATCCGTTCTGGCGCACGGCGGTGATCTGGCTGGCCGCGAGCATGCTCGGCCTGGTGCTGGCTGTGCCCATATTTCTGGCCGGGGTGGCACAGCGGGAGCAGATCGCATTCATCGGTCGACGGCCGCAGGTCACCGTATCTGAGGCGGCGGTGCTGCAATGGTTCGACACCGTACCGGTGGCGATTCTGGCGTGGGCGCTCATCCTGGTGGCCGTCATCGCGGTGTTCAGTCGCCGCTCGGGCACTCATCGATCTGCGGTCCTGCCCGATCGCGGAGGATTGACAATATTTCTGGCCTGGATGGTTATTCCCAGCGCCATTCTGCTGGTGGGCACCCACGTGGTCACACCGATGTATTCGCTGCGTTACCTCTCGCTGTGCGCCCCCGCGGTAGGCGTGGTGATGGCGGTGGGCGTGGCGGCGCTGGCCAACCACTGGATGAGGGCCGCGATCATCATCGCGCTGATCGCCGTGACTGTGCCCCCCTACGCGGTGCAGCGCGGCGACTTCGGTAAAAACGATGGCAGCGACTGGCGACAGGCCGCGAACATCATCGCCAGCCGGGCAACCCCCGGCGACGGCGTCGTGTTCGACCAGAGCGTGCGCCCCTCCCGGATTCCGCGGCTGGCCATGCACGTGTATCCCGACGCATTCGTCGGCTTGAAAGACGTGACACTGACCCGGTCGTATGCCGATACCGGCTGGCTTTGGGACGAGGTTGCACCACTGACCGACGTGCTGCCGACCGTGTCGGGCCTCAACCGGATCTGGCTGCTGCAATACTCGGGAAGTGGAGATTCGCAAAGAGAAACGGATGTCCACACGCTTTCGCTCCAGGGGTTTCACGTCGCCGAGACGACGCTGGTGAACCGCACGCTGATCATTGAAATGACGAGGTAGCCCCGTGCCCGATCTCAACACCACCCCAACCCTGGTGCTTGTGCCGACCTACAACGAGGCAGAGAACATCGGCTCGATCGTGGGTCGACTCCGTTCCAGCGTGCCGGATGCGCACGTTCTGATCGTCGACGATTCCTCTCCCGACGGCACCGGCGCACTCGCCGACGCCATCGCCAACCGGGACCCCGGCGTTCACGTGCTCCACCGCACGCAAAAGACCGGTCTCGGCGCGGCCTATCTCGAGGGTTTCAGTTGGGGCCTCAGTCGCGGCTATACCCAGCTCGTGCAGCTCGACGCCGATGGCTCACACCTGCCCGAACAGCTCGCGAGCCTGCTGGCGGCGGCCGACACGGCCGACGTGGTGATGGGGTCACGGTGGGTGCCGGGCGGGGCCATCGAAAATTGGCCCTGGCATCGGCGGGCGCTCTCCCGTGGCGGATCCTTCTATTCCCGACTGCTCCTGGGACTGCCGCAACGTGACGCCACCGGCGGCTACCGGGTGTACTCGGCCCGTGCCCTCGAGCGGATGGATCTTTCCAGCGTGGACAGCCTCGGCTATTGCTTTCAGATTGAGATGCTGTTGCACGCGGTGCGCGCTAACCTGCGCGTTGTCGAGGTACCGATCACCTTTGTCGAGCGGGTCCGCGGGTCATCCAAGATGAGTCCGCGCATCGCCGTGGAAGCGATGGCCAGGGTCACGCGCTGGGGCCTGACCGGGATGGGTATCAGCCGGGCCGGTGCTCGTGCTGCCGCCGCAGCCGCACAGGAGCCTGATTCTGATCGGATGTCGCCTCAGCCACGAGTTTGAGTCATTTTGACTATATGAGTCGTTTTGACTATATGATGGTTCCAGCAGTTAAAGTCACACAGACCTTTACGACTGGATCCCCATGCTGGAACAGAACCTGACCGAGCAGAGCCCGCTCGAACGCAGCACCGTGCGGGCGACCCTGGCCGTGTCTACCGTGATCTTCACCTTGCGCCCCGACGACGAGTCGGGCTTGAAGACCCTGTGGTTGCCGCTCGTGCGCCGCACCCGCGACCCGCACCTCGGCCTCTGGGCGTTGCCGGGGGGCTGGCTTCCGGCCGACGAAGAACTCGCCGCTGCCGCCGCCCGCACGCTGCGCGAGACGACCGACCTGTCCCCGCGCTATCTGGAGCAGCTGTACACCTTCGGCGATATCGATCGCTCCCCCGGTCTGCGGGTGGTGTCGGTCGTCTACTGGGCACTCGTGCGATCCGAGGTCGCGGAACGGGCATCCGTCGGCGAAAACGTGCGTTGGTTCGCCGCCGACCAGCTGCCCCCACTCGCTTTCGACCATAACAGCGTCGTGGAATACGCCCTCTGGCGGCTGCGCACGAAGGTGGAATACGCCCGCATTGCCCACGCCTTTCTCGGCGACACGTTCACCCTGGCCCAGCTGCGGGAGGTACACGAGGCCGTATTGCAAAAGGCGCTCGATCCGGCCAATTTTCGACGATCGATCGAGTCATCGGGCAGCCTGATCAGCACCGATCAGCATGTGGCAGGGGCGCGGCATCGGCCGGCGCGACTCTACCGCTACGACGATCGGGCCGCCGAGCACGATCCACCGGGACCGACGATGTAGCCGGCTGGTTGCCACGTTCACCCGGTTCACTTCACCCCTCTTCACTTCACCCTCCTCTTCAATCTCCAAGGAGTATGGCCATGACGATTCCCTCGGTCGAGACCACCATCCGTCTCATCAGCACCGGCTCCGCCACCGGCAGCACGTGCAGCCCCGCGCTGGCGACACCGCCGTGGGAGCTTGATGCCGGCACGCCCGGCTATGGCCCTGGATCGTCGATGGGCGACGTGATTCCGGCCGGTTCGCCGCGCCAGGGCGCACTGCCTGAGCGCTACCGCACCGCTTCACCGGAGGAACTCAGCGCCCGCATCGTCGAAGCGAAGCAGGTACTGGGCGACTCGGTGGTCATTCTCGGCCACTTCTACCAGCGCGACGAAGTGCTGCGCCACGCCGATTTCGTCGGCGATTCCTTTCAACTCGCCCAGGCCACTCAGAGCCGCCCGGACGCGGCCGCCATCGTGTTCTGCGGCGTGCACTTCATGGCCGAAACCGCCGACCTGCTCTCCGGCCCCGATCAGGCCGTCATTCTGCCCAACCTCGCCGCTGGCTGTTCCATGGCCGACATGGCCGACATCGACTCGGTCACCGAGTGTTGGGAGCAGCTCGAGGAGCTCTACGGCACCGACGCCGATGCCTCCGGCCGGGTTCCGGTGATTCCGGTCACCTACATGAACTCGTCAGCGGCGCTCAAAGGCTTCTGTGGCGAGCACGGCGGCATTGTGTGCACCTCGTCGAACGCCCAGACCGTTCTGGAGTGGGCATTCGAACGTGGCCAGCGCGTGCTGTTCTTTCCCGACCAGCACCTCGGCCGCAACACGGCCAAGGCCATGGGCGTTCCCCTCGATGCGATGCCGATGTGGAACCCGACCAAGCCGCTCGGCGGCAACACGGCAGCCGAGCTCGACACCGCCCAAGTCGTGCTCTGGCACGGGTTTTGCAGCGTGCACCGCCGCTTCACAGTGCCGCAGATCGACGCTGCCCGCGCCGAGCACCCGGGCGTGCAGGTCATCGTGCACCCGGAATGCCCCATGGCCGTCGTGGATGCGGCCGACTCGGCCGGGTCCACCGACTTCATCGCGAAAGCAATCGCTGCGGCCCCGGCCGGCACGACTTTTGCGATCGGTACGGAGATCAACCTTGTGAACCGGCTGGCCGCCCAGCATCCCGAACACGAGATCTTCTGCCTCGACCCGGTGATCTGCCCCTGCTCCACTATGTATCGCATTCACGCCGGCTACCTGGCCTGGGTGCTCGAAGCGCTCGTCGGCGGTGGCGAAGCGCCGGCGCAGGTGCTCAACCAGATCACGGTGTCGGCCGATGTGGCCGGCCACGCACGTGTGGCCCTGGAGCGCATGCTCGCAGCCCGACCACCGGTTGCGGTCGGTGCCTGAGATGGCTTCGGTCCTCGTCATCGGCAGCGGCCTCGGTGGTTTGCTGGCCGCAGTGCGGGCAGCGGATGCCGGCCACCATGTCGTGCTCGTCACCAAGTCGGTACTGCCGGAAAGCAACACCCGGTACGCCCAGGGTGGGATCGCCGCCGCCCTGTTTCGTGACGACTCGGTCGACGCCCACGTGCTCGACACCCTGCGGGCCGGTGCTGGCTTGTGCGACCCGGAGGCCGTGCGCGTGCTCTGCACAGAAGGTCCGGCGCGGGTGCGCGACCTCATTCGTTTTGGCGTGGACTTCGACCGGGACGAATCGGGCGTGGCTCGCGGGCTCGAAGCTGCGCACTCGCGCTCCCGGGTGGTACACGCCGGTGGCGACGCGACGGGAGCGGCCGTTGAAGCGGCGCTCGTGGCTACCGTGCAGCGTCGCACCACCATCGAAGTTCGAGAACACACCATGCTCGTCGACCTGCTCGTTTCAGAAAGCACGGCACACGAATCCACCGCCCACGCAGACCCAGCGCCGGGCACACGGGTGGTGCACGGCGCCCGAGTTCTCGGCCCGGACGGCGTGCAGCACAGTCTCAACGCCGACGCCGTGATCCTCGCCACCGGCGGTGCCGGGGCGCTCTACACGCACACCACGAACCCGACGGTCGCAACCGGTGACGGCGTGGCCGCGGCGTATCGCGCCGGGGCATCCGTTGCCGATCTGGAGTTTTACCAGTTCCACCCGACGGCGCTGGCCGTGCCGGGCACTCCCCTGGTCTCGGAGGCGGTGCGCGGTGAGGGGGCAGTGCTGCGCGGCGAACTCGGCGAGCGCTTCATGCTCGCCGAACACCCCGACGCCGAGCTGGCGCCGCGCGACGTCGTCGCCCGTGCCATCGCCCGCCAGATGGAACGCCAACACGGCGCCCCGGTATCACTGGACGCGACCGCGCTCGGCCGGGACCTGCTCGAAACCCGCTTTCCCACCATCACGGCAGCGTGCACGGCAGCGGGCCTCGACTGGGCCGTCGCTCCCATTCCGGTAGCCCCGGCAGCGCACTACTGGATGGGCGGCGTCGAAACGGATGTCTGGGGCCGCACCAGCCTGCCCGGGCTCTTCGCCGTCGGCGAAGTCGCTCGGACCGGCGCGCACGGCGCCAACCGGCTCGCCTCCAACTCGTTGCTCGAGGCGGCCGTGTTTGCCGACCGCGCGGTGCGCGCGCTCGGGCGTTCCGCCGCACTCGAGCCGGTCGCGACCGTCGCGCCGGTCGGAACCCCCACCCACCAGCTGGACGCACCCGTTGCGGCCACCCAGGATGACCCGAGCGCACTCGCCCAAGGACACGACCGTGCCGCGCTGCAAAACCTGATGTGGGAATTCGCCGGAGTACACCGCTCCGGCGCCGGTCTGGCCCATGCCGCCGACACCCTCGTGGGATGGATCGCGCCGGCAGCCACGAGCACCTCGGTCGCTGACCTCGAAGACCGCAACCTGCTCGACCTCGCCCGCTTGCTCGTGTCGGCGGCGCTCGCCCGGGAAGAGTCGCGCGGCGCGCACTACCGCTCGGACTTCCCTCTCACCCGTCCCGAACTGGCCCAGTCCCGCTCGCAAACCCGATACCCCGCGCTCGTTCCGGCCAAGGAGGCCATCGCATGCTGACCGATCACTCCATCAACGTAGTTGTGCAGGCGGCCCTCGACGAAGACGCACCGTGGGGCGATCTCACCTCCGCCGTGCTTATCCCCGAGAATGCCGTCGCAACGGCCACACTCCAGGCCCGCGAACCCGGCGTGTTCAGCGGTGGTGCCGTCTTTGCCGCTGCCTTCGCCCTGACCGACGCACGCATCGAGGTACGCCGTTTTATCGCCGACGGCGACCATTTCGAGATCGGAGCAACCCTCGCCGAAGTGACCGGCCCCGCCCGCGGCATCCTGCAGGCCGAGCGCATCGGCCTCAACTTCGTGCAGCGGATGAGCGGAATCGCCACCCTCACCGCGCGATACGTAGCCGAGACGGCCGGCACCACCGCCCGCATCGTCGACACCCGCAAGACCACGCCGGGGCTGCGCGCCCTGGAACGAGCAGCCGTACGCGATGGCGGTGGGCACAACCACCGGTTCAGCCTCTCCGACACCGTTATGGCCAAGGACAACCACCTTGCCGTGCTCGCGGCCGGGCCGCTCGGCCTCACCGAGGCGCTGCGAGCGGTGCGCGACCGGCTCTCCCACACCACCCATTTTGAGGTGGAGGTCGACCGGCTCGACCAGATTGAAGATGTGCTCGCGGCGGGCATCGACACGATCATGCTCGATAATTTCAGCCCCGACGACCTGCGCGCCGGGGTCACTCAGGTCGCCGGGCGTGCGATCGTCGAGGCGAGCGGCGGGGTGTCGCTCGAGACGGTTCGACGCATCGCGGCCTCCGGTGTCGACGTGATCTCGGTCGGGGCACTCACCCACAGCGCGCAGGCTCTCGATCTGGGGTTGGACGTCGCCGTACGCGTGAGCACGCCGGTCGGTTTCGCGCCTGCCCGCTGAAACGCGAAAAGACACATGATCTATCTGGACAATGCCGCGACGACCCCGGTACGCCACGAGGCGCTGGCGGCCATGTGGCCGCACCTCACCGCCAGCTTCGGTAACCCGTCGAGCCATCACCAGGTCGGTGAGGCCGCCGCGGCCGCGCTCCTGGAAGCACGGCGCAGCGTCGCCGGATCGCTGCATTGCCGCCCCGGCGAGGTCACCTTCACGAGCGGCGGTACCGAAAGCGACAACCTCGCCATCAAGGGCATCGCCCTCGGCGCCCCGCGCGGCCGTCACATCGTGACCACCCCCATCGAACACGAGGCCGTGCTCGAATCCTGCGATTACCTGCGCCGGCTGTGCGGTTTCGAGGTGACCCTGCTGCCAGTGGATGCCTCCGGCCGCGTCGACCCCGCGGAACTGGCCCGCGCTCTTCGCCCGGACAGCACGCTCGTCTCGGTGCACTACGCCAACAACGAGGTGGGCACCGTGCAGCCGGTCATGGAGTTGGCCGCCGCTGCCCACGCTGCGGGCGTACCGTTCCACACCGATGCGGTGCAGGCCGGTGGTTGGCTTGACCTGAACGTCAACGCGCTCGGTGTGGACGCGTTGAGCCTGTCGGGCCACAAGCTCGGGGCTCCCCCCGGCATCGGAGCGGTTTTTCTACGCTCTCGTCTCACGATCGAGCCCCTGCTGCACGGCGGCGGCCAGGAGCGCGGCAAACGCAGCGGCACCGAGAATGTGGCCGGAGCGGTCGCCCTGGCGGTGGCTCTGCGCTTGGCCGGCGAGGAACGCAGTGAAGCGGCCCGCCGCACGAGCGCCCTGCGTGACGAGTTCATCGGCACGGTGCTGCGCGAAACGCCCACCGCCCGACTCACCGGCGATCCGATCGACCGGTTGCCGGGCACAGCATCGTTCGTTTTTCCAGGCACGAGCGGCGAGGCCGTGCTGCTCGAGCTCGAAGCGCGCGGCATTGTCTGTTCGAGCGGATCCGCCTGCGCGGCCGGCAGCAATGAGCCCTCACACGTGCTCACCGCAATGGGGCTATCGGCCGACGTTGCGCAGACCGCCGTGCGTTTCACGCTGGGCGCTGGCACGACGGCGGCCGAAGCAGCTGAGGCAGCGGCATCCGTTGCAATCGCCGTTGCCGCGGTCGCCCGTCTCGGTGCCTGACTGCTCGGTGCTTAACACGTGGGCGCGTAACACCTCAGGCTGACCTGATAATGTCATTACAACCTGTCGACCAAACGACGAGTCAGTTGGGATGCTGAGTGAGCGCGCGAAACGAGAATCCACTGCCCATGCGATTGTTCATGGACCTCGACCGCTCCGGCCCGATTCCCCTGTATTTCCAGGTGTCCCAGCGCATCGAGACGGCGATTCTCAGCGGTGAACTTGCCCCGGGGTCACGACTGGAAAATGAAATCGCTCTGGGCGAGCGAATCGGTGTGAGCCGACCCACCGTACGACGGGCCATTCAGGAGATCGTCGACAAGGGGTTACTCGTACGTCGACGTGGGATCGGTACCCAGGTCGTGCACGGTCAGGTATCGCGCAAAGTCGAACTAACCAGCCTGTGGGACGACCTCACCAATACTCAGAAGACACCGTCAACCCGGCTCCTGGCCATGGAAACCGTGCCGGCTACGCCCCGGATTGCCGAGAAACTCGTGGTGGAGATCGGCAGCCCAACGCTCTATATTCACCGGGTGAGACTGGCCGATGACGTTCCGGTGGCGATAATGGAAAACTGGCTTCCGCAGGATTTCGTCGATCTTGCGCAGAACGATCTGGTCGAACACGGGCTCTATCAGGTGTTGCGGTCACGCGGTGTGAACATGCGCGTGGCTCGGCAGCACATCGGCGCGCGCTCTGCGAATGATCATGAAGCGGCGCTGCTGGAGATAGCGGTGAATGCCGCGCTGCTCACGATGGACCGTACCGCCTACGACAGCGCCGGACGCGCAATCGAGTGCGGGCAACACTGCTACCGCCCCGACCTGTACTCCTTCGACGTCACCATCGTTGAAAGGTAGCGGCGGTGAACTGTAGCGGCGGCTATAGCCAGTGCGGAGCCGCGTCCACGGTTCCCTGAGCTGACGTAATGCCCGAACTGCCTCGCCCGGTGGCCCAGGCTGTCAGTGCGGCCAATGAGCCCGTGACTACCCGCGCGTCGGGCGCTGTTGCATCGCCGAGCGTGAACGGAGCCGGCGTCGACACCGACAGGACCAGACCGTCCCCCGCACCGCTGGCCTGCCAGGAGGTGACCACGTCACCCAGGATGCGTCGGAGCACCGGCTCGGGCAGGGCATCGCAGCCGGCACCGGCGTTCAAGTCCACACCGTGCACCCAGAGCTCACGGATGCGCATCCAGAAGGTAGCGGATGCCGGCACGATGCGCCCCTGCCCGGCTCGCACCTGGGCCGACCAGCGTGACTCCGGCAGAGCGAGCCAGGCCGCATCGAGCGCGGCAGCGGTGTCGTGGAACAGTGCCCGCAGGTCGGCGGGGGCGAGCAGGGCGGTCGTGTCGATGTCTTGATCACGAACCTCACGCGACGGATACATCGGGTTCTCCACGCCGGTCGCCGCCCAGTTCACCAGCCTGCCGACCGCGAGCGCGTTTTGGGCCAGGTGGGCGACAACGTGACGACGAGTCCAGCCCGGCAGGAGGGAGTTACCGTCGAGGTCGGTGTCGCTAAGCCCGCGCAGCAGGCCTGACACGAAGGCCGTGGCGGCTCGGGCGTCGTTCAACTCACGTTCGAGGGATTGCTGATCCACCAGCTGCTGATCCACCAGCTGCTGATCGACCAGCTGCGGATCAAGGGGTGCTGTCGCGTCTGTGCTCATGACGGCAACGCTACGGCACTGCGACCGGGTACGACACCGCCCCGGAACCACGGGTTCCGGGGGTGATGCGCCGCGCGGTGCGGGTGGGCTGCGCGGATCAGCGGAAGTGGCGGCGGAGTACCGGCGCCCACTTGTTGCCGGGTAGATCGCTGTAGAGCGCCGCCATTCCCGTGCCGTACTTCGAAATCGTGGCCGGCCGATGTCCGTTTGCCCAGAGAATCCGGTCGACGGCGGAGGCGCGCGACCCCGACTTCGTCTCGATGATCGCCAGACGGGGCCGATCCAGTCGACGTTGCCGGGTTTGGTACCGAGGCACTGCCGAGCCGGACCGGGCCGGCTCAGTCAGGGCTGACCACGACAGGTCAGTGTCGATGGTAGCCCGGCTGGCTGACTCCGGAATGAACAGGGTGGTGCGCAGGTATCGGGTCAGCAGGGTCGGAGCCAGCTCCTGGTCCGCCGTGCCGGTGATGTCGGCCTCGTCCAGCACCGAGTCCGTGTACCGGCGCCCCTCGCTCGTGAGAGTCGACCGGTCGTCGATCGCGTAGGGCAGACGCTCCTTGACGGTCACGCCCCGGCCTCCCCGAGTCTTCACCTCGAGATAGCTTTGAGCGGAATCGACATAGGTGCGGGTGCGAATTTTGAACCGGCGCCGGCGGGGATGCGCGGCCATCATGAAGCTGGTCAATTCCGGGGTGTCGAAATAGACCGACTCATAGGCTGACGACCGCACCCCCTCAATGTCGAGAACTCGCACACCGGGATCAAGTTCGCGCAAAACCAGGTGCAGTTCGCTGCGCGGCAGCACGTACTTGCGGTCGATCCGGGTGAGCAGGCTGGCTCGCTCCGTGAGTTCCGCCAGACCGATTGTGCCGAGGCGAGCGAGGCTCACCTCCAGCGGAGTATCTACCAGCTGCGTGTCGTCGACCACGGTGCCGTCCAGCGCGGTGTCGGCAGTCATCGTGTCGTCTCCTGCAGGACTGGACTGCCGGGCGCGGCGTCGGCCGTGCCGCCAGACGTTGCGCCGGACGTGCGGTTCAGCGTTGGTGCGGTGGTGGAACGCGCAGCACTCACCTGGTAGCGCACATCCACCAGGGTGGTGTCGTTCACCAGGTCGAGTCGGCGCACATTCACTCCGTGCACGCGGGCGCCGAGCAGTCCTTCGAGGTGTGCGATCAGGGCACCCTCGTCGGCGATCGCGGCATCCAGGGCCACGGTCTGCTGCCGATAGCTGCGGAACAGCCGGGGATTGTCGCCGAAGAACACCACGACGACGATGAGGCCCATCATCGAGATCGTGAGCGCGGTGGGCACCGTGCTCAGGCCGGCAAGCAGTCCCATGGCGAGGGCCGCAAAGTAGTAGGCCACCTCGTGCTGCTCGATCTCGCTCGATCGCAGCCGGATGATCGACAGCACTCCGAACAGGCCAAGCCCCAGCCCGAGTCCGACGGTGCTGGTCGCGAGCACCTGGGCCACGGCCAATACACCGACGTTGACGACCAAATAGGCGACCACAAGGTCGCGGCGCCGGTGACGCGGGAAATACAGCCCAAACGTGAGCAGGCTAATGAAGAGCAGATCGATCAGGATGATCGTGGCCTGCAGCATGGTGTCCTCCAAAGGAACAATCGGTAATACAAGAATCGGTAGTGCAACGATCTCTATCCAGTCGGACATCGCTATGAGTGAGCTATGACCCGGTTATGAGCCGCGCACGAGTCGCGTTATCCGTGGCACGACACCGGTAGATCAGGGACACGCAGCGTGCTCGTGCGGGCCCGGGACTGTCAGTTTGAGGAGGTGAAGAACCCCGCGATGGTGTCGGCCTCGCTCTGCAGCGTGTCGGTGGCGATCAGGTCGCTCGCTTGCTCCTCCAGCAGGGCGCTCCAGCGGTCGAGAACCGCCTGGGCGTCACCGCTGTCATAGAGACTCGCCGTGAGTGCGGCCGTTGCGGTCTCGGTGAGAGCAGAGAAGGTGCTATCTGCCAGGAATCGGGTTGCCAGCACGTTGTTGCCCTCCATTCCGCCCGCGCCGGCGCCGGCGGCCTGATCGCCTAGTCCCTGACCACCTGCCGGCGGACCGCCCGCTGCCGCACCGCCGGCCGGTGGACCGCCCGCTGCCGCACCTCCGGCCGGTGGACCGCCTGCTGCCGCACCATCGCCGGCCTGACCCGCGCCAGCCTGACCCGCGCCAGCCTGACCGCCGCCAGCCTGACCGCCGCCACCGCCGGCTGCAACGTTCGCGGCGCCAAAGGACAGGTTGGCGTCCCAGGCCACCACGGTCATGAGCCCAGTCTCGCTGTCATAGCGCAGGTAGGAGTTGTTTCCCCGACCGTCGATATCGTCCGCGTTCGAGGTCAGGTCCTCCATAGCCAGATAGGTGGCGAAGGCGTCGACGTCGAGGTAGTTGCCGAGCTCCGCGCTGAACGTCGCGTCGTCGGAATTGTTGATGAAGTCCAGGAATGACGTCAACGGGGTGAGGTCGTCCTCGCCCGTCTTCTGGTCGAAGATGTCCTCATAGTCAGCGGCGTCTTCACCGCGATAGGTATAGTCACCGGTGGAATCGGCCTTGTAGGTGATGCCGTCGCTGCTGAAGGTGTCGTCATTCCAGAGGTCATCGTCGATGCTCTCCATAACGAGACGCAGCGCCTCATCCCCGCCGTTCACGCTCAACCGCACCGCGGCTGACTTCTCCGTGACGAGCCCGCTGAGTCCGATGAGCTCTAGCGCCACCGCTTCGTTGAGCGAGGATTCGGTGGTGTTACCGCGCACGATGAACTCGGTGCGGTCCTCATACGATTGACCATCAACATATTTGTCCAGCCTGATCAGCCAGGGAAGAGTCTCTGGATCATCGGTGCTGGCTGAACCGTCGCCGCTGTCGTCGGTATCGGCGCTCGCCGTGGTGTCTGAGCCGACGCCGCGCAGGCTGGAATTACCCTTGAGCCGCAGCCCCACCTGCTCGAATACGGTGCCGTCGATGGTGACCGTCGCCGAGATCCAGTCTTTGTCTCCGGTGGCGGTGTAGGCATCGAGGATGGCCTGATACTCGGCTTCATCAAAGTCGATGGTGATGGAGTGCACGAGGCTCGTGTCGTAAAAGTCCGAGCCGACCAGAGCGGCGGCCTGTTCGGAGGACAGAGCAGATGACGCGCCGGACGTGGTTGAGGAGCAGGCCGCCAGGCCGCCCAGAGCAAGAATGCCAACCAACACGGCGGCGATGGGCTTCGCAGCCGCCCTGGACCGGGCCTGACCAGGTGTGCGGGCCGGTCGGCCGAAACTATCGGTGGGTGTGGACTGACGCATGAAGTACCTTCCGGGTGGGGAAACCACAGTCCACCAAGTGCGTCTATGCGTCGGCTATGAAGCGCACAAGCATCTCCCCAGTGCCAGCCGCACGCCCGGGCGACCTCAGCGATCCGGAGAGACGCTGGTGTCGATAATGATCTCCGAGTGCAGGGTACGGTGCACGGGGCACTTGTCGGCGATCTCGCGCAGCTTCTGCCGTTGGTCGTCGTCGAGGTCGCCGTCAAAACGGATGACCCGTTCAATCCGATCCACTTGACCGGTCTCGGTTTCGCAATTGGAACAATCCTGGGCGTGGATTCGGGAGTGCCGGAGCGTCACGGTGACCTTTTCCAGCGGCCACTTCTTACGCTCGGCGTACATCCGCACGGTCATCGACGTGCACGCTCCGAGACCGGCCAGGAGATAATCATACGGTGAGGGGCCGGTGTCGGTGCCGATCGGTTCGGGTTCGTCAGCGGTGAGCCGATGTTGACCGATTAAGACGTTCTGCGCGAAGGCGCCCGTACCGCTCTCGGACACGACGACGAGTCCTTCGGCCGGGTCCGCCACCACCTCGGGAACGATCGGCTCCGGACTCGGGTCCAGCGCATAGCGGCTGGCCCAGGTTGCGAGCATCCCCGCGGCGAAGGCGGCATCGGCCGGCTTGGTCAGAAGGTGGTCGGCTCCATCGAGGGCGACGAAGGACTTGGGGTGCCGGGCTGCACCGTAGATGCGCCGCGCGTTGTCCACGTCGACGGTGGAATCGACCGGTGAGTGCATGACGAGTAGTGCCGCACCCAGATCGCGGATGCGTTCGGCTTGCGGCTGGGCGGCAATGTCATCGAGGAACTGTCGACGGATGCGGAAGGTACGACCGGCGAGTTGCACTTCTGCCTCCCCGCACGCTTCGATCTCCGCACGGCTCTCGCGCAGAAGATGGGCGAGGTGATCAGGATCGGCCGGCGCACCGATGGTGGCGACCGCCCGAACTTCAGGGATGCGGCTGGTAACGGCGAGCACGGCAGCCCCACCCAGGGAGTGCCCGATCAAGAGCGAAGGGGCCACATAGTGTTCGCGGAGAAAATCGGCCGCGTGAACCAGATCCTCAATATTTGAGCTGAAGTTGGTATTGGCAAAGTCGCCCCCCGATTGCCCCAAGCCGGTGAAATCGAAACGAAGTACCGCGATTCCAAAGTCGGTCAAGGCCCGCGAGATGCGCGCTGCCGCGAACACGTCTTTACTACAGGTGAAGCAGTGCGCGAACAAGGCATACGCCCGGGGCGTCGAGTCCGGCAGGTCCAACCGTGCCGCCAACGTCGCCCCTTGGGATCCCGTGAATTCCAGTCTCGCGCTCTGGTTGCTCATGCTTGTTCCATCCCTATCGATGTACACCTATCGACGTACACATCCTCCCTGCATGGTAGGCGCCGGCACCGGCCGAGTTCTGTGATCTCTCACACAGACGATGCATATTCTCTGGGTTATGTGTGCCAGATTACGGAACCCCGATGGGCACGCGACCTACGGTTGGTGCAGTTGAGTCGATACCGCGCATCACGAACAGGAGCAACCCTATGTACCAAGCCATTTGGAATGACACCGTGCTGGCCGAGTCGGAGGAGACTGTCCGCGTCGAGGGCAATCACTACTTCCCGCAGGAGTCGCTGAACTCCGCATACTTTTCCCGCGATTCCCTTACGTCACAGTGCCCGTGGAAAGGAACCGCGAAGTATTACACGCTTGCCGTTGACGGGCAGAAGAACGTGCAAGCAGCCTGGTACTACCCCACTCCCACACCGGCGGCAGAAAGCATCCGTAATCATGTCGCGTTCGGTAAAGGTGTGCACATCGTGAAGGTTAAAGACGACGGCGACCGCAAGGAGAATCCCTTCGTCGCCCTGTGCCACCGCATCATGAACCGCAAGTGACGCAGCCACCGGTCTCGCCCCCAGCGGCACCAGAGCTGGACTCACCCCGCACCGGCATCGCACCCACACTCCGGCGTGCCTCGCTCGAAGGGATAGCGGTGTCGAGCGCCGTGGCGCTCACCTGGGCGCTCATGGCCACGACCCACCCGACGACGACCTACCATTTTGCGCCCCTCATCACGGTCGCCGCCGCTGCGCTATACGTTCGCGCGCGTCGTGAGCGCCCTCTGACCTTTCGCCCCATGCTGAGCCTTGCGGCGGGCGGTACTCTAATCTCAATGTTCGCAACGGCCGTGCTCGAGAATGTTCAGGCCCTGCAGGGTCCGACCCTGTGGGGACCGGGCAGCGCCGTCGCGGAGACGGTGGCAGCGATCGCCATTGGCCTCCTGCTCAGCTTGACCGCGATGATCGGTCCTCGACGACGGGCAACCCACTCATAGAAGACAACCGACGACACCCCCGCCCAACGCGATGGCGCTCACCGCTGGTCACAACGACCAGCCGCGCAGCCACCGACGCTCTGCTCGACGGGCTGCGTCACGGGCAATGGCGGCCGCAAGCGTGGGCCGAGTTTCTCACCGCCGCCACCGCTCGGTCGCTGGTTCAGGCTCGACTGCGGCCTCGAGCTCTCCTGGAAACGACCGCCCTGCACCTGGTCATCGCCGTGCTGGCCGACCGGCGTGGTCGGCTCTGGGCGGTGACCAGCTGGATGATGACGGTCAGCCATCTCGGATTGCTCGAGAAACACGACGATCTGGGTCTGCCCAATCTGATCACGCTGTTTCGTGCCAATCTGCCCGCCCTCGAAAACAGATTGGGGCGAGCCGGAGCGCTACTGGCGCTCGGCACCGATCTGCTCGACGGCAAGCTCGCCAGAGCCACGCACGCCGAGACGACTTTTGGGAAGCAGGCAGACTTTCTTGCTGACACCGCTTTCTGGACCTGGTATACCGTGCGGCATGAAACAAGCCGTCGCGCCCGTGCGCTGACCTTGGCGGCCTGGGCCGCTCCGGTGGCGGGCATCACGGTGGCGAGCTTCCTTCAGGGCAGACTCGTGGAGATCCCCCGGTCACGGTGGCTTCGACCGTCAGCTGCCGTGGAAATTCTGATCGGCGCACGGGTGATCGTGCGCCTGTTTCGGTCAGTCCGATAGCAAGCGGCCACGGGGCCCCGCCCGGTTGCGTGAACGATACGGCCATTACACGCGGAGCAACGCGCGGGCCGGGAGCACAACCCGACCCTAGCTGGTCAGCAGCATGATTAAGCCCAGCACACCCAGCAGCAGCACGGAGCCGCTGATCGCGAAAATAGCAGCGATATCAGAGTGAAATTTTTCCGTCGCGATGCCCCGCACTCGCGCCGAATAGCGAATGCGCTGCGTGCCGTAAATGCCGGCGGCGATGGCGCCGGCGGCACCGACGAGAACGAGAATCCAGATACCGTAATGCGGCAACCAGCGCAGAAAAACCAGCGCGGCGACGAAGAGCGCCAGGGCCGTCCGACCCCAGGCGAGTATCGTGCGCTCGGGTTGCAGCCCGGGATCCTGATGCGTGGGCGCGGAGGATGGTCCGGACACTAACTCAGGGCGATCAAAATGATCACGACCGCCGCGCCAGCGGCAACGCCGAGGCTGAGGAGCGGAACCGTGATGGGCAGGGACAGTGGCTTTTTGTGCCGCATGCTCGACTCGACGGATACCCACCGCACGGCCGCACCGGCACTGATCAGCATTCCCAGCGCCACCAGGAACACGGCCAGCGCCTTGCGCAGCGGGTCGGGAAAGGACTCGAACGCGAATGCCTCCAGCGCCAGACCGCCGGCGAGGAAAGCCAGGGAGGTTCGAACCCAGGCCAGGAACGTGCGCTCGTTAGCCAGCGTGAACCGAGGGTCAGGCTCGTCACCACCCGGGAGAACCGTGCGCGCCAGCCAACCACGTTCTTCACTGGGCTGAGACATGCTTCTCCTGACGGGGCCGGTGTGCCCATGGTATGTCGCGACGATGCGCCGCACCAATTTGGCCATTCAGAGGTAAAACCGATAAGTCTCACTGTTTTAATCAGTTTTACAGAAACCAGTGGCACGGGCAGAGTTGCTTCCCAAGGCGTCATCGACGACGCGGATCGGAATGGCCATCGCGAATACCACATCACTGAATCCCCACGTTGTCACCCTCGGCACAGCGGGTGGCCCTCGTTGGTGGACCGGTGCCAACGCGGGCAAACGTGCTGGAATCTCCACTGCGGTCGTTGTGGGCGACGCGGTGTACCTGGTCGATGCCGGAACGGGTGTGGGCAACCAGCTGATGAAGGCCGGCTACTCCGTCGGAAATCTCCGCGGGATTTTTCTCACTCATCTGCACTCGGACCACTGCATCGACCTGGCCAGCCTAGCCATTTTCGGCCTGTTCACCCTCCGCCCTGATCAAGAACCGATCAGGATCATCGGGCCCGGAGACCGCGGCGCGCTGCCGCCCCAATCGCCACGAGCCGTAGTTGCACCCACGCCGCTCTTCCCGGAGCAGCCCACGCCGGGCACGACGGTGATGTTCGAGCACCTCATGCGCGCCTACGGTGCCGACTTGAACGACAGGGTCATTGACGCGTTGCGGCCCTCGCCGCTGGACCGCTTCATTCCCTCGGATATCCACGTTCCCGACGACATCGGTTACGATCCGAACTCCAACCCGACGCCGATCGGTATGATCCCGTTCGAAATCTATCGTGATGAATTGGTGACGGTAACGGCCACGCTGGTGCGGCATCCGCCGATCGCACCGGCTTTCGCCTTCCGCTTCGATACTGCGGAAGGATCCGTGACCATCTCCGGGGACACGGCACCCTGTGAGAATCTCGCCCGGCTCGCTCAGGGTACCGATCTGCTGCTCCACGAGGCGATCGACTTCGATTGGGTCTCCCGCGCCTACGGCAGCGTCGGAACGGAGGAAGCGCAGGCCTCCATGGACCACCACCGTCGGTCGCACACCTCCGTACCGGACGCGATCGCCATCGCCGACCGAGCAGGAGCGGCACGGCTGGCACTGCACCATCTGGTTCCCGGCACAACGCCCATATCCGTCTGGCTGTCACATGCCGATGCCTTCTCCGGCCCGTTCCTGGTCCCTGACGACCTGGATGTGATTCCATTCACCACCGTTATCCGCAAAGAAGCGGATAACTTTTCATACACGACATTGGAAATGACGTCTTCCCTATGAACACACCAGCAGCTGCGCCCGCGTCAGCCGAGGCGCAGACTCCGGAGAGCTTGACGGAGACACACTTCAACACCCCACAGATGCGTCGCATCCTCGCGTCCTCCTTCATCGGCAGCGCAATCGAGTTCTACGATTTCATCCTCTACGCCACGGCAGCCTCGCTGGTTTTCAACAAGGTCTTCTTCACCAACCTCGATCCCGCCGTGGCCCTCTTCGCCTCGTTCGCCACCCTAGCGGTGGGCTACCTGGCCCGGCCGATCGGAGGTATCGTCTTCGGTCACTTCGGCGACCAGCTCGGCCGCAAGGGGGTTTTGATCACCTCGATGCTCATGATGGGCTTGGCGACAGTCCTGATCGGACTGTTGCCGACGACGGCGCAGATAGGAATGCTCGCCCCGGCCGCTCTCATCGCACTTCGCATAGTTCAGGGCCTGGCCGTTGGCGGTGAATGGGGCGGCGCCATGTTGATGGCGCTGGAACACGCACCGAAAGAACGACGCGGATTCGCGGCCAGTTTCGCCAATATGGGCGGACCGGCCGGTGCGGTACTGGCCACCCTCGCCGTTTCCGCGGTTTCCGTCCTTCCCAACGATCAGTTCCTCAGCTGGGGCTGGCGTGTGCCGTTCCTGATCAGCATCGTGTTGATCGCCATCGGCCTCGTGATTCGGCTCAAGGTATCTGAATCACCGCTGTTTCTGGCGTTGGAGCACAAGGCCGAAGGAAAGAAGATCCCCATCATGGAGGTCCTCACCAAGTATCCGCTGAGCGTTGTCAAAGGCACCCTCGTCGGCATGAGCTCCTACACCGTTCAGGGCCTGATGACCGTCTGGGCCATCTCCTACGTCGTCGACAGTGCCGGCATGGACCGTACCGATGTGCTGAACGTCAAAGCCGTCGGCGCGGCGTTGACCGTTGTCGGCATCTGGTTTGCTGCCCGCCATTCCGACAAGCTGGGCCGTCGACCGGTCATGTTTTTCGGCATCATCGCCGGCGCGGTCATGGCGATGCCCATCATGTGGATGCTGGAACTGGGCGAATTGTGGTCGTTCGCCCTGGCGCTCTTTATCGCAAACGGCATCGTTCAGGCCGCAATCTTCGGACCGTTCGGGGCGTTTTCGGCCGAACTTTTTCCCACCCGCATTCGCTATACCGGTGCTTCTCTGGTCTATCAGCTCTCCTCGACCCTGGGCGCCGGATTCACGCCGCTGGTCATCAGTGGACTGGTGCTCGCGACCGGGGGCTCGCTTTGGCTGGCCGGTGCCGTCTGGGCGGGAACTTTCGTTCTCGCGGGGCTGTGCCTGCTGACCGTCAAGGAAGGCAAAGACCAGGACCTCACCGCGGAGGACATCTAGCCTCCACTGGTAGCACCTAGAACGGTCAGCCCTTGTGGCTGGCCGTTTCGCGTTGCTTCCTGGCCCCGGCATCGGCGCAGAAGTCGATGAATGCCCGCAGGCGTAGGCTCATACGCTCGGAATCCAGGTAGGCCACGCAAATGTCGCTGTGGCCGACGTCGTCTTCAATCTCGAGCACGGTCAGCGGGAGCGCGTCGTAGCTGACATTGACGGGTGGTCGCTGCACCAGGACCGTATATCCGAGCCCCTTGGCCACCATGCCGCGCACCGCTTCGAGGCTGCTGGACTTCCAGGCGATTTTAGGATCAAGACCCGACTGCCGCAGGTTGACCAGCTGGTTGTCCCTGACCGAGGGGATGTCCAGGGATACGAAGTCCTCGTCGGCCAACTCGGCCAGGCGGATGGACTGCCGTCCAGCCGCCCAATGACTCGACGACACCAACACGTAGGGCACACCTGCCATGACCGTCGTCCAACCGATACGCGGAATGAGATGCCGAGTGTGTGTGATCACGGCGTCGAGATAGCCGTCGAGCATCCGCTCCTGCAGTTCCCCGCCGTCACCCTCAACTAATTTCACCTCCAGCCCCGGGTTGGGCTTGACGAAACCCTGGCCGATCTCGGGAAGCCAGAAGGCCGAGAGGCCGCTGTAGCAGCCCAGGACGAGTGGTCCGACGAGGCGATCCTGACGTTCGATCACCCGGCCCTGCACTTCCTCGGAATGCCGGACCAACGCTTTGGCGTCACGCAGAAAATGCACCCCGACGGCAGTGACCACGATGCCTCGCGCTCGGTGGCGGACCACCAGCTGAGAGCCCACGATCCGCTCCAGCTCGGTGAGGGCCTGCGACATGGCCGCCTGCGAGATATGCACGGACGCAGCGGCCGCCGAAATCGAACCCTGATCGGCGACAGCCACGAAATATTGCAACTGCTTGAGCGTATAGGCGACCACCTCCCCAGCGTAAGGGACAGCCACCGCGCAACGGGGCCGGTGGAACCTGGTTCACGATGCGGCAGGGAACGAGCCGTGGCGCACCGCCGCAGGCACGAAAAAGGCCCGGAACCGAAGTTCCGGGCCTTCACTTGTTGCGGGGGCAGGATTTGAACCTACGACCTCTGGGTTATGAGCCCAGCGAGCTACCGAACTGCTCCACCCCGCGACGCTGACCACTCAAGCGGTCATCCTTCGAAAAAACCTGGTCGGATCGAACTTTCTCGATCCCGGTGTTTGCGATGGTCGTATCAGCCTAACTCACTCAGCGTGATCTCTCGACCCAGCTCGACCGTTTGCCATACCGTCGAGCGTCCTCCCGCTGGGACATCGCCGCGAGATCTATGAACCCCGATAGGGAACCCGCGATCGGATCCGTAGAACTGGAGCGACACGGGCCTGGAATACAAAAAAGGCCCGGAACCGAAGTTCCGAGCCTTTCACTTGTTGCGGGGGCAGGATTTGAACCTACGACCTCTGGGTTATGAGCCCAGCGAGCTACCGAACTGCTCCACCCCGCGCTACAAGTACAAATTTAGCACACCATCAAAGCTCGGTCGACCACTTTGGGTCGGTATCGCAAAATATTCGCCGAAAATTGCGTCTCTATTTCAAATCAAACACCATCAGGCACAACTGCCGCAAGCCCCCACCCGAGACGGATGAGGGCTTGCGGCAGATCGTGCCATGAAACTCGCGTAGGAGAACTTACTGCTGCGGTGGCCTACTCGCCGAGGAGGGCGAGCATGCTCGCAATCGTTTCGGAGAGCTTGGCGTCTGCCGTGCCGTAGTCGGCGAAGTTGCCGGCGGCGAGTGCGGTTGCCTTGTCGGCGAGTGCCGTCTTGGCGACCGCGAGCAGCGACTTGAGTTCAGCATCCGTTGCGGCATCGCCGGTGGACCCGGTCGGAACATCAGTGCCGCCGGCGGCAGCATCTGCCGCACTTCCGGCTGCAGCTGCGTCGGGTACGGCCGTGTCACCGGCTGTGGCACCCGAGTCGCCTCCGAACAGCACATCGAGGGCACCGTTCAGGGTGTCTTCGAACGCGATCTGATCGCCGAAGGCCACGAGCACCTTCTGCAGCAGCGGGTAGCTGGTCTCACCGGTGGACTTCACGTAGACGGGCTGCACGTAGAGCAGTCCGCCACCGACCGGGAGGGTGAGCAGGTTGCCGTTCAGCACCGTCGAGGATCCCTGCCGCAGCAGGTTGAGCTCGGTCGACACCGTCGGGTCGGCGTTGAAGACGTTCTGCACCTGGCCGGGGCCGGGCACCGTTCCGTCCTTGGGCAGATTGAGCAATCGGAGCTGGCCGTAGCCGTCGGCGCGCACGCCGTCTTCTGACCCGGCATCGGCATCCACGGCGAGGTAGCCGTAGAGCACGTTGCGGCTGGATTCACCAGTCGCTTCCGGCTGGAAGGTCGAGTACAGCGAGAACGAGGGCTTGTCGGCGCCGGGCACCTGCATGGTGAGGTAGTACGGGGGCTGCAGGGTCGGATTCGCCGCCGGGGAATCCGGGTCGTTCGGCGAAATCCAGGCATCGTCCTTGGAGTAGAACGAACCGGGGTCGGTCACGTGGTACTGACCGAGAATGGCGCGCTGCACCTTGAACAGGTCGGCCGGGTAGCGCACGTGGCTCATCAGGTCGCCGCTCATTTCCGTCATGGGCTTGAGTGTTGACGGGAAGATCTTCTGCCAGGTCTGCAGGATCGGTTCCGTCTCGTCCCAGGCGTAGAGGGTGACCTCACCGGTGTAGGCGTCGACGGTGGCCTTGACCGAGTTACGCATGTAGTTGATGCTGTCGAGCGCGTAGGGCTGCGCCGGCGTCTGAGTATCGGCGATCGCGTCGCTCAGGCTGACAGGAGTTGAGTACGGGTAGTTCGCTGAGGTGGTGTAACCGTCGATGATCCACTTGACCCGACCGTCAACGACCGAGGGGTAGGCGTCGGAGTCGAGCGTGAGGTACGGAGCAACCTTCTGCACGCGGGTAACGGGGTCGCGGTCGTACAGAATCTCGGATTTGTCATTGACCGAAGCGGCCAGGAAGATCTGCTCGGACTGGAACTTGAGCGCGTAAATGAGTTTCTTGAACGCGTTGTCGAGTTTCGGTCCGCCGCCGCCGGAGAACGTCGTGTAGGTCTGGCCGGCACCCTCCGTGCCCGACGGGTAGTCGAGTTCGATCGGCTTGGCATCCGCCTCAGCGCCGACGATGGAGTATTCCGGCGAGGTCTCGCCGAAGTAAATGCGCGGCTCGAAGTCACCGAGCGCACCGCTGGTCGGAATGCCCGATTCGAGGAACACCGGCTGGCCGTCGACCGAGCGCTGATTACCGTACGCGGCCACGACGCCATAACCGTGCGTGTACACGGTCTTCGAGTTGACCCAGGTATTACCGGTATTGAGACCGTCGAGGTTGAGGTCACGCACGGCGACGACGGTGTCCTGCGACGTGCCGTCGATGGTGTACCGGTCGACGTCAAGATTCTTGGGGAACTGGTAGTACTGGCGGAACTGCTCGAGCTGGCCGAACGAGTCACTGACCAGCGCCGGGTCGAGAATTCGGATGTTCGCGGTGGTCGCGGCGTCCTCGCGCAGGGCGCCGGGCTCCGCGGTGGTCTTCGCGTTGTAGGGAATCTCCTCGATGTCGGCGACGCCGTAGGCGTCCCGGGTGAGGTTGATATTGCGCTCGATATAGTCCGCCTCAAGCGACTTCGCGCTCGGCTCCACCTGGAAGCGCTCGACGACCCAGGGGTAGAGCGAACCGATCAGCAAGCTCGACACGATCAGCAGCGCGGTACCGATAACCGGCAGGCGCCAACGGCCGATAATGGCCGTGAGAATGAACAGCAGCGCGACGACGGCGGCGATGCCGGCAAGAATGGCCCGGCCGGGGATGGTCGCGTTGACGTCGGTATAACCGGCACCGGTAATCAGCGTGCCCTGGTTGGTGAGTGTGGAGTACTGGTCGAACCAGATGCTCACGGCCTGGAGCATGAGGTACAGCGCTGCGGTCACAGCGATCTGCACGCGGGCAGCCTTGGAGATGAGCACTTCACGGCCCGAGACCCGAATCGACCCGTACAGGTAACTGGTCGCGACCGCGACGAGAGCCGCAATAAGCACGACAGCGGATGCGAAGGCGAGCACAGACTTGTAGAACGGCAGGTCCATCAGGTAGAACGAGATGTCAAAGTTGAACTGCGGGTCAACGCGCCCGGTTTCGGTGCGATTGAGCCACATGAGCACGGTCTGCCAGCTGGTGGCGGCGGCCACTCCGGCAAACAGGCCGAGCAGGGCGGGGATGCCGTACATCGCGAGGCGACGGAGCGGCTCGATAACCTGCTGGTAGCGATCGAGCTGCGCGTTGAGCTTGGCGTACACCGGACGCAGTCGGTAGGCCAGCTGGATGCTCACCCAAACCGGAACGGCCATGGCGATGAACCCGATCAGGAACAACACGGTGCCGGCGATCCACTGCGTGGTGAGAACGTTCAAAAACCCGAGCTGGTCGAACCACAGCACATCGGTATACAGTCCGGCGAAAATAAAGAACAGGATCACCAGCCCCGCGATAATTGCTGCGGTAATTGCTAGCGGGGCTCGGCTGCGCCGTGGGGCGTTGTCGGCTGCTGATGAACTCACGAATTGGCCTCTTGCTCTAAGTGATCAGGGTCAGCCTCCATCTTACTTAGTTGCCCCTGAGAGAGTCATCACTGACCCTCGTGCCCGGCGTTGCCCTGACGCGTTCGCGGGTGCCCCGCGGATTAGCTCGCCGGGCAGGTGGGCAGGCCGCTCGTGTCACCGGTTTTGATCCCGTCGAGGGCGGCGAGGGCCTGATCGAGGGTGGCAACCGCGAACACGCTCAAACCGTCGGGAATATTGCCGGTCACCTCGTCGCAGTTGTCGGTCGGTGCCAAAAACCAGGTGGCGCCGTTTTCGACCGCACCGTGCAATTTTTGCTGGATGCCGCCGATCGGGCCCACCGCACCGGCCTGGTCGATCGTTCCGGTACCGGCCACGTTTTCGCCACCCTGCAACTGCCCCGGCGTGAGCTTGTCGATGATGCCGAGCGCGAACATCATGCCGGCACTGGGTCCACCGACCTTGTCGAGTTGGATCTGCACCTCGAAGGGAAAGTCGTACGCAACGGATACGTTGACCCCGGCCACGACGCTTCCGCCGTTCTCGACCGGCGTGACCGAGACGGTACTGGCGGCACCGTCCCGCACAATGTCAACACTCGCCGCTTTCTCCGTGCCGTTGGTCTGCAAGGCTGCCCGCAGCTCGGCGACGCTGGCCACCGCCGTTCCGTTCACGGCGGAGATTTGGTCTTTTGGCTCGATAATGCCCGCGGCCGGAGAGCCGTCGGGCAGGCTGACCACCGAAACCGTCGTGGGGTAGTCGTAGCCGAGGTGGGTGAGCGCCGCTGCGATGGCATCCTGTTGGGAATTGATCATGTCGGCGCTGCTCTGCGCGGAGCGCTGTTCAGCGGTTACATTCTCGGGAAAGACTTGGTCGATGGGCAACACGGCCTCGCTCGGGTCAAACCAGGCTCCGGCAACGGTCAGCCAGCTTGGGCGGTTTTCCCGGTTGCCCAGCAACGACACGGTGAGCAGGTCGAGCGTGCCCTTGGTCGGGTAGACCGTCTCGTCGGCGATGGTGATGAGCGGTGTTTCGACGTCGTCGTATTTCGCTGTGCCCAGCGTGTTGTAGACCGGACCCGGCTTCTCGATGACGTACGGGGCCGGCATAATGCCAAGGATGACCCCGGCAACCAGGGCGATCAACAGCGCGGTCCCGCCGATCGATGGGCGGCGACGCCGGACACCGGAGGGTGCCGGTGAGTCATCGGTGAAGAGAGCCACCGTGCTCCTTCCGTTTTTTCCTGGTCGTGTTTTGCGTTGGGTACCGCGGTTACTTTGTACGGTGTTGGAGCCCTGCGCTTGGCCCGTGCACGGTACCGTGTTCGCGACGAGCGCACAGCGAGCCCTTCAGCCTAGGATATTTCCCAGCCCGGAGCGGGGTACTCGCACTAGCGTAGAAGTATGCAACTGAGAGGGGCCTGAAGTGGCTGACAACTCCCTACCCCCGAACGATCAGAATCCGGGCGAGCCCGACGATCAAAATCCCGGTGATGAGTTCCGCGACATGCTGCGCGATATTTTAAGCGGCAAGAGCGGTATCGACCCGAGCCAACTTGCCGGTGCTGCCGGGCTGCCCAATGACCCAGCCAGCATCGCCGCGCTCATGCAGCAGTTGCAGGGCGCCCTCAACACGCAGGGCACCGGCGTTGACTGGGACATTGCGCTCACGCAGGGTCAGCAGCGAGCGGCCAACGGCCAGCTCACGGCGACCGATGTGCAGCAGACTGAGCTGCGGCAGGCCTTTCACATTGCCGCTCTCTGGCTCGATGACGTCATCACCGTGGCCGAACTGACCGTTGAACCGCGTTTGATGACCCGCCGCGAATGGGTCACCGCGACGATGCCGCTGTGGACGCAGCTGGCCGAACCCGTCGCCACGAGTATCTCCGATTCCCTCACCCGCGTGTTCGCCGAGCAGGTGCCCGAAGAGATGCAGGGCATGGTCGCCAACGCGAGCCAGCTCGTACGCAGCATTGGCGGCACCCTGTTCGCCATGCAGCTCGGCCAGGTCGTTGGCCAGCTCTCGAGCGAGGTCGTCAGTGGTGGCGATGTCGGCATTCCGCTCCTGGGCGAACAACAAGCCGCGCTCCTCCCCCAGAACGTGGCCGACTTCGGCAATGGCCTCGACGTGCCGATAGATCAGGTACAGATCTATCTGGGCGTGCGCGAGATCGCCCACGCCCGGCTGTTTCGCCACGCCCGCTGGCTGCGCCTGCACCTGACCAGCGCGGTCACCGCCTACGCCCGCGGCATCAGCATCGACTCCAGCCGGCTCGAAGAGCTGGCCGGCAGCTTCGACCCGTCCAACCCCGAGGACTTACGCCAGGCCATGGTCGACGGTTCGCTCATCCAGCAGAAGTCGGAGTCGCAGCTCGCGGCCTTGTCGCGCCTCGAAACGATGCTCGCTCTGGTCGAAGGCTGGGTCGACGTCGTCACCGCTCGCGCCACCATCCGCTTGCCCAAAGCGGATGCCATCGCCGAGACCGTGAGACGCCGCCGGGCCTCCGGCGGTCCCGCCGAATCCGCTTTTGCGACGCTCGTGGGGCTTGAGCTGCGTCCACGCCGACTGCGGGAGGCCGCTGTCATGTGGCAGGCCGTGACGGACGCCGTCGGCAACGAAGCGCGCGACGCACTCTGGTCGCACCCCGATTTACTGCCCACGTCGGAGGACATCGACGATCCGCAGCGGCTGATCAGTCGACTCACCAGCGCCGCTCGCGGGGAACCGATAGTGCTCGACGACGTCGATCAGGCGCTCGAAGATCTGCTGCGCGATGACGGCGCCGACCGACCGCACGAGGAGTAGTTGTAGTTTTCTCCCCCTCAGGTGGGGTCGCAACGTTGCCGCAACCTTTGCCGATCTACAGTCGGTCAACGGACGAAATGTCCCAAACGAAGGAGTTTGGCAATGACAATAACCGAGACCACGACGAGCACCTCGACCCGGGTACCGACGACTATGCACGCGGCGGTCGTGCACGAGTTTGGGCAGAACCTGACCATCGATGAGGTGCCGGTACCCACTCCCGCACCGGGTCAGGCCCTGGTCAAGCTGATCAGCAGCGGCGTCTGTCACACCGACCTGCACGCCGTAGAGGGCGACTGGCCGGTCAAGCCGAGCCCGCCGTTCATCCCGGGCCACGAGGGTGTCGGCGAGATCGTTGCCCTCGGCGCCGGCGTCACTAATCTCGCCATCGGCGACCTTGTTGGCAATGCCTGGCTCTGGAGCGCCTGCGGCAGCTGCCAGTACTGCCGCACCGGTTGGGAGACCCTGTGCGAAGCGCAGCAGAACGGTGGCTACAGCGTTGATGGGTCGTTCGGGCAGTACATGCTGGTCGACGCTCGCTTCGCCGTGCGCATTCCGCACGGCGCCGACCCGATTGAAATTGCACCGGTGCTCTGCGCCGGCGTCACCGTTTACAAGGGACTCAAAATGACCGAGGCCCGCCCGGGCCAATGGGTCGTCATCTCCGGCATCGGCGGCCTCGGCCACATCGCCGTGCAGTACGCCAAGGCGATGGGCCTGCGGGTCGCTGCCGTCGACATCGCCGACGATAAGCTCGCCCTCGCCCGCAAGCACGGTGCCGAGGTTGTCGTCAACGCGCTCGACGAAGACCCGGTCGCCGCCATTCAGAAAGCCACCGGCGGTGCGCACGGCGTGCTCGTGACCGCGGTGCACCCGGCCGCCTTCGGTCAGGCCATCGGCATGACTCGCCGTGGCGGCACCATCGTCTTCAACGGCCTGCCGCCGGGAGACTTCCCCGCTCCGATCTTCGACATTGTGCTCAAGGGACTGACCATTCGCGGCTCCATCGTGGGCACCCGTCAGGACATGGAAGAGGCCCTGGAGTTCTACGCCCGCGGCGAGATTCACCCCACGGTCTCCGAACGCCGCATCGACGAGGTCAACGAGGTACTCGACGAGATGAAGCGCGGCAAGATCGACGGTCGCGTGGTCATCCGCTACTAGTTCGCCCCCGTTCAATCGGGAGAGGTGCGGGCCGCGTGAATGCTGAATCCCAATATTCGGTGTGAGCGCGCCCGCACCCTTCTGGGTGCAGGCGCGGTGTGTCGTGAACTGAACCCGCACCGTTACCCAAACTGCCTGTGGAGAACTTCTCCACGCCCCGCACATCTGCGTCATCATGTCGCCATGGCCCTTCGACTGAATCCTCGATATCCGCTGGTGTGGCGCACACCGGACAGCGTGCAACTCGGCATTGACCAGGCCATCGTGACCATCCGCGAGCTCACGGTCGCGCACGAGGCAGTGCTGGCAGCACTCACCGTGGGGGTACACCGCTCCGGCGCCATTCTGCTCGGGACGCTCGCCGGGGCATCCGCTGCCGAGGTAACGCGCCTGCTGGAGCTGCTCGAGCCGGCACTGTTGTATGTGCCCGACGACGCGCAGCCGGCCAGCACACCGCTGCCGCGCACCGTGCTCGTCGACGGTGACGGACCGACCGCCTTTCGACTGCGCGTCCTGCTGTCCAACCTCAGGATCGAGGAACCCTCGCCCGGCGATGAGCCGGAGCTGGCGGTGCTCGTCGGGCAGTACGTTTTCTCGCCGGAGCGCCACGGGCACTGGCTGCGCCGCGACATTCCGCACCTGCCGGTGGTGTTCAGCGACAGCGCCGCCCGGGTCGGCCCGTTGGTCGAACCGGGCGTCGGACCCTGCCTGACCTGCCTCGAGCTGGCCCACGTCGACGTCGATCCGGCTTGGCCGGCCATGGCCTGCCAGCTCGCGCAGCGCCAGGCCCCCAGCGAAACCCCCAGGCTGAGCTTTGAGGTCGCCGCACGGGTTGCCGGACTCGTTCAAGACCGCCTGGAGACGGGCCGGTCGGCGGTGTTCGCGCGATCAATTCGCTTTGACGCCGTCACCGGCACGATTACGCGCTCCGCGCACCGGTTCCACGAGCGGTGCGGCTGCCAAGCTCTTGCAGAAAGCGGGACCGTTCCCGAGCCGCGCGAGCCTGCACGCCCGATGACGACCAACTGAGCGCGAGTCGCCGCCGGGCCCGCGTAATTCCGACATAGAGTAACCGGCGTTCCTCATCGATTTGCTCGAACGTGCTCGCATAACTGATCGGCACCAGCCCCTCGCTCAAGCCGACCACGAACACGGCATCCCACTCCAGCCCCTTGGCCGAGTGCATGGTCGCCAGAGTCACCGCAGAGACCGTCGGTTCGTGTTGGCCGGCCTGACGTTCCATCAGTTCGTCGGTGAATTGACGAAAAGTGGTTCCCGCTGCGGCCTCGTCGACCAGGCCCATCAAAGCGTTCAGGGACTCCCATCTGGCCTGCACCGCACCGCGCGTCTCCGGCGCGGTCTGGCTCCAGCCGAGGGAACGCAGCACGTCGCTGACCGACTTGAACAGCGGTTCCCCGATGATGGAAACGGATGCTGCGCGCAAGCTCATCACCGCCTGCTTCACCTCGGGCAGATCGAAGAACCGTTTGGCACCGCGAATCTGGTAGCTGACCCCCACCTCGGTGAGCGCCGTTTCGAGCAGAGCAGCCTGCACGTTGACCCGAAACAGTACCGCCACATCTTCGGGCTTGGTGCCGGAGTCGATGAGCTGCAGAATCTGCTCGGCAACGCCGCGAGCCTCTGCCATGTCGGAGGCATAGCCGCGCACGGTCGGGTCGGGACCGGTGTCGGATTGCGCGGCGTGCAGAGTCAGTGCTCCGGAACGCCCCCGCATGAGCTGATTGGCGGTCGCGACGATCGGCGCGGTAGACCGGTAATTCTGTTCGAGGCGCACCACCGTGGCATCTTCGTAGCGTTTGGGAAAGTCCAGCAGGTAGTCGCTGCGGGCACCGGCGAACGAATAGATGGTTTGGCTGGCGTCACCGACGACGCAGAGGTCACGGCGGTCGCCGAGCCAGAGAGCGAGCAAATCATGCTGAAGCGGCGAAACGTCCTGATATTCGTCGACGACGAAGAACCGGTACTGCTCACGCACCTGCAGGGCCACCGAGGGTTCGGCTTCGATCATGCCGGCCATGGCCAGCAGCACGTCTTCGAAGTCGATCTGCTTGCGTTCGTCTTTGAGCTTCTCGTAGGTTTGCTGCAGGGCGACGACCTGGTCGACGTCGAGCCGACCGGGCAAGCTGCGTCGGGCGATGCCCGCCGCGTACGCTTCGATGCTCAGCCCCGAGGTCTTGCGCCATTCCACTTCGGCAGCGAGGTCGCGCAGGGTGGCCGTATCGATCTTGAGGTGCAGGGCCTCAGCGGCGTGACCGAGAATGCGGCCCTTGCCGTCGAGGATGCGCGGCGCCTGCCCGCCGACCACGTGCGGCCAGAAATAGTTCAGCTGTGACAAAGCGGCGGCGTGAAAGGTGCGGGCGGCCACTCCCCCGGCGCCGAGCTGGCGCAGCCGGCCGCGCAGTTCGGCCGCCGAACGGCTCGTGAAGGTGAGCGCCATGACCCGATTGGGGGTGTAGGCGCCGGTCAGCACGCCGAGAGCGATGCGGTGGGTGATGGCACGGGTCTTACCGGTTCCGGCGCCGGCGAGCATGCAGACCGGGCCGATCAGCGCTTCGGCCGCTATGCGCTGCTGCTCGTCGAGGCCTTTCAGCAGCGAGTCGGCGGTCACCGTCACGGGCGAATCATTTCGGGAGCGGCCGGCAGCGGCGCGCCGAGCCAACGCGCGATCATGGCGTGCGCGATCGAAGATGGGCCGGGCAGCAGCATCCACTCGCCGGCATCGTGCAGTTCCTGCCGGCTGAACCAGCGCAGCGCCAGAATTTCGGCGCCGTCGGGGAGTAGATCATGGGCCTGCTGCCCGTCGGCCAGCCGGGCCGTGAACCCGCACATGACCGAAGCCGGGAACGGCCACGGCTGGGAGCCGACATAGGCCGGGTCTGTGACGCGGAGTCCGGATTCTTCAAACATTTCGCGGATCACGGCCATTTCCAGCGGCTCGCCGGGTTCAACGAACCCGGCGAGCAGCGAGTACCGGTTGTTCTCCCACATGGCGTTGGAGCCGAGCAGAATGCGGTCGTCGGCATCGGTGATGAGCACGATCACGGCGGGGTCGGTGCGCGGAAAAACCTGGCTGTTATCGATCGGGCAGCGGCGGACCCAGCCGCCCTCTTCAACCATGGTGGCGGCGCCACAGCGCGGGCAGTGGGAGTGGGAGGCGTGCCAGTTGAGCACGCCGAGGGCCTCGGTAAACAGACCGGCGTCCCGGTCATCGAGCACGGTCGCCACGCTTCGGAGGCTCGCCCACCGCTTCTCGTCGGGTTCGAGGATGGCCGCGGCATCATCATCGAGCTGCACAGCGACGATGGGAGTGCCGGCTGGTTCGGGCAGGTCGGTCGGCAACGACCGGCCGAGGTATACGCGCAGGCCAGCGTTCGCCACGTTCAGCGACGGAAGCAGGGCCAGGTGCACGTCGGTCAGATTCTCAGCGCCGCTGGGGTTGGAGATAGGCGACTGAAGCAGAATTTTGCCATGCCAGACGGGCAGAACGCGGGTGGCATCATCCGCCCAGAGCTGGTCGAACAGGCCGGGAAGGCCACGGCTGAGGTGGTCACGGTCGACCGCGTGGCGAGACAGCGGCAACCGCGTCGTGAAAGTGAACGACATGGTTTAACTCCGAGCTCTGCGAGAACGTTGTGTGGAGGCGTGGCGAACAACCGCCAGGCCGGAAGTCGATCTAACCTAGTAAGTATGGCCAGAACTCAACTCACTCTAGCCGCGTTAGCCACCTCCGCTGTTCCGGGGCTCGACGTGGCCTACGCCCGCAAGCACAGTGCCGGCGCGCACGGACTTTTCGACTCGGCACTGGTCATTGACAAAGACGGCCGGGCGCTGATCATTCGCGTTCCCACCAGCCAGTCGGCCGAAACCGAGCAGTCCGCCGACCTCGTGGCGCTGCGCGCGCTCACCACGGGCAATCGCAGCCGGCTGCCATTTGACGTGCCGGAATATGTTGGCCAGACGCCGATCCAGGGCACCCGCGCCATTGTCTATGAGCTGCTGGCCGGTGACAGTTATGATGCGGATGCCCTCACCGGGCACGAGGGTGTGTCCGGGTCGATCGGGCGGGCCATCGCCGCGATCCATTCCCTGCCGAGCGCCTTCATCGGCACCGCCGGGCTGCCGCAGCAGAGCGCTGAACAGTGCCGCAAGGATGCGATCGACCTGATCGATCGGACTGCCAACACCGGTTATTTGCCCGCCGCGCTGTTGCGCCGTTGGGAGCAGGCCACCGACGACGAGGCGCTCTGGCAGTTCGCGCCGGCCGTGGTGCACGGGTCGATGTCGGCGGATTCCATTCTGATCACCGACGACGCCGTGTCAGGGATTCTCGGTTGGTCCGGGCTCGCCGTCGGCGATCCCGCTCGTGACCTGCACTGGCTGCTCGCCGCACGCGGCGACGCCGCCGAGCTGGCGATCACCGCCTATGTGGATGCCCGCCAGGGCAGCGACAGCCACATCACCCAGCGCGCCATGCTCTACGCGGAGCTGGAACTGGCCCGCTGGTTGCTGCACGGTTCGAGCAGTCACGATCAGTCCATCGTTGATGACGCCGTTGCCATGCTCGACGGCCTCGTCGACACGGTGCACAGCCATACGCAGCAGCCGCTCTCCCCCGAAACCGGCCCGATCATGACCGTCGGCGACGTGGAGAACATGCTCGATCACATGCCGCGCGCCGCTCGCGATTACGACCAGCACGCGGCGATGCACACCGACAGCTACAACTTTTCGGGACTCACCGCCGACTCTGAGTCTGACTCTGACTCTGACTCTGACGACGCTGAAGACGACGCTGATGCCGACTCGACTGACGGTTCGGCCAATGATTCGGTTGACAATTCGGTTGACGATTCGGTCGGCACCACGCGCGGGTTCAGCGCTCCCGACCAGGCGGCAAGCAGGTCCGCCTCGGAGTAGAGACGCTCGGGGGCCACGACCGTGTCGTCGGCAACGAAGTAGAACACGGCGTCGACGATGCTCGGATCGATACCTTTCCAGCGGGCGTAGGCCAACCGGTAAAGCGCGAGCTGGGTTTGCTTGAGTTCCAGGTCGGCAGCATTCTTGGGTGCCCGCCCGGTTTTCCAGTCGACGACCTGATACCCCGTCTCGGTGCGGTAGACGGCGTCGAGCTTGCAGACGAAGACCTGTCCCCCGAGCACGTGGTGAATTTCGATCTCGACGTCGATCGGGCGGCGTTCGGCCCACTCGGAATGTTCAAAAGTGGCCTGCAGTTTGGCGAATTGTTCCTGCTCGGGCACGGCGAGGTCGGTCAACGTACCCGTGCCTCCGTCGTCGTCGCCGAAGTCCAGTTCGTTCACCCCGACATCGATGCGGTCAGTACCGGTGGCACCACCGGCGCGCCGTTCGACCCACGAGTGAAACAGTGTGCCGAGCCGGGTAGCCCGATAGGGGCGCTGCGGCATCGGGCGCGCCAGTTCGGCGGCGACGCCGGTCGGGTCGTCAACATAGTCCTTGAACCGGGAGGCCGGGATGCGGGTGGGAATGGGGGCTACCGTGCCGCCGGTCAGTCGCAGTGCCCGCTCTTCCAACAGCAGGGTGACCGCGTTGGTCCAACGGGTGGGCGCATCCGCTTCACTGCTCTGCACACGGAGAGCCGCGGCTTCGACCAGGACCCGGCGGGTACCGAGCGGGTCGAACGGCCAGAGTTCGGTGCCGTCGTCGGCGGTCTCGGGTTTGTCGGTTTCGGCGCTCGCCTCGGGGATATCCGGCCCGAGCCCGGCTTCGGCGAGTTCCAGAAGGTAGCGGCTGGGCTTACGAACGGTAAGTCCGGGGCCCCAGAACGAGCCGGTGAGCAGCAGTTCCTGCTTGGCACGCGTGGTGGCCACGTAGATGAGTCGGCGTTCTTCGTCGTCATGCCGCGTCGCCAGTTCGTCTTTATAGGTCTGGAACGCGGTGTCGTAGTCGAGCTGGGTGTCGTGCCCGCCGACGTACAGTTCGGGCAGCTCGGAGCGATCTCCGCGAAAGCTATAGGGCAGTTCGCCGAAGCGCAGCCATCCGCTGGTGTCGCGTGAGGCCGCGGGCAGACTCTTCTCGGTGAGGTTGGGAATGGCCACGAAATCCCATTCGAGGCCTTTGGCTCCGTGAACGGTGAGCAATTGCACGGTGCCCTGCTCAGACATCTCGGCGCGCGGTCCGAGGTCGTCCTGCAGTTCGGCGCGTTTGAGCCAGCGCAGAAAGCTGGCCAGGGTGCCGTGCTCGTCACTATCAAGAAAGGCGCCGACAGTGTCGTGGAAGGAATACAGATTGGCGAGGCCGAGATCGTTGGCCTCGTTGGCGGTCAATTCGATGTCGAGCCGAAATTCTTGTTCGATCAACCGCACAAAGTCGAGCAGCGGCAGCCCGGCGCGGGAACGCAGCCAGGCCAATTGTCGGCCGGCCGACTGCACCCGGGCACGTCCCAGCTCACTGAAACCGGCGAACTGGCTGTGGGAATCGGGTGCCGTGCCGAGAAAGTCGAGGGCATCAACGAGGGAGCTGCCCTCATCACCGGCCACGGATGCCCGCAGCTTGCCACGCAGGTCCGCCGAGAGAGCCTTCTGCGCCCAGTCGTGGGCGGCCAGCCAGCGGGCCACCTCGGCCAGTGCCTGCAGGTCGCGCGCACCGACCCGGTAGCGGGCGCCGCTGAGCAGGCGCACCAGTTCACTGCCGGCAGCGGGGTCGTGCACGACGCGGAGCACGCTAACGACGTCGGCGACCTCCGGTGTCGACAGCAAGCCGCCCAGACCGAGCACGTGGGCTCGCACCCCGTGCGCCCGCAATACCTCGGCGAAGTAGTCCATCTCGCGGCGGGCTCGAAAGAGCATGGCACCGGTATGGTCGCCGACCAATCGGGCAGCGAACCAGTCGGCGACGGCTCCGGCCTCCTCGGCGATGGTTTCGGCCATGCGCACGTCGACGGAACCGGCTCTCGTTCCGGCTGGCACCTTGAGCGTTTCAACCTGGATTCCGCCCGGCTTGGCCCGCAGCGCCGAGCTGAGCGGGGCGACGAGAGCATTGGCGGCATCGAGCACGCGGGCGGGGTTGCGCCAGGTGAACGAGAGCGACATGGTCGGGGCGGTGGCCTCGGGGCTGAAGTCGCGCGCAAAGCCGAGCAGGTTTGCAGAACTGGCGCCGCGCCATCCGTAAATGGACTGGTGTGGATCGCCGACCGCCATCACCGGATGATCGCGAAACAGGGTGTGCAGCAGCTCGGTCTGCAAGACCGAGGTGTCTTGGTACTCGTCGAGGAGCACGACTCGGTATTGGTCACGGTAGCGGCCGACGACCGCATCAACCTTCTGGCATACCTGGAGTGCGAGCGCTACCTGGTCGGAGAATTCGATCAGTCCGAGGCGGCGTTTCTCGCTGCTGTAGCGGGCGGCAAGGTGGGCGAGCACGGGCAGCGGCGCAACCGCGGCCAACGAATCAACAACCGAGCCGTACGGCGTCTTTTTGCGCGGGTTACCGTAGGGCAGATCGGTGAGATACGCGAAACTCTGCGCCAGGCCGGCCAGGTCGTGCGGGGCGCCTGGGGCGCCGTCGCGCCAGGCCGGCGGGTTCTCGGCGAGGGCGCGACTGAGCTGGAGCACAGCGTCGGTGACCAGGTCGAGACTCTTGCCAAACGGTACGAGCCGACCGTCGCCGTGGTCTATGACCACACGTCGGGCGAGCAGCCAGGCGCTCGTTTCGCTCAGCAGAACCGATTCCGGCTCCCGGCCGAGCAGCAGGGCGTTGTCGGTGAAAAGCCGGCTGGCGAAGGAATTATACGTGGAGACATTGGGGGTGTTGAACAGGTCGGAGGCCGCCGCGTTCGCGTCACCATCGTGCCCGGCGTGGGACGGCATGAGGCCAGCCGCGTCAAGGTCGGTGATGCGCTTATTGATACGCTCCCCCAGCTCGCCGGCGGCTTTGCGGGTAAAGGTCAGCCCGAGAATCTGGTCGGGCCTGACATGACCGTTGGCGAGCAGCCACAGCACCCGGTTCGCCATGGTTTCGGTCTTGCCGCTGCCGGCTCCGGCGACCACCAGGGTGGGCGTGAGCGGTGCCTCGATAACGGCCTGCTGTTCGTCCGTGGGCGGCGGCAGTTTGAGCTGCGCGGCGATGTCGAGAGCCGACACCGTGACGAGCGTGGTGGTGGAATTCATGAGCTGACCTGCTTGATGACGTGGATGCGGCAGGATCCGTGGGTTCGCGGATCGAGGCAGTGCGAGGTGATCTCGGCGATGAATGTGGCGCCGCCCATACCGGCAGCGTCGTCACCGACCCGGGTGCGAAAGGCCTCGAGCTGCTCGGGGGTGAAGGCGGGCTGGGTGGGATTGCGGTAGTTCTGTTTGACCGTGCCGGAGGAGACAATAACCAGGCGGGCACCGGCCAGGGTCATATCGGCGGACACGCCCTCGATGGCACCCTCCTGGAACGCCAGCTGGTAGGCGCCCAGTTGCGGATGTTCGGCGACGCCGGAATCACTCGTCGCGTCGCCCTTCCCGGTTTTCAGGTCGACGATCACGGCACGGCCGTCGGCCTGACGCTCGACTCGATCAATGGTGCCCGACAGCACAGCGCCGCTCACCGCCAGCTGGAAGGTGCCCTCGGCGCTCAACAACTCGCCGCCCCCGTGCTCGAAGTCGAGCAGGTAGGAGGCGAGCCGATCGGTGAGTGCCCGCGCGGCGACTTTCTGCACGCGCGACTGCCAATCGGCATCGAAGTCGAGTTCGTTCCAGCGGGCCTCCACGCCCTGCCAGAGCGCTTCCGGGCGACGATCGATGGCATCCTCCATCACCTTATGGATGATCGTGCCGAGATTCGCGGCGGTGTTTGAACTTCCGCCACCGACTTGACCGATCAGCCAATGCAGCGGGCAGGTTTCGAAGGCGGCCATGCGTGAGGGCGAGACACGCACCGGTTGATCCCCTGCGTCCGGGTCGTTCAGCGGGCGCACGGTGCTCGGGTCGGCCAGCCCGTACCAGTGTTCGGGCGCGGCACCCGGCACGTTTTCGCTGGCCAGGCGGGCCAGGGTGGCCGCGGCATCTGCTGCCCGGGTGGCGGTCTCGACGTCGCGACCGGGCGAGCGGATGGCGCGGGTCAGGTCACGGCGCAGGCGCCCGGTCAGGCCACGCAGTGACAAGGGGTAGCGGGCGAGGTCGTCAACGCCGCGCTCGGGGTCGGGCTGCGGCAGCAGGCGCAGAAAGGCCGACGGTTCGTTTTCTTCATTGTTGACGGCCGTGATGAGAAGCTCCGACGTGGCGCGGCTGGCGGCCTGGGCGAACATGCGCAGTTCGTCGTGGAGCACACCGGTGCGGGCATCCGCGTCGCTGGCGTCGTCTCCGGACGCGACCCGGGCGAGGTCGCCGGCGCCGAGCAGGGAGCCGCGAATTCGCAGGTCGGGCCAGACGTTGGCCTGCACGCCGGCGAGCACGACAATGTCGAAGTCGGCGCCGATCGTGCCGCTCGGGGTGGACACGGTGACGGCAGCGCCGAGGGCACGCGGCGCGAGCGTGTCTTCGGGCACATCGGTATCGACGAGGTGTTCCAGAAACAACACCGGCGGCGCCGACGGGGTACGTTCAACGTAGCGTTGCGCGGCGGAGAACAGGGCGACGACTGCGTCGAGGTTGTGATTGGCCTCGTCGGCGACAATGCCGGTACCACCGGATTGTTCCTTCCATTCCCGGTCGAGGCCACTGCGTTGCCACAGTCCCCAGAGCAGCTCTTCGATGGTCGCTCCGGCCGCGTACTCAATCGCGGCCTGGCGCAGGCTCTCCCCGCATCCGGCTGCGCGGCGTGCCGTGCGATTGTCGATGCCGGCCAGCAGATCGGGATCGTGCAGGGCAGCGACGAGCAATTCATCGGCGCTCCGCGCGGTGACGGCAGCGCCGCTCAGCTCCGGGCCGCTCAGCTCCAGCTCGCCTGGTACCAGCTCGCCCGGTTCCTGCTGGCCCAGCTCCTGCTGACGCAGTGCGGCGCGCAGCCGGCGCAGGGTGATCGGGTCGAGCCCGCCGAGCGGGCCGCGCAACAACTCGATGGCCGCGTCGGGGTCGAGCGGTTTGCGCCCCAATGTCACCTCGAGGGCCAGGATGAAGGCTTTCACCGCGTACTCGTCGCGGAGAGCACTGCTCGCGGTCGAGACCTGCGTCGGCACTTCCAGTGCGGCGAGCCCCTTGGAGATCGATGGCACCAGCGATCCGGTGCGCACGATCACGGCCATGCGCGACCACGGGACCTCGTCGATCACGTGACGTTCCCGCAGCAGCCGAGCGATCTCCGCGAGTTGATCCGCCGGACTGCTCGCGACCACCGTGTGCACTGACTGGTCGCTGAGTGCACCGCTGTCGGCCCCAGGGTCTTCGACCGAAGCGGCAACGGCGTCATCAGAACCAGCGCTCCGCGCAGCGCGCTGCCTGCCCGCCGCGGCCGCTCCGATCCGATTGGTGATCTGCTGCACGACCCCGCGAATGCCCGCTCCGTGTCGGTACACCGTTGGCAATATGATCGGCGCGGCCAGATCCGCACCGATCCGGGCTTGCAGATATGCTCCGAGGCGACCGAGGGCATCCGGATGTGCGCCGTGGAACGAACCGGTACTGATGTCGGGGTCGCCGAGGGCAATGATCGCGACCCCGCGCGCCTGAAACTGGGCCAGCAGGGTGAGCGTGGCCTGAGTCGCCTCCTGGGCGTCGTCAAGAACGATCAGGCGAAGACCCGCAAATGAGCCGAGCGTCGCCACAGCGGCCGGTCCGGTCTCTGCACCGGCCACGACGGCAGCAGCGTAACGAGCGAGTTCGGTGGAATCGTACTGGCCGGGGCGGGCCTGGTCTTTGGCCTCTTCGTAGTCGCGAATGAATGCGGCCGCCGCCACCCATTCCGGTCGGCCCAGACCGAATCGTTCGAGCTGGCTCGGGGTCACCCCGTACTCCACGGCTCGCATCATGAGGTCACGCAGTTCGGTGCGAAAACCGCGTAGACGGCGCACGTCGGGGCCGAGCGTGGTTGGCCATGCCGGGCCGGCCTGTCCTCCATCGTCGAGGTGTCCCTGCAGCAGCTCGGCAATTATCTGGTCTTGTTCACCACCGGTGAGCAGCGTCGGGGTTGGTCCGCCGGCCTGGGCCACGGCCGAGCGCACAATCTGAAAGGCCACCGAGTTGGCACTGCGCGCGAGTGGCCCGTTGGTGGGAACGGCCAGGCGCAGGGCGATCCGGTCGCGCAACGCGGTGGCACCGGTGCGGGTCGGCACCAGCACCAGTACCTCGCTCGGCGAGTAGCCCCGGTTCAGCACCCGGTCGGCGACAAGTTCAACGAGGGTGGTCGTCTTACCCGAGCCGGGAGCGCCGATGACCGCGCCGCTCACCCCGTCGGGAAGGTCGAGAACGGACTGCTGGGCAACGTCGAGGTGCCAGTCGGCAGGCTGGCCGCTGGGCTGGCCGAGGGGATGGCCGAGAGGGTGCTTGATCACGATTCAACGGTATCGGGTTGCGCCGACAGTGAACTCGGTCAGGGTACCGTTGCGTTCTGTCGTACTCTGGGCGCAAGGCTACGAAAGGCAGTTCGGTGGATATTCGCATTGGTATTTTCAACTCTCCCCGGGAGATCGGTTTTGAGACTTCGCAGCCAGCGACCGAGATTGAGGAGACCGTCGCGGCGGCCCTCTCCGGTCAGACGGGCTACCTGAAGCTCAGCGACAGCAAGGGTCGCGTGTACATCGTTCCGACCGTGGGTCTGGCCTACGTCGAACTCGGCAGCGAAGAATCTCGCCGCGTCGGTTTCGTCGCCTAACCAGTCATGGAGCTCTTGTTCGTCGCGCTGTTCGGCGCGGTCATCGGTCTCGCGGCGCGGTACTTCCTGCCCGGTCGGTCAACGCAGGGTTCGGTGCTGGTTCCGGCAATCGGAACGGCCGCCGCATCGCTGGTGTGGGTCGCCCTGACCTGGCTCGGCTGGAATTGGGCTGGCGGGTGGATCTGGTGGCTGTCCCTCGGGACATCCGCCGTCGCATCCGTCGTGCTGAATCTTGTGATCAGTCGACGACGCATTCACGCCGACCAGCGGATGCTGCAACGCCTCGCCAAAACCGGGGCTCCAGAAGTCGCCTAGGGCGGCGTCGGACCGGGCCGGCATCCAGCTGGTTCGGCCTGGCCGTTCAGCTGGGCCGGTCAACGGGGCGTGGGCTAGGCCGTGAGTCCGAGACCATCCATGCGGCGGGTGTGCGCGGCGATGAGCTCGGTGAACACCGGTTCGATGCGCGCCTCGGCACCGTCGGCGGGATCGGCAGCCGGCATCGCCGACCGCGCCACGAGCAGCGTGTCACCGACCAGACGGCGGCCCCACATCGCGAGCCGGGAACCGAGTGCCCGGTCGTTTTCGATGGCTTTCTGCAATTCCTGCACGAGCACGTCGGTGCCGGAATCTTCACCGAGCAGCTGTGCCACTCGGGGCCCGATATCGCGCGGCAGGCCGTCCGAAAGCCGAATAAAGAAATCGTCGAGCAAGCCACCGCCGAGGTAGCAGCTCACGAGCAGTTCGTGCCAGTCGGAGCCGTTGGTTTTGCCGCGAAACTCGTCGAGGCCCGCGACGAACGGGGCCATCTCGGTCGCCGGGTCATGCCCGCGGCGACGAATCTCGGTGATCAGACCGTGATGCTTGCTCAGGGCCCGGCCGGCGGCAGCACTGAGTCCCTCCTTCACGGCAAGGTTTGGAGCGGTCGCCACGGCGCGGGCCAGACTTTCGAATTCGCCCAGCTCGCAGTACGCGGCCTGGCCGAGAAAGTGCCGCACGCCCGGAGCAAGCGAACTGATGTCCACTTTTTCGGTTGGCTGGGCCACCCCACGGGCGGAAAGCCGAGGAGCTTCATTGCGCTGCGGGCGCCGACCGAACCACGTAACCACGGGCTTAGCTTAGAACAGCGCGCCTGTGGCCGCGGTCCAGACTGGGCAGTAAGGTGGAATTACGTCGCCGACAAGGATCGGCGACCGCTGCCCGAGACGCAAAAACGGGCGCACTTCGCTTCCAGTTAATGACAGGCATACATTCGTGACTTTCTCCGAACTTAATATTGACCAGGACATGGTCGACTCCCTTGCCGCCAAGGGCATCCTCGAACCGTTCCCCATCCAGACCCAGACCATCCCCCTCGCCCTCGCCGGCCAGGACATCATCGGTCAGGCCAAGACCGGCACCGGCAAGACCTTCGGCTTCGGCCTTCCGGTCATTCAGCGCCTCGGCCTCGACCCCGAGCCGGGCGTGCAGGCGCTCATCGTCGTTCCGACCCGCGAACTGTGCGTGCAGGTCTCGGAAGACCTTGAGCTTGCTGCAACGGGCCGAAAAACCAAGATCGTCTCGATTTACGGTGGCAAGGCCTATGAAGGCCAGATCGAACAGCTCAAGGCTGGCGCGCAGATCGTCGTCGGTACCCCCGGGCGCCTGCTCGACCTCGCCAGCCAGCGTCTGCTCACTCTCGCCAACGTGCGCGAAATGGTGCTCGACGAAGCCGACAAGATGCTCGACCTCGGCTTTCTCTCCGACATTGAGAAGCTCTTCGCGCAGACGCCGTCGACCCGTCACACCATGCTGTTCTCGGCGACGATGCCCGGACCGATCGTGGCGCTGGCCCGCCGCTTCATGAACCGCCCGATTCACATTCGCGCGACCGACCCCGATGAAGGCCTCATGCAGGCCAACATCGAGCACCTCGTCTACCGCGCGCACAACATGGACAAAGACGAGGTCATCGGCCGCATCCTCATGGCCGAGGGTCGCGGCAAGACCATCATCTTCACCCGCACCAAGCGCGCCGCCGCGAAGCTTGTTGAAGAACTCGGCGACCGCGGTTTTAACGCCACTGCCGTGCACGGCGACCTGAACCAGGAACAGCGCGAACGCGCCATGGCCAGCTTCAAGTCCGGCAAGAAAGAAATTCTGATCGCAACGGATGTCGCGGCGCGCGGTATCGACGTCGAAGACGTCACCCACGTGATCAACCACACCATTCCCGAAGACGAGAAGGCGTACCTGCACCGCGTTGGCCGCACCGGCCGCGCCGGCAAGACCGGCATCGCCGTCACCTTTGTTGACTGGGATGACCTGCACAAGTGGTCGCTCATTAACAAGGCCCTCGAATTCGGCCAGCCGGAACCGATGGAGACCTATTCGTCGTCGCCGCACCTGTACACCGACCTGAATATTCCGGCCGGCGCCAAGGGCCGTTTGCGCGCTACCCCGGTGAAGGATGTCGCCGCAGGCGACGGTCGTACCGGCGGCGCGGGTCGTTCCGGCGGGGCACGCTCCGGCGCTGGTGGCCGTTCCGACTCGACTCACTCCAGTTCCGGGCGCTCGGGTCGTTCCGATGGCGGTCGTTCAGACGGTGGCCGTTCAGAGGGCGGCCGCGGTTCTGGCCGCGGCGATTCCGCGCGCGGCTCCGACCGCCCCAAGACCGCCGGACCCGACGATGCCGGCCGGCCCACCCGGTCGCGCACCCGCGTCGGATCCAGCACCAACCCCGATGCTCCGGCCGCGACTCCCGCCGCCGGAACACACGATGGCGGCGGAGCCGAGCACCACGACGGTAACAATGCGCCGCTGCGTCGTAGCCGCACCCGCCGCCGCTCCCCGCAGGCCGGCACCACGATCTAACGACCTCGTACCATGAGCGCCCGGTCCGGTACTGCTCCGCTTCGGCGGCGGCTGTCCCGAGGCCGGGCGCTGTTGTGATTTCGCGCCGCTGTATCCGCTGCTGACGCAGTCAGCACCGTCACGCAGCCGTCAGCCGACGCAGTTCAGCCGTCGGTTCAGCCGTAGACCGGTTCCGAGCCGCGGCCCTCGATGATCAAGCGCTCGAGCACCTCGGGGGCGGTCGTATTCTCGCCGAGCCGGTTGGGTTTTCCGGTGCCGTGATAATCGCTGGAACCGGTGACGAACAGCCCGAATTTTGCGGCCAGTTCGTACAATCGCGCCGTGGGTTCGGGCATATTCTCGCGGTGCTCCAATTCGAGACCGAACAGTCCGGCCTCCACCAGCGTCTTCAGCCGGGATTCCTCGACGACGTCACCGATTCCGCGGGTGGCGGGATGGGCGATGACCGGCACTCCCCCGGCAGCCCGCACGAGCTCAATCGCCCGCAACGGATCGGGGGCGTAGTGCGGCTGAAAGTAGCCGGCTTTCCAGTGCAGAATATCGGCGAAGGCCGCACTCCGATTGAGGGCATGACCGCGCGCCACCAAGGCGTCGGCGATGTGCGGTCGCCCCACCGTCGCGCCGGGGGTGGTCTGGGCGAGCACGTCGTCCCAGCTCAGGTCATAGTCGGCGCCGATGCGGACGACCATCTGTTCGGCCCGGGTCAGGCGGGCTGCACGCACCCGCGTCATCTCCGCCAGCAACGCCGGATCAGCCGGGTCGAAAAGATATGCCAATAGGTGCACACTGGCGTACTGCACCCGGGTACTGAATTCCATTCCAGGAATAAGTGTGACCCGTTCCGCTCGCGCAGCAACGGATGCCTCGGCCCAGCCGGCAGTCGAATCGTGATCGGTCAGGGCGATGGTTCCGAGCCCCGCAACGGCGGCAGCGCGCACGAGTTCGGCGGGGGTCTCGGTGCCATCGGACACGCTCGAGTGTGCATGCAGGTCGATCGGACCCTGGAATTGCCGCGCGACTGCCATGCCCCCATGCTAGTTGGCCACCATCCGGCCAGGTGCCGCGGTGCTGGTACCGCGGCAACTGGGGATTCCCCAGAATTCTGATCTAGGGTTCAGAATAATGTTCACACGCCTCCTTCAGGCACTGTTTTTAATCGGTGCCGCCGCTGTTCTTCTGGTCCTCACCTGGCCGCAAGCGTTCGGTCTGCACAACAGTTGGATCGTCGCCCACCTCGTGTCGTTCCGCGCGATCGCCGTGGTCGGTGCCGTCGGCGGCATCGTTCTGTGCGGCCTGCTGCGCTTTATTCGCCCATTGCGGCGCACCTTCGGCATGGCCATGGTGCTGCTCGTCTTGTTCGCGGTGGCCAATGTGGGCATTCTGACCTCCCGCGGTTTCACCGCCGGCACCGAAACGGCCGGCAGCCCGTCGGCCAGCGTGCCGGCCGACACAGAACCGGGGTCCGGCTCCATCACCGTCCTGAGCTGGAATACGCTCGGCGACGCTCCCGGAGCCGCCGTCATCGCCCAACTCGCCGTGGCCCAGAATGCGGACGTTGTCACCCTGCCCGAGACGACGGAAGAGACCGGGGTGCGCATCGCCGAGGCAATGCGCGACGCGGGCCGGCCGATGTGGGTGCACACCCTCGCTTTCGATCTGGTGTCGAAAGCACGGTCAACGACGCTGCTGATCAGCCCCGACCTCGGCGAGTACGCAGTGAGCAATGCGGCCGGGTCCGGTCCTCCCGGCAATACCAACGTTCTTCCCACCGTCGTGGCCCAACCGGTCGACGGAAATGGCCCGACCATTGTCGCCGTGCACGCCGTCGCTCCGATCCAGTACGAGATGTCGAATTGGCGCAGCGACCTCGACTGGCTCGCCACCGTGTGCCAGACCGACGATGTGATCCTGGCCGGCGATTTCAATTCCACTCTCGACCATATGGCCGGCCGCGCGAGCGGAAGTGCGCAAAGCGTGCTGGGCAACTGCGCGGATGCCGCGCTGTCGGTCGGTGCGGCAGCCGTCGGCACCTGGCCCACCAATATTCCCGCTCTGCTGGGCAGCCCCATCGATCACGTGATGGCTACCCCGAATTGGCAGGTGAACGCGCTGCAAATCGTGGAGTCGCTCGACGACGCCGGCAGCGATCACCGTCCGGTCGTGGTCACGCTCACGCCGGCCACGTAACATCCGTCGCAGCATCTGCACAAACCCGATCGGCCGCTGCCCAGCGTGCGGTGCGAGAATGGAGGAATGGCTGATACCACTGCTTCCGCACTTATTCCCGCTGCGCGCTCGAACGAGAACCGTTCGACCACACCGGACTCCACCGGCTTCAAATCGTTCATCGCGAGCGGTTGGGCCGACCATACCGATGTGCTGCCGCCCGCCCGCGAACAGGCGCCCTTCGCCGCTGCGCGGCGCGAGCGCCTCTCCGCCCAATATCCGGGTGCGCGCCTGATCATTCCGGCCGGTCGGTTGAAGCAACGCTCCAACGACACCGACTACGCCTTCCGCGCTCACTCCGCTTTCACCCACCTCACCGGCTGGGGCAGCGACAGCGAACCCGGTGCCGTGCTCGTACTCGAACCGACTGCGGCCGGCGGCCACGACGCGACTCTCTACTTTCGGGAGCGCGCCGGCCGCGATTCCGACGAATTCTATGCCAACCCCGACATCGGAGAATTCTGGATCGGCCCCCGCCCCTCGATTGCCCAGGTCGCCAGCGACCTGGCCGTTGCTGTGCGCGGCATCGCCGACCTCACTGCAGTGCTGCTCGCGGTCGACAGCGAGACCCTCGTACTGCGTGAGGCCGACCCCACGTTCACCGAGCAGGTGGATGAAGCCCGGCTGCGCTTCGCCGCCGAGCGGGTACTCGGCAGCAATGCCACCGACTCCCCGTTCAGCATCGAGATCAACGCCGAGCACGAGCCCGACGCGGCCCTGACACGCGATCTCTCGGAACTACGCCTCGTGAAAGATGCGTGGGAGGTCGCGCAGATGCGCCTCGCCGTCGCGGCCACCGCACGCGGGTTCGACGATGTCATCGCCGACCTGCCCCGGTCGAGCGTGCACGCCCGGGGCGAACGCCTTGTCGAAGGCGTCTTCAACACCCGTGCACGCAGCGACGGCAACGCGGTCGGCTACGACACCATCGCGGCCTCCGGCCCACACGCCTGTATTCTGCATTGGACCCGCAACGACGGCGTCGTCGCCCCCGGCGACCTCATCCTCATCGACGCGGGTGTGGAACTCGACAGCTACTACACCGCCGACATCACCCGCACCCTGCCGGTCAACGGCGTATTCAGCGAGGTGCAGCGTCTGGTCTACGAGACGGTACGCGAAGCAGCGGATGCCGCCCTGGCCGTTGTTCGCCCAGGCGCGGTTTTTCGCGAGGTGCATGCCGCCGCGATGAAGGTCATCGCCCGGCGCACCGCCGAGTGGGGCATGCTCCCGGTTACCGCCGAGGAAGCCCTGCTGCCCGAGAACGGCCAGCACCGCCGCTATATGGTGCACGGTACCAGCCATCACCTCGGGCTTGACGTGCACGATTGCGCGCAGGCCCGTCGCGACATGTACATGGACGGAGTGCTCGAACCGGGCATGGTCTTCACTATCGAACCGGGCCTGTACTTTCAGCCGGACGATCTCACCGTTCCCGCAGAATTTCGCGGCATCGGTGTGCGGATCGAAGACGACATCCTGGTCACGGAAACCGGAGCGGAAAACCTCTCCGCCGCCATCCCGCGTACCGCCACCGACGTCGAGGCCTGGATCGCCGCCGCCCAGCGCTAACCCCGTGTTACTCAGGCGGGGGCGTCTGCGGGCTTGGGGCTAGCGGCGTCTCGGGTGCGCCAGCCAGAAGGTTACGGGCGCGGTTGAGCAGTTCGGGATCGACGATGAGTTGATAGTCGCTCGCGATCACCTGCGTGGTCGACGTGAAGTCACGCCGGCGCCGGTTGATGGCGTAGCTCGCGATGCCGAGCAGCATGCCGAAGCCGGCACCCATAATAAGGGCGGCAAATACGAACGGCAGGCTTGACCCGGTGGGCGAGAACAGAAAGAACAGAATTCCGAAGAAGATTCCGATCCAGGAACCGGATGCTGCGCCAGCGAGAGCGACTCGGCCGTAGGTGAGTTTGCCGGTGACCCGTTCAACGCTCTTGAGATCGTTACCCACGATCGAGAGCTGTTTCACCGGAAATTCCGCCTTGGCCAACGAATTGATCGCGGCCTGCGCCTCGGCATAGGTGCTATACGTGGCGAGTACCTCACCGCGCGGCAACACCGGGGGCAACACCGAGCGGCGACGGGAAAAAAGACTCTGGTTGCTCATAGCAACATTCTTTCACGCTCCCCTGAACGTGCAGCCGCGTGCTTTGACCGGCGCACGGCCCCACGGCGGCACCGCGAAATGACGAACCGTTCGTGCCGCGCCCCCATTGTCAGGCCAGTGGCCTACATTTATATGGTGAGTGCCACCAGAGTTTTTGTTGCCCGACTGGCCGGGTGCACCGTTTTCGACCCTGCGGGCGACCGCGTGGGCAAGGTGCGCGATGTTCTCGTGGTCTACCGAAAAAACGACCCGCCCAGCGTCGTCGGCCTGATCGTGGAGATCCCGGGTAAACGGCGCGTGTTCGTCTCGATCAACCGCGTCACCAGCATCGGCAGCGGCCAGATCATCACGACCGGTCTGATCAACGTTCGCCGCTACGAACAGCGCGGCGGCGAGGTGCGTGTCATCGCCGAATTGCTCGGCCGCAAGGTGCTCTTCAACGACGGGTCCGGCGAAGCCACCATTGAAGACGTCGCGATCAAAGAAGGCACCGAGGCCGACTGGGCCATCAGCCAACTGTTCGTGCGCCGCCCCAAGACCAGCGCCTCGCCGTTCGTCAAGGGCGTCACGACGTTCGCCACCTGGGCCGAGGTGCGCGAGAAATTGACCAAGGGGCAGGCGCAGTCCGCCGAACACCTCATCGCCACCTATTCCGATCTCAAACCGGCTGACCTGGCCAATACGCTGCTGGACCTACCGCGCGAGCGCATGTTCGAGGTAGCGGGCGAGCTGCCCGATGACCGTCTCGCCGACGTGCTCGAAGAAATGCGCGAGGCCGACCAGGTCAGCATTCTGACCAGCCTCGGTGACGCCCGCGCCGCCGACGTGCTCGACCAGATGCAACCCGACGATGCCGCCGACCTCATCGCCCAACTGCCCGAAGAACGCGGCGAGCAACTGCTCGACCTGATGGAGCCCGAAGAAGCCGAAGACGTACGTTTTCTGCTCACCTACGCCCCCGACACCGCCGGCGGGCTCATGACGACCGAGCCGATCATCGTCTCGGCCGACGCCACGGTTGCGGAGGGCCTTGCCCGCATCCGTCGTCACGATCTGGCGCCGGCGCTCGGCGCGGCGATCTGCGTGACCCTGCCCCCCTACGAGGCGCCTACCGGGCGTTTTCTCGGCATGGTGCATTTTCAGCGGATGCTGCGCTACCCACCGCACGAACGCCTCGGCACGCTGCTCGACGCCGGCCTCGACCCGGTCACCGCCGACACCTCAGCCGCTGAAGTCAGCCGTATTCTCGCGAGCTACGACCTCGTCTCGGTTCCTGTCGTCGACGAGAACTATCGACTGGTCGGGGTGGTGACGATTGATGACGTGCTCGACTATTTGCTGCCCGACGACTGGCGCAGCCACGACGGTAACGATGACGTGCGCCGCCGCGCCGCCGCCCGCAGCGAGTTGAGGACCGGTAGCATTCCGCTGCCCGGAGCGCAGAGGATGACTCGTGGCCCGCAATAATCGCGCCGATCTGCGTTTGGATGCGCCCAAAGGGCTGCGCAGCGGCAATATCGTGGGTCTCGGCCGCAACGGCCACTCCCGTGACCGGTTCGGCCGCTTCACCGAGGCCATCGCCCGCGGTATGGGTACCCCGTGGTTTCTGCTCGGGCTCACGTTCTTCGCCGTCGCCTGGATCTCGTGGAATACCCTCGCCCCGGAGGCCTGGCGATTTGACTCCGTCGCGCTCGGTTTCATTGCCCTTACTCTCGTACTGTCGATGCAGGCCTCCTACGCCGCGCCGATGATTCTGCTCGCCCAGAACCGGCAGGACGACCGTGACCGGGTGCAATTCGAACAGGATCGACAGCGCGCCGAACGCACCCTCGCCGACACCGAGTACCTGGCCCGCGAGGTTGTGGCGCTCCGCATCGCCATCAAGGACATGGCCTCGAAGGACTTTATTCGCGCGGAGCTGCGGGCATTGCTCGAGCACCTGGATGACCGCAGCGAGTCCGACGACGCCCCGCAACCCAGCACCACGGAAAGCCGCCCGCACGTATGACTTCTGCACCCCTGCCCGACAGCATCCGCTCGAGAGTCTTCACCGCTTTGGCTGGAGTGACCGACCCGGAAATTCGCAAACCCATCACAGAGCTCAACATGGTGTCCGACGTGACGGTGAGCGACACGGGTCTGGTGACCGTCGGCATCCGCTTGACCATCGCTGGTTGTCCGGCCGCCCAGCGCATTGAGAGCGATGTTCTCGCCGCGGCCGAGTCGGTGTGCGGGGCGGGCAACGCGAGCGTTGAGGTCGCGATTATGACCCGCGAACAGCGCACCGCCCTCACCGAAAAGCTGCGTGGCGGTCAGCTGGAACGCAGCGTGCAGTTTGGGCCGGAGTCCCTTACTCGGGTGTACGCCATCACGAGTGGCAAGGGTGGCGTGGGCAAATCCACCGTCACGGCGAATTTGGCGGTGGCCCTGAGCGCGGAGGGGCTGCGGGTGGGCATCGTCGATGCCGACGTGCACGGATTCAGCATCCCGGGCCTGCTCGGCCTCGTACACGAGGGGCTCGCCGTCAAACCGACCCAGGTCGGCGACATGATTCTGCCGCCCATCGGCCACGAGGTAAAAGTCATCTCGATTGGAATGTTCATCGATGACGCGTCGGCCGCGGTCGCCTGGCGCGGCCCCATGCTGCACCGCACCATCAAGCAGTTCCTCACCGATGTCTACTTCGGCGACTTGGACGTGCTCCTGCTCGACCTGCCGCCGGGCACCGGCGACGTCGCAATCACGGTCGGCCAGCTCCTGCCCCACGCCGAGGTTATCGTCGTCACCACCCCGCAGCCCGCCGCGGCCGATGTGGCCGAGCGCAGCGGCACCGTGGCACGGCAGACCGGGCAAACCGTGTACGGCGTGATCGAGAACATGTCGGCGATGGTGCAGCCAGACGGCAGCCTGCTGGAACTGTTCGGCACCGGCGGCGGTGCCGAAGTAGCCCGGCGTTTGTCGCTCGGCCAGCCCAACCCGGTGCCGGTTCTTGCGCACATTCCGCTGAGTCTGCCGCTGCGCAGCGGCGGGGACGCCGGGTTGCCGGTCGTGCTCGGCGCGCCGGACGACCCCGCCGCCCGCGCTATTCGAGAACTCGCCCGCAGCATGAAGACACGGGCCAGGGGCCTGGCGGGCGTGAGCCTCGGACTCACACCGCGCTAGCTGCACACTCGCAGCTACTCCTTGAGCTTGGCCAGCGTCGCCGCGTGGTCGGGAACCTCGTGGTTCTCCTCGCGCGGCGGCCGCTCGTAGTCGGAGGCCGGCGGGCGCGGTGGAATGTGTACCTTGGGCGGGTCGATCTTTTCATAGGGCACGAGCGAGAGCAGATGGTTGATCACGTTCAACCGGGACACCCGCTTGTCTTCGCTCTCCACCACCCACCACGGCGCTTCGGCGATGTCGGTGTGCACGAACATCTCATCCTTCGCCTTGGAATAGTCGGCCCATTTGGTGATCGACAGCACGTCCGTCTCGGACAGCTTCCAGCGTCGCATCGGGTCATTCAGACGGGACCGAAAGCGGCGCTCCTGCTCCTGGTCAGACACCGAGAACCAGTACTTAATCAGCAGAATTCCGTCCTCAACGAGCATCCGCTCGAACAGGGGCGCCTGGTGCAGAAAGCGCCGGTATTCATCGGAAGTGCAGTAGCCCATCACCCGCTCGACGCCGGCTCGGTTGTACCAGGAGCGGTCCATCAGCACGATCTCACCGGTCGACGGCAGGTGCTCAATGAAACGCTGAAAGTACCATTCGCCACGCTGACGTTCGGTGGGCATCGGCAGGGCGACGATGCGGGCAACGCGCGGGTTGAGGTACTCCGTGATGCGCTTGATCGCCGAGCCCTTGCCCGCAGCATCGCGGCCCTCGAAGATCACCACGACCCGCGCACCGGATGCTTTCACCCACTGCTGCATCGTGACGAGTTCGGCCTGCAGCCGCGCCAGTTCGGCCTCGTACACCTTTTTCTTGATGCGCTGAACTTGGGGGGGGCTTTTTGACATCGCGACTCCTTTACGAACGAATGTGGTGCCTTAGGTGGCCTCAGAATCGAACGGGGCCGGCTCGAGCGCGGCCAGGGCCGCCTCTCGGGCACGTTTGCGCTTCAGATATGCGCCGTCGGGGTTGGGCTCGGCGCGAGAAATGGTCGCGGACGTTTCTTTGAAGGGATCTTCGTCGGCGAGGGCTTCCCGAATGATGCGGCGCGGGTCATACTGGCGCGGGTCCAGTTTTTTCCAGTCCAGATCGTCGAATTCCGGGCCCATTTCATCGCGCATGCGTTCCTTGGCACCGTTTGCCATGTCGCGGAGTTGGCGCACCAGTCGGGCCAGCTGGGCCGCGTAGTGCGGCAATTTGTCGGGTCCGAGCAAGAAGACAGCGATGATCCCGATCAGAAGAATCTTCTCGAACGTCAACCCAAACATGTCCTTAGAATAACTGCCCGGCGAGGCATCCACAGACCACACGCGCCCCGGCCCTAGTCTTGACGTAATCATCTTCTGGAGTTATTTGTGTCTGACATTGAACTGAACTGGAAATTCTCCGACGACTGTGTCGTGGAGTCCGAAGCGATCGCGCGTGCGCGCCAGCAATCCCTCGAGTTGGGGATCGACGCGATCGCGCCGTCCGTCGGTGCGCAATCGGCCGTCATCGCCGCCGCAACCGGGGCGCGCAGCATTCTCGAAGTCGGAACGGGGGCGGGAGTGTCGGGTATCTGGTTGCTGACCGGGGCGCCCGGAGCAACCTTGACCTCGATTGATACCGAGGTCGACCATCTGCAGCACGCCAAGGCGAATTTCTCCGAGGCCAAGATTCCGGCCAACCGGGTGCGCCTCATCACCGGCAAAGCCGGCGAGGTACTGCCGCGCATGAATGAGAATTCTTACGACATTGTGTTCATCGACGCCGACCCGCAGTCGGTCATCGAATACGTCGAACACGGACTGCGCCTGGCCCGACCTGGTGGAACCGTACTGGTCGCCCACGCCCTCTGGCGCGGCCGAGTCGCCGACCCGGTGCAGCGCGACGATGTCGCGACCGGGTTTCGCACCCTGCTCACCGAGATCGCCGCATCGAGCGCCGTAATCAGCGCCCTCTCCCCCGTTGGCGATGGACTGCTACAGATCACCAAATTGCGCGCGTAGGTTCTCGGCCGGCGGGCTCGGCTAACCGGCTCCACCGCTCAGCCCTGAACGGGTACACAGAAACGGCCGCGCATTCACTGCGCGGCCGTTCCTGGTATCACGTGTGGTTCTGAGCCAGCACGAGGCTATTTCGCCGCAGCGACAACCCCGGCAAGCGCATCGTGAAGTTCTTTGGCCTCGGCGTCGTTGACTGAGACAACGAGCCGACCCCCACCTTCGAGCGGTACACGCACGATGATCAGGCGCCCCTCTTTTACCGCCTCCATTGGACCGTCTCCGGTCCGTGGCTTCATGGCCGCCATGAACTCCCCTTCCATTCGTCTTTGTATACCCATTATCGACCATCACGGCCTGAGACGTAAATTCAGGTCGGATTAGGTATTAGATCGGGGGTTTGTTTCGGCTCCCTAGCGAGGAGTTCCGACTCGGGATCTTTCGACGGATGACGTGGTGTGCGCCCCCAAGCAGGTCGGCCCGCTATAGCCAGCAGAGCCGGCACGAGCACCAGGATCACGATGAGTACATAGACGGCTATGGCCGTGGCGAGGCCAAAACCGAACATCGTCACGGTTCGTTGGTCATTCAGAATAAAGCTGCCGAAAACCACGACCATGACGGATGCCGCGGCCAGAATCACCTTCGCCGTGGCGGCCAACGCATCGCGAACCGCCAGGTTCGGATCTCCCGTGCGGGCGAGCTCCTCCTTGACACGGCTGAGCAGGAACACTGTGTAGTCGGTAGACAGGCCAAAGAGCACGGCGAAGAGCATGACCGGAACGAACGACTCCACCGGCCCTGACATGACCCCCAGCCAGTCGGCGGGCCACCAGCCCCATTGGAACACGGCCACGACGGGTCCATATGCGGCCCCCACCGCGAACAGGTTCATGATCACGGCCATGGCCGCGATGAACGGTGCCCGGAACTCGATCAGGAGAACGATGAAGGCCAGCACCACGACGATCAGGATGAACCAGCCGATCTGCGCCAGCAGCGTGTCAGCCAGATCGATACTGGTCGCCGTCGCGCCGCCGACGTGGGTGCTCGCGCCCGGCGCCGCCTCGGGCAGAACAGTGTCGCGCAGTTCGTGAACCAGGGTCTCCGTGGCCGCGTCATCCGGTGAACTCGTCGGAATCACCGTGTAAAGCGCGGTTGACCCGTTCGTCCCGAACCGCGGCGGGGTAACTGCGCTGACACCCTCCGTCGCCGCCAGCTTGGCGTGCAGTGCAGTGCTCGCGGCCTGGCTCTCGGTCGGCGTAGAATCGGCTCCGAAGTCGACCGTGACCAGGAGCGGACCGGCCCAGCCCGCGCCGAATCCCTCCACGATCAGGTCATAAGCCTTTCGCTGGGTGGTGTCGGCAGCTTGGGACCCACCGTCGGCCGTTCCGAGGCGAAGCGAGAGCAGCGGCACGGCCAGAATGGCCAAAACCAGGATCGAGGCGAACGCGGCGAGCCATCGGCGGCGCTGGATTCTTTCGACCCAGCCGTGCCATCCCGCCCCAGGCTGAGATTCAGCGCGGCCGGCACCATTGGGCCCGGCAGGGCCCGTTACACCCGCGGGAGTCTTCGTGCCGATCCTGCGCACGCGCACGCGGTCTAGGTTTCGGCCGAAGATAGCGAGCAGCGCCGGCAGCAAGGTAACGGAGGCCAGCATCGTCGCGCTCACGACGATGGCACTGGCCAGGCCGAGTGAGGAGACGAACGGGATTCCGATGGCATACAGGCTCAAAATGGCGATGATCACAGTAGCGCCGGCGACCAACACCGAGCGACCTGCCGTGGTCATGGCCGCTTCGATAGCGGCGTTCGGAGCCAGACCCCGCCGCATCCCCTCACGGTGCCTCGTCACGATCAGCAGGGCGTAGTCGATGCCGACGCCCAGACCGATCATGGCGGCAACGATAGGACCGGACGTGCCGATGGTCACCGTCGAAGCGAGCATGGTGATCGAGGCGAGCCCGACGCCGAGGGCGATCAGGGCGGTGACGAGCGTGACCAGCATGGCGAAAACTGAACCAAACACGATCAACAGCACCAGGGCGGCCGCGAGCAGCCCGTAGGCTTCGCTGCCGGATGGCCCGGACTCGGCCTGAGCGGCGGGGCCACCGAATTCGACTTGTCCGCCGGCGACGCGCACGCCCTCGAATGCGGCCTGGGCCTGGGCCAGCGTCTCCACCGGAATGTCCTTTGCCCGCGCCGTGAATTGGATCGTCACCATAGCCGTCCTGCCGTCGGTGGACACCATGGGCTGGGGCGGTTCGTACGGCGACCGGGCCGCGGCGACGCCGTCCAGGGCGGCGACCGTGGCCACGGCATCCTCCACCGCAGCGCGCAGTGCCGGGGACGTGACGGACTCCGCGGCATCCGTGCTGTGCACGATGGCTTGCATGCCATCACCGGCCAGCTCGGGGAACTGCTCGCGGAGGGTGTCGTATGCGGCCTGCGAGTCCGTGCCGGCGAGCGTCAGGTCGTTGTTGAAAGTGCCACCGATCGTTCGACTGCCGAGCACGGCCCCGAGGATCAGCACCAGCCAGATTGCAACCACTATCCAGCGGTACCGGGTTGACATGCGAGCGAGTGCAGAAAGCACGGGTAGTCCCATCATGGTTCATCGACTCCGACAGCCCATGTGGGCCGCCTGAACCGAGACTAGACGAAATGAGACAGCGTTGTCTAGTTTTTGGACGTCCTCGCCGTTCCGTCCGTGGCGATCCCGCCGACCAGGGTACGAAAGATGAGGTCAGCCACCTCCGCCTCGGAGTGCTGCGCCAAGGGCGCCGCCCGCACGGCTGAAATGAGCAGGGAGGCCAATGCCGTGACGATCCATTCCGGCGACAGGTCGGCACGAATATCGCCCTCGGCCTGCCCCCGCATGACGACCCCGACCAACGGGGCGAGAACCTGGTCACGCTGGGTCAAAAATCGCGCGTTGTGGTCGGGCGCCCGCATCAGAATGATGCGAAAGCGCATCCCCTGCTTGCCCAGTGAACCGACCACGCGCTTGAGCACCTCGAGCGCGCTTCCCTCGTCGAGACGGCACGCCCTGAGCGTCTCCGACGCGCGCGACAGTGCCTCAGCCTGGATGGCCGTGAGCAGAGACTGCCGGTTGCTGAAATGACGATATAGAGTCGCTCTGGTCAGTTTTGCCGCCTGCGCGACCTCCGCCATAGAGGAGTCGGGATTGCGGGCGAGCTCGTCGGCCGCGGCCTCAAGGAGGGCCCGGCGATGTCGTTCCACGTCGATGCGCGGAATCGCTGACTGTTTAGGGCTGGGCATGCTGCCTTTCCGAGGAGTACGTCGACCTCGACCATACGCGAGGAAATCATCAGTGCGGGGAATTTTACGGCGGTGTCCAGTCGTAACCGTCCACGCGCCAGCAGATCAGCAACCAGCCCCACTGCCCGGCCACCAGGAGCAGCATGATCGCCACCCGGTAGATTCGGCTACGGGGAATCGCGGCGACGCCGAGCAATGGAAACATCGGCATCAGCAGCCGAAACGTGCTGGACTGCGGAAAGAACACGGCGAGCAGATACAGCCCGTAACTGACCAGCCAGAGTCGCAGGTCCACGCCCAGATGGCGCACAGCCGGTGTGAACAGCAGCACGGCGAAGGTGAGGATGAGGGCGACGACCACAATAATGCCCCACGGACTCCCCAACCACCAGAGTCCGCTCTGAAACCAGGCCGTGAACGGCACGAGCTCCTGATAGCCGATGTACGGTGCGCGCCAGGCCAACTCGGTGTCGGTGTAGGCCGACATTTGGCCGGTGACGGCCCAGGCAGTCGCCGGCCAGGCCAGGCCCATGAACGCACTGAACAGGGCAACGGAGGCCGCCAGCAGACGCTCTCGGCGCGGGAAGGGATCACGAGATCGGGTAACAAAGCGATAGATGACGTGCAGTCCCAAAGCGAGGGCGAAAGCGAGCCCGCTCGGCCGGGTCAGGGCCATCACCGCGATAACGGGATAGAGCAGCCAGTATCGGCGCTCAAGCAGCAGGTACAGGGCGAGAGTCAGAAAAAATAGGTACATCGATTCGGCATAGGCGAACTGAAGAATCGGCGACAACGGTGCGACGCAGAACAGCACGACCGCGAATAGGGCCGTGGGCGATGGCTGTACGCGCACCATGAGGCGGTAGAACAACAAGGCGGTGCCGAAACTGAAGGCGACCGATACGAAAACCGCCACGGGCGCCCATGGAAAACCGGTGAGCACCATCAGCAGTCGCGCGAGCACCGGGTAGCCCGGCATGAACGCCCACGCGTTCTCACCGATCTGCCCGGCCTCGGTGCTCGGCAGCACGCCCGGGTACCCGACTGCAGCGACGATGTTGTACCACCGGCCGTCCCACATTGTGGCGAAATCGGTGTATTTCGGGCTCGCACCGGTCCAGGCGTTGGGCTCCTGCGCCCTCGCCAAGACCAGGATGAGGCTCGTCGTGACCAGGCGTGAAAGCGCCCAGACCACGAATACCTTGCCCCACCACGGGGTCAGCCGGTAGCGGGCGTGCCAGTGCGCCGGGAGCCAGCGAGTCGGCGACCGTCGCGGGAGGAGCATCCGCTCAGTCATCATCGGGCTGGGGCGCGTCGTTAGCTCACCGACGTGCTCAGCCAGTCGCGCAGGCCGTTTTCGCAGGCCGTGATCTCGGCCACTGCCACGCGTTCATCGTCGGCGTGCGCCTTGAGCGGGTCGCCGGGGCCGTAGTTGACGGCAGGCACGCCGAGCGCGGAGAATCGGGCGACGTCGGTCCAGCCATATTTGGGAGCGGCGACGCCGCCGACGGCGTTCATGAACTGCCGGGCGAGCGGGGCGTCAAGGCCCGGTCGGGCTCCCTCAGCGCGGTCAACGACGGTGAGGTCGTAGCCGTCGAACAGTTCGCGCAGATGGGCGACCGCTTCGTCCGCGCTGCGGCTCGGCGCGAAGCGGTAGTTGACGTGCACCATGCATTCGTCGGGGATGACATTGCCGGCGACCCCGCCGGTGATGCCAACCGCGTTGAGACCCTCCCGGTAGACGAGGCCCTCCACCTCTACCTCGCGGGCCTGATACCCGGCCAGAATATTGAGAATCGGTGCGGCCTTGTGAATGGCATTCTCGCCGACCCAACTCCGCGCCGAGTGGGAGCGCAGTCCAAAGGTGCGAAGCTCAACGCGCAGGTTGCCGTTGCAGCCACCCTCGATCTGGCTCTTGGTCGGCTCACCAAGAATGGCGAAATCGCCCACAAACAGGTCGGGTCGGTTGCGTGCCAGACGGCCGAGCCCGTTGAGATCATCGGAGACCTCCTCGTGGTCATACCACATCCAGGTCACGTCCACGCTGGGGTTGCTCAGTTCGGCGGCGAGCTTGAGCTGCACGGCGACGCCGGCCTTCATATCGACCGTGCCGCGACCCCAGAGGTACTCCGTGCCCTCGATGGTCTCGTAACGGGTGGGCAGGTTGTCGTTGAGCGGCACGGTGTCGATGTGCCCGGCAATAACAACCCGCTGTGCTCGGCCCAGCTGGGTTCGGGCGACGACGGTGTCACCGTCCCGAATGATTTCGAGGTGCTTGAATCCGGCGAGGGCAGCGACGATCGCGTCGGCGAGGGCTGTTTCATTGCCCGACACCGACTCCATGTCACAGATTTGCCTGGTCAGTTCGATGGACGTGGCCGTGAGGTCAAGCACGGTGAGCTGTGCTGACTCTGCTGGGGCGGTGGCGCGGGTAGAGGGGTCCGGAGTCGTAGAAGTCACCCTACTAATCTAGAGGTATGCCCTCCGTTGTTTCCGAAAATGCCCCGCCCGCTTCCTCAACCCAGGCCTGGGGGTATGGTCTCGCGACCGTCGCCGCCGATGGCACCGTGCTTGACACGTGGTTTCCGTCCCCTGCGCTCGGTGCGCTGCCGGCCGGCCGCGATCGTTGGATTGTTCCCGCCGAACTCAGCGAAGCAGCCGTCGACGATGCCCGCCGGGCGGTTCGCCTCGAAGCGGTCACGGTAGAAATCACGCTCTCTGCGGCGCCGGCGAGCACGTCGGACGCGTACCTGCGCCTGCACCTGCTGTCCCACCTGCTCGTTCTGCCGAACAGTATCAACCTCGATGGCATCTTCGCCTACCTGCCCACCGTGGTCTGGACCAACGCTGGCCCGATGCTGCCGACCGACTTCGCCCGGCTGCGCCCGAGCCTGCAGCGCGCCGGCATTCAGGCCAGCGGCGTCGACAAGTTCCCACCATTGCTCGACTACGTCGTGCCGACCGGCGTGAGAATAGCGGATGCCTCGCGCGTGCGGCTCGGCGCCCACCTCGCCCCCGGCACCACCGTGATGCACGAGGGATTCGTCAACTTCAACGCCGGAACCACCGGCTCCTCGATGGTCGAAGGCCGAATCTCCCAGGGTGTGGTAGTCGGTGACGGCGCCGATATCGGTGGCGGCGCATCCATTATGGGAACCCTGTCTGGTGGAGGAACGCAGCGTATTTCAATCGGCGCTCGCGCGCTGCTCGGAGCCAATTCGGGCGTGGGCATCGCGATCGGTGATGACAGCGTGGTGGAGGCCGGGCTCTACGTCACGGCGGGCACCAAGGTTGTTCTGGTCGGCGAACCGGTCACTTCCAACGGCACTTTGCCAACGGTGAAAGCCGTCGAACTTTCCGGCGTGCCCAACCTGCTGTTTCGCCGTAACTCGGTCTCCGGCGCCGTTGAGGTGCTCGCGCGTGCCGGCAGCGGCATCACCCTGAATGCCGCGCTGCACGCCTGATTCCGCAGCGCCCAGCGCCCGCGTGCTCAGCGGATGTCGGTGGGTTCCGCTAGCATCCGGGTAGCGGAACCCGAGCTTTTCGACGACACGTTGCAGGCGGCCCGCACGATTTACCCAACGCACGAGGGAGTGATGTGGGCACCGACGCACCGCGCAGCAAGGGCCACCGTCGCGTTCGGCGGGTGGTGATTGCGCTCGGGATCGTGGTCAGCCTCGTCGTGGTCACTGCCGGGCTCGGCGTCTGGACGGTCACCCGCTCGTTTCCCACGCTGGCGGGCACCGTCAACATCACAGGGTTGTCGAGCGCGGTAACCGTGACACGTGACGACGCCGGCATTCCGCAGATCACGGCCAAGACGGCATCGGACCTATTTCTTGCGCAGGGTTACGTGCACGCCCAGGACCGCTTCTGGGAGATGGACTTTCGCCGCCATGTCACGAGTGGTCGTCTATCGGAGTTGTTCGGTGAGAGCCAGGTCGGCACCGATACCTTCGTGCGCACGCTGGGCTGGCGGGCCGTCGCCGAGCAAGAAGTGGACCTGCTCGACCCGGTGACCCTCGGCTATTACCAGTCCTACGCCGATGGCGTGAACGCCTACCTCGACGACCATCACGGCGCAGACCTGTCGTTGGAGTACGCGGTGCTCGGTTTACAGAACTCCGGGTACGAGGTCGAACCGTGGACCCCAGCCGACTCCGTTGCGTGGCTGAAAGCCATGGCGTGGGATCTTCGGTCCAACCTCGACGACGAGATCGACCGGGCGCTGCTGTCGACCACGCTCACCCCCGCCGAGGTCAACCGGCTTCACCCCGACTTCCCGTACAGCCAGCACCCCACCATCACCGGCAGTCAGGCCGTGACCGTGCCGCTGGCCGGCGCGCCGCAAGCCGCCGAACCCGGCACCGATTCAACGGATGTCCCGGTCGCGCAGCAGCCGGTCGACGTCAACTCCTATGCCGGCGCACTCAACGAACTGCGCGCAAACCTCGGCTCGGTGCCCGAACTTCTCGGGCCGGCCGGCGGCGAGATCGGCTCCAATTCCTGGGTCGTTTCCGGCGCGCTCACCGACACCGGCCTGCCTCTGCTCGCCAACGACCCGCACCTCGGCCCCGCCCTGCCCTCGGTCTGGTATCAGGTCGGGTTGCGTTGCCAGTCGATCAGCGCGGAGTGCCCCTTCGATGTCGCTGGGTACAGTTTCTCGGGGATGCCCGGCATCATCATCGGTCACAATGACCGCGTGGCGTGGGGCTTCACCAACCTCGGCCCCGACGTCGCTGATCTCTACGTCGAGAAAGTCACCGGCGACAGCTACGAATTCGACGGTGTGGCAAAGCCGCTGCTGTTGCGCGACGAAAAGATCGCCGTTGCCGGCGGCGACGACGTGAAGATCGAGATACGTTCGACCGAACACGGTCCGCTCCTGAGCGGTTTTGCGGGAACCGCCTACCCGCAGATCGCGAGTGACTTTCCCGTCGCCGCCGGGATGCCCACGCCAGCTCCGGCCGAGGCGGGCGCTGAACAAACCACCTATGAGCTATCGCTGCAGTGGACGGCGCTGACCCCCGGGCGAACAGCATCCGCTATTTTCGCCCTCAATCAAGCAACGGACTGGACGAGTTTCCGCGCCGCGGCCGCTCTGTTCGAGGTTCCAGCGCAAAACCTCACCTATGCCGACGTGGACGGCAATATCGGCTACCAGGCGCCGGGTCTCATTCCGATTCGGGCCAGCGGCAACGGTACATTGCCGGTGCCGGGCTGGACCAGCCAGTACGGCTGGACCGGATACATCCCCTTTGACGCCCTGCCTACTTCCTTCAATCCGCCTAGCGGATACATCGTCACGGCCAACAACGCGGCCGTTGACCCGAGCTACCCCAGTCTATTGACCGCCGATTGGGATCTGGGTTACCGAGCCAACCAGATCACTGCGCGGCTGCAAGAACTCATCGCTGCGGAAACCCCGCTGACGAAAGAGCTGATGAGTGAGATTCAGGGTGACAATTACAGCGCCATTGCTGCGGCGCTGGTGCCAGCTCTGCAGCAGGTGCGCCTCACCGGCAATGCCGTCGAGGCGCAAAAGCTGTTCGACGGCTGGGATTACCAAGTCGACGCCGACAGTGCCGCCGCTGCCTATTTCAACGTGATTTGGCGCACACTGCTGAAAGACATGTTCGCCGACAAGATCGATGCCGGTGCTGCCCTGACCGGTGGTGACCGATCGTTCGCTGTGGTCACGAGTTTGCTCGATCAGCCAGACTCCCCGTGGTGGTCGAACGCGGCGCGCGGCACCGTCGGCGAGGACAGCATGCTTCGGCGGGCCATGACGGATGCCGCGGCCGAGGCCGCCGATCTGATGGGAACGAACCCGGCGGATTGGCAGTGGGGCGACATCCACACCCTCGACCTGAAGAGCGCCACCTTCGGTGAATCGGGGATTGCCCCGTTGGAGTGGTTGTTCAACCGTGGTCCGTACCACCTGGCCGGAGGTTCGTCCGTCGTGAACGCTGTCGGCTGGGATGCGACCCAGGGCTACCAGGTGGACTGGGTGCCCTCGATGCGGCAGGTGATTAGCCTGGAAAACTTCGACGACTCCACCTGGATCAACCTCACCGGGGCATCGGGTCACGCCTTTCACGCCAACTACACTGATCAGGCACCGCTTTGGAGGGACCATGAGACCCGCCCATGGCTGTACACACCGGCCGCCATCAACCGCGACGCGAGCGACGTTCTTACCCTCGAGCCAGCCGCCTAGCCTGGTTCGCAGCACTATTCGCAGTCGGGATCGCAGCTGAAATCGCAGCTGGCATCGCATTCGCAGTCGGGACCGCAGCCGGGTTCTGGATCGTCGTCGAATTCAGATTCATGGTCGGTCAGATTCGCAGTCGCGTTCGCTGCCAGTTTCGCAGCCGGTGTCGCGGCCAGCATCGCGGCCGTATCGCGTCGGAATCGCAGTGATCTCCGGTCTCGAACGGTTCAGTTGAGGTAGTCGTCGCCCACGCGACCCGGACTCGGGTCGTTCCCATCTCGCCGGTTGATCCCGTCGTGTGGGTCAATCCCGTCGTGTAGGTCGAGCCTGTCGTGTAGGTCGAGCCTGTCGTGTAGGTCGAGCCTGTCGAGACCATCGTGCAGTCGCCCGCCGGTAGCTGTCGTGCCAGTCGCGGGAGGGAGCGGACTCTCAATGAGTGGGGGCGCCGGGACGGGCGTCAGGTTCTGGGTCAGGAGG